>NZ_CDSAWY010000005.1:970000-2127276 GCF_977109285.1 Rhizobium yanglingense
CGGGTGCTAACGTCCGTCGTGAAAAGGGCAACAACCCTGACCTCCAGCTAAGGTCCCCAAGTCATGGCTAAGTGGGAAAGGATGTGAGGATCCCAAAACAACCAGGATGTTGGCTTAGAAGCAGCCATCATTTAAAGAAAGCGTAACAGCTCACTGGTCTAAATAAGGGTCTTTGCGCCGAAAATGTAACGGGGCTGAAGCCATGCACCGAAGCTGAGGATGTGTAGCAATACACGTGGTAGCGGAGCGTTCCGTAAGCCTGTGAAGGGACAGTCGTGAGACATCCTGGAGGTATCGGAAGTGCGAATGTTGACATGAGTAACGATAAAGAGGGTGAGAGACCCTCTCGCCGAAAGACCAAGGGTTCCTGCTTAAAGTTAATCTGAGCAGGGTTAGCCGGCCCCTAAGACGAGGCGGACACGCGTAGTCGATGGGAACCACGTTAATATTCGTGGGCCTGGTGGTAGTGACGGATTGCTCAACTTGTAAGGTCTTATTGGATTGATCTTGCAGGGACGCGGTTCCAGGAAACAGCTCCACCGTATAGACCGTACCCGAAACCGACACAGGTGGTCAGGTAGAGTATACCAAGGCGCTTGAGAGAACTATGTTGAAGGAACTCGGCAAATTGCACGCGTAACTTCGGAAGAAGCGTGACCCCATTTTGGGCAACCAGGATGGGGTGGCACAGACCAGGGGGTAGCGACTGTTTATCAAAAACACAGGGCTCTGCGAAGTAGCAATACGACGTATAGGGTCTGACGCCTGCCCGGTGCTGGAAGGTTAAAGGGAGAGGTGCAAGCTTTGAACTGAAGCCCCAGTAAACGGCGGCCGTAACTATAACGGTCCTAAGGTAGCGAAATTCCTTGTCGGGTAAGTTCCGACCTGCACGAATGGCGTAACGACTTCCCCGCTGTCTCCAACATAGACTCAGTGAAATTGAATTCCCCGTGAAGATGCGGGGTTCCTGCGGTCAGACGGAAAGACCCCGTGCACCTTTACTATAGCTTTACACTGGCATTCGTGTCGGCATGTGTAGGATAGGTGGTAGGCTTTGAAGCGGGGACGCCAGTTTCCGTGGAGCCATCCTTGAAATACCACCCTTATCGTCATGGATGTCTAACCGCGGTCCGTTATCCGGATCCGGGACAGTGTATGGTGGGTAGTTTGACTGGGGCGGTCGCCTCCGAAAGAGTAACGGAGGCGCGCGATGGTGGGCTCAGACCGGTCGGAAATCGGTCGTCGAGTGCAATGGCATAAGCCCGCCTGACTGCGAGACTGACAAGTCGAGCAGAGACGAAAGTCGGTCATAGTGATCCGGTGGTCCCGCGTGGAAGGGCCATCGCTCAACGGATAAAAGGTACGCCGGGGATAACAGGCTGATGACCCCCAAGAGTCCATATCGACGGGGTTGTTTGGCACCTCGATGTCGGCTCATCGCATCCTGGGGCTGGAGCAGGTCCCAAGGGTTTGGCTGTTCGCCAATTAAAGCGGTACGTGAGCTGGGTTCAGAACGTCGTGAGACAGTTCGGTCCCTATCTGCCGTGGGTGTAGGAATATTGACAGGATCTGTCCCTAGTACGAGAGGACCGGGATGGACATATCTCTGGTGGACCTGTTGTCCTGCCAAGGGCATAGCAGGGTAGCTACATATGGAAGGGATAACCGCTGAAGGCATCTAAGCGGGAAACCCACCTGAAAACGAGTGTTCCCTATCAGAGCCGTGGAAGACGACCACGTTGATAGGCCGGGTGTGGAAGTGCAGCAATGCATGAAGCTTACCGGTACTAATAGCTCGATCGGCTTGATCGTTCTCATTGACAATGCTCATCAAAATGAGCCTGACCCTGACAGGTCAAGACGTGTTCAAAACGAAGTGAAAACTTCACCAGCTTCTCAAATCGTTGCGCTTCGCTGACCTGGTGGTTATGGCGGGGTGGCTGCACCCGTTCCCTTTCCGAACACGGCCGTGAAACGCCCCAGCGCCTATGGTACTTCGTCTCAAGACGCGGGAGAGTCGGTCGCCGCCAGGTCTGCGAAACGCAACAACGAAATCAAAATCTTCTCAACACAATAAAACGGCCATAAGCCGATATAAACCGGCCGCAAACAAAAGCGGTCCGTTCCGCTCAAAAACACAATAACGCGGGGTGGAGCAGCCCGGTAGCTCGTCAGGCTCATAACCTGAAGGCCGCAGGTTCAAATCCTGCCCCCGCAACCAAACAAACTTGCAAACTTTGCCAGGCAAGTTGTTTCTGATCGAACTCCTCCAGATAGCTCTGGAGGAGCTTTTTCTTTTCGGCCTCCGTCTCAAGTTCGCCGGCGCGCAGCCGTTCCAGATAATCGTGCCGGATGAACTGGCGCACGATATTGATGAAGGGTTGCTTCGTTTCCGCGTCGGCGTGCTCGCGCATGTAGTAGAAGGCGGAGTTGATGATCATCTCGACGGCCTCCGGACTGACCTCCGCCTTCAGCTTCTTGATCTTCTCCCCGAAATCTTCTTCGGCTGGTGCTTGATTCAGGCGTACTTCGAGACCGGTACGGCGCTGCTCAAGTTGGTCGAGCATATCGTCGAGCGCAGCCAGACGTGGGCGTCCCTCGGCATTGCGATCGCTGATCTGCTGGATGATCTGGCGCTGCTTGCGTTCGACAGCTTTCAATTCCCCGGAAATACCCTGACGCTCGTCGGGTCCGTTCCTGACCGACGCGGCGAGGTGGCTGCAGCCGCCCAAGACATCAAGAAGATCGCAATGGCCCTCACAAAAGGCCCGTAACCGGCCATGGCGTGAGCCGACACGCCCCTCTTTCCCTCAGCCAAACCTCTGCAGCCCAAAAAATCCAATCCGCAAAAACGAAACCCGCCGAAAATATCGACGGGTTTGACAGCGGTCTGAGGGCCGCGCTGCGGCCCTTTCTTTTGCTGCTGCAAGGCGAACTGAAACGCGCGGCCAAGTCGGGCCGATGGCTGGATCCCTTCATCGGCCTGAGCTTCGTGAGCCCACCGCTAACCTTGTACCGTCTTTGTTTTTTTACCGACAGGGTCCTTGAGCCCGGTCGCCGGTCCTGCAAGGTTAGGGCCGTTCGGAAGACCAGACATAAAGCGGCCCACGGCAGCGCGCCAACGCTACCAAGGGCCTGACCCTCAGACGGTAAGCCACACGGGCGGGCAAGCCTTAGGACGCTCGATCCGGCGACTCCCCGCTTTGCCTGCAATGCGGCAAGAAGACCCGGCAAAATGCCAGCATGTTCGAGCTGACCTAGCTCGGAACCTCGGCTGAGCAAAGGCAGATATGGAAGATGTCCGCCAACCGCGCCCGGCACACTAAAGCCTCTGCCGGCCCGCGCCCTCGATCATCTCGAATGCCAGCCTGACGTCATCCCTGGCACCCTTCGGCAACGGCAAAACCGGACGCGGCGGCTGGACATGCGCCAGACCGAAGAGGTCCGCAATGACGAACATAACGCGGAAGCTGCCGTGGCGTTTGAACAAGGTCCAGAGCGGTTCAAAGGCTTTATTCAATCGCGCGGCCTCGACAATGTCGCCGGCCTGCGCAGCACGCGTCAGCGCAAGCGCCGGGCCCGCCAGCAGACCTGCTGCAACGCTGTACCAGGTGTCACATCCGGCAAGCAAGGCATCGGCCGCCCCCCAGTCGCCGCTGTATCCGATTGTGAACGTGTCAGGGGTAATCTGCCGCAGGCGTGCGAGTTCCCCCGCGTAATCGTCGCTTGCCGCCAGCGGCATTTTCACGGCGACGATGTTGGACACCGCTGACAGCCGGGCGATCAATGCATCGCTGAATGTGAACCGCGTGGTGCTTGGATTGTTGTAGATGCATAATGGCAGTTCCCCCGCCTCGGCCACAGCGACGAAGTGCTGAAAGACTTCGTCCTCGTTCAGGGGAACGTATGACATGGGCGCGAGGAGCAGACCGTTAGCGCCAGCGGATCTGGCATCGCGCGCCAAAGCCTGAGCTTCGTCGGTACGCAATGCTCCTACCCCCACCACAAGAGGGGTCTTGCCGCCGATACATTCAACGGCAATCTGCACGGCTCGCTTGCGCTCTTCCCTCGTGAGGTACGCATAGCCACCCGTGCTGCCGAGCAATCCAATGGAATCTGCTCCCGCGTGATGAATACGCTCGAGAAAACGAGCCAGCGCCTCGGCGTCAACGCGCCCTTCAGCATTGGTTGGAGTAAGGGGGAACGCTGATAGGCCACGGAAAAAAGTCATCATCTATCCTTTCGAAACTAAATACGGGAGAGCAGCATGCGCAGCCCCGCGAAAGCGAAGAACAGCGACAGGAGGCTTTCGATCCAACGGCGGCAGCGGCGGTACAAAGCCACCATGGGCATCGTGGAGAAGACAATGGCGTAGCCACAGAAGATCGCGACGCTCAAGACAGCGCAGCCACCCAATATGGCCGCGATGCTTTGCCATGACGAATTCGGGCCGATGCCCAGCGTGACCAGCGCGATCCATGCCAGCACGGATTTTGGGTTCGCCAAATGCATCAAGAGACCCCGCCGGTAGAGGGCAACCCGAGAAAGAGGAACTTCATCCGGCGACACGCGCGCCGCCAGTTTCTCGTTCGACATCAGCGCCGACCGTCCCGCTTTGAAGGCGAGGAACAGCAGATACAAGCCCCCGAAAATCTGGAGAACGATCAGGGCTTGGGCGTATCTGGCCAACAAGGCGGAGATGCCCGTCGAGGCCATCAGACCCCAGAAGATCGAGCCGCTGACAACGCCCGAGGCAAGCATGAGCGCAGCACCTCTGCCGCGAGCCATCGCCACGCCCATGATGCGCATGTTGCTCGGGCCGGGGCTACCAGCGGCGATGACATATGCTGCATAGACTATGAGCAATTGATGCAGATCGGCATTCATTCCTTGACGCTCGTTAAATCTTATCCAACCCGAAAGATGCTATCACTCGACCGAAAGTTATTGGGCGATGTCGATCGCTTGGCTCACGATCGTGCAGCCCGGCATCAGCGCTTTCAGGCCCTCGATCAGGGCGTCAGTTGCCTCAGCCAGCGCTACGTCCGGCATGGCTTCCAAGGCCTCCAATACGAACCACATCCGGCCTTTTGCGGCCGCCAGGCGGGTTCGAGTTCCTTGTCGCCAATTCCAGCGTCTGCAAGTGACGCCAACGTCGTCGCGCCAGATGACCTCGCCCAATAGAGGAGGATCGTTGGCTTCCTCCCCATTCATTACGGTGTCGAACGTTTCCGTCCCGTCTGCGATTGTCAAAAAGGGTCGCCCGACATAGGCGTCATGGTTCTCTCCGCCGACCGGGATGGCGTATTTCAAGCTGATGGCGTTGTAGAGATCAACGATGGGGTTGATCGACGGAATGGCACCGTCCTTGAGAACCCGCTTTCTAAGGGCCTGGGCTGAGCAGGGCGTACGGTTCGGCTTCGCGCCAAAGCGGACGTAGGCGTCGGACCAACTTGCCAGGTGCGTTTCCGCCCAAGCCGGGTCGCCGGCCAAGACGCAAGCACAGGCTTCCGCCAGCAATGGACGATCCAGGATTCCTTCTCCGGCCGAAGTGGCATCGACGTGGATGCTCACTGCTCTAAATCCCGGCGCAGTTTTGCGAATTCGGCCGTCGATGACGGGTGCCTCAAACATCCAGGCAACTCCATCAATTCACGCAGAAGCAATCCTCACGCAGCGGACCGGTGATTTATCTTTCCTTGACTGTAGGCGACCTATTGCAGTTCATTGGCACAAACTAAACTGCCAGTTTTGGAGATTTTCATTGGTCCAGTACAGGCAAGGATCTCGCAGGACAGGAGCGACGCGCCGGATCTATCATTCCCTGCTCAAGCAGATCGAGGCTGGCGTCTATGGTGTCGGTGACGCTCTACCTTCAAGTCGCTCGCTTGCGGAAGAACTGGGTGTTTCGAGGACGACGGTGACCGCCGCATTCGACCAGCTTATTTCGGAGGGGTACGTCCGGGTACAGCAGGGACAGAAAGCTTCGGTTGCCTCAACAGGGCGGCCGCGCCAGGGCGCTCCGCCCGACTGTTCGGCGATCCCCGCTCGCCGGCTTTCCGCCTATGCAACTCGTGCGATGGCTCTGCCGTCGAACAGCACCGCCGGGAGGCCGCCGCTCAAATTCGATTTCCGCTACGGCGATATTGCCGCAGAGGACTTTCCAAAGGCCCCCTGGCGAAAAGCGCTGAATACCGCCTTCCTCAGGCATCGCGACAGATTAGGATACGATGATCCAGCAGGAAGCCGATCCTTGCGGGAGACATTGCAGGGCTATGTCTGGCGGTCAAGGGGCATCAGTTGCGATCTCGGACAGATCATCGTTGTGAACGGATCGCAGCAGGCGCTGGACCTATGCGCTCGGGTCCTTGTCAATCCCGGCGACCGTGTCGTGGTCGAAGACCCGTGCTATGCCATGGCCAAGAACGTCATGCACGCCGTCGGTGCAAACATCGTTGCCATACCCTGCGACGCTCATGGCATAGACACCACGAAGCTTCCCGAGGTTGGCGACATCGCGGTGGCATATGTGACGCCGAGCCACCAGTTTCCTCTGGGAGGAGTCTTAACTGCTGCGCATCGCCAAGCCTTGATGGAGTGGTCCATGTCGGCGAACGCTTATGTCATCGAGGATGACTACGACAGCGAGTATCGGTATGACGTTGACCCCATTCCGCCTCTCTATCTCTCTGGGCAAGGGCGCGTCATCTATGTCGGAACGGTCTCAAAAACGCTGTCACCGACGCTCAGGCTCGGATACATCATAATTCCGCATCCACTCGTCGAGGCTTTCCTCGAATGCAAGCGGATTGCCGATCGGCACACATCCGCGTTCGGGCAGGAGGCTCTAGCCGCGCTGATCGAGACCGGTGCATACGAGCGGCATGTCCGCAAAATGCGGAGGCTTAACGCAGAGCGACGCGCCGTATTCTTAGCGTCAATGACCAGCGCTTTTGTGGACGACATCGAGATCGTCGGCACGACTGCGGGACTTCACGTCGTCGTGTGGTTCAACACCATTTCCTCCCGACAAGAGGCGCGTTTCGCAGATATCGCTCGAAGCCACGACATTGGAATCTATCCCATCACTCGCCTGTTCTCATTGCCGACTGATGAACGAGCCGGATATATCTTTGGCTATGCATCCATGTCTGTCGATCAACTCGCCAAAGGAGTGGAAAAGTTACATCGCGCATATCTCGGCTTCGTCGGCGAAGCGGCCCCTCCAAGCGGGCTGGGGGGCGACAACGGGAAGTTTTCGATCATCACGTGAAGCACGCCAGGCCGCCGCTGTTTCTGTAACTCGGAGAGGGAAGCGTTTTCCGGTAGGGCGGTTATATCAACCATGCGAGTCGCCCGTCGCGCCTGATCAACTGCTAGCGGCCGCGAGACCGTGCAAGACCAGATCAAGATGGGCCTCGATATAATCTCGGCGTTTCAAGATCGAGACGACGTCGTGTATCAGTGCTTCGACAATCAGGGCCAACGCAGGCGCAAGTATGACGCGTGCAACGGCCGCAGGCCCCGTCCCGAAACTTACCCTGACGGACACCTTCGTCGATGAGCGCCTGCCCCGTGACGAGGATCGGCACGATGAGCTCTGCGTAGTGGTCATCAATGAGCTGGGGGAAACGCACACCCTCAGAGATAGCGAAGCGAAGCAGCTCCCGGGTTCTTTTTTACGGTCCTCCATAACGCGCTCGCAAAAAGCAGGATCAATGACTTCAGCCGCCCGGCGTAATCTCCAGTCAGTTCCTTGGCGTCGGCTGGAACGTCCTCGAACGGTACCGCGATATGCCGTGCCATGGCAGATTCGCGAAGGGGTTATTGCCAGCGGTATAAAGAGCCGCAGATCGGACAGGCGATGAAGCGGTGCCGCTTTCGCGAAGACGCCGCCAATTCCGGCGGAATTGGCGGCCGAGCGAGCGCCGTTCGAGGCGCAGATTATTCGTCGTTGGCCTTTAGGAAGGCGACCGTCGCTGAGATCAGCTTGTCCACGGTTTTGGCACTCTGTCCAACGCCGAAACCATGATCAACGGGTTCAGCCCACAGTTCCTCCGGACCGTCGTGATAAGATAGCAACGACTTGGCGAGAACGGGTTGGGGAAAGACGATGCTATCGCGCTTGCCGACCGCCAGGAACAGCGGCCCTTTGTAGCGCGAGATTTCGCCGGCAGGCTGCACTGCGTATAAGCTCTCGAAGAAGCGGCCTTTCAAGGGAATTTCCTTCCCATCGCCGACGCGCTTGGCCGGATAGACTTTGTCGCCCGCTGTCACAGCTTCCGCCATCTGCTTCTCGCCAAATATGGAGATGAACGCTGCCGGAAGATTGATGCCGGGGTTCCAGAGCACGACAGACTTCAAAGGGGTTTGCGTCCGGCCGGCGACTGCGGTCGTGACCGCACCGCCCAGGCTCATTCCCATCACCGAAATCCGCTTGCCTATCGACGCTGTCATTCGTCGATAGGAAGTCGAGCGCCGCTTGTGCGTCCGTTATCTCGGTTTCGACTGTCATGTCTTCGAATTTGCCGTTGCTTTCACCGCTGCCGCGGAAATCGATCCGCAGCGAAGCGATGCCGTTCTTTGCGAGCACCGGCGCAGCTCGCCCAAACAGGCCTTCCTTGACTGCTTCCGAACTCCATTCGTTGCGGCTGCCGGTGAAACCGTGAAGCATCAGGACGACCGGAGGATTCGCGACATCATCCGGCGTGACCATCGTGCCTACGATTGTCTGGCCTTCGACTTGGAGCTTGACGATGGTCTCCTTGGCTTGCGCCGGAACTAAGAAAGTCGTCATCAGCATCCCCAGTGACGCGGCGACGGTTCGGTGTAGCTGTTTCATAGCTGCTTCTCTCTTTGTTGTTTGAATTTGCGCTCGGCCGGTCAAAGCCGATGGCGCGGCCGTATCGGACTGGCACTCGGCGTTGATGTCTTTCACCGCCGCGGATGCCTGATTTCAGCGAAGCTCGCCGGTTATGAATTGAGCTCGACCAAGGCCGAAGGACCAATCCGCATCACCATTTTCTACGATACTGACCACAACATCTGCAGGGTCGATCGCACACGCATCCGAAAGTCCTGCGGCAACGAAACGATAGAAGGCCTGTTTGTCGTCAGCTGACCGCGCTCGCGAGATCACCTCGATAATGATCAGCCTGTCACTGCGAGAAAGACCAAGCCCGGTATCCTCCGCGCGCACATGCGAGCTCTCATGTTCGATCAGGATCTGATAGCGATCGGCTGGCGGTACATGGAAAGCCCTGACCACCGCCTCATGGATGCAGTCGAGGATCTTGTCGTGCTCCCCAGGCGATCGGCCCTTCAGAAGGTTGATTTTTATCAGCGGCATGGTCGTCCTCGGAAATAGGAAAGAGGGCAGGGACGCGCACTCGGCGTCGCCCCGTGACGTTCAGTTTGCCTTCGCCGGCAGGCCGGTTGCGGCAGGCTCGACGCTCCCCAGCCAGGGCACGGGGGAAGCAGAGCACATTTACGGCCGCGCTCATGATCGCGATCGCGATGGGATAGGCCAGGCCCGCATAGATGTTGCCGGTGTAGGCAACCAGCGACAGGCTGATGAGGGGAACAAAGCCGCCAAACACGCCTGTTCCGATGTGATAGGGAAGCGAGAGCGAGGTGTAGCGCAATTTCGCCGGGAAGAGCTCGACGAGGAAGGCTGCCATCGGCCCGTAGACCAGCCCGACGAAGACGAGTTGGGCGACGATCAGGGCTGTGACCAGCACGAAGTTCTGGGCAGCGACGGCGGCGGCGATGCCCTGATAGATCGGAACATAGAATACGGCTGCGAGAATGAAGCCGGTGACAATCAACTTGCGGCGGCCGACCCGGTCGGACAAGGCGCCGAAGAAAACGATGAGCGGCGTTCCGATCACCAAAGCAGCCGCAAGGCAAAGGTTCGCTGTCAGGAAGTCCAGCTTCAGCACGCTCTGCAAGAAATAGAGGGCGTAAAACTGCCCTGTATACCACACGCATCCGAGGCCCGCGGTCGCCCCGAACAGCGCGAAGGCTGCATAGCGCGCACCATGACCGGTGGCGAAACTCTCGCGGATCGGGCTCTTTGCGGTCTTTCCGCCTTTGCGAAGCTCCTCGAACACCGGGGATTCGCTCAGCTTGAGGCGCAGATAGAGCGACAGGACGATCAAAACCGATGACAGCAGGAACGGAATTCTCCAGCCCCATTGCTTGAAGAGTTCTTCGCCGAGCGACAGCCGGCACGTAAGAACGACGACAATCGCCAGGAAAAAGCCGACGGTTGCCGTTGTCTGGATAAAGCTCGTGAAGAAACCGCGCCTGTTCGCCGGTGCGTGTTCCGCAACGTAAACGGCGGCGCCACCGTATTCACCGCCGATTGCCAATCCCTGGATCAGCCGGAGGACGACGAGCGCGATCGGCGCGAAATATCCCGCGGTCTCAAAGGTTGGCAAGATGCCGACGAGCGCGGTCGCAACGCCCATCAGAATGAGCGTCATCAAGAACGTGCTCTTGCGTCCGAAACGATCGCCGATGCTGCCGAACAGCAGGGCTCCCAGCGGGCGCACGACAAATCCCGTGGCGAAGGTCGCGACGCTGATCAGAACGGCTGCCGTCGGCTCATTGGCTGGGTAGAAGAGTGTCGAGAAAAAGATGGCCAGGCTTCCGTAGAGATAGAAGTCGTACCATTCTATGACCGTGCCGGCGCTTGATGCGAGAACGACGGTCCAGATGCCTGGTTTGCGGACGGAATCGTCCGTTGTCCTGTAGCTGTTGCATGCTGCAGTCCCCTTTTTTGTTTTTGAAAGCAGTCGGCCCTTTTGGACCGTGGTAGATCAGCTCGCGATGCGCTGATCGAATGCGTAGAGGCCAAGTCGTTCGCTTGCTTCGCGCACCGTTCGGCGAACGATGTCCTTTGCCGACGGCAGATCATTGATAAGGCCCACCGCCTCGCCGACGGTTACGTTGGCCGTGTCGTAGTCCGCCAGAGGCCCAAGCCGACCTCGACCTTCGACAATTCTTCGGTGTGCAGCGTACGCAGCTCTTCTTCTCGGCCATGCCATTTGTCGATGAAGCCGTTTTTGAGCAGTCGGCCGGTATAGCCAGCGGGCCAGGCCTTCTGACGGACGATGTCGTAAACTGAAGTCCGGATTGTCTCGTCGCCAGAGGCGGCGACAACCTTGTCCTTGGCTGCCGGATGGATGAGCGACTCGCGCGTCGCCCAGAACCTGGTGCCCATCAGGACCCCGTCTGCTCCGAGCATCAGCGAAGCGGCAAGGCCCCTGCCGTCGGCAATGCCGCCTGCGGCCACGACAATGACGGATGGCGCAATCTTCGCCACAAGATCCACGACCGAGGGAACGAAGGGCATCGTCGAGCGCGCGACCAGGCCATGGCCGCCGGCCTCGGTCCCCTGAACGATAAGCACGTCGGCGCCAACGTCGATTGCGCGCCGGGCATGTTCCAGCGTGTGGATCATGCAGATCAGCGGGACACCCGCCTGCTTGACGCGGGCGGCGAGCCTGGCCGGATCGGAAAAGGAGAGCATCATCGCGGAAGGACGCTCCGCGAGCGCACGGTCAAACAGATCAAGGTCGGACTCTACCGCCCAGGTGATGAACCCGCAGCCAACGCGTTCGTTGGTGATCAGCGATGACTCCGCCTCGTACCATGGGCGATCAGCATATCCGCCGCCCAAAAGACCCAAGCCGCCGGCATCGGCGACGGCGGACGCAAGCGCGCCGCCCGCCGCCGGGGTCATCGGTGCCAGGATGATTGGGTGCTCAATATTGAAAAATTCTGTCAGACGCGTTCGTATCTTCGTCATCGTACTGCTCCCAGTTAGAGGAATGTTCCCGGTTAATTTTTCTTTGACGCTATTGTGACGCTTGACGAATGACAAACGATTAGATCAGATGTTTTCCATCAGAAAAGGAGATGGCTGATGAACAGCGTCGATCTCAAGTTTTTCCAGGCGGTGGTGAGAGCAAACAGTATGGGGGGCGCGGCCGAGGTGCTGCACACGGTCCAATCCAACGTCACCGCACGAATAAAGTCGCTTGAGGAAGAAATCGGCGCGCCGCTTTTTCACCGCTCCAGGCGAGGGGTTACACTGACGGCCACCGGCATTCAGCTCGTGCCCTATGCCGAGCGCGTCGGAGAGCTTCTGGACGAAGCCAAGCGCGTCGTCACGGACCGCGATACGCCGAGCGGTTTACTGAGGATCGGCTCGATGGAGACCACAGCAGCGCTTCGCCTTCCGCCCATCCTGATCCGTTATGCTGAAGAATATCCGGAGGTCGACGTCCTGGTGGAGGCTTCACCGACGGAGCAGCTCGGTCAGCGAGGTTGTCGCTCGCAAACTGGATGGCGCGTTCGTCTCCGGCCCCATCGCTCATCCCGAACTGCAGAGCCTTTCGATTATCGAAGAGGAGCTCGTTGTCATCTCATCGCCGCGGGTTCACGAGCTTTCGGATCTGAAGGCGTTGGCCGCATCGCCGGCCCTGAAGGTCCTCGCCTTTCGATCGGGCTGCTCCTATCGCCGGCGCATGGACACGTTCCTGGCGTCGTGCGGGGTAACGAATGTCCGCTGGATGGAACTCGGAACAATGGACGGGATCATCGGCTGCGTCGCCGCCGGGGTAGGGATGGCCATGCTCCCTCGGGGGGTCGTTCAGGATGCGGCAGCCGACGGACGGGTCATCATTCACCAGCTTCCCGACAATCTGCGGTCGGCGCCGACTGTTTTCGTGACGCGGAGCGACGAGTATCTCTCCGCGGCACTTCAGACGTTCATGACGGTGGCCTCTGAGGCGCATTCACGGCCTCAGCCGACAAGGCCGGAGCCGGTCAGACAATTGCAGCAGGCATAGGAACCGCATTGCAAAACAGACAGCAGCGATCATGCGCGGAGCCTGAACCGTGGATCTGAGGGCTTCGTTTGCAACAAAGCTAACGCGCTATCGCCTCTCGGGCTTGAGGACCATCTGCCGATCGTGTGCGAAACGCTCCGGTGAGCTTTTGTTGTTGGGCCTGCCGATGCATAAGCACGCCGCAAGCGCCAAGGCGGAAGCCGCCAACTCAAGCGGGAGATCAAAGCTGCCTGTCCTTGCATAAAGGGCGTTGGCCATGAGGGGGCCGATGATCTGTCCTATTCCGTAAGCAGCCGTCATGATCGCCAACATGTTAAAGCGAACCCTTGCAGCCACCCTCCGGGCAGCCGGCATGGCGATCGTGACCGTTCCCATGAAAGTTGCGCCGACCAGAAGGGCACTGAGAATATAGGCCGATGGCGTATGCCAGACCGGCAGCACTACGCCGACCGCCTGCAGTGTCAGATTGCCGATGAGGCTACGGCTGGTTCCCAGCCTTTCGTGCAACGCATGCCAAACAAAACAGGACGGTACCGCGCCGAGGCCGAAGACTGCCCAGATATGCACCGGATCGACTGCAATGGCGCTGCGGACAAGGAGCGGCAGATAGGTGGCGGTGATGATGTATCCTAGTCCGGCGAGCCCATAGATGAGGATCAGCCTTGTCGCACCAAAAGGTGGCGGAGCCTGTTCATCGGAGCCGCTATGGGAGGCCATCGGCGCCAGCTTCAGCCGATCCGCAGAGGCCTGCATGATGATCGAAACAACCGTCAGAGTTAGCGCGCCGAGCGCGAGCACCATCCAGATCGCATGGCTCGACGCCACATGGCCTATCGCGATCATTTCCGCCGAGACGAGAATGCCGACCCCAACGCCAGCGAAGAGCGCCGGAGTGCCGTGACGATGCCTGCGCTCGTGGATGAGCCAGTTCGAAGCGGCCACCATCGCGACTGCGCTTGAGACGCCGGAGAACCCGCGGACAGTGACAATCAGCCATGCCGGCATTGGGAGTGCCAGCAGTGCCAGGCTTGCAACCGCCGTCACAACGGCGAACGTGCACAATTTTCGGTTGGGTATCCCCGAAAGCAGAGCGGCGAGAAGTGCGCCGACCAGATAGCCGGCATAGTTGGCGGAGGTGGCATATGAACCGCCCTCGACCGATATCTGCTGGTCGGCGACCATAAGCGGGTAGAGACCAGTAAAGGCGAACCGGCCAAAACCCATGCCGACAACCAGCAGAATGGCCGCGGCAATGGTCGCGCCTGTCTCAGACTGCCGCATTGGCCTCGTCCTTGATATCCGAGAACCGGGCGAGCGCATCGCGAAACTCGACGAAGGCCGGTGTCGCAAAGCCCGGCCGGCAAGCCAGATAGGTATCAACCGTCATCAGCGGTTTTTCGACGACCGAAGCAGTATGACGCATCAGGTCCAGGACCGTGCGCGGCATGATGCTGACGCAGGAACCGGCGGCCGTACAGGCGAACATTGCGTGATAGGATTTTACATCCTGGATTGCGAAACGTGCCGGTCGTGTTCCGGAGCTCGGTCAGCCATTCCTCCGCGAGCATCCGGTAGGTGCAGCCGGGCGCAAAGGCTGCAAGCGACTTCGTTTTGATGTCGTCGGGGTAACGCACCTCGGGATGTCCAGGTGGCAAGAGAAGCACCAGTTCCTCCCGAAATACCGGGACCCTGTCAATTTCGCTTGCCCCCAGCCACCATTCCCCCGACGGTACAGCGATCAGAGCGCAGTCGATGCGGTGCGCGAGCAACGAATCGATCAGTTGCCGTGTCGGAGCCGTCGACAGATCGATCGTCACCTCGGGCCACTTCCTGTTGTATTCGGCGAGTGGAACAGGGAGCCGGCTGGCAACCGTGCATTCCATCGAGCCTACCCGCAACACGCCAGTGGGGCCGGTCGGATTGACAACCTGCTTAGCCTCGTCGGCCAAATTCAGGATGCGATCGACGTAGTCGAGATAGGCGTGGCCTTCTGAAGTCAGCGCCATCCCCTTCTTGTCTCGCTGGAAAAGCGGGACACCGATCTCAGCTTCGAGCTGCTGAATGCGAGTGGTCACGTTCGAAGGAACCCTCCCGAGCAGTTCCGCGGCGCGTGTGACGCTTTGTTCTTTGGCCACTGTGCGAAACATCGCGAGCGATGCGAGGTCCATAACAAATTCTCCATTGCGCAATTGTTCAAGATATGTATTCTCTTTTCGAGAAATCAAGTCAACATGGATTCTTAAATAGAGAATTTACGTTCCGCGCGTGCCTTGTGGAACACATGAATGCCTAAAGCTGGAGGACCAAATGACGAAACCGCTCTCGCCAGAGACAATCACGATCGTGAAAGCCACAATACCCGCCCTCGCTGAACACGGCGCGGTGATCACTGCGGCCATGTATCGACGGCTGTTCGAGGACGCCGAGATTGCCGCGTTGTTCAATCAGGCCAACCAGAAGAGCGGGGCGCAGGTCCATGCCTTAGCCACCGCGATCCTGGCCTATGCCCGCAACATTGAAAGTCTGGCTGCTCTCGGACCGGCTGTGGAGCGGATCGCCCAGAAGCACATTGGCTACGCAATCCTCCCGGAACATTACCCGCATGTTGCAACTGCGCTGCTTGGTGCGATCGAAGAGGTTCTTGGCGGGGCGGCAACGCCGGACGTGCTGACGGCCTGGGGCGAGGCCTACTGGTTCCTGGCTGATATTCTAAAGGGTCGCGAGAGGCGGCAGATCCGGGATGATCTCGTCACGCAGGTGGGAGGCTGGACCGGATGGCGGCAGGTTCGTGGTTGCCGAGCGCAAGGCAAGGAAAGCGAGATGATCACCTCCTTCATCCTGCGGCCGCGAGGACGGTGGGCGGGTGCTTCGACACAAACCCGGCCAATATCTGACGTTCCGATTCGATGTTGCCGGACGTCGCGGGCCTGAAGCGCAACTATTCGATCTCCTGTGCGCCCGAACGATGAGCATTACCGGATCAGCGTGAAGCGCGAGCCTGCAAGGCGACGCTTCGGTCTATCCTCCATGACGACAGCGACTGCACCGGCAACGGTCGTGGAATGCACGCCGCCAGCCGGCGACTTCTTCCTGGCGGACACGCCACGAGCGCGCCGTTGTGCTGTTGTCAGGCGGCGTGGGCCTGACGCCTGATGGTCAGCATGCTGGAGACGCTGGCAGAAAAGCATGCGGGGCATCCAACCTTCTACATCCATGGTACCGCAAATCGGGCCACCCACGCGTTCGACGCCCACGTGAGGATCCTGGCGGCGCGTCAGCAAGCGACCTCAGTTGCGACCTTCTACGATCAATCGAGCGATGAGGCGGAAGTTCATAGCGGCTACATTTCCTTCGAATGGCTACTCGCAAACACGCCTTTCAAGGAAGCTGACTTTTACATCTGCGGTCCTCGTCCATTCATGCGCTTCTTTGTTTCGGGGCTGGCGCAAGCGGGCGTTTCGCACTGACCGCATCCATTATGAATTTTTTGGCCCGACTGACGAAATGTTGGCGGCTTGAGGAGAAGAAGCGGTGTTGGACAAGCTAGGAATAACAATTCCGATCATTCAGGCCCCTATGGCGGGTGTTTCGACCCCCGCCTTGGCGGCGGAGGTCTCGAACGCTGGAGGGCTGGGATCGATTGGCGTTGGAGCAACCGATGCCGCAGTGCGCAAGAGCGATGATCGAGGAGTTGCGCTCGCGGACCGATCGGCCCTTCAATGTCAATTTATTCGTGCATGGCACGCCGATCGCCGATCCGGTGCGCGAGGCGGCGTGGCTCGAATGGCTGGGACCATTGTTCGCAGAGTTCGGCGCAGAGCCTCCGAAGGCTCTGCGTACGATCTACAAGAGCTTTGCCGACGACGCCGAGATGCTGTCGATGTTGCTTGAAACGAGGCCGCCCGTCATCAGCTTCCATTTCGGTCTACCATCCGACTGAGGCTATCCGGGCCTTGAAGGCGAATGGGACGACACTGCTTGCGACCGCCACCAGTCCTGAAGAGGCACGGCAGTGTCGAAAAGGCGGGTATAGATGTGATCGTGGCGCAAGGCATTGAGGCCGGCGGTCATCGCGGCGTCTTCGATCCGTCGTTGCCCGATGACGGTTTGGGCACTTTCGCACTTGTGAGGCTCCTGGTTCGCGAAGGCACGCTCCCCGTGATCGCCGCCGGCGGCATCATGGACGGAGCAGGAATTGCAGCGGCGCTCGGGCTTGGTGCAATCGCAGCCCAGCTCGGCACGGCTTTTGTCGCGTGTCCCGAATCGAGTGCTGACGAGGCATATCGAAAGGCGCTGACTGGGCCGGGCTGCCTATCACACGCGCCTAACACGGCTGATCTCCGGCAGGCCGGCACGCGCACTCGCAAACCGCTTCACGGCGCTGCAGGAAACGTTCGACGGGCTCCCTCCTGATTATCCCATCGCCTACGATGCTGGAAAGGCACTGCATGCCGCCGCAAAAGCAAGGAACGAGCACGGCTTCGGGGCGCAATGGGCCGGGCAGGGTGCTCCGCTTGCGCGTGCCATGCCCGCGGCCAAACTCATTTCGACGTTGGTTACGGAGCTTGAGATCAGCACTGCTGCTCTTAAGACCGAGGTTCAACAACCAAATCGAGATCAGTAAGTGTGGCTGTCGTCGACGGTGACCCGCAGCAGGCCGAGTGCCCCATCGGATGGGTTGCCGTGCTGATTGCCGAGGGTACACCCGCAGTTGGTCAACAGCCTATCAGTCGATCGTGGAAGTTCAGGGCGCTCGGGCTGGCGGCGGAGCTGTTCAAAGCCCGCTGAACCAGTTGTAGCCCTGGTCTTCCCAGTAGCCGCCCGGATAATCATTGGTAACGAACACCTCAACAATATGCTTGGGGTTCTTGAAGCCGAGCTTGGTCGGCACCCTGAGCTTCATGGGCGAGCCATATTTCAGCGGCAAGGGATCCTTGCCGAAGTCGAGCGCCAGGATGGTTTGCGGGTGCAGTGCTGTCGGCATGTCGATGCTGGAATAGTAGCGGTCCGCGCATTTGAAGCCGACATATTTGGCTGTCATGTCCGCGCCAACATGCTGGAGGAAGACGCTCAGGGGAACGCCGCTCCACTCACCGATCGCGCTCCAGCCCTCGATACAGATATGCTGCGTGATCTGGGAGACCTGCGGCAAGCGGCGCAGGTCATCGAGGCTCCACGATGCCTTTTTGTCGACGAGGCCGGAGACTTGCAGCCTGTAATCCAGGAGGTCGATCTCCGGCGCGCTGTCTTCCGGATAGAAGGCATTGAACGGAAACGGGTCGGTGATGTCTTCTGGCCGGTAGGTTGGCGCTAGCCGATTGCGGTCGAACAGGAGCGCCTGCACCCGGTCGTTCCAACGGGACATCGCCCAAAGCACCTTGTCGACAGCTGTGTCGTCCTGGAGATTGCAGCCCGACAGCATGGTCAGAGCACCCAAAGACAGGCCTTGGCGAAAGAACAGGCGTCGGCTGATATTCTCCAGTTGAGGGCGATGATCACCGAGCGCAACTCCGCTCTTTTGTCGTTTGCGCCCCAGCAGAGTGGCGGGCGCCACTTTTTCGGCTCAGGCTGCTCCGCCATCACTCTTTTCCTTTCTTCCCTTCAAAAGTCCCGCTCCAAAACCCATGGACAGCAGTGTTTTCGGAACAAGGGCAACCATGACGACGTGGATGACGAGAAAGCCCAACAGAGCCGCCATACCAGCGAAATGCACGATACGGGCGGAGTCGAATCCGCCGAGAAGCGCCGTCAACAAGCCAAACTGGATGGGCTTCCAGAGGACCATGCCAGACGCAACCATCAACACGCCGAGAAGAAGAACCCCAAGGTACATGGCCTTCTGAATGGCGTTGTAGCTGTGGAATTCGTGCCGGAGGTTGAAAGTCAGTGCCAGGCGAAGATCGCGCAGGAGATCGCTCAGGCGCAACGTCAGCAAGCGTTTACGCAGGTAATTGCTTGCCGTGCCGAAGGCGAGATAGACGAGGCCGTTGCCGACAAAGAGCCACATCACTGCGAAATGCCAGGCGGTGGAGCCGCCAAGCCAACCGCCAAGCGTCATTTCCTCCGGGAAGCGGAAGGGCAGGATGGGATGGGCATTGTAAATGCCCATTCCGCTCATCACCATACACACCATCGCAAAGACGTTGATCCAGTGCGTGAGGCGAACCACAACAGGATGACCTGCCGACCGTGGATCCTTCTTTTCTTGTCGCATCCTGCGCCTCACATCGGTGGCGCTATGCCGTTAGCGCCGACGCTGATGGATATCGCCGTCAGCGAGCCGTCCTCGGCCTTCGTGGCGAGCAGAACAAGCTTCGCGCCGGTTGCCAGGAGCGCGCGGTCGCCCGGCTCGAGGCTGACGATCGGAACATCGGCAGGCACGAAGACCTTCTTCTCGCTGTTCTCGTACTTGACCGTCAGCGTGCGGCCGTCGGTGCCGAGAATGCTGCCGACCGCACCATTGGTCATCGAACTGTCCTTGGCGCCGTCCCATGGCCTGGAGCCCTCGCCGACGCCACGCATGGAGGCGGGAAAGATGTGCACCTCGAGAGCCTTCAGCGTTCCATCCGGCTGCGGCGCAGCAGCCGTGCCGATGTAGCTGTCAGGCTTGATCGCGCTCAGATCGGTGAGCGCGACGGATATGAACATGGTGCCGGCCGAGAGCTTTACGGCAATGTCCTTGCCGTCTCGCGCCTTGACGTGGATTGCATCCTCCGTCACTTCGGTGATGGCGCCGCGAACGCGTACCGGATCTGCCGCACTGGCAGCGCCGGCCAAGATGGTGAGCAGTGTAAGTGCCTGTGCTGCCGACCGGAAAGTCGATTTCATGGATTGGTGCATTGTTTGCAAGCCTCGCTATCAGGTGAAAGGGATGCGGTGAAACTAGACCGGCGGCCCGCTCTCCGCGGTGACGCCAGAATGACAATTTCGTCATTCATCTTTCACTGAATTGCCCCGCGTGAATTGCTAGAAGACAATGATTTGAGATAGAGGGGGCAGGGGGCGGGAAGAAACATGGCAATCCTGATCATCGAGGACGATCCCAAAACCGGTGACTATCTCCGCAAGGGGCTGAGGGAGAGCGGTTATGCCGTGGATCTGGCGCGTACCGGCACCGACGGCGTGCATCTGGCGATGCAGCAGGTCTATGACCTGATCCTTCTCGATGTCATGCTCCCGGCCATCGACGGCTGGGAGATTATCCGCCGCATTCGTGAACAGCGCGATCTGCCCGTCATCTTTCTGTCTGCGCGCGATGATGTGAACGATCGCATTCGTGGCTTACGGCTCGGAGCCGATGATTATCTGGTGAAGCCCTTCTCCTTCGTCGAACTGGAACTGCGCGTCCGTACGATCCTGCGTCGCGGCCTGGCGCGCGAAAGCGATGTCTTCGAGGTAGCGGACCTGCGGCTGGATGTGCTGCGACGCAAAGTGACGAGAGACGGGGTCGAAATTGCGCTCACCAACAAGGAATTCATGCTTCTCCATCTGCTGATGAAGCGGCAGGGCGAGGTCTTGTCACGCACGCAGATCGCTTCTGAAGTCTGGGACATGAATTTCGACAGCGATACGAATGTCGTGGACGTCGCAGTCAAGCGGCTAAGAGCCAAGGTCGATGCGCCTTTCGGGCGAAAACTGATTTCCACGATCCGAAGTGTCGGATACAGCCTGAGCCTCGACGCATGATCCGGCGCAACAGTCAAAGGTCATCCTCGCTCATCCTGCGGCTTATGGCCTCCCAGGTCTTCAGTCCTTTGCGTTCTGACCGGTGCGCTTGGCATCTATTTCTATCACTCGGTGCGCTCCTCACAGGAACAGCGCATCGAGACGATCGTCTCGGGCCGGGCCAGCTATTATGCTCGGCTTGTCAGCGAGATGTATCCTCTCGGCGAACTGAAGGAGCGGCCGTTGCTTATTGCCAAGATGCTCGGCGCCGAGCGCGACGTCCTTGCTTTCCGCCATCCCTCGGGAGAGGTCGTGATCGAGGTCAATCCAGACGGGATCCCACTTCCCCCGCCCACCGCCGCTGCGTCGTCCAATGCCAGAACAGTCACCAGCGCCGGTATTGAGGTCTACTGGACTTCGGTGCAGACCAAGGCACTGGATACCAACGAGCCGATCGAGGTTGTGGCCGGTCACCCGATGACCGACGAACAGGCCATGCTGGCGACGTTTCGCGACCGTTTCCTGATGGCGACCATTGCTGGTGTCATCGTTGCCGCCGCGATCGCCTATGCCCTTTTGCGGCGTGGTTTGCTGCCGGTTCGGGATATGGCCACCAAAGCTGCCGAGGTTCATCCCGGGCAACTGCATGTGCGGCTGGATGTCATTCGACGCTCCAACGGAGCTGCGTGCGTTGGCCGGTGCCTTCAACGCAATGCTGGACCGGCTTACCGATGGTTACCAGCGTCTGTCCCAGTTTTCGGCTGATCTCGCGCATGAAATCCGCACGCCCCTTGGTGTTTTGATCGGCCAGACCCAGGTCACGCTTGCCCAGCCAAGGTCTCTAGATGAATACAAATCCGTGCTGGAATCGAACCTCGAGGAGTTCGAGCACCTCAACCGCTTGAGCGAGAATATGCTGTTCCTTGCAAGGGCGGACGAGGGACGACAGGTGGTCGATAAAGTCACGCTCGACATGGACCGTGAACTTCACAAGATTGCCGATTATTTCGAAGGCCTTGCCCTGGAGCGCGATATGCGCTTCAGCATCGAGGCTGCGGGCGTTGCAACTGTCAACGCCGACCTTTTTCGTCGGGCCGTGGGCAATCTTGTCGTTAATGCCATTCGTCATGGTCGGGAAGGTACAACGGTCCGGCTGCGGTCAGGCAGTGCTGGTGATAAACGCGATCATCGAGGTCGAGAACGAGGGTGTGAGCCTGGCACCGGACCAGTTGGACCGGTTGTTCGATCGCTTTTACCAGGCAGATGCGGCCCGTAGCGGCAGTTCGTCTTCACACGGACTGGGGGTCGCGATCGTCGATGCCATCATGCGGCTGCATGCGGGCGTGGCGGAGGTTTCATGCCCAGAGGAGGGGATGATCCGCTTTCGTCTCTCCTTCCCGATGTAAGTTGGCGCTCCGCGCGTCTCATGGGAGCAGGATGGAATCAACTTCCGGCTGGTTCCTCGCCAAGGATGCCGGCCCCTTCTAAACGAAGGCTGCGGCGATGGCACAGGCGGGGCCCTAGCTGCTCGCCAGCTACAAAGTAACACTGGTCTCCTCCCTTTGCCGTGGCCTCAGAACGTTTCAAGCACTTGGGTCTGATTTGCCAGCACAGGTGGCGCGCTCAATCCGACTACAGCACGTGCTGATTTCGCTAACCTAATGGTCCATCAGTTGCCCGCTTAACCGGGATCGCAGTAGAAGGATTGGCGTAAGATTTTCATTATCGTGACATACACGGCGAGTATCACCCGCCGACCTGTTTAAGAATGAGATACTGCAAATGTTCGACATTCGGACGGCGCGTGCCGAAGATTGCGCAAAACTTGTGCCGCTGCTTAGCGAACGTGGCTACCCGACCGCGGAAGCTGACCTGGCCGCCCGTCTCGATACCATTCTAAATCGCGACGAATTCCGCCGATCTTCATCGCTGTGAGCGGAAGCTAGGCAGCAGGTGTGATCTGCCTTACACTGCTGCCATCCCTATACCGCGCGGGTCTCCTAGGGGCGATCACAACCTTGGTGGTGTCGCAGGCCGCGCGGGGCCAAGGACTAGGGCGACAACTCATCGAGCATGGCGAAAGCTGGCTTCATGAGCGTGGTGCGGTCAACGTCGTGGTGAATCGAAGCAACTATCGACAGGCCGCGCGTCGGCTTTACGAAACGGCTGGATTTTCTGGCACTGGCGTCCGCTTTACAAAATCGCTGGCCGGCGAGGTGACAAGAGGACGGCAACCAACGTCCTCTCGGATGACGCCTTCAATTCAGGTCGAAAGGCCAGAAGCGGCCCTCTCGGCTGTCCACCCTATAGTGGCCACTCCTGATTACGCCGAACCGGCGCATGGCACGTCCAGACGATGCTGCCGCACAGTCGGTACATGCTCCTCCGATCCAGCTTCAACATATTCCGATCTCCCGCAGTTTTTCGAGCGCCACCTCGTGCCTACTCGCGACAGGGCAGCCGTCTGCACCCTGGCCGTTATCTGACCGCGAACAGCGATTATGTGGGCCTAGAAGCGCTACGCCGAAATTCGGCCGGCTTAAAAAGCTCTTCGGGAAACTCACCGAGGCGCGAATGATGCAAATTGCTTCCGAGCCCATAAAATTCTCGAAAGCTCATGATCAGGGGCCGCCATTTCGCCGGGTCGATCCGATCCTTGTTATCTTCACGCAAGATGTTCTCGGCAGCGTGCACGCGAACAATTCGCACCTCAATTGCTTTCATGGGCGAGCGAATTCGCGGGTTGCCGACACCGAAATCATGAACTGTGGCGAGTTCTGCTTCTAACTGAACAGGACGCTCAGATGCGCGTGGGGGCGCTACGAGATGAGAATCAATCGGGGTCAGGCCAGCAAGACTGAACTTATCCTCTACATGTTGGAAACCCATTGGAGCTTTGTTGCTCGGAACAGGATTATACCATCGCTCAATGATCAGAACTCATTGGCCCATTTGCGGTGACCGATGGACATGATGCGCCATGGCTGACTTTCGAGTTTCCGCCAGGCGTCGCAGCAATGGTCTACGATGTCTTCGTATGATTTGAAGACCCGGTTTGAGAGCCAGTTGTCGCGCATGAACTGCCAGAGGTTTTCAACGGGGTTCAGTTCCGGGGATTTCGGCGGCAGCGGCAGAATGCTGATGTTGCCGGGCACAACGAGGTTGTTGGACATGTGCCAGCCCGCCTGATCCATGATGAGGATGGCGTGCGCGTTCTCCTCGACATGGCGGGAGATTTCGGTCAGATGCCGTGTCATCGCGTAGGTGTCGCACCAGGGCATGACCACCAACGCTGCTGCCTTGCCGAGCTTCGGACGAAATCGCCCCGAAGATGTAGGCCGACTTTGTGCGCTGGTCGTGGGGTGCTGAAGGTCGCGTTCCGCGCCTGGCCCGACGGCGCGTGATTTTGTTCTTCTGGCCGATCCGAGCCTCGTCCTGGAAGGAAATCTCTACTTGTTTTCCTCGGGCTGCTCCGGCGGCAATTTCTGCCACAGCAGCAGGGAAGTTTTTTTAATTCCTCAATCGCTTGGCTATCCTGCGCATGATGCTTGGGCCGGGCCGTGAGTTTGCGATAGCCCATCGCATTCAGTTCGCGCCCGAGCGTCTGCGACGGCTCACCGAGATACGGTGTTCCTGCCAAAGCCACTGCACCAGATCGACGAGCCTCCAGCGCACGACACCATCGAGATAGGGAACGGGACCTTTCTCGACCGCCTCGATGAGCGCCTTGCGTTGCTTGTCGTTCAGCAACGGCTCACGGCCCTTGGCCTTTCCGGTCTTCAGGCCGTCTGGACCGTGCTGATTGAAACGCTCGACCCAATCGCGGATGATCTGCAAACCAACCCCCCACCAATCGATGCGGCATGGCTCCGGGAGCCGCCTTCGTAGATCACCGACAAAGCAAGCAATCGGCGGGACCAGTCCGCGTCCCGGCTCTTTCTGGCAAGCTGACGCAGATCATCTGCCGTGTAGTCCTGACGGATGTTGAGGGCCGTTCCCATGGCGAAATCTCCTTCCGCCATGTTGAATCATGATTTGCCCGAAAACGGAATCCCGTGAGTCAATTTCATCGGGCCTTGGTATTACTGCCTGTTGTGAGGGCAAGCCGATCAACCGAACTGACCTGTTTTTCCGACGGCAAGTTGAGGACGCATTGCCCGGTTCGCAGTATATTTTCAACGGTCTTCGAACTGCCATTCAAGCCGAGCATGCAGCCCCACCCTAGCCACCATGCCGAAGACATGGGTGCCAAGTTTGCCGTTCCGTTCTCGATTCAACGAGGAAATAAGAACGACAGGCGTCCCCATGTATAGAATCGCAGGGTCGACTGCAATCGTGGACGGTGTCAAGTTCTTCGTATCGGGCTGTAAACCGCTTAACATTACCGGTACCTCATATTTGTGACTGCCTTCTGGCCTTCGCCAGTGATGCGACGGCGTCTTACTGACGCATAGAATGACGGAGGCGTAGCCGCCTGTAGCTCCTGCCCAAGCTGAACAGGTGCCGAACTGGCACGTGTCCACCTTACGAGGCCTATTTCGGCGCTGACGATTGGTCCCGGATCGCTGCTTCGTCTGCAGCGGAGTTTGTGAACTTGGCTAGTTCTCCAGAAGGGCATCGATCGCTCGCTGGCGGGCTCCCGTTTGTCCCGATGTCGATCGTTGGAGCCGAAGCGATCGCTGCCTTGAGCTTTCTGATCGGGCTTGCAACGTCGCGGACCGGGCCGAGGGCGCTTGCGCCGCGAAGCGTACGGCGTCGGCTGTGAGGGACAGGAAGAGACGCGCGGCGCCGGACGTCGCCGCGTACGAGTGATTTCGCCATGCGTCGGCAGGCCGGCAACCTGAAGCGCACAATCATACTGATTGCTCCAGAACCACGGCACCTCGTCGAACGCCTTTGCTTCGACCAAGCATGTTGCGCGCCGCCGTGTCCGCCTGATCTTCGGCGTTGCGCCAGTTTTCAAGTCGCAGAGGCAGCCACCGAAAAGGCGGCTTTCGTATCGGCAGACGTCACCGCATGCGAAAATGTCGGGGTCCTGCCGTCTGCAGGAACCGATTGGCGAGGATACCGTTGTCGACGGCGAGCCCGGCCGCCTCGGCCAGTTCGGTTCGCGGCCGGACGCCAACGCCGTAGACGACGACGTCGCAGGCGATGACGTCGCCGCCCTCGAAGACGGACGGCACGAGACCGTGCCCGTGCCTTCCGAGTGCGGCCACCCCGACGCCGAAGCGAAGATCCACGCCACGACGACGATGCTCCGGAAACCAGTACCTCCGAAACGGCCAGACGGCAGGCTGCGGGCCATGGCATGAGGCGCCATTTCGAGGACGTGCACGACGCAGCCGAGCTCGACCGCAGCCGCGGCGACTTCCAGCCCGATCACGCCGGCTCCGATCACGACGACCTTTTGCCCGCTTCGGAACGAGCGCGCGATCGCCTCCGCGTGTTGGGGCGTTCGCAGCGGCCAGACGCCGTCCAGCTCGGCTCCGGGTGTCGTCAACCGATTGATCGCCGAGCCCGTCGCCAAAAGCAAGCTTCGCGTAGGGCAGGTCCTGACCATCGGCGCAGCACGACGCGCTTGTTCCGGCGATCGATGCTTGCGACCGATTTATCGAGCATGAAGGCCGACATCGTTTTCGCCAAACCAGGTGGGCCGGAAAGAAGGCGCACTGTTCGCTGGTCTTCTTGCCGAGAAGCACAGCCTTGGACAGAGGCGGGCGGTCATAGGGGGCATGAGGCTCGTCGCCGAGCAACGTGATCGTTCTCCGGTCCAACCGTGTTTGCGAAGGGCGGCTGCCGCCTTCGCGCCGCTGTGGCCGGCGCCGACAATAACTACAGATTGCGCGTTCACGATAGGACTACTCCAGAACTCGGGCCGAGCCTCAGGATTGACGTGCCTTTTCCGTGCCGAAGGCCACCATGCTGCTCGCCGATCAGCTCGTCTCCCTGCTTCTGCAGCATCTCTCCCTGCCTCGAGGATATCCCGCGCCTCGCGGTTCTGGCTCAGCTTGAACTTGCCCGTCAGGCGGGTGATCTCGATTTCGACGCCGACGATCGCCTTCAGCATCATGTCGATATAGTCCTTGGGACTGTCGGTCATCTTCGCATGGGTCCGCCTGTGCCGCCTCATGCGTGCGGGTGAGGCGGGCGACCAGGCCGCGCACATATCGCTCGTCATCGCGGATCGTGACCCGGCCGTGTGCGTGGACCACGAGGTAGTTCCAGGTCGGGACCTGCTTCTTGAACTCGCGCTTGCTCGGATACCAGTTGGGAGCAATGTAGGCGTCGGCGGCGCGGAACACGACGAGCACTTCGTCGCCGGTCGACACGTCCTGCCAGACAGGGTTGGCGCGCGCGACATGGGAGTGGAGGATGCCATTCTCCCCCTCGGTCCTGTTCACTCTCGAACGGAAGGTGGTTAGCGTCGAGGCCGGACTTGGCCGCTGGTGACGAGGATGCCGAGCGGATTCTTCTCGACCAGGTCGAAGAGAACCTCCGGGCGGTTTTCGGCAAAGTGCGGCGGCACGTACATGTGAACTCCTGGCGGCAAGTGCTTCGGCGGCTTGCCTGTGGTGGATTGTATGGGGCTGAAGGCGGGTTCAGATCTCGGTCATCTGAAAATCGGCTTTGGACGCGCCGCAGTCGGGACAGGCACCAGTCCTCCGGACACGTCTTCCCAGCGCGTTCCCGGCGGGATGCCGTCGTCGGGCCAGCCGTCTCGCTCGCTGTAGACGAGGCCGCATAGGACGCAGAGCCACGTCTTGAAGGGCGGGGTTCCGACGGTTTCTTCCAGCGTCTGGATGGCTTGGTCGCTCATCGGATGCTCCATTTCTCGGACCCGCCAAATGGGCTCGCTCGTACTTTCTGGAGCATCCTTTACCCAAATTGGTCCATTTCACAGGACCAGTATCCGTCATTTTCGCTGAACCAGCATCAGCTGTCATGGCAGCGACGTAGCCGACGCGAGGATCGCATTAGGCCTCAGCCGCAAGGTGTGGGGGCTTGGTAAGCGGACCAGCGTATCGCTCCGACGGAGGCATCGAGGACGGTCTTGCAGCCGCCGCGCGGCGGCGACGGAGTTCGGCAGGGGTTGAAGCCGCCAAACCCCAGCATCAGGCCAGAACCGGGCCGGGGGACTGGCAAACATCGGCGAAATCGGCCTGACGACCAGGCCGATCCTGCCTGCCTCGTCGGCAATCTTCACATCGTCGACACCGAGCGGCAGCCAAAGCAGGAGATGCATGCCTTGATCCGACGGCTGCAGTGTCGCCCAGGCGGGAAATTCCTGTTCGATTGCCTCGATCAGCGCTGCCCGCCTCTCTGCGTACACGCCGCGGAATTCGGCGGACATGCGCCTCAAAGAGGCCCTCGCGCATATAACTCGCCAGGACATGCTGATCGGGCGTGGCGGAATGGCGGTCGATCATCGCGCGCGCTCCCGGCGAAGGCATCGATCAGGGGCTCCGGCACGATCGCATAGCCGAGGCGGAGCGATGAGAACAGCATCTTGCTCATGGTGCCGAGGTAGACGACCCGGGACGGGTCGAGCCCTTGCAAGGAAGGGGAACGGATGTCCCGCGTATCGCAGTTCGCTGTCGTAGTCGTCTTCGACGACCCAGGCATTGTTGTTGCGTGCCCATGAAAGCAGTGACGTACGTCGCGGCATGCTGATGCGGCATGCCGAGCGGATATTGGTGGGAGGGCGTGACGAAGGCTGCGCGCGCGCCGGGACATCGTAGGATCGCCCTCCTTGACGTCGAGGCCCTGGCCATCGACGGGGACCCGACAGGCTCGTGACGCTGAAGTTGCCGAGCACGGCCTCAATCCCCGGATAAGCCGGATCCTCGGCCCAAACCGAATCGCCGCTGGTCAGCAGCACCGTTGCCGCCAGGAACAGACCCCTGTTGCGTTCCCGCAGTGATGATGACCTGTTCGGCGCTGCACCTATACCGCCCGCGCCTTGCGGACATAATCGGCTATCGCCAAGCGCAGTTCAGGCAGTCCCCTTGGGTCGATGTATCCCGAAGGTGCCGCGGGGCGGGTTGCTCGCACCCGATTGCCCAGGCGCCGCCATTTGTCGTCGGGAGCAACAGCACCGGCCGGATGTGCGATTGCGAACGGTAGGGATCCCTGCGGACGCAATGCCTTCCCAACGGCAGCGAGCCGGCCGACGTTTTCCGGAAGCGGCAGGTCAGGCGCCGCGATGTCAACCGTCACGTCCTGTGAAGTCACCTCTGAAGCGCCTTCATGAACATTAGCAACAATGGTTCCGCTTCTAGCGCGGGTCGCGAGATAGCCTTCCGCGTAGAGCTGGTCGAATGCCTCAACGATTGTTCCCCGTGCAATGCCGAGAGAGACAGATAGAGCTCGGGTCGAGGGCAGCCGCTGACCAGGCTTAGAGATGCCCCTTTGCAATCGCGTCGCGAAGCGCCTGCGTGAATTGCTGACCGATGCGGCCGGTGGTCCGGTCGAAGGACCTGAGGGAAGGTATTGTGATAACGTCTTGCCGCCGCGCCATGCTTTCTGGTCCATTGTTCTGTGACGATATGAGCATTGACTGTAGGCCAAGATCTCCTGAAGATGAAGAGTGGTTCCAATCGCAAGAATGCAATGGAAATGGAGAGCGATGATCCCTAACCAGCAAGGCAGCGCGTAACTCGAAGCCCGGATCGGCAAGTTGCTCGGGGGTGGGGTGTGCTTGCTTTGCCAGGATCCGGTGCGCCAGCGCGTGCTCATGGGTGTTGTTGATACTTTCGACTGCACGCAGATGCCGATCAGCGAAGTGCCACAGGGAGAATGCGCCCGCCTTTCCCTCGCGCTTAACCGTCATATCCACTCCATCAAGAAATCCCACCATCTGAAACTTGCAGACCTTCTGATCTGACCAGAACACCGGTGTAGAAACGTAGGGTCTGCCGGTTCCAACGAGCGTTGCGGCGGCCGAGGCCGCTTGTTCATGCGCGTTTTGGATACATTCGAGCCGTATCGGAACGCCAAAGTGTATACTGGGAAACGCCGTACAATCGCCCACTGCCAAAATACCCGGGTGCCGATCGTTCTCATGAATTCATCGACGAGAATACCATTCTCGCAGGCAAGCCCGGCATCGCGTGCCAGATGGATGTTGGGGGATGCACCGATTGCGAACAGGCAAATGTTCGCTTCCAGCCTTAGCCCGTTCGTAAGTGTAACGCCTACTACGTCGGCCCGCCCTCTCGTGGATCTCTGCAAATTCCGGCCTGGAGGTGCATTTCGACACCGGCGGTGCGATGGAGGCGCTCGATTTTCCCCAGCCATATGCGGCGAGCATGAGCGAGCCATGACGCCTGGCTACTCTGAAACTCGATGAGAGCGACGCGGCCGTCCAATGCTCGCAAGCGTTGACGCCACCTCCAGCCTGCCGATCAGACCGGCACCCACAATCACCACGTTTTTGGGGGAGGTCAGCGCATACTCTGCACGAACCGTGAGTGATTCAGACTTCGCAGGTTGACCACGCCAGATGGCACAGCGCCGAAGCGTTGGGGCAAGCTTTCGCGCGTTGCTCCCGGTCGCGAAGGCGAGTGCGTCATACCGAAGCTGCCGTCCGCCCTCAAGCTCCACGGCGCGCGCCTGTCGGTCGAGTTTTACACAACGCTTTCCGGAAAGAACTCGAATCCTGGCCTCTGCAAAGAACCGATCGGAGCGCAGCGCGATGTCTGCTGTCGAAAGGCTTTGTGTCAGAAAGCCCTTGGAGAGTGGCGGCTTCTGATTAAGGGAGGTCTTTCTCCCCGTTGATCAAGGTGATCGGCTGCTGATAGCCCATCTCGCGGCACTTCACCGCAAGCTGCACGCCGGCATGTGACGCACCGATTATTATCAGACCCTCAGGCATTATATCCCTCCTGCTCCCGCAGCCGCGGCGCCGACAGCCGCTTAAAGCGACGCATGGGGGTTTGTCCCCTGGAAATATCGAATGCTGCTGGAGGCATGGTGGCCTCAAGAGCACAGGCTGCTCGCAGAACAAGCGCGTCCGCGCGCAATCGGGGCGAACAATCTGAACTCCGATTGGCAAACCTTCGCTATTAAAGCCGCACGGAACCGAAATCGCTGGCAACTGCGCGATATTGAACGGGTAGGTGAAGGAACTCCGACCGATACCAGTCTGTTGCCCACTCCTGCCTGCCGGCAAACCCGGGCGGTGGCGTATCCGCTCCTGCAGGAAGAGCGACGGTCGGCATTTGTGGCGTAACGAGGAGGTCATAGTGCTCGAACAGCTGGTTCAGCCTGGCCGAAAGAGCTATCCGTTTGCGGGTTATCGCCTCGATAACGCTCGCACCGTCGACTTTTTCTCCTCGCTCTGCCGCTCTTGCCATACCGGGATCACAGCGTGACCGGTCTTCTTTCAGAAAAGGTGCGCAAAATGAGTGCTGCACCAGCCTCCCAAAGTGTCGCGAGCACATCGCTTGGGTCATCAAGCTCGGGGTTTACCTCCTCGACGAAAGCGCCATGGGCTCGCAGTCTGTCGGCCGCGCGCCTCACGGCGGAAATGACTTCGGGATCGAGATGATCCGCATAGCCCAGATCAACGGAGTAACCGACGCGCAAGCCCTCCGCTCCCTTATCCAGGCCTTCGTGGTAAGCCGGAGGATTTCATTCCATGCTGTCGGGTCGCGATGGTCCGGTCGACCAATGATCGACAGCATCAACGCAGCTTCTGAAACTGTTCGGGCGAGGGGACCAAGATGGGCCAGCCCACCCATTGCGGACAGAGGATAAGATGGAACCGCGCCGTAGGAGGGTTTGAAACCCACGACCCCACAAAAACTTGCAGGGATTCTGATTGATCCGGCGCCATCGGTCCCCAGATGCAAGATGCCCATGCCGAGCAAGGCTGCAACTGCAGCTCCGGCAGAGGATCCGCCGCTTGTTCGCGAAAGATCCCATGGGTTTCGGGTGATGCCGGTCAGCGGGCTATCGCCCACACCCTTCCATCCAAACTCTGGCATCGTGGTTTTCCCGAGGAGGACGCAGCCCGCTTCTTTCAATCGGGCGACCGCCGGCGCATCGAAAGCGGCCGGTGCATCTGTCGTCAGGAGCGAGCCTTGCCGATTGGGAAGCCCACGCCAAGCAATGTTGTCTTTGATCGTCGCAGGCACGCCATCGGCGGGACCAAGTTGCTCGCCGCGGCGCCAGCGAAACTCCGACGCTTGCGCGGCTCTCAACGCGCCCTCGCGATCAAGAACAACGAAGGCGTTGACCTTTGGCTCGAACCGTTCGATCCGCTCCAGGCAAGAACTCAAAACCTCCACGGGCGACAATTCGCGCGCTCTGATAAGCCTTCGATAGTGAAAGCGCGGACATCGATGCCAATTCAGCCATAACATGCTCCCCATTAACGGCGGCAGATCACTCCAACAGGTCGAAGTTGGAAGAAATGCCCCCTCTCCGCCTAGTCTTAGAAACTGACAGGCCGGCCCCATGATTTGCAGCACCAGATAACGGCAAATTCACCGGGCCAGAACTCGGGCGAGTTGAAGAGACTTGCATCCCAACAGTGGCAAGCCCTGCATCACGTAGCGGCAGCCGTGGTCTTTTTGCGGATACGCGGCAAGCACACTGCCGATGGACCAGATTCGGATCGGGCGGAGCCAAATACGCGCGATTCTGGACCTATCTCCAAACGCGGTGGAGCGTGATGATTTTACGGTCCAGAAATTGGAAACCCAAATGAACCGCCAGATGCGATGTCCAGCAGCTTTTGCGCGCAGCCCGGCAAGACGTTGCCTCCAATCAGGATCGGCCGCCGGAGAACAATGGCGCTCATGATCGAGCGACCTTATCGATGCTTCAAATCGCAATCCAAGGAGCGAAATCTCGCGCAAGACAGGCGCCTACCAAGACAAAATACCGAGAAATTTTCACTCGCATAGAAATAAAAAGGGGAACCAGCTATGCCATCAATGAAAATGCTTCGCAGATCCTTCATCGCTGCGCTCGCGGCTACCGGCGGCATGATGTCCGTGCCGGCATTCGTCCTCGCTGAGGGCGAGGACGACAAGGACACGCTCCGCGTCGTCATGCAGGGGGATGTTCGGATTGTCGATCCGATCTGGACGACGGCCTACATTGTCCGCGATCACGGCTACATGATTTACGACACGCTGTTTGCGATGGACGCGAACGGCGAGATTCAGCCACAGATGGTGGATCGCTACACCGTGAGCGAGGACAAGCTCACCTACACGTTTACCCTTCGCTCCGGCTTGCTCTGGCACGACAACCAGCCTGTGACAACGGCTGACATCATCCCTTCGATCAAGCGCTGGGCGGCACGCGATGCGCTCGGGCAAACCGTGATGACCTTCGTGGCGAACATCGAAGCCAAGGATGATCTGACCTTCGAGATCAAGCTCAAGGAGCCGACGGGCCTTCTGGTCTTCGCGCTTGGCAAGCCGTCGTCGAACGTACCGTTCATGATGCCCAAGCGCATCGTCGAGACAGATCCGAACACTCAGATTTCCGAGTTCATCGGGTCCGGTCCGTTTGCTTTCAGGGCCGACGAATGGCGTCCCGGTGACAAGGCCGTCTACACGAAATTCGAAGGCTACAAGCCTCGCTCCGAGGCTCCATCGGGTCTTGCCGGCGGGAAGGTCGCCAAAGTCAAGCGCGTGGAGTGGAGGGTGATTGCCGATCAGCAGCAGGCGGTCAATGCGCTCCTCAATGGCGAGATCGACATCATCCAACAGCCCGGGCCCGACCTCTTTCCGCTGCTCAAGGACGATCCATCGGTCAAAATAGTCGATTGGAACCCGTACGGCTATCAGTACAATTTGCGCTTCAATCACGCGGTGAAGCCCTTTGACAATGCGAAGGTCCGTCAAGCGGCACTCTACGCGCTGAACCAGGAAGATTTCCTCCAAGCGGCGATCGGCAATCCGGACTTCTACAACGTGCAAAGCCATGTTTGTTTGCGGAACGGCGCTCGAAACGACCGCAGGCATGGAAGACAAGCTTGATTCGAACTTCGAGAAGTCGAAGCAGCTTTTGGCAGAAGCTGGCTATAAAGGAGAACCTGTCGTTCTTCTTCATTCAACCGATCTCCCGGTGCTGACCAATATCGCACCGGTGGCAAAGTCACTTCTTGAGCGTGGCGGCTTTGTAGTCGATATGCAGTCGATGGACTGGCAGACCGTTCTTTCGCGCCGCGTTCGGAAGGATCCGCCGTCCCAGGGTGGTTGGAACGCGATGGTGACCTATTGGTCGTCTGCCGACGTTCTGAACCCCGTAATGGGCGCCTTTTTCAATGCCTCGGGCGACAAAGCGGCCTTCGGCTGGCCAAACGACCCGAAGATGGAGGAGCTGCGTCGGCAATTTGCTCTCGCGGGCACGCCGGAAGAACGCAAAAGCACTGCCGAAGCTGTGCAGCTTCGGGAGGCGGAAAGTCCGACACATATCGTTCTCGGACAATTCAACTTGCCTGGGGCCGCTCGATCGAATGTGGCGGGATCGGATTCCGGCAGCAGCGCCTGTGTTCTGGAACATCGAAAAAATCGACGAGTGAGAAAAGTCGGTCGGCCGGCGATCAGGCCGATCCTCTCTCCCTCCGTGGAAAGGCGTATTTCCCATGAATTCAATATACTCTTCGTCGACTTGCTGCCGACTGTGCCGGTAATGCTGGTTGTGGCAGCGCTGGTGTTCCTGATGCTGCGGCTGACACCTGGAGACCCTGCCGCCATCATTGCCGGCGACAATGCCACGCCGCAACAGCTCCTGGAGATTCGCCAGAAGCTTGGTCTGGAAGAACCGGTCGTCACCCAATATTTCGTTTGGCTCGGTCAGATCGTCACTGGCAACTTTGGCGACAGCTTCTTTTTTAAGAAAACGGTCTGGGACCTCATTTCCGATCGGATCGAACCGACACTATCACTCTCTGTCGTGACCATTCTTCTCGCGGTCACGGTCGCGATCCCGCTTGGCGCGATAGCGGCATATCGACAAGGTACGATCGTGGATCGGGTTGTCATGAGTGTCTCTGTGCTCGGATTTTCGATCCCGGTGTTCGAAGTTATCGGGTATCTGCTAGTCTATGTGTTCGCGATCGAACTAAAATGGCTCCCCGTCCAGGGTTATCAGAGAATTACGGGAGGGATCGGTCCCTGGTTCAAGAGCCTTGTTCTGCCGGCCATAACATTGTCCGTTATTTACATCGCGCTAATCGCTCGCATGACGCGGACGAGCATGCTGGAGGTCCTCTCCGAGGATTACGTCCGCACTGCCCGGGCGAAGGGGCAGACAGAAGCGAAAGTGCTCTTCGGACACGCGCTTAAAAACGCCGCCGTGCCCATCGTTACGGTGGTGGGGCTTGGTGTCGCGCTGCTCATCGGCGGTGTCGTCGTGACTGAAAGTGTCTTCTCCATACCCGGCCTCGGACGCCTCACCGTGGATGCAGTGCTCGCCAGAGACTTTCCGGTGATCCAGGCAATCATTCTTCTTTTCGCTTTTGTCTACGTCCTGATCAACCTGATCGTAGATCTCTCATACAACGATCTTTGACCCGAGGATAACCCATTGACCGCACACACCTCAGTCCGCTCCTTGCCTGAACCGGAAATCAAGCCCCTCAGCGTGCGTTCCGCGCTCGTTTCCAAACTCCTCCGCAACCCTTCTGTTGTGACGGGTTCGATTATCGTGCTCGCGATGCTCGTCATCGGCCTTGCCGCACCGCTTCTAGCGAACGTCGATCCTATCGCGATCGACCCAAACGGCCAGAAACCGCGTCCCCATGGCGGAAAGCAGTCAGCGGCTTGACGACGGGACGCGTTCAACCGTCGTGCACCTGATGGGCACGGACTCGCTCGGGCGGGGACGTTTACAGCCGCGTTCTATACGGCGCCCGGGTCTCTCTGCTCGTCGGTATCACCGTGGCGGTCGTGTCGATTACTCTCGGATTAGCCATCGGTCTGATCGCCGGCTATTTCCCATGGCTCGACATGATCGTCATGCGTATAATGGATGGTCTGATGGCAATTCCAGCAATATTGCTTGCGATCGCGCTTGTCTCTTTGTCGAGTGCGGGAATACTGACGGTCATAGTCGCCATCATAGTTCCTGAAATCCCGCGCGTCGTCCGGTTGGTCCGTTCTGTTGTGCTTTCTGCGCGCCATGAACCCTATGTCGAGGCAGCAATTACGGTCGGGACCCGTACTCTCCCTCTGCTCATCCGGCACATCCTGCCGAATACGGTCGCGCCGTTGATTGTCCAAGGCACCTTTATCTGCGCCTCGGCAATCCTGGTAGAAGCGATCCTGTCATTTCTCGGCATCGGCATCCCACCAGAAATACCCACTTGGGGAAACATCATGGCGGAGGGACGGCAATTGTTCCGGCTCTTCCCGCACAACATTCTGTTTCCGGGAATTTTTCTCGGCCTGACGGTTCTTGCAATCAATATTCTCGGCGATGGTCTGCGTGACGTGCTCGACCCAAAAATGGAGAAACGCGCATGAACAAGCCGCTTCTTGAAATCAGGAACCTCATGGTCGATCTACCGCAATCCGCCGATCGCCCGCACGCTGTTGAGGCCATCTCATTCACGGTCGGGCCAGGGGAAATCGTTTGCGTTGTGGGCGAGTCCGGCTCGGGCAAGTCCGTCACGTCGCACGCCGTCATGGGCCTGCTTCCGAAAGGATTGACGGTGGGAGCAGGTGAAATCTTGCTTCAGGGCGAAGATGTGCTCAAGGCCTCCCCCGCGCGTCTTCGCGCGCTTCGCGGAACTCGCATGGCCATGATTTTTCAGGAGCCAATGACTGCTCTCAACCCGGTCGTCCCTTGCGGCGAGCAAATTGACGAGGTCCTGCGAATTCATACGGATCTCAATTCTACTGAACGAAAAAAAAAGTGCTCGCAATCATGGAAGCGGTCCACCTTCCTGATCCGCAGCGAATGTACGCGTCCTATCCCCACCAACTCTCCGGTGGCCAGCGCCAGCGCATCATGATTGCCCAGGCGCTCATTCTTGACCCCGCCTTGTTGATCGCCGATGAACCAACGACCGCGCTCGACGTGACGACGCAGGCACAGATCCTCAAGCTTATCGCGGAGGTGCAGCAGCGCCGTGGCACGGGTGTGCTTTTCATTACCCATGACTTCGGTGTCGTCGCCGACATCGCTGACCGCGTTGTTGTCATGCAAAGAGGGAAACTGGTGGAGCAGGGTGCCGCTTCCCAGGTGTTGAGTATCGCCAGCCAACCGTACACCCGGATGCTGATTGACGCTGTCCCGAAGCTCAATCCCCCGAACCGAATTGAAAACACCGGGCCGATCCGACTGGAGACGGTCAAGCTCTCGAAATTTTACGGCGCACCCCGTTTGATCAAGAAGGGCGCCGGGGTCCATGCGGTGAATTCCGTCGACCTCAGGTTGCGAGCCGGTGAAACGTTGGGCATTGTCGGCGAGTCAGGCTCCGGAAAGTCAACCGTTGCACGCTGTATCGCGCGACTTGTCGATCCATCGTCCGGTGCGATCATTACTGGCGAAGCGGACATTGCGAATCTTCCAGAAAGGCAATTGCGGGCCCACCGCCAGCGCTGTCAGATCGTCTTCCAGGATCCCTACCGATCCCTCAATCCGCGCCGCACGGTGGGCGCTTCCATCGTCGAGGGCCCGATCAATTTTGGTGCTACGCCGGACCACGCCCGCAACAGCGCGCGCGAGTTGATGTCTCTCGTCGGTCTTTCACCCGACGCGCTGGATCTCGGGCGGCCAACGGCAACGCATATGCATTGCGCGCGCCCTGGCGATGGAGCCGGAGATCCTTATCGCTGACGAAGCCGTTTCCGCACTCGACGTTTCCGTCCAGGCGCAGGTGCTCGAGCTTCTCGAAGACGTGCGCCAGAGGTTCAACCTCGCCATGCTGTTCATCACGCATGACCTTCGGGTCGCAGCCCAAATTTGCGATCGCATCCTTGTCATGAAAAGCGGCTGCGTGGTTGAGCACGGCCCGACAGCAGAGCTTTTTGCGGCTCCAAAGGACCCATACACCAAAGCGCTGTTCGAAGCCGCTCCCGGTCAGTCATTCGAATTCGCCAGCTTACTACCGGCATGAACGCCAAGGGGTTACGAAATGACATATCCAGACGGTCTCTCTGCGTTTCCAATCACTCCGGCCAACGACGACGGCAGCATCGATCTGGGTGCCCTTCGTCAACTGCTCTCCCCGCTCCTGGATGCCCGAGCTGATTCGATCGGGCTTCTGGGGAGCACCGGAACCTACATGTACCTGTCACGTGCAGAGCGACGCCGTGCCATTGAAGTTGCAGCAGATATGTCCGGTCCTGTACCGATCATCGCCGGCATCGGTGCCTTGCGAACGGATGACGCAGTGCGATTGGCTCAGGATGCACGGGCGGCAGGCGCAACGGCCGGCCTTCTAGCACCGGTCTCCTATACGCCACTCACCGACGACGAAGTGTTCGAGCATTTTTCCACTGTCGCACGCGAGGGTGGACTGCCCCTGTGCATATACGACAACCCAGGGACCACACATTTTAGGTTCACGTCTGGTCTTATCGGTCGGCTGAGCAGAACCGAGGGCATCGTGGCCGTCAAAAGCCCGGCGCCCGACCCTGCGCAAATCGGGTCGCACCACAGTGAACTCGCCGCTTCCGTTCGCGGCGGCTTCTCCCTTGGCTACAGTGGCGACTGGAATTCCATCGAGGGTCTGATCGCCGGCGCATCGACCTGGTACAGCGTCCTTGGCGGCATATTCCCACACACTTGCCTCTCGATGGTTCGGGCGGCGCAACGAAATGACACTGGTGAGGCCCGACGGCTTAACGCCACGCTTGAGCCGATTTGGTCGCTGTTCAAGGAGTTCTCAAGCCTGCGGGTGGTCTACACGATAGCCGAGTTCAATCGCGCTATACATGCAAAGCCGCCTCGGCCGATCCTGCCCCTCGCGCCGCCGGCAAGAGCGAAGGTCGAGGCTGCGCTCGCCGGGCTTCATGCCAGCCTTCGCTAAACGGGCGGAACTGATCCGGAGCCGGACCATATCATCACGCCCGCCTCTTCGGGCGGCAATCGAACAAACAAGAGCAGGATAGAAGCCAGACACTCAGCTTGTAGGGTGCGAGCCACCGATGGGCTCCCCTCAATAACGAAGTGACGGCGAGGGAGGACAATCATGATGAAAGTGCTCGAGGGCGAATATGACTATATCGTCGTGGGTGCCGGGACAGCCGGCTGTATCGTCGCCAACCGGCTTTCGGAGGATCGGCGAAAGCGCGTGCTCCTATTGGAGGCCGGCGGCCAGGACAACTGGATCTGGTTCCATATCCCGGTCGGATACTTGTTCGCAATCGGTAACCCCCGCGCCGACTGGCTGTTCAAAACTGAAGCGGAGCAGGGCCTCAACGGCCGGGCTTTAGCCTATCCGCGCGGAAAGGTGATCGGAGGTTCGTCCGCGATCAATGCCATGATATCGATGCGTGGGCAGGCTGCAGACTACAATCATTGGCAGCAGTTGGGACTGAACGGTTGGGGATGGGAAGACGTCTTGCCGGTGTTCAGGCGGCTCGAGGACCATTTCCTCGGAGAGAGCGAACATCACGGGACTGGTGGCGGATGGCGGATCGAGGCCCCCCGCATTTCCTGGAAAGTATTGGACGCGGTCGCCAGCGCGGCGGCAGATATGGGCATTGAAAGGGTCGCTGACTTCAACACTGGCGACAACGAGGGCGTCGGCTACTTTCACGTCAACCAAAAATGCGGACGGCGCTGGTCGTCGGCGCGGGGGTTCCTCAAACCCGCATTGTCACGCCCGAACCTGCGCCTCGAAACCCATGTCACTGTCAATCGTCTCATCCTGGAGAACGGACGGGCGGTCGGCGTCGAATTCTCACGCGGAGGCGAAGTCCTCCAAGTGCGGACCGGGGGCGAGGTCATCCTTTCGTCGGGATCGATCGGATCGACGCAAATTCTGCATCGCTCTGGAATCGGCCCCGGCGAGTGGCTCGCGCCGCTCGGCATCGACGTTCGTCTCGACAAACAAGGGGTCGGGCGCAACCTGCAGGATCACCTCCAGCAGCGGGCGATCTACAAGGTTCATGGTATCCGGACGCTCAACGAGAGTTATTACTCGCTGGCTTATCGCGCGTGGATGGGAGCCGATTATGCACTGCGCCGCCGCGGACCTCTCACGATGGCACCATCGCAGCTTGGGATATTCACCCGCTCGGACGCCAAGCAGGAGCGTTCTAACATCCAGTTCCACGTTCAGCCGCTGTCCTTGGAAAAATTCGGTGAGCCCCTGCACCGGTTCCCGGCCATCACTGTCGCAGCATGCAACTTGCGCCCGACATCTCGCGGAACTGTCCGACTAAAATCGCATGTGGTCTCCGAAGCACCTGAGATCAGACCAAACTATCTCTCTACCGACGAAGACCGGCGGGTGGCTGCCGATGCGATCCGCGTCACGCGCAAGCTCATGGCTCAGCAGACGCTTCGGCCCTACCGTCCCGAGGAATATCTGCCCGGTCCCGCGGTAGGCGATGATGAAGTATCTCTGGCAAAGGCCGCCGGCGACATCGGTACGACGATCTTTCATCCTGTCGGAACGGCCAAAATGGGACTAGCGAGCGACCCGATGGCCGTGGTGGACGATCGCCTTCGTTTTCATGGAATCGATCGGCTTCGTGTGGTGGATGCATCGGTCATGCCCACGATCACGTCCGGCAATACGAACACTCCGACCGCCATGATCGCCGCAAAAGGAGCAGCCATGATCATAGAAGATGGCCTCGCCTGATGCGTTGGCCACCGCGTCCTTGCAGTCCACGGAGCATTTTATGGTCTATGACCGGCCGACAATCGCCGGCAGGTCGCCGAGCAGGAAGAAATCGAGCTGTTTTTGCTGCAACTGATTCGTTGATCGCCGGGCCGGCGCCGCGGAAGAAAGTGCCACTCAATCTTGATGTCCTTGGCTGCGGCGAATTCCTTCTCAACGACCTCCCGGGCCCGCGAAAGGCCAACTCCGGGGTGGCCGAAGCGGATGGTCAATTCCTCGGCAGAGACCGAGCCGACCTCTAGGCGAGAACTGCGGCAAGCGCCGCAGCGATATTCAGTTTGGTCTTTTCCCTGTTCTGGCTCGCTCAGGCTGCCTTCGCTGCCGGTTGGCTGTCTTTATATGGGTCACGCTACGGCGGCCGTCGACACTGACCGGAACGTCACCGTCAACGGTGGCGCGGCGCACGTGACCCGGTGCTAGTCGCCGTACTCGTTGACAGCGTAGTGCTGGGTCGCGCGATTAGGGAAGAGTGAAGGGAGCAAGTTTTCTACACAATACGTTTGAATACTATGCCGCTAACTTCGGTATGCGGTGCTCGACCAATCGCAGGAATCGTTGGTTGTGAGCCCCCGCAACCAAATACTACGACAAACTCAATGGGCTCCGAGGAAACTCGGAGCCCATTTTGCGTGCCAAAGTAAACGACCGATTGCCACCGCCTGCCGGACGACCGGGTGATGGGGTAAGACACGTGTTTAACGACGTCGTTAGCGACGTAGCGATGCATACCCAATCTGGCGATGGCAGGTCAGCGGGAGGGCTTTCCTGCGTCGTCGCAACTACGCCTGTCTCTCTTCTCAAGTAAAGCCGCGTGCAGGAGAGACACGTCATGCGTGAACGCTGGACGTGAGTAATACCACGACGAACTGGATAAGTCTCTTCTGTAACTCAGAGTAAGCGATTACGAAATATATCGTCCAAGCGCGGGTATAATAAATACGGAGTTGATTTTAAGCCTGTTTTTACGCATATTTCTATCATGGATAGTATATATCAAATATTGAAGTATATTTGTTTCGTAATTGCTGATGGATCGCCGCATGCTCGTATTTTCAGATGAAAATTTGGAGGTGATACATCGTTCAGGATCATCTCCCTATCTTCTCGTCACCTTTAACGAGATGGAAATGAAGGCGAACGGCAGCCGCTTCTGGGGGCAGCGGTTCTGCGAGAAAGCTGACATTTCGGCGCTTGGCTTCATCAGCCGACGGCCGAACTGGTTTCCGGCGGCGAGCGTTGTCAAGGCGGTCGAGGCGACCGCGCCCATCCTCCGCGCAGCACCGGAGCGGATCCTTTACGGGCACTCGCAGGGCGGCTACGCGGCGTTGCGGTACCGAAGGCGCTTCAACGCTGCCGTTGCCATCGCTTTTTGCCCTCAGAGTCTCGATCGATCCGAAGGCCGTTCCTTTCGATGGCAGGTTTGCACGCCATTTCTCGCCCGACCTCCACGCCAATATGAGGATCGCGCCCGATCACGCAGCTGGCCGGGCCTATCTGTTCTTCGATCCGTTCCACGCCGTCGATCACCAGCACGCGGTTCGAATCGCGACGCTGCAGGCGAGGACGCACCTCGTGCCGGTCCACATGACAGGCCATGGCACCGTTCGGGCGTTCACCGGAACGGCACGCGCCCTGTCGCTGATCGAAGCCTGCCGCGAAGACGATCTTCCGGGTCTACGCGCTCTGGCTCGCGCAGCCCGAGTTACGGCGCCGATGCGTCCCTATCAGATCGCTGTGACCGCGATCACCCGGCATCGGGCCTGGGCCGACCGGTTTCATGCACGCTTCGGATCGGCTTTCTCTCCGGTCGAGCGAGCAAACTTCCTCTATCATCGGGCCAACCGCCACATTCTCGACGGTGAGCTTGCGACGGCGCGCACCATGCTTGTGGACGCCATGACATATCAGCCGGAAAATCCTGGTTTCGCCCGCCGGATAGCGGAACTGGACGGCCGTATCGCGCGCCGCCTCAGGGCGGAGGACGCCGCGCAATTGTGATCCGAATGTTGCCGAGCCTACTTGACAGATGGCCTTGCTGAAGCGTGACAGCCTATTTCAGGTCCAACAGCGTCCTTGTTCCAAACCGGCGGCGGGATGATGGTCTTGCGGACTTTCGAGTGCATGTAGGTGAGCCTTCCGGTGCGACCTTGCGAACGGTTTCTCAAGAGTTTGGTTGATCGATCATCTCTTGGTCGAAGCCCATTCAGCGCTTCACAGGGCCAGCCGTCGTTAAAGCGAGTGCGCGAGAAGCGTGGGGCTCTCGGTCATCGCCGCATCTAGCTTCCGCCGCAGCAGCGCGCGATAGAGTTTGACGTGTTCGCGCGCGCAGCCGAGGCGGTCGGCGGGCTGTCGCATGGAAGCGCGCAGCCGGTCCCAGATTTGGCTATCGTCCAAGACCTCTGACGATGCGGTCCGCGAGATCCTGGCTGCTGCCTGCGCGGAAGTGCAGGCCGTCTTTTCCGTCACGCACCTTCTCGGCCATCCCGCCGATGTCGGAGCAGATCATCGGCCTACGATGGAGCAGGGCCTCCTGGATCACGACGGGCGAGTTTTCCCACCAGACGGACGGCATAACCACCCAGTCGACCGAACGCATGAGACGCGGCAGGTCCGCGTTCTGGTAAGCGCCGTAGAAACGGACGCGGTGGCCGGCGTCTGCGATGAGCTTCTTCATCCGCTCCTGGAATTCGATCGGCTGTCGCTCGAGGTTGCCGCCGAAGATCATCAGGCAGGAGTCTTCGCCCCATATCTCCTTCGGGATGCGCGAAACGGCGTCGATCAGGAGGTCGGCCCCCTTGAACGGCGTCATCTGTCCGAAATAGGCAAAGCGGTTGCGGCGCGGGCTCGTGACCTTGCAGCTTCTCGCGCGGGCGCAGCTGTTTCCACGGTGATGCCGTTCTCGATCACGCTGAGCTTGTCCTTTTCGATCCCCCATGCGACGTAGCGCTCCGCCAGAAACCGGCTGGGGGAGACGAAAGCGTCGGCAAGGCCAAGCATCCCGCGCGCAAACTGCTCTCGCTTCAGGAAGCGTGAGACGGGGATGTCGGGAAAGCAGCCGTGGCAGGCGACGGGAGATGCTGTTTCGCAGAGCTGACCGGAAGGCCGTTTCACCATCTGCCCGTGATTGTGGCAGATCGACAGGTACTCGTGGAACGTGACGAGGATCGCCGTGTGCGGAAATGCTTCTCTAAGGGCGTAGAGGGCTTCAAGGCCGATGCCGAGAACGTGATGGAAATGCACGACATGGGGCCTGAGATCGCGCGCGAAACGCAACAGGTCTCGGCTGATCGCCTGGGTATCGCCGTTGGACAAAAAGAAATGGTCGTAGTCGTCCGCGTGGAACAGCAACTCATCCTCGGCAAGGCGAAGGCTCATCAGCGCGGACGCAGGCATGCCGCGGGACCGGATGGCCGACCCGGGCCAGGTAAACCGATTGCACGTTCGGCAATGCGTTCAGGCCGCGATGCAGGTTGTGAGAGGCGATTTCCGCCCCGCCGAGCGAAACCGTCGGGTGCGCATGCGAGACGACAAGGACGCGAAGCTGCTCGTTCATGCGGGCCTCTTTTCCGGGTGCTTTTCAACGGTGAGGATCGGCAACCATTGGCTCTTGAAGATCTTTCGATCGATCTCCTCCACCAGAGCCGCCATCGCCGGACTATCACCGTTGCCTGCGTCGTCGCAGCCCCACATCTGCACCGATGGCAGCAAATAGGAGTCGATACCCGGAGCGGCTGAGACGGAGGCCGAGATCCAGACCCTTTTCCTGCGCGCCCAGATAGCCGCCGGAAAAGCCGCCGGCGCGCAACAGGGCATCGCGGGGCATGACGCAGCACTCGAGCGAGGCCGCCGCGATACGGGTCAGCTTCATGTCGGCAACCGCTTTGAGAGGATATCCAGCATAGCGGCCCACGACCGGTTCGTCGCAGTTGCCGTCATCGATCCAGCTTCCGGCCCAGCGAATGGAATGGTCCTCGTAAACCAGGACGGGCGAGACAATGCTTCCCTTGAGCGTCGCGGCCGTGGCCAAGAGCTTGCCATACCAGCCTGTCCCGCGCGGGATCAGTGAAGCGGAGAGCGACACGACCGTTTCACAGGAGAGTGCTTGCGTGCCTGCTTCCAGCATGTCGTGGACGTCGCCTGTTCCCTTCACCGATACCAGCCTGGCCGAAAGGCTATAGAACCGCGCGAGTTCCCTGAGGCGAGCAGCCTGCCTGCGAAAGCGCTCCGCGGGCATGGCGATCACGATCGGCGTGTGCCGCGTCTCCGGATCGAGCGCAAGCAAGGCCAGCAGCGGGGAAACGTCCTCCTCGCCCTCCCCGGCGCCGATGACGATTGGCGGGCTGTTTTCCTCATCGAAGGAGCCGGCGTCGAGGATTGTCTCGATAACCGGCGTAAACCTTCCGGATTGTCCGAGGAACGGGACAATTTGTGAATCGACTATCGCCGGCAGCGCACAGTTTGCCGGATCGATGGAGCCGATCTGGCGCAATGCCGCCAAGCGCGCAGAAACCCGCGTTGTTTTCACTGGCAGAAACGCACGGCGCGAATCGTGCAGGGTTAGTTCGAAGTAGAGGGGCGCACCAGGATCCTCATTCGGCAATTGGGCGTGGGCGATGAAGCCATGCGCGCTGCTGTTCGCTCCGAAAGCTCGGCGTGAAGTGCTGCTGGTCGTTGAAACTGTCCGTGACATCGGGGCGATCGAAGCGCGTCCAGCGTTCGTCGAGGCCAGCCGCAGCATCGCGTCGACGCAGTCTTACCGTTGCGACGTGGCCATCGGGGTCATAAAGCCAGCCGGAGACGAGGAGGTTTCCTCCATCGGCCTCAAATGTGCTGTCTATACCCATCCGGACGGGATACGGCAGGCTGGAGACGGTTTCTTTGCCCTCAAAACTGTTGGCGGCTGCTCGCAGGGACAGGAGCACGTCCGGCGCGCCATGGGTCCGCAGCAGAATCGACCTGATATGTTCGGGCGTTTCCAGAGGGCCGGCGATGCGCTTTCGAGGGTGGACCGCAACATACCTCCAACCGGCGCGCCCCCGAAAAACCAGACCTTGGATGTCGAGGCCGAGGGCAGCCTGACTGGACTCGAGAAGGCCGACAAAACCAGAGGCGCCATCGGGAGCGTCCGGGCGAGGAAAGATGGCGATACCGCACTCCGCGACCACCGGTGCCACGTTGCCGACCACGGACACCCGGCAAGGCCCCGGCGCCATGGCGCGGCTCCAGCCCTGCAGGAATGTCGCGCCATCATGGCTCTCACCAATCAACTCGATAAACCCATCGCTGGCGTGGGCTGACTGCAAAAGCGCCGTTATGGTCAGAAGTCTGCGGCGGCTGACATTGCCGACCATCAAAGCGTCCACGAGCCGGTCGAGGACCGCGGCTGACTGAGATCCCGCGGATTCGACCACAAGCGCGGCTGCTTCCTCCGCGGAGGCAAGCCGGGGCGCAAAGACGTAGCGTGCGCCCGTCTCCTCCTTTCCGAACCGGATCGTGGTCATGGCCAGGTCAGTGCCCACATCCGGAAGGAGCGCCGCGAAGCCGTGCTTGGCCCGCGGTGAGGATGCGGCCAATCGCCATTCCGAGACAAACAAGCTTGGCGTGACTGCTTGATCCTCACCGAGGCCGACCACCACGTCGCCGGCCGTGACACGGCCGAGGCCGATGATCAGCCAGGTTGTCTCGTCGACGCGGCAACCGATAACCCTTCCAAAACGCATTGCCCTGCTCGCCCCATGCCCGCCTGCCGAGGGACTAATGACAGCGGGGGATTGTTCTCGCACCAGCACGCTTTTACCCTCCCTGGATCAGATTCTGGCAACCAGCGTAAGGCTGGCGCCCGCGGCAAATCCCACGAGAACGAACAGCAGCAGCAGCAGGGGCTTCATTTCGCCGTTCGCACGCTTCTGCAACGCATTCAGGTTCTTCTCCATTCCTGCCACAACCCCATCCAGCCGCATCAGGTGGACATCGAAATCATTCAGCCGTTGGCTCGATATCCACCTTGAGGCTTTCGACGGCCTTGCTGACATCGGTGGGCCCGGCGGTCTCGGTCTTGTCGGCGTCGATTTCCGGTGCGCGCTGCAGCGAGCGCTGTGAGACCTGCAATTGCCGCTGCGCCGCCATCAGCAAATCGAGCTTATCGAGCACTTTCGCCAGCGGTGCGGCGATAAGAGCCTCGGCGGCCTGCTCGTCTGGCTGGGGAACGCGCAGGGCCTGCTCGGAACCGCTTCCATTCCGCGCCATGACGACAATATCGTTCGCGCGAGAATGGAAGGGATCGGGCAGCGCGATCTCAAATGCGTGTTTGCCGTCGCCGATACCGTTGCGACGCAAGTCGGGACGATTGCGATCGGCAACAGCCTCGGCAATCACCTTGCCATCGAGGAGGACACGAATGGTCAGCCGTTGATCCGGCGCCATCGGGTCGAATGCCCAGCCGAAGATCCGGCCCATGTCAACGGCATCCACCCGGCCGTTCATCGGCTTGGCGTTGTCCTGTTCTGATGCGGCATCCGGTCGTTCAGCGGGACTGGTCATAAGCTCTCCTATGCCTGAGCCTGTGCCGTCTCCATCCACTTGAGGTAGCGGCGGGCGGTCGTGTCGATGTCGTCGGGCTTGCGAGCGTTTTCGGAGAGCTGGTGCAGCAGGTTCGGCTCTTCCACTATGTTCCGCATCGCCGCGGCGAGCGCTCGGGCATCGTTGGGTGGAACAGTCAGGCCGTTGACGCCATGCTCGATCATTTCAGCCATTCCTCCGATGTTGCTGGCGATGACCGGACGGCCTTGAGCCTGGGCTTCCTGAATGACAAGCGGCGCGTTCTCCCACCAGACGGAAGGAACTATGGTGCAATCGACCGCGGCCACCAGATCGCCAATATCTTCGCGTCGATAGGGGCCTCTGGACTGCACCGATTCCGACGTTTCGGCAAAGCGCCGATTGATCTCATCGACGAAGGCCTCGCTCTGGAAGGGCGCTCCGCCATGGATGCGGAGTTCGAAATCAAGGCCATCGGCCAGAAGCTGGCGAGCAGCGTCGAGCAATACGGTCACCCCCTTCCAGGGGTTGAGATTTCCGAAATATCCGAAGACCGGTCTCCCGCCCTGGAGCAGCTCCCTTCGCGCGCCGGCATTTCGGGTGGGGATACCATTGGGAATGACGCTAATCGCATCTTCGTCCAGTCCCCACCGCACGAAGCGCTCCCGTAAAAAAGCGCTTGGCGAGACGAAGTGGTCAACCGTGCTCAGCAGGGCCTTCAGGTGGCGTTCGCGCAAGGCAAAGCGATCGAGCGGAATGTCCTTGAAACAGCCATGGCAGCGGTCCGGGCTGGATTGGTGACAAAGCTCCTTGCTGCCGGTGCGTACCATCAGGCCTTCATGGTGGCAAATGGGGTAGTAGTCATGGAGCGTCATGACGATCTGGCAGTGGGGTAAGGTGCGGCGGACGATATGAGGGAACTCGGCGCCAAGCAGCAGCAGGTGATGGAGGTGAACCACATCTGGTCGGAAATCGCGCAGCAACTCCGCTATGTCCGGCACAACACCATAAAGGTCGATCTGACTCATGAAGAAGCGATCGAAGTGTCCGGACCACAAGCAGGACCTCGTCTCCCGCCGAGCCGATGCTCTGAAAGCTCGTGCCGGGCCTCGCTTCGCGGTGGATCTGGTTCGTGGCGCCGAGAAACAGGGCTTCGTGCCCCTCGCGCTGGTAGGCGCGAAACAAGTCGTGCGCAAATATCTCCGTTCCGCCCGGGTGAAGGGACGGATGGTTGTGGGCGGCCACCAGAATGCGCTTGCTCATCGACCGCTTCCCCGGCGCTTCGCCACGATGAAGTCCTGATGGTGGCCCGCTTTGGTGCCGCGCCAATGGCCAAGCGATTTCAAGGCGACGGAGAGGCCGGCCCGTTCGAGCGCCTTGTCCAGAAAGCCGTCTTCGAAACCGACTGCGGCAAGCGGCGGCTGGTTGGGTACGAACCAGCATGGGCTTTCGCCATAGCGGCGGAAGGCGAGACGCGGATCGCGCCGCCCGTGTTCGTTTGCCGCCGCGATCTGGTCGACCACGAAGGCGGTCATGAACAGGCGCCCGCCGGGTGACAGGATCCTGCGGACCTCGGCGAGGTAGACGAGGACTTCCGCGGGCGGCAGATGAGTGACCACGGACGTCATGATGACGAAGTCGAAATGGCGATCCGGAAAAGGCAGCGTCAAGGCCTTGCCGCTGATCTTGCCGCTCGGATTGTACAGCTCGTGAGCGATGTCCAGTTGCTGGAAGGCGAAATTGGGGTAGGCAGGCGTGATCGTTCGCTGGCACCAGCCAATACCGCTCTCGACTGGATCGATACCATCGTAGCGGCTCGTTTGCGGATCGAGATATTGGGTAAGCGGCACGGCCATCCGGCCGATGCCGCAGCCGATGTCGAGCACGCGGCTGTCTTCGCGCAGGCCGCCGATGCGAATGAAGTAACCGAGAAACTCCGCTCCTATCGCGCGAAAATCCCCATCTCCCACGAAGACGTTGGTGGATTCCGGTTGCGGCAGGAAACGATTGCCCCGAACAGATTCGATGAGCCAGCGAACACGGTCTTCATCGATCAGCCGGGCCGGCTGCAGGTGCGGCGTGCAGGAGTGCCGCTTGCGTCATGCTGCGCTCCTCTTCCGGATTCTTCACACCCGCTGGCGGCGGGCGCGATCGTGGGTCTCTATCGAGCTGGTTCGCCATCAGTTCGGTGATGTCGTCCTCCCAGCGCTGCGTGTGCAGCCATGAATTGTACTGGCTGGCAACGCCGCGCATGTAGTCCTGGCTGCGGCGGATCGAGCGGCGCTCGAAATGATAGAGGCACGCCGCCGGCTCATAGGCTATCTGAAGCCCGAGGCGGCGGATCTTGAGGCAGAGGTCGCTGTCCTCGTAGTCGCCGATCACGTAGTCCTCGGTGTAACCGCCGACGCGCTCGTAAGTCTCCCTGCGGGTCACCAGGCAGGCGCCGGTGACGCCAGGGTACGTCGCGGGTCTGCTGCGCCGGCCCGTAGTCGCCAGGCATGCCCTTGTGGAAATGGTGGTTCAGCCAGATCCCGCGCTGGTCGCGGCCGAAATAAAGCCCGGCATGCTGCAGCGATCCGTCTTCGAAGATCAGTTTCGGGCCGACGGCGCCCAGCGTCTTGTCTTCCAGCAGCGCCCGCGACAAGGATTTGAAGCCAGCCGGGCTCGCAAGGTACGACATCCGAATTGAGCATGACCAGGATGGAGCCGCGTGCAAAACGCGCGCCGGCATTGCAGGCGCGCGCGTAACCGCCGTTGCGGTTCATGACCACCAGCTTCATCGGCAGCCCGTGCAGAAGATGCAGGCCGCCCAGCAGATGCTCCGTCTCATCCTGGATTTCCGGTGAATCGAGGACGTAGATGACCTCCGCGTTGGCTGCGAGCCAAGGGTCCGTGGCCATCCCCGACAGTTGGAAACGCAGGAAATCGAGAACCTTGTAGAGGGGCACGACAATGGAAACGAGCGGCGCGCTTTTGGGCAGGCTGTAGTCCTTTGTGCTAGTCGACCTCGATGGTCTTGCCCAATCGTCGTTCAATGTCCTGCAGGGCAGGGGCGAGAATCGTGCGGAAGGCATCGTCGACTGCATGCTGTGGCGGCACGGCGCGCAGGACGTGGTTTCGTTGGGTTGCGGGCTCGAAAGGCTGTGGCTTCGGTATCAGCGGCCTGACCGCTCCTGAAGCGAGACGCATCTGAAATCGCGGTTGCAGCAGCGGTCCGGGAGGATTCCGCGAGTGGAATCCAGGCAACGAAACCGGTCACATCGGTCTTGCTCTTTTCGTCCTTCCCTTGCGCCCATGCCGGGAATTTGTAGCTGTTTCCGTCGAGCGGCACGGCCGTGCCGTCCTCCTTGACATAGTCGATGCCGGCGAAGGCCGATGATGGCGCATGGAACCAGCCGCCGGCCAGAAGGCCGCCGTCGAGCGCCAGTGCGAGATCGACCTCACCGGACGGGTGCATCGACGACTTGGCAATCCGGCTCGCCGCCAGCGGGGCGCGACGTTTGAAGATCGATCGCCGTGGCGGCGCCGCCCTCCGGCAACAGTGGCGAGTTGACGGACGATCATTTCGCGCAGTTCCACCGCCTCGCGGTTTTTGCTCCACCAACCCTGAAGGCTGGGATGGCGCGGCTTGCGCGTCAGGCAGCTGGCGAATGGCGAGGCCGCTCTTGCTCAGGAGAACGATGAGAAACGGAGGGGAAGGCGCGCCTGCGATGAAATGGCACGATTGTAGGCCGTTTTTCGCGTTGCGCCCGAGGACGAGCCTGTCGGCCACGCGTGTGATCGAAGCTGGCGCCGATCGCATAGATCGCTGTGATCTCGCCCGAGATCCGGATTGACGGCCGTCTCAATCAGATGGCGCCCTTGCGCAACCTGGCAGCACGATGCTGGCGGCCTGCGGTTCGGGCACGAGCGCGTGAAGGGCGTCTTCGACCACCATGCTGAAAAGATGGTCGCCGGCGATGCGAAAGGCGCTTCGCCACACAGTCAGCAGGTTGCTGACGAACTTGATGCGGGCTTCAGGCGCAAGATCGGCGAACAGGGCCTCCACATCGAGGGTTGCAGAGCGCGCGTGCCGGCTGCATCACGACGGTTTCGATGGTGCTGCCGTGCGCCGTGCAAATATCCGACATTCACGGCTCGCTTTTCTGGTCTCATCGCCCAGAACATGCGTTGCCCCCCGTTGCCAAGCGGCAGCATCATGCTGACGAGCGGTACCGGCGACTGCTCCATGGACAACAGGCACCTCGTATTGGCGGGAAGGGCTGGGGGGAGGTCCCAGATAAGGACGGCCAGCTCCGTGCCGAGCCGAAAGATCTTTGCGTTCCTGAAAACGCCAGTGGCGCCTATCGAATCGTCGAACGTCACACGCTATCCTCTGAATCGGAATGAGCGCGCCCCACGGGAGGAGGCAGGGCGCGCCGAGCTCAGTGCTCAGTGAACGGTGAAGTAGTTCTCGGGATTGGCCTGGATGTCGTCGGCATCGACATTTACCAATGTGAGCGTATCGCCATGGCCGAGATCCACGACGACATTGCCGCCGACCTGCGTGACGCGCGAGGCCAGGTCTTCGGGCGAAGACACGTCGAGGCCATTGATGCCCTTCGAGATCTGCAGCAGATCCTCGCCTGCGGTAAAGTCGAGGATGACGTCATTCCCGCCGCCGCCGTCGAAGACGAAGATGTCGTGGCCAGCACCGCCTGCCAGGACGTCGTTGCCGGCACCGCCGTCAATGATGTCGGCGCCATCGCCGCCATGCAGTATGTCGGCGCCCTTGCCGCCGGACAGGAGGTCGCTTCCCTGGCCGCCGAGCAGGGTGTCGTTGCCCTTGTCGCCGTACAGAAGGTCGTCACCCCAGCCGCCGACGAGGTTGTCGTTCCCGTTTTCACCGTTCAGCAAGTCGCTGTCATCGCCGCCGAACAGGGTATCGTTTCCCTTTCCGCCGAACAGCAGGTCGTCACCGTCGTCACCGAACACGAGGTCGTGCCCGTTGCCGCCGCTCACGAAATCAGCGCCACCATGGGCGCGAATGAAGTCGTTGAAGCGGGAGCCGAACAGCGCATCGTCGTATGCGCCGCCTTCCAATGTGGCCATCTGCCTCTCCTCTTCAGGTTTGATATGCATGCGTCTTCGGCGCAGGGTGCGACGATTGCGCGCCTGAAATGTGCACTGCAAAAAAACCGAAGTGCAACATATCTAATGAATATAAAATCGTCCTGTCATGAGAAATATATTTCCCATAATGTGAATATTATTGGCACATTATTTCGATAATATCGCGGGTATCATAAAGTAATATGCAAATTATTTTACTTGGGAATAACTTCAAAATTTGAAACAATTTCTGCTGATGCAGCATTCCAGTTTCCTGGATCGTCTAGTCTTCCCTGAAGGCGCGATTGAAGCTCTCGACGGACGGGAGAAGTAAGGTAGTCGATCGCACGGCGTGACTTGTGGATGATCAGCACCTCCGCGGGCATGCCGGGATAGAGGCGGACATCCGGGTTTGCCTTGAGCGATGCCGGATCGAGTTTGGCGCGCGCGACGAAGAACGCACTGTTTGACTTTTCATCTACCGACTGGTCTGCGGCGACATATGTGATGGTCGCCTTCCATCGGCAGGCGGGAGCGCTGATTATAGGCCGTCAGCCGGATTTGCGTCTGCGAGCCCACGGCCATGCTGTCGATGTCGCGAGGATTGACGCGCATCTCGACCAGCAGGGGCTCATTTTCCGGAACGATCTCGAGCAACGGCTGGCCGGGCGTGACCGCGCTGCCAGGGGTGCGCAGCCAGATGTTGCTGATGATGCCATCCTGCGGAGAGCGGATCTCAAGGCGCCGCAGCACGTCCTTCGAGGCGATGATCTGCTCTTCGACATCCGCGAGCTCGATGCGTGCCGTCGTGATTTCGCCGGCGATCGTCGACTGAAAGTCACTTTCGATCCCGGTCAGCGCAAGCTGCGCGCCCGCTCCGGCTTTTTCTGCCTGGGCCTTGTCGCCGACGAGCTCGCCCCGTTCCCGCGCAAGCTCGCTTAGCTCGGAACTCGATGTCGATGAGTTGCGTGCGCGGTGCAGACGCCTTTTTTCACCAACGTTGCCATCGCCGTCCGCTGCTCGTTAATGAGATCGATTTGCTGGTCGGTCGCCTGGATCTGGATGCCGAGCGACGTTCGCTTGTTCGAGGTGCTCCTCGATGGTCTTTTGCTGGACCTCGACGCGCCCGCCCTTGGTCTCGCGCCGCTTTTCGAAAAAAATCGTCTCCGCCCTGACGGCGTCGTCGACCGCGGCGTCCCGGGCTGTCAGCCGAAATCGCGTGGAAAGCTGATCTGCGGGCATGTCGGTCTGCTCGGCCTTCAGTCGCGCCAGTTTCGCGATTAGGCCAATGCGCCGGATTTGGAGCGACCGCAGGCTGGAGCGGGCGCGCGTATCCTCCAACTCGATCAGGGGCTGACCGGCGGAAACCTTGTCGCCCTCCTGAACGAGCAGTCGGCTCATCACGCCGCCTTCGAAATGGCTGATGGTCTTTCGCTTCGAATCGACGATGACCGTGCCGTTGGCGACCGTCGCGCTGCTGAGCTCGACCGAAAAGGCCCAGGCAAAAAATCCACCGAAGGACACAAGGACCGTGGCGAGCCCCGCAACGACAAGACGACGAAGCGGCGAGCGGCGTATCAAACCGGTCGAACTCCAAGCTCCGAGGGGCTGACATCCCGCGATGCCGGCTGATGCCGCTGGCAGGCGACGTTCGGAGAGATCGGAGCGGACCGCAAGAGGGCTTCTTTTCAGTCATATTGCGGCTACCTCGCGGTGTGGTTCGCCCGGCATCGTGGCTGTGACCACGGCCGTTCGCGGTCCGAACTGTGTGACGCGGCCGTTTTCGAGCACGAGCAGCTTGTCGGCGACCTGCATGATGGCTGGCCTGTGAGCGATTATGATGACGATCGCGCCGTCGTCGCGCGCGCGCTGGATCGCGCGGATGAGGGCCCGCTCGCCGATCGCGTCCAGGTTTGCGTTCGGCTCGTCGAGCACGATGAGGCGAGGCTGGTTGTAGAGGCAGCGCGCCAACGCTATGCGCTGCCGCTGCCCTCCCGAAAGGGTCAGGTGTCCGTCGCCGACGGGCGTGTCGTAGCCGAGTGGCAGGCGTCCGATCATGTCGTGGATGTCGGCCAGTCGCGCCGCCTCCAGCACCTTGTAGGGATCGCTTTCGGCCATTCGCCCAATGTTTTCTCGGATGGTGCCTTCCAAAAGCGAGACGGATTGCGGCAGATATCCGACCACCTGGCCGAACGAGCCGCGCTCCCAGAGATAGGTGTTGTTGCCGTCGAGGAAGACGCCGCCGGACGTGGGGCGCAAGATTCCGACCAGCAGCCGCGCGAGTGTCGATTTGCCGGCTGCGGAGGGACCGACCACGCCAAGAACTTCGCCCGGAGAGAGGGAGAAAGAAATGCCCTTGATGATCGGCACATCCAGTCCCGGGGCTGCGTAGACGAGCTTATCGACCACGATGTCGCCCGACGAATGCGGCGTGGGCATCGTTTGGCGGATTGCAAGATCCGCCTTGAGAGGGGCCTCGAGGCGACGCCAGCCCGCGATCGCCAGCACCCACTGCCGCCAATTCTCGATGATCGAATCGAAGGGGATCAGTAGGCGCCCGACAAGAATGCTCGATGCCATCATCGCGCCGGGCGTGATTTCCTGCTCCAGCACCAGATAGGCTCCGGCTGCCAAGCGTCACGACCTGGATGGAATAGCGCAGGCTGCGGGTGATGGACGACATCGCCTTGCTCCTGCATCCCACTCGTTTCAAAGGCGCTGAGAGCCTGCAGTTGCAGGGCGCGCCAACGATTCGCCAGAGCTGGCAGCATGCCCATCGCCTCGATGGCCTCGGCATGTCGCAGCGATGCGCCAATCTTGGACACGGCCTCGATATTTGTTTGATTTGCTTCCTTGGTGAGTTGGCGCGTCAACATGTCCGTGACCAGTCCGCCGCAAATGAGCAGTGCGGCGGAGACGGCTCCGATAAGGCCGAAAAGCGGATGCAAAAGCGAAAAGGGCGCCGAGGAAGATCGGTGACCAGGCCGCGTCGAGGGGCGCGCTGACCGCTGACGAGGTCAGGAAGCTTCGCAATTCTGCGATGTCCCGAAGCGACTGGGTCGCGCGCGACAGGCCCTGATCGACAGAAGCCTGAACGGCGGCGGCCAGGACTGGCATGTTCAGCCGGCGCACGAGCGCGCCTCCGATGGCTTGGAACGACAGGGCACGGATGAATTCCAGAACACCGAGCACCACAAGGGCGCCGATCGGCCAAAATGGTGAGCATTGACGAGCGTGTCCATGCTCTGGCTGTTGAGTACCCTGTCATGAACTTGCAGCATGAACAGAGGCATCGTGAGTTGTAGCATATTCAGACACACGCTCAGCGCGGCCGCATAAAGCAACCCGAACAAAAAGACACGCTTTGCTTGCGACAATCAGCAACCTCGGGTTGTTTTGATCTTTGGCCTCCCCAGATTTGACTCTTGCTTCTTGTCTCATTTTGAACAGTATCACGCATGGTGATTTGCCTTGAGTTAACGTTAGAGCCATCTGTCTGGAGGGCAGATTTGGTTGTAACTGAGCCTAAGTGATAGTATTGCGTCGACCAATCTGGCACATAACGGAGGGCTTGTGCAAGCTCGTGGTGATCAGGCGGTGATGAGCATATTTGAAAATTACTTCAAATTTTGAAGTACTTTTCCTGAAATCGGAGAGTGAAATGAAAGAAAATGAGTATGTTCAGTTTGCTGGCAGAACTGAATGACGATCCAAGTCTTCGAAATAACGGCCAGACAGTACAAACGGACCCCGCGGCATTCCTCAGGGATGCCGAGCTTAGTGACCTCCGGCAGGTTACATATTTCGAGCTGGCTCGCCTCATGGAGCGGGCAAGCCGGCGCTTTTCGGGCCTGATCCGTGCGGAGCTGACCAAGCTTCGTGTCGACGATATCGGGCCGGCTCAGGCGATGATTCTGCTGGCAATCGGCGACTCGGAACTGTCGGTCGCCGAGCTTCTGGATCGTGGGCATTATGTCGGCTCCAACGTTTCCTACTATCTGAAGCAGCTTGGCAGACGGCGACTACATCGATCGCGTTGCCTCCCAGCGCGACAAGCGGTCGGCGCGCATCAAGTTGACAGAGAAGGGACGCCAGCTCAGGGCAAATCTCCGCGACGCGGCGATGGCCTATGAGCGCGCGGTAAATCGTGGCGACCAGGACCGGCGGATGCTTGAGACGGCTTTCCAGACGCTGCACCAGCTCGAACTGGCCTGGGGCAGCGCTTCACGGTACGGCGTCTAAGCGGTGAGTGATGCCGTGCACCTGGCAGGGGCGGGCTAAAGGCGATGCACGTGGCGTTTGTTCATCGGCGGGGCTTCGGCCAGTTCGCTGCCTTGGCCGCTCAGCTCGCGCAGGCGGGAAATGAGGTTAGCCTCATCACCGAGACCATAGACCAGAAGATCCCATCCGTTCGCGTCGTTCGACATCGAGCGGAATCGGGCCCGCGCGCAGATCCGCATATGGCCCGACACATGGGCACTCCCGATCACCATGCGCGAATCGGCCATCGCGTTGCCGAAACGCTCGACGCAATGGCGCGGCAAGGGCTGGTGCCCGACGTTGTCGTTGGCCATATCGGTTGGGGAAGCATGATGTTCTTCAAGGACGTGCTGCCGCGGGTGCCCGCATTGGGGTATTGCGAGTTCTTTTACCGATCGGAAGGGGCGGACATCGGGTTTTCCCCCGACGATCAGCCCGATCTGGAGACGCGCAAGAGGCTGCGGCTGCGCAACATCGCGCAGCTCCTATCCCTTGAGGCCATCGAGGCCGGCATTAGCCCCACCCATTGGCAGAGAAGTCTGTACCCCGCCGACGCCCAGCCGGCGCATTTCGGTATGCCACGAGGGCGATCGATACGGCGCGGTTTCGACCGGACCCATCAACTTCGGTCACGCTTTCGGACGGGCGTGTGCTCAGCGCCGGTGGTTCTCCCATTGTCACCTTTGTCGCGCGCGACCTTGAGCCGTATCGCGGATTTCCACAGGTCTTGGAGGCTGCCGCCAAGGTTGTGCGCCAACGCCCCGATGCTTTGTTCGTTTGCGTCGGAGGGGATGGCGTCAGCTATGGTGTGCCGCCGCCCGGCGGCGGGGCGTGGAAGGATCATCTCCTCAAATCCCTTGATATACCGCGGGAGAATATCCTCTTTCCCGGCGCGGTGCCGCATTCGGTTTTGCGGCAGCTTTTCCAGATCTCGGCCGCGCACCTCTACCTGACCTATCCGTTCGTTTTGTCGTGGTCGATGTTGGAGGCGATGGCGTGCGGCGCCCTGGTCATCGGATCGGACACCGCGCCCGTCCAGGAGGTTATACGCTCCGGCCGGAACGGCCTGTTGGTGCCGTTCTTCGATACGGACGCACTCGCTGAGGCCATTCTCGGCGCCCTGAAGAGTCCCGAACGGCATTTCGGGATGCGTGCCGCGGCGCGCCGGACGGTGGAGAGGCGTTTTCGACTCGACGGACTGCCTCGATCGCCAACAGTATCTTATTGAGAAATTGACTGGAAAGTTACTTCGCCGCAATGTAGAGATGAATTCATGATTATTACTTTGATTTTTAAAGTATATATGAAATATTTTTCTTTACGACGGCTAATTTTTATTATTGTGCACTGCAATGTTAGTTGTTAGGCTCCCGGTATATGGCGCGGGATGATTTGAATAAATATCTGATTATTCGGCGCCTTTGCTTTTTGTTCCGAGATAATTCTTCAGAGGCCGCGCGTGCAAGAATTGACGTCTTCCGGCATTGGGAAACGACTGGTGACGAGAAAGCTAATAGCGGCATCGGACCGGGATCGATCATGCTTCGAAGGGAGCGATATCGAGCATCTGGTTGTTTACCTCGATGTTGATGGCCATCCTCCAGCGACATTGGAGAATGCTTTTCCATTGATCGCCGTCGCCTTTTCCGAAGAGGGCGAGGCGGATTTGCGGGAGCGTCTGGCGCTGCTTGGACCACTGGGAACTGTCCCCGCGGTTCCCATGCAGCGGCTTGATCCCGTAAACAAGCGACAGTTTTCCGCTTCTGCGGGCGCTGACCGAGGGCGGCGTGGGCCGGCTTGCCCGATACAGCGCCTCAATCACCTCGGAACTTGCGATCCTGCGCCGGGAACGCGAGACGTTGCTGGAAAACTACCGGGCGCTCGAAGATGCATTTCAGGCGCGAAACTGGGAGCCGGTTTCTGAAGTTTTCTCCCATGATCCCTACGCCGATCCAAAGGACGAGGGGATCGGGCAATTGCTTGCCGCCGCCTTCGTCGAGCAACTGCTGCCAATATCCAGCCTTGGCGTGGCAGGGTTTGCCCTTCACCTGCACTCGGTGCCGCAGGATCACCGGAGAGCTTGTCGTCGTATTGAGCTACCTCGAGAGCGGCGAAGGAGTCGCCGAGTGGACCGTACCCTATACGCAACTCGTGCCGAACTGGAATTTCTTCTCGCTGCCCCGGGCCTGCGGAGGGGCTGCGCGCACGCTTCGGCTGCGGATCTCCGCGACCGGACCGGAGACCGTCGGCCTTTCTCTCGGCTATCCGATCGCCGGCGAGCGCTATTCGGCGCGGTCGGAACTCCCGCATCCGGATCTCGACCTGCGCCCGCTGGCGTTCAAAGTGTTTACGGGACTGCCGGGAGTAAAGCCCGCCAGAACACCCAACATGATTGCGCCCAGCAGCCTGCTCGAAGGCCAGTACACTGTCGATTATCGCCTGGCGGTCGGTACGTTGATGCAGATCGCGGACGTTTCGGTCACGCCGATCGTCCCGGAATTCCAGACGGTGCGCTTCCTCGAGCATGAGCATGCTGTTGTCTGCCACCCGTTGCCGAGTGGCATATCGGCAGGCGCGGTCAGTCGCGCCGTCGAGCCCGGAACGATATCCTTCTCGGCGAGCGCCTTTATCGATCATCCGGAAGGTCAGCCCGCGGCGGTCAGCTTCCTGATCGCACCGGCGAATTCAAATGCGCGTTCCGAAGTGGCCGAGCTTGCGCGAAAGGGCGCGGCCAAGCCGTCGGCATTCTTCAGCGGATGGCGTGAAGTCAGCTCCAGTGAGGTCGTCAACATCAACATCCAGCTGGACGAGCCGGCACGCGGCCCGATGGACCTGATGATTCTCAGCCGCGCAGTCACGGATTCGGTCGATTTCTCCTGGCTCAAGGTGTCCGGCTTCAGGTTGGTCAAACAATCTACGGAGGCCGCCGATGTCCAGTAACAGGGAGCCAACGGACCTCATCGCCGTGGCCATGCCCCTTTACGGTCACGCGGCACTTGCCCTGGAGGCGATCGAGTCGGTATTTGCCTCGAATGTTAGCAACTGCCGGATCGTCATTGTCGTCTCGGTCGACGGCGATCCACGGCACGAGACGTTCGATCAACTGTTGCTCTACGCCGCGGCCCATCCTTCCGTCCAAGTCGTGTTCGGCCAAAACGCCGGTCCGGGTGGCGCGCGCAATCGCGCCATCAACTTCGTCCTCGAGCGCTTTCCAGAGACGAAGGCTGTCTATTTCCTCGACGCCGACAATCGCGTCCTTCCCGGCACCATCGAGACGCTTTACCGGCACCTCCTCTCCAGTGGCTGCGGGTGGGTCTACACGAATATCGACACATTTTCGGTAAGCTGGCGCGCTCACTACGGCAACCGCTATTCACGACTGGTCCACTGCATCACCGACAACATCTGCGACACGGGATCGATGATCTCGATCGATGTTTTTCAGCAAGGCGTCCGCTTCAACGACGACAGGCAAAACGGCTTCGAGGATTGGGAGTTCTGGCTGTCCTGCATCGAGCATGGTTTCGTCGGCACGCCCTGCCATGACACGGTCTTCGAATACCGGCTGAGGGCGGAGAGCCGCTTCAAGGAGGCCAATCGAGACCGCGCCACGTCGGTAAGCTTCCTGCGCAAGCGCCACAGGCCGCTGTTCCAGCGGCCGATGCTGGTGGATTTCGAGCATGAGGAGTGCCCGCGCTACCTGTTTGCGCGAACGGAAGATACGGCGATCTCATTCTTCACTGATCCTACCAAGCCACCGATGATGCTTCGCCTCGACGACATCATACCGGCGTTCTGGGGCAATATCGGCGAGCCCGACAATGAACATTTCCCGCCTTTCCTGGTCGCCGGAAGCGGCGCGGCGCTCGACCTTCTGCGGCGTTCGCGCATGCTGCCGAACGTGCTTGCCCATCTTGAGCGCCTGAGCGAGAACAGCAACGTCGTCTTCGTCCAACTCGCCAACGATGCCGCCCAGCGCAAGATCGAGCCGATCGTTCATGGGGCGGGCGGGCAAAAAATCGGCTCCGCCGATCTCGTTTTCCTTTCGATCCGGCTCGTCCAGGAGGTGGTCCAGAACAATGCTGTGGACTGGTTCGCCTCGATCGGAAGCCAGCAGGTATGGCCGACATCGGCCGTTCTGAAAGTGCACTTCCCTTTTCCAAGAAGCCTCCCGCGCCGCTCTCTCATCACGCCTCAGCAGGTGATGATCAATTGCGTCAACGCAATTGCCATGAGCCCCCTGCGCGAGACGGCGGGCAGGCGGTGGACCTGGCGTCCCGCCCGGCTCGTGCCTTACACTGATCTGCTACAAGGCGCTGCGCAAGGAAGTCGGAGGATCACCAGTCCTGCCGCTCGGCCATAGCGAAGGGCAAGCGGACCGTGGCGCTGCTCGTGCCGAATGCCTCGTTCGGCGGAGCCGAAAAGGTCGTCTACGCAGCCGCCCGGGAATTGAAGGCGGCGGATTACGAAACTCATCTCTTCGTGCTCGGCACGTCCCGGATGGATGTGATCGATGAATTCGATTCCAGCTTCGACTACATTCACTTCTGGGACGCGGGAATTCCGGCCTGGGGAGGGTCGGGCTCCTTCCTGGGACAGGATTTCATCGACGAGGGGCATTCGGTCGACTGGGAGGCGCTGAAGGGACAGCTTTCCGGCTTCGACCTGGTCATCAACAACCACGTGATGGCCGTCCATCCCCTCATCGCGCGACTGCGCTCCGAAGGCACGCGCACGGCCTGCTATCTTCACGTCGTCGACAACACGGCCTTCAAGAGGCCTGCCGGTCAGCCCTTCGCAGCGATTGCCCATGAGCATTGCTACGACGCCTTCCTAACCTGCTCCGAACAGCTCAAGATCTATCTGCACAGCTACGGCGTCCCCCACGAGAAAGTCTTCGCCGTCGCGAACGGAGCGAGCTTCTCGGTACCGCCCAAGGCCCTGGCGGAGGTTCTGGCCGGTCAGGCGGATCGAGCGCAGGGATGACCGCTTGCGGCTTCTTTACATGGGCCGGCTCGATCAGCAGAAGGGTATCGACCGGCTGGCGGCGAGCGCTCGCGGAACTGCGGGCCTCCAACGTCAATTTCGAAGCCCGGGCCATCGGAGGGGAAATCCTCGCCGATTCCAGGGTCTCCTGGAGCGAACGGTTGAAGGACCTGGGCGTCGACGTGCGCTCGCCCGTCTTTGCGAGCAAGGATCTGATCAAGGCGCTGGGCTGGGCCGACGTTCTCGTCATGCCCTCACGATGGGAGGGCGCGCCGCTGATGATCGCCGAGGCGCAGCAACTCGGCTGCGTGCCCATCGCGACCGCGGTCGGCGCGGTGGACGAGCTCATTTCCGACGGCGAGGACGGCATCCTCATCGACGCGCCTTCCGATCCTCAGGTGGTGAGGGAGATGGCGCGGATCATCGAAGAGGTCGCGCGCAATCGCGAGAGGCTCGCTCCGCTCATGGAGGGCTGCATCAGGACCGCCGCACGCCGGTCATGGGCTTCGTCTTTCTCGGATTTCATCGTCTTGGAGCGATCGGTCCGTGAAGAATTCGTCACTGTCCCGCGCTGCGGTCTTTCGCGAGCAGGCGGCGGCAAATCCCGTGGTCGCGGCAATTGGCTGATTGCCGCGCCGCTTCTTTGAAACAGAAAGGTCTAGTCGAATGCGTCCGCGAATTCTCGTGACGGGTATTCCCGGTCACTACACGCGCCTTGCCAACGGCGCCCACGGCCTGTCCGTCTCCTATGCGGAGCGGCAGAAGCAGCCGGAAACGAAGGAGGAGTTTCTGCAGGAGCTGCGCAACATCAGCAATACCGGGAACTACCTCATCGGTGAAGGCGCCCTGCGTGCGCTCGCGCCACATGCGAAGCAAGTTCCCTTCTGGCATCTCTACAATTTGAGCAAAGAACGGCAACGGATTCGACGAGTTCAACGCCAACTTCGACATCTGCGTCTTCACCTGCGCAAACCTCTTGCGCAAGGGACTTTCCGCGGACGCAGAGGCGGATGTCCTAAGCCGAGCTCAATATGCCGATCGTCATGCTGGGCATCGGCCTGCAGAACCGCAAGGACCTGGAGAACAATCTTCCGGAGGGAACGAAGCGGCTTCTCGGCCGTCCTAAAGGAGCGTGAGCATTACTTCCTGACACGCGGCTACGAGTCCGCCGGCTTCCTGAAGGACCAGGGCTTCTCCTTTGTGCGCCCGACCGGTTGCCCTTCCGTCTATTTCATGCCGGACAACATGCGCCGGCTCCATGAGGAAGCTGTCGAGCGTAAACATCGGCAAGGCGCGGACAATCTTTTCAGGCTATCTCGGCGGCGATCAGGATGCGATCCTTGATGCGAACGCGCTGGCCCCGCGGGACACCGTGCCTCAATACGTGGTGCAGGACGAGCTTCTCCACTTCGACATGAAGGTGGAGCCTAATGACGAGGGACGCGTCTATGATTCCGCATCGGGCCTGATGATCGGCGATCTCGCCTATCCCGGCACGGAGCGCGAGAATGCAGCGGTTCGAGGTTCGCACCTTTTTCGACACCAACCAGTGGCGCGCCTGGGCCTCGTCGATGGACTTCAATTTCGGTCGTCGTTTCCACGGCTCGATCATCGCCATGCAGGCGGCCGTGCCGAGCCTGATGGTGGCGGTGGACGACCGCATGCGCGAGATGCTGGGCTTCACCGGCCTGCCGGCCGTTGACGTCACGGAGATCGACAAGGCGGAGAACCGCGCCGAGTTCGTGGCCAATCATCTGGCAAAGCTCAACACGAACGAACTTGTCGACCGGTATTCCGACCGCGAGCGCGCCTTCCGCACCACGCTTCGTGAAATCGGCATCGGTCTATAGCGGCCTGAGGGCCATCACCTTTCGGTTCAGAGGACAGTTATGCGTATCTTGCTTACGGGCATTCCATCCTATTTGCAGCGGACGATTGCGGACGTCTCAGGCACGACCGTCATCCATCGGCCCTATTTCGACGAAACCAGGACCAGGAAGGACCTGATCTCGCAGGTCAGGAAGATCGCCAACACCGGCAACTACCTGATCGGCGAAGGAGCGGCTGAGAGCCTGCGCGGTCATGACGTCACCTATCTGCCGTTCTGGCATCTCGCCAACAATCGGGACTCGAACGACGCTCTACGAGCGCGTGAACCGCGAATTCGATTTGTGCGTCTTCGCCTCCGCTAATTTGCTGCGTCCGGGCTACTCCGCCGATCTCGAAGCGGAAGTCTTCGCGAAGCTGAAGATGCCGATTGTGGTGATGGGCATCGGCATCCAGCGCAAGGAAGGCCTCAAGGATCAGCTGCCGGCCGGCACGATCAAGTTCCTGGAGGTGCTTGAGGAACAAGGAAAGCTTCTTCCTCACGCGTGGCTACTTCACCGCCGAGTTCCTGAGGGAGCAGGGGATGAAGTTCGTCAAGCCGACCGGCTGCCCGTCGCTCTACTTCGCTCCGAACGAGATGAAGCGTTCGCTTTCGGCGCTTGCCAATCCGGGACTGGCGGAGGCCCAGAGGATCGCCTTCGGCGGCTATCTCGGTAGCGTTGCCGATACGATCGTCGATGCTCATGCGCTGCTCAAGCCCGACAGCGTGGCAAGCTATGTCGTCCAGGACGAAGTGGTTGCCTACAGCCTCTCCCTGACCGGTGACGACAATGACATCGTCTATGACCGCGCGAGCGGGCGCATCACGGGCAGGGACGGAATACAAGCATTCAGGAGAAATGGCAGCGGAAATACGAACTGCTGGTCTATTTCGATACGAACCAGTGGCGCGGGGCGATGTCCGCGCGCGATCTCTGCTTCGGCCGCCGCTTCCACGGCTGCATCATCGGCATGCAGGCCGGCACGCCTGCCCTCATGATCGCGGTCGACGACCGCATGCGGGAGATGCTGGAATTCATCGGCTTCCCCTATATCGAGGCAGCCACCTGGAACAGGGAGGCGGACAAGCGCGCCTATCTCGCCAACTTCCTCGGCAAGATCGACACGCAGGCCGTGATCGACCGCTATTCCGCTTGCGAGGCGAATTTCCGCAATGCTCTGGGGCAGATCGGACTTTGAGCGGATGAGGGTGGTGGCGCAAACGCGAGCGCGCCTTGCTTGCGCGCTGGCAGTGCTCTGGGCCTTTGCCCCGGCGCTGCCGGCGGGAGCTGACGAAGTGCTCTCCGATCGTATCGGCATCAACCGCGTAAACCTAGCCTGGCTTTCCCGCGGCGATCAGGAGCGCGTACTGAATGAAATCGTGGCAAGCGGTATCACCCATGTCCGGCTTTCGCTGTCGAGACCGGTGGACAGGAGCATCGAAGCGCTCGAAATGGCGGACCGGCGGGGGCTGAAAATCCTCCTCGAGATCCAACTCGGCAACAAGGATTATTATCCCGCGGATGCGCGTTCTCGCACCGGTTTCGGCCGCATCTGGGATGTTCAGCGGCTTTCGGATCTCGATCTCGATCTCTACCGAGCGCAGTTGCGCTCGGCGCTTCGCCGCATTGACGAAATGGGCATCCGCATCGACGCCGTCGAGCCCGGAAATGAAATAAACTACAGCGCTTACAACGGCGACCTCGTCGTCTATGAAAAACCAGGGCGGCAGACGCCGCGCAACGTTTCGGAAGTCGCAAATCGCTCGGCCTTCGAACGCGGGCTCGACGCATATGTCGGCGCCCTCCGCATCACCCGGGAAGAATTGCGGGCGACGGTCTATAGCCGCGACGCGCTTCTGATTTCGGCCGGACTTTCCGACGTCGGCACTGGCGAGGCCGACCGCCGCGGCATGGAACGGCTCGAACCCGGCGAGTTCATTTCACTCCTGCGGGAGCGGGGGATCGATGCGCTGGTCGATGGCTACGGCATTCATGTCTACCCGGGACGCAAACATGACGCGGCGCTTGCACGCTATGTGACGACGCTTCTCGACTTTTGCCGGCCTGAAGGGGAAGGCAAGCCGTGCTGGGTGAGTGAATGGGGCATTGCCAACACCGCGCTTTCCTGCCCGGTCGATGATCGCGAGCGGGAAGTGGCGGTCCGTGCCGTGCGCCGCAGCTTCGCGGAGCTGATGGAGAAGGGAAGGCTGAAAGCGGCCTTCTACTATGACTGGGACACCCAACCGGTCTACAGCGTCTGGCGTTGCGGCGCCTTGAGCCCGGCCGGCGTTGCGGCCACCGAAGCGAATAGCGGCGGGGTAGCGAGATGACGGGTCAAATCTGTCGGTTCCCGTAGCCGAGGTCCGCGCGGCCGCGATGGGAAACGGTGACGGACGGTCGGCGGATTTCACAACTGGTTGCATTCCCCGTCCCTGTTAAGGATAAGACGACGTCCGCCGGAGGCAGCTCTGGTCTAAAGACCGTAAAGCCCGATGATTCGCGGCAGACCCTAAAGCCTCTCGTTCACGAGAACAGCTCCCGGAATAGGGGTGGGCCAGCTTCTTCCTCCGCGAGGGCGGCGCGGTTAGCAGCCTCGCGGAGTGCCTGAAAGTCGGCCTGGTCCTCGACCCTGGTACCGCCAAGCCGGACCGTCACCGATATCTGGCGCTCTTGTCCGGCTGTGAACGTGGTTTCCTGCACCCGCGCGCGGATGCGCTCGCAGATGTCGCTGGCATTTTCCGTTGTTGTGCCGGGCAAATAGATGCCGAGTTCGTCGGAGGCAAGGCGGGCGACGAGATCACCGTAGCGCAGGGAAGAATGTACGATCCGAACAATCGATTGAAGCAGCGTATCGGCCCATTGCGGACCATAGCGACGACCGATCTCATCGAAATTACCGACATTGAGAACGAGCATAACGCCATCCGGGTTTTCCGCGCTGCTCACGCGCCTGCGGTCTATCGCTTGCTCGACTGAGTTCGCAAATTCGCTGGCGCGCAATGTACCCGTGACGGGATCATGACGGAGCGCGTACTGAAGTTCATTTTGGGTATCACGAAGCGCTTCGTTGCGCAGACAGATTGCCAATTGAAACCGAAATGTGACAGCAGCCGATATTAACGCCACGGCGGTCAATTCCACCCAAAATGGAGGTTCGGGAACAAGCAGGCTCAGTGCCCAAACGACTACGGTCGCTCCAGTCGCAGAGGCGAGGGCGCGGAGCGTTGCCTTCTTGATATGCGGGGCGATTACGGCCTGGCGACAACGAAATTGCAGAGTCATCGGTTAACGGAGCTTTTGCAGTGGTCGCTATCTTTAAGGGCTTCGGTAAAATACCAGGTGAACAAATCTGATGGCATTTTAGCAATGGGCCACGAAGAATTTGATCGTCACGTCAACCAGATCACGGCCTGCGAGGCCCAGGCCAATAAGCTTGTTTAAAAAGACATTCGCACCTTCTGCGTTAACGCCGGGAGTATTTGCTTCAAACACAGAAAACCGTGGAGGCCTGCGGCTCGATTGCCATGGGGTGAAAATTTACAAGTCTCCGCGCCATCGGGCCCCCGCAACCAGCATACATCTTCGAAAAGCTTTTAAAATCAATGTGTTGATGATGCCATTTTGTCTGGCTGCAAGTGCTTGCTCAGCAAAATCAATAACTTATATCGCAGGTGCAAATTGAGGGTTCCAACCCCGCAACCAAACGCAACGGGTAGATGGACCAGTGTACGTACCAGCGCGTGTTTTGGCTCATGCCGGCACCAGCACGTGCCGGTGAAGTAGTGTTGCAGTAGCCCTTCAACCGCCAACGCTTTCTGCGATCTGCAGGTAACGCAATGCGACCGAGATGCCATTGAAGGCTGTTAGCTCAACTCGTCAGAGACGCCGGAGTGAGCGCCAATGGGCCCAGACGTCACTTCACCGCGACGACGACCTTCCCTTTCGCACGACCCGTTTCGACATAGTTGAGCGCCTCATTGGTCCTCTCGAACGGGAAGACCCGGTCCATCACGGGGCGTATGTCACCCGCCTCGATCAGGGATGTGATCTTTCCGAGCTGCCCACCGTTCGCGGTCATAAAGAGAAACGAATAAGTGATGCCTTGGCGTTTCGATTTTTTCCTGATGCTGAAACTCAGCAGGCGCATGACCTGTTGAAGCAGCCAACCAGAGCCGTTCTGCCTCGCGAAGTCCGGATCGGGAGGACCGGAAATCGAGATCAGCTTTCCACCCGGCTTCAGAACAGCAAGGGATTTCTCCAGCGTGTCCTTCTCGAGACTGTTCAGCACGACGTCATAGCCCTGCGCCACTTTCTCGAAGTTATCCTTCTTATAGTCGATGACGACATCCGCTCCGAGGCCTCTAACGAGATCGACATTAGCTGTGCTCGTCGTCGTGGCCACGGTCGCACCGAGATACTTCGCAAGTTGGATGGCAATCGTCCCCACGCCACCCGAGCCGGCATGGATCAGAACCTTCTGTCCTTTCTTGAGGTTCGCCCGTTCGACAAGCACCTGCCAGGCGGTCAGGGCGACGAGCGGCAGCGATGCTGCCTCTTCCATCGTGAGGTTCTTCGGCTTCAGTGCTAGATCGGCCTCGTCGATAGCGACATATTCTGCAAATGTCCCGATGCGATCTTGGGCCGGACGTCCATAGACCTCGTCACCGGGCTTAAACTGCCGGACTTTGGCCCCGACCCGGACCACGACGCCCGCTAACTCGTTGCCGAGCACCAGTGGAAGGCGGTAGGGAAGGATGAGCTTGAACTCGCCGTCCCTGATCTTGTTATCCAAGGGGTTCACCCCGGCGGCATGGATTTCCACCACGACATCGTTGTCGCGCAGTTCCGGCTCCGGACTATCACCGAGCCGTAGAGCCCCACCTTTTGTATAGCGGTCAACTAAGAATGCCTTCATGAGTACTGACTTTCTTTCTTTTCCTAGGTGACGGCAATTGGGGGTTAGGCGGGAAGCCTGTTGAATTTCCGAAGATTTTTGTCGACGAAAGACTCGGGCATGAAGCGGCGTAGGAAACGGACCAGTCCCGCAGCCTTTCCTGCGGTGTAACGCCTCTTCGGTGACGCTGCGTTGGCCGCCTTGACCACCATGTCGGCGACGATCTCGGGTGCGTCTCCCGTTTCGACAATCTCTCGCATCAGCTTCTCAGCGTCGGCACGAACGCTATCGTACACGGCAAGCGGTTGATCCGCGCGCGTGAGATTTTCCTCGAACGATGTGCGGGTGACGCCAGGTTCCACCAGTACGACGCGAATGCCTTGCGTTCGCACTTCGTGGTCGAGCGATTCCGAATAACCCTCAATCGCGTGCTTGGTCGATGCATAGAGGGCGTTGAAGGGGGCAGGAATGAGCCCGAGGATGGAGCTCATGTTGATGATCCTGCCTTTCCGTTGGCGTCTCATGATCGGTAGTATTGCATTTGTTAAACGCATGACGCCGAAGACATTCACGTCGAACAGAGTTTTTGCTTGCGCGGCAAGACGACTCCTCAGCACCTCCGAGCAGTCCAATTCCGGCATTGTTGACGAGAAGATCAATCCGTCCCGCACGGCTCACGACATCATCGACGACCTTCTGCACAGACACGTCGTCGGTGACGTCGCAAACCAGCATTGTCACACCATCGTCGGTGTTGGCCATCGGCTTCCGGCTGGTTCCGAACACCCGGTAGCCATTGCGCCGCAACGCTCGTGCGGTCGCCATTCCAATGCCCGATGATGCGCCCGTGACCAGGGCGACGCCGCGTTCTGTCTTACTCATCTGTTTCAGCTTTCATTTTTGTCGTGGAACATCGATGCAAACTAGGTTACTATCAATTTGAGAGTGAGTCACTATCAAAAAGATATTAACATGCAGAATCTTTCGGACCAGCCATGCCTGATCGCCCGTAGCCTCGCGTTGGTAGGGGACGCATGGAGTATGCTGATACTGCGGGATGCCCATGCTGGGCTCACCCGCTTTGATGAGTTTCGGAAGAGCCTTGGCATCGCTCCGACAATTTTAACCCGTCGGCTTTCCGCGCTTACCGACGAGGGGCTGCTGGAGAAACGGCGCTACTCGGAGCGGCCGCCACGGAACGAATACGTGCTGACGGAAGCCGGTCGGGACTTTCTGCCGGTTCTGTTTTCGATCGGCGCATGGGGGCGAAAGCACCGCAACAAAAACGGTGTAACCCGGTTCTTTGACGCCGAGACTGGAACGGAGATTGATCCTGTCACGATCGACCGCACGACCGGCGCTCCGATCGGAACACGTCCGATACGCATCGCCGCACCCGAATAACCCGCCCCACATGGTGGAGATATGGTCGGTTATGGCCAGGCGCCCTTGCCCTCTTTATCCACAAGGCTCACTCGACTGCCTTTCCCGCAGTTCGCCGGACCGGCAGGGCCACGCGTCCGGAACGGTCGGGGGACTGCCAGCTTGCGGGTTCATGCTGCGCGCTCCCGTAGAGGAGCGGGTGATGAATATTGACAATATATGCTACGCTCCCCGCACAATAGAAAAGAACAAAAGGATATGCCGATGGAGGGCGAGAAGCAGGCGGTGACTTATATCACCGGCTTAAATACTCACTTGCAGCGGTTGTGTGACAACAGGGCGATATGGCGAAAGCTCCCGCAGAAGCTTGCGGTTTCCGCTGACATCAACCGCGAAGCCTATTTTAGCCGCTACGAGCGCCAACTTGTATTCGTCCGGGAGCTGAACAATGGCGACCTTGGTGCGATGAGCATTCTGCATGAGCGAATGGACCTGCCGGTACGCCTCATGGAGGACTTGGCTTCACTGGATGAAAAAGCGGCCAGCGCAGAGAAATAGAATTTCGGCAAGGCCGCAGGTTCAACTCCTGCCCAGGATCAGCACCCGGGAGGATAGAAGGACAGCGTTGAATCGGAAATAATTTCCGCTTTTGCCGCAAACCTTCCCCTGCCGACCCACCTAACCTTTCGACCCCCCATTCTGTTCGTGCACGGCATTCGGCCTTCCGCCTTCCGCTTCTCGCTCCGACCTCGTAAGCAGATTTTTGCTCGTCGAAACCTTTGAGTTGCCGCGGCCGAGCGCGACCATTGAAATTTTGCCACGCGGGGATTGCGCCACGGCGTTGTCGCGCGGTATAATTAGAGTTTGCTAAAATAGAAGATGGAGTGGCCGTCAAAACAGAAAACCTTCGGCTTTGGGCCGGGGATCAACCATGGGGGATCGAACATGTTTAGCGGCTTTAGCAGGGCCTGCGCGCTAATCCTTTTGTCAGGGAACTTCGCTTTCGCCCAATCGGATCAGATAGAGCCAAACGCTGGAACGTGGAAGACGTGGGTAATCACGTCGGGCAAAGACTTCCGAGTCCCGCCCCCACCGGATACTTCCGCAACCGAGTTGGAGCAGGTCCGCGAACTTGTCGCAAAGAACGATGCGCAGGTCGCCGCCAAGATCACGTTCTGGGACGCCGGCTCGCCGGGCTATCGATGGATCGACCTGGTCAACCACCGTCTTCTCGCAAACCAGACGATCCCCAATGCGCATCGCGTCTACACCTATTTGACGATGGCGGTCTACGACGCCACCGTCGCGGCTTGGGAGTCGAAATACTTCTACAATCGCCCCCGCCCGAGCGAGGTGGATAAGACACTGCCGACTGCGCTGCCTGCGCCTCGGAGTCCCGCTTATCCATCTGAACACGCGGCCGCCGCCGCCGCCGCCGCGACCGTTCTTGCCTATTTCTTTCCGGACGAGGCGTCGTCGTTCCAGGCGATGGCCGAAGAAGCCGCACAGTCGCGTGTCCTTGCCGGTGTCCAGTTCCCAAGCGACACTTCCGCCGGCCTGGCACTGGGGCGACGCGTGGCAGAGCAAGTGATTGCGCTGGCAAAGGCCGACGGCTCCGATGCCGTCTGGACCGGCACGGTGCCGACCGGGCCGTGCATGTGGGTCGGAAGCAAACCCGCCAATGCAAACATGCCAAACTGGAAGCCAATTTTGCTCGAGGCAGCCGATGAATTCAGGCCACCGGCTCCGCCCGACTGCAAGTCTGCGGCCGTGAAGGCCGAGACGGAGGCAGTCCGGCAGTTTGATCGAAAATTCCCCAACAACGCCAAGGCGTTCTACTGGCAAAGCCCATCCGGCCTGTTCACCGACTGGTATGACTATGCTAGCAAGTGGATGTTCGAGGACAAGACGGATTCGAACCCGCCGCGCGCCGCACGGGCTTACGCGATGCTCGCAACGGTCTACTACGACACCTACATTGCAAGCAACGACGGGAAATACGCTTATTGGTACCTGCGACCCAACATGCTTGATCCGAGCGTCACTCCCCTGTTCGCTGTGCCCGCCCATCCCAGTTATCCGTCGAACCACTCCGCGTTGTCGACTGCCCGATGCGAGGTGCTGGCCTACCTGTTCCCCGACCAGGCGGAGTTCATCCGCACGGTCGGCAAGGAGGCGGGCGATTCCCGCGTCTGGGCCGGCATCCACTATGAAATGGACAACCGGGCCGGTGCCGCACTTGGCAAAGCGGTCGCCGGGAAATTCATCGAGCGGGCAAAAAAAGACGGCGCAGACTAGCGGAAGGGAGGAGGCCTGTTTGATCCGCTGCCAGCGGATGACCGCCGGCGCCTTCTCCTGAAATGTCGCAATCCCCAGCGGGGGGTTCTCGATGGATGTTCCGTTCACTCAGCAGCCGACGTCGACGTGCGAGGCAGCAACGTTTCTCAAACGATGCGGATGCGGCGCGTCACATGACCATTGCTTTCCCAGTATGTGTGCTTTTTGGCGATCAAGGGGTCGTCCATTGCCGGTTGAATTTGACCTGCCGTACTGATCGCGCGCGAGGTTACCGTGTGTTCTCCGGGCGAGGGATCTGGCCAATCCAGTGACCAAATCTTCCAGGCGTATTCGGCCTCCTCGCTGTGATCGATGACTGCCGGCATCCAGGGCCCTTGATCGATTTTCACTTCGACCCGGGCGATCGGCGCACCCCAAGCTGCGCCGACGATCCGGTGACCCGAGTCGTTGCGCGTGACCTTCGCGGGCGCGGATTTCAGCAAGGCCCGGCCGACCGAGGTCTCGGCCCACACGGTCTCGCCGTTGTGTTCTTCCTCTCGGATGGTGACATAGTCGCGGCCCATCAGCAGGCTCATGAAGCGGGTGTCGCGAACCTCGATGCTCTTCAGCCACTTGACGTTGGCGATCCCGTACCAGCCCGGAGTTATCAGCCGCAGCGGGAAACCGTTGGGCGCCGGCAGCGTTGCGCCGTTCATTTCGTAGCAGAGCAGATTATCGGGGTTCATCGCGTCTGCGAGCGACATGCTGCGAGCGAAGTTCTGTTGCATCTTGATATCGCGAATTGCGACCTCGCCTTTGTCGGTACCGAAGAAGACGACCTCGATGCCCTTTTCAAGGACCCCGGCTTCCTGGAGGATCGGGGCAAGCGGCGTGCCTGCCCAGCGGGCATTGCCGATGCCGCCGGTGAAGAAGGGGAAGCCGTGGTTGCCGGAGCATTCGACGGTGAAAACAACCTCCTGCCTCGGCCGCGCCTTGATGTCGGCGAGCGTCATTTTCAAGGGCTTCTTGACCATCCCTCCGATGTCGAGGGACCAGGATTTGTCGTCGATCGTCGGCCGATTGAAATGCGAGATGCTGAAGAACTTGTCGTTTGGAGTTATCCAGGCATCCAAATCCTCCCAGACAAGCTGGGTTTGAATCCCCACCGGATCGGGGCTTTCTGTCGGCTGATCGAGCCATGGAATGACTTTCTCGCCCTGCCGCGTCGGAAAAGCGTAGGCAAGCGACGAATAAAGGCCCGCGATTCCGGCGAGAACCGCGCTTCCCTGAACGATAAATTCTCTACGTTGAAGAGCAGGCATGGTGTTCCCTCCAGATACGTCCGGAACGAACTGCAGCGCGATCGGCCGCAGCCTGGGCACGGATATGCGCACAATGTCTCACCTCACCCGGACATTTTCGGAGCAAGGTCAAGTGTCAGCTGCGCATTCAAACATGCAGCGCCGGACGGTTTTCTAGTTTGCGTCTCCTACTTCAAAAATGCGCCTTTGCAAAAGAAGAGTCCATAGCCGTCGAATTGACGAGTTCGAGGTGAGCGTCGATAGTCAGGATCGACTTCAAGGCTGCTATGGTCGAGACGCGCCCTCGCGTCATCACCAGCAAATGGTCCGGAAGTGGCGCGAACGAGACGATCTCTCAGGTCGCCTCATGGCCCAGCCCCCCAAGGGCTGGACACGGGCGATCCGGGTTGCCTTGGGCGTGACGGGCGTTCATGCTTGCCGCCCGCTTGGGCGTGCGTCCGCAGAGCGTCGAGGCCCTTGAGAAATCCGAGACCCCGGCTCCATCCAGCTCAGTACTCTGCGGCGCGGCGCCGAGGCGCTGAGCTGCACGCTGGTTTATGCGCTCGTGCCGAACAGCTCGCTCGAGGAAGCCGTCAATCGGCGTGCGCGGAAGATCGCGACGCGTGCACTTGCGCGTGTTGCCCATACGATGAAGCTGGAAGCGCAGGAAACAGGCGGGATAGAAGCGCGCATCGAGGAATCCGTGACCAGGTCAAAGACCGCGATCTGTGGGGGAGCCGTGAGCGACCTCTTTGCAGAGCCAGAAGACGCAACGCCGCTTGAGCCTGGGGAACGCGAAAGACTTCTGGGACTTGCCGCACGATGGCGCGGAATGCGGATTCGGGGACGAAACGGCGCAGGAAACTGGCGCGCCATCTTCCCCGCCGCATAACGCCTCTTCGGAGCCTGGTCAGTCGAGGGCTCCGCCGCGCCGCCGAGCAGGCCAATGCCGGCGTTGTTGACAAGCAGGGCCGTGCATTTTTGGGATAAGACGCAGCAGCAGCCCGAGTTGGCGCATAGTTCTGGGCGAATGAAGCGGTCAAGCCGTTAGACCATGCAAAATGAGATCGACATGAGCTTCTAGGTAAGTCGTCTTATCCAGAGCTCTTCGATCATTGAAGATGAGCTTGAAAATCAGCATGGCGATGGCAGGAGCCACTACCGCGTCGGCGAATGCCGCTGGCGCCGGCCGGAACTCCCCATGGTTCACACCCTCATCGATGAGGGATTGCAAATGAGCGTTGAGTGGATCGATGAACTCTTCGTGGTGCCGATCGACGACTTGGGGAAACCGTGATCCTTCGGCGATGACGAACCTCATCAGTTCCCGCAATCTGCGGTTCTCGACAATGCGATCGTAGAGCATCGCTATAAGGCCCTCAAGGCGCTCCGAACATGTTCCGCTTAGCTCATGGGCACTAGCCAGGAGATCCTCGAACGGCACGGAGATGTGCCTGATCATTGCTTCAAAAAGCTGCTCTTTGGTTTCGAAGTAAACGTAAATCGTCCCCTTCGTTACTCCGACCCTGTCAGCGATGTCTTCAACGCGTGTCGCCACGTAGCCGCGTTCCACAAACTCCTCAAAGGCCGCATCGAGAATCTGTGCAGGGCGGCGCGCTTTCTGCTCCGCGCGCGTCAGTTTCTTCATATCAGGCATGTCTCACCTTTGAGCGGTCCTTGTCATTCCGTGGCTCGGCATCAGGCAATTTTTCCGCAGTTTCTATTGACTAATGAGTCAGTCAATTATATCGATCGCGCGAACGGATGCAAGAGGTCAATTCATGAGAACTATCCTTGTCGCCGCCTTGCTGGCCACAGGCGCAGTCGCGCTTTCGTCGTGCGAGAAGCAGGCCACGAATGAGGTGAAGCCCAAGAGGGTGGAGACTGTCGTCGTGAAGACTGCACCTGTCGGCGAAATCAACTTCATCACCGGCGAGGTAAGCGCCCGTGTGCAGAGCGACCTGTCCTTCAGGGTCAGCGGACGGATCGTCGAGCGCCTTGTCGATGTCGGCGCGTTCGTAAAGGCAGGGCAGGTGCTTGCGCGCATTGACGCCGAGGAACAGAAGGCCGATCTGGATGTCGCCACAGCGAACCTGCAGTCAGCTCAAGCCCAGCAGACGCAAGCCCAGCTGGCCTTCGGTCGGCAGCAGAATCTCTTTAAGGCTCAGGTCACGACCCGTGCCGCGCTTGATCAGGCTCAGGAGGCGCTGCTGACGGCCCAAGGAAGCCTGAAATCGGCGCAAGCCCAACTCGACACGGCGCGAGACGCTTTCTCTTACACGGAGCTGCGCGCCGATGCCGACGGCGTGATCACGGCGCGAAACGCCGAGATCGGCCAGGTCGCGCAGGCTGCGCAACGGATATTCACGCTTGCCCATGAAGGACCGCGTGACGCGGTCTTCAACGTCTATGAATCCCTCTATCTCGGACGAAAGCTTGAGGACAAAGTCACGGTTGGCCTGCTTTCGACTCCATCCCGGAAAGTAGATGCGGCTGTACGCGAGATCTCGCCAACCATCGACCCATCGACCGGAACGATCAGGGTGAAGGTAGGTCTCGAAGGGGCGCCGGACATGTCGCTTGGCGCTCCAGTCGTCGGCTCCTTCCGTTCCATCACACAGGACACAATCGAACTGCCATGGTCGGCAATGGCCTCGAAGGGTGGCCAGCCTGCCGTTTGGGTCGTGGACCCGTCGTCGTCCAGCGTGTCCATCCGGCCGGTTGATGTTTCCAGCTATGGGACCGGCCGGTTCGCCGTGCGCACGGGCGTGTCTCCAGGTGAAATCGTCGTATCCGATGGTACCAAATTCCTACGGCCCAACGAGGTCGTCTCATATGACAAGGAGGCCGCGAAATGAGTATCCGTGTAACACCCGGGCTGCTGCTCCTTGGGCCATTGCTGCTGTCGTCTTGCCAGAGGCAGGATGAAGCGCGTGAGGAACCGCCCCGCCCTGTTCTTTCCGTCGTCGCCAAATCAACAGCCGCTTCGTCCCTGAGCCTGCCAGGCACAGTTGAGGCCAAGATCGAGACCGAACTTGGATTTCGCGTCCTCGGACGGGTGATAGCCCGCAAGGTCAGCGTCGGCGACATCGTCAAGAAGGGTGACGTCGTTGCCGCCATTGATCCGCTGGCGCTAGAGCTTGCGCTCAGAAGCGCGCAGTCCGAACTCTCCAATGCGCAGGCACAGCTGACAAATGCTGTCTCCACGGAAGAGCGGCAACGGAGTCTGACCGAAACAAGGTCTGGAAGCGAGGCCGCTTTCGAGGAGGCTCAACTGGGGCGGCGCAGTGCCGTTGCTGCCGTTGCAAAAGCGCAGGCCAATCTGGACAAGGCGGAAGAACAATTGAGCTATGCGCAGCTTCGCGCAGAATTCGATGGCGTTGTGACGGCGACCTCTGCGGAAGTGGGCCAGGTTGTCGCCGCAGGCCAGAGCATCGCCACCATTGCCCGTCCCGATCAGCGGGATGCGGTCATTGACATACCGGATGCGAGCTTCGACGGCCTCAAGGTGGGATCGCCCTTCGAGGTTTCCCTCCAGCTAGATCCAACCATTCGCGCGAGCGGTGTCGTTAGAGAAATTGCACCCGAAGCCGAGACGACGACCCGTACACGCCGCACGAAGATAACGCTCGTCAACCCGCCGGCGGCGTTTCGCCTGGGCGCGGTCGTGACGGCAACTGCGACCATCGCCGCTCAGCCACTGATCCTGCTCCCATCGTCCTCGGTGCTGACGAAGGATGGGAAGCCGAACGTCTGGGTGGTCGATACCACGGCCGGCAAGGTCTCCATTCGGGCGATCAAGATGGACGGAGACGTTGCGGAAGGAGGCACCATTCGCATCGCTGAAGGCGTCAATCCGGGTGAACGCGTCGTCGTTGCCGGTGTTCACAAGCTTACTGACGGCCAGGCTGTCAGGGTGGATCAAGGGGAAAACCCGTGAAAAAATTCAATCTTTCCGACTGGGCGCTCGAGCACCGTTCGCTCGTCTGGTATTTCATGATCGTCTTCATTCTTGCCGGCGCGTTTTCCTACATCGGTCTCGGCCGTGAAGAAGACCCGGACTTCACCATCAAGACCATGATCATCCAGGCGCAATGGCCCGGTGCATCCGCGGAGGAAGTGACCAAGCAGGTCACCGACCGTATCGAGAAGAAGCTCGAAGAGCTTGAGTCGCTTGACTATACCCGCAGCGAGACGGTTGCCGGACGGACAACGATTTTCGTGGAGCTATTGCCGACCACCAAGGCCCGGGATGTCAACCCAACCTGGGTGCGCGTCCGCAACATGATCGACGACATCAAGGGAGATTTTCCGAGCGGCGTCGTGGGGCCATTTTTCAACGACCGCTTCGGCGACGTTTTCGGCAATATCTACGCCTTCACCAGCGACGGGCTCACGCAGCGCCAGCTTCGCGACCTTGTCGAGGACGCCCGCGCAAAAGTCTTGACCGTTCCCAATGTCGGCAAGGTGGACATTATCGGTGCGCAAGACGAAGCGATCTACCTTGAATTTTCGACCCGAAAGATTGCAGCCCTTGGTATCGACCAGCAATCGGTTATCGAGACGCTGCAGGCGCAGAACGCCGTCACTCAGTCGGGTTTCGTTGACGCCGGCCCAGAGCGTATCGCCTTGCGCGTCGGCGGTCAGTTTACATCGGAGGAAAGCCTCAAGTCGATCAACCTGCGTGTCAATGACCGGTTCTTTCCGCTGACCGATGTTGCCACGATCAAACGCGGCTATGTCGATCCTCCGTCGTCACTGTTCAGATACAACGGTCAGCCCGCGATCGGTCTCGCCATCGGCATGAAGACCGGGGCAAATCTGCTGGAATTCGGCAAGGCGCTCGACCAGCAGATGGATCGCATCGTGACCGATCTGCCGATCGGCGTGGATGTCCAGCGCGTTTCCGATCAGCCTCACGTCGTCGACGAAGCGGTCTCGGGCTTCACGCGCGCTCTGTTCGAAGCAGTCGTCATCGTCCTTGCGATCAGTTTCATCAGCTTAGGCGTTCGCGCGGGCCTGGTTGTCGCAATCTCGATCCCTCTTGTGTTGGCGATCACGTTCCTCGTCATGGCCTATTCGGGCATTTCGCTGCAGCGTATTTCGCTCGGCGCGCTGATCATTGCGCTTGGCCTTCTCGTCGACGATGCGATGATTGCCGTCGAGATGATGGTCGCCCGGCTCGAAGCAGGAGACGATCTGAAAAAAGCGGCAACCCATGTCTACACGTCTACGGCCTTCCCGATGCTCACGGGCACACTCGTAACGGTCGCCGGCTTCATTCCCATCGGCTTGAATAACAGTGCCGCGGGCGAATTTACCTTCACGCTTTTCGTGGTGATTGCTGTCTCGCTCCTGGTCTCATGGATCGTCGCAGTGTTGTTCACGCCACTTTTGGGCGTGAGCATCCTTCCGAAGACGATGAAGTCGCATCATGATCAGAAAGGCCGGCTGGCGAGAGCTTTTTCGTGGCTTTTGAACCTTTCCATGCGGTGGCGCTGGATCACCATCGGCGCGACAGTCGTTGCCTTCGCACTCTCCATCGGTGGAATGAGCCTTGTGCAACAGCAGTTCTTCCCTTCCTCGGACAGACCCGAACTGATCGTCGATTGGAACCTGCCGCACAACAGTTCGATCTTCGAGACGAACAGGCAGATGGCCAAGTTCGAGCAGGAGATGCTCGCGAACAATAAGGATATAGAGCACTGGACGAGTTATGTCGGACAAGGTGCTCCCCGCTTCATCCTGTCCTTCGATGTTCAGACGCCCGACGTGTCGTTCGGGCAGACCATCATCGTGACCAAGGGGCTTGACGTTCGCGACGAGGTCAAGAGCGAACTGCAGGACTATCTGACGAAAACCTTCCCCGGGACCGATGCGTTCGTAAAGCTCCTCGACATCGGGCCTCCGGTCGGCAAGCCTGTGCAATATCGCATCAGCGGGCCGGATATCCAGAAGGTTCGCGATATCGCCCAGCAATTTGCGGGCATCGTCGGCCAGCATCCGCTGCTCTCCAACATGACCTTTGACTGGAATGAACCGTCGCGTGTCGTGAAGGTCGACGTTCTGCAGGACAAGGCGCGGCAACTGGGCGTCTCGTCGCAAGACATTGCAACAACCCTTAACGGGATCGTGGAGGGATCGTCAGCCACGCAGATCAGGGACAACATCTATCTCATAGACGTGATCGGCAGGGCCCAAACCTCGGAGCGCGGCTCCATCGAGACGCTGCAGAACCTACAGCTGCCTGGCTCAAACGGCAAATCGGTACCGCTCTCGGCAGTTGCCAATTTCCGCTACGAGCTGGAGCAGCCGACGATCTGGCGTCGCACGCGCACGCCGACAATCACCATCAAGGCTGCCGTCGTCGGGCCGACCCAGCCGGCGACTATCGTCACCGAACTGCAGCCCAAAGTCGATGCGTTCCGCAAGGGTCTTCCAGCCGGCTACAGCATCGCCAACGGCGGTTCCGTCGAGGAAAGCGCGAAGGCGCAAGGACCGATCGCTGCGGTCGCGCCGCTGATGTTGTTTGCCATGGCGACGATCCTCATGATCCAGTTGCAAAGCTTCAGCAGGTTGTTCCTGGTGTTCGCAGTGGCTCCGACGGCACTCATCGGTGTGGTTATAGCACTGCTCTTCAGTAACGCGCCCATGGGATTCGTCGCAATTCTTGGCGTGCTTGCGCTGATAGGGATCCTGATCCGGAACTCTGTCATCCTGGTCGTGCAGATCGAACAGCTTCGGAGCGAAGGCGTGCCCCCATGGCGCGCCGTCGTCGAGGCGACGGAGCACCGGATGCGTCCGATCATGCTGACGGCGGCGGCCGCGACCCTGGCGCTCATTCCAATCTCCCGGGAAGTCTTCTGGGGTCCCATGGCCTACGCCATGATGGGGGGCATTGTCGTCGGTACCGCATTGACGCTTCTTTTCCTTCCGGCGCTCTACGTGGCGTGGTTCCGGATCGGGAGAGAGAATCTGGGGGAGCGGAAACCCGCACATTCCTAGCGTTCCGGGAACCCGTTTACGGTCGCCCTCCGCCTGGGCGCGCCCGCCTATCGGCGGGGCCGGAGGTCATCAGTTTCTTAGCTTCACGCCCCGCAACCAACGCTCAATCAAGAGGCCCGCCACGCTGAACTGACCCCTGAAAGTTGGACATCAACGGTCAGGGGTCAGTTCACGAGGGCGGGCCTTGCGGGAGGAGAAACCTGGATTCAGCTTCTGATCGTTGCCTTGCCTTGTTCCACCAGGCGAGCGGCGGCATCGGCGGGCGTCGTGCGTTCGAACGCGAGCTCGTCAGCGAGGGGCCGAAGGACGCGCTGGTCGAATTCCGTCGCGCCAAGCGGGGCAGGTGCCGGGTAATCGCCGACCTGATCCTTAAGAAGGTTGACGTACTTGACGGTATCCTGCTCCGTCGGGTTAAGGTTCGGCAGGATCGCCTCGCGGACGGTCGCTGACATCGGTACACCCCGTTCCACTCCGAGGATCTTGCCGGCGTCGATGTCGTTGACGAAGAAGTCGATGAACTTGGCCGCCGCTTCGCCGTTCTTCGTCGTCGCTCCGATGCTCCAGATAAGCGCGGGACGGTAGTAATGGCCGGAGGGACCACCCTTCCTTTCGCGCGGCAGCATGGTGATCGCCAGTTTATTCTTCGAGATCAGCTGATAGCCGACGAGCTGGTTTGAATAGGCCATGCCGATCGCCGATTTGCCAAGCGCCAGGCAGTTGGTGTCGATGGTGTTCTGGTCGAGCGTCTGTACATCCGCCGCGACCGTGCCACCCTTCTTACGCAGGTCCTCCCAAAAGCTGTACCATTCCTTGGCATCCTCGACGTCGAAGCCCAGGCTGCCATTGGCGTAAAGGCTCTTGCCCCGCTGGCGCAGCCAGGCATCGAAGACATAGGCATAGCGCGCGCCGTAAGGGCCGCCCCAGTAATTGTCCTTGCCGGCAGCTTTTGTAAGCTCGACGGCCAGTTTGGCATATTCGTCCCAAGTGAGGTCCGGCGTCGGCAAGGGAAGTCCAGCCTTTTCAAAGATGGTCTGATCGAAAAAGAGCGCAAAGGAGTTAAGGCCGAGGCCGATGCCATAGAGCTTGCTGTCGACGGTCGTCAGCTTCAGCATATCCTTGCCGAAGGTGTCGACCTTGAGAGCCGAGGGAACGAACTCATCGAGGGGCATGCAGGCGCCGCGCTTTGAGTAGTCGGAGATCGTGCTGGGCTCGAGCTGGAACACATCGGCGATCGCGCGACCAGCCATCTGCGTCGCGAGCTTCGTCCAATAGCCGTCGCCGCTGAGCGACTCGCCGACGATCGTGACGCCGGGCGTCTTGGTCTGATAGAGCTTTGCAACCTCCAGCGTACGCTTGGCGCGGTCGTTCGAACCCCACCACATGGCACGCAGCTGCGCGTCTTCGGCAAATGCCGGGATGGCACTACCCGCGCCGACTGCGAGGCCCGTAGCCACACCGGCCGAGCCCATCAGAAATGAACGTCGATTGATCTGCATGATGATCCTCCTTTGTCGCCTGCCCGTGCCGTCCTCCAACGGTTCTCGAGCATGTCACAGGTAGAGTACGCAAATTATTTCGGTTTGCAACAAATTATATTCCCGTTGCAAATTTGCATGATTTGCATATGTTTGAGTTATGAACGAAATCAAATCCAGACGGCCGCGTCAGGCCGACATCGCAGCCTTGGCAGGCGTCTCCGTTTCGACGGTTTCACGCGTGCTTGCCAACGAGCCAGGCATAAGCGACAGCGTGCGCGAGCATATTCTGAGGGTGGCGGCTGAGCATGGATACCAGGTGAGGTCTGCTCCGGAAGCGGTTCCGGGAGGACTTGCGCTGATTGCCAGCGATGGGGTCACGGGCGGACTGAGCGTTTTCTACGAGTTCCATCGTCGAGGGTCTGCGTACGGCGGCAGCCGAGCACGGCATGTCGTTTGAGGTTCGCCTCATTCGGGAAGACCGCGCGACGCCCGAGGTCATTCGAGACTATATGAAGTCGGCGCGTGCCGAGGGTCTCTTTCTCGTCGGCATTGATCCGAGTGGGGCTTTGCGCGGCTGGATCGACGACGAGAAGGTTCCGGTTGTCCTCGTCAACGGGACGGATCCTCAGCTCCGCCTCGACGGTGTTTCGCCTTCCAATTTTTTCGGTGCCTTCCAGGCTACCCAGCGGCTGCTGAAGGCCGGCCACCGCCGCATCCTCCATCTGACCGGTTCCCACCGCAATACGATCCGCGAGCGTGTTCGCGGTTTCGAGGCGGCGATAGCCTCGGTCCCGGATGCCGACGGCCGGCTTGTGCCGATGACGTTTCATGGCAGTGCCAGCCGCGAGGCGCATGAGCTGACGGCGGCGATTCTTGCGGAGAACGCCGGGTTCACTGCCGCCTTCTGCATGAACGATTTTATCGCGGTCGGTGTCTTGGAAGCCGTCACGGAAGCTGGCCTTCGGGTGCCGGAAGACTTCGCGATCGTCGGTTTCGACGATCTGCCCTGCGCATTGATGACCAATCCGCCGCTTTCCACCATGCGCGTCGATCGTGCGGCGCTTGGCCGGGAGGCGATCGGTCTGATGATCTCCCGTTTCCGCGACCGGGCGGCCCCCGCCCGTCATGTATGCCACGGGGTCATCCCCGTTGCCGGGGGCACCGTATCTGATGTTCCAACCTCATGAGTGATTCCGATGACCTATGATCCGGCCAGCGCCAATCCGCTTGCAGGCAACCCGCTCGAAACCCGCGAGCACATGGGCCGCGCGCTTCTCGATCTCTTCGATCCACTGCTGCCCTATTTTTCGAAGGGCAATGCCCGCGTGCGGCTGGATGGCGCCGGCGCGCATTTCGATCGTGCCGCGGCCGATCTGGAAGGCTTCGCCCGGCCCCTGTGGGGTCTTGCCCCTTTGGGTGCGGGAAACGGCCGGTTCGAGCATTGGGAACGTTTCGCCGAAGGCCTCGCAAATGGCGCCGATCCGCAGCATCCGGAATATTGGGGCACGATCAACGGCCGCGACCAGCGCATGGTGGAGCTTGCCGCGCTCGGTTTTGCGCTGGCGCTTGTCCCGGAAAAGATCTGGGAGCCACTAGATGGGCATGCCCGAAACAACGTCATCGCTTATCTCAAACACGCGCGCCAGTTTGACTACGCCGACAACAACTGGAAGTTCTTCCGCATCTTCGTCGATATCGCGCTTGACCGATTGGGCGCGGATTTCGATCGCAGCCTCACTAGGCAATATCTGGAAGAGCTGGAGGGCTTCTATATCGGCGATGGCTGGTATCGGGACGGCAATGTCCGCCGTATCGATCACTACATTCCCTTCGCGATGCACTTTTACGGCCTGATTTATTCAAAGCTTGTCGATGATGACTATGCCAAGCGATACCGCGAGCGAGCAGTACTCTTTGCGAAGGATTTCAAGAACTGGTTTGCAGCCGATGGTGCGACGATCCCCTTCGGCCGCAGCCTGACATACCGTTTCGCCTGCGCAGGTTTCTGGTCGGCGCTTGCCTTCGCCGACCTCGAAGCTTTGCCCTGGGGTGAAGTCAAGCATCTTTGCCTCCAGCATCTGCGCTGGTGGAGGGACAAGCCGATGACGAACCGAGACGGCATCCTTTCAATCGGTTTCGGCTATCCCAATCTGCTGATGTCGGAGAGTTATAATTCTGCAGGCTCGCCCTATTGGGCTTTCAAGGCCTTCTTGCCGCTCGCAATTCCAGCAGATCATCCGTTCTGGACGTCAAAGGAAACGGCGCCGGAAGCGGTCGCCGTCTCCCCGCAGCGCCATCCGGGCATGGTCATGATACGGGCGGGCGGCGATGTCGTGGCGCTTTCTTCCGGCCAGGAAAATTTGCAGATGCGTTTTGGAACGGAAAAATACGCAAAATTCGCATATTCAGCGCGCTACGGATTCAGTGTTGAGGCCGACGAGCGAAATTTCGCCGGCGGCGCTTTTGATTCGGCGCTGGCTTTCAGCGACGATGGATTGCATTACCGAGTTCGCGAGACGAATGCGGAAGCCAAGATTGCCGGCAACGTGCTTTATTCGAAGTGGTCGCCGTTCAAGGATGTCTCGGTCGAAACATGGCTCGTACCGGCAGCGCCCTGGCATATTCGCGTTCACAGGATCAATACGCCACGTGCGCTGCAGACGTCCGAAGGCGGCTTCGCTATCGCCAAACGGGATTTCGATCTTGATACTCTTTCGGCAGAAGCAGGTGCCGCGCATGTCATCGGCGAGAGTGATTTTTCCGGCATCGCCGATCTTGGCTCGACCGTGACGCGCACCGGCCTTGCGCAGAAAGCCTTGCCGAATACGAACCTCATTGTTGCAAAGACATTGGTGCCGCAGTTGCGCGGCGAAATCCCCGCAGGTGAGACCGTGCTGATTGCGGCAGTGCTCGCAGTCAATGATCCGCAAGCTGTTTCCGGGGTTTGGATGAAGCGCCCTGTTGTCCCGGACATCGGAGCTTTGGAACAGCAGGTGAAGGAACACGGCGTGACGGTCAGCGCCATTGTCGCGCCGGGACAGATGCCATGAGCCGTCCCGGCATCGCGTTTGCCATGCACCCGGGGCGCACGGAACATGTCGTCTCGGATGAGTTGCTTCAACGCCTGGAAGTCATCGGCCGCTTGCTCGACCGCGAGCCGCTGCAGAATTTCTCTGATGAGCGCGCCCGGCGCGTGCTCCCGGAGGCGGAAATCCTCATTACAGGCTGGGGGGCGCCGCAGGTGGGCGGTGAGGTGCTTGCCGCAGCGAAGCGTTTGAAGATTGTCGCTCATGCGGCCGGCACCGTCAAAGGCATTATCGGTGAAGAGATTTTCAGGGCCGGGATTGCGGTCAGCCATGCCGCGGAAGCCAATGCCACACCGGTCGCGGAGTTTACGCTCGCAGCCATTCTCTTTGCCGGCAAACAGGTTTTCCGTTTCCGCGACCGTTACGTGGCAGACCGCAACCGTGACCGCACCCATTCGATGCAGCGTTTGGCGATCGGCAACTACCGGCGCACAGTCGGCATCGTTGGTGCATCGCGGATCGGCCGTCGCGTCATCGAGTTGCTGGAGCCGTTTGACTACCAGCTTGTCCTTTTCGATCCGACGATTAGCGTGGCTGAAGCCCAGGGGCTTGGAGCAGAGAAGGTCGATCTGGATACGCTCATGAGGGTTTCCGACATCATCTCGCTTCACGCGCCGTCCCTGCCTTCCACGCAACATATGATCGATGCGCAGAGGCTGGCTTTGATGAAGGACGGCGCAACGCTCATCAACACGGCTAGGGGCGCAATCATCGATGAAGCTGCGCTGCTGGCGACGCTTGCAACCGGCCGCATCGATGCCATCATCGATGTCACGGACCCGGAAATCCCCGAGCCTTCATCGGCCTTTTACGATCTGCCGAATCTGTTCCTGACGCCGCATATTGCAGGCGCCGTCGGACTGGAGCGCATGCGCCTCGGCGAAATGGCGGTGGACGAGATCGAACGTTTCTTAAAGGGCGAGCCGCTTCGTTATCGCGTCACTCTCGCGGATCTCGAAAAGATGGCCTGAGCCTATTCAACCCTGCGGGAATTCGGTGAGTCGTCATTGGCAAGCTCAGGCATCAGATCGGCGAGATTAACGACCTTGCCGGTGCGGGAACTCTGAAGCGCTGCAATGCCGCAAAGCACCGACATGGCCCCGGCACGCGTTCCCGCACGCTGATGAAGCCTGTCCTTCATGTCCGGCTTGAAGATCATATTGCGCATCCGGTCGTCCCCGCCGTAGTGGCCGCCGGAGGAATGCGGCACGATGATACGCTCGACCGCCTCCTTCCCATTGGGGAAATTCCGGATCAGCAGGATCTCATCCTCTTTCTTCACCTCCCAGGGTTGGGCTTCATGCTGGCGGATTTCGATTCGGCCTTTGGTGCCGTTGAATGCCAGATGGTGGCCTTCGATCGGCTGGAAGGTGTTCAGCGAATAGGAGACATGCACGTTGTTTCGATAGCGGATGCTGACGACCATCGTATCCGGGATGTCGATATCCTCGCGGAAGACGCAGCCGTCGCGAAAATATCCGTCGATCTTCGACGGTTCCTCGTAGAGTGTGTCCAGGAAGGGATCTGCCTCCAGATCGAGATAGTAGTCGCATTCATGCGTGTGCGGACAGAGCTTGCATCGTGGGCCGCGGAAGGGGCCTTTGCGGCCGTAATTCTGTAGGTCGGCGAAGGACGTCACGGCTTCGGGATCGCTGTCGAGATACCAGTTCAGCAGATCGAAATGGTGCGTTGCCTTGTGGACGAAGAGGCTGCCGGAATTTTCGGTATAGGCGTGCCAGCGGCGGAAATAGTCGGCGCCGTGTTTCGTGTTCGAGATACCAGTGGAAATCGACTGAACTGACGCGGCCGATCTGCGCCGGAATCGAGCAATTCCTTGATTTTGGCTGCGGTCGGCGCATAGCGGTAGTTGAAGGAGCACGTCGACGCGCCTGCCGGTACGCTTCTCGGCGTCGATGATCCGGCGAATCTTTTCCGACTGCGGTCGTCATCGGTTTCTCGGTGATGACGTCGATCCCGGCCTCCAGCGCCCGCACGACGATCGCATCATGCGTGTGATCCGGCGTGCAGACGATGACAAGGTCCGGTTTGACCTCGGCCAGCATCGCATCGATATCCTCGTAGATCGGCGCATTGCTGCCGATCATCGTGCGGGCGCGCTCGCCGCGAAGAGAGTTCTTTTCGACGATCGCGACGAGATCGACATGCTCGCGCCAACCGGCGAGCAGGTCTTTGCCCCACATGGTGGTTCCGCGATTTCCTGTCCCGATCAGCGCAAAACGGCGTTTCTCCATCGAATGATCCTCCTCATGCGTGCTGAAATGTATCGAACTATGCTTGGCAGCAGCTATGGTATCGCTCGACGCAGGTCGCGATGACCTCGTCGGCTGGCCGTTTCCACCAATTCTCCGCCGAAAAGATCTCGACCTCCTGGGCGCCGAGGAAGCCTGCCTTCTCGATCATGCGCCGGATGCCTTTGAGATCGATCACGCCATCGCCCATCATGCCGCGGTCGGTTAGCATGTCCTTTGTCGGTACCAGCCAGTCGCAGATATGATGCGCGAAGATACGCTTCATCTGGCCGGCGCGCGCGATCTGGTTGGCGAGATCCGGATCCCACCAGACATGGTAGACGTCGATTGCAACGCCGACGTTTTCGCCCAGCTGCTCACACATATCGAGCGCGTGAGCGAGCGTGTTCACGCAGGCTCGGTCCGCCGCATACATCGGATGCAGGGGTTCGATTGCCAACGGCATGCCGGCGGCTTCTGCATGCGGCGATACCGCAGCGATACCGTCAGACACCATCTGGCGCGCTGCGCCGATGTCCTTGGAACTGCCCGGCAGCCCGCCGACGACGAGCACGAGGCAATCGGCGCCGAGTGCGGCGGCCTCATCGATTGCGCGCCTGTTGTCGTCGAGGTTCCTCTGCCATTCCGCCTCGTTTGCCGCCGGAAAGAAACCGCCGCGACAAAGGCCGGTGAGCTTCAATCCGTTCGATTTGACGATGCGAACGGCCTCGGCGAGCCCAACTTTCGCGACCTGCTCCCGCCAGGGTGCGATCCTGGTGATGCCGTGCTTCAGGCAGATATCGACGGCTTCGCCAAATCCGCATTGTTCACGGATCGTCGCAAGATTGATCGAAAGTCCTTCGATCTGCATATCGAATTCCTCCCGCTCCCGATCGGCGTCAGTAAACGCCATGAACGGCGAGCACCCGCTTCATGTGGTTGACCGCCATATCCGGATCGGCAAGTACGCGCGCCTTGTCCGCCAGCCGGAAAAGCTCCGCGAGATGGGCCAGTGAACGCGTGCTCTGCTGCCCACCGATCATCGTGAAGTGGTCCTGCAGGCCGTTGAGATAGGCAAGGAAGACGACGCCGGTCTTGTAGAAGCGTGTCGGCGCCTTGAAGATGTGACGTGAAAGCGGAACGGTCGGATCAAGCAAGTCGAAGAACTCGCGGTTGCTCTTGCGGCCGAGGGCCTCCATAGCGGCGGAGGCGGCCGGCGCAATGGCATCGAAGATGCCGAGCAAGCGCGTCGGAGTGCCCCTGTTCGTCGCCGGCGATCAGTTCCGCATAGTTGAAGTCGTCGCCGGTATACATGCGCACGCCCTTCGGCAGTTGCCGGCGCATTGCGATTTCCTTCTCCTTGGAAAGCAGGGAAACCTTAATGCCGTCGATCTTTGCGGCATTGGCTTCGATCACTTGCAGGCAGGTGGACATGGCCTTGATGTGGTCCGGATTGCCCCAATAGCCTTCCAGCGCCGGGTCGAACATCTCGCCCAGCCAGTGGATGACGACCGGTTCTTTCACCTGCCGCAGGATGCGATCATAGACGCGGATGTAATCGTCCGGCCCCCTCGCAGCGGCCGCAAGCGCGCGGCTTGCCATCAGGATGATGCGCCCGCCCTCTGCCTCGACGGCTTCGATCTGTTCTTCGTAGGCCCGGATGATCGTGTCGATTGTCACGTCGGGACCGGGAGCCAGATGATCGGTACCGGCGCCGCAGGCGATCAGCGCATCCTTGCGAGTGCGTGCTTCGCCAAGCGCTCGGCGAATGAGATCGCGCGCTTCCGGCCAGCCAAGTCCCATGCCGCGCTGCGCCGTGTCCATCGCTTCGGCAACGCCGAGGCCGAGGTCCCAAAGGCGGTGGCGGAAGGCGAGGGTCCGTTCCCAATCGATGGCAGGCGTCAGCCATGGATCGTTGTCCGCCAGCGGGTCGGCGACGACATGGGCAGCGGCAAAGACCACGCGCGGAAAATCTTTCGCGTCACGCTTCTTGAGCTCGATCGGCGTTCCGGTCAGCGTATAGGGGGCGATCCTGCCGTCGAGGGGAAGATTGATCGTCTGCATATCAGAACTCCAATGCCGGAACGTCGAGCCAGCGGCGCTCGGCCCAAGATTTCAGGCCCAACTCCGCAAGCTGGACGCCCTTGGCGCCCGCCTCTAGGCCGTAGGGCCATGGGGCGTCTTCGGCGACATGGCGCAGGAACATTTCCCACTGCACCTTAAAACCGTTGTCGAATGCCTGCGTATCCGGCACCTCGTCCCAGGTCTGGTAGAAGTCGATCGTTTGCGGCTGGTCCGGATTCCACACCGGCTTCGGCGTATTGACGCGATGTTGCGTCCAGCATTTCGTAAGACCGGCGACGGCAGAACCGTGCGTGCCGTCCACCTGGAAGGTCACGAGATCGTCGCGGCGCACGCGCACGGCCCAGGACGAATTGATCTGCGCGATCACGCCGCCTTCAAGCTCGAAGGTAGCATAAGCCGCATCATCCGTATCGCAGTCGTAGGCCTTGCCCTGCTCGTCGACGCGGCTGCCGATATGCGTTGCGCCGAGGCAGGAAACCGCTTTCACCTCGCCGAAAAGATTGTCGAGCACGTAGCGCCAGTGGCAGAGCATGTCGAGGATAATGCCGCCGCCATCGCCCTTGCGGTAGTTCCAGGACGGCCGCTGCGCCGGAACGCCCCAATCGCCCTCGAAAACCCAATAGCCGAACTCGCCGCGCACCGAGAGAATCTTGCCGAAGAAACCGGAATCGCGCAGCAGCGCCAGCTTGCGAAGACCCGGCAGGAAGAGCTTGTCCTGCACGACGCCGTGCTTGAGGCCGGAGGCTTCGCGCCTTCCGTGCAAGGTCAACGGCCACTTGCAGGTCGTCGGAGATCGGCTTTTCGCAATAGACGTGCTTGCCGGCATCGAGTGCCTTGGAAAGCAGCTCGGCGCGCATCAAGGTCGTTCCGGCATCGAAGAAAATCTGATCGTCCGGGTTGGCGAGCGCTCCGTCCAGATCTGTCGACCAGCGCTTGATATTGTGCTTCTTCGCCAGCTCTTCCATCTTGTCGCGGTTGCGGCCGACGATGATGGGGTCGATCTCCAGCCGCTCGCCGGATTTCAAAAACAAACCGCCCTGGTCGCGGATGGCCAGGATCGATCGCACTAGGTGCTGATTGTAGCCCATGCGGCCTGTAACGCCGTGCAAAATGATCCCCAGACGAGCCATCTTATTTCTCCCTGCCAAATTATCGAACGGCGGGAGCGGGCGTTGCCCGGCCCTCCCAAGCCAGTAACTAAACGGTTACTTGATGGCAGATCGGAAGCGGGGCTGTCAATAGTCAAATCCAATATTGAATATTCAGCGCTTGATCGAGGCGAGGGTCACGTGAACGATATGCCGTTCCCAACTGTCGAGGTTTGAGGACTCAATGAGTTCGCGCCCGAAGATCGTCGAGAGTGTGTGTTGGTTCGAAAGATAGAAGTATCCGAGCGACGCGATCGTCAGATAGACGTGAAGGGGATCGGCGTTCTCGATGAAGACGCCTTCCTTCTTGCCGCGCTCGAGAACCCGCGCAAGCTCACCGATCAGGTGAGAATGCAATTCCTTGAGCCGGACGGACTGGCGAAGCCAGCGGGCGCGGTGCAGGTTTTCCGTACCGAGAAGGCTTAAAAACTCCGGATGCTTGAGGAAATAGCGCCATGTGAAGAGAGCAAGTTCGCCAATTCCTTCTTCCGGGCTGCGGTCGCCGATATGCAGGGCGCGCTCTGCTGTACGGATGCCGACATAAGCCTCCTCCAACACACGTAGGTAGAGCTGCTCCTTGTCGCCAAAATAGTGATAGAGCATGCGCTTATTGGTGCCCGCCCGCTCGGCAATTGCGTCGACGCGCGCCCCGCCCATGCCGTTTTCGGCAAATTCGCGGGTAGCTGCTTCCAGGATCGCGGCCTTGGTTCTTTCGGGGTCGCGTTGCAATACGCGTTCGCCGGCCACCCGCTTGGCTTTTTTCTTTTCCCCGGTCTCGCCGCTATTATCCATCCGCTCATCTCCCCAGACGCTCTGTTGCGCTCATAAGGCTTCGGTGCGAGATTTTAAAAGCGACAATCCGGGAGGAGAACCTCGCGAAATTATCACCGCTTGACAGGCCCGATGCTTGTCCATAGCTTGTAACCAATTAGTTATTTGTTGCAAGAGAAACCAGCAAGGAGCGTGTGGAGGCGCTCCCCAAGGGAGGAGGAAAAACAGATGACACTACGCGTAAGCAGACGTAATTTCATGGCGGGCGGGGCAACGCTTCTCTCGCTTTCGGCACTGGGTTCCAGTGCCTTTGCGCAGGATACACGCCTGCGCCTGCTGTGGTGGGGATCCCAGCCACGTGCAGATCGCACCAACAAGGTATCGGAACTCTACAAGGCAAAGAATCCGGGTACGTCGATAACCGGCGAGTTTCTCGGTTGGGGCGATTATTGGCCTCGCCTCGCGACGCAGGTCGCTGGCAAGAATGCCCCCGATGTTATCCAGATGGATTACCGTTACATCGTCGAGTACGCACACCGCGGCGCACTTGCGCCTCTCGATTCCTACATGCCGTCGAAGCTCAATCTAGGTGACTTTGACAAGGCGCAGATCGAGGGCGGCAGCGTCGATGGACATCTTTATGGCGTGAGTCTGGGTGCGAATTCGGCGGCAACCATGCTGAGCAAGACCGCGTTCGAGGAAGCGGGCATCGATCTTCCGACAAAGGCAACGACCTGGGAAGAGTTTGGCAAGATGGCAGCCGAACTGACCAAGGCCGGCAAGCGTAAAGGCATGTTCGGAATGGCCGATGGCAGTGGTGGGGAGCCGCTTTTCGAAAATTACCTCCGCCAACGCGGAAAGGCGCTTTATACTGCTGATGCGAAGATTGGCTTTGGCGTCGAAGAGGCATCCGAATGGTTTGATATGTGGAACAAGTTCCGTGAAAGCGGTGCATGCGTTCCGCCTGACATTCAGGCTTTGGACAAGAACGACATCGAGACCAATACGCTGACCCTTGGCAAGTCTGCCGCTGGATTCGCGCACTCGAACCAATTCGTGGCATATCAGCAGATGAACAAGGACAAGCTCACTCTGGCAAACCACATGCGAGTGACAAAGGACTCGAAGGGCGGCCACTACCGCAAGCCTTCGATGTTCTTCTCGGTTTCAGCTCAGTCGAAAGTGGTCGATCAGGCAGTCGATTACGTGAACTTCTTCGTCACGAACCCGGATGCCGCGCTGGCGCTGGGTGTTGAACGCGGCATTCCGGAATCGGCAGCGATGCGTGAGGTCGTGGCAGCCAAGCTCGACGCTGTCGGGAAAGTGCCGCTGGAATACGTCTCCGGCCTCGGCGATCTCGCCGGCAAGTTGCCGCCACCGCCGCCCGCGGGTGCCGGTGAGGGCGAGCTCACGCTTCGAAACATCTCTGAGCAGGTCGGCTTCGGGCAGTTGACAGCGGCAGACGGCGCCAAGCAGCTCGTGGACGAACTTACGCGCATTCTCGCGCGGGGCTGATCCATATGAATAATGCGATGCGCACGATGGCTGCAGAGGCAGCGACGGTAGAACGGTATCGGGGAACGGTGGCCGACAGCCGGTTCAGGCGGCTGTGGAATGCCAATGCTCCAGGCTATCTCTTCCTGCTGCCCTGGCTTCTGGGCTTCTTCGGGCTGACGTTCGGACCTGCCCTGATGTCGCTCTACCTATCCTTCACCGACTTCGACATGTTGAGGTCGCCGGGCTGGGTGGGCGCGGCAAACTACGTGCGCATCGCCACTGCCGATCCGAAATTCGCCTCGGCGATGTCGGTCACACTGACCTACGTGATGTTGGCCGTGCCCTTTAAGCTTGCTTTTGCGCTGATGGTTGCGCTGGCGTTGAACCGGGGCATCAAAGGCCTACCAATCTATCGCGCTATCTTCTATCTGCCCTCGCTGCTCGGCGCGAGCGTGGCGATCGCCGTCCTCTGGCGCCAGCTTTTTGCCGGTGACGGCTTGGTCAATGCGGCACTTGCACAATTTGGCATTCAGGGGCCGAGCTGGATTTCGCATCCGAACTATTCAATCTATACGCTGGTTGCGCTCAGCGTCTGGCAGTTCGGCTCGCCGATGATCATCTTCCTTGCCGGTCTGCGTCAGATCCCGCAGGACATGTACGAAGCCGCCAGTCTCGACGGCGCCTCGAAGTTCCGGCAGTTCTACAAGATCACGCTGCCGCTTCTGACGCCGGTCATCTTCTTCAACGCCGTCGTGCAGACGATCGACGCCTTCAAGGCCTTCACGCCCGCCTTCATCATCTCCGGCGGCACCGGCGGCCCGATCAATTCGACGCTGTTCTATACGCTTTATCTCTACCAGGAAGCTTTCGGGAACTTCCGCATGGGCTATGCCTCGGCGCTTGCCTGGATCCTAGTGATCATTATCGCGATCTTCACCGCCTTCTCGTTCCTGTCCTCGCGTTACTGGGTGCACTACGATGACTGAGATGACTGCCATTGTCACCGCCCCGCAGCCGCCCTCGGACGTCAACAAGCGCAGCCTGCCGGGCTCGATCCTGGTCCATGCCCTGCTGATCGGCGGCTCGCTCCTGATGCTCTATCCGTTGCTTTGGATGGTTTCGGCTTCGGTGCGGCCGGAAAACGAAATCTTCACGTCAACGTCGATTTTTCCATCGTCCATCGATTTCTCATCCTATCTTCGTGGATGGGTCGGCCTCGATGTCAGCTTCGGTCGGTTCTTCTGGAACTCCCTGGTGATCTCGGTGCTGACGGTGGTCGGCAATGTCATTGCGTGTTCCCTCGCTGCCTTCGCCTTTGCGCGCCTGCGCTTTGCTGGCCGGAACTTCTGGTTCGCGATCATGCTCGGCACGCTGATGATCCCCTATCACGTGACGCTGATCCCGCAATATGTGCTCTTCCTGAACCTCGGCTGGGTCAATACCATCCTGCCGCTGGTGGTGCCGAAGTTCCTGGCAAGCGACGCCTTCTTCATCTTCCTCATGGTGCAGTTTTTCCGCGGCATTCCGCGCGAACTGGATGAGGCCGCGATGATGGACGGCTGCAGCGCTTGGCGCATCTATTGGAAGATCATGCTGCCGCTATCGCTTCCAGTGTTGGCGACAGCCGCAATCTTCTCCTTCATCTGGACCTGGGACGATTTCTTCGGTCCGCTGATCTACCTGAATGACATGAACACGTACACGATCCAGCTCGGTCTGCGAACCTTCGTCGAACTCGACCAGTGCATCGGATTGGGGCGGCCTATTCGCCATGTCGACGCTCTCGCTCGTGCCCGTCTTCTTCTTCTTCCTCTTCTTCCAGCGCCTGCTGATCGAAGGCATCGCCACGACCGGCATGAAGCGCTGATGCGGATGGGAAAGTGACATGAGCATCAAGACTGTTGCCATCGTCGGCTGCGGTATCGGGCGTTCTCACATCGTCGAGGGCTACCTGCCGCATCCGGATAAGTTCAGGGTCGCAGCCATCTGCGATCTCAATGAGGAGCGCCTGAAAGCCGTCGGCGACGAGTTTGGAATTGAGAAGCGTACGACCTCCTTTAGCGAGCTTCTGGGCGACCACGAAATCGACATCATCGACATCTGCACGCCACCCGGCATTCATCGCGAACAGGTCGTGGCAGCTCTTGCGGCGGGCAAGCATGTCGTCTGCGAAAAACCGCTCACCGGCTCCCTCGCCGCTGTTGATGAGATCGTGGAGGCTGAAAAAAGTGCCAAGGGCGCTCTGATGCCGATCTTTCAATATCGCTATGGCGATGGCATTCAGAAGGCGAAATACATCATCGACGCAGGCATAGCCGGCAAGTTCTACATGGGCGCTGTCGAGACCTTTTGGCTGCGCAAGCCCGAATATTACGCGGTTCCCTGGCGCGGCAAATGGGCGACTGAACTCGGCGGCGTACTCGTAACGCATGCGCTGCACCTGCACGATATGCTCTTCCATCTCGCAGGTCCGGCCGCCCGCGTTTTCGGCAGGGTTGCCACTCGCGTCAATAACATCGAGGTGGAAGATTGCGCCTCCGTCAGCCTTCAGATGCAGAACGGCGCCTTCGTTTCGCTTTCCTGCACGCTGGGTTCGCAGCAGCAGATCAGCCGGCTGCGGCTGCATTTCGAGAACGTTACCTTCGAAAGCAACCACGATCCCTACGCGCCGGGCAAGGGGCCGTGGCAGATCATCGCCGCAAATGACGAAGTGCAGGCAAGGATCGACGCTGCGGTTGGCGACTGGCGACCGGTTGCGCCGCGGTTCAACACGCAAATGTCCCGCTTTCATGACTACCTCAGCGGTCATGGTCCGCTGCCGGTCACCAGCGCCGATGCGCGGCGTGCGCTGGAACTGGTAACAGCAATCTATCAATCGTCCGATAGCGGCGCAGACATAGCGCTGCCCATCGGGCGCGACAGCCCCAAATACGCCGACTGGCGTGCAAAAACGAGATAACGGACCAGGAGAGGGTTTAGAAGATGGCAACAAGTGTCGTTCTTCAGAAGGTCGAGAAGCGCTACGGGTCGCTGGATGTCATCCATGGCATCGACCTCACGATCGATCCCGGCGAGTTCGTGGTCTTCGTCGGCCCGTCCGGCTGCGGCAAGTCCACGCTGTTGCGCATGATCGCCGGCCTCGAGGAGATTTCAGGCGGCGGCCTGCTGCTCGACAACGAGCGCATGAACGAAGTGGCGCCTGCCAAGCGCGGCATCGCCATGGTCTTCCAGTCCTATGCGCTCTATCCGCATATGTCGGTCTACAAGAACCTCGCCTTTGGTCTTGAGACGGCTGGATACAAGAAGGCCCAGATCGAACCGAAGGTGCGCCGCGCCGCTGAAATCCTGCAGATCGAGAAGCTTCTGGAGCGCAAGCCGAAGGCCTTGTCCGGCGGTCAGCGCCAGCGCGTCGCGATCGGCCGCGCCATCGTGCGCGAGCCACGCATCTTTCTCTTCGACGAACCGTTGTCGAACCTTGATGCGGAACTGCGTGTTCAGATGCGCGTCGAAATTTCCCGCCTGCACCGTAATCTCGGCAACACGATGATCTATGTCACCCACGATCAGGTCGAAGCCATGACCATGGCGGACAAGATCGTGGTGCTGAATTCGGGCCGCATCGAGCAGGTCGGCGCTCCGCTGGACCTTTACAACCATCCGGCAAATCGCTTCGTCGCAGGCTTCATCGGCAGTCCGAAGATGAACTTCCTGAAGGCGAAGATCGAGCGCGTCAATGACGGCGACACGACGATCAATGTCTGCGGCAATTCAATCCGCCTGCCGCGCCGCTTGAAAGGTTCGGCCGGTCAGGAGGTTACCTTCGGCATCCGTCCGGAACACTTGTCCGTGGCCGATGGCGGCATTGCACTTGCGACCGTCGACATCGACCTGGTCGAAAACCTTGGCGGCGCCACCATGCTCTATACGAAGACGCCGGACGGCCAGCACCTGACGGTGGCTCTGGACGGTCAGCAGAAGGTTGAGCGCGGCACGAATGTGACGGCGTCCTTCGACCCCGCCCGCTGTCATGTTTTCGATGCTTCGGGTGCCACGATATAAAGCCTGCTCTGCTTGACAGCCAAGCCTGCTCTGGCCCATCCTTTGCAGGTGGGTTGCGAGGGGGAAAGCGTGACGCCTGAAGATAGGATTCATGCACTCGGCATCTGGCAAGGCCCGATCGAAATCGCACCGATTGCCGGCGGCATTACCAACCGGAACTATCTCGTAACCGATCGCATATCGCGCCGCGTCGTGCGCCTCGGCGCCGATATTCCGGTTCATCATATCAGTCGCCAGAACGAGCTTGCAGCGAGCCAGGCAGCCCACGCTGCCGGACTTTCGCCTGCGGTCATCCATCATGAGCCCGGCGTGCTCGTCCTCGATTTCATCGAGGCGCGGGCTCTGACGGCGGAAGACATCCAGGATGCGCAAATGCTCGCACGCATCGTGCCACTGGTTCGCGCCTGCCATCATGACATCGCCCTTCATTTCCGTGGCCAGGCGATGATTTTCTGGGTCTTCCATGTCATCCGCGACTATGCGGCCACTCTGATTGCAGCGGAAAGCGACTATGCGCCGATGCTTCCCGCGCTGCTTGAAAAGGCCGAACTCCTCGAGCAGACCGCCGGCCCTTTCGATATCGCCTTCGGCCATAACGACCTTCTCGCCGGGAACTTCCTTGATGACGGCAAGCGTCTCTGGCTGATCGATTGGGACTACGCGGGTTTCAACACGCCGCTCTTTGATCTCGGCGGCCTCGCCTCGAACAACGAGTTTTCGGAAGGTGCCGAGCGGCAAATGCTGGAAACCTATTTCGGCCGGCCGCTGACGCGGGATCTCTGGCAGCGCTATAGCGCCATGAAATGTTCATCTCTGCTCCGCGAAACGCTTTGGAGCATGGTCTCCGAGATCCATTCGACCATCGATTTCAATTATGAGGCCTACACAGTCGAAAACCTCGCGCGCTTCGAGCGTGCCTACAAGGCATTTGAACAGGACCAGTAATATGGCGAAGGAATTACCGAAGACGGCGAAAGCTGTGGTCATCGGCGGCGGCATCATCGGTTGCTCGACGGCCTATCATTTGGGCAAGCTCGGCTGGACGGATACGGTGCTGCTTGAGCGCAAGAAGCTCACCTCCGGCACCACCTTCCATGCGGCGGGCCTCGTCGGCCAGCTGCGCACCAGCGCCAACATCACCCAGCTGCTTGGCTATTCTGTCGATCTTTACAAAAAACTTGAAGCCGAAACCGGTCTCGGCACCGGCTGGAAGATGAACGGTGGATTGCGGCTTGCCTGCAATGAAGAGCGTTGGACCGAGGTGAAGCGCCAGGCAACGACAGCGCAATCTTTCGGCCTCGACATGCGATTGCTCACTCCGCAGGAAGCCTTCGAACTCTGGCCGCTGATGACGATCGACGACCTTGTGGGCGCAGCTTATCTGCCGACCGACGGCCAGGCCAATCCTTCCGACATCACGCAGGCGCTGGCGAAAGGCGCCCGGATGTCCGGCGTCTCGATCTTCGAGGATACGGAAGTTCTCGACCTGGAAATCGACAAAGGAAAGATCCGCGCCGTCATCACCGAAAAAGGCCGCATCGAATGCGAACGCGTCATCGTCTGCGCCGGCCAGTGGACCCGGGCTTTCGCTGCTCGTTTCGGCGTCAACGTGCCGCTCGCCTCCGTCGAGCATCAGTACATCATCACCGAATCCTTCGGCGTGCCTTCCAATCTGCCGACGCTGCGCGATCCGGATCGCCTGACCTACTACAAGGAAGAAGTTGGCGGGCTCGTCATGGGCGGCTATGAGCCGAATCCAATCCCCTGGGCGGTGAACGGCATTCCCGAAGGTTTCCATTACACGCTGCTCGACAGCAATTTCGATCACTTCGAGCAGATCATGGAGCAGGCGCTGGAGCGGGTTCCAGGCTTGCAGAAGGCGGGGGTCAAACAGCTCCTGAACGGACCAGAGAGTTTCACGCCGGATGGCAATTTCATTCTCGGCGAAGCGCCGGAGCTGAGGAATTTCTTCGTCGGCGCCGGGTTCAACGCTTTCGGCATAGCCTCCGGCGGTGGTGCCGGCATGGCGCTCGCCGAGTGGGTCGCCAAAGGTGAGCCGCCTTATGATCTGTGGCCGGTCGACATCCGCCGCTTCGGCCGCCAACACTTCGATACCGACTGGGTGCGTACTCGCACGCTGGAGGCCTACGGCAAGCACTATACGATGGCTTGGCCTTTCGAAGAGCATTCGAGTGGTCGCCCCTGCCGCAAGTCGCCGCTTTACGATCGCCTCAAGGCTCAGGGCGCCTGCTTCGGCGAAAAGCTCGGCTGGGAGCGGCCGAACTGGTTCGCCGATCTCTTTGCCGACGAGGAGCCGAAGGACGTCTATACCTACGGCCGTCAGAACTGGTTCGATGCCGTCGGCCGCGAGCACAAGGCTGTGCGCGAAGCGGCTGTCATCTTCGATCAAACATCTTTTGCAAAGTTTGTTCTGAAGGGGAGGGATGCAGAGGCCGCTCTTTCGTGGATCGCCTCGAATGATGTCGCCAAGCCCACCGGATCGCTCACCTACACGCAGATGCTGAACGACAAGGGCGGCATCGAATGCGACGTCACCGTCGCCCGCATCGCCGAGAACGAATTCTACATCGTTACCGGCACCGGCTTTGCCACTCACGATTTCGATTGGATCGCCCGCAATATTCCGGCAGATATGCGGGCCGAGCTTGTCGATGTGACATCGTCCTATTCGGTTCTTTCCCTGATGGGGCCGAATTCCCGCGATGTCCTTGAGAAAGTCACCACCAGCGATGTGTCCAACGCGGCCTTTCCGTTCAGCCGGATAAAGACCATCGGCATCGTCGGCTGCCCCGTCAGGGCGTTGCGGATCACCTATGTCGGCGAATTGGGCTACGAACTCCATGTCCCTGTCGAATATGCAACGACGGTCTATGATGCCTTGATGGCTGCCGGCAGCGGTTTCGGTCTTGTCAATGCCGGCTACCGTGCCATCGAAAGCTGCCGTCTGGAAAAGGGCTATCGTGCTTGGGGTTCGGATATCGGCCCGGATCATACACCAATCGAGGCGGGGCTCGCCTGGGCAGTCAAAACGAAGAAGAACATCGACTTCCGTGGTCGCAAGGCGATCGAGCGCCAGCTTTCAGGTGGTGTGAAAAAGATGCTCGCCTGCGTCGTGCCGGACGATCCGGAGACCGTCCTTCTCGGCCGCGAAACCATTTATCGGAATGGCAAACGTGTCGGCTGGCTTTCCAGCGGCGGCTTCGGCTACACGATCGGCAAACCGATCGGCTACGGCTACATCCGCAATCCCGACGGCGTGACCGAGGATTTCATGTTGTCGGGAATCTATGAACTGGACGTTGCGAGGGAGCGTATTGCCTGCACGGTGTCGCTGAAGCCGCTCTATGATCCGGAGATGAAGCGCATCAAGGCTTGATCGGCGTTTGCTATGCGGGCGGTCCGACCGCAAGATCTGGCAAGCGCCCAACCTCTCTCCTTATTCCTGTCCTTGTGACAGGAGCCCAGCCACGGCGCGTCTTCGCCGTGAATCACCCGCTTAAGGAGCCCTCAGCGCCAAATGACCTGGCGCGCAGGGGGCGGTGTAACGCGGCGCCCCCCACTCAAATCAACGGCAGCCTGTTGTCCTGGATCAGAATCTCCAGCTTGTTCGCCACGTCCTCGGTCCAGGCGGCATTTTTCGCCAGTGCCGCTGGGAAGAGCCCGGGCAGGCCGAAAAGCGCTGCTGCTACCGCAGCGCCGTTTCGCGGGACATCTCTAAGGACATGTGCGATTTCACCAGCTCTCGGATCACGCAATTCGTAACTTTTGCCGTTCCGGTCGGCGCCCAGCGCATAGCGCATCCAGGCGGCGACTGCGATTGCATAAGTCTCCGCCTTGCTGCCATGAGCAAGCGCTTCGGTTGCCGGCTCCAGGAGGCGTTGGGGCAGTTTCTGCGTCCCGTCCATGGCGATCTGATAGGTGCGGTGCGCGATCGCCTTATTTGCAAAGCGCGCTATGAGCTCTTCCGCATAGTGCTCGAGATTGATCCCTGGAACGGGATCGAGGGTCGCAGCTGCCGCGCTCATATGCCGCCGCGCAAGCGCTGCCAACCCGGGATCTTCCATGACATCGCGGATGTATTCATAGCCACCTATATATCCGAGATAGGCGAGCAGGGAATGCGCCCCATTCAGCATGCGAAGCTTCATCTTCTCGTAGGCCGAGACTTCCTCGACCATCAGCACGCCAGCCTTCTCCCAGGCCGGACGGCCATTGGCGAAATGGTCTTCGATCACCCATTGCGTGAAGGGCTCGGTCTCGATCGCCGCGAGATCCTGCCGCCCCGTCAGGCGCTCGGCATCGGCATAGGTAACGTCGGTACTGGCCGGGGTGATGCGGTCCACCATCGTGGAGGGAAAGGGTACGGTCTGTTCGATCCAGTCGTGCAACGAAGGATCGACGCGGCTGGCGAATTCGAGAACCAGGCGCTTGAGGACTGCGCCGTTGCTCGGCAGATTGTCGCAACTTAGCGGCGTGAAGGGCGCAATACCCTTTTTACGCCGACGGGCCAGCCCTTCGACAAGATAGCCGACAACGCCGCGCGGCGTATGCGGATGGATAAGATCGGCGGCGATGTCGGGATGGTTGAGATCGAGGCCGCCGGTAAGGGTATCCAGACCATAGGCCTTCTCGGTCACCGTCAGGCTGACGATGCGGATCGCCGGATCTTCCAGGCGGGCAAGCAGTCCTGCCGGGTCTCGCGTTGCGACATGCGCCTTCAGGATCGGGCCGATCACCTGCGCGGTCGTTCCCGACGTATCGCGGATCAGCATCGTATAGAGGCCGTTCTGCTCGTTCAGGTGATCCGCGACATCGGCGGTGCGCAGGCTTGCGACTTCAATGCCCCAGTCGCCGCCGGCGGCCGCAAGTGCCGCATCGGTAAAGGGTGCAAAATGCGCGCGGAAAAAGGCACCCGGGCCGAGATGCAGGATGCCGCTTTTCAGCTTGCTTCGGTCATAAGCCGGAAGTTTTGCCGTCGGCGCGAGGCCCGTCAGGATTTGCAATCGCTCCGTCACAGCTTGTATGCCTTCTTCGCATTGTCATAGGAAAGTTCGCGCGCGACGATCTCGGCATCCTTCTTTGAAATCCGGTGCTCGGCTGCGAGCTGCGCCAGGAAGCGGCAGACCTCGCGGCGCCAGACGTCGTGGCGGGCGGGGATTGAAAGCAGTGCCCGTGTATCGTCGTTGAAGCCGGCGAGATTGGCAAAGCCGGCCGTTTCAACGACCTGGTCTAGATAGCGGCGAATGCCGTTCGGGCTGTCATGGAACCACCAGGGCGGGCCGATCATCAGGCACTCCCAGTGCCCGGCCATCGGCGCCAGTTCGCGGGCATAGGTCGTCTCGTCGAGCGTGAAGAGCAGAACCCTGAGACCGGGCGCATGGCCGTATTTCGACAGCAGAGCGTTCAAGCCGCCGACCCAGTCCGTGCGTGTCGGAATGTCGGCGCCCATGTTCGGACCGCGCGTTTGGAAAAGGCCGCTGTCGGTGTTTCGGCGGGAGCCGGCATGAATTTGCATCACCATGCCGTCTTCGGCCGAGAGGCCGGCCATCTCCGTCATCATCAGGCCACGGAAAAGCTCGGCATCTGCCCCCGAAAGAGGGCCTCTCAGGGCTTTGTCGAGCAGCGCCTGCTTGTCGGCAAGCGGGAGATCGGCGGTAAAGGCCGTCGGCACGCCGTGGTCCGTGGCCGTTGCGCCGAACTGGCGGAAATAGGCGCGGCGCTTGCGGTGCGCATCGACCATGCCATCCCACCGGGTAATGTCGGTGCCGGTGATTTCGCCGAATTGCATGAGATTGGCACGGAAACCGACGGCATCCGGATCGGTGACGCTGTCCGGCCGGTATGTGGTCCGCACGCGGCCGATCCAGCCCTCAGCCGCCATCTTCTGGTGATGGGTCAGCGGGTCGAGTGCGCCTTCCGTCGTCGCAATCGTTTCGATACCGAAACGCTTGTGCAGCGCGCGCGGGCGGAACTCGGGCAGTGCCAATTGTGCGTTGATGTGGTCGTAAAGCTTATCGGCATTATCCGGCGTCAGCGGTTCGTCGCAGCCAAGCACGGCCGACATCGCATGATCGACCCAGAGACTGGAAGGCGTACCGCGGAAAAGGTGATACTGTGCAGAAAATGCCCGCCAGATCGCCCGGCCCTCTGCGACCGGCTTGCCGTCGAGCCGCGGCACGCCGAGATCGTCGAGCTTGACGCCGACACTGTGCAGCATGCGGAAAAGATAGTGATCGGGAATGACAAGCAGCGAAGCCGCATCCTCGAAAGGCTTGTCCTCGGCAAACCACGAAGGTTCGGTGTGCCCGTGCGGGCTGACAATCGGCAGATCGCGAACCGCCTCGTAAAGCTCGCGCGCGATGGTTCGCGTTGCCGGATCGGCCGGAAAGAGCCGGTCCGGATGAAGAAAGCCGTTTCCTACATCCATCAGATTTCCTCCCTGATTAGACAGGGCCTATCCCACCTGGGCAAGGACGGCAAGCCCTATTAGTAACTAAACGGTTCACTTTCGAAATCGTTTTTTGCGAGCCTCGAAAGCATTGACGCAAAGTCTTATTTCCGCTTTGGAAAGGCAGAAATTGCCGGGAGAAAACCGATGTCCGACGAGACGGGTCGAATCACCAAACTTGAGGAAATGGTCGCCCATCAGGCAAAGACGATCGACGAGCTTTCCGATCAACTCGCGGAGCAATGGAAGGTCGTCGAGCAGATGCGCACGAAGCTCGACCGGCTGACGGAACGCTTTCTGTCCCTTGAGGAGCAATCCCTCGAAGCCCCGGCGATCACGCGTCCGCCGCACTATTGACAGGCGGTAAAAGGGCGTCGCCGACGGCGCCCTTTTACTTTTGGCTCAGAGACTGCCGATGCAGAGGTATTTCATTTCGAGATAATCGTCGACGCCATGGCGCGAACCTTCGCGGCCGTGTCCGGATTGCTTGACGCCGCCGAAGGGTGCCGTCTCCGTGGACATCAGGCCGGTATTGATACCGACCATGCCATATTCTAGCGCTTCGGCAACCTTCCAGACCTTCTTCAGGTCGCCGGCGAAGAAATATGCGGCAAGGCCGAATTCGGTGTCGTTCGCCTGTTCAATCACCTCTTCAACAGTATCGAAGCGGAAGAGTGGAGCAACGGGACCGAAAGTTTCTTCACGTGCTACCTTCATGCCGCGGGCAACGCCGGTCAATACGGTCGGCGTGAAGAAGGTGCCGGCGCCTTCGATGCGCTTGCCGCCGGTCAGAACCCTGGCGCCCTTGGAAAGCGCGTCGCTGACGTGATCTTCGACCTTCGCAAGGCCCTGCGCGTCGATCAGCGGGCCGATCGTGACGCCTGCCTCGAAGCCGTCGCCGACGGACATGGATTCGACCTTTGCTGCCAGCTTGGCCGCAAATGCGTCGTAGACGCCTGACTGGACGTAGAGCCGGTTGGCGCAAACGCAAGTCTGGCCGGCATTGCGGTATTTGGAGGCGATCGCGCCTTCGACGGCGGCATCGAGATCGGCATCGTCAAAGACGATGAATGGTGCGTTGCCGCCGAGCTCGAGGCTCACCTTCTTGATCTGGTCGGCGCACTGGCGCATCAGGATGCGGCCGACTTCCGTCGAACCGGTAAAGCTGATCTTGCGCACTTTGTCGTTGCTGCAAAGTTCCTTGCCGATCGCCGGACCGTCTTCGCCGACAATGACGTTGAAAACGCCAGCCGGAATGCCGGCCTGTTCGGCAAGAACCGCAAGCGCGATCGCCGAGAGCGGGGTCTGTTCGGCGGGTTTCGAAACAACCGTGCAGCCGACAGCCAGCGCCGGAGCGATCTTGCGGGTGATCATCGCTGCTGGGAAGTTCCAGGGCGTGATGGTGCCGACGACACCGACCGGCTGTTTGATGACGATCATGCGCTTGTCGTTGGAAGGAGCGGGAATCGTTTCGCCGTAGATGCGCTTGGCTTCCTCCGCATACCATTCGATATAAGCGGCGGCATAAAGGATCTCGCCGCGCGCTTCAGGAAAGGGTTTACCCATCTCCGCCGTCAGGATCGACGCCAGCTCGTCGGCATTGGCAACCATCAGGTCGAACCACTTGCGCAGGATAGCGCTACGCTCCCTTGCAGGACGTCCTGCCCATGCAGGTTGCGCCGCATAGGCCGCGTCGATGGCTTTGCGGGTGTCGGCAGCACCCATGTCCGGCAGCGAGGCGAGCACTTCGCCTGTGGCCGGGTTCAAAACGTCGAAGGTTTTCGTTGCTTCGCCCCTCGTCCATTCGCCGTTGACGTATCCGCAGTCGCGGAGGAACGGCGAGGAAAAGGGCACGTGCCTTGGTCAGTGCAGTCGTGAATGACATGTCATTTACTCCGAAGGGCGGTTACTTGCCCGCACTTGCTTGAAGGATAGAGGCTTCGAGGATATCGAGCGCTTCGACGAAGATATTGTCCTGGATGGTGATCGGGGCAAGGAAGCGAATGACGTTTCCGTGCACGCCGCAGGTCAAAAGAATGAGACCCTTCTCAAGCGCGATCAGGCGGACCTTATTCGCGAAATCCACGCTCGGCAGCTTTGTCGTCTTGTCGTTGAATTCGACGGCGTTCATGAAGCCCGGGCCGCGGATGTCGGCAATTTCCGGCACCTTTTCGCGCAGAGATTCCAACCGTTGCTTCAGGCGGCTGCCGAGCTGGTTGGCTCGGTTGCAGAGATCCTCATCTTTGATGACGTCGAGCACGGCATGCGCTGCGGCGATGCCGAGCGGATTGCCGCCATAGGTGCCGCCGAGACCGCCAGGGGCAGGTGCATCCATGATTTCCGCGCGACCGGTGACGGCAGCCAGCGGAAAGCCGCCGGCAAGGCTCTTTGCCATGGTCATTAGGTCGGGCGCGACCTCATGGTGGTCCATCGCAAACATCTTACCCGTGCGTGCAAAGCCCGTCTGCACTTCGTCGGCAATCAGCAGAATGCCGTGCTGGTCGCAAAGTTCGCGTAGCGCCTTCATGAATGCGACCGGCGCCGGATAGAAACCGCCTTCGCCCTGAACCGGCTCGATGATGATAGCGGCGACGCGCTGCGGATCGACATCGGCGGCGAAGAGCTTCTTCAGGGCGGCAAGCGACTGTTCAAGAGACACGCCATGCATCTCTACGGGGAACGGCACGTGGAAAACATCGCCCGGCATGGCGCCGAAGCCAACCTTGTAGGGCACGACCTTGCCGGTCAGCGCCATGCCCATGAAGGTGCGGCCATGGAAGCCGCCGCCAAAGGCGATGACGGCGGATCGGCCGGTCGCAGCACGCGCTATCTTCACGGCGTTTTCGACGGCCTCGGCGCCCGTCGTCACGAAGATTGTCTTCTTGGCAAAGTTTCCGGGCGTCAGCGCGTTCAGACGTTCGGCGAGATGCACGTAACTTTCATAAGGCACGACTTGATGGCAGGTATGGGTGAAGTGATCGAGTTGATCTTTTACCGCGGCGATCACCCGCGGATGACGGTGGCCCGTGTTGAGCACTGCGATACCGGCCGCGAAATCGATGTAGCGGCGTCCCTCCTTGTCCCAGATCTCGGCATTCTCCGCTCGGTCGGCATAGATCTGCGTGGTCATGCCAACGCCGCGCGAAATTGCGGCATTCTTCCGGTCCGTAAGGGTGATCGTGTTCATCGTGCGCTCGCGCTCCTGCGCTTGAAAGGGTCGAGGAATTATCTTGCATAATTTCTGCAAGACATTTAGAAAATTCCTACATTTTTCCTGCAGGAAATCAAGCGGCATTTTTTTGCTTCAAACATCACGCTTTTTGATGGATGCTCGCGCCAGAAGATTCTGACGCGCACAGCGCCTAAAACAAAAACGGAATCAGGGATTTATTGCTTTGATGAACAACAACGGTCCGGTACGCTACAAGGTGGCCGAAGCGGCAAGGCTGGCAGGCATTTCCGCCTCCACGGCGCGCCTCTGGGAAAGCCAGGGCCTGCTCGTTCCCGGCCGCTCGGAAACAGGGCATCGGCAATACAGCGCCGAGGATGTCGCCCGTCTGAAGCGGATTTCGTGGTATCGCGTCGAGCGCGGTCTCAATCCGGCGGCGATCCGCGAGGCACTGGAAAGCGAGGAACCATCGGCCGAAAGCGCCGAGAGCAGCAGCACTTCCGACATCGGCCGCAGGCTCCGCAGTCTTCGCCATGCGGCGGGCAAGACGCTGGAGCAGGTGGCGAGCGATATGGGCGTTACCTCTTCGACCCTGTCGACGCTGGAGCGCACGTCGCAGGGCGTCAGCTTCAAGACGCTGCACGATCTCGCGGAATATTACGGCACCACAGTCTCGCGCCTTTCCGGCGAGGAGAGCGAAGACGTTACCGCAATCATCCGTTCCGGCGAATGGCGCACCTGGCCGCAGACGACGCCCGGCGTTACGGTGCAACTCCTGGCCGAAGGCAGACGGATGATGGATTGCCATCGTTTCGTGCTGGCACCGGGGGCTGCCAGCGAAGGCGCCTACCGGCATGAAGGCGAGGAATTCATGCATGTGCTTTCCGGCCGCCTCGAACTCGTTCTCGATTCCGACCAGTTCTTCGATCTCGGCCCCGGTGACTCGCTCTACTTCGAAAGCCGCCGCTATCATTCCTGGCGCAATCGTCACGATGGCGAGACCGTGCTCCTGTGGATCAATACACCACCGACATTCTAACTCTCGAAGAACGTTAAAGCGGTATCGCTACGGCTGCCTTTGCGCTATAGCGCGACGTGAGACAGTGAAACGACAAGAGACAGCCATGGCCGCCACCATCCGTTACCACGAAGGCGATATTTCAGAGCCGGACGCCGCCCGTTATACAGGCGCGATCGCGATCGATACGGAAACGCTCGGCCTCGTGCCGCGCCGCGACCGGCTCTGCGTCGTGCAGCTTTCGCCGGGCGACGGCACCGCCGATGTCATCCGCATTGCCGCCGGACAGAAGGAAGCGCCCAACCTCGTCGCCATGTTCGCCGATCCGGCTCGCCAGAAGATCTTCCATTATGGACGCTTCGATATCGCCGTGCTGTTCCACACCTTCGGCGTCACCACGGCGCCGGTCTTCTGCACCAAGATCGCATCGCGCCTGTGCCGCACCTATACGGATCGCCACGGCCTGAAGGACAATCTCAAGGAAATGCTCGACGTCGACATCTCCAAGGTGCAGCAGTCGTCGGATTGGGCAGCGGCGACCCTGTCGCCGGCGCAGCTCGAATATGCCGCCTCCGATGTGCTCTATCTGCATGCGTTGCGCGACAAGCTTACCGAGCGGCTGATCCGCGACGGCCGCATCGACCACGCAACCGCCTGCTTCGAATTCCTCCCGACCCGCGCCAAACTCGATCTGATCGGCTGGGAAGAAGCGGATATCTTCGCCCATAGCTGAAGTCCTTAATGCCAAAAACAAGCCTGCGGCGGCCGGGCGGGATTTTAATCTCCGCCCGGCCGTTAGCGTTTCATTAACGAGACTTCGGTAAGATTATCGCTAATTTTTATGCATTCGACGGTGCGATGAAGCGCCATGCGGACAGGAGGATCTGCGGGAGAATGCGAGGGGCCGGATGAGCGCGGTCCACTTGTGATCTGCTTCCATCGTCACTTTGCGACAAAAGGAGCATGCCATGTTGACTCCGGTTCGTGCAGCGTCAAATGCAAGCCTTTCCTCCCACGGCCAAACTGCGGTGATCGTTGCCAACGGGCTCGGTCGTTCAGTCGTTGCGCCGACGCCTGTCCAGGCAGTCGAAGCCACAGACCTCAATACAGCGATTGCCGGCAAGCTCAATATCCTTCTCGCAGCCGCTCGCGAGCGCATGTTCGACGCGCTGCTCGATGCCATCAATGCTGCCTCCCGCGCGCTGCCGCTGCCGCGCCGGGAATTGGAAAGCAACCTCGCTTTTGCATCGCGTCTCGCAGAAGCCATCCAGAAGCTTCCGGCCGCCCGAATCAACGAGATCGAGACCCAACTCGCGGGCGCCGGTCATACTCTGCCGCTGCGGTTGATTGCTGAGGCACTGAAGAATCCGGCCGGTCCGGAGGCAGCCCGTGTGATCGCCTATCTGGAAACGATCCGTTATAAAGATCGTGATCTGGCGGCCCGCGCCGTCGTTCGCTCCTATCGCCAGAACGATGCTTCGCCTCTGCGCCCGGAAGCACGGCCAAACATCGCAATCCAGGAAGAGAAGTTGCTGCCAATCGCAAAGGCGCAGCAATCGGCCGTACGGGAAGCTCAGGCCTCCCTGCCAACCAAGAGAGCGTTGCCGCTTGCGCCAGCTGTGCTCATTGCCGAATTGGCGGAGCAACCGGTCAAAATCGTCGAGGCGGTATTTGAAGAGACTGCGCGCGCAGAGGACAACCCTCTCGAATTCCGTGATGCGGTTGACGTGCAGGCCGAGGATCCGGTTTCGGCGGATACGCCGAAGTTGATCGACGAGCCAATAGAGGTTGAAGCTCAGATCCCGGCGGTGCGCTCCGATCATTCGGAGCCGGTTATTCCGAAAGTCTGGACCGGTGTTCTTGCCTCGATGACCGAAGAAGCTTCGGAGCTCATCGTTGCAATCATCGGCGAGCAGGAAACGGCAACACTCCTGGACGATCTAGCAGCGGTGCCGGGGACAACCGAGGGGCCAGCCGGGGACATAGTAGCCGAGGCAGAGCCGGCGCTGTCAGACATTTCCGAAGCCGCGGTCCCTGCGAAGCTGCAGCAGACGGTGGTGACTGTGCGGTTACCGGTTGCCGATTCCACACAGATTATCCGCCAGCAGAACGACATCGTGGCGCAGCCGCAGGTTCTTCCTGCCGATATTGCAGAGGCCGTGCAGAAGTCAGGTTTGCTGAAGCCGATTGATGGGATGCCATACGCCCAGCATCCTTACCAGTTCGCCAAGGACGGTGCCCAACGCCGCGACGGCGAAATGCATCGTCGCGACTACGAAGGCAGTGGCGCCGAGGGCGAGCAGCAGGCCAACACAGGCAGCGAGCATCAGGACGCAGAGGCTGAAGGCGAGCAACGAGCGGAAGGTGTCGCGCCGCAGGATCTGCCCGAGGTCGACGCCACAGCATCAGGCAATACCGTCGCCGATCCGGTTTACGCACTCTATCAGCGCATGGCCGGCTGGGAATAAGCAAACAAAAAACCCGCCGGATCGCTCCGGCGGGATCTTGATTTCAAAAGGCTTGACAATTACTCGCCGCGGTTCTTCAGAGCCGCGCCAAGGATGTCGCCGAGCGAAGCGCCGCTATCGGATGAACCGAACTGAGCGACAGCTTCCTTCTCTTCTGCGATTTCCAGCGCCTTGATGGACAGCATGATCTTGCGGTCCTTCTTGGAGAAGTTGGTGACGCGGGCGTCAACAACCTGGCCAACCGAGAAGCGTTCCGGACGCTGCTCGTCGCGGTCGCGCGAGAGGTCTGCGCGGCGGATGAACGAAGTGATGTCTTCGTGGTCGACGAGCTTCACTTCGATGCCGCCGTCGTTGACTGCGATGACTTCGCAGGAAACGACTGCATTCTTGCGCAGGTCGCCGGAAGCAGCTGCTTCGCCAACCGCATCCTTGCCGAGCTGCTTGATGCCGAGCGAGATGCGTTCCTTCTCGACGTCGACGTCGAGAACGACTGCCTTGACGACGTCACCCTTGTTGAACTCTTCGATGACCTGCTCGCCCGGACGGTTCCAGTCGAGGTCGGAGAGATGCACCATGCCGTCAACGTCGCCGTCGAGACCGATGAACAGGCCGAATTCGGTCTTGTTCTTGACTTCGCCTTCGACTTCAGTGCCGGCCGGATGATTGCGGGCGAATGCTGCCCACGGATTTTCCAGCGTCTGCTTGAGGCCGAGCGAAATACGGCGCTTGGACGGATCGACTTCGAGGACGACGACTTCGACTTCCTGGCTCGTGGACAGGATCTTGCCGGGATGTACGTTCTTCTTGGTCCAGGACATTTCCGAGATGTGGATCAGGCCTTCGATGCCCGGCTCCAGCTCGACGAACGCACCGTAGTCGGTGATGTTCGTGACTGTACCGGAAATCTTCTTGCCTTCCGGATACTTGGCCTGGATGCCATCCCACGGATCGCTCTCGAGCTGCTTCATGCCAAGCGAGATGCGGTGGGTTTCCTGGTTGATGCGGATGATCTGAACCTTGACCTGCTGGCCGATGTTCAGGATTTCCGACGGATGGTTCACACGGCGCCATGCCATGTCGGTGACGTGCAGCAGGCCGTCGATGCCGCCGAGGTCAACGAACGCACCGTAATCGGTGATGTTCTTGACGACGCCGTCAACAACCTGGCCTTCTTCGAGGTTCTGAACGATTTCAGAACGCTGCTCGGCACGGGACTCTTCCAGAACCGTACGGCGCGAAACCACGATGTTGCCGCGGCGCTTGTCCATCTTGAGGATTTCGAAGGGCTGCGGGTTGTGCATCAGCGGGGAAACGTCGCGGATCGGACGGATATCGACCTGAGAGCGCGGCAGGAAGGCGATCGCACCGTCGAGGTCGACCGTGAAGCCGCCCTTGACCTGGTTGAAGATTACGCCTTCGACGCGCTCGCCGGCTTCGAACTTTGCTTCAAGCTTGATCCAGCTTTCTTCGCGGCGAGCCTTCTCGCGCGACAGAACCGCTTCGCCAAGCGCGTTTTCGATACGCTCGACATACACTTCAACTTCGTCGCCGACCTTCAGCGAACCATCCTTGGCTTTCGCGCCGAATTCCTTGAGCGCGATGCGGCCTTCGACCTTCAGGCCGACGTCGACAACGGCGACATCCTTTTCGATGCCGGTGACGATGCCCTTGGTGACATAGCCTTCAGCCAGATCGTTCTTGGCAAAGGACTCTTCGAGAAGGGCCGCGAAATCCTCGCGAGAGGGAGTAGCTACTGACATAAAATCTCCTGCGTGACCTTTGATACTGACAAGGCCCACGTATGCGCCGGTTGGTTCGTGTTAAACGGGCCTGAACCCAGTCCGCCTCCTTGCAAGGAAGCAATCCGGCGCTTGGACGGAATTTCAGGCTTTTAATAAAGCGCGTTCCGGCAAAAGCTCGGAACGATCGCTCGAATTCAGTTATTTCGGCTCAATGCTGCGTCGATGATCGATTTCGCAGCTTGAAACGCGGCCTCTATACTCATTTCCGACGTATCAAGCAAGTGTGCTTCTTCCGCTGGTTTCAAGGGGCTGTCGCCCCGTCCCATATCGCGTTCGTCGCGTCGCTTCACGTCCTCGAAGATCGCATCGAAATCCGCCGTTCCTCCCTTGCCGATGATCTCCTCGTAGCGGCGCCTGGCGCGCACCTCCGGGGAAGCCGTCACATAAAGCTTTACCGGCGCATCCGGGCAGACGACCGTGCCGATATCACGTCCGTCGATCACTGTTCCCGGAGCCTTCTCCGAAAACCGCCGCTGCGCCTCAACCAGCGCCCGGCGCACGGCCGGCATGACGGCAATCTTTGAGGCGGCTTCGCCGATCTCATGCTTTGAAAGTATATCGCGTTCGAGGTCGCCCAGTTCAACCTCGCGGGCCATCTTTTCGGCGACCTGCTCGTTATCGAGCGGCAGGCCGGCATCGAGCAACGCTTTCGCAGCCGCTCGATAAGTCAGACCAGTATCGAGATGATGAAAGCCGTACTCATCGGCGATCTGCCGCGAAAGGGTGCCCTTGCCCGCGGCTGCGGGTCCGTCGATGGCGATTGTAAATGTCTTGCTCAATGGGTTCCTTCCAGCCTGCCGTAGCGCTTCACAAGATCCAGTATCTCGGCCTCACCAGTCGTCCCGCCGACGCCTGCCGCCACGCCTACGCGATCTGCGGCCGGCCGGTTTTGGCTGACCTTCCACCAATCTCGATTTCGACGCCGATGATGCCTTTCAGTTGCGCTCGGATAAAATCCTCACGTGCATCACGGACGACCCATGGATGGGCGCGGATCAGCTGGTGCTGTATTGCCAGATCATCTTCCCTGAAATGGGGCGATTGATACATCTGTTTCCCGATGATTTATCGTTTCCGGCGCTACCTAACACAATGTTATTTGCCGGTCATCTGACGATCATTTCACCATACTGATTGCAGCGCGAAGTTTAGCTTTGACATCGTTGGCTGCAACGATTATGGGGACCGGCTTATAAATTCCGATGAAACGCCGGTTTGAACGGCATTTGCCGAATTTAGCATTCGGCCATTCTCACGAGGCTTATAGTGGCGAAAGCGGAACTTGGAACCAAGCGTACCGATCCGGAAACCGGCAAGAAGTTCTACGATCTGAACCGGGATCCGATCGTTTCTCCTTATACCGGAAAGTCCTACCCATTGTCCTTCTTCCAGGAAACCTCGGCCGCAGCAGCCGAGATCGCCGAAGAAGACGAGGTTCAGGAAGTCGATACCGAAAACACCGAAGTCGAACTCGTATCGCTGGAAGACGCTGATGAAGGCGCATCCGGCGATGATATCCCAGATATCGGCGATGACGACGTCGAAATCGAAGGCGATGACGACGATACCTTCCTCGAAGCCGACGAAGATGATGAAGATGACGACATGAGCGACATCATCGGCGTCACCGGCGACGAAGACGAAGTCTGATCGTAAAGAGCGGCCCGGGCGACAAAAAATCTCCGGGCCGGTTTTTTGGGCTTGCCATCTGCGAAAACCGCAAGTAAGAAGCCGCCACTCCGCCAGGCATATGCCTCGGAGTATCCCAGGACCGGCACAATACCGGACCACCCTGATGGGGCTATAGCTCAGCTGGGAGAGCGCTTGCATGGCATGCAAGAGGTCAGCGGTTCGATCCCGCTTAGCTCCACCAAGATCTCCAGATTTCAAGTTTTATATTCGGTGCTGGTCGGCGTGGTGTCGTTTCCCAAGCGAACCATTCTAGCATCCGCCCGCAGTTATAATGCGGCTTGTCTCATATCCCGCCCTTGCAAGGAACTGCCGTTCGGCATAGCTCTGCCCCAATGCCCAGAATCCGGATATTCGATGCCCCACAAGGTTTCCCTTTCCCGTCTGAATCTGACCGACTTCCGTAACTACGCGGCGGCTTCGCTCGTGCTCGACGGGCGGCATGTCGTGCTGACGGGGGATAACGGCGCCGGCAAGACCAATCTAATGGAGGCGGTTTCCTTCCTCTCGCCTGGCCGCGGTCTTCGCCGTGCCACCTATGCAGATGTCACGCGGGTCGGGGCCCCCGCGGGGTTTTCGATCTTCGCCGAGCTTGACGGCATGGAAGGAGAGGTCGAAATCGGGACTGGCATTGATACTAGCGATGAAAATACCAGCCGCAAGCTGCGCATCAACGGCACGCCGGCAAAGACGGCCGACGAGTTGACGGATCATCTGCGCGTGCTCTGGCTGACGCCTGCCATGGATGGCCTTTTTGCCGGCGGATCTTCAGATCGGCGCCGCTTTCTCGACCGCCTCGTGTTGTCGCTCGATCCCGCACACGGCCGCCGCGCCACCGATTTCGAGCGCGCCATGCGCAGCCGCAACAAGCTACTGGACGACGGCCGTTTCGATCCTGCCTGGCTCTCGGGCATCGAAGAGCAGATGGCAAGCCTCGGCATCGCCATGGCGCTTGCACGCGAAGAAATGCTCGGCCTGCTTGCGCGCCTGATAGAGGAAACGCGCGAAACCTCGCCTTTCCCCTCCGCCACACTCGAACTTTCCGGTTTCATGGATGGCCAGTTCGCGCGCCCTTCCGTAGACCTGGAAGATGAATATGCCGCGATGCTCGCTGAAAACCGCTATCGCGACGCGGGCGCCGGCCGCACGCTTGACGGGCCGCACCGAGCCGATCTGCTGGTCCGGCACCGCGAAAAGCAGATGGAGGCGGAGCGTTGCTCGACGGGCGAACAGAAGGCGCTGCTTGTCGGCCTGATCCTCGCCCATGCCAAGCTCGTCGCCAATCTCACCGGCCATGCGCCGGTTCTGCTTCTCGACGAAATCGCCGCCCATCTCGACGAGGCCCGCCGCGGCGCGCTCTTCGATCTCATCGATGCGCTTGGCGGCCAGGCCTTCATGACCGGCACCGATCGCTCGATGTTTTCCCTCCTCGGAGACCGCGCTCAATTCTTCACTGTTGCCGAGGGCCGGGTCTTCGAATGACGGATGCCGCTTTCCCCGCGCCTTCAGGCCATGATAGCATTGCGTCCATGGAACCTTTGAGCCCAGAAGAAATCGCAAGATATCAGCGTCATATTCTGCTGCCTGAGATCGGCGGTGCGGGTCAGCAAAGACTGAAGGCCGCGCGTGTGCTGGTAATCGGCGCGGGCGGGCTTGGCGCACCGGTTCTGCAATATCTGGCAGCTGCCGGGATCGGCACACTCGGCATTGCCGATGACGATCGCGTTTCGCTCTCCAATCTGCAGCGGCAGGTCATCCATGACTCCGGCACAATTGGCGAACTGAAGACGGAAAGCGCCGCCTTTGCAATCGCCCGGCTGAATCCGCATGTGAACATCATCCGCTTCGAAGAGCGCTTTTCGGCGGAGTCCGCCCGTCGCCATCTTTCTGGCTTCGATTTGCTGATCGATGCGTCGGACAATTTCGAGACGCGTTACGCCGCAGCCGATGCCGCTGAGAAAGCGGAAATTCCGCTCGTGAGCGGCGCTGTCGGCCGTTTCGACGGTTCCTTGACTGTGTTGAAACCTTACGAACGAGCCGAAGATGGCTCGCTCAACCCCGCCTATCGCGATCTCTTTCCGGAAATCCCGCCGGAGGGCCTCATTCCCGCCTGCGCCGAAACCGGCATCATCGGAGCATTGACCGGTGTCATCGGCACGCTGATGGCGATGGAGGCGATCAAGCTCATTACCGGCGCCGGCGAGCCGCTTATCGGCCGGTTGTTGCTCTACGATGCGCTTTCTGCCCGTTTCGACAGCGTCCGTTACAAGCGCCGCCGCGCGCAAGGGCCGAGCGTTTCATGAAGATCGTCCGGATCGATGAGAATTTCCACCGCTGGAACGAGTTGCTGCAACTAATTCTCTCGTCCTTCGCCTATATGAATGGCCGCATCAATCCGCCGTCTTCGGCCTTGAGCCTGACACCGCAATCGCTTGCCGAGAAAACCCTAAACGAGATCGGCTACGTCGTGCTTGAAGACGAGGATCTGCTTGGCTGCATGTTCTTGAGGCCTGAGCCGGGATGTCTTTATCTCGGCAAACTCGCGGTCGCGCCGGAGGCGCAGGGCAGGGGTATCGGCAGGCTGTTGCTGCAGGTAGCCGAGGCGGCTGCGAGAGAGCGCCTGCTATCTGCGCTGCGGCTCGATACGCGCATCGAATTGACCGGCAACCATTCAGTCTTTGCCGCCTGGGGCTTTGCGAAGATGGCCGAAAAATCTCATCCGGGTTTCGATCGGGTCACCTATATCGAAATGCGCAAGGTTCTCGCCGTTTAGCGGCCGGGCAGTACGCGATTCGGCGGTCGGTGGCCGTCGATGAAGGTGCGGATGTTGATAATCACCTTGTCGCCCATATCGATGCGGCCTTCGATCGTTGCCGAGCTCATGTGCGGCAGCAGCACCACCTTGCCCTCGTTCGCAAGTTTGACAAGCTTCGGGTTGACGGCAGGTTCGTTTTCGAAAACGTCGAGGCCGGCGCCCGCGATCTTTCCCTCCCTCAGGCATTTGATCAAGGCGCTCTCATCCACGACGTCACCGCGCGCCGTGTTGACGATATAGGCTGTCGGCTGCAGCAGCGCGAGGCGGCGAGCGGAAATCAAGTGAAAGGTTGCGGGCGTCGAAGGGCAATTGATGGAAACGATGTCGACCCGTGCCAGCATCTGGTCGAGGCTTTCCCAATAAGTCGCCTCTAGTTCGTCCTCGGTCGCCGGGCTCACCCGCTTGCGGTTGTGATAGTGGATCGACAGGCCGAATGCCTTGGCGCGGCGCGCGACGGCCGTGCCTATCCGGCCCATGCCGACGATGCCGATGCGCTTGCCGTGAATGCGCCGGCCGAGCATCCAGGTCGGCGACCATCCGGCCCATTCGCCGGGCTTGTCGGTAAGCACCCGTGCACCTTCGCCGAGGCGCCGGGGCACTGCGAGGATCAGCGCCATGGTCATGTCGGCCGTGTCCTCGGTCAGAACATTCGGCGTGTTGGTGACGGTAATGCCCTTGCGGGCTGCCGCCTCGACGTCGATGTGGTCGGTGCCGTTCGAAAAGCTCGCTATCAGCTTCATTTGCGGCCCGGACTGCTCGATAAGAGCGGCATCGATGCGGTCCGTCACCGTCGGCACCAGGACGTCGGCTGTCCTTACGGCCTCGATGAGTTCAGAGGCGGAGCGTGGCGAATCATCGATATTGAGCTCGGCGTCGAAAAGTTCCCGCATGCGGGTTTCCACCGCATCCGGCAGTTTCCGAGTGATGTAAACCTTCGGTTTTTTCTTTGATGTCATCGCGGCCGGCCATGCCTTGTTCAGAGGTCTTTAACCAAGACGGGGGATAATTTTCCCGTCTCGGGCATTTTCTACCAGACCCACACGCGAAGACAAACAAAACTCGCGGGTAGCGTTAGGTGAATGTCAAAGCCCGGCGGCAAGCAGGCTGGATCTGCTGGCGTACTTGAGCGAACGGAAATCTCCATGCGTGGAAAATATTTGAAGGTCTGCCTCGTCTTTGCGGTTGGTCTGATGTTTGTGGGGGAAGCCGTCGAAACCGCATATGCGCAGGTGGCAAAGGGCCCGAGCGGCCTGCCGCTTCCGCGGTTCGTCTCGCTGAAGTCCAAGCGCGTCAATCTGCGCATCGGCCCGGGAACGGATTATGCCGCGTCGTGGATGTATCTGAAAGCCGGCCTGCCGGTCGAAATCATCCAGGAATACGACAACTGGCGCCGTATCCGCGATGCGGATGGCACGGAAGGATGGGTCAACCAATCGCTGCTGTCGGGCCAGCGCGCAGCGATTGCCGCACCGTGGATGAAGGGCAAGGGCAAGTTCATCTATGTCAACATGCGCCGTGAGCCGCAGTCGTCAGCGACCGTGGTTGCCAAGCTGGAGCCGGGTGTGATGATCCATATCGCCGAATGCAATGGCGATTGGTGTCATGCCGAAGCCGACAGCGCCGAAGGTTGGGTGGCGCAGTCGGAAATCTGGGGCGCTTATCCGGGCGAAGCTTTCAAATAAGCTGCGCGTCGCGGGCGGCCTCGGAAAGCGATTTCATCGGCCGCGGTCCGATCTGCTGAATGACGATCCCAGCTGCAAGGCAGCCAAGCTTGCCGCAATCTTCCAGCGTCCGTCCCTGCGTGTATCCAAAGAGGAAACCTGAAGCGAAGAGGTCGCCCGCACCGGTCGTATCGACCACTTCCTTGATGCGGATCGCATCGACATACCAGCGCTCGTTGCCCTTCAGCATAACGGCGCCGTTTTCGCTCATCGTCACGGCCGCGATTCTGCAATCCTTGGCGATCTTGTTGAGCGCCACCTCGAAATCGTCCGTCTCATAGAGCGCGAGTACTTCCTGGCGGTTGGCAAACACGATGTCGACAGTGCCGGAGCGCATGAGGTCGAGGAACTCCGCGCGGTAGCGATCGACGCAGAAGCTGTCCGAAAGCGTCATGGAGACTTCGCGGCCGTTCTCATGGGCGATGCGGGCGCATTCGCGAATCGCTTCCTTGGCGCGCGGCGGATCCCAGAGATAGCCTTCGAAGTACGTCACCTTGGCTTGTGCCACGACCTCGGGCTCGACATCCTCCGGGCCGAGTTCGACGCAGGCGCCGAGATAGGTATTCATCGAGCGCTCGCCGTCATCCGTGACGAAGATCATCGAGCGCGCGGTCGGTGGGAACGTGCCCTTTGGTTTTGTCTGATAATGGACGCCCTGTGCCCGGATGTCGTGGGCGAAAATCTCGCCGAGCTGATCCTCCGCTACCTTGCCGAAATAGGCGGCCCTGCCGCCGAGGCTGGCAACGCCCGCTGCCGTATTGCCGGCGCTGCCGCCTGAAGCTTCGAGCGCCGGCCCCATGCGCGAATAGAGAAGTTCGGCGCGGGCGGCGTCGATAAGGTTCATCGCCGCCTTGGTGATATTGTTGTCAATGAGGAACTGGTCGTCGCAGCGCGCGATGATATCGACGATGGCGTTGCCGACAGTCAGAACATCGAATTTTGTCATGAAAGGGAAGGTTCCGGATTAGATGTTAGCCGGGATCCGGTCTTACCGGAATTTCCGGGCTTTGGAAGAAAAAACGCCGCCAATGGCCCATTTCTTCGCAAATGCCGTCGATCCGTCATGCCGTTGTCACCTTGAACTTTTAGACACGATCACAAGCAGACCGGCATGAGCAGCCTTTGGGTTGCGGCCGGATGAGAAGGGGATGATGCCCTTCGACTGTACCGGAGCAGGCGCTGACCACGGATGAACTGGCAGCACCGGAACCGGGTGTCCGGCCAGTCCGGATGCGGAAAAGCGGGCAGTGCCCGCTTTTTTTGTTTCTGCCGTCCGGTTCTTTGCGCGCCTCTTTTGCCAATCCATTTGTCAACGAAGAAGTTTTGCTGCTAGAGCAGGGTATCCCCGCGCAAGGCATCCCTCCGCATGATAGCCATCATTTTTGACGTCCTTCCCATTTTCATCATGATCCTGATCGGCTGGCTGATCGTCAAAACTGGACTGATGAAGGCAGATGTCGGCGACGCCTTGAGCGATTTCGTTTTCAAGATTGCCGTCCCACTGCTCCTTTTCCGCACGATTGCCGAAGCGGATTTTCATGGCGCTTCGCCGTTTCGTCTCTGGATCGCTTATTTCTCCGGCGTTGCGGTGACCTGGACGGCGGGCCACATCGCAGCGACCCGTCTTTTTGGCCGTGATGATCGCATCGGCGTGCTTGCCGGCGTTTCGTCGGCATTTGCCAATACGATCTTCGTCGGTCTGCCGCTTGTTCAACGCACGGTCGGCGATGAGGGCCTTGTGCCGCTTTCCATCCTGATCGCCGTGCATCTGCCGGTCATGATGGTCATCGGCACGATCATGATGGAGCGGGCGGAGCGGAAGATTGCGGGCAAAGGCGAACGCAGCATGGCGAAACTCTTTCGCCAGATCGGTCTCAATCTTGTCCGCAATCCGCTCGTTATCGGTCTTGTCGCAGGTGCCGCGGTTCACCTTGCAGGTCTTCCAATGCCGCTGCCGGTGGCGTCCATTGTCGACCAACTGGCGGGCGTTGCTGGGCCTGTGGCCCTGGTATCGTTGGGCATGGCGCTCGAGAAGTATGGCGTTTCCGGCAATGTCGGCATTGCCAGCGTCACATCTGCCTTCAAACTGGTGTTGCTTCCATGCTGCGTCTGGGCCGCAAGCCATCTGGTTGGATTGACCGGCAGTTGGACCGCGGCGCTGGTGCTGATCGCCGCTGTTCCCACCGGCGTCAACGCCTGGCTGATCGCCAACCGTTTCGGCGTCGGCCACAGCCTCGCGGCCTCCACCATCACGGTCACGACGGCACTCGGTGCCATTTCGGTTTCGCTCTGGGCCTACCTGCTCGGCGCCTGATCGCAACAAAAAAGCCCGGCGTCGGCCGGGCTCTCGATTTCGTCGGAAAGCTTTGCAGGATTACTGCGTAACGGTGTCGGGTGCGTTCGGATCCGGCAACGGAACCGGTGCGTCTGCCAGCGTGTGCAAGTATAGGATCACGTTCGCGCGGTCCTGTTCCTTCGGCAGACCGGCAAAGCCCATGGCCGTGCCCGGAATTTGCTTTTTCGGTGCGAGCAGGAAATGGTTCAGGTGATCGAAGGTCCACTTTTCGCTGCCGCCCTTGGAGAAATCCTTCATGGGGGAGGAATAGGCGAAGCCCTCATGCGAAGCGATCGGACGATCGACGAGACCATAGAGGTTCGGGCCGACTTTGTTTGGCCCTCCCTTGGTCACGTCATGACAGGACTGACACTTCTTGAATACCGTTTCGCCGGCCTTGGCATCGGCGCTGGCAAGAAGCTTGGCGATCGGAACCACAGCTGCTGCAGGTGCAGCCTCGCCACCGCCGGCAGCGGGTGCCTCTTGCGCAACGATGGCGAAACCTTCCTTCTCCGGCGCTTCGGAGTGGAAGATCCCTTCGGACGCGATCGACACCGACATCAGGACGAAAATCGTTCCGAGCAGCGCCCCAACGCCCATATTGACATAAGAATTCATCTGCAATGCTCCCCGTGCAGTCGGCAGACCCTGAATAGGCACCATCTTGAAATCGCGCGGAACCTATGTCTTTTGGCAGTTCGTTGCAACTGTCTAAATGGTCTTGTACGTGAGACTTTTTGACACTTTCCCGCCTGGAATAGAAGGTCCGAACGATGACTGCTTCAAATTTAGATGACGTGCTGGTTCTGATCCCCGCCCGCATGGCGTCCACCCGCCTTCCCGGCAAGCCGCTGGCCGATATTTGCGGATTGCCGATGATCGTCCAGGTGGCTTTGCGGGCGAAGGAAGCGGAGATCGGCCGTGTCGTCATTGCGGTCGACGACGAGGAGGTTTTCGAGGCGGTTTCGAAGGCCGGCTTCGAAGTCGTTATGACCCGCAAGGATCATCAATCTGGCTCTGATCGCATTTTCGAAGCCTTGCACAAGGTCGACCCGGACGCGAGAGCCAGGATCGTCGTCAACGTCCAAGGCGATCTACCGACCATCGATCCCGAAACGATCCGCGCTGCATTGCGCCCGTTGGAAGAGGAGACCGTCGATATCGCGACGCTCACCGTCGAGATCACTGATGAGGAAGAGAGGACCAATCCGAACGTTGTCAAGGTCGTGGGGTCTCCGCTTTCCAAAACACGTCTTCATGCGCTCTATTTCACCCGCGCGACAGCACCCTATGGCCAAGGGCCGCTCTATCACCATATCGGCCTCTATGCATATCGCCGGACTGCGCTCGAGAAATTCGTCTCGCTCGGACCGTCGGCCCTTGAGAAGCGCGAATCCCTGGAGCAGCTTCGCGCGCTCGAAGCCGGCATGCGCATCGACGTGGAGATCGTTAAAACCGTTCCGCTTGGGGTCGATACGCCGGCCGATCTCGAAAAAGCCCGCCGCATTCTTTCGGCACGGAAGGCATGAAGGACATCGTCATGAACATCAAGACCAATCGAATCTCGTTTCAAGGCGAATTCGGCGCGAACTCCGACATGGCCTGCCGTGATATGTTCCCGACAATGGAGCCGTTGCCTTGCCAGACATTTGAAGACGCCTTCATGGCGGTCGACAACGGTGATGCCGATATTGCGATGATCCCGATTGAAAACACGATCGCGGGCCGAGTCGCCGATATCCATCACCTCCTGCCGGAGTCGCGGCTGCACATCATCGCCGAATACTTCATGCCGATCCGTTTTCAACTGATGGTGCTGCCCGGCGTCTCGAAGGACGAAATACGCACGGTACACAGCCACATCCACGCGCTGGGCCAATGCCGCAAAATCGTGCGGGCAAATGGCTGGAAGCCGGTGATTGCGGGAGATACGGCAGGTGCCGCGAAGCTCGTCATGGAAACCGGCGACCGAACTATGGCGGCGCTCGCGCCGCGTCTTGCCGCCGAACTCTATAGCCTCGACATCGTTGCCGAAAATGTCGAGGACACCGAGAGCAATGTTACGCGCTTCGTCGTGCTCTCGCGCGACGAGGAATGGGCAAACCGCAGCTCCGAGGAAGAAAAGATCGTCACGACCTTCGTCTTCAACGTCCGCAACATTCCGGCCGCGCTCTATAAGGCTCTGGGTGGTTTCGCGACGAACAACATCAACATGACGAAGCTCGAAAGCTATCAGCTGGGTGGCAAATTCGTGGCGACGCAGTTTTACGCCGATATCGAAGGCCATCCGAACGATGCCCATGTGCGCCGGGCTTTGGAAGAGTTGCGGTTCTTTTCAGAGAATGTCCGCATTCTCGGGGTCTACAGGGGCCACCCGATGCGCGGCCAACTGCACAAGTGACGGAGGGCGCCGGCGGCGCCCCTTCCTGCTTTCATTTGTCGGGTTCGCAGACGCGCAACCGGTGGCCATCCGGATCGAGCGCGACAAAGGTCGGGCCGAAATCGAGATCGGTCAGGTCCTGAGCAATCGGCAGACCGCGCTTTCGCCAATCCTCGTATTGTTTGGCAACGGCATTTTCGCCCGCCACCATGAAGGCCACCTCGCCGCGATTGCCGATCGCGGAAGGTTGCGGCTCGACCGTGCTGCGCCGCCACAGGCCGAGCGTGAAGCCGCCGTCGAGCGGGAACGCGACGAAATTCGGCGCGGCAACCCCGGGTTCGCGGCCGAGCAGATCCTTGTAAAAGATCGCACTTTCGGCAGGATCCTTGACGTAAAGAATGATGAGGTTCGGGCTGGTCATATCGGTGTCTCTCGTATTTGGAAAAGGTTGTGCAGATTTAGCGCTTGCCGGCGACTAACGAGGGCAAGCGCTAAAGCCGCCGCTGGTGCGGCGGCGCTACGTCGATTAGACGGTCTAGTGAATTCAGTTGCTCTCGTGGTGTGGGTGGTTCCAGTCCATGAACCCGATATCGCGCTTCATATAGTCGGACATCGCATCGAGATCGAGCTGAGGATAGCGGCTCCGCACCATATTGCGCGATGCGTTCAGCATCATTCGCAGCATCAGAGATTGGGGGTATCTCGCTTGCGTGGTCGTGTCCTCGACAACGCGATTTCTGCATGTCGATCGGGTGGGGTTCAAGCTCGTCATCATCGGTCCTCCAGTTTGGGATTGTCCCGATAATAGCGCTGACCACTGTCAGTTTATGGCAGTAGCGTCGAGGCTAAGACGAAATTTCCTGCTGATCCCGCCACTCCTTGAGAAGCACTGCGCGGCGGCGCGGATAGCGTACCTCTTGGGGTCTCATTTCGACGATCCGGTCGGTGCGGAAATGACGATAATCCTGCCGCAGTTCGCACCACGCCACCACGACGCGGACCTGCTCGAAGTAGCTGAGCGCAAAGGGCCAGATATTGCGGACGGAGACGGTTCCGCTTTCGTCGGAATAGGTCAGCTTGAGGATCCGTTCGCTGCGGATCGCCTTGCGAATGGCGTCAAGATCCGCCTTGTCGGCAACGGGCGGACGCAGGTGAACGAGAAGCGTCGAGGTCTCGATCTCATCGCGCATTTCGTGGGGCAGGACATCGGCAATCTTCGCCAGTGCATCGGCGCCGGCAGCTGCAAGACGCGGATCGGCGGCGCGGGCGACCCAGCGCGAACCGAGGACCAACGCCTCGATCTCGTCCTGCGAAAACATCATCGGCGGCAGCATGAAGCCGGGCTTCAAGACGTAGCCGATGCCGGGTTCGCCTTCGATCAGAGCCCCCTGCCCCTGGAGGCTGGCGATATCGCGATAGAGCGTGCGGATGCTGACGCCTGTTTCCGTAGCAAGGACGGCACCGCTCACCGGCCGTCGGTAGCGTCGCAACGTCTGAAGCAGGGTCAGAAGGCGTTCCGAGCGCGCCATCACATCAGCCTATTGCTTTTTCCACTCCACCCAATCGCGCATCAGGCGGTGCGCGATAGCGCCTTCTGGGCGGCGAAGCCTGGCCGTTGACGCCGGGGCGTTCGAGCATTTCAAGTGTTTCCTCGCGGGTGAACCAGCGGCAATCTTCCAGTTCCGATTCGTCGCGGTGGACCTCTGTTGATTTCGCCTCGGCATAGCAGCCGATCATCAGCGTATGCGGCATCGGCCAGGGCTGCGACGCGTGGTAGCGAATCCGGCCGGTCTTGATACCGGATTCCTCCAGCGTCTCGCGGCGCACGGCATTTTCGATCGTTTCGCCGGGCTCGACGAAGCCGGCGAGGCAGGAATACATGCCCGGCGTAAAATGGTGGCTGCGGCCGAGCAGGCAGAGGTCGCGCTGTTCATCGATCGTCAGCATGATGACCACCGGGTCGGTGCGCGGGAAGATCATGTGTTCGCAGGCCGTGCACACCCGCTTGTAGCCGCCGATGCGCATCTCCATCGTGCTACCGCAGCGGCCGCAGAAGCGGTTGTCGCCGTTCCAGCGGATGAGGCTTGCGGCCTGGGCGAATTCGCCAAGCAGAACGTCATCGACGAGCTGGTCGCGGTAGAGCGTCCGGCCGTCGGCGGGCTTGTAGTGGCTTTCAAGCTCCTCGGCCGGAATGCCGACGGGAACGGCAAGCCGCGGTTCGCCCGTCTTGCGGTAGCCGAGCAGGATCGTCTCGTCCCAATGTGGCTGCAGTTCCTGCAGTTCGTAGCGGGCAAACAGCGGATCGAGCACTTGTCCATCATGCTTCAGGACAAGCTTGTCCTTGGCGAAGGCGAAGATATGCGTGCCGTCCTTCGCCAGTGCATTTTCGACGGACTGCTCGTCGCGATGTTCGGAATCGCGGTTGAGGTCGTTTGCGGCAAAGGCGGTGAGATTGCTGGGCTCCGGATGTGGGACATCCGAATCGAAAAGCGAACGGTTCATGATGAAAGGGCTTCCCGCAACTTCGCTATGAATTCATCTCTCTTGCCCGCTTCGTAGGGCTCGGCCTTACCGAAGCTCCAGACGGGGCCTGGCCAGTTGGCATCGCCTTCGAAGCGGGCAATGACATGAACATGAAGCTGACGGACGATATTGCCAAGGGCCCCGATGTTGATTTTTGTGGCACCGGTGATCTTCTTGAGCGCAGCCGCGGTCATTTCCGTTTCGAAGGTGAGAAGCACCTGGTCGAGCGGCGTGAGTTCGAAGATCTCCGTCATGTTGGCCCTGCGTGGCACCAGGATCAGCCACGGCCAGCGGGCGTCCTTCGATAATCGGAGATCACACAGACCCGTCTGCATGACGCTGTCGCTATCGCTCTCCAGCCGACGGTCGAGAATGAAATCGTCCAACAGGCATTCCTCCATATTTTTCCTATGATTAGCAGTTTTTTTTGAGCTTGGCTTGCTTTTGATGGCGATATTGCCGATATGTGCATCCGGGAGGTTGGTGGTGGACGAGCCACTCGCCAACCGGGTCAGGTCCGGAAGGAAGCAGCCCTAACGAGCCCGGCACGGGTCATCGTGCCAGCCTCCCACCCTTCTCTCTTCCAAATGCCCGGCGTTCCGGGCGATAAGCAGGGCGATGAGCGACACCGAGCGACAGTCACAAGATGCCGCCTCGACGGGCACCGGGTACCGGGTGCTGGCACGCAAATACCGCCCCAAGGATTTCACGGACCTCATGGTCGGCCAGGAGCCGATGGTCCGCACGCTGACCAACGCCTTCGAGACCGGCCGCATTGCGCAAGCCTACATGCTGACCGGCGTCCGTGGCGTCGGCAAGACGACGACAGCCCGTATTCTGGCGCGCGCGCTGAACTACAAGACGCCCGAGATCGACAAGCCGACGATCGATCTGCGCGTGCCGGGCGAGCATTGCCAGGCGATCATGGAAGGCCGCCATGTCGACGTGATCGAGATGGACGCCGCCTCCCATACCGGTATCGACGATATCCGTGAAATCATCGAGCAGGTACGCTATCGGCCGGTGTCTGCGCGCTACAAGGTTTATATCATCGACGAAGTACACATGCTTTCGACACAGGCCTTCAACGGCTTGCTGAAGACGCTCGAAGAGCCGCCGGCAGCACGTGAAGTTCATTTTTGCGACCACCGAAATCCGCAAGGTTCCGATTACCGTTCTCTCGCGCTGCCAGCGCTTCGATCTCCGCCGCATCAGCGCGGCGGATCTCGTCGGCTTGTTTACAACCATCGCAGCGAAGGAAGGCATCGATGCGGAGCCGGATGCGCTGGCGATGATCGCGCGCGCCGCCGAAGGCTCGGCACGTGACGGCCTTTCGCTGCTTGACCAGGCAATCGCCCATGGTAGCGGTATAGTCCAGGCGGAAGCGGTGCGCGGCATGCTGGGCCTTGCCGATCGTGCTCGCATCGTCGATCTCTTCGAGCATGTTGCCAGAGGCGATGTCGCCGCAGCGCTTGCCGAATTTCAGGCGCAGTACGAGGCGGGCGCAAATCCCGTCGTCGTGTTGACCGACCTTGCCGATTTCACCCATCTCGTTACCCGGCTGAAATATGTGCCGGACGCCGCTAACGACCCGTCGCTCAGCGAAGTCGAGCGAACCAGGGCTTCAGAGTTCGCTCAAGGGATTGCGGTAACGACGCTGTCGCGGATCTGGCAGATGTTGTTGAAGGGCATTCCGGAAACCGAAAGCTCTTCGCGCACGGCCGGTGCGGCGGAAATGGTGCTGATACGGCTGGCACATGCGGCGCATCTGCCGTCGCCCGAAGATGCCGCGCGTCGCCTTGCCGAGCTCTCCGAAAACGGCAGTGGTTCGCGTCCCTCGCCTACGCCGTCGGGTAACGGTAGCGGCAATGGTGTCCGTGTACCCTATCAGTCGGCGGTAGCCGTACGCGCGACGGAGAGCACGCCGAGGCCGCAGCCTTCAGGGGGACCGGCCATGTTGCGTGCCGTACCCGATCCCGATCCGCAGCTGATGCAGACGGCAGGCCGCGTCGAGACGAAGCCAGCGGAAGCGCCCAAGCCGCTCGTTCATGTCAATTCGATCGCCGATATCGTTAATCTCGCTGCGGAAAAGCGCGACGCGAAGCTGAAAGCACTCGTGCGCAATTTCGTGCGGCCCGTGAAGATCGAGACCGGCCGTCTCGACGTTAACCTTACCGACGGGGCGCCGGCGACACTGCTCAACGAGCTTGCCGTCAAGTTGAAGGAATGGACCGGCATACACTGGATCGTCAGCCTCAGCCGCGAGGCCGGCGACCCGACGATGGTCGAGGCAGAAGCCAAGGCCAAGGAGCAGCAGGTGAGCGACGCCCGGCAGGATCCGGATGTGGCGGCAATCCTGGCGCAGTTCCCGGGCGCAAAGATCATCGACGTCCGGGTAAGGGCACCCGAACCGGAGGAGGAAGGCGAGGCGAAACCGCCTGCAGTCGCTGAATCCGAAGAGGGTGACATTCTGCCCGGCGACGACATAGAATTCTGATGTTGAAGAAGGAACCAGACGATGCGCGACCTCATGGGCATGATGGGCAAAGTCAAGGAAATGCAGGCCAAGATGGAGCAGATGCAGGCGGAAATAGCCGAGCTCCAGGCTGAAGGAAAGGCGGGCGGCGGTCTCGTGACCGTTGTCATGAGCGGCAAGGGCGAACTGAAGAGCCTGAAGATCGACCCGTCGCTCTTCAAGGAAGACGATGTCGAGATCCTCGAGGATCTGATCATTGCCGCCCACAAGGATGCCAAGGACAAGGCGGAAGCCGCTGCAGCCGAAAAGACGAAGGCGCTGACCGCCGGCCTGCCAATCCCGCCCGGCTTCAAGATGCCGTTCTGAGCTTTGCAGCGATCTACGCGGGAAGAGCGCCGATGACGCTGACCAGTCTCCTTGTTTTTGCCGGCGCTCTCTTCATGGCCGCCGGTTCGCCGGGGCCGAGCGTTGCGGCGCTTGTTGCCCGCGTATTGTCGAAGGGCGCCCGTGATGTTCTGCCATTCCTCGCCGCCATGTGGATCGGCGAGGCGATCTGGCTGACCTGTGCGGTGGCTGGCCTTGCCGCCGTTGCCGAAACCTTCCATTTGGCCTTTGTCGCCATCAAGTGGCTCGGTGTCTGCTATCTGCTCTATCTCGCCTGGAAGATGTGGTTCGCCTCGCATGATGCGAACGAGGAAAAGCTGCCTGAAGCGCAATCTGCTGCAAAGCTCTTCTTTGCGGGCATGACGGTGACGCTCGGCAATCCGAAGATCATGATGTTCTACGTCGCCCTGCTGCCTTCGATCATCGATATCCAGTCGGTGTCGATTTTTGGCTGGACAGAACTCGTCGCGACCATGTTCGTCGTCCTGATTCTGATCGACGTCAGCTGGGCACTGCTTGCCGCAAAAGCCCGCGGCTTCCTGAAGAGCCGCCGTGCGATCAGGATCGCAAACCGCGCCAGCGCCGGAACCATGGCCGGTGCCGCCGTCGCGATCGCGATGCGCTGAGTCACGTCTGTGCGAAAATCCAGAACATAGCCTTCGTCAAACAAGTAGCGGACTGTCGAATCCGGTCGCAACACGTCGCGACCAACGGCTTTGGCGGTTCGCCGCGCAGCACGAGCGAAGTCGTGACCGCGCCGTGGCGCGCAATGGTGTCGACAATGGTTTCAAGTTCCAACGGCGAGAGATCGAAGCAATCCTCTCCTGTCAGCCGCAGTATCTCAATCACCAGCGGCATCTCGGAAAATTGCTTCAAGTCGGGGCGTACGTGCTCGTGCGTGGTTCACAGCCTGATGACCGCCATCATTGCAAGTCCGAGAGCTGCGCTTCCAGAAGGTGGCGCAGCTTGTAGTGGATGGGCGCGGCGAGATACCGCGCACGGTCCTCGGCGGAGAGCAACTTGCCGAATGTTGCGAGCATCTCGGGCATCGTCACCTTCTGACCTCCGTAAGGCACGTATTCGACGGGCATTCCGGCCTCCGCCACCCCACCAGTGATAACCCGGCAATAAATTCCGGGGCGGCAAGCCTTGGTGTAGCGCTTCACGAATTTCGGATCGGCCATCTTGGCGGCGAAGGTCGCGCACGGGATTCGCGCCGACGTCGCCTCGAGAACGAGCTCGCCCGTTATCAACCGATCGCCAACTGAAACTGCGCGGTTGTCGAGGCCATCGATCACAAGATTTTCGCCGAACGTGCCGGGCTCGATCGGGCGCCCGAGCTCTCCCGCCCACCAGTCGAGTGTCAGCGATCCTTCGAGATAGACGGCCTGATCGACACCGCCGTGATGCTCGCGGTTGCAAATGGCGTCGCCGACGAGACCTTCGGAGTCGATGATCACGGCGCCGTTGATGGCATGCTTGTAGATACCCGTCTTGTATTTCTTGCCGGGCAGCCGCTCGGGATTGGCGGTGCAGACGGCACGTATTTTTCATCATATGGTCGTTTCTTTCCGCGATTCCGTTTTGGCAACATATGGGCTAAGAACGGCACATGACAAAGCGAGTCACCGGCCCCGAAATCGAAAAACTCATCCAGCTTCTGGCGAAGGTGCCGGGCCTCGGGCCTCGCTCGGCCCGGCGCGCGGCGCTGCACCTGATCAAGAAGAAGGACCAACTGCTCGGACCGTTGTCGACCGCGATGGGTGAGGCCTATGACAAGGTGAAGGTCTGCTCGCGCTGCGGCAATGTCGATACCGTCGATCCCTGCACCGTTTGCACCGACGAGCGCCGCGACCACTCCGTCATCATCGTTGTTGAGGATGTTTCCGACCTCTGGGCATTGGAACGCGCCGCAGCGATGAACGCAGCATATCATGTACTCGGCGGCACGCTTTCGCCGCTCGATGGCATCGGGCCGGATGACCTGAACATTCGCGGGCTGATCGATCGCATCGGGGAAGGCGGTATTCGCGAACTCATCATCGCCGTTAACGCGACTGTCGAGGGCCAAACCACAGCGCACTATATAACGGACCAGCTGACGGGATTGGACGTGAAGATCACGCGGTTGGCGCATGGCGTGCCGGTCGGCGGTGAACTCGACTACCTCGACGAAGGCACACTGGCTGCCGCCTTGAGGGCAAGGACTGCGATCTGAGGAGGCAAAATGCGAGACGACATCCCCCTCTACCACTTTGTGACATCCCCCCAACGAAGGGTGAGATCAGATGGAGCTCGGCGAGGGCGCTTCCTGCCGATCTCCCCCATTGTCGGAGAGATGCCCAGCAGGGCGGAGTGGGGCAGCATTTGCCGTTTGGCGATTGCTTTGGCATGTTTTTTCGCTCTCCTCCCTCTTCCTGCGCTTGCCCAAAACAGGCCGGCGGTGGAAAGACAATTCCAGCAATGGATCATCAGCGATCTTGGCCCTGATGCGAAGACGGCCGGCATTTCAGAAAAGACGCTGCAGGCCGCATTCAAGGGTATCGCGCTCAACTGGAGTCTTCCCGATCTTGCGCCTCCCGGATTCCCACCGGCGAAAGAGCGCAAGCAGACGCAGGCGGAGTTTTCTTCGCCCGGTCCGTATTTCAACGAGGACCGGCTGGAGAAGCTGGCGGCAACCGGACGCGGTTTTGCCTCGCAATACGCCTCGACGCTGAAGCGCATCGAAAAGACCTATGGCGTGCCGGGCTCGATCGTCCTGGCGATCTGGGGCCGGGAGACGGGCTTCGGCGCGGCGAAGATCCCGAATTCGGCGATCGAGGTGCTGGCGACCAAGGCCTTCATGTCGACTCGCAAGGAAATGTTCCGGGTCGAGCTGATCGCGGCGCTCCACATTCTCGATGGCGGTGACGTGACGCCGGCCGGCTTCAGGAGCTCGTGGGCCGGAGCGCTCGGCCAGCCGGCAATTCATGCCGACCAGCTATTTGAAATATGCGGTCGACTTCGATGGTGACGGGCACCGCAATATCTGGACGTCCGTACCGGATACACTGGCATCCATAGCCAACTATCTTGTTAAGAAAGGCTGGCAGCGAAATCGTGACTGGGGCTTCGAGGTGACGATCCCGGCGGCGGTTTCTTGCGCACAGGAGGGACCGGATATCGCACAGCCGCTTTCGCACTGGGCTTCGCTCGGCATCAATCGCAAGTCCGGCAAGGGCTTTCCATCCGGCGAAATGAAGGCTGCGGGTATGATGCTTGTGCCGGCGGGCCGGGATGGGCCGGAATTCATCGTCACGCCGAACTTCTACATCATCAAGGAATACAACAACTCCGATCTCTACGCGCTCTATATCGGCAACCTTGCCGACCGGATCGCTTATGGCTCCGGCGCCTTTCAGGGTGCTTGGGGCGATGTCGGCAAAATGCTGCGATCCGATGTGGCGGCAATGCAAAAAGCACTGGAGCGCCAAGGCTACGACGTCGGCGGATCGGACGGCTTGCCGGGCTACAAGACCCGCCGTTCGATCGGACAGTGGCAGGAAAAGAACGGTATGCAACCGACCTGTTTTCCCGATGCTTCGATGAAGGGCAGGCTGAAGTAACCGTCCTATAGGCTCCGCTTCAGACCTTCATGGCTCGCAGTAAAGCCGAGCTTTTCATAGAAGCGGATGGAATCCGCCCGGGATTTGTCCGAGGTGAGCTGCACGAGCTTGCAGCCGCGCGCACGGCATGTCTCTACCGCCCATTCGATGAATTCGGTTCCCAGCCCGCTGCCGCGCGCTTCCCTTGCAATCCTTACGCTCTCGATCTGCCCGCGCCACGTGCCGGTGCGCGACAGTCCGGGAATGAACGAGAGCTGCAAACAGCCGACGACGTGATGCTTTTGATCCACGGCAACCGCCAGCAGTTGGTTTTTATCAGCGTCGATTGCGGCAAAGGCTGTCTGATAGCGCCCATCGACGGGATTGGCGACGACCTCTCTGCCTTGGCCGATATCGTCGTCGGCAAGCAGCCGGATGATGTCGATAAGGTCGGTTTCGCGGGCTTTTCGGAATGCGTGGATCATCGCATTGCCTCAGTGGTGAAGATCGATCGGCGCCTTGTGAAACACATCGTCGGATGGCGGGATGGTCTGCCGCTCAATCATGCGGTGAACATGCGGCGCTTCCGTGCCGCGGTGGAGGGCGCGCAGGCGATCGGCGTTTTCCGCATCGGCCTGCGTGCGGCGCTGGTTGTGGCGGATGTACTCCACCCAGGTCGGCGTGTGATAGGTTTCGGTCCAGGTGCCGGGATTTTCGAGGTCGCGCATCAGTGCCCAGTTGCGTGCGCCGTCGCGGATGCGGATGCGCCGCCGTTCACCCATCAGCGTCAGGAATTCGGGCAGGTCGCTATCGCCGATCTGATAATCGACCTGAATGACGATCGGCCCGCTGCGGGGCGTGATGTCGAGCCCAAGCGCGGGCTCGATGAAGCGGTTGAGGGGGTCAAGATTAAGCGAGGCAAAGGCCGGCATCGAGAAGCGAAAGCCGATAACGATGCCGATCAGCATCACCGCGGCTGAGCCATAAAGCGCATTCGAAACGCCGAAGCGATCGGCGGCCACACCCCAAAGCCAGCTGCCGCCGGCAATGCCGCCGAAGGTGACCGTCTGATAAAGCGACAGCGCCCGGCCGACGACCCAGCGCGGCGTCGAAAGCTGTACGATCGTGTTGAACAGCGAAAGGGCGAGTACCCAGCACGCGCCGGAAACGAGCAGGCCCGCCGAGGTGAGCACGGCAAACGGGCTCGACGCGGCAATCACCATGCTGATGGCAAAACCGGCAAAGGCGTGGCGGATGATGGTCTCGCTGCTGAACATCTCGCGCAGCCGCGCATTGAGCGCCCCGCCGCCGATTGCGCCGATGCCGAAGGAGCCGAGCATGAAGCCGTAGGTCAGTGGCCCGCCGGCGACGAGATGGATTGCGACGATCGGCAGAAGCGCGAGCACCGAGCTCGCGCCCACGCCGAAGATCAAGCCGCGGATAAGTACCTTTTCAAGGTTGGGCGACATCGAGACATATCGAAGACCGGCGGAGATCGCACTTCCGAGGCTTTCCCGCGGAAGGCTGGAAGCGGGCAGCGATGGCTTCCAGCGCGTGAGTGCATAGATGAGCGCAAAATAACTGACCGTATTCACCATAAAGGCAGCGGCGGCACCCGCCGTCGCGACAATGACGCCGCCGATGGCGGGGCCGACGCTGCGGGTCATGTTGAAGCCCATACTGTTCAGTGTCACCGCGTTCGGCAGGTCTGCACGCGGCACCATATCGCCGACGGAGGCCTGCCAGGAGGGGTTGTTGAGCGCCGTGCCACAGCCGATCAGGAAGGTGAAGGACAGGAGCAGCCAGGGCGTGATCCAGCCAAGCAGGGCACAGGCGGTGAGGATCGTCGAGACGGCAAGCATGAGGAATTGCGCCGTCAGCATCACCTGCCGCCGGTCGAAATTGTCGGCGAGCGCGCCCGAGATGAGCGAGAACAGCATTATGGGAAGCGCTGTCGAGGTCTGGACCAGCGCCACCATGTCCTCGGAAGCGGTGAGGGTCGTCATCATCCACGCTGCCCCTACCGCCTGGATCAGCCCGCCGAAATTCGAGGCGAGGCTTGCGAACCAGATTGTGCGGTAGGTTTCATGCTTCAGCGGCGCCAGCGTTGATGAATTGGATGGCACGATTCCTCCCGCTTGCTAAATTTCCCTCGGCTCCAATATATGATGAAGCTCGACCGTGGCTAGGCGCGATTGCGCCTCCGCGGCGCATTTGAGTCCAGAGCTTGCAATTTCGTAAAAACAGGCCTATATGCCACTCAAATTCTTGATCGTGCGATGAAGAGTGGGCCGCAAGGACCCGCTCTTTTTTATTAGCGCGATCGTCTAAATGCATGAAAATTGCGAGGAGCGCATCGCTTGTCGGATCCGACGAACGCAGACAATGAACTTGAGCCGCGGTTGATTACCGAAACCGGGCTTGACCAGCGCCTTGCCGACATCATCGAACCCGTGCTCGTCGGCATGGGCTTCCGCCTGACCCGCGTGCGCATGCTCAACCAGAACGGCGCTACGCTGCAGATCATGGCAGAGCGCAACAATGGCACGATGAGCGTCGAAGACTGCGAAGAGGTCTCGATGGCCATTTCTCCGGTTCTTGATGTGGAAGATCCGATCGATCGGGAGTATCATCTGGAGGTGTCTTCGCCCGGTATCGACCGTCCTTTGGTGCGGAAATCCGATTTCACCCGTTGGCAAGGGCACCTTGTGAAGTGCGAAACGTCGATCATGATCGGCAACCGCAAACGCTTTCGCGGAAAGATCATCGAAGCGAACGCGGATGGTTTCACGCTCGAGCGTGACCAGGTTGCCGATGGCGAAGAGCAGAAGGTCACCATTCCCTTCACGGCGCTCAGCGATGCGAAGCTCATTCTGACCGACGATTTGATTCGCGATGCGCTGCGCGCCGATAAGGCCGCGAAAGCGCAGGCAGCGAACCAGAACGAGGCGGACGGCGAAGAATAACCGATCAACTACGGCTCCAGGGACGGGAACCCGCAAGGCCAAGACGGAGAGATAAGACAATGGCAGTTAGTGCGAACCGGCTCGAACTTCTGCAGATCGCAGATGCAGTGGCGCGCGAAAAGGTCATCGACCGTGAAATCGTGCTTGCCGCGATGGCGGATGCGATCCAGAAGGCGGCGCGCTCCCGTTACGGCACGGAATTGAACATCCGCGCCGATATCAATCCGAAGACCGGCGAAATTCGCCTGCAGCGCCTGCTCGAAGTCGTCGAGAAGGCAGAAGACTACTCCACGCAGATCCCGTTGGAGCTGGCCCGCGACCGCAACCCCGACGCAGCGCTTGGCGACTTCATCGCTGATCCGCTGCCGCCGATGGATTTCGGCCGTATTGCCGCCCAGTCGGCCAAGCAGGTCATCGTCCAGAAGGTTCGCGAAGCCGAGCGTGACCGGCAGTTCGACGAATTCAAGGATCGCGTCGGCGAAATCGTCAACGGTACCGTCAAGCGCGTCGAATATGGCAACGTCATCGTCGATCTCGGCCGTGGCGAAGGTATCATCCGCCGTGACGAAATGATCCCGCGCGAAAACGTCCGCTACGGCGACCGCGTTCGCGCATATGTCTATGACGTCCGCCGCGAACAGCGCGGTCCGCAGATTTTCCTGTCGCGTACGCATCCGCAGTTCATGGTCAAGCTCTTCACCATGGAAGTGCCGGAAATCTACGACGGCATCATCCAGGTCCGCTCGGTCGCCCGTGACCCGGGTTCGCGTGCCAAGATCGCTGTCATCTCGAACGATAGCTCGATCGATCCGGTCGGTGCCTGCGTCGGTATGCGCGGTTCGCGCGTCCAGGCCGTCGTTGGCGAGCTTCAGGGCGAAAAGATCGACATCATTCCCTGGTCGCAGGATCCGGCGACCTTCGTCGTCAACGCGTTGCAGCCGGCTGAAGTCGCCAAGGTCGTTCTCGACGAAGATGCAGAACGCATTGAAGTCGTGGTTCCCGACGAGCAGCTTTCGCTGGCGATCGGCCGTCGCGGTCAGAACGTGCGCCTCGCGTCGCAGCTGACCGGCTGGGATATCGACATCATGACGGAAGCCGAAGAATCCGAGCGCCGTCAGAAGGAATTCAACGAACGCACCAACCTCTTCATGGATGCGCTCGACGTTGACGAAATGGTCGGCCAGGTTCTGGCTTCCGAAGGCTTTGCCGCCGTTGAAGAACTCGCCGATGTCGACCTCGACGAAATTTCGTCGATCGACGGCTTCGATGAAGAGACGGCGCAGGAAATCCAGCAGCGTGCTCGCGAATATCTCGAGAAGCTCGAAGCGGAGATGGACGAGAAGCGCAAGGCGCTCGGCGTTTCCGACGAACTGCGTCAGATCGACGGTATGACCGCCCAGATGATGGTTGCGCTTGGCGAAGACGGCATCAAGTCGCTGGAAGATTTCGCGGGCTGCGCGGCGGACGATCTCGTCGGCTGGACAGAGCGCAAGAACGGCGAAACCAAGAAGTTCGAAGGCCTCTTCTCGAAGTTTGACGTTTCACGAGTCGAGGCCGAGCAGATGGTCGTCCAGGCACGCCTTGCTGCCGGCTGGATCACCGAGGAGGATCTTGCCAAGGACGCTGAAGTTGTCGAAGCCGACGCTGCCGAGCAGGAAGCATAATGGTCGCGGAGGTGCACGCTTCTCCTGAGGATGATGATCTTGCAGGTTATGACGTGAACAGCCGCATGTGTATCGTGACGCGTGAAAGCGGATCGCCGGATGAGTTGATCCGCTTCGTTGCAGCGCCCGACGGGACGGTGATCGCCGATCTGAAGCGTCAGCTTCCGGGACGCGGCTGCTGGGTCAAGCTTGATCGCGCGTTGGTCGACAAGGCGGTGGCGAAGAAGTCTTTCGCCCGCGCATTGAAGGCCGATGTGAAGGCAGCAGCCGATCTCGGTGAAACCGTCGACCGGCTGCTCGCACAGCAGCTGATGCAGATGATGAACATGGCGCGCAAGGCGGGCCAGTTCGTCAGTGGCTCCTCGAAAGTGGATGCCGCAGTCAGAAGCGGAGCAGCACTCGCCGTGTTCCATTCGACGGATGCCGCGGACGATGGCGTGAGAAAAATCGACCAGGCTCGCAAGGCCTGGCACCTCGGAATGGAAACCGAGGAGAAAATACCTTCTTTCCGTCTCTTCTCGGAGAGCGAAATGGAAGGCGTGATGGGCCAAGAATGCTTTTATCCATGCCGCAGTGCTTGCAGGGCAGGCAGGTGAGGGTGTAGTGAAGCGCGCAAAGATGCTCGAAAAGTACCGCAGTGGCGGTCAGTCCCGGGCACCAGGCGGCGCTGGCCAGCAAAAACAATGATGCGGCGACCGGCACCGGCCGGCCCATCATTGATCGAAAAGCATTTGAACGATAGGGTTTGATGACGTCATCGCTCCCTGTCCGAAGGAACGGGAACGAATGACAGATAGCAATGACGACAAGACGCTTGGAGCAAAGAAGACGCTTACCCTGAAGCCATCGGGGATAAGCCAGGGCACCGTGCGCCAGGATATGGGCCGTGGTCGCACCAAGGCGGTCGTTGTCGAGACGCGCAAGCGGCGCCCGATGCGCCCCGAAGACGATCGCCCGACCACGCCGGCTCCAGCGCCCCGCGCGGCAGAACCCGCTCCGGCGGCAACGCAGGCGCCTGCACCTCGCATCCAACAGCCGGGCGGCCAGCCGCCGCGCCCGCAGCAACCGGCTTCGCAGGCTCCTCGCCAGCAGGACCGCCCGCGTCCGGTTGTCCTGAACCATCTTTCGCCTGAGGAAATGGACGCCAGACGGCGCGCGCTAGCGCTGGCCCAGGTCCGTGATGCAGAAGATGCAGTCCGCCGGGCTGAAGAAGAAAAGCGCCGTGCAGCCGAAGAAGCTGCCCGCCGCGAAGCGGAAGCAGCCGAAGCAGCCCGACGTGCAGCCGAAGAGGCCGCCCGTCCTTCTGCGCCGGTCGAGGAGGCTCCTGCGCCCGAAGCAGTTGAGGTCCAGGCGGAGGCTCCGCGCCCGGCGCCGGCCGTGCGCCGTCCCGAGACTCCGGCGCCTACTTCTGCACGTCCGGCTCCAGCTGGGGTTGCACCCGCAGTCCGTGGCCGGCGTCCCGAAGGTGAGGAGGAAGAGCGCGGATCTCCTCGTGGGGCTCCTGCCCGTGGCAGGGTCGTTCGTCCGGAACCGGCAAAGCCGGTGACGACGCGTCCGAAGACCGAAGAGGAGCGCCGCCGCGGCAAGCTGACGATCACGACGGCTAATGTCGATGACGACGGCAATGCGCGCGGCCGTTCGCTTTCCGCTATGCGTCGTCGGCAGGAGAAGTTCCGCCGCAGCCAGATGCAGGAAACGCGCGAGAAGATTTCCCGCGAAGTCATTCTACCGGAAACCATCACCATTCAGGAACTGTCGCAGCGCATGTCCGAACGCGCCGTCGACGTCATCAAGTTCCTGATGAAGGAAGGCCAGATGATGAAGCCAGGCGACGTCATCGACGCCGATCTGGCGGAACTCATCGCTGGCGAATTCGGTCATACCGTCAAGCGTGTTTCTGAATCCGACGTCGAACTTGGCATCTTCAATGTGACGGATGAAGGCGGCGAACAGGTCTCGCGTCCGCCGGTCGTCACCATCATGGGTCACGTCGACCACGGCAAGACCTCGCTGCTCGACGCCATCCGCCATGCGAACGTGGTTGCTGGCGAAGCCGGCGGCATTACGCAGCATATCGGCGCTTATCAGGTGGAACAGAACGGTCAGAAGATCACCTTCATCGACACCCCCGGCCACGCCGCCTTTACGGCAATGCGTGCACGCGGTGCGCAGGCGACTGATATTGCCGTTCTCGTCGTCGCTGCCGACGATAGCGTGATGCCGCAGACGATCGAATCGATCAACCATGCCAAGGCGGCAGGCGTTCCGATCATCGTTGCGATCAACAAGGTCGACAAGCCGACGGCCAATGCCCAGAAGGTTCGCACCGAACTTCTGCAGCACGAGGTCTTCGTCGAGTCCATGGGCGGTGAAGTTCTCGACGTCGAGGTTTCGGCGAAGAACGGCACCAACCTCGACAAGCTGCTTGAGGCGATCCTGCTGCAGTCGGAAATCCTAGATCTGAAGGCCAACCCGGACCGCACCGCGGAAGGCACAGTCATCGAAGCTCAGCTTGATCGCGGTCGCGGTTCCGTTGCGACGGTCCTCGTCCAGAAGGGTACGCTGCGTCCCGGCCAGATTATCGTCGCTGGTGATGTCTGGGGCCGTGTGCGTGCCCTCGTCGATGACAAGGGCAACCATGTCAAGGAAGCGGGGCCGGCCACTCCGGTTGAGGTTCTGGGTCTCCAGGGCACGCCGCAGGCGGGCGACAAGTTCGCCGTTGTCGAAAACGAAGCTCGCGCCCGCGAGATTTCCGAGTACCGTCAGCGTCTTGCCCGCGACAAGGCTGCTGCCCGCCATTCGGGCCAGCGCGGCTCGCTGGAACAGATGATGAGCCAGCTTCAGACGGCTGGCGTCAAGGAGTTCCCGCTCGTCGTCAAGGGCGACGTGCAGGGCTCGATCGAGGCGATCGCCGGTGCGCTCGACAAGCTGGGAACGGACGAAGTTCGCGCTCGCATCGTGCATTCTGGCGGCTGGCGGCATCACCGAGTTGCGATATCTCCCTTGCGGAAGCATCCGGTGCTGCAATCATCGGCTTCAACGTTCGTGCGAATGCGCAGGCGCGTACGCTCGCCGAGCGTCAGGGCATCAGAAATCCGTTACTACAACATCATCTACGATCTCGTGGATGACGTTAAGGCAGCGATGTCCGGCTTGCTCTCTCCGGAGCGGCGCGAAACCTTCCTCGGCAATGCCGAGATCCTCGAGGTGTTCAACATCACGAAGGTCGGAAAGGTCGCGGGTTGCCGCGTTACCGAAGGCAAGGTCGAGCGTGGCGTCGGGCGTCCGCCTCATCCGCGACAACGTCGTCATCCACGAAGGCAAGCTCAAGACGCTCAAGCGCTTCAAGGACGAAGTCTCGGAAGTGCCCGCCGGCCAGGAATGCGGTGTGGCCTTCGAGAACTACGATGATATTCGCGCAGGCGACACGATCGAATGCTTTCCGCGTCGAGCACGTGACCCGCACGCTCTGAGCGGCAGCGAGACTCGGTCATTAGTCGGCGGGTCGCCGGGTCATCAGAGGCCGGCGATCTCGAACCTATATTTGGATATGACAATAATGGCTACGTAACCCGCTTCCACCGGCCCCACTCGAAGGCATGCTGCGCGTCGGCGAGCAGGTGCGTGCGCGCGGTATCACGCAGGTGCTCCAGCGCGGCGATGTGCGCGATGACGCGCTGGAAAATGACCGTCATCGCCGATCTCCGAAGTCCGCATGTCGCCGGACCTGAAGATCGCGACCTGCCTACGTGTCGCCGCTCGGAGCATTTCCGATCAGCGAGGGCGGTCATCGGTGCGCTGAACACGCAACGCAAAGTTCATCCGCGGCCGTGCTCGGCCACGCTAGCTCAGGCAGATGAAATACATGCCGGAGGTCCGTTTCCGCGATCGATACGAGCTTCGACAACTACGCGAAGATCGATGCACTGCTTGCGGACGCCGGAAGTGCCAGCGCGATCCTGCCGACGGCGACGAAGATGATGGTAACGATCCGAATCCGGGGGATGTTCCCGGCCACGATGGTAACGACTGATGGCGCGGCAGCGGAAGCCAAAGGGCCGCCCGGTTTCCGGCTGGCTGATCCTTGACAAGCCCGATGGGCATGCGGTTCGACGGAGGCGGTCTCCAAGATCAAGTGGCTGTTCAAGGCGGAGAAATGCGGGTCATGCCGGCACGCTCGACCCGCTGGCGTCGGGTATGCTGCCGATTGCGCTGGGCGATGCGACGAAGACGGTCCCCTATGTCATGGACGGAACCAAGATCTACCGCATTCACTGTGACCTGGGGGGCGGAGCGCGCAACCGACGACCTGGAAGGCGAGGTGACTCGGCAGCTCCGACACGCGGCCGGACGAGAGGAGCAGATCCGTAAGGCCTTGCTGCCGAAATACACCGGCGTCCTCGACGCAGGTGCCGCCGCAGTTCTCGGCGATCAAGATCGCCGGCGAGCGCGCATATGACCTGGCGCGCGACGGCGAGACGGTCGAGATTCCTTCCCGTGAAGTCGAGATTTTCCGCCTGACGCTGCTTGCCTGCCTGGATGAGAATACTGCGCATTTCGAAGTCGAGTGCGGTAAGGGCACATATGTACGCGCGCTAGCTCGCGACTTCGGCCGCGAGCTCGGCTGCTACGGCCATATTTCCGGGCTACGCCGGACCTTCGTGGCACCTTTTGGCGAAGACGGCGTCGGTGCCGCTCGCAAGCCTCGTCGCGCTTGAGAAACTTGAAGACATGGACGAGCGTCTTGCCGCGCTCGACGCCCTGCTGATCGATACCAGCGAAGCCTTGTCCTCACTGCCACACCTTGCCGTCAACGACGATCAGGCACATCGCCTGAGGATGGGCAATCCCATCTTGGTGCGAGGCCGTGATGCGCCGGTTGCCGAAAGCGAAGCCTATGCGACGGCACGCGGAAAGCTCATCGCGATCGGCGAGATCGGTCAGGGAGAGTTCCGCCCGAAGCGCGTCTTCGTTCGAGTCGCAATGCGTCTTTCCGGGAACGCCACCGCGCCGGAGCTACGGATGGTAATTGTCAATCATCCCCCTCTCTTGAGCTATGTTTCTCCTCCTTGCGGCTATGAAAACCGCCCAGTTTGAGGAGCAGGTCATGCGCGCAGTTGCGGTCGCAGTCGCGATGTTCTTTTCGGCCGTTCTCGCGGCCGCAAGCGCCCGGTCGGCCGAGCGCTGGGGCGGAGTTGCCCGCCTTCCCGCCCATGCCGCCGGCCAAGACGAGCGGCATGGCGCCAGTAAACGACATCAAGATGTACTACGCCGAGTACGGTGCGGGCGACCCGATCTTGTTCATCCATGGGGGCCTTGGCAGTGCCGATGTCTGGGGCCGTCAGGTCGAGAATTTTGCCAAAGACCATCTTGTGATAGTCGCCGACAGCCGCGGGCACGGACGCTCGACGCGCAGCCGGCAGCCTTTCGGCTATGACCTCATGACGTCCGATTATGTCGCACTGCTCGATTATCTGAAGCTCGACAAGGTCACGCTTGTCGGCTGGTCGGATGGAGGCATCATCGGCATCGACATGGCGATGAAGCATCCCGAGAAGTTGACGCGTGTTATCGCGCAGGCTGCCAATGTGACGACGGAGGGCGTAAAGCCGGACGTGATGACGAACAAGACGTTCAGCGACTACATCAATTGCGCGGGCGAGGCCTACAAGAAGCTCTCGCCGACACCTGAACGAATATGACGCATTCGTCAACCAGATTTCGGCGATGTGGATGAGTGAGCCCGCCTGGACTGCTGCCGACCTCGGCAAGATTACCGTGCCCGTCACCCTGGCAATCGGCGATCACGACGAAGCAATCAAGCTCGATCACACCGAAAGGATGGCGAAGGAGATCCCCGGTGCAAAACTCGTCATCCTGAAGGATGCCAGCCATTTTGCAATGCTGCAGGATCCCGAAGGGTACGATGCGATGATCCGTGACGCGATGGCGGGCAAGTGATAAATCCGCCATCTGGTGCGGGCCCCTTTCCATCGAGGCTCATTTGGTTTATAGGCAGCGCCAGCATCAGGCAGGACCTCTGAGCGCATTCGCGGCCGAAGCTGGACGACATCCCGGCTTTTGGCGACCTAATCTCCTCTCATAGAAAGGAACATCCGATGTCGATTACAGCTGAGCGCAAGACGGCTCTCATCAAGGAATACGCAACGTTCGAAGGCGACACCGGTTCTCCGGAAGTTCAGGTTGCGATCCTGACCGAGCGTATCAACAACCTGACGGAACACTTCAAGGGTCACAAGAAGGATAACCATTCCCGCCGTGGCCTGCTGACGATGGTTTCGAGCCGCCGCTCGCCTTCTTGACTATCTCAAGAAGAAAAACGAGGGCCGCTACACCAAGCTGATCACCAGCCTGGGTATCCGCCGCTAATGATTGCCGGCGGGCGTTCCTTATCGACGCCCGCCGGATGCTGTTTGAGGGGCCGATGGCCCCATGAAATTCTGCCGCCGCGCCCTATCTTCGCGTGGAGGAAATACGGCGGACCCGGATGGGCCGGTTCTGCCAAACCAACCGTTGACCTGTCATGCAGGATTCGGATGCTTTGGGCCAAAGTCTTTCAAGGAGGGCTTGGTCCGGTTTCTCAGGAAGCTGGGGATGAAAAGCCTCCCGTTGTCTTGCCCATGATACGTCACACCAATTGCGGTCGACGCGGCGCTGTGCTTTCCGCGACGGCGCGCGCTCCCGCATCGAAGGACAAGACATGTTTAATCAACACAAAGTTGAAATCGAATGGGGCGGACGTCCGCTCATTCTCGAAACCGGCAAGATCGCTCGTCAGGCTGACGGTGCCGTTCTCGCCACTTACGGCGAGACCGTTGTGCTCGCTACTGTGGTTTCCGCCAAGGAACCGAAGCCGGGCCAGGACTTTTTCCCGCTGACAGTCAACTATCAGGAAAAGACCTATGCCGCCGGCAAGATTCCTGGTGGCTATTTCAAACGCGAAGGCCGCCCGAGCGAAAACGAAACATTGGTTTCGCGCCTGATCGACCGCCCGATCCGCCCGCTCTTCGCTGACGGCTACAAGAACGACACGCAGGTCGTCATCACAGTCATCCAGCATGATCTCGAAAACAACCCTGACATCGTCTCGATGATTGGCGCATCGGCGGCCCTGACGCTCTCCGGCGTTCCTTTCATGGGCCCGATCGGCGGCGCTCGTGTCGGTTACATTGGCGGTGAGTACAAGCTGAACCCGACCATCGATGAAATGGTTGAATCGAGCCTCGATCTCGTTGTCGCCGGTACCGGCGATGCCGTTCTCATGGTTAAATCGGAAGCCAAGGAATTGGCCGAAGATGTCATGCTCGGGGCCGTCATGTTCGGCCATAAGGGCTTCCAGCCGGTCCTCGACGCGATCATCAAGCTCGCCGAGGTTGCTGCCAAGGAACCACGCGATTTCGTTACCGATGATCTTTCGGCCGTTGAAGCGGCCGTTCTGAAGGTTGCCGAAGCTGATCTGCGCGACGCTTACAAGATCACCGACAAGCAGCAGCGTTACGCATCTGTCGATGCTGCCAAGGCCAAGGTCAAGGCGCATTTCTTCCCGGAAGGTATTGAAGAGCCTGAGTTTTCTGCCGAAGAAATCGGCGACTGTACTTCAAGTCGGTTCAGGCGAAGATCGTTCGCTGGAACATTCTCGACACCGGCAGCCGTATCGATGGCCGTGATCTTGAAGACCGTTCGCCCCATCGTTTCGGAAGTCGGTCTCCTGCCGCGTACCCATGGTTCGGCCCTCTTCACCCGCGGTGAAACACAGGCGATCGTGGTTGCCACGCTCGGTACCGGCGAAGACGAACAGTATGTCGACTCGCTGACCGGCATGTACAAAGAAACCTTCATGCTTCACTACAACTTCCCGCCCTATTCGGTCGGTGAAACAGGTCGCATGGGTTCTCCTGGCCGTCGCGAAATCGGTCATGGCAAACTCGCCTGGCGCGCTATCCACCCGGTTCTGCCTGCCAAGGAACAGTTCCCCTACACGCTCCGTACCGTCTCCGAGATCACCGAATCCAATGGTTCGTCCTCGATGGCCACCGTTTGCGGCACGTCGCTGGCGCTGATGGATGCCGGTGTTCCGTTGCTCCGTCCGGTCGCCGGTATCGCCATGGGCCTGATCCTCGAAGGCGAGAAGTTCGCGGTTCTCTCCGACATCCTCGGCGACGAAGATCATCTCGGCGACATGGACTTCAAGGTGGCTGGTACTGACGGCGGCATCACCGCGCTGCAGATGGACATCAAGATCGACGGCATCACCGAAGAGATCATGAAGGTCGCCCTGGCTCAGGCCAAGGATGGCCGTCTGCACATCCTCGGCGAAATGGCGAAGGCCATCACCGAAGGCCGTTCGGAACTCGGCGAATTTGCGCCACGCATCGAAGTCATGAACATTCCGACCGACAAGATCCGTGACGTTATCGGTTCTGGCGGCAAGGTCATTCGCGAAATCGTCGAAAAGACGGGCGCGAAGATCAACATCGAGGACGATGGCACGGTGAAGATTGCATCGTCCTCGGCCAAGGAAATCGAAGCGGCCCGCAAGTGGATCCACTCGATTGTTGCCGAGCCGGAAGTTGGCGAGATCTATGAAGGCACGGTCGTCAAGACCGCTGACTTCGGCGCATTCGTCAATTTCTTCGGCCCGCGCGATGGTCTCGTCCATATCTCGCAGCTCGCTTCCGAGCGCGTTGCCAAGACCTCACGACGTGGTCAAGGAAGGCCAGAAGGTCTGGGTCAAGCTCATGGGCTTTGATGAACGCGGCAAGGTTCGCCTGTCGATGAAAGTCGTCGATCAGGAAACCGGCAAGGAAATCGTTCAGGAAAAGAAGTCTGCGAAGAAGACGCAGAATAAGCTTCTGAATATTTCACGATCGAAGCGCGCCCGGATTCCGTTCTCGGGCGCGCTTTTTCTTGATTACACGGTTCAAAAGACGGACATCATCATGAGCCAACGGCGCGCTCAAGACGCTTTTCCTGCCCTTTGTCCAGGAGATACTGCCAATTCCAGGTACAGGCGAGAAATGGCTGTTCCTTGGTGCTGAGTCAGATCGCGAAATCGCCGATGATTGGCGTAGCGTCTTGACCTGTCTCCAGCCGTTCCGGCCCGACTACCTGGCATTGCAGAAGGCTGGCTTTACTCGCCATCCCACGGTTGCAGGGTCATGAACGTTTCGACGGAGCGTTGATCCTGATCGGCAAGCATCGCGGCCGCAGATGAAGCCTGGCTGGCGCAAGCCCTCAGCCACGTCAATCCAGGTGGAAGCATCGTGGTTTCTGGAGACAAGAAACTTGGCGTTGATAGCTTCCGCAAGACCGTTGAAGGGCTGACGCCTGTCACCGACAGGCTATCGAAACACCACGCCGTCGCCTTCTGGTTCAATTGCCCGGAACAACTGAATCAGCGATGAATTTCAATCGCTTATGGCGGAGCCGACGCGACTGGAGAACCGGTTTACGACCGGGCCCGGCATGTTCTCGCACACCGCCATCGACAAGGGCTCGGCCATGCTGGTCAAGCATTTCGAAGGACGGATCAGCGGCCACATGGCGGACTTCGGTGCAGGCTGGGGCTATCTCGCCAGCGAGGTTATGAACTACCCGGACAAACTGAAGTCACTGGCCCTCTATGAGGCGGATTTCGAAGCGCTGGAGGCGGCCAGGCTGAACGTCGCCGGAAGCCCGGAGATAACGGTTTCCTTCCACTGGCATGATGTCGATAGTCGAAACAATTTCAGAGGATATTACGACACCATCGTCATGAACCCGCCATTTCATGCCGGGCGCAGTGCTGATCCGACGATGGGACAGGGGTTCATCGCGGCCGCGGCCGAACGCCTGAAGCCGGGCGGCAAGCTTTTGCTCGTCGCCAATCGGCAAATGCCCTATGAAGCCGGCCTCAAGGCACTCTTCAAATCGGTGCAGCCATTGGAAGACGATGCCGGGTACAAGATCATCGAAGCGAAGAGGTAAGAGCCCGTTGTAAATTCTACTGCGGTGGTCATTTGGTGCGGCTTTCTAAGCTTCCGGTGCTCACGTACTTCAAAGTACGCTGCGCTCCGGTTCTTACAAAACCACGCCATCAGCCTCACCGCAGCGACTTTCCACACGGGCTCAAAATGTCGACTCGGCACAACCATTTCACCACTCCCAGTGGAAACTTGTACCGGCTTTCCGAACTTTCATCCAGTAACAGAGCAGATACGCGCTGCGGCCGTTTCGTCGGATAGAAAGCCGGTGATCCTGTCCGGCCGGAGCAGAGGCGTCGCCGGCACTAATCTGCCTCGCTTGCTCGTACGTCCGCCTTGCTGCAGCGTCTGCCAGCGTCGGCATCGAGGCGATGTTGTACGCCGGCGTCCACATAGTGGATTTCGCCGGTGACGCCTGCTGGACAGGTCGGAGAGCAGGTAGAGGGCTGACCGGCCGACGTGCTCGATGCCGACGGTCCGGCGCAAGGGCGCATTGCGCTGGTCTGGCAGGAGAGGATTGCACGGGCATCCGCCGATGCCGGCGCCGGCCAGCGTGCGCGATGGGGCCCGCGGAGATGGCGTTGACGCGGATGCCTGCGCGGACCGTAGTCGGCGGCGAGGTAGCGCACCGATGGCCTCGAGAGCGGCCTTTGGCTACCCCCATGACGTTGTAGTTCGGGCATGACCGCGGGTCGAGCCGCCATAGGTCAGCGGTCAGGATCGAGCCGCCCTCCGGCCATCAGCGGTGCGCAGGCGCGCTGTGCGATCTCCGGTGAAGGAATAGGCAGGAGATGACCATGGTCCTGGCTGAAGTTGTCGCGCGTCGTCACGTCGGCGTAGCGGCCCTTGAGCTGCGTTCTTGTCGGAGAAGCCGATGGCGTGGACCACGAAGTCGAGTGGTGCCCCATTCCTTCTCCAGCGCTCCAGACAACGGCGTCGACTGAGTCGCGATGTCTTCGACGTCGCAGGGCACGCACGCAATTCCGAGCCGAGCTGTCCGCTGCGAGCGGTGTCGACGCGCTTGCCGAATGCGCCTCGCCCTGATAGGTAAAGGCAAGCTCGGCGCCGTTGGGCGGCAAGCGCCCTTGGCATATACCCCAGGCAATCGAATGGCTGTTCGGCGACGCCCATGATGAGCCCGCGCTTGCCCTGCATCGATTCGCGGCCATGCTCTTATCCGTTGTAGCGCTGGAAGACGAGCGATGCGTTGGTGCCGCCGAAGCCGAAGGAGTTGGTCAGGGCCGTATGTCGGTCTTCGCATTGTCGATGCGCTTGCGTGACAATAGGCATATCCACCGAATGCCGGGTCGAGCTCCTCGATATTTGCACTTTCGGCGATGAAATCATTGTTGCATCATCAGGAGCGAATAGATCGATTCATGCACGCCGGTGGCACCCTGCGAATGGCCCGTCAGCGACTTGGTCGACCGAGATCGGCGAGGCACTCGTTGCCCGAGCCAAAAACCTCGCGGATGGCGCCGATTTCCTTGAGATCGCCCACCGGCGGGTCGAGGTGGCGTGCGGATTGATGTAGTCGATATCGGACCCTTGACCGTCGAGCGATCGCCATCGGCGCATGCAGCGTGCGGCGCCTTCGCCGGACTTGGCGCGACCATGTCAGCAACCGTCGGAGGTCGCGCCGTAGCCGACGAGTCTCGGCGTAGATCTTGGCGCCGCGGGCCTTGGCATGCTCCAGCTCTTCAAGAACGAGAACGCCGGCGCCGCCGGCGATGACGAAGCCGTCGCGGTTGTCGTCGTAGGCGCGCGAGGCCGCTTCGACGGCGTGTCGTTGTACTTGGAGGACATCGCGCCCATGGCGTCGAAACAGGCACGGACAGGGTCCAGTCGAGGTCCTCGCGAGCCGCCGGCGAACATCACGTCCTGCTTGCCGCACTGGATCATCTCATGCGGCATTGCCGACGCAATGCGTTCAGACGTCGGCGCAGGCCGAGGAGATCGAGTAGTTCGACGCCGTGGATCTTGAACCAGGTGGCAAGCGTCGCCGACGCGGTCGGACGACATGGCCTTCGGCACCGGCAAACGGGCCGATGCGCTTCGGGCTGGAACCGGTCTCGATGGTCGATCTCGGCCAGCTTCGATGATGCGTGCGGGTGGACGGAGCCGCCGGAGCCCATGATGATGCCGGTGCGTTCGTTGCCGCTAATCAGGATCCGCGTCGAGCCCGGCATCGGCAATGGCCTGCTCCATGGCGACATGGTTCCAGGCGCCGCCTTGCCGACATGGAAGCGCATGGCGCGGCGATCGACCAGCGTCGGTCGGATCGAGCGCTCGGGGCGGCCCACGGACCTGGCACTGTGAAAGCCATGCTTCGGCATATTCGTTGGAGCAAGGACAATGCCCGACTTCGCCGTCGCGCAGCGAGGCTCGTGCACCTCTTGCGGCATCTATTGCCGATCGAGGACACGACGCCCATGACCCGTGACAACCACCCGCCGCATGCGTTTCGACCTTTTCGTTTTTCTATCTTGGAATACCGGGCCAGCGTCGCCCGATAGAACCTCAGGCGGCGCTTTTCCTGGAACAGGCCGACGCGCAGGTCGGTTGCCTTGTAGATGGCCTCGCCGTCGGCCTTCATCCAGCCGTCGGCGATGCCGAGGACCAGATCGGCCGCGCATGACGCGCTTGAAGTCGATGCCGTACTCGACAAGCTTGCGTCTTGGGCGTGCACCATGCCGGTGAACTTCACCTCGCCGGTAGAGAGTGCACGGCCCTTGCCGGGTTCGCCCAGCCAGCCGAGGATAGAAGCCGGTCAAGCTGCCACATGGCGTCGAGGCCGAGGCAGCCGGGCATCACGGGATCGCCCATGAAGTCGACAGGGGAAGAACCAGAGGTCCGGCTTGATGTCGAATTCGGCGCGAATGATAACCCTTGCCATGCTGCTCCGCCCGTCTTCGGAAATCTGCGTAATGCGATTGAACATCAGCATCGGCGGCAGCGGCAATTGCGCATTGCCCGGGCCGAACATTTCGCCACGGCCGCAGGTCAGGATTTCCTCATAGGTGAAGCTGGATTGTTTCGTTGTCATCAAAATTCTGTTTCCCCCGCACGTGCCAATGGAGTGAGTGTTTAGTCCAAGTTCCAAGGAAAATGAAGCATAAGCATGGCTAGTTCTACCCCGCCCTTGAACTGACTTGTCGCCTTATTTGGTGGTCGCATACAGGAAGGCCAAGGCCCCGGCCAGACCCAATTGCGTCAAAAGCCCGATTTTCCGGCGTTTCGGAGGCCATTGTCCCCATTGGAACTATTGAAAGGCTCCCGCGCAAAAGATATATGGCTTAGGAAACCTGATTGATTGACGCTAGAATAACCGGAGTTCTTTCCTTATGGCGGCTGCAGCCCCGATCGCAATCGAAGCCAGACTGCGCAGCGCAGGCCTGCGACCGACGCGTCAACGCGTTGCGCTCGGCGATCTGCTTTTTGCGAAAGGCGACCGGCATCTGACCGTCGAGGAACTGCACGAGGAAGCAGTGACCGCCGGCGTCCCGGTTTCTCTGGCGACCGTCTACAACACGCTGCACCAGTTTACTGAAGCTGGCATGATCCGTGTTCTCGCCGTCGAGAGCGCCAAGACCTATTTTGACACCAACGTTTCCGATCATCATCACTTCTTTGTCGAAGGCGATAATGAAGTGCTGGATATTCCGGTCAGCAACTTGACGATCGGCAATCTACCGGAGCCGCCGCCGGGCATGGAAATCGCCCATGTCGACGTTGTAATCCGCTTGCGCCCGAAGCGCTGAATTTCACATGACATCGTCAGGGTGGCGACCGGGCTTGTGCCTGTAGGTCGGGAACGTCCATCCGAACCATAATGCGCCGCCGCGTACGGCGAAGGCTGCGACAACGCCAAGGGCGGATGCGCCATAAAGCGGCAGGCCGAGTTCAGTTGCACCCGTAAAGATGCCCGCGCCGAAGAGTGCCGCAGTGATGTAGATTTCGGGTCTCAGGAGCACGGAAGGCTCGTTGGCCATCAGATCGCGCAACACGCCCCCGAAGGTTGCCGTCAGTGTCCCCGTCACGATCGCGATCGTCGGCGAGCCTGTCGCGGCAAGTCCCTTGGCCGCACCCATGACGCAATAGGCGGCGAGCCCCACCGCATCGAGCCAGATCAGCAGCCGGTAACGCGACTCCACGAGATGGGCGGTGAAGAAAACCACGATGCCTGCCAGACAGCAGATGACGATATAGGCTGGGTTCAGCACCCAGAATACCGGCACGCGGCCAAGCACGATATCGCGCACCGTGCCGCCGCCGGTGCCTGTTACCATCGCGAAGAAAAGGAAGCCGATGAGGTCGAGCTGCTTGCGCGAGGCGGCGAGCGCACCCGTCGCGGCAAAGAGTGCGATGCCAGCATAATCGAGATAGACGAGCAGAGACATTGATTGGCCCCCAGAGCCGGCACACGATACTGAACTGAATCACGGCGGCAAGGGCGGCGCAAGGCGGATCGTCCAGAATGGGCGTCTGTCAGTGTCCATCCGACAAAAGAGGAAAGCCGTGAAAGCGCTTCTCATCGTCCTGAACTTCATAGCCCTCCTTGTGGCTCAGTCGGCCTCTGCGCAGCAATCGCTGATCTCGGATCCGGAAATCTACGAGAAGAAGCATTTCACCGAGCAATGTACGAAGGCCGAATTTTCGGACGCTTACATCACGCGCCAGGACATCAACAATGACGGCCTTATCGACGCCGTGGTCAATGAGGGCGAATTGACCTGCGACGGAAAGAAGGGGCCGCAGTGCAACGACGATGGCTGCACCTATAATTTCTACCTGCAGGTGGCCGAGGGCGGCTATTTCATGATCGCGACGGCGCAGATCTACGGCTACGATTTCATCAAGCGCTTCGGCAATATGGTGCTGGCCATGAAGATGCATCCGCGCTTCTGCGATCGCACCGACGGCGGTCCCTGCATCGTAACGGCGCGTGTTCGCGGCACGAAGTTTGTCACCATTTCAAAGAAATAATGCATCAGGCTGGATAGAGCTCGGACGTTCGACCAGCAAAGTAATAGCCGACGAGACCGAACCATTCGCGCACGGCGGTCGCCAAGTTCTGGGCATTGAGGCTCGGCTGCGTGAAATCGATGCCCAGCGCTACATGACCATCCGTCCGGTAATCCGTCGGCCACGGCACGACATCGATGCCCTGCTTGCGGAAAATGCCGACCGAACGCGGCATGTGATAGCCGGATGTGATCATCAGGCAGTTCGAAAGTCCCTGGCTTGCAAGCAGTTCCTTGGTATTAATCGCATTTTCGAAGGTCGTGCGGGATGTTCTGTCTTCGACAAGCCGTTCACGCGCAATCCCGAACAGCGGAAAGAAGCGCGCCGAGGCGGCCGCATCGCCTTCATATTTTCCAGAAATCGAGCCATCCCCGCCGGAAATCAGAATGCGCGATTGCGGATATCGCTGCGCCAGCCGCAGCGCTTCGATAAAACGGTCCGCGCCTGCATTGAACTCGATTCCGTGGCTGGTCGTATTCACTTCATTTTCAAACGCGCCGCCGAGAACGATCATGCATTGCAAGTTATCCGGATCACGGCCCGGCTTTGGAAAGCGCAATTCCAGATCCTGGAGGAGGTAATTGCCTGTTGTGGTGAAAAGGATGACGAAGAGCAGCAGTGTGCCGAGCGCCGAGAAAAATACGGCGAGGCGCCTGAAGCGGAGAACGACGGCAAGGAATGCGAAGAGAATTAGGAAGAACACCAGCGTTAGCGGCTGGCCGAAGACCCAGACTAACTTCGAGAACAGAAACAATGATACCCCCAGGTCAAAACCAGCGGCATCTTATCCGATTCGATTGTGATGGGAATGACGGACGCATGGCACGATCGGAAGCTTGTATTGGGATGGGCTTTCGGCAAAGGAACACTGTTGCTTCAAGCAAAGCTCCGCAAGCGTTTACGTCAATCAACGCGCAATCCGCCACCTGGGCATTCGCATTGGTTCGGCCGGTATCTTACGGAGAATTTCAATGCCCTGATGGCAGACTTTCCAAACGCAATAACACGATTGCCGTGCCGTTTATCTTGTCGATGCTGATGACAGGCCGCGTCTCCACCATCAGCATCGTCGCCATGCAGGGCGTGGCCCGCTTGCTTTGGCCAGCCGCATAGGTGCTGTCTTGGGTCGTCGCTTTTTCCGGTGCTGTTGCGGGTCACGCCAGCTGTGCGGCGCATCGCTTCGTTCATCGTTGAATTATAACGAAAAAATACCGGCAGACCACATGGCCTGCCGGCACTGTGCATCGCCGCCGCGCAGATCAGGCTCAATCGGATCATCCCCGGATTTGTCTTGCCGCCCGTTTGTGTTCCGTCTTTCGAGCCGCTAGTTTGGGGCCGACTTATCTCCTGGAAGCCCTCGCGGACATGTCTGCACTTGAGAATTTCGCCGAAAAATCTGCGGCGCCTCTGCCTTGCCAAGGCAGGCAGCATCAGCGCTGCCGCGCGCGGCATGCAAATCGGCCGCTCGCAGATTGAATCCTATCTTCAGGCACGGCGCGCACCGGGCCGGGCGTCTGTAGAGGATCTGTGAATATCTCGGTGTGACCGAGGAAGAGATGTACCAGCGGCCGGTTGCGGTCGATTTGGACCACGGCCGTCCATCGGCGCAACGCATCTTGTCTGCGGCGAGGGATGCACTGGAACCGCTCCTCTTTGCCGATCCTTCCGCCGGTATCGCACCCGGCATTTATCATGCCTACATGACGATCCCTGGTACGCGGGAGAGCCTGCTTTGTGCCGTTGTTGTTATTGCCAAGCAGGGAAGCGCCACGACTTTCCGGCGTCTTACCAATCGAGCGATCAAGAAGGGCGAATATTGGTCCCGCTTCACCGGCGATCACAAAGGCATCGTCGTCGAGCGGCTCAATTGCCTTTCCTTCGTCGCAGCCAATCAGATTGGTACACAAGAGCCGACGCTGATGCGCCTTCGGTGGCTGCCATTCTCCGAGAAGCTGCTTGGAGGGCACGCCATGATTTTTACGCCCGCTGGACCGTCCTTCAGTGCCGTTGTGATGGTGCCGCTGAGCACGAAGATAAACCTCAGAACGGCGCTGCGCCTCGCGAAAGTCTACCGAACGGCCGATGAGGCCGTTCCGCGGATCGTACGGGACATGATTACCCAGCAGCGTGCCGATTTCATCTCTTCAGTCACACGCGATCTCGGTTAGTTGAGCGACAGCCCGGCTTCATGGGTCGTGGGCGCGTGATCGACGTTGACGCGGTGCGCCTCGATCAGCGCCATTGACAAGAGGTAGGTCAGCATCGGCTGCCGGGCGGTGCGGCTTTGCGCGATCAGCGTATTCAGCATGTCGATCGTATAGTCACCGACCCCATCATGCAAATTCAGCGTTTGTTCGGCTTGTGCAGTCTTTTTATGGGCCATCGTGCTTTCTCCGGCGTCTTGTCGAGTTCATTCGCGCATTATGATTGGCATAATTCACGTTTTTCGGCTAGATATTTCTGTATAAACACAAAAATAACGATTTTAATTCAGAAATTTCCGGTTTTTGACTTAAACTGAAGCAATATGCCACTGTGATGTATCAAACTAATATTTGCGAATTAATCGAATATTTTCGGTTGGCGCCTCATTGTTCGGGCTGCGATCAACACCGATTGCTTTCGAACCGAGGAGATGGAGCATGCAGAAGAAGAGCAAGCCGAACCTTAAGGTTACCGCAGCCAAGGCTAAGCCGACTTTTGTCAGCCGCGGCATGATGTTCCGCATCGATTAAGCGATGAGATGCCTGCCGGGCGAATCGAGTCGCGGCGGGCATTTTTCTGCGATGCGCTATCGTTCCTCCCGCACGCTCGTCTTCCATAATGATGGTGCCGAGTTCGTAGCCTGTAATTTCCTCACCAAGGCTGTCTTCGAGTGCAGTCCGGACCTTCTGGATTTTTTGCGCGCTATTGCCGAGTGGAGTGATCGCGCCGCGATCCGCGATCAAGCGCCCGGCCATAGTGAGGACGAACTCGATGAAACGCTTGTGGCGCTTGTAGAGATGTCCGCACTCGTCGTCGAAGGATCCGAACTTGAGATGCGGGAGGACGCTTTCCGTCAGCATTGGAAGTGGGGTATGCCCGCCGCCCTGATGCATTTTTGCGTTCAGGACCCCGATTACATGTCCCTAAATGAGGCCGAAGATCTGCAGCGCGCTGCGCTCGCAAGCGATGGCGAGATCGAGCTCTACAGCCTCAATTCGGGGCAAGGTGATGTCATTTCGCTATCCGCCGAACCCTCCGGAAATTCTTTGTTGGAGCTGATGGCGAGGCGGCGGACTTGAACGCAAGGGTCTTACGAAAGCCGTGTCATTGCACGCGCTCTCCGACGCGCTTTTCGCAGGCCTTGGAATCACAGGCACTGCACGAAATTCGGTGGTGACGCTGCCGCTGTCGATGACACCGTCCGGCGGCGCACGCAACCCTTATGAAGCTTATGTTTTTGCGAAGGCGGTCGACGGGCTGGCGCCAGGAATTTATGACTATTCGGCCTTCGAGCATTCGCTGGCAAAGATATCGGACGCTTTGCCCTCTTTCGGCGATCTCGTGGGCGGTCAGGAATGGGCGGATACCATGCCCTGCATGATCGTACTCGTTGCCCATATGGACCGCAGCATGTGGAAATATAGCGATGCCAACGCCTACCGCGTGGTTTTGATCGAGGCCGGGCACATTGGGCAAAACATCATGCTTTCGGCCACGGCGCATGGCATGACGGCTTGCCCAACCGCGGCTCTAAGCCATACGCGGATCGGCGAATTGGTTGGTCTGCGCAATCCTGCTCATGCGCCGATCTACGCGCTGACGCTTGGTTTCCCTGACGTAGCGTAAAGCCCAAAAAAAGTCGGTTGAATTTTGCAACTATCGGGTTGAGTTCTGCTCAAGAACCGGCATAGTGTCGTTAGGAATTCGTTAATACATGAGGGAATGCTAGGTGCCGGATCCCGTAGATATCCTCGTCGGTCGCAATGTCAGACAGCTCCGCGCCCGCCGCCGTGTCTCGCAACTGGAGCTTGGGGAAGCTCTTGGTTTGACGTTCCAGCAAATTCAGAAATACGAAAAAGGCACCAACCGGGTCTCCGCCAGCAAGTTGCACCAGATCGCGGTCTTTCTTGGCGTTGAGATCTCCGCTCTCTTTGAAGGCGCAGAAACGTCGCAATTCCCGTCAAAAGTTGCTTTAAGCCCCGAGGCTTATGAACTGGCTGTCAATTATGACAGGCTTCACTCGCCCGCGGGCAAAGAAGCGGTCAAGACCATTCTGACGCTGATGAGCGCGGAAAAGGCTGCCTGACGCTCCGATTGCGGCGCCATGACAAAAGAGTATCCCGGTACCTTATGCCCGCCGCAGGCGGGTTTCTTTTTGTTTCGGGATCTTGAATGAAGTTCGCGCTCGTGCAGCGCGACAAGCAAGTCGTCCTGCGTGTGATGCCCGGCATGATAAAGGTCGATCGCGATGCTGGCGATCGAAAGGCCCTGCTGGCTGCGGAGCTTGATGTTGCGCTCGGCACACCAAGTATAAAGCGCGCCGGCAAGGACGTCGACGTCATCCGGCTGAAAGGACAAGGAGGCTGCTGCCGTCATGCAAGTGACCTTCAATTGGTTTGTTCCCCAAAATTATGCGGGTAGTAGTGATGGCATTTCAGCAAGTTGCAAGCGGCATCCGCAGCCTGCGTTAACGCAGGACGTATCGCTGGTTTTCTCTGTTTCAAATTGGAACAGAAATGGCCGGCTCTACGGAGCGGTTCTGGATTTGTGTGGTTTTGAGACATGCCGCCATGTGCCGGGTGGCGGTTTCCCGTCTATCGGCCGCTCGAAAATTGGGCTCCAAAGCGGCGCGCGTGTTGCCCCATAGAACCTTAGTCGTCCGTGACGAACGACGATTAGTGAATTGCCAGCATTGGCTTTGATACTGCAAGAACAGCTCAGATGATGGCCAGCCGGGGTCGCGTCCCGACAAGTGGTGTGGCTGGGCGCTAGCGAAGCCGCTCGCGAGCGCGCCCGGGCAGCGCCGTAGCGAGCGAGCGGCGTAGCCGGTGTCCATCGATGTTCCCCGGTAGGATTGGGCTGTCGGCAACAACCTGATTCGAAAGAACCATCGATGACTGACGACATGATGAACCTGCGCACGCTCGTCGAGAAAGGCCCGGATTGCGATTACCTGCGCGAGATGATCGGCTTCGCCGCCGAGCACCTGTTGGAGCGGTCGCGGAGACCATTCATCACCACGAAAAATTCATGCGCGCCACGAACGAAGACTCCGGCTGGACGGCGGACTTCCGGGTCCTGATCGGCAGCGTCGATCGGGACCTCGATGACGTCAACGCGGTGCCTGACGTGCTGCACCCGGACGACTACACTGCCTCCCAGGCCGAGGGACGCGGCCTCCGGGCCGCCGGAAGCGATGGTCTCGTGTGGGGTAGCGTCCGCATGCCAGGCCGGCAATGCATCGGCATGTTCTGGCCAGACGCAATCACGATACCGATCCAGGGGCGGCACTACAGCTACCACTGGAACGGGACACGGGTGGATTTCGTGCGCCAGCACGACACCGGACTCGTCCTGGCGGTCAGCTAATGGCGCTATCGTGATCGGTTGAAGAGCAGCGCTGAGCCTGCGAACGGCCATAACGATGCCACTAGGCGCGCCGCCGGCCTCTGAAAGCATGACCCGATTCCAACACTGCCTCCTAAGCTCCGATCACGGCCAGCTTGGCATCCGATCAAAGATCACGCTCAGTCGCGACATGAGAGCACTGACATTTTGCACTATAGCCTATCAGAAGTCCGAGGAACTCGATGACGCTATTGCCGTTACATATCAGCAGAGATCGCAATGGGAGTTTCCAAATGACGATCAGGTCTGTTTTTGTCACAATCTTCATATTGATAGCCAGCGTCGCGAGTGGTGCCGATACAGTGGTGGGAACCTGGAAGACGGAAAACGGCGAGACGTCGGTGATCGACCATTGCGGAGCGAACTACTGCATTGTGGCGAAGAGCGGGCGATATGCGGGACAGCAGATCGGTTTCTTTTCAGGCAGGGCGGATACGTATACCGGCCGGCTCACAGATCCGCGGACCAAGACAACCTATAGCGGCAGGCTCACCGTATCGGGAAAACAGCCTCAAACTCCGGGGCTGCGCGACGAACGTATTGTGCAAGACCCAGATTTGGACCCGCCTGAACTGAGATAGCGCTATCATCAGACCGTTTTGTTTTCCGAGCATCATTGTTGCGCTGGGCGGGACGATTGTTTCCAACGGCCCGTATCGCTTCTTGCGCTATCCGAACTATGTTGTCGTGATGGGCGAGATCGCGGCACTCCCACTCGGTTTTGCCACTTGATGCACGTCTGTTTTCCATCGCCAATGCAGTCATTGTGACCAATTGCGTCAAGGCCGAGAATGCCGCACTTGCAGGATTGTCCCATGCCGAACCGGCTTGAGTTCGCATCTTACCGATCGCCGCCAGACCGTCATTTGGATCGGTTTCTTCGCCATGTGCATCGGCATGTTTATGGCGATCTTGGATGTGCAAGTTGTGGCGACGTCGTTGCCAACGATACAGTCTGCTCTCGACATCGATCCCGAGCAGATGAGCTGGATTCAGACCGTCTATCTGATTGCCGAGGTAGTCGCCATCCCGTTAACCGGGTTCCTCACGCGTCTTCTCACCATGCGATGGCTGTTCGTGACGTCGCTGGTCCTTTTCGTGATTGCCTCGGCGGGGTGTGCGATCAGCAGCGGCTTCAGCGAACTCGTCGCCTGGCGGGTTCTGCAGGGCTTTTCAGGCGGAACGCTGATACCCTCTGTCTTCTCGGCGGTGTTCATTCTGTTTCCAAACGAGCGCCAAGCCCTTGCCACGACCATTGCTGGCGTTCTTGCCGTCCTCGCTCCGACTGTCGGGCCGATTGTCGGTGGCTGGCTGACAGAGACCTACTCCTGGCATTGGCTTTTTTTGATCAATATCATTCCTGGAATTCTTGCCGCTCTTGTTGCAATGCGATCGCTCCCTCAAGAGCGCGTCGACGTCTGGGAACTTCGCGGGCTTGACGGGGTGGGATTGGCCACGATGGCCGTCGCTCTGATTACGCTGGAGCTTGGATTGAAGGAAGCGCCCACGAGCGGCTGGATGTCAGCCTATGACAGCGGCCTGTTCGCCGTCTCAGCCCTATCAGCATCGGCATTCATATGGCGATCGCTCCACCGAGCCCGGCCGTTGGTAGAGCTTCATAACTTCCAAGATCGAAACTTTATGGTGGGCTCGACGCTAAGCTTCATCCTCGGCTTCGGTCTATTCGGTTCTGTCTGATCTGATGCCTGTGTTTCTGGCCTTTGTCAGAGGTCATAACGCATTCGAAATCGGTATGACAATGCTCGTAACCGGCATCGCGCAATTATGTACAGCGCCAATTGCTGTTGCGCTCGAGAAGCGAATGGACCCTCGCCTGCTGTCCGCGGTCGGCTTCGCGCTCTTTGCAATCGGCATCGGGATGAGTGCTTCGCAAAACCCTCGCTCCGACTATGACGCAATGTTTTGGCCACAGATCATAAGAGGCGTCTCCATCATGTTTTGCCTTCTGCCGCCGACCCGTCTGGCGCTCGGCACGCTGCCGCCCGAGCGTGTTCCAGATGCAAGTGGTCTGTTCAATTTGATGCGAAACCTTGGCGGCGCAATTGGGATCGCGCTCATCGATACCATCCTATATACCCGCTCGGAGCCGCTTGGACAAAAGCTCTGGGATCGCTTGCAGGCAGGGGATTTGGAGGCTGCGGAGTTCATCGGCGCACCGGCCCAGATCGTTGCCGGCCACATCGGCGCTTTTGATGCGGACACGACAGCAATATTGAACCCCCTTGTTCAGACCGCGGCAACCGTCCAAGCGCTCAACGAAGCGTGGATGATGGTCGCAATCATCACGGCATGCGCTGTCATATGCCTGCCTTTTGCAAAGCCTGTTTTGCCGCCGCAGTCGTGACCGACGTCCCGCGTGATGCGCGCACATCAGGGACCATGGAGCCGGCGGTGAGCACGAGGTCAGCAATGAGCTTCTGCTTCGTGCTGACATCCACAAGATTTCGATCGCGGGTACGCACCCGCCGATCCTGATTTCCGCTTTGTCGTAAGCGGGCGCCTGAAGGAGTTCTTCCAGAACGGGAGGCACTATTACGACCTCAGGGTCAGCCGCTGCGTCTGCCTACCCAACCGAGACTGCACCCAGCACGGATGCCCTGAACTGGCATCGGGAGGAGCGTTTCCTCGGCTAACGTGAGCGAACATGTCTGGGCGACGCCTTGGAGGGCATGAAAAAAGCCGGGATGGAAACCCCGGCTTTCAACCTGTGCTGTGTTTGCCGCGCCAGTTCTTATCCTTCGAAGAATTCCTTCATGCGCGCAAAAAAGCCTGTCGATTCCGGATTGTTCTCCTTCGAGGAAAGCTGCTCGAACTCCTGGAGCAGTTCGCGCTGCCGCTTCGAGAGCTTTTGTGGCGTCTCGATCTGGATCTGGATGTAGAGATCGCCCGTCTGGCTGGAACGCAGCACCGGCATGCCCTTGCCCTTGAGGCGGAACTGCTTGCCGGCCTGCGTGCCTTCCGGAACGGTGACGCGCGACTTCGTGCCGTCGAGCGTCGCCACATCGAAAGTGCCGCCGAGCGCTGCCGTCGTCATCGAGATCGGAACGGCGCAATAAAGGTCGGCTCCATCGCGCTGATAGAATTCGTGCGGCTTCACCGACAGGAAAATATAGAGATCGCCCGCCGGTCCGCCGCGCGTGCCGGCCTCGCCTTCGCCCTGCAAGCGGATGCGCGTGCCATCTTCGATACCAGCCGGAATATTGACCGAGAGCGAACGCTCTTCCGTTACGCGGCCCTGGCCATGGCACTTGGGGCATGGATCGGGAATGGTCTGGCCGCGGCCATGACAGGTCGGGCAGGTTCGTTCGATCGAGAAAAAGCCCTGCGCAGCGCGAACGCGGCCGGAGCCCTGACAGGTGCCGCAGGTTTTCGGTTGCGTGCCTGGCTTGGCGCCGGAACCCGAGCACATATCGCAAGTGATCGAGGTTGGAACACGAATCTGCGCCGTCTTGCCGGAGAAGGCCTCTTCCAGCGAAATTTCCATATTGTAGCGAAGGTCGGCACCACGCTCGCGTCCGCCGGATCGAGCGCTGCCGTCCCCGGCCACCACCCATCATCTCGCCGAATATGTCTTCGAAGATGTCGGAGAAGCCGCCGCCACCGGCGAAGCCCGCACCGCCGCCGAAGCCGCCAGCACCCATGCCGCCATGCTCGAAGGCTGCGTGACCATAACGGTCGTAGGCCGCACGCTTCTGCGGGTCCTTCAGCGTTTCATAGGCTTCGTTGATTTCCTTGAATTTGATGTTCGGCGCTCTTATCGTCCGGGTTCTTGTCCGGATGATATTTCATTGCCAGTTTGCGGAAGGCGCTTTTCAGCTCTTTTTCATCCGCCGTTTTGGCGACGCCCAGAGTTTCGTAAAAGTCCGCTTTTGCCATTATGTTAAACCCCGGAAATGGATTTCCGGCTGCCCTCGGGCAGCCGGATTGCAGTGTTGTAGCATAACCGCTTCACGCCGGATTATGCGGACTTCTTGCGGTCGTCGTCCTTGACTTCTTCGTAGTCGGCATCAACGACATTGTCATCACCTGCCGAAGCATCTGCCGTTCCGGCTTCCGCCTGCTGGGCTTCGTAGATCGCCTGACCGAGCTTCATGGACACTTCCATGAGGGTCTGCGTCTTCGCCTTGATATCCTCGGCATCCGGGTCGGTCGCCTCGGCTGCAGACTTCAGAGCCGCAATCGCATCGGAGATCGCGGTGCGGTCGGCCTCGGAAACCTTGTCACCGTAATCCTTCAGCGATTTTTCCGTCGAGTGAACCAGGCTTTCGGCCTGGTTCTTGGCCTCCACGGTTTCGCGGCGCTTCTTGTCTTCCGCGGCATGGCGATTCGGCATCCTTGACCATCTTTTCGATGTCGGCGTCCGAAAGGCCGCCCGAAGCCTGGATGCGGATCTGCTGTTCCTTGCCGGTACCCTTGTCCTTGGCCGAAACCTGCACGATGCCGTTCGCGTCGATATCGAAGGTAACTTCGATCTGCGGAACGCCGCGCGGCGCCGGCGGCAGGCCGACGAGGTCGAACTGGCCGAGCAGCTTGTTGTCGGCAGCCATTTCGCGCTCGCCCTGCGAAACACGGATGGTGACGGCCTGCTGGTTGTCTTCGGCGGTCGAGAAGGTCTGGCTACTTCTTGGTCGGGATCGTCGTGTTGCGCTCGATCAGACGGGTAAAGACGCCACCGAGGGTTTCGATGCCCAGAGACAGCGGGGTCACGTCGAGCAGCAGGACGTCCTTGACGTCGCCCTGCAGAACGCCGGCCTGGATGGCAGCGCCGAGTGCAACGACTTCATCAGGATTGACGCCCTTGTGCGGCTCCTTGCCGAACAGCTGCTTGACGACTTCCTGAACCTTCGGCATGCGGCTCATACCGCCGACGAGAACGACTTCATCGATCTCAGCCGGGGTGACGCCGGCATCCTTGAGGGCTGCCTTGCACGGCGCGATCGTGCGCTGCACGAGGTCGTCGACCAGGCTTTCAAGCTTGGCGCGCGTCAGCTTCAGCGTGAGGTGCTTCGGGCCGGAAGCGTCAGCCGTGATGAAGGGCAGGTTGATTTCGGTCTGCTGCGAGGACGAGAGCTCGATCTTGGCCTTTTCGGCAGCTTCCTTCAGGCGCTGCAGTGCGAGCTTGTCGTTCTTGAGGTCGATGCCGTTGTCCTTCTTGAACTCTGCAACGAGGTATTCGACGAGACGCATGTCGAAGTCTTCACCGCCGAGGAAGGTGTCGCCGTTGGTGGATTTCACTTCGAAGACGCCGTCACCGATTTCGAGGATCGAAATATCGAAGGTACCGCCGCCAAGGTCGTAGACGGCAATCGTCTTGCCTTCCTTTTTGTCAAGCCCGTAAGCGAGGGCCGCTGCGGTCGGCTCGTTGATGATACGCAGAACCTCAAGACCCGCGATCTTGCCAGCATCCTTGGTTGCCTGGCGCTGCGCGTCGTTAAAGTATGCCGGAACCGTGATGACGGCCTTCTCGACCTTTTCACCGAGGTAGGATTCAGCCGTTTCCTTCATCTTCTGAAGGATCATCGCGGAGACCTGCGCGGGCGAATAGCCCTTGCCATTGGCTTCGACCCAAGCATCGCCATTGTCGCCCTTCGTACATACTGAAAGGGACAAGACCCTTGTCCTTCTCGACGGTCGGATCTTCGTAGCGGCGGCCGATCAGGCGCTTGACGGCAAAGAGCGTATTCGTCGGATTGGTGACGGCCTGGCGTTTTGCCGGCTGGCCGACAAGGCGTTCGCCGTCGTCGGTAAATGCTACCATGGAAGGAGTCGTGCGCGCGCCTTCCGCGTTCTCAATGACCTTCGCGTCCTTGCCGTCCATGACAGCGACGCAGGAATTTGTCGTTCCGAGGTCGATACCAATTACTTTTGCCATGTCATTTACTCCTTGAAGCAAGCTGTCGGAACCCCGAGAAGGCATTTCCCTGACAGCCCCTTACGGGATGTGGGTCTTCGGAATTAACGCAATCGTGATTGCGGTGATGCGGCGTATATAAGGAGCGGTTTTCTTGACTGCAAGGCGAGAATGAGCCCGAAATCCAGCAAAACGAACGTGTTGCATTCACTTTCTACAGTGAGCGAAAAAAGTCCGCCGTGCTTCGCATCTCCGTGGACTTACCAAAGCCGGCTTGCGCCGAGCATGAGCGGCTTCGCTCATTGGCCCATGATCAGGTCAAGCAGCGTGGTGCGGCGCGGCTGGACGGAAGAGGTAACCGCAGGGCTGCCGACATCTCCCGGTGGAATCGGTCCTCCCGGGACGGCCACGGCCTGTTGCTGCTGACCGGGTGCCGGTGGAAACGATGTTTGCGCCTCCGTGCTGCTCCCACCTCCGAAAACGCCGGATATGATGCCGCCGATCGTTGTCGGCTGCTCCTGCATCGGCTGCGGTTCAGCCTGCGCCATCGGCTGATTGCCAAACCCATTCGGGTCCGCAATGAACTGGCCGTTGCCGAATAGCGGAGCTGGAGAAAGACCCTTGTGCGCGGCAATCATGAATTCCTGCCATGCCTTCGCAGGCAGGCCGCCGCCGGTAACCTTCTTCATCGGCGTGCCGTCGTCATTGCCGAACCAGACACCGGTCGTCAGATTGCTGGTGAAACCGACGAAGAGCGCATCGCGCGAATTCTGAGTCGTGCCCGTCTTGCCGGCCGCCTGCCAGCCAGGAATCTTGGCGCTTTTGCCCGTGCCGGTCTCGATCGTGCCCATCATCATGGCATTCATGTTGGCGGCGACCGTTTCAGAGACAACGCGCGGGGGGTTGTCATATGTGTTCTCATAGAGAACCTTGCCCTCTGCGGTCGTCACCCGGCGGATCACATGCGGGGTTGCCTTGTAGCCGCCGTTCATGAAGGCGGCGTAGGAAGCGGTGAGCTCCGTGAGCGACACTTCAGACGTGCCAAGCGCGATCGAGGCATTCGGCTGCAGCTCGGTCTCGATGCCGAGTCGGTGCGCAAGCTTGATCACCTGCTCCGGCCCGTCATACATGACGAGCTGGGCGGCGACGGTATTCAACGACTTCGCAAGCGCGGTCGCGAGTGTCACCTCGCCATTGTATTTCTTTTCATAATTTTCAGGCGTCCAGTTGCCGATGCGAATCGGTGCGTCGTTGAAGACGGAATAGGGCGTCAAACCCTTTTCGAGTGCGGCGGCATAAACGAAAGGTTTGAAAGAGGAGCCCGGCTGGCGCTTCGCCTTGACCGCGCGGTTGAACTGGCTTTCGGCATAATCTCTGCCGCCGACAAGCGCTCGGATCGCGCCAGTCCCGTCGATCGAGACGAGGGCGGCCTGGGACGCATCGAGCTTTGCGCCATCCTTGCCGAGAATGTCGTTGAGCGACTGCTCAGCCTTCTTTTCCAGCCCCTTGTCGATCGTCGTATCGACGATGAGGTCCTCTTTCACCTCGCCGACCAGCCCGGGTAGCTCGTCCATAACCATGTCGGCCACATATTGACCAGCGCCCGACCAGTAGCTCTTCGCCTTGGACGGCGTCTGCGTCATCGCCGTCTTCACCTCGTTGTCGGTGACATAGCCCTGGTCGCGCATGGCCTGCAGTACGACCTGGGCACGGGCGTTTGCGGCGTCTGGGTCGCGGGCCGGAGAGAGGCGTGACGGTGCCTTGACGAGACCGGCGAGCAAAGCCGCTTCCCCGAGGTTCACGTCACGCGCGGACTTGTTGAAATAGCGGCGGGCGGCAGCCTCGACGCCGTAGGCATTGGAGCCGTAGAAGACGCGGTTCAGATACATCGCAAGGATCTGATCCTTCGTATATTTCTGCTCGAGCCAGAAAGAGAGCAGCACTTCCTGCACTTTGCGCTCCAGAGTGCGATCCGGCGAAAGAAAGAGGTTCTTCGCGAGCTGCTGCGTCAAGGTGGAGCCACCCTGAATTGGCTGGCCCGTCAGGTTGTTGACGACGGCGCGGGCAAGCCCCATTGGGTCGACGCCGAAATGCGAGTAGAAGCGCTTGTCTTCTATCGCGATGATCGCTTCAGGGATGTAGGGCGACATCTGATCGAGCGATAGCGCCTCGCCGCCGGTGGCGCCACGATTGGCAATCACGCTGCCATCGACAGATGTGATCTTGACGTTCGGCGGCCGATCAGGGATCGCCCAGGTGCTGGCGCTCGGCATGCGCGAGCCGTAGTAGAAAACCAGCCCAGCTGCGCCGATGCCGGCCCAGATACCAAGCACGATGCACCAGTAGAACACGCGGCGGATGAAGCTAAAGAGACCGCCATCCTGGCGTTCCGGCGGCTCGCGTCGGATGCGCCTTTGCCTGTCGGATGCGCGGGTTCGTGTTGCGTCCGAGGAAGAACGTTTGGTTCCGCGTCGGCCCGCGATACGATCGTCGTCATCCAACGAGAAATCGTCGTCCTCTTCAAAGCGGCTACGGCCGCTGAAGGACGGTTCGATTCTATCGCGTGATCTGCCCCTACCTGCCATCGTGGACCGGCCGCACCCCATATGTCGCAAGCGCTCTTTGCGCAATCATCCGGGTGGACTTTAAATACGGCGATTTAAGGGGTGGTTAAGACTGCAGGCGAGCGGTCCCGACGGCGCTTGAGCCCTGCCGTTTGCGCATGGCTGCCATTCGTTGCGGCTGTCACGAAACTGACATATATCGCGCCACCTTACGCCGAAGAAAAAAGCAATAAGCGTAGTAGTTAGGCATTTAATATGAGCATTGACCTTAAGAGAATAGACGAGACCTGTCTTCGCGAGATCTGGAGCATCCATGAGTTTGCCCGGCAGCATCGGCTGAGCAAGATGGAGGAAAGCCGCCTGAAAATGCTGCACGGTCCGTTTGCAGAGATGCGTGAACTCGTGGCAGGCTCTGATCGCAAAGCTTCTGTTTGGTGATTTGGAACTTTTAGCTGTCCCGCCAGTTTCCTCCATAGCGGGACAGCCCTCAAGTCCCGTTATGGATCGGTCGTCTCCCCTCAACACGGCCGATCGAAATCAGGCCCGGCGCCTCCGTCTTGGAGCGTCGGGCTTTTTCTATGCAGCCTATCGTAAAAGAAAGGGCGGCATCTCTGCCGCCCCTGGGCTACGTTAGTTCCGGCAACCCGGATCGCCCGGTTGGCAGGCGCCTCGCTGCCTGCGGCGATCATTGTCACCGCCGCTGCGGTTACGATTGTCGTCGCCGCGGACGCGACTGTTGCCATCATCGCCTCCACGTTCGAAGTTCCGGCGGTCATTGTCACCACCTCGGCGGTTACGATTGTCGTCGCCACGGACGCGACTATTGCCATCATCGCCTCCACGTTCGAAGTTCCGGCGGTCATTGTCACCACCTCGACGGTTACGATTGTCGTCGCCACGGATGCGATTGCCATCATCGCCTCGACGTTCGAAGTTCCGACGGTCGTTGTCACGATCGCTGCGGTTACGATTGTCGTCGCCGCGGCGGATGACGCGATTGCCATCATCGTCTCGACGTTCGAAGTTCCGGCGATCGCGATCGCGATCGCCGCCGCGCAGATCACGGTCAAAGTCCGGCTGCCTATCGACATTGGGCCTGCCGGTTGGGCGCACGATCGAAATCCGGCTGGCGATCCCGACGATCGTCAAAGTCCCGGCGTCTTTCACGGCGATCCGAGTCACGATCAAAGTCCGATCCGCGGCGCCAGCGATCGCGGTCGCGATAGAAGTCACGGTCGCGGTAGTTACGATCCCAATAGCTGCCGAAGCTAAAGGCGAACGACGGGAATACCGAGCGGGCGATAATATTCAGGCCCGATATAAACGCGGCGCTGTTGATAAAGTGCCTGGATATATGCGCCGTGCACCCAGCCACGGCCGCCGTAGAACTCCACGTCGCACCATGGCGCGTCGGCAAGACAGCCGAAGATTTCGATGGATTCGCCGGCCGGAATTACGGTGACAGCCGGATATGCTGTGCTTGGGCCGGCCCGCATATTGACGTTCGTCGTCGCGAAGCCTTCTGCCGCCTGAGCGATCGCCGGAGCAAACAAGAGCATACCGGTCGCGGCAATTTTCAAGAGGGTGCGTTTCACGTTTTCAACTCCCTGGGAGGCAGCGTCATGCCACATCCGGTATTTGTTTTTACTCCGGCTTTTGCCGGTTCCGGGCATAGTCGGAGGCTTGCCGACTTTTGTTAGCCGGCAACCATTCGTCTTGTCTTTCAATGGTTTATAGCGCGTGTTGCATGAACGCAGCTTGAACGGAAGAATCGGGGCTCTAGGCCTTGAAAGTGCCGGAGCGGCTTCCGATTTGACGCTCAACAGATCGCAGCCAAGTGGATGCTGTGCGCGGCTTAAGCGTTTGCCGTTTTCCATATCATTCCGACAGCTGGGCGCCTTAACGGCGTGTTAACCTTTCGGGATCAGTCTTGGCTGCAAGTCCGCTTTTTCCTTGACCACGGATGTACTGGCATTGAAGCGAAGCGGATGATGAAGGCCGGTTTATCCGGCCTTTGTTTTTTGTCTGAATGCGTGCCCGCGTAAATCATCGCGAGGCACGTTTTTTGTTCAAGCTGCCAACGCGTCGAGGATGCGCACCCAGGAGCGGATGCCCTTGTGGTAGGAGGTCGAGTTCGTATTTCTCGTTGGGCGAATGGATCCGGTCATCTGCGAGGCCGAAGCCGACGAGCAGCGATTCCATGCCGAGCATCCTCTGGAAGTCGCCGACGATCGGGATCGAGCCGCCCATGCCGATAACGACGGCGGGCTTGGGCCATTCGTCGGAAAGCGCGTTCTTCGCCTTCGTGAGCACCGGAGAATCATAGGCAAGGTGAATTGCCGGCGAAGCGCCATGGGGATGGAACTCGACCGAGCAATCGGCCGGAATGCTTCGCGCGGACATAGCTTCGGAACGCTCTCTCGGATCTTCGCCGGATCCTGCTTGTGCCGACGAGGCGGAACGAAACCTTGGCCGAGGCCTTGGCGGCAATCACTGTCTTGAAGCCTTCGCCGGTATAGCCGCCCCATATGCCGTTGACTTCAGCCGTCGGGCGCGCCCAGGTGAGTTCCAGAACGGATCGGCCTTTTTCACCCGACGGGACCGAAAGGCCGACTTGGCCCAGTAAGTCCTCAGCGGTCTGGCCGAGCTTTTCCCATGAGGCCTTGACGTTTGCAGGCGTTTCCTCGACGCCTTCATAGAAATTCTCGAGTCGTTATGCGGCCGGTTTCGTCATGCAGACCGGCAAGCGCTGTTGTCGAGGACATGGATCGGATTGGCTGCCGCGCCGCCGAAAAGCCCGGAATGCAGATCGCGGTCGGCCGCCGTAACGACGACTTCTTCACCGACAAGGCCGCGCAGGGCAGCAGCAGATCGCCGGGGTCTCGCGGTCCCACATGCCGGTATCGCAGACAAGCGCATAGTCGGCCTTCAGTTCTGCCGCATTTGCCTCCAGAAAGGGCTTGAGCGACGGCGAGCCGGATTCCTCTTCGCCCTCGAAAAGGATAGTGATCGCGGCAAGGAAGCGCGCCGTTGACCTCTTTATAGGCCCGGCAAGCTTCGACGAAGGTCATGAGCTGGCCCTTGTCGTCGGCGGTGCCGCGGCCCGTCAGGATCTTGCGGCCATTGCCGACGTCCTTGATCGGCTGGTTCGAAGGGATCGTTTTCCCACAAGCTCGATTGGATCGACCGGCTGAACGTCGTAGTGGCCGTAGAACAGCACATGCGGCGCATCGGCGCTGGCGCCGGCATGATGCGCAACGACCATCGGGTGGCCGGGCGTATCGCGAACGGAAGCTTCGAAACCCAGTGTCTTCAGATAGGCGACCAGCCATTCGGCAGCCGTGCGGCACTCGGCTTTGTACGCCGGGATCAGTCGAGATCGACTTGATGCGCAGCAACTCGAACAATCTGTCCAGGCTTGAACCGAGGTTCTGATCGGCGCGCGAAAGCACCGGGGTTACGTCTGTCATTTCCGACTCCTTTCGAGATTCGGCCGGACGATAGACCAAAGGCGGGGACGTTTCGAGGAAGAAAAATCGAAACAAGGGAGGGCGTAGACGGTCAGATTTTCTTCGCGTTTTCGAGGAGGCGGCGGATATATTCCAGCATCAGTTCGCGTTCGAAGGTCTTGAAGCCTTGGAAAAGCGCCAGATCGGCTTCACGTGCGATCTTGACCGCTTCATCTTCGATGGCCCGCGCATTGGGCGTCAGGAAGATCAGTTGCGCTCGCTTGTCTGAAGGATGGGGACGGCGCTCGATGAGGCCATCGCGCGCCATGCGCGCAAGCGTATTGGCCATCGTCGCCTGTTCGATATCGACGCGTTCGAGCAATTGCTTCTGCGTGAGGCCGTCTTCCGCCCAAAGTTCGAGAAGGATCGGGAATTGCCCGGGAGAAAAACCGAGCCCCGCCGCGCGCTGCTGCAGCGAGCGGGCAAAACCCTTGGCCAACTGACTGGCAAGGTATGCTCCCGAATCCATCCTGTTAAATCCCATGATTGCAGTTAGGCTCAAAAACTGACGCGAAACAATGCAACAAATCGCATGCGATGGATTAAAACTTGTCCCTTAGCTTCATAAATGTGCATCTTCGCCAAAAAACAAAGCCGCCATGGCCTGGAGGTTGGCCATGGCGGCTTGAAAATGGGGACAAAGGCCCGGAGAGGGGGATAAGGCCTTTGTCCAAGCCTGATGCGGCGGGGGACAAGCCGGTAATCAGACCCTCGGCGCGATCAAACGCCGGTAGACCTGATTTGTGACCGGGAATGTGGTTTTTCAAGGGAAGCTGGCCGAGCCGACAATTACAAATTGGTAACAGTTCGGTGAAGCATTAATTCCCGCGCCCTCCGGCGATCATTCCAGAAGAACGCAAGGTTCCATCCGGCAATCAATATGGTCATGCCTCCGCAGATCAGCGCAATGATGCCAAGTGCCTCGTAAGGGCCGACCGATATCAAAAAGGTGGAAAGAAGTCAGGGCGTTCAGCAGCTGGAAATCTGCTTGGCTACCGAAGCTTCGCCTGCGATCCAGATGCTGCAGAAAAAAGGTTTGCGGACCTTGATCGCCAGTAGGAACACCGGCGCGAAGAGCACTTTGAGAAAGGCAGCGGGCCGTCGCCCAGTGTGTAGGAGCTGGCAATGACGACTGCCATGAGAGTAAGCGGTACGGCATGGGCGGCCGCGCAGCTGCGCTTTTCCATAGGCAATCTTTCCGAAGGCGAGGAGTCCGCAATAAATAGTACCGGAAACTGCATGTGCAATGGACGTTTCCATCCCGCCACGCTATCCATGCAGCCATGAAAAAAGGCGATCATCTTTTCCTTATTGACGGTTCGGGTTTCATCTTCCGGGCGTTTCACGCCCTGCCGCCGCTGACGCGCAAGTCCGACGGCTTGCCGGTCGGCGCAGTCTCTGGCTTCTGCAATATGCTCTGGAAGCTGCTGACCGATGCGCGTGACACCTCCGTCGGCGTCACGCCGACGCATCTTGCGGTTATCTTCGACTACTCGGCAAAGACCTTCCGCAAGGATTCTGTACGATGCCTACAAGGCCAATCGCTCGGCACCGCCTGATGAGCTGATACCGCAATTCGGGCTGATCCGCGAGGCGACGCGCGCCTTCAACCTGCCCTGCATCGAGACTGAAGGGTTCGAGGCCGACGATATCATCGCCACCTATGCCCGGCAGGCGGAAGGGACCGGCGCGGATGTGACGATCGTCTCCTCCGACAAGGATCTGATGCAGCTCGTGACGCCGAACGTCCACATGTACGACAGCATGAAGGACAAGCAGATCGGCATCCCGGAGGTCATCGAGAAATGGGGCGTACCGCCCGTAAAGATGATCGACCTGCAGGCCATGACCGGTGATTCGGTGGACAATGTCCCGGGTATTCCCGGTATCGGCCCGAAGACCGCCGCGCAGCTTCTTGCGGAATACGGCGATCTCGACACGCTGCTGGACCGTGCGCATGAGATCAAGCAGGAAAAGCGCCGCCAGGCGATTCTCGAGAATGCCGACAAGGCAAGGCTTTCGCGCGAATTGGTTCGGCTGCGATCTGATGTGCCGTTGGTGCTTGGTCTGGACGACCTCGTTCTCGAAGTGCAGAACGGCCCGAAGTTGATCGGCTTCCTGAAGGCGCTGCAATTTACGACGCTGACGCGCCGTGTGGCGGAGGCCTGCAATTGCGATGCCAGTGCCATCGAGGCGGCCGACGTAAAAGTCGAGTGGGGTACTGCTGCGCACGGCCCCGATCTCGATGCCGTTGAACCGGAGCCGGTTGCGGGCGGCATCCCGGATGTCGAGGGCGCTGCCGTTCCGATTCCCGTCAAGGCCAAGCCCGCCGGCAAAGGCTTTACGCCCGCCGAACTCGCCAAGGCGCGCGCCGAAGCCTTTGCAGCGCTGCCATTTGATCATTCTACCTACGTGACGATCCGCGATCTCGCGACGCTCGACAAATGGATTGGTGATGCGCGGGCAACCGGCCTGGTCGCCTTCGATACCGAAACCACTTCGCTTGATGCGATGCAGGCGGAGCTGGTCGGGTTCTCGATGGCGATTGCCGACAACGACAAGAACCCGGCGGGCGTCAAGACCCGCGCCGCCTATCTCCCGATCGGCCATAAGAACGGCGTCGGTGATCTCCTTGGCGGCGGGCTTGCGGACAATCAGATACCGATGCGGGATGCGCTGCCGCGGCTGAAGGCGCTGCTCGAAGACGAGTCCGTCCTCAAGGTCGCGCAGAACCTGAAATATGACTATCTGCTGATGAAGCGATATGGCGTCGAGACAAAGAGCTTCGACGATACGATGCTGATGTCCTACGTGCTCGACGCCGGCACCGGCGCGCATGGGATGAACTCGCTCTCAGAGAAATTTCTCGGCCATAAGCCGATTGCCTACAAGGATATCGCAGGAAGCGGCAGGGCGAATGTCACGTTCGACCTTGTCGACATCGATCGTGCTACGCATTACGCTGCCGAAGACGCCGATGTGACATTGCGGCTCTGGATGGTGCTGAAGCCACGACTTGCCGCGGCAAAGCTGACGGCTGTCTACGAGCGTCTGGAGCGCCCGCTGCTGCCGGTACTGGCGCGCATGGAAGAACGCGGCATCACGGTCGACCGTCAGATCCTGTCCCGCCTTTCCGGTGAACTGGCGCAAGGCGCTGCGCGCCTGGAGGACGAAATCTATGCGTTGGCGGGTGAGAAGTTCACGATCGGCTCGCCGAAGCAGCTTGGCGACATCCTCTTCGGCGAGCTGGGGCTTGCTGGGGGCAGCAAGACGAAGACCGGACAGTGGTCGACCTCGGCAAGCGTGCTGGAAGACCTCGCCGCCGCGGGTTTCGAGCTGCCGCGCAAGATCGTCGATTGGCGCCAGCTGACCAAGCTGAAATCCACCTATACAGATGCGCTGCCGGGTTACGTGCATCCGCAGACGAAGCGCGTCCACACCTCCTATTCGCTGGCTTCGACGACGACAGGGCGGCTTTCGTCGTCCGAGCCGAACCTGCAGAACATTCCGGTGCGAACGCTGGAAGGCCGGAAAATCCGCACCGCTTTCATCTCCACGCCCGGGCATAAGCCTGATCTCGGCCGATTACAGCCAGATCGAACTGCGCGTGCTCGCGCATGTCGCGGAAATTCCGCAGCTGACCCAGGCTTTTGCCGAAGGCATCGATATTCACGCGATGACGGCCTCTGAAATGTTCGGCGTTCCTGTCGATGGCATGCCGGCCGAAGTGCGCCGCCGCGCCAAGGCGATCAACTTCGGCATCATCTACGGCATTTCCGCCTTTGGCCTTGCCAACCAGCTCTCGATCGAGCGCTCGGAAGCGGGTGACTGCGTCAAGAAATACTTCGAGCGTTTCCCCGGCATTCGCGACTATATGGACAGCCGCAAACAGATGGCGCGCGACAAAGGCTATGTCGAAACGATCTTCGGGCGGCGAATCAACTATCCGGAAATCCGCTACCTCTACAATCCTTCGGTACGCGCCTTCAACGAGCGGGCTGCGATCAACGCGCCGATCCAGGGCTCGGCAGCCGATGTCATCCGCCGGGCAATGATCAAGATCGAACCGGCACTCGCCGAAGCCGGCCTTGCGGATCGGGTGCGCATGCTGTTGCAGGTGCACGATGAACTGATCTTCGAAGTCGAGGATGCCGACGTCGAAAAGGCGATGCCGATCATTGTATCCGTCATGGAAAACGCCGCCATGCCGGCGCTTGAAATGCGCGTGCCGTTGAGGGTCGATGCGCGCGCCGCGACCAATTGGGACCAAGCGCACTGAGCGCTTCGTCCTTCCGGCCCAAAAGATTTTTCTTGATGACTTAACTCGTTGGCAAATCTAGGTTTTTGGTTCTAGAGGTGTGCCGTTTAGCTAGGGCTGGAAGGAACTTGTTAACCTTCATTTTCTAATCCGGTTGGGTCAGAAATTGAGTGAGTAGCGGGTCGCATGCGTTTTCCCAGAACGAATTTGACGGATGCCGGTGATTTTTCCTCGGAAATAGACGTACAGCATGCGGGCGATGACATAAATGTCGCTCCCGCAGCGCCGGTTTGGCAAAGCAATTTCTCGCTTGCACCGAACGTGCGTTTTACCCGCACGCCGGAAAACCTGATCAGTAAACGCCGCGCGCCGGCCGAATCGGAACAGTCCTCTCGCGAGGAGACCGTCAGCGAAGGGCCGGCTGTTGATGTCGAGCCAAGCGCTCCGATGATGATTGACGTGCCGTTCGACATTTATCTGCCGGAAGCCGCTCCATCCGTGTCCGAGATCGATCATCCCAAACATGTCGCCGAAATTCAGGTCGAGCCGGGATTTCGCGCTTCGTCCGAGCTGACCGACATTTCCGATTTCGCCTTCTGGGAAGTCATGGCCTTCGAGGAAGCGACTGCGGCCCCTATTACCCTCCCAGTTGCTTTCCTGCCGAAGGTCGAGGTCAGCGCCGGAATCGATCATCCAACACTTCCGCGTGATGGAATGGCGCCCGGGAGGGAGCCCGCCGGAGAGCCCGACGCACCAGCCACGGCCACAGCCGCTCCAGCGCCTGTAAGGTCTATATCGAACGTGGCTCCGGCAGCTCGACCGGCCGCCCCACCGGTGACCGCGAAAACGCGGCCCGATCGCCCGCCGATGCCGGTTCGCGTGCAGGCCGCTGCACCCCTGGCGCCCGCACCGCGGGCTGTAACGCAAAAGACAATCCCGGCGAATATCGATCCATCCGGCTACGAGTTTCCGCCGCGCTCGTTGCTACAGGAACCACCGGAGCGTTTTGGCGAGATCATGCCGCAGGAAACGCTGGAGCGGAATGCCGGGCTGCTGGAAAGCGTGCTGGAGGACTTCGGCATCAAGGGTGAGATCATTCATGTCCGCCCGGGTCCGGTCGTGACGCTTTACGAATTCGAACCTGCACCAGGAGTGAAGTCATCGCGCGTCATCGGCCTTGCCGACGATATAGCCCGCTCCATGTCGGCGCTGTCGGCCCGTGTCGCCGTGGTGCCCGGGCGCGATGTCATCGGCATCGAATTGCCGAACGTGATGCGCGAGACGGTCTATTTCCGCGAGATGATCGAGAGCCAGGATTTCGAGAAGAGCGGCTACAAGCTGGCGCTCGGCCTCGGCAAGACGATCGGTGGCGAGCCGGTGATCGCCGAACTTGCGAAGATGCCGCACCTGTTGGTAGCCGGCACCACCGGCTCCGGTAAATCCGTCGCCATCAACACGATGATCCTCTCGCTGCTCTATCGCATGACGCCGGAACAGTGCCGTCTCATCATGGTCGATCCGAAGATGCTGGAACTGTCCGTCTATGACGGCATCCCGCACCTATTGACGCCCGTCGTCACCGATCCGAAGAAGGCCGTGATGGCGCTGAAATGGGCGGTGCGCGAGATGGAGGAGCGCTACCGCAAAATGTCGCGCCTCGGCGTGCGCAACATCGACGGCTACAACGGCCGTGTCGCGCAGGCCCGCGAAAAGGGCGAGACAGTCCACATCATGGTCCAGACCGGTTTCGACAAGGGCACAGGTGCGCCGATCGAAGAGCAGCAGGAAATGGACCTGACGCCGATGCCCTATATCGTCGTCATCGTCGACGAAATGGCTGACCTCATGATGGTCGCCGGCAAGGAGATCGAGGGCGCGATCCAGCGCCTGGCCCAGATGGCGCGCGCCGCCGGCATCCATCTCATCATGGCGACACAGCGTCCGTCGGTCGATGTCATCACCGGCACCATCAAGGCGAATTTCCCGACTCGCATCTCCTTCCAGGTCACATCGAAGATCGACAGCCGCACGATCCTTGGCGAGCAAGGCGCCGAGCAGCTGCTCGGCCAGGGCGACATGCTGCACATGCAAGGTGGCGGCAGGATTTCTCGTGTCCACGGCCCGTTCGTCTCCGACCTCGAGGTCGAAAAGGTCGTCGCGCATCTGAAGACGCAGGGCCGTCCGGAATATCTGGAGACCGTCACGGCTGACGAAGAGGAGGATGCCGAGCCGGAAGATGGCGCCGTCTTCGACAAGAGCGCGATCGCGTCCGAGGACGGCAACGAGCTTTACGATCAGGCGGTCAAGGTCGTGCTGCGCGACAAGAAGTGCTCGACCTCCTACATCCAGCGCCGCCTCGGCATCGGCTACAACCGCGCGGCATCGCTTGTCGAGCGCATGGAAAAGGAAGGCCTCGTCGGTCCCGCGAACCATGTCGGCAAACGTGAGATCGTGTCGGGGCGCGAAGAATGACGCCGGCTAACCAATTTTCGTAAGGAAGCCGTTGAGCGTCTCGATGATCTTGCGCCCGGCTTCTTCCAGCGAGCTGCTGTTGTCCAGTTCGGTGACGTCGTAGTCGCCCCGTACGGTCAGCGGGCCGCGGGCGAGGCGGGCCATAATGTCTTCGTGCGTCTCGCGGCCGCGGGCTTCGAGGCGGCTGGCCAGCACTTGCGGGCGGGCGGTCACGTTGATGACCTTGAGGCGGGGAAAAACGGCCTGGAAGAGGTGGAGTGCTGAGCGGGAGCCGTTGGCGATTACCAGGTGTCCCTTGGCGAGCGCGACGGAAACCTCTGCTGGAATGCCGTATTTCAGGCCATGGGCCTCCCACCATACGGCGAAGTTGCCGGCATTGCTCCCAGGCGATCGAAGCCGTCCGTCGGAAACGGCATCAGATGATCTTCGCCGCCGGCATCGCGGTCCGCGTGTGATGACGCGGCGCGACGAAATGCACGTCGGGACGGCCGGCAAAACTGCTTTGCCGCACAAGTTTATCAGCGTGTCCTTGCCGGCGCCGCTCGGGCCGACGACAACGACCATCGATGCCGTCGACTGCTCGTGCCGGGTACCAAGTGTGGCTCGTGTGAGGGGATCATGCGACCCGCGCGCGCCCTCGCGCCAGACGGAACGGGTCGACCGGCACGCCCTCCTCGCGGTGAGACCCGGACAAGATCGGCACGCAGGCCGGTAGCGATCCGGCCGCGATCAGTGAGGCCGACCGTGCGGGCGGGCGTGGCGGTGACCATGCGCGATGCGCCTGTGGACAGCGATGATGGCTCTCCACCTCGTCGGCAAGCATGAAGGGTGCGTAGAGCAGGCTGAACGGCACGTAGTCGGAAGAGAGCACATCGAGCACGCCGCGCTCGGCGAGATCGCGAGCGGCGATATTGCCGGAGTGAGACTTGCCGCGCACGATGTTCGGCGCGCCCATCAGCACGCTCATGCCGTGCGCGTGCGATGCCTTGGCGGCTTCGAAGCTCGTCGGGAACTCCGCAAGGCGCACGCCGTTTCCGATCGCTTCGTCGACATGGGCAAGTGGTCGCGTCGTCGTGGCTCGCAACGGTGATGCCACGCTCGGCGCAGACCTTGGCGATCGGCCGATGCGGTGCGGCGTCGATATTGGCGGACGCGGCCTGCCGAGACGCTTTTCGCATGAATTCGCGCGAAGGCCTCGTCCGTCAATGCCGCGCTTCTTCTGATAGTAGAAGATGTACTGATCCATCGTCTGGAACTGACGCTGGCCCGGCGCGTGGTCCATCAGCGAAACGAGGCGGACGTAGCGGATCGTTCTCGAAGTCTGCGAAATGGGCCAGCACATTGTCGGCCGAGACTTCGCAGCGCAGGTGGATGCAGGTGGTCCGCGCGCAGGCGGTTCTTCCTGCTGCGGCCTTCTGGATGGCGTCAGCCATCTCGCGCATTTCGCCCTGCTCGAAGCCACCGTCCTCGTCCGAGCCCATGCGCAGGCAGTCGAAAACGGTGGTGATGCCGGAGGTGACGACCTGGGCGTCATGGGCCTGGATGGCCGCCATCTTGTTGCCAGCGCACGCCGGGGCGAGGCGAATAATGGCGCTTCCAGATGGTCGGTATGGAGTTCGACCAGACCGGGGATCAGGTAGTCGCCTTCGAAATCCTCGCCCGTGTTGCCGAATCGCCTTCGGAGATATCGGCAATCTTGCCGTCACGGATCAGAACGCGAGCCATACACAATCTCGTCTTCAAGAACGATGCGGGCATTGGAAAGGACGTGTCTCTGTGGTCATGCGTGCGCATCTTTAGCGTTTGGCGGCCAGCCAAGCGGCAGCCAGCGAGTGAACGGTGAACGGTGCGCCGCGCGCTTCTTCGGTGAACACCGCGAGGCCGGAAATAGGAGAGCGGCTTGCCAATGAATTGCGGCAAAACGCTGCTCCAGGCATCGCTTGCATGCAGTGCTGAGCGCTCCATCGGGCACTCGGCCGGTCAGCGTCATGTGGAAACCGAAATCCTCCATTACATAAGGATAACCCCAGCGACATGAGGTTGCACGCTGCGCTTTGCGTCAATTTTTCAGGCTTTCGCCTTGACAAATCATCGGCCTCGCAAAGCGCTGCGCGAAACGGCTCGAAGGACTTTACCACGCTTGCCGGCGAAATGCCTGAAGCGGCGCATGCAGAAAACCTGGAACCAGCGCAAAAAAGCGGCCCGATCTGCTCGAGGACAAGTTCGGGGATTTCGAATGCCGGTGTACGGTCCGCGTGCAACATCTTCGACGACAGCCATCAATTGTCTCTCTCGGTTGACCGAAGCAGGCAAGCGCAAAAGGCGCCTTGATAGTGCGCATGAAAGCCGTAACGGCGCGGATCGGCTGTCAGCTCGAATTGCTCTGCGGCCGTCATCCCATCTTCCTCTGGAGCCGGATAAGTTTCGCCCGCAAATGCGTCGCGCCCAAGCCAGATGGAGGCAGCGCCAGTCAGGGGATCGTTCTTTGGCGGCGTGAAATAAAGGGCGTAGCGCAAAAGTTCTTGTCCTGAAAAGTGGTAGAGCAGAGCCGCAATGTCAGCGATTTGGCGACGCACTGCAAGCAAGCTCCCCGGCTAAAAGATTTCCGTGACAGAATGATGATCAAGCGGCGACATTAATCTTTCAGCGGCCTGCCTGCAGAGCTTTAGCCATCATGCCGGCAAAGGAAGTCTTCGGCCGACAGCGCCCGGAAATCCTCGAGCGCTGCGCGCAACTTTGAATGCTCCCAGTCCCACCAGGCAAGTTTGTCCATCCGCTCACCGATTTCTTTGGGGAAGCGTTCACGGATAAGCTTTGCGGGAACGCCGCCGACGATCGTGTAGGGCGCAACATCCTTCGAGACGACGGCGCCGGCGCCGATCACCGCGCCGTTGCCAACCGTGACGCCGGGCAGGATGCGTCGCGCCGTGGCCGATCCAGACGTCATGGCCGATGACGACGCGGTTTGGCGCGGCGCCAGGCAAAGAAATCCGTCTCCATATTCGCATCCGGCCAATAGTCCGTGGCGCGATAGGTGAAATGATGCAGCGTCGCCCGCCATGATCGGATGGTTGGTCGCGTTGATGCGAACGGAGGCGGCGATATTGACGAATTTGCCGATCGTCGCGCACCAGATCGAGCCGTCCTGCATGATGTAGGAATAATCGCCGAATTCGACCTCGCTCGATGCGGCAGCGTTCGGATATTTCCGTGTAGCGGCCGAGTCGTGGCAATCGGTGACGCGTGGCGGTCTCGTGGATGTAGCGGCGTGTCGCGACCAGCTTCACGGCTCATGCTGCGCCGCCTTTCGCGGCGAAAACTGCGGAGACGTCGAGGATGCGGTCGGCGACGGCCTCGCGCACCTCCTCGTCATGGAAGATGCCGAGAAGGGCAACGCCCTCGCCTTCTTTCTCCGCGATCATGCTCGACGACGACGCGCGCGGTTTGTGGCGTCGAGCGAAGCCGTCGGCTCATCGAGCAGCAGGACCGCATGATCGGTGATGAAACCGCGAGCGATGTTGACGCGCTGCTGCTCGCCACCCGAGAAGGTCGCCGGCGGCAGTTGCCATAACGCTTCACGTGGCAGATTGAGCTTTGCAAGCAGTGCGGCCGCCTTTTCTCGCGCGCCGGCTTGCGGCCTCTCCGCGCGCCAGACCAGCGGCTCGGCAACGACGTCGATCGCCGCAACGCGCGGCACGGTACGCAGGAACTGGCTGACATAACCGAGCGTATCGACGGCGGACATCGAGAACCGTGCGTGGGTGCCGCAGTGCCGAGATCGACAACCTGGCCCTTATGGCTAATCAGGATCTGGCCGGTGTCGACGGCGTAGTTGCCGTAGAGCATCTTGAGGATCGAACTCTTGCCGATGCCGGAAGGGCCGCCAAGCACGACGCATTCGCCGGCAGCAGACGGAGAAGGCGACATCGCGAGACGACACGGCAGCTTGATGCCGTCGCGCAAATGCATGGTGAAGCTCTTCGAAGACTTCGGAAACGACGAGGGGCGTTGCCATGTGAGTTCGCTTCCGCGCTTTCAGACCTGCCAGGATCGATAGACAACGAGCAAGTTGCGTGTAGGGCTCGCGCGGATCGTCGAGCACCCGGTCGGTCAGACCGTGCTCGATGACATCAGCCATCCTTCATCACCATCATGCGGTGCGAGAGCAGACGCGCGACGGCGAGGTCGTGGGTGACGATGATCGCCGACAGGCCGAGATCATTGACGAGACCGCGAACCAGATCGAGCAGACGCGCCTGAACCGAGACGTCGAGGCCGCCGGTCGGCTCGTCCATGAAGACGAGACGCGGGCGAGGTGACGAGATTGCGGGCGATCTGCAGGCGCTGGCGCATGCCGCCCGAAAAGGCGCGGGGCTGATCATCGATGCGGTCGGCGTCGATTTCGACCCGCTCCAGCCAGTCGATGGCAGTCGCGCGGATATTGCCGTAGTGCCGGTCGCCGACCGCCATCAGCCGCTCGCCGACATTGGCGCCGGCCGACACCGTCATGCGCAGGCCATCGGCCGGGTTCTGGTGCACGAAACCCCAGTCGGTGCGCATCAGGAAACGACGCTCGGCCTCGCCCATGCGGTAGAGATCACGATAGTGTCCGTCGCGCATGCGATATTCGACGCTGCCCGTCGTCGGCATCAGGCGCGTCGAGATACAATTGAGTAGCGTGGTTTTGCCGGAGCCGGACTCGCCGACGACGGCCAGCACCTCGCCGGGCCAGAGCTCGAAAGGAGGCGTTGCGGCAGCCGGCGCGGTCGCCATAGATACTTGGAAACGTCGCTGACTTTGAGGAGCGGGGCGTCGGTCATTCCGCGGCCTCCTTCGCGTCCGCCAGCAGCTGGCCCTTGCATGGCCCTGCGCGCGGCGGTCCTCGCAATGGTCGGTATCGGAGCAGACGAACATCCGGCCGCCCTTGTCGTCGAGCACCACCTCGTCGAGATAGACATCCTCGCGCGCCGCACAGCGCGCAGGGCTTGCCGAAGCGCTGGATCTCGAACGGGTGGTCCTCGAAATCGAGGCTGACGACTTCGGTATAGGGCGGCACGGCATAGATGCGTTTTTCGCGGCCGGCGCCGAAAAGCTGCAGCGCGTCCGACAGATGCATTTTCGGATTGTCGAATTTAGGCGTCGGCGACGGATCCATCACATAGCGGCCCGGCGACCTTCACCGGATAGGCATAGGTCGTGGAGATGCGGCCGTTGCGGGCGATGTCCTCGTAAAGCTTCACATGCATGAGGCCGTATTCTTCCAGCGCGTGCATCTTGCGCGGTTTCGGTCTCGCGTGGCTCGAGGAAGCGCAGGGGTTCGGGGATCGGCACCTGATAGACCAGGGCCTGGCCCGGCTGCGAGCGTCTCTTCCGGGATGCGGTGGCGCGTCTGGATGATCGTCGCATCGCTTGGTGTGGGTGGTGACCGCGACATTTGCGACCTTCTGGAAGAAGGCGCGGATGGAGACGGCGTTGGTGGTGTCGTCGGCGCCCTGGTCGATGACCTTGAGCACGTCGTCCGGCCCGAGGATTGAAGCGGTCACCTGCACGCCGCCGGTGCCCCAGCCATAGGGCATGGGCATTTCGCGCGAAGCGAAAGGAACCTGATAACCGGGAATCGCGATCGCCTTCAGGATCGCGCGGCGGATCATCCGCTTGGTCTGCTCGTCGAGATAGGCGAAGTTGTAGCTGGCAAGATCGCTCGATTCGGCCGCCTCCTTGATGGTGTCGCCGCCGGCTCGGTTTGCCTCGAAGTCGCTGCGCATCCGGCGGACAAGGTCCAGTTCGGCCTGGAAATCCACATAATGCGGCAATTTCAGATGCTCGACGAAGCCGGTCGCCTGGACATTGTCGGAGTGAGAAATGACGAATTCCTCGTCCTGTGCCGGCGCCGTGATGTCTTCCCCGAGCTCTTCGGCGCGTAGCGCGCGATCGACCAGCGACATCGACATCGCCTTCCGTTCGCTCTGGCCGAAGACGAGGCCGTAGCCGCGCGTGAACTGCGGCGGTGCCTTGGCCGAACCCTTGAACTGATTGACCATCTGGCATTCCGTCAATTGGATCGCGCCGAGCGACACGGCAAAGCCGAGTTCGGGAACGTAAAATTCCACCTCGACCTCGCCGATGCGGATTTCCCCCGTGAAGGGATGATTGCGGCCGTAGCCGCGTTGCGTGGAGTAGGCGAGTGCGAGGAGGAAGCCCTCGTCGCCGCGGGCGAGCGCCTGCAGGCGCAGGTCGCGCGCTCATCGGAAATTCCATCGGCTCGCGCGTCAGGTCGCCGGTCAATCGTGATCCTCCGGCATATCGCCGTCGGCTCTCGATCAGCCCCTCCTGGGCCAAGGATCTCGGACACGCGCATGACATGATCAGGCTCGGCTTCGCGCAGGGCGTTGCGCCGGTCTCGACCGGCCTCGTCTTCGTCGGAAAGCAGCGGGGGATCGAGCAGGCGGTGGGTGTAGTCGAAGGTCGGCCCGAGCAAGCTGGCCGCCAGGCAAATCCTTGTAGGTCGCGGAAACGCGGCGCTGCGATCGGTCATCGCCGGCGGTGTCGAGCGGTTCCGAATAGCCGAAGCGCGGCAGCGTGGTGCGGTAGGCGCGCAGCAGGAAGATGGCCTCGATCCATGTCGCCGCGCGGCCTGACTGGACGGCAAGGGCGGCGAGCGTGCTGGTCGTAGAGGGAGGCTTCCGCCATGACACGGTCGACGGCGAGCGCCAGCTGCGCGACGATCTGCGTCGACGGCCGATCGCGGGCAGCGTCGCGGTCGCCGCGGCGGCTGGTCGGCCAGCAGGCCGGTGGGCGTTGGCGATGGCGGCCTCACCCGCCTTTGACGGCAACATACATGGCTCACGCCTCCGTCGCGATGATCTTGGTGGCGCGTCGTGCAAGCGGAGGTAACGGCTGCCTGTCGTCAGGACGAGGTCGACGCCGCGCGGGAAGAGCGGCGTGGTTTTCCGCCCGAGAGCCGCGGGAACGCGTCCGGCAGGCCGGCGGGTGCTGATGCTCGTTGACGCTGGCGAATGCCGGGGCCTGTCAGAGGCCAGCCGGTCCCGGCCGCCGTCCGAGATCCGGCAAGCTCGACGATCAGCGTCGTGGAGCGGTCGGGATATTCCTGGCTGCACCTGGGGCGAAGAGGCCGAAGGAGGCAATGGCGCTCACGCCGCGCTCGATGACGGCGAAATGCGCCGCGCTTCGTGCCTCCGGCGCCACGGGCGCGCCGGTGTGAAAGCCGAGCCAGCCCGAGCACCGCGGATTTCGCGCAGCCCGGGCCGCTCAGCCAGACTACGGCGTATCATGGTGGCGCGGCGCCAGCAGCAACCGCGCCTGCGGCTAACGCCGCAAGCCGGCAGCAGGCGGGGCGACCGCCGGGCGCGATGGTCTGCGGTCGTGCCGGGGCGGGCCATGCCGTCCATCATGCGTCTTGAAGATCGCGTTGGGCGTGGAAGACCGGTGTCGGCAAAACCGCCGGCCAGGGCTTCGGCCTTGAGGCTCATCAGTCGTCTCCGCGCACCACTGGCGAAGAAATTCGACCCGGGTGGCGGCCGTCTCGTCGGGCCGTGCGCTGATCGACCCCAGCGATCCGCGCCGCGATCGGCGAGAGCAGCCTCTCCTCGACGAAATCCTTCATCGCATCGTCCTGCCACAGTGCGTCGAAGATCGCGGCAGACCTTACCTTTTCGCGGTCCGTGCCGAGCGCTTGTGCATGACCCACGGCGCCGGAACCAAGCCGTATTGTTGCGCGGGTCACTGTGACCTCGCCGAGATTGAAGGGGGCACCGCCGCCACCGATGCGGCCGCGCACCATCACGAGGCCGGTTTCCGGCCCGCGCACCGGTAACCGCTGGCTTTTCAGCGAGCGCGTCAAAGGCTTCAACGAGTTCGTGCCGTTCAGCCTGTGCGAGACGATCGGCAACGCGCTTGCGATCAATCTCGGGCGCAGGGCTCTTCTGTTTCACTGATGTCATCGCGGTTCCTTTAAATGTCTATTGATATAGACAACCATACAAGGTATTTGTAGCCTTAAGGTGAGGACGTGACAAGCGTGTGACATCACTCAAGTGAAAGTGCAGGGCGGGAACGAATGGCCGGACTGAACCAGGTACAGAGACAGACGGGCGTGGCGCTCTGGCGCACGATCGCGGACCGTATTCGCGACGCAATCAGTGCCGGGGCTTATGACGAGACCGGCATGGTGCCGCCGGAAACTATCCTGGCGCTGCAATTCGGCGTCAATCGTCATACGGTCAGAAGCGCGCTTGCCGCCCTTGCTCAGGAAGGCATCGTGCGCGCAGTGCAGGGCCGCGGCACCCTGATCGAGCGAAAGGACAGGCTGAATTTCCCGATCACGCGGCGTACGCGCTTCACTGCCGGTATTGGCGCTCAGGCGCGCGAGATGCGCGGTCTGCTGCTCGACCATGCGGAAGAGAGGGCTGATGCTGACGTTGCGCGCTGGCTGAGGCTTAGGTCCGGGACGGCGGTGATCCGTCTCGAAACATTGCGTCTGGCCGACAAGCGGCCGGTATCTTGCGCAACGACATGGTTTCCGGCCGACCGGTTTTCCGGTATCGACGAAGTCTATCGCAAGACGGAATCGATCACCAAGGCCTTTGCCGAACTCGGCCTGCCGGATTACGTCCGCGCAACGACCGAGATTACCGCCGCTCACGCCGATTCACACGACATCGCCACGCTGGAATTGACGCCGGGCGCCATCCTGCTCATCGCCAAGGCAATGAATACCGATCTTGACGGCGTGCCGGTGCAGTACGCCGATCAGCCGCTTTGCGGCCGACAGGGTCGGCTCGATAGAGAATTGAATTGAAAAAGCCGGGCAGCGAGCCCGGCTTTTCAATGAAATGTCAGGCTTAATGCGCCGGACATATCGCCGAGCACTTCCTTGGAAGCGACGGTCGATCGGCATTGAGCTTGTAGACCATCGGAACGCCGGTCGCGAGGTTCAGCGCCAGGATCTGTTCCTTGCTCAGGCGATCCAGCACCATGACCAGCGAACGCAGCGAGTTGCCGTGGGCAGCGACCAGCACCTTCTCACCCGACAGCACGCACAGCAAGATCTCGGTCAGATAATAAGGCCAGACGCGAGCGCCGGTGTCGCGCAGGCTCTCGCCGCCAGGAGGCGGAACGTCGTAGGAACGCCGCCAGATATGAACCTGCTCCTCGCCCCACTTCGCGCGGGCATAGTCCTTGTTAAGGCCCGACAGGTCACCGTAATCGCGCTCGTTCAGCGCCTGGTCGCGGATCGTCTCGAGCGACGACTGGCCGACGGCGTCGAGCACGAACTGGCAGGTGCGCTGCGCGCGAACGAGCGCCGAAGTGAACGCGATATCGAACTTGATGCCGTAGTCGGCAAGCGCCTGCCCGCCCGCATTGGCTTCCTCGACGCCGAGTTCCGTAAGATCCGGATCACGCCAGCCGGTGAACAGATTCTTCAGGTTCCAGTCGCTCTGGCCATGCCGAACGAGGACGAGAGTACCGCTCATGAAAAATGCCCCGTGAGACTTGAGAGTGGAAAGGTCAGTTGAGACCGAGAACGTCGAGCATCGAATAAAAGCCGGGCTTCTGGCCGCGCGCCCAGAGCGCAGCCGTGACGGCGCCGCGCGCGAAGATCGAACGGTCAGCGGCGCTGTGCGACAGCGTCACCTGCTCACCTTCGCCGGCAAGAATGACCGAATGTTCGCCGATCACCGAACCGCCGCGCAGCGTCGCAAAACCGACCGTACCAGCCAACACGGCACCCGTATGACCGTCACGCACGCGCACGGAGTGGTCGACAAGGGCGATATCCCGCCCCTTCGCCGCCAGCAGCGCCCAGAAGCAGGGCCGTGCCCGACGGCGCATCGACCTTGCGCTTGTGGTGCATTTCGAGGATTTCGATGTCCCAGTCGGCCGCACCGAGCGCCCGCGCCGCCTTGCTCCGTCGAACACGCCGAGCAGGTTGACGCCGAGGCTCATCTTGCCCGACTTGACGATACGCGCGTGGCGCGGCGGCTGCCGCGGATTTTGGCCTCGTCGTCGGATCCGAGCAGCCCGGTGGTGCCGATGACATGGACGATGCGGGCCTGGGCGGCGAGCGCGGCAAACCGTCTCGTCGGTGCCCGCCGGCGCCGTGAAATCCAGGACGCCTTCTGCTTCGACGAAGGCCGCGAGCGGCTGGTCGGTCCCCAATGGCGACGCCGTTTCGGGCCGAGGCCGGCGAGCTCGCCCGCATCGCTGGCCGACGAAGGGGGAGCCAGGGCCGGGCTCGACGGCCGCATGCAGCGCGACACGCCATCCATGGCGTCGATACCGTCCGGATCAGCGTCTGTCCCATGCGGCCGGCCGCACCCAACCACCACGAGCTTCATATCGTTTGCAGCCCATCGGTGATGTCAGCTTCTTGATCCGCTAGTCGAATTTCGGCGTCGGCCGGCGCTTCGGGCGCCTCGCCTTCAGGCGACCGCTCTTCCGAAGACTGGCCCTGGAGATTGTGGAGGCGAGCGTAGAGAGGACCCGTCCGTTGCCGCCGTCGCAAGCGTCGACGTGGGTGCCTTCCTCGACGACGCGAGCCCTGCTGCATGACGACGATCTTGTCGGCGCGTGACGACGGTCGAAAGTCGATGGGCGATGACGACGATCGCCGTGCGGCCGGTCCATCGCGTGGTCGAGCGCCCTCTGCACGGCGGCCTCCGATCCGGTATCGAGCGCGGAGGTAGCCTCGTCGAGCAGCAGGATCGGGGCGTTGCGGACGAGCGCCCGGGCGATCGACAGTCGCTGGCGCTGGCCGCCCGACAGCGTCACGCCGTTCTCGCCGACCGGCGTGTCGTAGCCGCTGCGGCTGCGCGAGGATGAACTCATGGGCGTAGGCAAGCCGGGCGGCGTCCTCGACCTCGGCGTCCGTCGCGTCCGATGCCGGCCGTAGCGGATGCTGTCGCGGATCGTGCCTTCGAAGAGATACGCGGCTGCTGCGACACATAGGCGATGCCCTGGCGAAGCGACTGCTTGGTGACGTCGGCAATATCCTGACCATCGATAAAAATCTGCCCGGATGCCGGATGTCGAAGAACCGCGGAATGAGACTGATGACCGTCGACTTGCCGGCACCCGAGGGGCCCACAAGCGCCGTCGTCTTGCCGCCCTCGGCAACAAAACTCACGCCCTCCAGCACCTCGTCGCCACTGGGATAGCGAAAGCACACGTCACGCAATTCGACAGCGGCATTCGTAAACGCCAGTTCCTTGGCATCGGCATTGTCGCGCTGACGCGGCACCATGTCGAGCAGCTCGTAGACCATGCGGGCATTGACGACGGCGCGCTCCAGCGAGACCTGAAGACGCGCAAGACGGCGGGCCGGATCATAGGCCAGCAGCAAGGCGACGACGAAGGAGAAGAAGGCACCCGGCGGCACGTCAGCATAGATCGCGCGGAAAGCCGAATAGGCAAGCACGGCCGAAATCGCCAAACCCGCGAAGGTCTCGGTCATCGGCGCAGTACGCCCGCAGAGCCGCGCAATCCGATTGGCGCGGTTTTCGGCCCGGTCGACAAGCGTCTCGACCTTGCCACGCAGCTCGCCCTCCATGGTGAAGGCCTTGACGATCGCAATGCCCTGAATCGTCTCCTGCATCGCGCCCAAAACACGGCTATTGACATCAATCGCCTCCCGCGTCACCGAGCGCAAACGCTTGGAAACATACCGCAGGCCAAGGAGCAGAGGAGGCGCAGCGACAAAGACGATGAAAGACAGCAACCAATCCTTGAAAAACATCACACCGACCAGCCCGATCAAAGTCAGCAGGTCGCGCGCAATCGACGTAACGGTCAAATTCAGCACATCGCGAATGCCGCCGACATTCTGGCTGACCTGCGCTGCAAGCTGCGCCGAGCGGGTCTCGTAGAAATAGCCGACGCACAGCGCCATCAGATGGGCATAAAGGCGCCGCTGGTAGCGCGCCACGATGTTGTTGCCGATCCTCGAAAGAGCCACCACCTGGCCATAGCTCGCAAAGCCACGCAGACGAAGGCGACAAAGATCGAAACACAAACGACCAGAACCATATCCGCACGCCGATTGGCGAAGGCCTCGTTGATCACGGCTTCCATGATCCAGGCGGTAAACCCAGTCGAAACGACGACAACAACCAGGCAACTGATCGCGAAAACATAGCCCCCAATATGATCACGACCGTTTTCGGCAATCACCCGCTTCAAGACGCAGCTGATCGTATCGAAGCCGACCGCGTGCGCTTTTTCTTGCGGACAATCAAAAAGAAAGTCTTCCCTGGAACCAATCTGGAGAGCCCACATCAGCCCCGAGCTTTCCCGGCGCTCTATAAAGGTTGGATAGCGCTCTGGCAAGTCAGTGCGCGCGCAGCGGGCTCAGCTTCGCCAGCGGCGGCCCTCAGTTGCCACACCGAAATCCCTCGGCGTGCGGGCAAAGGCCGCAAAGCCCGAGAGAGCCGCAAGCGGGTAAATCACCACAAAAGTGCGAATCGCCCGCACCAGCGCCGAGTGCGGCGCCTTGTCCTCGAACGCAGCACGGAAGGCCGACTTCAAGAGCGCCGGCAGGATCTTCTGCGAGATGCCGCCCGCAAGGAAAACGCCGCCACGGGCCATGAAGATCAGAGCCAGATCGCCCGCGACCCGCCCGAGATAAGTCGAAAAAAGCGAGATGGTCTCCACCGCCGCCCTGTCGCTCTCAGCAAGCGCATGAGACGTGACATCCGCGGGATCCGTCAGAACCGGGTCAACGCCATCCGCCGCGCAGACCGCGCGATAAAGATTCACGATGCCGCGGCCGCAAAGGATCTGCTCGCCCGCCACGCGGCCCTCGATCGGCTCGAGAAAGGGCAAGATCTCCAAGTCGCGCTCACTGCGCGGACCGAGATCGACATGGCCGCCTTCGCCCGGCACCGGGAACCAGGTGAGCTGCGCAAAGACCACGACCGCAACGCCCAAGGCCAGTTCCCGGACCCAGCACAACACGGGAGGACATCGGCCGAATGCTGCCGCCGCCAATCCGCACCAGATCCTCATCCGCCAGAGCGGAAACCGCAAGCGCCTGCGCCTCGAAGTCGTTGATGACAAGCACGTCCTCGAGGCCGAGACTCGAAAGCATGTCATGAGGACGGACCACCCAGCCGCAATTGGTCAACGGAATTTCATCGCCCCGAATCGGACCAGCAACCGCCAGGATAGCCGAACGCGGCCGCACGGAGGTCTTCCCGAAAACGCCCTTCAGCAGCGCCTCATCGATCGTCCCGAAATCACCGGTCTTGAACGGAGGAAAATGCACCGGCTCGGCAAAAGCGTCCACAAGAAGGGAGAAGCGCGCATTCGTGCCGCCGATATCGCCAATCAGGATCGGAAAAGGCAGGTGGGAATCGCTGGTGTTGAGCATGGACATAGCCGGTTCCGTGTCTAGGCGTGCAGAGTCGGGATGAGTTTTTCGGCAGTCGCTTCGTTCAGCGCCATCGGAATGTCGTAGACGATCGCAAGCCGCATCAACGCCTTCACGTCAACATCATGCGGCATAGCCGTCAGCGGATCGACAAAAAAGATCAACAGTCGCACTTCACCGGTCGAAATCAACGCGCCGATCTGCTGATCACCGCCGAGCGGCCCGCTTTCAGCCGGGTGACATAGAGGATCGGGCAGACAGCGTCGAGGACACAACCCCCGGTAGTCCCGGTGGCCACGATCCGCCAGTCAGCCAGAACCGTCTCGTGCGCCTGGGCAAAGTCCGCAAGATCATCCTTCTTCTGATCATGCGCAATCAACGCAACACATTTGCCACCCGCCATGAAGAACCTCGCATCAATAATTAAATCGATTTGACAGCCCTATACATGAGCGCCACGGGAATGGAAAAACTGAAGCATCCCCGCCCCACTCATGTGCACCAAAGCCTACTGCAGCGTCGGACGCGCCATGGGGACCGGGACAACGGCAGGAAGAACATCACCGGACGCACCGATCACCTGCTCGATACTATCGTTCGCTACGGCCGGCGCGGCAGCCCGGTAGGCCGAGCCAAAAGTCGCCGCCGCCACGGAGGCCAGCGCCGGGCCATCCAGAACCACAGCGCAAGACTTCGGCAAGTCGGCAAGCGTCATCACCTTCGGCTTGACGGGCTTAGCGTCCGGCATCTGGGTCGGCTGCGCCCACGGCTCCTCGGTGAACCACCAGGCCAGCGACTTGCCGCAGCCATCGCCCGCCGGCAATTCCGCCTGCGCCTTGCAAGCCGAAGCGCCGGCGGGGCACTTCATACGAATGTGGAAATGAGAATCGTGGCCGTAGATCGGCCGCACCTTGCCAAGATTCGTGCGGTCGCCCGTCCAGGTATCGCAAAGCTTCTTCTTGATCGCCGGATTGACGAAAACGCGCTCCACCTGCGGGTAGCTCGCCGCAAACATCAACAGCTGCACGGGATTCGGCGTCCAGACCGAACGGTCGACCGTCAGGAACTTCCCCTTCTGCAACATCGAGGTGGCGAAGATGTCCTCGCGCTCGCGATAGGTAAGCCGGCGTGAAGGCATCGGCGTCAGCCAGACATCGGCATCGAGCCCGATCTGATGCGAGGCGTGGCCCGACAACATCGGCCCGCCGCGAGGCTGCGAAATATCGCCGACCAACAGCCCCGGCCAGCCGACCTTGTCGGCGGCATCGCGGGAAAACTGCTCAAGCAACGCAATCATCTGCGGATCGCCCCAGCGGCGGTTGCGCGAAAGCCGCATCGCCTGCCAGGTCGGACCATCGCACGGGAAGGCGACACCGCCAGCTAGGCACCCCTTCGAATAAAAGCCGTAGGAATTGGCCGCCATCTCGGCAGGCAGGGCCTTGGAACCGAAAAGCGCCTTGGCCGGCGTTTCGTCCGCCGCGGCATCGCCCGCAATCAGGAGGCTTGCACCGAACACCAGCCAAAGAAACGCCGAGCCGCAAAGGCGAAAAGGAGCAATCATTGAATGTCGTCCCGTTTGTCTCGCGAAAAGCGGAACCGATGTGCGGCATGCCTATCCGGCGAACCCCGATCCGAAGGCCCCGTCTCGGACTCAGCCATACGCGTAACACGCTTGAAAAACACCGGGATGCCACTCAAAAATTTGGCCTGAACTGCGACACTGCCTGTCATTTGCCCCGATTTCCCCTATGCTCTCGCAAAAGAAGATTGAAATATAAGGGGTACGGCTGAATGCCAAACTTCTGCAGGACCGCGAAACCTGGCCTCGCTGCCTCGCTACTGACAGCGGCGATTCTTCTCCTCCCGCCTGCAGGCAATGCCCAAGAACAGCCCGTCTGGCGCAACGGAACATCCACAATCGGCGAACTGAAATACAAGCCCGACTTTGCGCACTACGACTACGTCAATCCGCACGCGCCCAAGGGCGGAAACCTGCGCCTATCCGAGAGAGGCACATTCGATACCCTCAATCCAATTCTAGCCAAGGGAGAGGCGGCGACCGGACTAACCTCGCTCGTCTTCGAAACGCTGATGAAATCGCCCGAGCACGAGATCACAACCACCTATGGCCTGCTCGCAGAGGCCGTAAACTATCCCGACGACATGTCCTCCGCGACGTTTCGCCTGCGAGCCGAGGCAAAGTGGGCGGACGGAAAGCCTGTAACGCCGGAGGACGTGGTCTTCACGTTCCAAAAAGCGAAGAAAAACAACCCGCAGCAGTCCAACTACTACCGCCACGTCAAATCCGCCGAAAAGACGGGCCACCGCGAAGTCACCTTCCACTTCGACGAGAAGAACAACCACGAAATGCCGAACATCCTCGGCCAGCTCCCCATCGTGCCGAAACACTGGTGGGAAGGCGAGGACGAGAACGGCAACAAGCGCGACATCACCCGAACGACGCTGGAACCGATGGGTTCGGCCCCTACAAAATAGCCTCGTCACACCCGGCTCCACAATCCGCTATCAAATGCGGGACGACTATTGGGGCAAGAACCTGAACGTAAATATCGGCCAGAACAATTTGGCGCCATCAAATACACCTTTATGCGATCGGGACGTGAAGTTCGAAGCCTTCCGCTCCGGCAATGCCGACTACTGGTGGGAAAATACCGCAAAGCGCTGGGCAACAGCCTATGACTTTCCGGCCGTTGAGGATGGCCGTGTAAAGCGCGAGGAAGTCGAAAACGAATGCGAACGGTCGGGATAATGGTAGGCTTCATTCCAACCTGCGCCGCGAAAAATTCACCGACGAGCGCGTGCGCGAGGCGCTGAACTACGCCTTCGATTTCGAGGAGCTGAAACGAACATCGCCTACAACGCCTACCACCGTATCGACAGCTACTTCTGCCGCACCGAGCTTGCCTCCAAGACTTTGCCGGAAGGAAGCGAGAAGGAAATTCTCAAGGAACTAAAGGACAACGTTCCGCCAGAAGTCTTCACCGAGCCCTACAAAAACCCCGTCAACGGCGACCCGCAGAAGCTGCGCGACAACCTCCGCAAAGCGCTGGCGATGCTCAAGAAGGCGGGCTACGAACTCAAAGGCAACCGAATGATCAACGTAAAAACCGGCCAGCCCTTCAGCTTCGAAATACTCTTGCCCAACCCGACGATCGAGCCCACAGCCACGCCGTTCATCAAAAGCGTGAAGAAAATCGGCATCGAGGCGCGCATCCGGACAGTCCACAATTCGCAATACACCAACCGCGGCCGAAGCTGCGACTACGACATGATCTACAGCAGATGGGCGCAAACACTGAAACCCGGCAACGAACAGACCGACTACTGGGGCTCGGATCCGGTCAAAAAGCAGGGATCACAAAACTATACCGGCATAACCGATCCCGCGATCGACGAACTCATCCGAAGAATCATCTTCGCGCCAAACCGCGACGAACTGGTAGCAACAACACAGGCCCTCGACCGCGTTCTGCTCGCCCCCATCACTCAGTCGTTCCGCAGTTATACTCCAGAACGGTTCGCGTGGCCTACTGGAACCAGATCACACACCCACACGAACTGCCCGAATACGGAATAGGCCCTCCGGACGCGTCGTCGACAGCCCAAATGAAGACCTTGCACTCGAATGGCGTCTCAAAGTCAAAACGCAAAAAGACGAATCACTAAAACGAGCCGATCCGGGCCTGACAGCCGCAAGGAGACACAAGGATTGAGACACCATAGACGGCTTGCCAACGCTCGCAAGTACGCCTGACCACACGTCGATCGAAAGGCAAGCCTAATGGGAGCCTACATACTGCGACGCCTGCTTCTGATGATACCGACGATCATCGGCATCATGGCAATCTCCTTCACAGTCATCCAATTCGCACCCGGCGGCCCGGTCGAGCAGGTCATCGCGCACCTGACCAAGGCCGGCGGCTCCGACCGCATGTCCGGCAGCAGCGGCGACCTCATGCAGGCCAGCAGCGACGAAAGCGGCCGCTACCGCGGCGCCCAAGGCCTCGACCCGGAACTCATCGCCAAGCTCGAAAAGCAATTCGGCTTCGACAAGCCACCACTCGAACGCTTCGCTACAATGATGTGGAACTACATCCGCTTCGATTTCGGCCGCGAGCTTCTTTCAAGCAGCGCGCGCGGTGGTCGACCTCATCATAGGCCAAGCTGCCGGTGTCGGTCTCGCTCGGCGTGTGGACCACGCTGCTGGTCTCATCTGCCATCTCGATCCCGCTCGGCATCCGCAAGGCGGTGCAGCGACGGGTCGACGCTTCGACGTCTGGACCTCCGGCGCGGTCGTCGTCGGCTACGCCGATGCCGAGCTTCCTGTTCGGCATGCTGCTTGATCGTGACCTTTTCGCCGGCGGCTCGCTACTTCGCCTGGTTCCCGCTGCGCGGGCTGGCGTCGGACGGCTGGTCGTCCAGCTGGCTTGGTACGCAGCAGACCGCTCGACTATCTCTGGCACCTGACGCTGCCGCCGATCTCGGCAATGGTCGCTCTGCGGCTTCGCGACGCCTGACGCATGCTGACGAAGAACTCGTTCATCGAGGAGCTCGAGCAAGCATGTATGTGCACGACGGCGCGGGCCAAGGGGCTGACCGAGCGGCAGCGTGCTGTACGGCCACGTCTTCCGCAACGCCATGCTGATCGTGATCGCCAGTTTCCCGGGCGGCCTTCATCGGCGCGCTGCTTCACCGGGTCGCTGCTGATCGAGGATGATCTTCTCGCTCGACGGGCTCGGCCTGCCTCGGCTATCGAGGCTCGGTCGATCCAGCCGCGACTACCCGGTGGTGTTCGCGACGCTCTACGTCTTCACCGCTGCTCGGCCTGGTCGATGCAGCCTGGTCGCCGGACGTGACCCATGCCTGGATCGACCCGCGGATCGATTTCGAGGCGGCGGGATGTCTGATCGGCAGGCATTGTCCAGTCCGGCGTCTGGCACGCTCAGTCAAGCCGTCCGCGCAAGGGCCTCGGCTTCCGCATCCGGCCGATCATCCGCCCGCCGCGTCGGCAATTTCCAGCGCCAACCGCCGCGGGCTGACTGGTCGCTGTGGCTGTTCCTGGCGCGTGTTCGTGGTGACGCTGTTCGCCGGAGTTCATCGCCAACGACCGGCCGGTCACTCGCATGGTACAAGGGTGACGGCCACTACTACGTGCCGGTGCTGGTGGATTATCCGGAGGAAAAGTTCGGCGGCTTCCTGGCGGAAACGGATTACCGCTCAGATGTGATCGCCGATCAGACCAAAGCCAATGGCTGGATGATCTGGCCGCCGATCCATTATTCCTATCGATCGGTGAATTCCAACATCCCGCATTCCGTGCTGACGCTGCCGTTCTGGCTGATGAGCAAGGAGGAGCGCTGCTCCGGCTATCCGCAAGGCGTCAACGACCCCAATTGCAACTACGGCAATCTCAACTGGCTCGGAACCGACGACCAGGCGCGCGACGTGCTGGCGCGTATCATCTACGGGTTTCGCGTTTCCGTGCTCTTCGGCTTGGTATTGACCATCTGCTCGGCAGTTGTCGGCGTAACGGCCGGCGCCGTGCAAGGTTATTTCGGCGGTTGGACGGACCTGCTTCTGCAGCGCTTCATCGAGATATGGTCGTCGATGCCTGTGCTCTACATCTTGCTGATCATCGCCGCGATCCTGCCGCCTGGCTTTTTTGTGCTGCTCGGCATCATGCTGCTCTTCTCCTGGGTGGGGTTCGTCGGTGTCGTGCGCGCGGAGTTCCTGCGCGCCCGCAACTTCGAATATGTCCGCGCCGCCCGCGCGCTCGGTGTCAATAACCGGACGATCATGTGGCGCCATATGCTGCCGAACGCCATGGTGGCGACCCTGACGTTCCTGCCCTTCATCCTGTCCGGCTCGATCACGACGCTCACGTCGCTCGACTTCCTGGGCTTCGGCATGCCGCCCGGCTCGCCCGTCGCTCGGCGAGATGATCGCGCAGGGCAAGGCCAATCTTCAGGCGCCATGGCTGGGGCTCGCGGCCTTCTTCACCATGTCGATCATGCTTTGCCTGCTCGATCTTCATCGGCGAGGCCGTGCGCGACGCATTTGACCCGAGAAAGACCTTCGCATGAGCCAGATGCCTGAACCTCTTCTGTCCGTCCGCGATCTTTCCCGTCGCTCTTCCATCAAAGCGGCGAAACATCGCTGGCTGTCGATCGCATCTCACTTCGACATCAACAAGGGCGAGGTCGTCGCGCTGGTGGGCGAATCCGGGGTCGGGCAAGTCCGTCTCCGGCGAACCTTCCATCCTGCGGCTCTTGCCCTGTCGATCCTGCAGCAAGCCTATCCGACCTGGCGAAATCTTCTTCAAGGGCAAGGATTTACTCAAGGCATCGGAGAAGGCGCTGCGCGAGGTGCGCGGCAACGACATCACGATGATCTTCCAGGAGCCGATGACCTCGCTCAATCCGCTTCACACGATCGAAAAGCAGATCGCCGAGGATCCTCGATCTGCACCAGGGCGTGATGGGCCAGCGCAGGCCCGCACGCGGGTGCTGGAGCTGCTGCGCCAGGTCGGCATCCGCGAGCCCGGAAAAGCGGCTGAAAGCCTATCCGCACGAGCTTTCCGGCGGCCAGCGCCAGCGCGTCATGATCGCCATGGCGCTCGCCAACCGAGCCCGAACGTGCTGATCGCCGACGAGCCGACGACGGCGCTCGACGTCACCGTCCAGGCACAGATTCTGGACCTGCTGCGCGAGCCTGCAAAGGCGCGCTACGGCATGGCGCTGCTCTTCATCACCCACGACCTCGGCGTCGTCCGCAAATTCGCTGATCGCGTCTGCGTCATGACCAAAGGCGAGGATTGTCGAGACGCGGCACGGCCGAGGCGGTGTTCAGCAATCCGCAGCACGCCTACACGCGCCACCTGCTCGCCGCGGAGCCGCAAGGGCGACGAGCCACCCGCTGCCGATCCGTCCGAGCCGTTGGTGATGGAGGGCTCGCGATATCCGGGTCTGGTTCCCGATCAAGGCCGGCATTGCTGCGCCGCGGTTGTTGACCATGTCAAGGCGGTCGACGGCATCGAGTCTCTCGCTGCGCGCCGGCCAGACGCTCGGGGTTGTCGGCGAATCCGGCTCGGGCAAGACGACGCTCGGCCTGGCGCTCGCCCGGCTGATCTCCATCCAAGGGGCGCATCCGCTTCGTCGGGCAAGGAGATAGCAGGACTATGCAGTTCACGCGAGATGCGGCCGCTGCGCAACGCAGCTGCAGGTCGTCTTCCAGGACCCTTACGGCTCGCTCAGCCCGCGCATGTCGGTCGGCGAGATCATCGCGGAAGGGCTGAAAGTGCATGAGCGCTCGCAGTCGCATGAAGAACGGGACCAGCGCGTCTGCTGGGCGCTGGAAGAGGTTGGCCTCGACCCCTTGACCCGCTGGCGCTATCCGCACGAATTCTCCGGCGGCCAGCGTCAGCGTATCGCGATTGCCCGCGCCATGGTGCTGAAGCCGCGCTTCGTCATGCTCGACGAGCCGACCTCGGCGCTCGACATGCAGCGGTGCAAGCGCAGGTCGTCGACCTGCTGCGCGACCTGCAGGAGAAGCACGACCTGGCCTACCTGTTCATCAGCCACGACCTGAAGGTGGTCAAGGCGCTCGCCAACGACGTCATCGTCATGCGTTTCGGCAAGGTGGTGGAGCAGGGCCCGTCTGCAGAAATTTTCCGCGCGCCGAAAGTACGACTACACCAAGGCGCTGATGGCAGCCGCTTTCAATATCGAGGCAGTGCCGACGCCTGCCGTCCAGCAGTAAAAAAGATCATGCCCGCAAGACCTCCGTGTTCTCATCGACTTGAAGTTCAACCCCGAAGGCATCGCCCGTATTCTGAAAACCGCCTTTCCGGATCGAGGCAGCATCAATCTTGCCGATCCGGTGGCCAAACGCCGCGATTTGAGCGCGATCGACTATGCGTTGCTGTGGAAGCCGGATGCCGACCTGTTCGAACGCGCGCCGAACTTGAAGGTCATCTTCTCGGGCGGTGCCGGCGTCGATAGCTTCATGAACCTTTGGGGGTTGCCGGACGTGCCGATCGTTCGCTTCGTCGACAGCAGCCTGACGGTTCGCATGAGCGAATGGGTGGTGCTGCAGTGCCTGATGCACCTGCGCCAGCAGCGCGAACATGACCGGCATCAGCGCGATCGGATCTGGAGCCAGATGGCGCCGCCGGAAGCTGCGGAAATCACCGTTGGCGTTATGGGGCTCGGGATATTGGGGCAGGATGCCGTTCGAAAGCTGAAGGTCATGGGCTTCAACGTCATTGGCTGGTCGCGAAGCCGCAAACGGCTTGATGGGATCGAAACCTTCGATGCAAGCGAACTTGATACCTTCCTGTCGAAGACCGATTTCCTTGTCGGCCTGCTGCCGCTAACGCCGGAAACGACGGGACTTTATGATGCGCGGCTGTTTGCAAAGCTCCGTCGGGGCGGTGCACTCGGAAAGCCGGTCTTCATCAATGCCGGCCGCGGCAGGAGCCAGGTGCAACGCGACATCGTTGCGGCGATTGAAAGCGGTGTGCTCGGCGGCGCATCGCTCGACGTCTTCGAGGTCGAGCCGCTCCCGGCGGACGATCCGCTCTGGGGTTTGGAGTGCGTCTTCATAACCCCGCATGATGCCGCAATCTCCGAAGAGAATGCGCTCTTCCGCCATGTCGAGGCACAGATCGCCCGCTACGAGCGCGGTGAGCCGCTGGAGTTCGTGGTGGACCGGAAGGCAGGCTACTAAGGCGGGGTGGAACCATGCCGCCGCATAGCCGTTGCTCCTAGCGACAGTTCTGAGGCGGGCCGGCATACGGCCCGCGAGACATCGAAGGGAGACGAAGATGGCTCGTCAGATGGAGAAGCGCTGGGAAACCGCCGATGGAAAGCGGCATGCCGAAGAGCAGATCTCTGCGGTGAAGGCAAAGCAGGGCCGCACCGGTGCCCGCATCCTGATGGTTCTGGTCGTTGCACTCATTCTTGCATTCGTCGTTTGGATACCGGTCGAGATCTGGGGCAACCGCGAAGCCGATGAAGTAGCGCCACAGCAGCCCGGTCAGGAAATCCAGTCCCAGTCGCCGGCACCGGCTGCGCCGCCAACCACGCAGAATGGCGGTGCGGTTCCCACGGAGACGCCGAACACGCAGCCGCCGGCACCGAACGCTGAGCCCGTGACGCCTGCCACACCAGCGCCGTCTCAGCCGGCGCAATAGGCTTGAGTCCAAGTCGATCATCGAAAGAGGCCCTGCCGCCTGGCTGCGGCGGGGCTTTTATTTGCGCTGGACATTATCCGCTGATTTTTCGATAAGAAGGCGCACGAGCCGGTCGTCGTGTGCTGGCCTTTTGCGCCACCCGGCCGGATTGGGACGGGATGGAGACATGGCCAAGACAGATATTGCAAGGCGCGTTTACAATCACGCCTGGAAGCTTGATCCCATCGTCCGTAGCCTCATCGATACGGACTTCTACAAGCTTCTGATGCTGCAAATGATCTGGAAGCTTTATCCGGATGTCAGCACCACATTCACGCTCATCAACCGCACCAAGCGCGTCCGTCTCGCCGAGGAGATCGACGAGGGGGAACTGCGCGCTCAGCTCGATCATGCCCGCACCCTGCGGCTCTCCAAGAAGGAGATGATCTGGCTCGCCGGTAACAGTTTTTATGGCCGTGCGCAGATTTTCGAGCCGGAGTTCCTCGCCTGGCTTTCTCATTTCCAGCTGCCGGAATACGAGCTGTCGAAGAAGGACGGCCAGTACGTGCTCGATTTCCATGGCTCGTGGAAAGAGACGACGATGTGGGAAATCCCGGCGCTTGCGATTATCAACGAGATGCGCTCGCGTTCGGCGATGAAGGCGCTCGGACCCTTCACGCTCGATGTGCTTTATGCACGTGCCAAAGCCAAGATGTGGGCAAAGGTAGAGCGGCTGCGCGAATTGCCTGGCCTGCGTATCTCCGATTTCGGCACGCGCCGCCGCCACAGCTTTCTGTGGCAACGCTGGTGCGTTGAGGCGCTGAAGGAAGGTATCGGCCCCGCATTCACTGGCACAAGCAATGTATTGCTGGCTATGGATTCCGATCTGGAAGCGGTCGGAACGAACGCCCACGAGCTGCCGATGGTGGCCGCCGCACTTGCCGACACCGACGAGGAGTTGCGCAACGCGCCCTACAAGATCCTGCGGGATTGGAACAGGCTCTACGGCGGCAACCTGCTGATCGTCCTGCCGGATGCCTTCGGCACCGCGGCCTTCCTGCGCGACGCGCCCGACTGGGTCGCTGATTGGACCGGCTTCCGCCCGGACAGTGCGCCGCCGATCGAGGGCGGCGAGAAGATCATCGATTGGTGGAAGAAAATGGGCCGCGATCCGCGCCAGAAGCTTTTGATTTTCTCGGATGGACTCGATGTCGACGCGATCATCGATACCTACAAGCATTTCGAGGGCCGTGTTCGTATGAGCTTCGGCTGGGGCACCAACCTGACCAACGATTTTGCGGGCTGCGCGCCGACCGAAATTTCCGGCCTCAACCCAATCTCGATCGTCTGCAAGGTCAGCGAGGCAAACGGCCGCCCCGCGGTCAAGCTCTCCGACAATCCTCATAAGGCAACCGGAGACCCGAAAGAGGTCGAGCGTTACCTCAAATTCTTCGGCGCGGAGGACCGCACTGAGCAGACGGTTCTCGTCTGATGAAGGTTACGGGGAGGGCCAGTGCGGCCTCGCCTCCTCCATTTCGCTCCGCCGGCTTTTTCTGCGTGGTTTTGCTGACATGGCCGCCTCCTCGAATGGCGTGGCAACGCCAAGCCTCTCGGCAAGCGAGCGTGCATCTGTCGGCGCGCGAACCTTCACGTCGTTGTCGAAATAGACGAAGACGTCACGGCCTTTGGCTGACGTCTTGAGCGGCGGCAGTACGCGATTGGCATCTTCCGGCTCGTGTCCGCGCGCCCATGCCGCGATACGTTTGGCCCATGCATCGAGCGCCGCATCGTCGTATCCGCTGACATAAAGCTCCTCGGATCCATGAAGGCGGCAATAGACGAAGTCGGCAGTGACATCCATCAGAAGCGGCCACTCGACCGTGTCGGCGCAGACGAGTCCCACGTGATGTTTTCGCAGCAGTTCGATGAATTCCTTGGCGCAAAAACTGTCGTGGCAAATCTCCAGCGCGTGACGAAGCGGCTGCTGCACATCGCTTTCCAGCCAGTCACGCCCGTTCAGCCGGTCGTCATGCCGCTTTGCAAGCTTTGCCGCGTCATCCGTATCTTTCGGCAGCATTGCCAGAAATCGCGCGAAAAGTTCTTCGTCGAATTTCATGGTCGGCGGAAACTGCCAAAGAATGGGGCCGAGCTTTGGCCCCAGCCGCAGGAGACCGGACGCCATGAAATTGGCCAGCGGCGTCTCGACGTCGCGAAGCCGCTTCAAATGCGTGATGTAGCGTGAACCTTTAGCGGCGAAGACAAAGCCGTCCGGTGTCGCCTCCCGCCAGCGCGCAAAGGCGTCAGGCTTTTGCAATCCGTAAAACGTGCCGTTGATTTCAATGGAGGCAAAACTGCGCGCGGCAAAATGCAATTCGCGGTTCTGCGGCAGGCCCTCAGGATAAAATACCCCGCGCCACGGCGCATAGGTCCAGCCGGATATGCCGATACGGATGGTGCCGTTCCTTGCCATGAAGGACAAACTGACCGCGCGGCCGCTTGTTCCCCCGCCGCGTCGGTCAGATGGTCAGGCTTGCGGTTTTCGCTTTTCTTCAGCTTCGCGGATGGCGTCTTCGTGGTACCAGGTATCGAAGGCGGCGTCACAGACATCGGGATCGATGTCGAGCGGCCGGCGGGCGCCAAAGCGTTCGTCCGACCTGTGGAATTTTACTGGGAACTGATAGATCTTCGCGGTTTCGCGATGGACATCTGCTGGCATCGAATTGCCTTCCATTTCTCTTCGCACACCGGTTACCCGGGTATTTACAGTAACAGAGTGCACATCATTCGCGCAAATCGCCTAAAAAAGCGCCAATAACTGTGGGATTCATAAGCATTTGATAAAACGAATAAAATGCCCGTAATGCCTGCATCTTTTTGAGGCGTTAGGTGTAGACCAAAAAAACGTCCTGCGCGCCGATGTGTTCCATAGTCCTAAACCCTCGCTTTCGTTGAAAGTTGACGATTGTCTCAAGGTTGATTCCCGCCGCGCGTCTCATGACAGTCCGTTTGTCTACTCGAAACTGGCACGCCACGTGCTTGGTATCTGGCATCCGGTGGTGATCAAGCACGCGCTTAGCGGTCGCTTCGGAATTTGCTCACACCCTTACGTTTGAGAGACTGGCCAATGACAAAGTATAAGCTCGAGTACATCTGGCTCGACGGTTACACACCGACGCCGAACCTGCGCGGCAAAACGCAGATTAAGGAATTTGACGCGTTTCCTGCTCTTGAGCAGCTTCCGCTCTGGGGCTTTGATGGTTCCTCCACGATGCAGGCCGAAGGCCGCAGCTCCGATTGCGTGCTGAAGCCTGTTGCCGTCTACCCGGACCCGGCCCGTACCAACGGCGCTCTCGTCATGTGCGAAGTCATGATGCCCGATGGCGTCACGCCGCATCCGTCGAACAGCCGCGCAACCATCCTTGATGATGAAGACGCCTGGTTCGGCTTTGAGCAGGAATACTTCTTCTACGAGAATGGCCGTCCGCTCGGCTTCCCGGAGCAGGGTTACCCGGCTCCGCAGGGTCCGTACTACACCGGTGTCGGCTACAAGAACGTCGGCAGCGTTGCTCGCGAAATCGTTGAAGAGCATCTCGACCTCTGCCTGGCTGCTGGCATCAACCACGAAGGCATCAATGCCGAAGTGGCCAAGGGCCAGTGGGAATTCCAGATCTTCGGCAAGGGCTCCAAGCGCGCCGCCGACCAGATCTGGATGGCTCGCTACCTGCTTCTCCGCCTCTGCGAAAAGTACGGCATCGACATCGAGTTCCACTGCAAGCCGCTCGGCGACACGGACTGGAACGGCTCGGGCATGCATTGCAACTTCTCGACCAAGTTTATGCGCGAAGTCGGCGGCAAGGCCTACTTCGAAGCGCTCATGGCGCAGTTTGACAAGAACCTGCAGGCTCACATCGACGTTTACGGCCCGGACAACCACCTGCGCCTGACCGGCAAGCACGAAACGGCCCCGTGGAACAAGTTCAGCTATGGCGTTGCCGACCGCGGCGCGTCGATCCGCGTTCCGCACTCTTTCGTCAAGAACGACTACAAGGGCTATCTGGAAGATCGCCGCCCGAACTGCGCAGGGCTGCCCTTACCAGATCGCTTCGCAGGTTCTGAAGACGATTTCGGAAGTCCCGACCTCCGGCTTCGCTTCGGCTGCTGCCTAAGCCTTAGGCTTTCCTCCCAAGGGCGCCGGTTGCCTCGCAACCGGCGTTTTTTATTTGCCGAAGCGCCTCCAAGGAAAACATTCCTTCACGCCGTCGGCTGCGCTATAGTCCCAGCATGGCACAACGAGCAGGCAGCGCAGATCTTCCATTGCATGGCGGCAGAGTTCCGAAGTGGCTCGGCGAGCGGATGACGAAGCTCGGCGCCGTGATCACCGAAGCAGTCGTGCACCATTATGGCCGGGATGAACTGCTCCGGCGCCTCGCGCATCCCTTTTGGTTCCAGTCTTTCGGTGCCGTGATGGGCATGGATTGGCATTCGTCAGGCATAACCACCAGCGTGCTTGGCGCTCTCAAGCGCGGGCTTACTCCGCTTTCAAGCGAACTTGGCCTGCATGTCTGCGGTGGCCGCGGATCGCATTCGCGCAAGACGCCGGGCGAACTCGTTGCGATCGGTGACCGAGTTGGTTTCGACGGCGGGGCGCTCGCGACTGCGAGCAGGCTCGTGGCGAAGGTCGATAGCGCCGCCGTTCAGGATGGCTTTGATCTCTATCTCCATGGCTTTATCGTCACGGATGACGGCAAATGGGTCGTGGTGCAGCAAGGCATGAATGGCGACAAGCGTCAGGCCCGGCGCTATCACTGGCTCTCGGAAGGCCTCGAGAGCTTCGTCAATTCGCCGCATACGGCAATCGAGGGCCGCAGCCAGGGCAATATCATCAATCTGGCCGACAGGCGCGCCGAGCGTTCGCGCACCGGGCAGCTTGATCTTCTAGCAACGCTTGGTCCGGATCGTATTTTGCGGCAAGCGGCGGCTTTGGCACTCGATATCGCAAAGCCCGCGCCGCAGCCCGACCAGCCGCTTCTGCCGCATCTCATCATGCCCGCCCATCACGACGTTCGCGAAAAGGACGTCAACATGAAGCGCCTGCATGGCAATCTTGCAGCCGCCGCCGACCGCGGACCGGAAGATTTTGAGCAGCTTCTGCTCGTGCCCGGCGTCGGAGCCCGAACGGTACAGGCACTGGCGATGGTTGCCGAAGTGGTTCATGGTGCGCCCTGCCGGTTTTCCGATCCCGCGCGTTTCTCGCTTGCCCACGGCGGCAAGGACCGGCATCCCTTTCCCGTCCCGCTGAAGGTCTATGATGAGACGATCAAGGTGATGAAGTCGGCCGTGCAGAAGAGCAGGCTCGGCCGCGAGGAGGAACTGCAGGCGCTGAAACGCCTCGACGACCAGTCCCGCCAGCTCGAGCGATATGTCACTGGCCCAGACCTCAAGGAGATCGTCGCCGGCGAATTCCGAAACTCACCCGACTGGGGCGGCAGAAGCGTCTTCGGCTGGGAGGAAGAGGATTCGCCTTGAGGCGCTTCATACGGTAGGAAGTCTTTGATTTTTAGCAAGAAATGGCGGACAGAGAGGGATTCGAACCCTCGGTACGCTTTCACGTACACACGCGTTCCAGGCGTGCGCCTTAAACCACTCGGCCACCTGTCCATTTGCGTTTCGCACCCGGAGAGGAGCAAATCGTCGGAACGGCGCGATATATACCGATGAATTTTCGCTGATCAACCTAAATCTAACAGTTTTTTGACTTCTTCCGATAAAACTCCGCCCGCGCTGTCCATTGCGCTTTGGCCGTGAGATAATTATTTATTGGCTAGGGTGGAGAATGGCGCGGCTGACCGGAAAATCCGGCGGTAGGGCGTCGGAGGTATTGATGCGTTTCTTGTTGCGTTTGGCTAGCCTTGTCGCGCTTGCTGTAGCCGTGATTGCAGGAACGATCGATTCAATTCAATCCGTTGCGGCGTCGGCAGTCGTGGTGACACCCATGGGCGATGCCTGGCAGGATTTGAGCCCTTCGTCGCTATTGGCACTGCAGTCGTCCGTTTCCTACTATGTGCACCCGCGCTTCTATGCCTTCGTATTCCAATGGCTGATGCTGCAGCCCGCTTTTGCCGTCCTTCTGGTGATCGCGCTGTTGCTATGGATGCTGGGCTACAAGAAGCCGCCGGTGGCGGGCCGCTTTACCGCGTAACAAACGCGCGGCCCTGGCGTATCACCTTTGAGCGCCCCGCATCCACGGCGAGGCTGCAACAGCTAGCCACGGCAGAGCGCGTGCGCGACCCGTTCCAGAGGCGCTCAAATCTGCCGGCCGCACGTCGAAGATCACAACGGAGATCGCTCCGGCAGGTGAATTCTACTATGCCGAGAACTATTAGCGGCAGTATCTGGCGAAAAATCCGGATGGTTGTTACGGACTTGACGGAACCGGCGTGAGCTGCCCGATTGGTTCGAAAAATCGCATTCCAGCAGCTCATTTTGCGCAAAAATCAGCCCATCTGGACTGATTTTCAGCATCTACGCGGAATTTTTACCAGCCGAAAAATTTCTCGTGAATTTTTCCTTTAGCCATGCAAGGATGCGCGCAGCCAGGCCTCCGGGGGGAGGCCGGTGGTTCCGCAGACATGCCTGCCGAAGGCTTGCGGGAGGACCAAACAAATAGCAACAATAGGGCTGCACTATGAAAAAAACCCTTCTTTCTTTCCTGGCCGTGGCCGCGATGTCCACGACGGCGCTCGCTGCCGACGTCAAGCCGGCTCTGGTTTACGGCACTGGCGGAAAGTTCGACAAGTCCTTCAACGAAGCAGCCTATAATGGCGCTGAGAAGTTCAAGACTGAAACCGGGATAGCCTATCGCGACTTCGAGCCGACCGGCGACACACAGGGTGAGCAGGCGATCCGCAACTTCGCAAGCCGCGGTTTCAACCCGGTGGTGGCCGTGTCCTTCGCATGGACCTCGGCAATCGAAAAGGTCGCTGCAGAATTCCCGGACACCAAGTTCATCATCGTTGATTCAGTCGTCGACAAGCCGAATGTCCGCTCGGTCGTCTATAAGGAAGAAGAAGGTTCGTACCTCGTCGGCGTTCTCGCCGGCATGGCTTCCAAGACCGGTAAGGTCGGGTTCGTCGGCGGCATGGATATTCCTTTGATCCGCAAGTTCGAATGCGGCTACGAGCAGGGCGCCCGCTCCGTCAAGGCGGACATCGAAGTCTTTCAGAACATGACCGGCACAACCGGCGCTGCCTGGAACGACCCGGTTCGTGGCGGCGAGCTCACCAAGAACCAGATCGACCAGGGTGCTGACGTCATTTACGCCGCTGCAGGCGCGACTGGCCTCGGCGTTTTGCAGACGGCTGCCGACAACAAGAAGTTTTCGATCGGCGTCGATTCCAACCAGAACCATCTGCATCCGGGCTCCGTGCTGACCTCGATGGTCAAGCGCGTCGATCTCGCCGTCTACAACGCCTACATCGATACGAAGAACGACAAGTTCACCGGTGGCGTGCAGGCTCTCGGCGTCAAGGAAGACGGCGTCGGTGCTGCGATCGACGACAACAACAAGCCGCTGATCACGCCGGAAATGCAGGCCGCCGTCGACAAGGCAAAGGCTGACATTATCGCAGGAACCATCAAGGTTCACGATTACACGACGGACAACTCTTGCCCGAAGTGATCCGCGACTGAGATGGGCGTATGGCGGCCAGATTTTCCGCCATACGCCCTTTTCGTATTTGGAGCCTGCAGTGACAGACACGCCCGCTATTGAACTTGTGGGCATCGATAAGAAATTCGGTGCCGTTCACGCAAACAAGGACATCAACCTTACCGTCGCCAAGGGCACGATCCACGGCATCATCGGGGAAAACGGTGCCGGTAAATCGACGTTGATGTCGATCATCTACGGTTTTTATCACGCCGATGCCGGGGAAATCCGCGTCAACGGCACGCCGGTGACCATCCGCGACAGCCAGGCGGCGATCGCAACCGGTATCGGCATGGTCCACCAGCACTTCATGCTGGTCGATAATTTCACGGTCCTGGAAAACGTCATGCTCGGCGCCGAAGGTGGCGCACTGCTGGCAAAGGGCGTTGCGTCTGCTCGCGCCGAATTGAAACGGCTGGAGAAGGAATACGGGCTCGAGGTCAATCCGGATGCGGTGATCGAGCAGCTCCCGGTCGGCCTGCAGCAGCGCGTCGAAATCCTCAAAGCCATGTATCGCGGCGCCGAAATCCTGATCCTCGACGAGCCGACCGGCGTCCTGACACCGGCTGAAGCCGACCACCTGTTCCGCATCCTCAAGGTGTTGCGTGACCAGGGCAAGACCGTCATCCTCATCACGCATAAGCTGCGCGAAATCATGGCCATCACCGACACCGTCTCGGTGATGCGCCGCGGCGAAATGGTCGCGACCCGTAAGACCGCGGAAACGACGGTCGAAGAGCTCGCCGAACTCATGGTTGGCCGCCGTGTTCTTTTGCGCGTCCAGAAGGGCGAGGCGACGCCCGGCAATGTACTGCTTTCGGTCCGCAACCTGACAGTCAAGGACAATCGCGGGGTGACGATGGTCGACAACGTCTCCTTCGATGTCCGGGCCGGCGAAATCGTCGGTATTGCAGGCGTGGCGGGCAACGGCCAGTCGGAGCTGCTGGAGGCAATCGCGGGCATCCGCAAGCCGCATTCCGGCGAGATTTTCCTTGATGGTCAGCCGATCGACAAGGCCGACGCGGCGCGACTGCGCGAGCTGGGCCTAGCCCATATTCCCGAAGACCGCCACCATATGGGTCTCGTGCTGAAGTTCGAGGAATACGAGAACTCGGTTCTCGGCTATCACCGCAAGCCTGCCTACAGCAGAGGCCCTCTGCTCGATCTCGATGCGATCCGCAAGGATGCCATGGAGAAGATCGAGAAATACGACATCCGCCCGCCGAACCCGCGGCTGAAGACCGCCAATTTCTCGGGCGGCAACCAGCAGAAGATCGTGGTTTCCCGCGAAATCGAGCGCGACCCTGCCGTGCTCATTATTGGCCAGCCGACACGCGGCGTCGATATCGGCGCCATCGAATTCATCCACCGCCGCATCATCGAGATGCGCGACGCGGGCAAGGCGATCCTGCTCGTCTCCGTCGAACTCGATGAAATCCGCGCCCTTTCAGACCGTATCCTTGTCATGTTTGCCGGCCATGTCGTCGGCGAGAAGACGCCCGATGCCGGTGAACAGACCCTCGGCCTGATGATGGCCGGCATTGCCGCGTGAGGCCTTAATGAGCACTGCTTCTGTTTCTCTTCCAAATTGGATCACCTACGGTCTCATCCCGGTTTTGAACCTGATCGTTGCCTTCCTGATCTCCGGCGTTGTCGTCTGGCTGATCGGCGAAAGTCCGCTTGGTGCTCTTTCTTTGCTGATCGAGGGGGCGCTCGGCAGCGGCGAAGGCATTGGGTTCACACTGTATTACGCCACAAGTTTCATTTTCACTGGCCTTTCGGTCGCGGTTGCGATCCATGCCGGTCTCTTCAACATCGGCTCGGAAGGTCAGGCCTATCTCGGCGGACTTGGTTGTGCACTGGTTGCGCTGGCACTCGACCGCTTCGTGCCCTGGTATGTCACCATGCCGGTTGCCGTCGTCGGTGCCGGCCTTTTCGGCGCCGCCTGGGCATCCATTCCAGCCTTCCTCCAGGCAAAACGCGGCAGCCACATCGTCATTACGACTATCATGTTCAATTACATCGGCGCGGCGCTGATGGTCTACCTGCTAGTCCACGTGCTGATTGTCCCCGGCAAGATGGCGCCGGAAACACGGACCTTCCTCGAAGGCGGCCAGTTGCCGAAGCTCGGATGGGTGATGAACCTCTTCGGTGCGAAGCTCGGGGCCGCGCCGTTCAATGTCTCCTTCATCATCGCCCTTGTCGCCGCCTACTTCGTCTGGCTGCTCATCTGGCGAACGAAGCTTGGATTTGAGATGCGCACGCTCGGCGTCAGCCCCACTGCCGCCTCCTATGCAGGCATTCCCTATGCCCGCACGGTCATGATCGCTATGCTGCTGTCTGGCGCGCTGGCCGGTATGATGGCGCTGAACCCGGTCATGGGCTCTTCAGCCCGCCTGCAGGTCGAGTTCGTCGGCGGCGCCGGTTTCGTCGGCATTGCCGTCTCGCTGATGGGACGCAATCATCCCGTCGGGATCATCTTCTCGGCGATCCTTTTCGGCATCCTCTATCAGGGCGGCGACTGGATCTCCTTCGAGATGCCGAACATTACCCGCGAAATGATCCTCGTGATTCAGGGCCTGGTCATTCTCTTTGCAGGCGCGCTCGAATATATGTTCCGCCCGGCGCTCGTCCGCGTCTACCAACAGTTCAAGGCCACGTGAGGGGCGGACGATGGATTACTACGACATCCTTATCAACGTTCTGAGTTCGACGATCCGACTCTCTATCCCGCTGATCTTTACCGCCCTTGCTGGCCTCTTTTCCGAACGCGCCGGCGTCTTCGACATCGGTCTCGAAGGCAAGATGCTGGGCGCGGCCTTTGCCGCCGCCTGCGTTGCATACATCACCGACTCGGCCTGGCTCGGCCTTGTCGCGGGCATCCTGTGCTCTGTGGCGCTGAGTTTGGTGCATGGCTTTGCATCGATCACCAATCGGGGCAATCAGATTATCTCGGGCGTTGCCATCAACTTCTTCATCGCCGGGATCACCATTGTGCTTGGCCAGGCCTGGTTCGGTCAGGGCGGCCGCACGCCGCAGCTCTCCCCGGCAAGCCGGTTCTCGCCAATTACGCTTCCGGGCGCAGACGTGATGCGGGAGGTTCCGGTCATCGGTCCGCTCTATTCGAACGTGATCTCCGGCAACAACATCCTGACCTATCTCGCATTCCTGGCAGTTCCGCTTTCCTGGTGGATCCTTTACAGGACACGCTTTGGCCTGCGCCTTCGCGCCGTCGGCGAAAATCCCGGAGCAGTCGATACAGCCGGTATCTCGGTCAGTTGGCTGCGCTATCGTGCCGTCATGTGCGCCGGTATTCTGTGCGGCTTCTCGGGCACCTATCTGGCGATCGCGCAGTCGGCGGCCTTCATCAAGGATATGTCGGCGGGCAAGGGTTATATCGCCCTTGCCGCCCTGGTCTTCGCGAAATGGAAACCGGTGCCGGTGATGTTCGCCTGTCTGCTCTTCGGCTTCCTCGATGCGCTGGCGAACTTCATGCAGGGTAAGCAGGTGCCGCTGATCGGCGCAGTGCCGGTTCAGATATTCCAGGCTTTGCCGTATATTCTCACCTGCATCTTGCTTGCTGGATTCATCGGCGTTGCAACTCCGCCAAAGGCTGGTGGCGTCCCCTATACGAAGGAGCGTTGAAACATGTCACACGACCTTTTCGAAGCCGCTCGCGGTGCCATGGCCTTTGCCCACGCGCCCTATTCCAAATTCCCGGTCGGTGCGGCGATCCGCGCCGAGGACGGCAAGCTTTATACTGGCGCCAATATCGAAAACCTCTCCTTCCCGCAGGGTTGGTGTGCCGAGCCGACAGCCATCAGCGCCATGATCATGGGCGGAGCGAAGAAAATCGTCGAAATGGCGGTCATTGCCGAGAAGCTGCCGCTTTGCCCGCCGTGCGGCGGCTGCCGGCAGAAGATTTCTGAATTTGCGTCGAAGGATACGAAGATTTATCTTTGCGATGAGATGGGCGTGAAGAAGACCATGACGATGGAAGAGCTTCTTCCCTTCAGCTTCGAGACCGAACTCGGATGAACGCCGCCATCGATCTGCTTGTCGGCAAACTCGGTGGGCTCGTGCCGCGTCACGGCATCGTGCTCGGCTCCGGCCTTGGCGCGCTGGTAAGCGAACTGACGGATGCGGTGCGAATTCCCTATCGGGATCTGCCGGGCTTTCCTGTCAGCGCCGTCTCCGGGCATGCGGGCGAGGTCGTTGCCGGTCATCTCGGCGGCGTGCCTGTCATCATGCTGTCGGGCCGCGTCCATTATTATGAAAAAGGCGATGCCAACGCCATGCGGCTGCCGATCGAGGTGCTGAAAGGCCTTGGCGTGCAATCGCTGTTCCTAACCAATTCCGCAGGCTCGCTGCTTGAGGAGATGGCGCCGGGCTCGGTGATGCAGATCACCGACCACATCAATTATTCCGGCATGAATCCGCTGATCGGCGAGGAAAGCGACCACCGCTTCGTCGGCATGACGAGCGCCTATGATGGCGACCTTTCCGTGTCCATGCGCAAGGCGGCCGAGAAGCTTGGCATCAAGCTCTTTCGCGGCGTCTATATGTGGTTTTCGGGACCAAGCTTCGAAACGCCTGCGGAAATCCGCATGGCGCGGTTCCTCGGTGCGGATGCCGTCGGCATGTCGACCGTACCGGAGGTCATCATCGCTCGAATGCTGGGTTTGAGGGTTGCCGCAGCTTCGGTAATCACCAATTATGGAGCAGGCATGACGGGTTCCGAACTCAGCCACGAAGAAACAAAAGACATGGCGCCCGTCGGCGGCGCGCGTCTCGCCGCGATCTTGAAGGAAATGATTGCGGGTGGAGGAAGCGATAATGAATAATCACTCGCAAAAGGAGACGGCAGCTGTCGCGCTGTCGCTGCTTGATCTCACCAATCTCAAGGACGATTGCACGCAAGAGCAGATCGATACGCTTTGCGCCCGCGCGCAGACGCCCTACGGGAATAGTGCGGCGATCTGCATCTGGCCACGCTTCGTGGCACATGCCCGCACGGTCCTTGGCAAAGGTCATCCGGTCCGCATCGCGACGGTCGTCAATTTCCCGTCCGGCGATATGGAAGTGGCCGATGTCGCCGCTGAAACACGGGAGGCCATTGCGGACGGTGCGGATGAGATAGATCTGGTCATTCCCTACCGCAAATTCCGCGACGGTAACGAAAAGGCCGTGATCGACATGGTGACGGCGGTGCGCGCGGAATGCACCGGTGGCGTATTGTTGAAAGTCATCCTGGAGACGGGTGAGATCAAGGACCCCGCCCTCATTGGCCGTGCGTCCGAACTTGCAATCGATGCGGGCGCGGACTTCATCAAGACATCCACCGGCAAGGTCGCCGTGAACGCGACGCTCGAAGCTGCGGATATCATGATCCGCGCGATCCGTCACAGCGGCCGCAAGGTAGGCTTCAAGCCGGCCGGTGGCATTGGCTCGGTCGCCGATGCCGCCCTTTATCTCAGCCTTGCCGAAACGATCATGACGCCGGATTGGCCGATGCCGTCGACCTTCCGGTTCGGGGCCTCCGGCCTGCTCGATGACATTCTCGCTGTCCTCAGCGGCGTCCAGTCAGCGCCCGCCAAGGCCTCGAGCTATTGAGCATGATCCCGCAGGAGATCATCCGGCAAAAGCGGGATGGCGGTGTCCTTTCCACGGATGAGATTCAGTCGTTCGTTGCGGCCCTTTCGGCCGGTGAGTTGTCAGAGGGGCAGATCGGTGCCTTTGCGATGGCCGTCTGGTTCAGGGGAATGTCGCGCGGGGAGACCGTCGCGCTGACGCTCGCCATGGCGCGCTCCGGCGACATGCTGACGTGGCCCGGGATCGATCATCCGATCGCCGACAAGCATTCGACCGGCGGCGTTGGCGATAACGTTTCGCTGATGCTGGCGCCGATTGCGGCTGCTTGCGGGCTTGCGGTACCGATGATCTCGGGCCGCGGCCTCGGCCACACCGGCGGAACGCTTGACAAGTTGGAATCCATTCCCGGCTATCAAATCACGCCGGATGCTGCTCTTTTCCGCAACGTCGTCAACGAAGCCGGCTGCGCCATCATCGGACAGACAGGCTCGTTGGCGCCTGCCGACGGCAAACTATATGCCGTGCGTGATGTCACGGCGACGGTCGATTCCATTCCGCTGATCACCGCTTCCATTCTCTCCAAGAAACTCGCCGCCGGGCTTCAGACCTTGGTGCTCGACGTGAAAACCGGCAACGGCGCCTTTATGGCAGATCACGAGCAGGCAAAGCTTTTGGCGCAATCTCTGGTCGATGTGGCAAATGGGGCAGGGATCAAGACCTCCGCGTTGATCACCGATATGAACCAGCCGCTGGCGGACGCAGCCGGCAACACCGTGGAGATATGGAACTGCCTGGATTTCCTGGCCGGCAGAAAAGCTGGAACCCGGCTCGAGGCCGTCGTTGTGGCCTTCGCAGCCGAGATGCTGGTGAGCTCCGGTATTTGCCAGTCTCTGAAAAATGGCGAAGTGAAAGCCCGCGAGGCGCTGACGTCTGGTAAGGCGGCGGAGGTTTTTGCCCGCATGGTGTATATGCTGGGCGGCCCGGTGGATTTTGTCGAAAAGCCCGCAAAATATCTGGTGAAAGCGCCGATCGAAAGGCCGGTTCTCGTAAGTGAGAGCGGATGGCTTTCAGCTTGCAATGCGCGCGAGATCGGCATGGCCGTTATCGATCTCGGCGGCGGGCGGAGCCGTCCGGCAGACAAGATCGACCATCGGGTCGGCTTTGCCGCTCTGCTGCCGCTCGGCACGCGCGTCGAGAAGGGCGATACGCTCGCGATCGTGCATGCTGCAAGCGAAGCGGCGGCGCAAAAGGCAGCAGCCTCGATCGCGTCAAGCTACCGCATCTGCGGCAACGCGCCTTCGCTGCCGCCTGTTATTTCCGGCCGCATTTGATTATTGCTTCAGATTCAGTGAGCCGTCGGCAACGGAATAAGACTCGAGTTTCTTCAGGAAACTCATGCCGACCAGGGTCGTCGAAAGCGCATCATCCTTGAGCACGAAGGCTTCCACGCCTTGCACGCGGATGCCGCCGATCTCTATGCGATCGAGCGTGACATGTGCAGCCTTGGTCTGGCCGTTGGCTGTGTTCACGGCGTACTGGAAATCGAGCTGATTGGCACTGTAGCCGAGACGGCGGGCAAGGCTTTCGTTGAGCGCCACATAGGTCGCGCCCGTATCGATCAGGCCCTTCACGGGTCTGCCGTTGATCTTGAAGTCGCCTGTATAGTGCCCCTGGGCATTGGCCTGAAGGCGCATGCGGCCGTTACCGGGAACCGGCGCAGGTATCGTGGGCTGGTCGGTCGCGGTCAAAACGATATTGGCCGAAGCGGTCTCGGTAGCCGGCTGACTGTCGTTGCCTTCGAAGAAGGAGGGGACTTGCGTGGCGAGTGCGGCGATAATGCTCGCGAAAATGACGATACGCATGAGCATGAACAGAAATCCTGCCTGTATAAACCACGCCTCATGCGGGCTTAAGTCTTCAAGATCGCTACGCCGCAATTGCTGATAAGTCGCTAATGGCGAAGTTAAAAAGGCCCGGATTATTGCTCCGGGCCTTCGATATCTTTGGATTTGGTAAAGGAAAGCTGAAGTTACTTTGTACCGTACATACGGTCCCCTGCATCGCCAAGTCCGGGCATGATATAGCCCTTTTCGTTCAGATGGCTGTCGATCGCTGCTGTGAAGACCGGCACATCGGGATGCGCCGAACGGAAATTCTTGATGCCTTCGGGAGCAGCGAGCAGGCAGAGGAACCGGATATTATGTGCGCCACGTTCCTTCAGCTTGTCGATCGCGGCAATCGAGGAATTGCCGGTCGCGAGCATCGGGTCGACGACGATGATGAGACGCTCTGCCACGTCCTCCGGCGCCTTGAAGTAATATTCCACAGGCTGCAGCGTTTCGTGATCGCGATAGACACCGATATGGGAAACGCGGGCAGAAGGCACGAGATCGAGCATGCCTTCGAGCAGCCCATTGCCGGCGCGCAGGATCGAGGCGAAGACGAGTTTCTTGCCCTCCAGGATCGGCGATTCCATTGTCTGCAGCGGCGTTTCGATGGTTTCCATCGTCAGTTCGAGATCGCGCGTCACCTCGTAGCAGAGCAGCGTCGAGATCTCGCGGAGCAGCCGGCGGAAACTGCCCGTCGATGTCTCCTTGCGCCGCATGATGGTGAGTTTGTGCTGCACAAGCGGGTGATCGATGACGATGACGCCTTCCATGGCCTGGCCTTCCTTTAATTGTTCTTATCGGACGTTTCTTTCATGGAAAGCGCCTCAACTGCAAGAGTGGAGGCGATTTTCACGGCATGATCTTCAAGCGCCGGGTGGTTCAAAGGCGGGCGAGCAGCGCCATGCGGGTTGCTTCATCGACGAAAGCCGCTTCGATGCCGGTCCGCGTCAGCTCGTTGATTTCGCTGTCGCTGAAACCGAACGCATCGGCGGCGAGCTCATACTCGCGCTTCAATGAAGTATGAAAAAAGGGCGGATCGTCTGAACTGATCGTCACGCGAACGCCGGTTTCCTTGAACTTGCGCAGTGGATGCGAAGCAAAATCGGGAAAGACGTTCAGCGCAATATTGGAGCCAGGGCAAACCTCAAGAACGGTGCCGAGATCGGCAAGCCGCCTGACGAGGGCTGCGTCCTCGATTGCACGAACGCCATGCCCGATGCGCGATGGACGCACGACGTCGAGCGCATCGGAAACGCTGAAGGCGCCACAGACTTCGCCTGCGTGAATGGTGAGGCCAAGACCGGCGTCGCGGGCAATATCGAAGGCGCGGGCGTAATCGGCAACGCGCCCCATGCGCTCCTCGCCTGCCAAGTTGAAGCCGGTGATCAGCGGGTTGTTGGCCTTGGCCGCGTATTTCGCAGCCGCGATCACGCGCTCACGCCCGAAATGCCGCTCGCCGGTGACGATCAGCCGCGCTTCGATGCCACTCTTTGCCCTGGCCTGGCGAATGCCTTCGCAGATGCCGGCGATGTAGGCATCTGCACCAAGCCCGATGCGCTCGCCGTGGTCTGGTGAAACGATGAGTTCGCTATAGATCGTACCGATCCCCGCAAGCTCCTGCAGATAGGTCTCGGTAAGAAGCGCATAGTCCTCGTCGGTCTTGTAGACCTCGGAAACCTTGTCGTAGCATTCGAGGAAGCTCGCAAAATCATGCCAGACATATGTTCCCTCGCGGAGATAAGCGCTGATGTCGGTATTGTATTTTCGCGCCTGTGCTTCGGTCAGCGCCGGAGGTGCCGCACCCTCCAGATGGCAGTGCAGCTCGACCTTCTTCAAATGTGATGTCACAGAAAGCTTCTCCCATGCTGCCCGGCGGCGATGCCGAGATGCCGGGCAACGGTCTCGCCGATATCGGCATATGTGCTGCGAATGCCGATATTGCGTGACTTCAGCCCCGGACCGTAAGCGATGATCGGCACGCGCTCGCGGGTATGATCCGTGCCGCGCCAGGTTGGATCGCAGCCGTGGTCGGCCGTAAGGATGACGAGATCGCCGGGGGCGAGCTTGCGGTGCACGTCCGGCAGCCGCGCATCGAAGGCTTCGAGCGCGGCAGCATAGCCAGGCACATCGCGCCGGTGGCCATAGACCATGTCGAAATCGACAAAATTGGTGAAGACGAGGTCGCCGTCGTTTGCCTCTTCCATTGCAGCAAGCGACGCGTCCATCAGTGCGTCGTTGCCGTTCGCCTTGATGACCCTTGAAACACCCTGATGCGCGAAGATATCGCCGATCTTGCCGATCGCATGAACCTTGCGTTCCGCCTTGACGAGACGATCGAGCAGCGTCGGCTCCGGCGGCGGCACCGAGAAATCGCGGCGATTGCCGGTGCGCTCGAATGTTGAGGAAGTTTCGCCGATGAAGGGCCGGGCGATCACCCGGCCTATGTTGTGGCTGTCGAGGAGTGCGCGGGCGATGCGGCAAAAGCCGAGCAGCCGGTCGAGACCGAAATGCGTCTCATGTGCCGCGACCTGAAAGACGGAGTCGGACGAGGTATAGCAGATCGGCTTGCCGGTGCGGATATGCTCCTCGCCGAGCCGGGCGATGATTTCCGTGCCTGAGGCGTGGCAATTGCCGAGAATGCCCGGAACCTCCGCCGCGTTGCAGAGCGCCTCGATAAATTGCGACGGAAAAGCCTCGCCTTCCGTGGGGAAATAACCCCAATCGAATGTCACCGGCGTTCCCGCGATTTCCCAATGGCCCGACGGCGTATCCTTGCCATGGGAGATCTCATTGGCGCAGCCATGAATGCCGTAGACTTTATCTGGAACCGGCATGCCGGCTGGAGCGCGCCCGGTCGCGGTCTTGGCAATCTGCATCAGGCCGAGGGCCGACAAATTGGGAAGCGAAAGCGGGCCGGACCGCAAGCCTTGCCTGTCGGCAGCGCCGGCCGCGCAAAATTCCGCGATATGCCCAAGCGTATCCGAACCCTCGTCGCCATAGTGCGCCGCGTCCGGCCCGCCGCCGACGCCGAAGGAATCAAGAACGAAGAGAAATGCACGTGCCATCGCAAACCATCAAGCTGGGCGGTTAAAGAGCCGCAATTCTGCTCAGGCATATAATGCTGCCGCAGGCTTGGCAAATTTCAACGGATCGCGATCAGCAATCGCCGCAGGCAACATTGTCGCCCTGCCGCTGGCGGTAATAGTAGGTGCGGCGGATGGTGAGTTCCTGCAGGTCGCCTGGAAGAAAATCGGGGCCGAATGCGAACAGCTTATAGGGGATGCTGAGATCGGCCCGCACGAGAAAGCTATCTGCCTTCTGCATGTCGGACGGAACGCCCGTCACGGTGGAATTTGCCGCGTAGGGCGCCGTCGTCGCGTCGTTTGCCCAAGACCATAGAACCTTGGCATTGGCACCGGCATCGATGGTGATGCCGGTCACTTTGATCTGCATGCCGGTCGTATTGAAGGGTGCGAAAATCGCGCCGGCAAGAGAACTGATATCGCTCAGCGAACTCCTGGTCACATTCTGCTGCTGCGTGATCAGGTCGGCGATCGAGCCGGCAGCGCGGCTGGTGCGTTTGCTGACGTTCAGTCCGATCGTGATCTCGAAGGCGCCGATATAGAGCATCACCAGGACGGGAAAGAGGATGGCGAATTCGATTGCGCCCACGCCGCTGCGATCGCGCCCGAGCCGGACGAGCTTTTCTTTCAACCGCATCAGGGTTCCGCTCGCCATCAGTATTGCTCGTTCTGGAAGGCGGCTGTGGCGACGATAAGGTAGTCGTTCAGCCTCGATCCGTCGGCGGTGCGATATGGGGTGATATAGGGCCGGACAAGATCGGTGACGACCTGCCAGTGGTAGTAGGCGCGAACCATGTTGATCGAGCTTGAGCCGCCGGGTGAATATTGCATCCCTGTCGTATCGAGGCCCGTCGCATTCATCGGAATGGTGGCGGGGATATCGGAGAATTTGCTGAATGTGCGGACATCGAGCCAAAGTTTGTTCGGCGTGGCGACCTCGGTGGCGGAGCACTGGATCAGGATCGAGACTTCCTCGCAAAAGTTCTGTCGGAATGCCGTCCGGTCCTTATAGGTCGTCTGCCCGACGACATTGGTGATCTGTCCGGTCCGCAGCTTGCGGCTCATGGTGTCGACGGCGTTGGAGACCAGTTCTTCCGCGGCGAAGGCGATGAAGGTCTCCAGGATTGCGAAGATCACCATGAAATAGGGAATGGCGAGCAGCGCGAATTCTATCGCTGCCGATCCATCGCGCGAGCGCGCAAAAGCCCGCCATCCGCCCCGCCTGCCGGGCGGCGTGGTTCTATCTGCCTGGTGATCATTGGCCGCGACGGCGCCATCCGATGGAACGTTCATGCAGCGATCGTAAGGTGTGTTCGTTGATTTTCCGTTTCAGGGCGGATCAACAATTTAACGGATGACGACGATCCTGCGTCAGCCGCCGGCATCTGCCGCATTGTTCTGCTGCGTGTGTTGTTCGCAGTTCGGCGTGCAGGAAAGGACGGAGCGATCGGTCTGCCGGTAGACGCGAACCGTATTGCCTTCGTCGATGGAAACGAGGACCGTCTCGTCGAGTATCGCGTTGCCATCGGCATCGAGCAGCACCAGATTGGTCGTCCCGAAACTGCGGCCTGTCAGCACGATCGTCTTTGGATCGGCAACGGTCGCGTCGGCAACCTTGGAATTGCCGATGATCACTTTGCTGGCTGGCCGGTCGAGCTTCAAAACACGCGCGTGATCCATATAGACGCGCAGCACGTCTTCCTCGGCGCGCGCGGGAGCCTGAAGCCCGCAAAGCACGAGGATGGCTGCCGCGGTAAAGGAGGTAGTCTTGCCGCTCGATGGCATAGCGTTCTCTTTATTGGGATCCGGATCAGAGTTCCGGGAGAAATCTCAAGACAGAATGGAAAAAAATGGTGAATGAAGCTTTAAGAATGGCCAGCCCTGCCTGATGATGGCACGTGTTTATCCAAATTGGGTCAGGCAAGGAGGATTTCCCGGGGCATGGTGATCTGTAATGGCGCAGCCTATGTAATGTTTTGGTGCATCCCGAAGATCGGTGTTTTATAGGATCTGCAATATAGATAAAATTGAATATATCCGAGTAACGCAATACTTACCATGGAAGTTTCTACTTTAGCATTTACGATCTGGTAACCCTCTTCCTTAAGCCGATTGAAACAGCCCCTCGCTAGGTTGTGGCATCCGATCAACGGCAACAGTTGGCGGACGTGCTGAACCTCAACTGGAGTTAGGAGTAACCATGACCAAGCTTTTTAGCCGTTTTCTGAAGGACGAATCCGGCGCGACCGCAATCGAATACGGCCTGATCGCAGCGCTGATTTCCGTAGCGCTCATCGCCGGCGCCACCAGCCTCGGCGGCACTCTGAACAACACGTTCAGGCAATCTTTCGACTAAGATGAACTGCGCCGCGGCACAACAGGTACATAGGCGCCTATTAAATGAATGAGCCTTAGTGCCGTTAAACAGGCGAACTGGCCACGCGCACTGTTTATTCGTCAGGTTCACATGTCCGCGCGCGAGCCGTCGTCGATTTCATCGGATGGCAACATATGATTGCTGCTGCAATATTCGTGATCTTTCCACTCTGCCTCGCGATAGCGGCGTTGCTCGGATCTGTATCACGATGACGATCCCGAACCGTGTATCGCTCATTCTCGTCATTTCGTTTCTGATCATCGCACCTCTTCACGGGGATGGCAATTCCGGTGATCGGCATGCATCTTGCTGGCAGGTCTCGCTGTATTCTGCGGCTGTTTCGCGCTCTTTGCCTTGAACGTCATGGGCGGAGGGGACGCGAAGCTTCTCAGCTGCCGCTGCGCTCTGGTTCGGCTTCAATCAAAGCCTGTTCCTGTTCATTTGTTGCGTCGGCGTGATTGGCGGCTTGCTGACGTTTGCTCATTCTGATGATACGGTCGCAATCCAATACGATCCTCGCCATTGGTCTGCCGGTTCCGAATTCGCTGCTGCTCGCGAAGAAGATTCCCTACGGCATCGCAATCGCGATTGGCGGCTTCATGGCGTTCCCGTACTCGCCGATGCTGATTAATGCGCTGGAAACGTTGAAGTAACGGCGTTTTAAACGTCCGTTAACTTAAAATGTAAGTGTTCCGTTAACTATAATTACACCAATTCCTGAGCATTCTTCGGGGTGAACATGCCGTCTCCCGAGGACTGAATAATGAAGCCCGCCCGTTTGATGATACTTTCAGTGGCCGTCGTTGCCGCTGGGCTCGCCGGTTTTCTGGCGATGAAGCTTGCCGGGCGGGGCGGTGTCGTCACGCAGGTGCAATCGGTCGTCGAAAAGGAACCGACGGTCAATGTGCTGGTCTCGAGCGCCAATCTACCGGTCGGCGCCCGCATTGACGACAAGGCGGTTCACTGGATGCCCTGGCCGCGGGGCGCTGTCGTTCAGGGCTTTATCACCGAAGCCGACAAGCCGGATGCGGTCAAGGATATGCTGGGCGCGGTGGTCCGCCTGCCGATCTTCGAAGGCGAGCCGATCCGCCCGGAAAAAATCGCCGATTCCAACAGCCGTATACTCTCGGCGCTTCTGCCCGCCGGCAAGCGCGCCGTCGCAACGGAAATCTCGGTCGCAACCGGCGCCGGCGGGTTCATCCTTCCGAACGACCGCGTCGACGTCATCATGGTCCGCAGGGCGCAGGGAAGCGACAAGTTCCTGACCGAGGCCGTGCTGAGCAACGTCCGCGTTCTCGCCATCGATCAGCAGATCCAAGAAAAAGACGATGGTTCCAAGGCTGTCGTAGGCACCACGGCGACCCTGGAACTGACGCCCGATCAAACCAAGGTTCTGACTGTCGCGCAACAGATGGCCGACAAGCTGTCGCTTGCCTTGCGTTCTGTAGCCGACGCGCAGGAGCAGGATACGAGTGCCGCCGATTATCTCCTGAACGGAGACAATGGAAGCGCGCTGGTTCAGGTCATCAAGTCCGGTTCGATCGTCACAGACAGCAGTGCGCCAAAGGCCGAGTGAGGGGAAATTAATGGTCAACACAATGCGGCGCACCAAATCTCTCCTTGCAGGCTTCCTCACACTGGCGATCGTCGTTTCGGGGCTGACGCCTCCTGCCTTCGCGCCACTCGTTGGCGCAGGGATAGCGCATGCGGAATCGGAAGGCGTCATCCAGATCTCGCGGACCGGTCCCGGCGCCCACCGCCGCCTTAAACTCGGTCTCAACAAGGCAGTCGTCGTCGACCTGCCCGAAGAAGCACATGATATCCTCGTCTCCGATCCGTCGATGGCAGATGCCGTAACGCGCACCTCGCGCCGCATCTACCTCTTCGGCAAGAAGGTCGGCCAAACCAACATCTTCATTTTCGGAAGCGATGGCCAGGAGGTCGTGAGCCTCGACATCGAAATCGAACGCGATGTCTCCGGTCTCGAGACGAACCTGAGGCGCTTCATCGTCAACTCCAACATCAAGGTCGAGATCGTGTCCGACAACATCGTGCTGACCGGCACCGTCCGCACGCCTCAGGATGCCAAGCAGGCGGCCGACCTCGCCCAGGCATTTCTGAACGGTGGCGAAGCGACGACGCGAACCGAGACGGCCGCCAGCAGCGCACAGCAGGGCGATGTCGCGATTTTCGCCGAGGCGCGCCAGGAATCGCAGGTCGTCAATCTGCTGCAGATTGAGGGCGAGGACCAGGTCACGCTCAAGGTGACGATCGCCGAAGTTCGCCGCGAGATCCTGAAACAGCTCGGCTTCGACAATCTCGTATCGAATTCCTCGGGTATGACCGTAGCGCAACTCGGAACACCCGCGACGGATAGCGCCACTGCGACGGTCGGCGGCGGACTTGCCGCTCTCTTCAAGAGCTCGATCGGCAAATACGACATATCGACATATCTGAGCGCCCTGGAGCAGGCGAAGGTCGTCAGAACGCTCGCCGAGCCTACGCTGACGGCAATTTCCGGTCAGGCTGCCACCTTCAATTCCGGTGGCCAGATCCTGTTTTCGACGACCGACAACGACGGCAACGTGACCGTGGTTCCCTACAACTACGGCATCAATCTGGCCTTCAAGCCGGTGGTTCTCTCCTCGGGACGCATCAGCCTTGAAATCGTGACGAATGTATCCGAGCCGGCGGCATCCGCCTCGGGAACGCGGCCGACTTTTCAGCGCCGTTCGGCCGAGACATCCGTCGAGCTTCCGTCCGGCGGCTCGATCGCGCTTGCCGGCCTGATCAGGGACAACGTTTCGCAGACATCGAACGGCACGCCGGGTGTGAACAAGATCCCGCTGCTGGGGACATTGTTCCGCCAGAGGACGGTGCAGCGAGAAGAAACCGAACTTGTCATTATCGCGACCCCCTATCTGGTACGCCCCGTCGCCCGCAACGAGCTTAACCGGCCGGATGACAATTTCAGTCCGGAACATGATGGCCAGGCGTTCCTCATGAACCGTGTCAACAAGGTTTATGGCCGCCGCGAAGCGCCGGTGGCAGACGCGCAATTCCACGGTTCCATTGGGTTTATCTACAAATGAGCGGCGCAGGATCGAAAACGATGAAACGATATGGTGACCGGTTGACGGCTCAAAGCGGCGAAATCCACGATGCGGTGGGCCATGCTTGGCGCGGCGGTACTTGCGGGCGCGATGCTTTCCGGCTGCGCGGCTCCACGCGACAATCTGACAACAGGCGGTATCCCCGACGACTACCGCCAGCGCCATCCGATCGTGGTGGCCGAGGCCGAGCAGACGGTCGACATCCCGGTCGCCTCGACGGATCGGCGCTTGACGATTGCCCAGCGCGATATGATCCGCGGTTTTGCAGCCAATTATACATCCCGGGCTTCCGGCCCGGTTTATGTCATGACCCCGCAAGGCTCGCCAAATTCGGCTGCCGCAAGCCAGTTGCGGAACCAGGTGCGGGCCGAGCTCTCGAAGAGAGGGATACCGAGCTCGAAGATCGTCAATGCGAGCTATTCGGCAGCTCCTGGCGATGCAGCGCCGATCCGCCTCAGTTTCGTCGGCATGACAGCCATGACCACGCAGTGCGGCCAATGGCCGAAGGATATCGGCGGCGGCTTCGACAACCAGAATTATTACAATTTCGGCTGCGCTAACCAGAACAATCTGGCCGCGCAGATCGCCAATCCGGAAGACCTGATTGCGCCACGCGGCATGACGCCGATCGATGCTGCGCGCCGCAATGACGCCATCACTGAATATCGCGAATACAGGACCGTCCTTGAACACAACAACTCAGGCACCTTCTAATGAGGAGCGGATCCAGACGATGAGCCCGATCGAATACGAGATCAAGAACACGACGGAGCTCCAGCATGCGGAAGACGCCGTTCGCATGGGCGAGCTGGAAAATATGCGGCCGCTGCCGCGTATTTCCGTGCACGCTTTCTGCGAAAGTGAGGCGCTTCAGCGGGTGATGGAGCGTTGCGGCAACGACCGGCGGATGGCGAAGGTGAGCCTGCGGATCACCAGCGGCGGCATTGCGGCCGCTGCGAACATGTTCGCCAGCGCTCCGACCCCCAACCTGATCATCCTCGAAACCAAGGCCAATGCGGCAAGCCTGCTCTCAGAGCTTGCGCCGCTTGCGGCCGTCTGCGATCCGAGCACAAAGGTCGTTGTCATCGGCTACTACAACGACATCGCGCTTTACCGCGAGCTGATCCGCAACGGCATTTCCGAATACATGGTTCAGCCGATCGCGATGCCGGACGTCATGATGGCCATGGCGTCGATTTTCGTCGACCCGGATGCCGAGCCGCTTGGCCGCAGCATTGCCTTCATCGGATCCAAGGGAGGCACCGGTGCCTCGACGATCGCCCACAATTGCGCTTTCGGCATCTCCAACCTCTTCTCGACCGAGACGATCCTCGCCGATCTCGATCTGCCTTACGGCACGGCAAATATCGATTTCGACCAGGACCCGACGCAGGGGATCGCCGAGGCGGTCTTTGCTCCCGATCGGCTGGACGAGGTTTTTCTCGACCGATTGCTGACGAAATGTTCCGAACACCTGTCGCTGCTTGCGGCACCGTCGCTACTCGATCGCGCCTACGATTTCGATGGCCAGGCATTTCAGCCGGTCCTTGAAGTCCTGCAGCGCAGCGCGCCGGTGACGGTGCTCGATGTTCCGCACGCCTGGTCGGAATGGACGCGCTCGGTCCTGGCTGCCGCGGATGAGGTCGTTATCTGCGCCGTTCCCGATCTCGCGAACCTGCGCAACGCAAAGAACATGCTCGATGCGCTGCGCAAGCTGCGCCCGAACGATAAGATGCCGCATCTGATCCTCAATCAGGTGGGCATGCCGAAACGGCCGGAAATCGCTCCGTCCGATTTCTGCGAACCGCTCGAGATCGAGCCGATCGCGATCATTCCTTTCGATGTCGGTCTGTTCGGCAATGCCGCCAATAGCGGTCGCATGATCTCGGAGATGGATCCGAAATCGCCAACCGCCGAAACCTTCTCGCAGCTGGCACACATCGTCACCGGCCGTGTGGCCATCAAGAAGGCGAAGCGCAGCGGGCTGATGGGGCTGCTGAAGCGCGCCAAGTAAGAGACGAAAACGAGTAGATTGGATTTGTGGTATGTTCGGAAAACGCGGAAATGAAGGCTTCGGAAAGGGCGGCGCCGTAAGCGCACCGCCACCGCCGCCTGCCGCGGCGGCTCCTTCTTCCGCGCCCGCCGTGCTGGTCGAGCCGGCAAGAGAGCCTGGCCGGCCCCAGGTGACACCGCCGCCGATGCAGACCCCACAGCGCCGGCGGCCGGCCCGCACCGACGAATATTACGACACCAAGGCGCAGGTCTTTTCGGCGCTGATCGATACGATCGACCTGTCCCAGCTTGCCAAGCTCGATGCCGAAAGCGCTCGCGAGGAAATTCGCGACATCGTCAACGATATCATCACCATCAAGAACTTCGCGATGTCGATATCCGAGCAGGAAGAGCTGCTCGAAGACATCTGCAACGATGTTCTCGGCTACGGACCGCTGGAACCGCTTCTCGCGCGCGACGATATCGCCGACATCATGGTCAACGGCGCCGGAAAGACCTTCATCGAAGTCGGCGGCAAGACGGTCGAATCGGAAATTCGCTTCCGCGACAACGGCCAGCTTCTCTCGATCTGCCAGCGCATCGTCAGCCAGGTCGGCCGCCGCGTCGATGAATCGAGCCCGATCTGCGACGCCCGTCTTCCGGATGGCTCGCGTGTCAACGTCATCGCCCCGCCGCTCGCCATCGACGGACCGGCGCTCACGATCCGTAAATTCAAGAAGGACAAGCTGACGCTCGATCAGCTCGTCCGCTTCGGCGCGATCACGCCTGAAGGCGCAACGCTCTTGCAGATCATTGGCCGGGTGCGCTGCAACGTCGTGATCTCCGGCGGTACCGGTTCTGGCAAGACGACGCTTCTGAACTGCCTGACGAACTATATCGACAGAGACGAGCGGGTCATCACCTGTGAGGATACGGCGGAACTGCAGTTGCAGCAGCCGCATGTCGTTCGGCTGGAAACCCGCCCGCCGAACATCGAAGGCGAAGGCGAGATCACCATGCGTGATCTCGTCAAGAACTGCCTTCGCATGCGTCCGGAACGCATCATCGTCGGCGAAGTGCGCGGACCGGAGGTTTTCGATCTTCTGCAGGCGATGAATACCGGTCATGACGGCTCGATGGGAACGATCCACTCGAACTCGCCGCGCGAATGCCTGAGCCGTATCGAATCCATGATCGCCATGGGCGGCTACAGTCTCCCGGCAAAGACCGTTCGCGAAATCATCGCCGGCTCGATCGACGTCATCATTCAGGCAGCGCGTCTTCGCGACGGCTCGCGGCGCATCACGGCGATCACCGAGGTGATCGGCATGGAAGGCGATGTGATCATCACCCAGGATCTGATGCGCTACGAGATCGAAGGCGAGGACGCTGGCGGCCGACTGATCGGCCGTCATATGTCGACCGGTATCGGCAAGCCGCATTTCTGGGATCGCGCGCGCTACTACAACGAGGAAAAGCGCCTGGCCGCCGCCTTGGATGAGATGGAAGCAAAGTCGAAGGAAGTATGATGTTCGGTCTCGATCCGATAGTGCTCGCCATCATCGTGCTGGTTGCGGTCGCTGCGGGTGCGGTTTGCTATGGCCTGCTCTTCAGCCGTATGGAGACCGAGAAGAAAGCTGCCAATCGCGTCAGCCGCGTCGCTTCAACCGAGACCGACCGGGTGAAGGTCAAGGCCGCTCGGGACCGTGTCCAGGAAATGTCGAAACGCCGCAAGTCGGTGCAGGACAATCTCAAGGACCTCGAAAAGCGCCAGCAGGAAAACACAAAACGGAAACTGTCCCTGAAGTCGCGGCTGACCCAGGCGGGCTTTGCGATCACGCCCGCCAAATTCTACATGTTCAGCGCGGCCTTCGGCCTGTTCCTGATGCTCATCGCGCTGCTCGCCGGCGTGCCGATGCTGGTCGTACTTGCGCTTCCGGTCGTTGCCGGCCTCGGCCTGCCGCGATGGATCCTGGGCTTCCTGATAAAGCGCCGCCAGAACAAATTCCTCGACGAATTTCCGAACGCGCTCGACGTCATCGTGCGTTCGATCAAGTCTGGCCTGCCGCTGAACGACGCGATCCGCCTCATCGCAAACGAGGGCCGCGATCCGGTGAAAACCGAATTTCGCCGTGTCGTGGAGTTGCAGCAGGTCGGCCTCAGTGTTCCCGACGCCTGTGCGCGCATGACCAACTACATGCCGCTGCAGGAAGTAAGCTTCTTTGCGATCGTCATCGCCATTCAGTCGCAGGCCGGCGGCAATCTTTCCGAAGCGATCGGCAATCTCTCGAAGGTTCTCCGCGACCGTAAGAAGATGAAGGCCAAGGTGAAGGCGCTGTCGATGGAGGCCAAGGCTTCCGCCGTCATCATCGGCGCTTTGCCCTTTATCGTCGCCACGCTCGTCTACCTCACGTCACCGCAATACATGATGGTTCTGTTCACCGATCCGCGGGGGCACTTCATCATGGGTGTATCGGCGGTCTGGATGTCGATCGGCATCTTCGTCATGCGCAACATGGTCAATTTCGACATCTAGCCGGAGGCAAGCGTCATGTCAGCAGATCTTGCAGCGCGATTGACCGATCCGGCCATGCTGGTCGCGCTTCTCGTTGCGATCGCTGTCTTTGCGACCTTCTACACGATCGCCGTTCCCTTCTTCGAGCGCGGCGATCTGAACAAGCGCATGCGCGCCGTTTCGACGGAGCGTGATCAGATCAGAGCGCGCGAGCGTGCCCGTATGAACACGGAGGCGGGAAACAAGACGTCGCTTCGCAACCAAAACAATCGCTCTGTTCGCCAAATCGTCGAGCGCTTCAATCTGCGCAAAGCGCTGGTCGACGAAAACACGATGAACAAGCTGCGCGCAGCCGGCTACCGCTCGGAAAACGCTCTGAACACCTTCCTCGTCGCCCGCTTCCTTCTGCCCTTCGTTTTCCTCGCCCTCGCCGCCTTTTGGATTTTCGGTCTCGGCAACCTCGCAGCCAAGCCGCTTCCTATCCGCCTGCTTGCTATGATCGGCACGGGCTATCTCGGTTTTTATGCGCCGAACATCTTCATCTCGAACCGCATGTCGAAGCGTCAGCATTCGATCAAGCGTGCCTGGCCGGATGCGCTCGACCTGATGCTGATTTGCGTCGAGTCCGGTATCTCGATCGAAGCAGCGATGCGCCGCGTATCGGAAGAGCTCGGCGAACAGTCGCCGCCGCTTGCCGAAGAAATGGTGCTGACGACGGCCGAGCTTTCCTTCCTGCCGGACCGCCGTCAGGCGCTCGAAAACCTCGGCACGCGCACGCAAATCGATCTCGTGCGTTCAGTCACCCAGGCCCTCATCCAGGCCGACCGCTACGGCACGCCGATTTCGCAGGCGCTGCGCGTTCTCGCACAGGAAGGCCGAGACGAGCGCATGAACGAGGCTGAAAAGAAGGCGGCTGCCCTGCCGCCGAAGCTGACCGTTCCGATGATTTTGTTCTTCCTTCCCGTTCTCGTTGCCATCATCCTCGGCCCGGCCGGCATCCAGGTCGCCGACAGGTTCTGATGCCGCTTGCAGGCGATGCGGAAACCAGCTAGCCGTAGTTTTAGCGTGTCTGGCGAATGAGATCGAAGACCATCGGGAAGCGCTGATGTGACCGCCGCTCGCCTGGCGTCTTTCGAAATCAGGAGCGAGCCTTTATGTCTTCCGCAGCCATCCTCACCAGCATTTTTGCAGCACTGATGGTCGGAGCGATGAGCCCCGGCCCGAGTTTCGTCGTCGTTTCCCGCATCGCCATTTCCCGCTCGCGCCTTGATGGCCTGGCAGCGGCGCTCGGGATGGGTGTCGGTGGCGTCATGTTCGGCATTCTTGCGCTCGCAGGCCTGACGGCTTTGCTGACGCAATTCGCGTGGCTTTACCTGGTGCTCAAGTTTGCAGGCGGTGCCTATCTCGTCTATATCGCGTTTCGCATCTGGCAGGGCGCGAAGGCGCCTCTCGAGGTGTCCGGTGCGGTTGAGGGCAGGGCGTCGCTCGGCCGCAGTTTCTCGATGGCGCTGCTGACGCAGCTCAGCAATCCGAAGACCATCATCGTCTATGCGAGCATATTCGCAGCGTTTCTGCCGAAAACCGTACCCGCAGGTGTCATGATAGGTCTGCCGATCGGAATCTTCGCGATTGAGGCAGGATGGTATGCGATCGTGGCGTTGGCTTTCTCCGCCCGCCGTCCGCGCCAGGTCTATTTGGCCGCCAAGCACTGGATCGACCGCGCTGCTGGGCTGGTCATGGGCGGGCTGGGTTTGCGCTTGATCTTCTCCGGCACGATGCTTCGGTAGCCGGAGATCAGTTGGTGTTGTTTGCCGGCGCGCTGTCCTTCGCCGCGAGCTTCTGCCATGAATTCTGCTGGGAAAGCATCGAACGCAAATAGGCGACGTTGGCGTCTGCCTGCTGCGGCGCGAGCTCGCGGCGGGCGATCTCTTCGGCCTCCGGAAAGCGTCCCTGCAGGCCGACAGCAAGGGCGAGGTTCTGCCTGACGCGGCTATCGGCGCCCGGCTGGCTCGCCGCCTGCTTGAGATAGGTTTCAGCGGTCCTGAGATCGCCTGTCAGCACGTAGGACATGCCGAGATTTGAAAGCACGGAAGGCTCGTTCGGCATGATGTCCAGCGCATCGCGATAACGCGCTCGCGCATCGCTTGGCTTGCCCATCTGGTCGAAAATCGCGCCCTGGGCAGAAATGAGCTTCCAGTCAGGCCGGTCAGGGGTTTGCGCCCGACCGATCGTGTCGAGCGCTTGCTGGAACTGTCCTGCGGCTGCCTGGGCCTTGCCGTAGGCAGCAAGGACATTGCGGTCTTTGGGATTGGAAATCGCAACCTGCTGCATGACGGCAAGCGCCTGCGCGTCGCGCCCGGCCATGCGCAGCAGGTTGGCGTAGTTGACGCCGTTTACCGGATCGCGGGGGTTTTTCTCGTAGGCCTGCCCGACCCGGTCCGTCATTGCGTGAAGCTCGTTCGCATCCATGGTTTCGACCGGCTTTGTCAGCTTCGGCACCGAACCCGTCGTCATCTTGTCCTTGGTCGTCGAGCAACCAGCGAGCGCGGTGACAACCAGCGCTGCGGTGACGCACTGGAAAATACGGTTCTTGAATGGATGGATGGCCGGGAGAGGCATTGCGCTTTCCTGAATTCAGAAACTGGCGTTTTACCTCTAAGCGGAACAGGGAAAGGTTTGACGCAATCTTCACTCCAGCAATAGTCTGTTAACCCTAACGGACCGTTAAAAAAACGATTCCCGGACATCGTCGAAGGATAAATATGGCCCCCTATCAGTTCATCGAGAGACCGACGCCTTTCAACACGAAAGGCGGTTCCACATTGCCGATCTTCGCGGTCACGCCGGCGCATATCGAGACCGGCACGATCGATCCGATCGCGCTCGATTGGGCGAAGAAGGCAGGCTACAAGGCGGAAAGCGGTTCGCTGTTGCTGATCCCGACCGCCGCCGGCCATCTCGGCGGCGCGCTTTTCGGCCTCGGCGCCAATCCATCGGAGCAGCCCTATATCACCGGCAAGCTTGCCCGTTCACTGCCCGCCGGTGACTGGCATATCGAAACTGCACCGCTGACGGCAAACCGCCTGTCGCTCGGTTTCGGTCTCGGCAGCTACCGTTTCGACCGCTATCGTTCCGACAAGCAGGCAGCCGCGACGCTGATGATCCCGCGCGATGCCGATGGCGCGGATATCAAGCGTCAGCTCGCAGGCGTGTTCCTCGCACGCGATCTCATCAACACACCGACCAATGACATGGGCCCCGAACAGCTCGAAGCTGCCTTCCGCGGCCTGGCCGAGCACTACAAGGCGGAAATGTCGGTCACCATCGGTGATGATCTGCTGAAGGAGAACTTCCCACTGGTCCACACCGTCGGCCGCGCCAGCGCCGACGCGCCACGGCTTCTGGAACTGCGCTGGGGGAAGAAGGGCCACCGCAAGGTTACGCTTGTCGGCAAGGGCGTCTGCTTCGATACCGGCGGCCTCGACATCAAGCCGGCCTCCTCCATGCTCTTGATGAAGAAGGACATGGGCGGTGCGGCGAACGTGATGGGTCTTGCGCTGATGATCATGGACGCGAAGCTGAAGGTCGACCTCCGCGTCATCATTCCCGTCGTTGAAAATTCGATTTCGGCAAATGCGTTCCGCCCGGGAGACATCTACAAGAGCCGCAAGGGCCTGACAGTCCAGATCGACAATACCGATGCGGAAGGCCGCCTGATCCTCGCCGATGCGCTTGCTTATGCCGACGAGGAATCACCGGATCTCCTGATCGACATGGCGACGCTGACGGGCGCTGCCCGCGTTGCGCTCGGCCCCGATCTTCCGCCCTTCTTCACGGATGACGAAAACCTTGCCCACGATCTGAATGAAGCAAGCCTCGAGACGGACGACCCGCTGTGGCGGCTCCCGCTCTATATGGGCTATGACAAGGATATCCGCGCCAAGATCGCCGACATCACCAACGCTCCGGCGGGCGGCATGGCGGGTGCGATCACGGCGGCGCTGTTCCTGAAACGCTTTGTCAGCAACGCCAAGAGCTGGGCGCATTTCGACATCTACGGCTGGGCGCCGACTGAGCGCGCTCATTCGCCAGGCGGCGGCGAGGCGCAGGCGATCCGCGCGCTTTACCACCATATCCGCCGCGGCTGACCGCGATCATTAAAATTTTATTCACCTTGGGAGGCGGCAAATTCTGCCGCCTCTTGCCTGCCGGCATCCTCTCCCGGAAAATAGAACGCTAACGTAATGATTTTCCGGAGGAGCCTTGCCGATCGAATTGACTGCCTCGCAGGCCCTGCGGCTTTGGCACGGCGTTACGCTCAACCAGGTTCACCATGACGAACGTGATTTGACGTTGCGCCAGATGGCGATCCTGCTGCATATCTATCTGGTGCCGCCGCCCCATACGGTACGGGGGCTTGCCGCGACGCTGAACGTGACGAAACCGGTTATCACCCGGGCGCTGGATACCATGGGCGAAATGGGCCTTGTCGATCGGGCACGCGACGAAAGCGACCGGCGGAACGTGATCATCAAGCGCACCGTCGGCGGCGCGCTCTATCTCGAGAAGCTCGGCGACCTGGTGCGTGACCAGGGGCGCCGCCTGCCGATTTAAGTGGAATGGAGATGACGATGCTCGACCGCCGCCTGCATGCCTATCGGCTGGATCTTGCCGAAGCGAGTCTTGAAGGCAAGGTCGAAGCCTTGCGCTTCGTTTCCGGTACCCCGGCGCGGATCGCCGTTGCCGTTGCACCGCTTCGCCCGCAACCGGATATGTCAGTCGGCATCGATACGGAACTGCTCCTCGGGGAGGATGTAACGGTCTTTGACCGCGCCGGCGGCTGGTGCTGGGTAAAGGCCCGTTCGGACGGTTATGTCGGCTATATGCCGGAGGAAATGCTGTCCGACGCCCAGACGGAGCCGACACATATCGTCACCGTGCAGCGCACCTTCCTCTATCCGCAACCGGAGTTGCGAAAGCCCTATAAAGCCGTGCTTTCCATGGGCAGCCGCGTCAGGGTCGCGGGTGAGGCAGAGGTGCGCGGCAATCACTACGTCGTTCTGGAGGATGGCACCGCAATTTTTGCAAGGCATGTCCAGCCCGTCGCCGCCGGCAAGGATGACGATTATGTCGAGATCGCGTCGCGCTTCATGAATGCACCCTACTTGTGGGGCGGCCGCTCGGGCCTTGGCATCGATTGTTCCGGTCTCGTTCAACTGGCCATGCTGATGACCGGTAAAAGCGCACCGCGCGACACGGACATGCAGGCAGCAAGCCTCGGCGAGAGGATCGATCGCTCCGGACTTCGCCGCGGCGACCTCGTCTTCTGGAAGGGACATGTCGCAATCATGGAGGACCCCGAAACGATCATTCACGCCAATGGCTACACGATGACTGTCGCCCGCGAGAATTTCGAGGCCGCTGTCAAACGTATAGGCCAGCTCTACCAACAGCCGACCGGCTATCGCCGTCCGGTCTGATCAAAATCGCCGCGGGTCGAAGAAATCGCGCAGTCCATCGCCCAGCAGGTTGAAGCCGAGAACGGCAAGTCCGATCGTAAGCCCTGGCAGGATGGCAAGCCATGGCGCCAGCCCAAGATAGGTTTCGGGAATCGGCGAGCATCCGGCCCCAGGTCGGCGCCGGCGGCGCCACGCCGAGGCCAAGGAAACTTAGACCGGCCTCGGTGAGGATCGCCAGCCCAAGCTGGATCGCGGCATGGACGATGATCTGGTTCATGATGTTCGGCAACACATGGCGCACCGAGATCGTCAAGCGGCTGTTGCCGATCGCGCGCGCCGCCAGCACATAGTCGCGGCTCCAGGCCTGGAGGGCAGCAGCAAGTGTGACCCGCGCGAAGACCGGGATCATGAAGACGGCAATCGCTGTGATCGCCGTGAACCTGCCGGATCCGAGAAAAGCGCCGAGGATCATCGCCGAGAGGATCGGCGGCAGCGCGAAGATGACGTCGCAGACGCGCATCAGCAGTGTTTCGAAAATGCCGCGGGTGGCTGCGGCCGAAATGCCGGCAGCCGAACCGATCGTGCCGCCGATGGCCACCGCGGTGATGGCGATCGACAGCGAATTCCAGCATCCGGCCATCAGCATCGAAAGAACGTCGCGGCCGAATTGATCGGTGCCGAGCACCCCGAAAGCGAAGGGCGGCTGCAGTTTGTAAATGATCTGCATCTTTGCAGGGGGCAGCGGCGTCCAGACGAGTGACAGAAGTGCAACCGCAACAAGCAATCCGACGATGGATGATCCGGCGAGAAGCTTTATTTGCCGGCTAATTATAAATGGCCGCCGTTTGTTGGAACTGTCCGACGCGATCGCCATTGTCACACATCCCTTCGCAGTCGCGGGTCGATCGCGAGATAGGACATATCGACGAGGAAATTCATGATGACGACGAGCGCGGCAAAGAACAGCACGACGTCCTGCATGGCGATGATGTCGCGTTGTGACAATGCCTGAAAGGCAAGCCGTCCAAGACCTGGAAGGTTGAAGACGTTTTCGACCAGGACCGCGCCCGCCACCAGGAACGTAAACTGCAGTCCAAGGGTCGTCAGGATCGGCACCAGCGCATTCGGCACGGCGTGCCGCCATAAGACTGCGCGGGCCGACAGTCCTTTGGCGAGCGCCGTGCGCGTGAAATCCTCGTGCAGCGTTTCCAGTACCGCTGTGCGGGTGACGCGCGTCAGCACGCCTGCTTGCGGAAGCGCTAAGGCTGTGGCGGGCATAACCAGCGCCTGCAGTGCAGGCCAAAGCCCGGCACCCCAGCCCGGAAAGCCACCTGCCGGCATGAGCCCAAGTGTTGTCGAAAACAGGATGATCAGCAGCAGTGCCACCCAGAAAGCCGGAACGGCAATGCTTACCTGTGAAAAGAGCGTCGCTATGATATCGGCGATGCCGTCCCGCCGTGCTGCCGCGAAGGTACCGAGCGGCACGGCGATGACGACGGAAAGGAGGACCGCGAGCAGCGCCAGCGGCAACGTCACCGCCAGCCGCTCGAGGATCAGCCCCGCAACCGGCACGCCATAGGTATAAGACTGCCCGAGATCACCGGAAAACACCCCGGCTACCCATTGGCCGTAGCGAAAGAGCAGAGGCTGGTCGAGCCCGAGTTCATGGCGAAGTGCTGCCAGCGTCTCCGGCGTCGCCGAGGTTCCGAGCATGATCGAAGCGGGATCGCCCGGCAGAAGGTCCATGACAGCAAAAATCAGGAAAGAGACGGCGGCAAGCGTCAGGATCAGTCCGGCAAAGCGGCGGCCAAGAAGCGCGATCATAGGCGCGGCTTACTTGCGGCCGACGCATTCGTCGTTCTCATTCCTATCTTTCGACTTGCTCCGGGGATCAGCACACGAATCCAGCCACGGCGCGTCGGCGTCGCGAATGACTGGATCGAAGGAAACCTTTGCGCCCAAGGAATTCGGCGTTCAGGACCCCTGTGACAAGCACAGAAATGAGGGAGAAGAGAATTGCGCGTCACCTATTCACGCCTTCTGCATATCCAGCACAAAACCCAACCTCACTCCGTCCACGCCACATTCGTCAGAACATTCGAAGGAATCGGCTCGTTTTCCCACAAGCCCTTCAGATTCTTGTCCCACACGCCGAGCTTGGGCATGACGAATAGATATAGCGCCGGCACATCCTCGGCGAGGATTTTCTGCGCCGCTTCGTTGATCTTGATCTGCAAGGTGGGGTCGGTCGTCTCCTGCACCTTCTTCACCAGATCATTGAAGACCGGGTTCTTGTAGTTGAAGTAGTAGGGATCGCGGGAATAGATGTCGATATCCATCGGCTCGGCATGCGCCACGATGGTCATTTCGTAGGCGCGCTCCTTCATTACATCCTGAACCCATTTTGCCGGAAATTCGGTCGGTTCAATGTTCATGGTCACGCCGATCTCGGCAAACATTGCCTGCATGACCTGGGCGCTGCGTGGCGCATAGGCCATCTGCGGCGATTTGATCGTGAAGGTGAAGCCATTTGGATAACCGGCTTCTGCAAGGAGTGCCTTGGCCTTTTCGGGATTGTAGGGCAACACGCCGGTCATGTCCTGATAACCCGGATCGTTCGGCGTATAATGGCTACCGATCGCCGTGCCGAGGCCCGACCAGGCGCCGTCGATCACCGTCTGGCGGTCGATCGCCATCATCAGGGCCTGGCGCACTCGCTTGTCGTCGAAAGGCTTCCTGGAATTGTTCATGCCCGCAACGACCTTGAGCTCGGTATTGCCGATCTTCGTCACGAGCCGCGGATCACCTTTAAACGAGCTCATCAGCTCGGGCGCTGCGAATTCCGGAATGGCGTCCACGTCACCTGCCTTCAGTGCGGCAGCCTGTGCTTGCGGGTCGGCTATGAAGCGGAAGGTCACCTTGTCGAGCTTCACGGATACTTGGCTGTTCCAGTAGGCTTCGTTTTTCGTGAGCTCGACCTTGTCGCCCTTCGCCCAGTTGACGAATTTGAACGGACCGGTTCCGACCGGGTGCGTCTTGTCGCTGGCAGCGGAGTTCGGACCAACCATGACCGATGCCGGCCAACCAAGCCAGTAAAGCAGGCTTCCCGTCGGCTGCGAGAGCTGCAGCACCAGCGTTTCGGGATCGGGCGTATCGATGGAGGCAATCGAGGCGAAGAAGCGCTTCTGCGGATTGACCGAATCTTTGCCGCGGGCACGCTCCAACGCGAACTTGGCCGTAGCGGAATCGAAGGTTTCGCCGTCGTGGAACTTGACGCCGGTCTGCAGCTTGAACGTATAGGTCAGCCCGTCCGGCGAAATTTCCCAGCTCTTGGCAAGCTGCGGTCGGACCTTGCCGCTCTCATCGATAGACACCAGCCCTTCAAAGATATTCTGCCAGGTCACCTGACCGATCGCGACCGGGGCGGCGATTGTCGGGTCGAGCCCCGTCGGCTCGACGCTCATGCCGAGAGTGAGCACCGCCTTGCCCGCTTGAGCCGGCATGGCGACGCCTGCCATCATCACGACGGAAAGGGCAGCGCTGAGGGAGAGGCGTTGGGCAAGGCGTGTGAAAGGTGCCGGCAACAGGCTGGTGATCATAATCCTGCGGATCCCGAAAAAGCGGTGTGAAATTGATGCGAACATTTTGTGTTCACAGTGTATCGAAAAAAGCTACACACTAAAAACAGAGAAAATGCAAGCTGTCTCCTTGCGCGACCGGCCTTAGCGGCTCTTCAGTTTTGTCCGCATGAAATTCTCGATGAACCCGATGAGCTTGCCGGCCGCGAAGGAGAGCTGCCGGTCCGGTGCAATCGAGAGCTCGGCGTGGGTGCGGATGGAGGTTTCGCTGGAAAGAGGGATTGCAGCAAGCTGACCAGCCTCGATCTCGCGGCGAACAGCAAGTGCGGGCAGTAGCGTCACTGCGCTGTCGCTGAGCACGAGCTCCTTAAGCATTTCCAGCGAACTTACCGTGAAAACCGGGTCGATCGTCAGCCCCTGCCGCTCGATAAGTGCATCGAAACTCTGGCGGAAACCAAATGACTTCTCGGGAAGGGCGAGCGTATTGCGCGCAAGTTCGCGAAGGGTGATTTCCTTGCGGCCCGCCGCTGCATGACGCGCCGAAACGATCACGTCGTAAGCGATTTCAAAGCGCGTCACCACCTTTGCCTCCGACACCGGCGGCGCAAAAAGCGTCAGCGCCATGTCGGCCTGTGCTGCGTTCACCGCTTCGATGGCCTGCCGCGCGCTGGTGATCATCACTTCGAAACGAATATTGGGGTAGCTGCGGCTGAATTCCGAAAGCGCGGGTGCGAGCAGGCTAGTGACGATCGCTCCATTGGCGTAGATGGTCACCCTACCGCGCGCGATCCCCTTGAGATCTTCGATCAGCTGTTGCACGTGCTCGAGTTCGCGAAGTGTCCGTCCGGCGCGTGCGGCAAGCAGCTCACCTGCGGCCGTCAGCGTCACGCCGCGCGCGCTGCGTTCGACGAGCGCAGCGCCGAAATGCTCTTCGAGATTCTCGATCTGGCGGCTGACGGCAGTCGGCGCAACGCCCAGGTTCTCGGCAGCCTGGCGCATGGATTTGGTCCTAACCAGCTCGTCGAAATACATCAGGGCCCGGATTTGCATTTTCTCTCTCCGCCGCTTGGCCTTCTTACTCTGTCCGGGCAATCAACGCCCGTCCGGGTAGAGCTCCCTCCAGGCCGGCTGCGCACCCTCGTAAGGCAGCGTTGTCGCTTCGTAAACACCGCGCGCGATGGCGCGGGCCATGACCATCCCCGCAAGATGGCAAAGCTCCATCAGTTCGCCCATGTCGGCCATCGCTCGTGCACCGGTCGAGGCAGCAAAGACCGTATCGCCGTCGAGGGGCAGATGCGCCGGAAGCACTGCCCTTGCCAGCCCGTCATGTGCGCCCAGCGAAAGCCGGTGAGCCTCGGCTTTCGTCAGTGCCGCATCGGTCACGACCGCACCGATCGTGGTTGCGGGCGCCATCACGCCCTTCAGCCGCAAGCGATGATCTATCACCTCCGGCATTCCGAGCCCGCCGAATTCGTTGTCTCGTTCGAAGGGTGCCGCCCAGAAATGCGGCCCATCGCCGATCGTTGCCGAACCGAGCGCATTGACTGCGACGATTGCCGCCACCCGATGCCCAGCGCTGCTGACCGTGCTTGCCGAGCCGAGCCCGCCCTTGAATGTCGCTGTCGTCGCACCCGTTCCAGCCCCGACCGTTCCAAGCGGAAATTCGCCTTTCGTCGCCGCCTTGAAGGCCGCATAGCCCATCTCCCGGTAAGGCGAATGCAGGCCCCAATCCTTATCGCCGCCGTTTAGGAGATCGAAGAGGATCGCCTCGGGTACGATCGGCACGCGCACCGTGCCCACCTGGAATCCGCGGCCGGCTTCCCTCAGACCGGCCTGGAGGCCGCCTGCCGCATCCAGCCCAAAGGCCGAGCCGCCGGAAAGAACGAAGGCATCAACCTTCTCGACCGTCATCGACGGATCGAGCAAGGCGGTGTCCCGGCCTGCGGGCGCGCCGCCGAGAACGGCGGCCGAAGCCGTCGCCGGTTCGTCGAAGATAATCGCAGTGACGCCGGAACCGAGCTTCAGGTCCGTTGCGTGGCCGATCGAAACGCCTTCGATATCGGTAATGAGATTGAGCAAGTGCGCCGTCCTTGTTGACGTCGGATAGGATCGCAACCAGAACGAAAAAACAAGACCGGCCCCTTTTTGGGACCGGTCATAAATCTTGGAAAGCGATGAAGTGCGGAAACCTAAGCCTGTTTTCAGGCATGGATTGGCTTTGGATGGCGCCGGGTCATCAGGTCGTGGATCGCGAGCTTCACCTCATCCGGCGAACTGAAACGCTGCTCGTCAAGGTCGTGCACGTGAAACTTCACGGCGATGAATTTCAGCCGGTCTTCATCCGGAATGACGATCCCCACGGGGACGCCTGCATATTCGATAACTTGCTTTTTCATGCGTAGAACTCCTGCCGCGCGGATTGCGAGGCGATGACGAATTGACTTGTCTGATACCGTTGAAAGGGGACGAAGGTCACATTCGACAGTTCGGGCGGGAGAGGGCGCCCGGACGGTCATTGCCGAGCACAATTCGCCCAAGGAGGGTGGCGAGAATACCGATATCAATCATGTCTCGTTCCTTGTGTTGGCGTTGCACTCTTGAGGGCTCGAAAGGCTCAAGACCCGGCGACGACTATCTTTAATAATCTACCTTGTTTGTAGAGAATAGAGGATAGTCTGTCAGAAACATATTCCGAATCGTGTCAAAATCTCGACGATCCGAAAAAAATAATTCCACCACAGCCATACTTGCTGAAAGAACGTTATCAGATCTTTGTGCAAATTGCGTGACGGCCGGAAGCCTCGTTTCGATCACCGGGACAGACATAGGAAGCCGTTTTGATTCCGGCAATGGGGCTTTTGATTAAAAAACCGAAAGCCTCGAAATGACCGCATTGGTTAATGGTGGCGGGCAGGTCACCAGCCCTCGGATAGGACCTTTTCCAGCATGTCCGCGAAGAAGTCGGCGCTCTCGGTGGTCAAGCAAAGCGGCGGTTTGATCTTCAACACATTCAGGTGATCGCCGGTTGGCTGCATGATCACGCCGAGTTCGAGAAGGCGGTTGCAGATGGCCGCCGTCTCTTGCGTCGCCGGCTCCAGCGTCGTTCTGTCGCGTACGAATTCAAGGCCGAGATAGAGTCCCATGCCGTGGACGGCGCCCGCAATCGGGTGCTTGTCGATCAGCGCGGCCAGTCGGCTTTTAAGATGATCCCCGACGTCGCGTGCATTGTCCTGGAGCTTTTCGTCCACCAAGACGTCGAGCACCGTCATGCCGGCAACGCAACTGACCGGGCTGCCGCCGGACGAGGAAAAGAAATAGCCTTCCTTCTCCAGCGACCCGGCGATGGCCTGCGTCGTGATCACCGCGCCGAGCGGGTGGCCGTTGCCCATGCCCTTGGCGATGGTGATGATATCCGGCACCACGCCCTGCTGTTGGAAGCCCCAGAAGTGATGGCCAAGCCTGCCATAGCCGACCTGCACCTCATCGGCTATGCAGACTCCTCCGCGGGCACGCACTTGAGCATAGGCTTCTGATAAATATCCGTCCGGCAGGGAAATGCCACCGGCGTTCCCATAGACCGATTCGGCAATGAAGCCCGCAAGCCCTTGCCCGCCGGCATCGATCGACTGCAGCACGGGCGCCATCGCGGTGAGATAGTCTCCGGCCGAATCCGGCCCACGAAATTCGCCGCGATAGGTGTTGGGTGAAGCGACGGCATGCACCCAATCCGGCCGGGTCGCCAGGGCCTGAGGGTTGTCGGCAATTGAGGTGGAGACGGCGTCGCTTGCCACCGACCAGCCATGATAGGCTTCCAGCAGGCAAAGCATGTTGCGCGCACCCGTATGCGCCCCGGCGAGCCGGATCGCCAGGTCATTTGCCTCCGATCCGCTGTTGACGAGGAAGACGCGGTCTAGTCCGTCGGGCGCCAGAGCTGCCAATCGCTCGCAGAACTCACCGAGCGCCGCATAGTGAAAGCGCGAATTGGTGTTGAGCTTCAGCCATTGTTCTCCGATCGCTTCTGCCAGGCGCGGATGCCCGTGGCCGAGAATCGTGACATTGTTGACCATGTCGAGATAGGCGCGCCCCTCGACATCGAACATGTGTTCCTTCCAGCCGCGCTCGATCTGCGGCGGCACCTCGTAGTAATTCTTCTGCGGTTTTGCGAGATGCGCCTGGCGCCTGGAGAACAGTTCTTCCGTCTCTGGCTCGGGCGCACTGGCGCCTGGTCCAAGCAGGCCTGCAGGCGAGGGGCAAAGCACGGACCAGGCGGCTGCCTCCTGCGGCGCGGCAAAGAGGGGCGGTTCGAGCGCCGGAACCGTGCAGAACTGGATACGCAAGCCGCCGAGCGAAGAGGCTTCGCCCGAGACCGTCCCGATGATCTGCCCCTGTTCCACCTCGGCGCCATCCTCAACAGACAGGTCCAGGCCATCAAGATGCAGATTGATACCGTCGCCGATCAGGACGAGATGGTGGTTCTTGCAATCGATGCGTCCGGTAAATGGTGCAGCGACGCTGTTGCCGCCGGGGAGACAGATGTCGGTATGCAACGCGTAGGTCGATGGCTGCCTAGCGCTTCGAAGAACGGCGCGCGAAAGCCGGTATTCGCCGTAGCGGGTCGCGGCGATGCCCGCCTCATTCGCTGCGCGTGCCAAAAGCCGCCAGTCCATTTCCGCATTCAGCCAATTTCCGGCCGCAAAATGCGGACTCTGAACGCCGAGGTCGAGATAGGCGATGTTTGCAAGGTCGATCTCCGGCAGAAGCGCGCGCCAGCCGGACATATCGACCGGCGTCATGTCGGCGCCGATCGCGTCAAAAATTGCCGCCTCCATCAATTCGAAGGAAACGGACATGGCCGTGTCGAAGATTTGCCGTTCAAGCTCCAGATTGTCGCGGACGTAGTCGTTTTCCGGATCGATCGAAATCTGCTGTTCGCTACTCGCGACGAGAATGACGGCACGCGCGACAATCAGCGGCCAGAGCGCCTTCAGTTCCTCGTCCGTCAGCGGATAGATCTCGTGATAGGCCTTGACCGCGGGCAGGATGTAGAAGGGATCGCCATCGGCCTGATGCAGCAGCGAGGCGCAGGTAACGGCAAGATCGCCGACGAGCCAGCCGCGAATGATATCGCCGAAATCGATGACGCCATCGGGCATCGGCCGCCCTTGCGCATCAGTCCGGCAGACGACGTTGTCGCCTGTGACATCATGATGCACGGCCTGGACGCGAAGCGATGGCGCGAGCGGCTGGATGCGGCGTACGGCAAGCACCATGCTCTTGGCGATCCGGTCGCGCGCAGCGCTGTCGGTGATGGCCGAAAGCAGCTGAACGGCAACAGGCCCCGCCCGGCGCAGGTCCCATTGCAGGTTGCGGTCGAGGCCCGAATGATTGAAGTCGGCGAGCGCCTGTGCCAGCCGGGCGCAGAGTGCGCCAAGGGCCGCGACGGAAGCCTTCGGCAGGTATTTGCGATGCGTCAGTCCTTCGCCTTCGAGATATTCGAGCACACGCACCTTGAAGGTCTGTTCGCGAACCGTGACGGCGATGATATCCTGGCCGTCCGTCGAGCTCATGACCCTCGGGACACGCGGCGTACCCTCCTTGCTGGTCAGATACCGGATTGCCGCATTTTGCGCCTCGAGTTCCAGCGTATCGTAAGCCATGTGGCAGATCTTCAGCACATAGCTGCCATCGCCAGTATCGATCCGGTAATTGCGGTCCTGCTGGCTGCCGAGTTCGGTGATCGTGCCGTGGAGGCCATAGCGGGATTGCAGGATGCTTTCCGCTTCGGCCGGCGTTACGTCCGGGCGCGGCAATTCCATACGATCGGCACGCGCATCATCGGTCATGGCATCCCCCAGCATGATTCGATTTTCCACATTAAGCAGATAATCGAATGCATGTCATGGGCAAGCGCTTACTAATACCCTTTCGGGTTGTTTCAACCCATACGTTCGGAGGCGTAGCTTCCTGGGCTTGCCGGGAAGACGATGGTGCGGTTGCCGTTCAGGAAGACGCGGCGATGGATATGGGCATGGATGGCGCGCGCCAGCACCTGGCTTTCGACGTCGCGGCCGATCGAGACATAGTCCTCGGCACTCTGGGCATGGGTGATGCGCGCCGTATCCTGCTCGATGATCGGGCCTTCGTCGAGATCGGCGGTCACGTAATGAGCCGTGGCGCCGATCAGCTTTACGCCGCGCTCGTAGGCCTGCTTGTAGGGGTTGGCGCCCTTGAAGGACGGCAGGAAGGAATGGTGGATGTTGATGATCCGGCCGGACATCTTGCGGCACATGGCATCGGAAAGCACCTGCATATAGCGGGCGAGCACGATCAGTTCCGTGCCGGTCTGGTCGACGAGCTCGAGCAGCTGGGCTTCGGCCTGCGGCTTGTTCTCCTTGGTGACCTTGATGTGATGGAAGGGAATGTCGTGGTTGACCACGACCTTCTGATAGTCGAAGTGGTTGGAGACGACGCCGACGATATCGATCGGCAGGGCGCCGATTTTCCAGCGATAGAGCAGGTCGTTCAAACAGTGGCCGAAGCGGGAGACCATCAAGAGCACCTTCATGCGGCTGTCCCCATCGTGGATTTCAGCCTCCATGGCGAATTTCTCGGCGATCGGCTTGAAGCCTTCCTTCAGCGCCGGCAGCGCAACGCCTTCCTCGGAAATGAAGCTGACGCGGGTGAAGAACTTGCCGGTGTCGAGGTCGTCGAACTGCGAGCTGTCGACGATGTTGCAGCCCTGATCGGCGAGATAATTCGCAATCGCCGCTACGATGCCGCGCGTCGATTGGCACGATACGGTCAGTACATAATGCGTCATGGCCCTTCTTCCCTCTCACGGCAATAGCCGACAGGTCTGCTTAGATCAAAGCAGCTACGCCGATAGGCGAAGCTCTTTCATTCGTGCAACAATTTGCAAGAGAAGCCGTCAAGGACTTGCAGGTTCTTGCATCCGTTCGTTACGCTCCAACTTACGGAAGTCATAGCGAGAGTCCGTTCCGCCTGCGCCGTCGCGTATCCCCGCCGCGCAGCCGTTCAGGCAGAAACCGACATGCCTACTTTACCGGCAGCGCGTTTCCCGCGCACGCCCTCGTTGACCTTCAGGAAGCCAACGAGCAGCCAGACGAGGCCGGCCGTCTTCATGGAGAAGATTGCCGTGGAGCCGATCATCAGGTTCAGGAACATGAAGAGCGATAGCGAATGGGCAAGACGCTTCTGGTTCCGCGTCTCGCCTGCCGGGAAAAAGGAGACGAACAGCCAGAAGAGGATGAGGCCGAAGATCGTCGCGCCATAGGTTATATAGACGTAGCCGCTATCGACGAAAGTCGTGGCTTTCTCGAGTTCAAGGCCGAGCGCCGCCGGGATATCCATTGCGATGATGTTCCGGATTGTGCCGCTGATGCGGCCGACGAAGTCATCTTCATGGGCATCGGGACGGAATGCATAAATGACGAAGCCCATGACGATAATCATCGGCATCATCAACAGATCGCAGATCTTCGGAATCCACGGAAAGATAAAATAGCCGCCGAGGCAGGCCATGCTGAAAATCAGCATCGTACGCGTGTCGTTGGTAATGAGGATCAGCATGACGGTGAAGATGAAGAGCAGCCGGTCGAACAATCTCAGGCGATTGGAAAAGCTGACGAGATAGATGACCAGCACGCCGCAGAAATTGGCGAGTGACACCTGCTCCAGGAAGATCGATGAGGACCGGTGATCGATAATCCCGAAGGAAAAGCGGGATGGGAACCCGAGCGCGCCGCGAAAAAGCCCGATGTCACTATAGGTGGCGCGGGGCACGCCGCGGGTGTTTTCGAAATATTCAGCCGGATGGAACAGGGCCACATAGGCTTGCACCGAGACAATCTCGCAGATCAGCACCGCCAGCACCACAACGCTGCATATCTTGAAAATCAGCTTCAGGGTTCGTTCGTTCGTCCATCGGCCCATGATGACGAAAGCGAAAATGATCAGCACGTTGCGCAGGTGGTCGATATAGCCTGCGCGGTTGACCGCGATCACATAGACGGTGAGGAAGATCGTCGCCAGCAAATAGCCAAGCGGAGCGAGGTCTTCTTCGTAAAGGCCCCTCTTTAAAAGGAAACCAAAACTGTAGATCAGCAGCAGGATCTCGCTGAGGGCGACATGCGACGACGCAAGCGGCGTGATGTTGTGGTTGATGAAGGCGAGAAGGCAATTATAGGTGACCGACAGCACGCCGACGGCCAGGATGCCGTAGTCGATAGGTTCCTTCGTTGTTGCATCTCGCTGTTCCATCGCCGCTACCTGCCCATTGTCCGGCACGCGTCCTCGGCAAGAGAAGGCGCCTTGGCGGCGGATTCCAGCACCGCGATCTGCTTTCGTTCATGGCCGTCGTGGGGCTGCACGTTCAAGGGCTCGCTCGCCGGCCACCAGTCACCGGCCACCCAATAGGTCCAGCCAAGCCAGACGTCGCCGTTCTCCTGCATCGTATCCAGAACCGTCTTCAAGCCGGCGACGCATTCCGGTGCTTGCGAAACGCCGAATTCGCCCAAAAGCACCCTGGTGCCGTGCTCGCGTGCCCATTCGGACATGCGGATGATGGCATTCCTGGCGTTCTCATTGCCGGAGCATTCGTCATGCGTACCGGAAGAATCGCTGTCGAAATACTGGTGAACCTCGTAGGCAAAGTTTTTGCGTGGATCCTTGACGCCGAGCATCACAGTGCCGTTCGGCCCGCCTGGGCCATCGGACTGCCAGGAATGGGCGCCCGTCCACTTCGTGCCCGGCACGAGAACGAGATTGTTGGCGCCGACCGCCCGGATGCCGCGGAACGCCGCATTGGCTGCGCTCAGCCATTTGTCGCTGGCAATGTCGTGGGGTTCGTTCATGAGCCCGAAAATTACGTCGTCCTGATTGGCAAATTCGGAAGCAAGCCGAGTCCAGAAATCTGCAAATGCCAGGGTCGTCGCCGGCGGTGTCCCGACCTGCGTTTTCTTGTACTGGGCATAATTGTGCGGATCGAGAATGGCAGTCATCTCATGTTTGCGCAAAAGGGCCACCGTATCCTTGATGCGCTGGAGCTCGGCGTCGTTCAGTGCCTGCCCGAGTTCGGGCTGCAGGCGCTCCCACAAGAACGGCAAGCGAACGATATTCATCCCCTTCTGCTTGAAGTAGCCGATTGTCTCTTCGGAGGGGTAGGCATAATCCTTGAAAATCTCTCCACCCGGATTGCCGAATTCCGCACCGGAAAGATTGATGCCACGAAAGCAGGGGCCCGCGGCTTCGGCAAGGCCGGCGTGCCACGGCAGCATTGCTGCCGCGGCGATCGTCAGTATGCGGCGCCAGGGCGATAACGCGGCTTTCATCGATCTCGCTTTCAGGAGTTCTGCCATGTTCCGGCAATATCGGGTAGGGTATCTTAACGCTCCGTTAGCTAAGGATTTCTAAAGTCGGTCTACCTCCGCCAAAGATCTGCGTCGGCGGGTCACGAGTGTGTTTATGAGCCAATTTGACAGGAACAGAGTTAGTCGGCTGCCTAGCTGGCGAAGCTACGAGCCTGCGCCAACCGCGCCGGAAAGCTCTCCCGCGCGCGCGCCTGTCCTAAGGCCTGGTGATTTCGCAAAATCCTTTCCCGAGCCGGAGGCGCCGGCGTTGCCCAACCCTCCCGAAAAGGACTTGCGCCAGACGCAGCCTTTGCCGTCGCAGCCGGAGCGTGCCGTTGTCCGCACAGCGCCGGTTTCCGTCGATCCTGACGCGCCGCTTGTTGATATGCGATCGGTCGTCTTTGCGATCTGGAACAGAAGGCTGATTGTCCTCGGACTGGCCGCGCTCGGCGCTTTGGCGGGCGGAGCACTGCTGCCGTTGCTGCCGCAGAAATTCACCGCAAGCACAAGCCTTTATTTCGATCCGCGCCAGATCGGCCTTGCTGATTTGGCGACACAATCATCGACGATCTCGCCGGAGATGATTTCGTCGATGATCGACAGCCAGGTGCAGATCCTGATGTCCGGCAATGTGCTGCGCCGGGTTGCCGATACCATGAAGCTTGCGCAGGATCCGGAATTCAACGGTGGCCGGAGCGACGACGCGGCTGTAGTCAGCGCCCTGCAGAAGTCGCTTACGATCACCCGCCAGAGCAGCACCTATGTCGTATCGTTGACGGCCGTGACGAACAATCCGGAGAAATCCGCCAAGCTTGCAAACCAGGTCGTGACCTCGTTCATGCAGGAGGAAAGCAGTGCCTCGACAGGTCTATACGAAAATACCACGGCGACGCTCGATGTTCGTTTGACCGATCTGCGCCAGAAAGTGCAGGAGGCCGAGCAGGCCGTCGAAACCTTCCGCGCCGACAACGATATGGCGGCGACGGAGGGCAATCTGATTTCCGACCAGCGCCTTGCCTCGCTGAATACGCTGCTGCTGACTGCGCAGGAAAAGACAATTCAGGCCAAGGCCCGCGCGGATGCGGCCGCGAACATGAGCTTCGAGGATGTCGTCGCCAATAGCCAAACGGACGGCAATTCTGTGAACTCGTCGCTCGCGAGCCTTCGACAGCAATATGCCACTCAGGCCGCAGTCGTCGGCAGCCTCGAGAGCCAGATGGGCGCTCGTCATCCGCGACTGCAGGCCGCCCGCTCGTCACTGCAGAGCATTTCGGGCGAGATCAAGGGCGAATTACAGCGCATGGTGACTTCGGCGCGCGCCGATTATGAGCAGGCGACAAGGGCCGAGGAGGCGATTGCCAAGGAACTGAACATTCAAAAGGCGCTGCAGGCGACCACATCCGACAAGCAGGTCGAACTCAACGAACTGCAGCGCAAGGCGACGGCCGCCAGGGAAATTTACGAGACCGTCCTGAAGCGCTCCAGCCAGACGACCGAGGAGCAGAACCTTCCGCAGGGCAACATCCGCGTCATTTCAGAAGCCGAACCGCCAACGAAACCGGACGGTCCCGGCAAGAAGATTCTATTGATCGCCGGTGTTATCGGCGGGCTCTTAATCGGCTTTGCCGCCGGCGCGGCATTTGCGATCCTCGCGAGCCTCTTTGTGCATCCGGTCATTCGGGGCTATTTCCGCCGGGAGGCCCAGCGGTAAAGGGCTTCGAAATCAATTTGTCGTGCCCGGTCTACCGCTTGATGGCTGCTTGGCTGCTTCCTAAATTTGAAGACGAATGTCGCTGGAGCCCGTCCTGCAATGAAAGGTCACCGATATGCGATCCCTGCCGATGTTGCTCGCTGCCCTTTCCGTTGTCAGCGGCCTGATCGCCGCGCCGGCTTTTGCGACGGATTGGAGCCGGGCGGGCAAAGCAGCCGCTCAGCCGCTCTATCCCTATCCCGATCTCCCCGGCGTCAAGTCTCAGCCCGACAAGAAGGATGAGGAGCAATATGTCTGCCGCACCGAAACGCGCGGCATCCGGCGCAATGGGGACTGGATCTTCCGCTCCGGCGGCATGCCGACCACCGTCTACGTATGCGACCGCGACGGTTACGTGAGCCAAGGCACGCAAGTGCCTGCAAGAGGCCACTATCAGCCCGTGCGCTGACGCTTCATGCCATGCGGGAAAAATACCGCGCGATGAAGTAGTCCATTGAGACGCGCCCCGGTCCGCCTGCAATGATGACCAGGAAGCAGACGGCCCAAGTGCCGTGTGTCGGCCATGCGTCGGGATAGACGAAGATTTCGATCACCAGCGTCATGGCGAGAAGTGCTAGTGCCGAGAGCCTGCTTGCAAATCCGATGGCGAGAAGAGCCGGGAAGAAGTGCTCGGCGAAAGCTGCAAGATGCGCGGCGAGCCAGGGATCGATAAACGGCAGCCGGTATTCCGTCTGGAACAGATAGACTGCGGTTTCGGCAACGCGCCATCCGTCGACCTTGGTTTGCCCGGATTGCCAAAATACTGCGCCGATCGAGATGCGCGAAATCAGGGCGATCAGGTCGTGCGGGACGTAATCGAGGAGATGCAGCAAACCGTTGAGTTTCTGCGGAAGGCTGCGAGGGTCTATCGTTGTCACGGTGCTCTCGTCATTCATGATTGTCTCCCGCGCTCTTCCAGCGCACGTCGATGAAGGCGCCGGCCTGCAGCGCGCCGGCGAGGTTGGATGAAAGATCGAAATCCATCGCCGCTTCGCTGGCGTGCTCTACGGCGGCAGCCAGTGCCGTACACTTCGCAAGCTCCGATAGGAAGGTCGCTCCGCCGGCCGGCAGACGATGCACTTCGACACGCGTACGTGGCCTAGCCACCAACACGTCCTCGCCGCTCCAGTTTTCAATCGGCCGAAGCTCCATCTCGCCGACATTCATTGCCCAGATGGTCACAATCGGATGAGGGGATGTAAGGACTGACAGGGAGGGATGGGCGACGAATGTCAGTTCGGCGAGGCGATCCGGATCGATTGCGGCCAGTCGCTCGGCCTGCAACGGAGCCGCCTCTGCCGCATGATAGGCTCGTCCACGTGCCGCTTCCAGACGGATCACATCCGGAAGATAGGCGATGTCCCTGGCGGGCGCGAAGCGTTCGACGAAATCCGCAAGGTCATCACCATATGCCAGAAGCAGCGGCGAATGCGGCGGATGAAGCCGAATGAATTCATGCGACATCGCGGCAAAGAACTCTTTGCCGACGATCTTTTCCGCCACTGGAAACCGCGAAGCGAGCGCCCCCATCAGGCCGATTGCCACATTGTTGCGATAGACGCCGAAACGGCGCTCCGGCCGCGGGCCATCCCAGGCGGTCAACCCTTCGGGAACCGGCAGGGAGATGTCGGTCAGTGCTGCTGCGAAGTTGCTTTGCGTAGTGGTTGACACAGAAGACCTCATGCGGCTCGGCGCGCAGCGCTCTTAAGGATCGCATCGGCGGCCTGTGCTTCGGCACGCAACACCGGCCATTGCGGCACGTCGTTGTCCCATTCCACCAGGCTTGCGATCGGCCCGGTTCGCGTGATCAGTTCCTCATAAAGCGCCCAGACGGGATCCTTTACCGGCGTGTCATGCGAATCGATCAAAAGCCGCGCCCCCGCATCGTCGACCGCTTCCGAATGGCCACTCAGGTGGATTTCGCGAACCCGTTGAACTGGAAAGCGGGCGAGATAATCGCGCGGGTCCATATGATGGTTGGTGGAGGCGACGAAGACGTTGTTCACATCGAGGAGCAGGCCGCAGTCGGTCCGCCTGGCGACTTCGGCGAGAAAATCGGTCTCTTCGATCGTGCTTTCCTCGAAGAGCAGATAGGTGGCCGGATTTTCGAGCAGCATCTGCCGCTTCAGCGTGTTTTGCACCTCATCGACATGCTCGACGACCTGCATAAGGGTTGCCTCGGTATAAGGCAGCGGCAGGAGATCATTGAGGAAGACTGTATCGTGCGTCGACCAGGCGAGATGTTCGGAGAAGCTCTCCGGCTCGTAGCGGTCGCAGACGGTTTTCAGGCGGGCAAGATGTTGCCTGTCGAGCGGCTGCATTGAGCCGATCGAAAGGCCGACGCCGTGGATCGACAGCGCATAATCTTCACGCAACTTGCCAAGTTGGGCGTGCGGTGGCCCGCCAGCACCCATATAATTCTCGGCATGTACTTCGAAGAAGCCGATCGGCTGGGGTTCAGCTTTGATGTCGGCGAAATGTTGCGGCTTGAAGCCGACGCCGGCCCGACTGGGAAGTCCTGACGCCTTCATGTGATCTCTCCTGGTAGGGGACGGCGGTGCTGATAATGGGCGCCGCCGGTCTTTTCGGATGTTCTAGGGTCTCAGGCCGGAGCCGGACCTTGCTTCAACGAGCCGTGACCATTCGGCGTCTTCATCGCCTCGCAGGTTCCCGCCGGAACGAGCTTCCAGGCGTTTTGCTGATAGTCGACCTTCGAGGTGCCGGCGCAAGTGGTCCCGGGTCCGGCTGCGCAGTCGTTCTGGCCCTTCATGGAAACGCCGTAGCACTTCTCCTTGTTGTCCGCAGCCGAAGCGGCAGGAGCGGCGACAGTGGCAAGCGCTGAGGCGAGCGAGCCTGCGAGAGCCAGCGTAACGATGCTGTTTTTCATTATTCATCTCCGTAAGAATGGCGAGCCGTGATTGGCTTGCATTGCGGGCTACGGAGGGAGCCGACAAAATGTTACAGCGCTTCTCGCGATTTTTTTGCCGGCCCGGCTTGCCGTCTGCGCGATTGCAGGGGAAAACGCCTGAGAACAAAGGCTCGCCCGCTACCGCGAAATAATTTCGAACGAGCGGTAACAAAGATGTGTGCCCTCTCGTAGAGGATGATGTCGGGTGAAATATTCAGCACGGGAAGAGGAATGGGCAGGCTGGATGCGCAGCGCCATGGGTGGCGATGCGCAGGCCTATCACCGCTTTCTTTGCGCTGTGACACCTCATCTGCGCGCCATGGCCCGCAGGCGCTGCGATCAGTTTGGCGCGCCGGCAGGCGAGGCGGAGGATGTCGTGCAGGAGGTGCTGCTTGCAGTTCACCTGAAGCGCGGAACCTGGGATCCGGCTCGCCCGATCGGCCCTTGGCTGTCGACGATCGTGCGCAATAAGCTGATAGACAGCCTGCGCCGCCGCGGCCGTCACATCGATGTGCCCATCGACGACGTGATGACAACGCTCGAAGCGGAAGAACAGGCGGGCAATTTGGATCGGCTCGACGCCGAACATATGTTGAATCGCCTGAAGGATCCGCAGCGTGATATCGTGCGCTCGATTTCGATCGAGGGAGCAGGTGTTCGCGAAACGGCCGAAAGGCTGAGAATGAGCGAAGGTGCGGTGCGCGTCGCGCTGCACCGGGCGTTGAAGTCGCTGGCGGCCTTATACCGGAGTGAGACGAGTGAAGACCGATGACCTGATCAGCCTCCTTGCACAAGACGCGCCCATCCGCACGCGGCTCGGTCCCTTGCTCCTGGGTGCGCTGCTGATCGGCGTCGCAGTCTCTGCAGCGTTGCTTCTGGCGGCAGTGGGTATCCGCCACGACATGGCAAGCGCGATCGAAACGGCACGCGTGCTCTTCAAGATGGTCCTGGCCCTGACGCTCGCCGTCACCGCTTGCGGGCTTGTTTTTCGCATAGGCCGTCCAGGCGTGCCGTTGAGGCATTCAAGCCTGGCGCTGTTCGTGCCGCTGATCCTGCTCGCAGGGGGCACCGCGGCCGAATTGTCGGCCATTCCGCAGGATTCATGGGAAACGGCGATGCTCGGCCGCAACGCAGGCTTCTGCCTGTTCTTCATCCCGGTCCTATCGCTCGCGCCGCTTGCGGGTTTCCTCTGGGCGCTGAAAAACGGTGCTGCGGAACGCCCAAGCCTTGCCGGTGCTGCAGCAGGCCTTGCCGCCGGCGGCATAGCGGCAGCGCTTTACGCCTTACACTGCACGGACGACAGCCCGCTGTTTCTCGCAGTCTGGTACACCACGGCAATCGCGGCAGTGACAGCCATCGGCGCGCTGCTTGGATCACGATATCTGAGGTGGTAACACAGCAACGGTCGGTCACGAGACCACGGCCGTTGTATCGGCTCTTCTGCTATCTTTGTAAGGAAATGGTGCCGAGAAGAGGTGTCCGGAAAGCGTGAGAAATCATAGACTTGCAAAAAAGTGGGACAATGTTCCAGTCAACGAAACCATTATACTTTTCATTTGAATGTCCATAGTTTGCGCCATGCCGCGCTGAAATCTTAGGCTACATTTTAGGCCCGGTGGGCGTGCGAAGAGTGCCCAAAATCAACCAAGATGCCGCCAGTTGAATGTGCAGAGCCAAGAGCCAAAGGGGCCAATTCTTGTAAGCCGATGAAACGAGCGCCTGCAAGATCTCTAATGGAAGGCGCAGCTTTGTGCCGTTTTGGCGGGACCATTCGGCTATAGAGCGCTTGCCACGCCAGACCGTTCAGCCGGTTTGTATCAGAGACCCTCAGGCCTACGATACTGTCAACACACCGAGGATGTCGGCCACGAGCAAGGTATCCACGAACTCCTCAAAATCGACGATACGACCGTCTTTAAATGTGATCTTGTCCAAGATCTCGGTATTCATACACACGTTCGACGGGAGGTGGCGGATCTGACCGGCCCGATGGGCAAATACAGTCTCGCCATCGACATGAAGGCCGATGATGCTAAAGTTGGAAAGATCCCAAGCCTCTAGGAGCGCTTGAATTGCGACTCGCATGGTTCCCGGGTCATCGATCCGTTGTGTCATTGGTCCCAGTCGATCGTCTCCGACAATGCGGAAACTGCAGGCCGGATCCAGCATCGCCATAATAGCCTCGATGTCATTATCGTTACGCGCCTGGTAAAATCTCCGAACGGCGTCTTCGAGTTCGCGTCGATCCCTCATCACTGCTCTCCTCCTTCAGTTGATAGAGTGTGCACTCAATCGTCGGTCGCTGCAATGAAGAGCTGCGAGTGCCTTCGCGAGGAAGATGATGCGCAGCGTTATACCTCGGTCTACGTTGCGACGAGGCAGGATTATTTCACTGCTCAACGCATTGCTTGCGCAAAGCCGGCACGACCGATGACGAGCTGATGGCGAATTTTGGCGCTGGACGACGAAGAAACAGACGACGCTTTACACGAAGCAGGCGAACCGCAAGAAGATCGCCGCTGGAGCCATGTGCAAGCTCACTCCGGACAAAATGGACCGAAACTGTCCCACGCCCCGAAGGGGTGGTAAAAAGTGGCACAAAAACAGGAAAAAAGATCAGCAAAATCAATGTTGAAAAAATGGAATGGTGCCCAGAAGAGATATACCGCTCGAACAGTTCATCCGGGAGGCTCTTAATCACCTCTGGAGGAAGAGGGGCTTAGCTGGTCGCATCAACGTTGGTGAGAACAGGAATTTTCCTCGTATGTTTCAATGGCTCACCGAAGTTGCTGACGAGACAAACTGGGGGGAAGGCAGGGGCCTTCGTATTATGAACGGAGCAAAACCGGCACTGTCCGTAGGTCGCCATCAGGCCCAGGTAACCTTCTTGTCCGCCTTGACTTCGAGCTCGGCAACCTACGGCGTAAGCATTTTTTTGATATGTCGCCAGAAGCGACTAAACTCCAAATCACCTGTTAAACAGGTCGAGCAGCGCCCGCGGAGAGTTGTTAGCGATCGACAGCGACTGCAAGGCAAGCTGTTGCTGGGTCTGCAGGGCAGTTAAACGCGACGCTTCTTCTTCCATATCGGCGTCAGCTAACCTCCCAATACCGCTGTCGATGTCATTCATCATCTGGTCAGCAAACGCTGACTGCATCTCCAGGCGCGTGTGGAGACTACCCAGTTCCGCGGCGCCGGAGGTGATCCGCCGAGCAGAAATCTCGATGTACGTCAGGTATTCCGAGACCATCGCAGGGTTCTTGGCGATGTCGATCTCCATGAAGTTGATGGTGGGTAAAGGCTCGTTGCTGACAGATATGCCTGAGAACGCTATGCCGCTGTCTGAACCGGCCAGTCGATCAAGCGCAGGATCTGTCTTCAGTGTTACTGACGAAGACGACGAGCTTTCAATTTGAAGGGATGGCCAATCCGCGCTGAGCAAGGATTTCAAAAGCGTCACCATTTGGTCGGCGGTTTCAATCTTCCCATTTTTGACACCCAAAACGTCATTCACATAGGTTCGGTTGAAGCTGTAGGATTTGGCGGCCTCCGAATTGACGCCAAACGAAAAGCTGATCGAAATGCCGTCCTTGTCGTCTCCATCCTTGTAATCCTGAAAGTCCGTGAAACTCAAATTGAGCGTCGAACCGCGCGTGCCTTGGTTGAAGGCATTCCCCAAACCTCCGCCTGACACGCCATTCGTGACGAAGTTACTGATTTCAACGTATGACCCATTCAACCCCAGAGTACGGTCTTCGTTGGTGCCGATACTAATCAGATTTGGAATAATCGCGCCGTCGAAGTCTCGGACGAGCGCCGCCGACGCTCCAGTGTGCGTTGAGGAAAGCGCGTGACTCAGCACTTGATAGTATTGAGCGTAGGTGGAAACGATGCCATTCCAGGCTGGATTGACGGCATCGACAGTCGCTCTGTCGATTGTAACAGACGTCGTCTTTCCTAAGTCGAATGGTGGATCGATACCATCGGCGGGGTTGTCCTTATCCACGGTGACATCAAAGCTGATTTGGTCGGTCGGATCGTTAAAGACCAGTGGACCGGAAAAATTGAACGTGAATGCCCCGGCGGAGCCCCTGGAAAATGCCGGCATCCATTGCTGATAGATTTCTCCATTGGAAGTAAAGGTTGCGAGATACCTCATCCCGCCGATGGTATCGACATCACGGCCGTCTTTTTGCAACAGCCCGCCCCCGTTGGCGTTGAACAGTGAAGTTTCCGACAGGTGTTGGTTCGCGGTGAGTACCGCGACGCCGCCAGATGCGTCCCGCGTAAACGAAGTGATGACCCTGTCGCCGTTTCGGTCCACGTCGTAAATGTCTTCTATGTCAGTGTTCAACCAATTCTGCCCATTGAAGCTCGCCGAGTTCGCAATGCTGACCACGTGTTGCTTCAATTGATCGAGCTCAGCCTGGACTTTCGTTTTATCCACACCGGCTTCGATGGCCGACACTAGCTTTGCCTTGAATTCGGACATGACCTCCAGAACCGAGCTTAACCCTGTGTACGCTGCATCGACCTTCGCCTGCCCCATGCCGAGGGCATCGCTGGCGGCAGAGAGGGCTTTATTGTCCGACCGCATGGTCGTCGCAATTGACCAATACGCGGCATTATCGGACGCCTTTTGTACACGTAAACCACTTGAAACATGGCTCTGTGTTTGCTGCAGTGAAGAAGTTACCGCACGGAGAGTTTGCAAAGCAGCTATCGCCGGCGCGTTTGTGATGATTGAGGACATGGTCGCCTAAAGATATATGGAAAATGCAATTCTTCGGGAAACGCGCATCATGCGCGTGCAACCATAAAGTGATAAAACGTGGTTACCGAATCGTTAATCTTCGAATGCTAATTATTGGAGTCCTAAACGAGCAGACGAGATTTCTTTTAAGGCGCTGCTGCAATCTCTTTATGTGCGAGCCTCTTAAGTTCAAGCCGCGAAGGAACGCCGTTTCACCCGGGAAAGCTGCATAGGGGTCTGGCGTGCCTGGATTTTGTTGGAACCGATCGACGGAAAGCCTGTAGACTTCACCGGTGAGAGCGACCGCCTCCATATGACTGATTGTGCCAGATCCTGCACGCCATGTCTGAAACTGGCGCTCTATCTGAGCGTTGGCAGCCGCCTGTCGGAGTTTGACGGTGTCAGGGTCATAGCTACGAAGGCTGAACTTGACGAATACACCGACCTTTGACGCTATGGTTACGGCTGGGATGCCCTTCGATGCAGGAAGTTCGACAAGGACCAATTTGCCTTCTAGCAATGCTGAGTATGTCTGTGGCAACTCTGCAACGAAACTGAGGAACGTTAGATCCTTCTCGCAGCATTGGACGTGACATTCGAATAATCACCTGTGAACCAGTGAGCGGCCGAAAAACACTTACTAATCAACAAATCAACAATTTAAGTGGGAATGGTGCCCAGAAGAGGACTCGAACCTCCACACCCTTTCGGGTACCAGCACCTGAAGCTGGCGCGTCTACCAATTCCGCCATCTGGGCGACGGAGAGCCATGTAAGGGGGTGGCTCTTTGCTGTCAACTGGCTTTTTGAAGTTTTCCTGACAGGCTGGAAAAAAGAGCGAATATCCCTCCCGAAGACGCCGGAACGGGGCGATCACGCCGAACTGAACGGCTTTCGGTATTGTGGTGGATGCCATGCGGCGGCGGTTGTTCTATATCTGCAGCAGCAGAAAGGAATCAGTGATGTCTGCTCTTCGAACGATCATCTTCGGCTCCGTCGTCGGCTTCGTGCCGCTTGCGGCCAGTGCCGCGCCTCCGCTCGCGCCGCTGCAACAGCGCAATCCGGCGATCATCAATGTGCAATCGACCTACTGCGATTATCGCGGTTGCTTCGGCTTCGGGCCGCAGCAGTGGCACCGCCCTGCCTATATCCAGCCGAACTATCGTCCGCCGGAAGCGAGAGGGCCGACCTATTACCAGCCGCGCGCCCAGCCAAGGCGACAGCTCTCCTATGATCCGGCGCCAATCCGCCGGATACGTCCGCCAGCGAAGGATATGCATGTCGAATGGTGCCGAAATCAGTACCGGACCTACAATCCGAGGACCGATCGTTTTGTGACCTACGAAGGCATCTACAAGACTTGCAATTCGCCCTTCGACTGAGGGTCAGCTCTCCAGCGAAACGCGGTCGGCATGGCCGAGATCGCGGCCGGGTTCGATGATGTCCCGCACCCGCTGCTTGAGTTCCTTCGGCCCCGGGAAACCGCCGTCGCGTTTGCGCTCCCAGATGAGGTCGTCGTTGACTCGAATCTCGAAATTCCCGCCCGTACCAGGAATGAGCGCCACTTCGGCGAGGCTGTCCGAAAAGGTGTGCAGCAATTCCTGCGCCATCCAGCCGGCGCGCAGCAGCCAGTTGCATTGGGTGCAGTAGAGGATCGTCACACGGGCTTTTTCAGTCATCGGCGGATTCCTTTCAATGCTTCGATTTAAGGCCTTCGTGGCCGCTTCGCAACGTCCGGCTTGCGCGGGGAGGCCATCGCATGTTCATGTCACGAAGTTAGCTGTGGTGCTGCGCGGCACGGTCCGCTTAATAGGCGGTCAGCACCGGGAGGGGCAGATGAGTGAGCGGGAAAAGATGGCGGCTGGCGAGTGGTATTGCTGCCTTGATGACGAGCTCGAGGGGCTGCGCCGGCTGGCGCGCAAGGCCGTTCACCAGCACAACACGATGCCGCCGGACGAACGCGGCAATATGGCACCGGCGCTGGCGGAGCTGCTTGCGAAGGCGCCTGCCGACGCTTTCATCGAGGCGCCGTTTCATTGCTCCTATGGTGTGAACATTGCCCTCGGCAGTCGCGTCTACCTCAATGCCGGCTGTACCATCCTCGATTCGGGAAAGGTGGAAATCGGCGAGCGGTCCATGCTGGGACCGGGCGTGCATATATATTGTGCGGAACATCACAAGGATGCGGCTCTTCGCAAAGCCGGGATCGAGATGGCGCGGCCGGTTTCGATCGGGGAGGATGTCTGGATCGGCGGCGGCGCTACCATTTTGGGCGGCGTGTCGATCGGGGACGGCGCAATCGTCGGCGCAGGCGCGGTTGTGACGAAAGATGTGCCGAGTGGTGCGACGGTCGTCGGCAATCCGGCGCGAATCCATAAGTGATTGCGATGCATATCTGCCGTGGTCTTGATTGACGTCGGATGACGCTAGATTAGGGGCGAACACGGAGGATAGGCCGATGAGCAATAAGAACCTGCCATGGGAAGGTGGCTGCCGTTGTGGCCGAGTCAGGCTCAAGATCAGCGCAAAGCCGCTGCTCACCATGGCGTGCCATTGCACCGGCTGCCAGAAAATGTCGTCCAGCGCCTATTCGTTGAGCGCCGCGATTCCGGCGGAAGGCTTCGAAGTGACCCGGGGCGAACCCGTGATCGGCGGCCTGCATGGCGTAACAAGGCACTATTTCTGTCCGCATTGCATGAGTTGGATGTTTACGCGGCCCGAGGGCATGGACTGGTTCGTCAACCTGCGTGCCACCATGCTGGATGATACAACTTGGTTCACACCGTTCATCGAGACCTGGACGAGGGAGAAGCTGTCATTCGCCGAAACCGGCGCGGTATATAGCTATGAAACGCTGCCGGAAATGAATGCCTATGAGGGGCTGGTGAAAGAGTATGTGGCGCGGGGATGAGGCTTAGAAGCCTTGGAACAGAAAATCCAGCTCGGCAGTAATTTCGTCGCCAACTCGGCCTACTTCGTCCGCGCTCGTCAACAATCTTGATTTCACGGATTCCCAAGCGCTCTGAAGTATCGGAAACTGCCGAAAACTGCTTTGCGGCCCCAATTTATGGTGTTTTTTGTGATGCGACCGACGCAGCCTTCTTCTGGCAAATATGGCCTGTTTCGCGAACGGCTGGAGGCGATGATCAATCTGAAGTATCCCCTGGTCCGTTTGGGCGCCTGACAATGCTAGCTATTCAGGTTCATGATGGCGGGAGGGATTCGAACCCCGCTGCCCTTGCAGGCATGCCGCATTTGGAGTGTAACGCACTAGCCCGCAGCGCCGCCGCTCGCCCGCTCCAGCTCGACCAGATGCTCCTTGCAGGTCGTCTCGACGAGGCGGTGCAGATGCTCCGTCCGCTCCAGCAGCCAAGCAAGCGCCTCTTCGGTAATTTCGAAGTGCTTCGAGTAGCGCGCTTTCACATAGGCTTCGTTGAGGATGTTGAACCAGGCGGTATAGCGGTGCTGGTCGCGCGGCCAGGCGTCGATCAAGCGGCGGTCCTGATCTTCGGCCAGCCCCCGCAGGAATTTCAGGTTGTGCGAAGGCGGGCTGTAGTTGGTCAGGGTGAGGAGCGCCGTCGCAAAAGCATGCTCGTTTGCTTGGTGTAGACTAAACGCTGCCAGACGCGCCCATTCGGTCGCTTCACCAATTTGGCTGGCCTGCCATTGCGCGGTCCGAAAGGTTAATTGAGCCTCCGGGTAGCGCCTCTCGAAATGCTCCTTCGCCACCCTGTACGCATCGACGGCGGAGAGCTTTTTCGGTTCGGCCAGCGGCCGGTCGTCGAGCTCGTAGAGCACGATGCCCTCGCGCAGGATGTCGACGAAGAAATACTGGCCATCGGCCAGAAAGTTGTTCACCTCCCGGGCGCCATGGACGATCAGCCCGACCGGAGTTTTGACCTGCTTATCCCACATCAGCCGGTCGGTGGTTTTGTCCCAGTATTGCGGTTCAGCCAGCTGCTTGGAATTGACCAGCACCAGGATGTCGTAGTCGGAGCGGTAACCCTTCATCGTGTGCGGCTCGTCGACCCAGGTGCCGCGGCAATAGGAGCCAAACAGGATGATCTTTAAGATCCGGCCGCGCTTCTTGAAGGCGGCAGACGTGCCTGACAGCGCATCGGCGAACTCCTCATGGATGATCGCAACGACGCGGGCAAGCTCGCGCTGCTTTTCTTCCGGCAGATGTTCCAAGGACGATCGCATGGGCCATCGATAGGCCAAAGACGATTCGCCGTCTACTACTGGAAACTGTAGGAACCGCGACCGCTTGCAAGCCGACGCAATCTCCCGCGGCTACAGTGGAGCGAGATGTTCCTTGCAATTTCAGGGGTTTGAAAGCGGGCCATCAAATTTGCCGTACTTCACAAACGGTAGCCCGTGCCTTTCAACGCAAGCGTCTGCTTCGGCTGTCGCCTCCGCATTCTCCAGTCGCCGCAGGCGTTCGCGCTCGGCTTTGATCACGCGGGCGATGCCGTCTTCGGCGGCGAGGGAGATGTTGACATTGAGTTGGCGTGCCGAGGAGACGATCTGAGCATCGAGAGACAGATTCCAGTCTTTTCAGACAGGCCGGCGCATGGCGATAGTCCTGCGAAGTTATGCGCAGAAAATTGCGCATAATTTCGGAAGGGAAAAGGATTTACTCGTCGCCCATCTTCAGCGCCGCGATGAACGCCTCCTGTGGGATTTCTACCTTGCCGAACTGGCGCATGCGCTTCTTGCCGGCCTTCTGCTTGTCGAGCAGCTTGCGCTTGCGGGTGGCGTCGCCGCCGTAACACTTGGCGGTCACGTCTTTGCGCAGCGCCGAGATGGTTTCGCGGGCAATCACGTTGCCGCCGATCGCGGCCTGGATCGGGATCTTGAACATGTGCTTCGGGATCAGCTCCTTGAGCTTCTCGCACATGTCGCGGCCGCGCTTTTCAGCCGCCGTCCGGTGCACCATCATCGACAGCGCGTCGACCGGTTCGCCGTTGACGAGGATCGACATCTTCACGAGGTTGCCTTCGCGGTGGTCGGTCAACGCATAGTCGAAGGAGGCGTAGCCCTTCGAAATCGACTTCAGCCGGTCGTAGAAATCGAAGACAACTTCATTGAGCGGCAGATCGTAAGTCAGCATTGCGCGCGTGCCGACATAGGTAAGTTCGATCTGGATGCCACGCCGGTCCTGGCAGAGCTTCAGGATGCCGCCGAGATAATCGTCCGGCGTCAGGATCGTGGCTCTGATCCAGGGTTCGTGGATTTCGGCGATTTTCACGACATCCGGCATGTCGGCCGGATTGTGCAGCTCGCGCTCCGTACCGTCGGTCATGTACATCTTGTAGACGACGGAAGGCGCGGTTGCGATGAGGTCGAGGTCGAATTCGCGCTCCAGGCGTTCCTGGATGATTTCGAGATGAAGCAAGCCGAGGAAGCCGCAGCGGAAGCCGAAGCCGAGGGCTGCGGAAGATTCCATCTCGAAGGAGAAGGAGGCGTCGTTGAGGCGCAGCTTGCCCATCGCGGCCCGCAGATCTTCGAAATCGGCAGCATCGACCGGGAAGAGGCCGCAGAAGACGACGGGCTGGGCCGGCTTGAAGCCCGGCAGCGCTTCTGCAGTCGGCCGCTTGTCCTCGGTGATGGTATCGCCGACGCGGGTGTCGGCCACTTCCTTGATGCTGCCGGTGATAAAACCGATCTCGCCAGGACCGAGAGAATCCACATTGACCATCTTCGGCGTCAGCACGCCGACGCGCTCCACCTGATACTTGGCATCGGTGCCCATCATGCGAATTGTCTGGCCCTTGGTCAGTACGCCATCGATGACGCGCACCAGAACCATAACGCCGAGATAGGCGTCGTACCAGCTATCGACGAGCAGTGCCTTCAGCGGCGCCTTTTCGCCGCCCGGGCTCTTCGGTGCCGGCAGCTTGTGGACGATCGCTTCCAGCACGGCCGGAATGCCGAGACCGGTCTTGGCAGAAATCAGTACCGCGTCGGAAGCGTCGATGCCGATCACTTCCTCGATCTGCTCCTTGATGCGCTCAGGTTCTGCCGCCGGTAGGTCGATCTTGTTGAGGACGGTGACGAGCTCGTGGTTGTTGTCGATCGCCTGGTAGACATTGGCAAGCGTCTGCGCCTCCACGCCCTGGGACGCGTCAACGACTAGCAGCGAGCCTTCGCAGGCCGAGAGCGAGCGTGAGACTTCGTAAGCGAAGTCGACGTGTCCGGGGGTGTCGATCAGGTTCAGGATGTAGGTCTCGCCGTCATCCGCCTTGTAGTGCAGGCGCACGGTCTGCGCCTTGATGGTGATGCCGCGCTCGCGCTCGATGTCCATGTTGTCCAGCACCTGCTCGGACATTTCGCGATCGGCAAGGCCGCCGGTCGTCTGGATCAGGCGGTCGGCAAGCGTCGATTTGCCGTGGTCGATGTGGGCCACGATCGAGAAATTGCGGATGTGGGACAGCGGAGTCGTCGGTTTGGTGCTCATGCGCGCCATATAGCAGTGCCGCCCCCCGCCGCAAAGCGGAAAAGCAGGACTACGTTTAGGATAAAATGCGCGTCATAGGCGGCGATTAAAAATCACTTGATTCCATTATCGGACCATGTATTTCTCTTATAGTAGAAACAATGGATCGGACGATGGACCAGGAACTCGAAACGGCGATTGGCATTCGCATCCGCAAGCTTAGGGTCGAAAAGGGCCTGACGCTGGATGACCTTGCCAATGTCTCCGGCGTCAGCCGCGCGATGATCTCGCGCATCGAGCGGGCGGAGGCGAGCCCGACAGCCTCGCTGCTTGCAAGGGTCTGTGCCGCGCTCGGGCTTTCGCTTTCAGCCTTCTTTGCCGATGAAAGCCAGGCCTCGCCACTTGCAAGACGCCACGAGCAGCAGGTCTGGCGCGATCCGGAAACCGGTTATCTGCGCCGCTCCGTCTCGCCACCCGCAACGTCGTCCGAGGTCGACATCGTCGACGTCGAATTCCCTGCGGGCGCCTGCGTGAGCTTTCCGCCGCATACGGCAAGCCACGGCATGACCCAGCACGTCTGGGTGTTCGAAGGCGAGATGGAGATGACCACTGGCGAAACGGTGCATCACCTTTTGCCCGGCGATTGCCTCTTCATGCCGGTCGGGGAGGGGCATGTCTTCCGCAATCCCACCAGCAAACCCGCCCGCTATTGCGTCGTGCTCAACCGTAGCACCCGCTGATTTGACTTCAGGAGAGACCGTGACCGTCATTCGTATTCTTGATGCGCGACAGGCCGATGCGGCTATTGCGGAACTTTGCGAGATACTCGTCGACTGCGTGGAGGGCGGCGCCTCAGTCGGCTTCATGCAGCCTTACACGGCGGCCGACGCCGAGCCCTATTGGAGGAGCGTCGCAGAAACGGTCGAGGCGGGCGTCAACCTGCTCGCCGTGGCTGAGATCGACGGAAAGATCGTCGGGACGGTGCAGGTCGGATTTGCCTCGATGCCGAACCAGCCGCACCGTGGCGATTTGAAGAAGCTGCTCGTGCATCGTTCTGCACGTGGCAAAGGTATGGCACGGCTGCTGATGGAGGCGATCGAACACGAAGCCGCAATACATGGCAAGCGCCTGCTGGTGCTCGACACAGCAACCGGCAGCGAAGCGGAGGCAATCTATCCGCGACTCGGCTGGGAGCGCGCCGGTGTCATCCCGGATTACGCGATGTGGCCGGAAGGCGGCTATTGTGCAACCACGCTGTTCTACAAGCGCATCGCTCCCTAAACCATTGACAAGGCGTGCATCCACCGCGCCTTATCCGACAAAACAAATCAGGGAGAAGCCGGTGCGCGTCATTTATTCCGAAGACCACAAGCTGCGCGATGCGAAGACAGAGCTGCATGGCGGTCTGCTGGTGACGCCGTTCGAAGGACCGTTTCGCGCAGAGTGGATCCTAAAAGCAGTCAAAGAGGCGGGCTTTTCGGATGTTGTTGCGCCGGAACGGCATGGACTGGAGACGGCTCTGAAAGTGCATGACGCCGGCTATCTCGATTTCCTGTCGAAGGCCTGGACTTTGTGGCAGGCGAGCGGGGCCGCGGGAGAGGCGATCCCGACCTCGCTGCCGGTGCGCCGCGCAACGCAGCGCGTGCCGAACGATATCGACGGAATGCTCGGCTATTACGCCAATGCCACCGAAACCTCGATCACCAGCGGCACCTACGAGGCGGCCATCGCCTCGATGCAATGCGCGATCACCGGCGCCGATTGGCTAAATGCCGCAAACCGGTTCGCCTTCTCGCTTTGCCGGCCTCCCGGCCATCACGCGGGCATCGATCTCTTCGGCGGCTATTGCTTCATCAACAACGCCGCCGTCGCGGCACAACGCCTGCTGGATATCGGCGCAAAGAAGGTTGCGATCCTCGATGTCGATTTCCATCACGGCAACGGCACGCAGGACATCACCTATCGCCGCGGCGACATCTTCTTTGCGTCGCTGCACGGCGAACCCACCAATGCCTTTCCCTATTTCTGGGGCTATGCCGATGAAACCGGTGAGGGCGACGGCGAAAACTGCAATGCGAACTACCCGCTGCCGCGCGGCACGGCCTGGGCTGCATGGTCGGCAGCGGTTGCGGATTCGCTAGCGCGCATCAAGGCTTTTGGCGCCGAAGCCATCGTCGTCTCGCTCGGCGTCGATACCTTCGAACGCGACCCGATTTCCTTCTTCAAGCTGACTTCCGATGATTTCACACGCATGGGCGTGTTGATCGCCAAGGCGGGCCTTCCTGTCCTGACCTGCATGGAGGGCGGCTATGGCGTGACGGAAATCGGCCTCAACGTCGCCAATATGCTGAAAGGGCTGGAGGCCTAGAAAGCCCTGCGATGGACGACCAAAATCAGCAATCCGATGTTCCGACGCCGCGCATGCTCTCCTGGGCACGCAACTCGACGATCTATCGCCTCGAGCGCCGGATGATGACGGAAAAACAGCTCTTCGATGCGATCACGCGAAAGGCGAAGCAGAAGTTCGAAGACATCAGTCCGGCGCAGCTGAAGGCGCTTGCCGACTCGGCGGTTAAATTCGCCTACGACCAGAAAGCTCTGGACGACGTCGCCTATGCTGCGGTGAGCACCCGCTCGGCGGTACGCGGCGGCAAGTCGAAACGGATCATCGCGCAGAAACTCTCCTCGAAAGGGGTGGCAAGCGATATCGTCGATACCGCGCTCGAGCGTGCAGACGATCTGTTCGCCGCCGTCGTCTTCGCCCGCAAGCGCGCCTTTGGTCCGTTCCGGCGTGGCGATCTTGATGAGAAGCGAAAGATGAAGGAGCTTTCAGCTTTCGCCCGGAATGGATTCAGCTTTGAGATCGGCAAAAAAGTTTTTGGCATGAGCCCCGGCGAGGCTGAAGAGGTGCTCGAAACCAGGCTGGCGCTTTAGCGTCTCGGTTCATAAAGCGCGCTTATGTTCGGATCAGAAGTTTGCATTTGCCGCTCTGCGATTGTGTTCGTATCAGTGGAGCAAATCAGGAGCGGGAAATGGATCAGAAGACGGGCGAACCAGCGGCAAACGGCAGTGCCGTTGCGTTAACTGCAGCGACGCCCGCATTTTCCGGCGGTGTTGCGGCCGGTGCACTCATGTGCCTGCTGTCGATGTCGTCCATTCAGTTTGGTGCGGCATTCTCTTCCGGCGCGATCGCAGCCTATGGATCGGCCGGTGCCTCCTGGCTGAGGCTTGCCTTCGCGGCAGTCATCCTTGCAATCGTCGTTCGTCCGCCTTTGCTGCGCTACAGCCGCGAGCAATGGATCGGCGCACTGGTTCTCGGCGCGACGACAGCGCTCATGACCATGTCCTTCTTCGCGGCGATCGAGCGTATTCCTTTGGGGCTTGCGGTAGCGATCGATTTTCTTGGTCCGCTTTCCGTCGCAACGTTCGGTTATGGCCTGACGCGGCGCCTGATCTGGCCGGTGATCGCCGCAGCCGGTGTTCTCTTCCTCGCCTATGATGGCGAGCAATGGGTCGGCAATCTGCCCGGCGTGCTCTTTGCTTTCGGCGCCGGCGCGGGCTGGGCATGCTATATCATGCTGACGAAAAAGGTCGGTGCGGCGTTCAAGGGGCTCGAAGGCCTCTCCATGTCGCTGATCGTGGCAGCGGTGGTGGCGACGCCCTTCGGCTTTGCCGGGGCCGCGTCGAACCTCGATGGCTACGGTCTCGTCGAGATGGCAGGCCTGGCGATCCTCGTTCCGCTCCTGCCCTATACCCTGGAGATGATTGCGTTACGGCGGATGTCGACGGCCGCGTTCGGCATCCTGATGAGCTTGGAACCGGCAATCGGTGCGCTCGCAGGCTTCCTCATCCTTGCGCAACCCATGACGCTGTTGCAGATGCTCGGGACCGCGCTGGTCGTTGCGGCGAGCGCAAGTGCGACCTTTTCGACGGAAAAAGCTTAGGCGGGCTTGCGCGCCGGATCGTCCAGTGCGGGATTGTAGAATAGCGATAGCGTCAAACTCTTCGCGATGCGTTCCGCTGTCGCCATGAACCAGGCCTTTGCCGCGGCATTCGGAGCGATATCATCGAGCGTTGCGGCAAAGAGCTCCAGCCATTGCGGAAAGAGAGCCGGCGTCATGCTTGCAACACCGACATGTGCTTGCACCGGCTTCCCGCCGTAGGCGCCACTGCGGAATGCGACGGACGACCAGAAGCTCTTCATCTTCGCCATGTGCTCCGGCCAGCGGCCGGCAAGCCGGGCGTCGAAAACCGGGCCGAGTTCGGGATGCGCAAGGACGCGGCCGTAGAAAGTCTCGACCAGCCTGTCGATGAGGGCATTGTCGATGCCCATCGCATTCATTTCCGTTTCCGCTCGCTGGCGGATTGCGGCGGCATGCGCCGCCCGGCCCTGCAATTCACTATTCATCTCAGACCCATGATCGCTTTGTTGCGGCACGCCTCATATAGGCACCCGCCTCTTCCAACTGAAGTCCACAATTCGTCTTGCGGCAATCTGTCGGGATCGACCGCCCGATGCTTGACGCCTTGCGGTGCGCTGTTTAGATTTAGAATAATTCTAAAATGGAGTCATTGTTATGCTACCGCAGTTTTTCAGGTCGTCCAAACGTTCATTCAAATCATTGTCGGAACAGGAAATTCTGGCGCTAGCGGTTGCCTCCGAAGAGGACGACGCCCGCATCTATCGTGCCTATGCCGACCAGTTGAAGGTCGCTTATCCCGCCTCGGCGCAGGTCCTCGAGGACATGGCGGAAGTCGAAAATACGCACCGCAAGTCGCTGATCGAGATACATCGGCAGCGTTTCGGCGAACGCATTCCGTTAATTCGCCGCGAGCACGTGCAGGGCTTTTATGAGCGCAAGCCGGATTGGCTGCGCAAGAACCTGTCGTTGGAAGCAGTGCGGCAGGAAGCCGAGACGATGGAGGAGCAGGCTTATCGCTTCTACGTCGAGGCGGCAAAGCAGACTTCGGATGCCTCGACGCGCCAGCTTCTCGGCGATCTCGCGCTCGCCGAACAGGGTCATGAAGACATTGCCAGGATGCTCGGCGACAAACATACGCCGGAGGGCGTAAAAGACGCCGAGGACGATACGGCGCGGCGGCAATTCGTGCTCACCTATGTGCAGCCCGGCGTTGCAGGCTTGATGGATGGTTCGGTCTCGACGCTGGCGCCGATCTTTGCCGCCGCCTTTGCGACGCAGGATACGTGGCAGACCTTCCTCGTCGGCCTCTCGGCCTCGGTAGGCGCGGGTATATCGATGGGGTTCACCGAAGCTGCCCATGACGACGGCAAGATTTCCGGGCGCGGTTCGCCAATCAAGCGTGGTCTCGCCTGCGGCATCATGACAACGCTCGGCGGTCTCGGCCACGCACTGCCCTATCTCATCCCGCAATTCTGGACCGCGACGATCACTGCCGTCGTCATCGTCTTTTTCGAGCTCTGGGCGATCGCGTTCATCCAGAACAGATATATGGAAACGCCATTTCTGCGCGCCGCCTTCCAGGTCGTGGTCGGCGGAGGCCTTGTGCTAGCTGCCGGCATCCTGATCGGCAATGGGTGAGGCCCGGTCCGGCGCGCAGCCGAAGCAATCGACCCCAGCGACACGATTGCAGCGCCGAACGCCTTGAACTCAAGCGAAGGGCGGGAGACCGTGCGGCAAACAAAGTCTCATAAAGCGGCCGACGGTCGCAGGCCTTAGTGCTGAAGGTTGAATTTCTTACTTCAGAGCGCCGACCAGCACGTCACGGCCGTTTTCGATCGTCACCCAGCGGCCGGCATTGTAGCTCGACTGGCGCTTGACGAAGGAATAAGCCGTGTCGAACCAGGGCTTCACGCTGGAAGCGAGGTTGTCGAGAATGAAGTCGCCTTCGGCTGTGCGAAGGGTCAGCACGGCATGACCTTCGCCATCCGGTTTGCGCACCACCGTCATCAGAAGGTTTGCCGGCTCAAAGCCGCGCTGAAATCAGGATGCGGCGCTTAAGGAGTGCAAAATCTTCACAGTCGCCCGCCGTTGTCGGATAAGCCCAGATTTCGTCCTTGCCGTAGATTTCCTTGTCCGTCATCGGGGTGATGGTGCTGTTGACGGTGGAATTGACCGAGCGGACAAGAGCCCACTTCTCGCCATTCATTTCCGCCGGCCCTGCGTTGCGGTCCGCACCGCATTCGATCCGGTGCAACTGGCAGAAATCATAATGGCCGATTGGCTGCGAGGTGGCACCGCCGGTAACCATCGAGAGGTTTCTTGTGGGGGCCGGTAATGCGGCCGAAGACATCGCAAACATGGCCATCATGACCATCAAGTAACCCTTGATCCGCACGCCCGTTTCCCTGCATCGCCCTTGTATTTGTTAACAAAGAGTTAACGGAGAGGGCGTTGAGGAGTCAATCATTACTTCTCGAAGGGCTGCCCTAACAACCCGACATGGTTAAAATGCCACACAACCGGCGGTTTCGGGCCGGCATCGGTCTCAAACTCTGGTGGAGGCGGCAGGCGCCTGCTTCGACTAACGAATGAGGCCTTTAGCGGCAGATAGTATCCGCTCGATATCCTGCGGCCGTGAAAGCCGATGGTCGCCATCGCGAATGAAGGTCAACACGACATTGTCGGCAGGCAGGTGTTCAACCAGCTTCATGGCGTGACTGTAGGGAACGTCCGGATCCTTCATGCCTTGCAGGACATGGACCGGGCAGCCTGTGTTGATGATGCCGGTCAGAACCCGGTTTTCGCGGCCGTCTTCCAGGAGTGCACGGGTGTAAATGTTGGGCTCCGGGCTGTAGTCGGACTTTTCTTCGAAATAGCCGCGTTCGGCAAGCGAGGCGCGATCCTTTTTCCTCAGATGCGGCTCGATGAGGTCCGATGTGAAGTCCGGTGCCGGCGCGATCAGCACCATACCGTCGAGCTTTGGCGTCCCCTCCAACTTTGCAAGTTCCTGCGCCAGCCGCAACGCAATCCATCCGCCCATGGAGGAACCGACGATGATGACGCGCTCGGGTCTTGCATGGAGGAGGACGGCGAGCGCTTCTTCCAGCCAGCGGGAAATCGTTCCATCCTTAAACTCTCCAGCGGAAAGTCCATGCCCCGAATAGTCGAGGCGGATGCAGGCAAGTCCGAGTTCGCCGGCCAGCCGATCGAGCTCTATTGCCTTTGTGCCGCTCATGTCCGACCGATAGCCGGAGAGCCAGACGAAGGTCGGGCCGCGATCCTTCGAGGTGGCTTGACGAATGATGAAAGCGATCTTTCGCTCCGCGTCGCCTTCGCCCACCGTCAGGAACTGCGGCTCGGATATGGCTGTTGCTTCGGACATAAGCACAAACTCCCATTGTTTGTGCCTATAAAACAGAATTCTCGATAGGCTGACAGCAGGTGATTTTTCCGCTAAAGCGTGTTATTGACGACATCGCAGCGATAGCGAGACTTCGTTGCGCCCCAATGGAGCGCGAAGCTGCGATCTGAAACAACTCGAGGAGAGTACGACCATTCGCAGACCTTTTAAAACCGACGCGCCCGTGAAGGAAGGGCCGCGTTCGAACCGGGAAATCCGTATTCCTAAGGTTCAGTTGATTGATGCTGAAGGACAGAATTTGGGCGTGGTGCCCACCGATCAGGCCTTGAGAATGGCTGAAGAAGCCGGCCTCGACCTTGTGGAAATTTCTCCCAACGCCGAACCGCCTGTGTGCAAGATTCTCGATCTGGGCAAGCTGAAATACGCCAACCAGAAGAAGGCCTCCGAAGCGCGCAAGAAGCAGAAGATTGTCGAAGTCAAAGAAATCAAGATGCGTCCGAACATCGACACCCATGATTATGAGGTGAAGATGAAGGCTATGGGCCGCTTCTTTGAGGAAGGCGACAAGGTGAAGGTGACGCTGAAGTTCCGTGGCCGCGAAATGGCCCACCAGGAACTCGGCATGAAGCTTCTGCAGCAGGTCAAGGCCGACACACTGGAATTTGCAAAGGTCGAAGCCGAACCGAAGCTTGAAGGCCGCCAGATGATGATGGTGCTCGCGCCGAAGTGAGCGGTCCTCATCAATGCATCAAAGCCGTCTGTAAGGGCGGCTTTTGTGTTTTTCAGCGCGCCTGAAGAATTCCTCGTCTGCCCCGTTGCACTTTCGCGGCTCTGCGGGTATAAGCGCGCGTCCGAACTGACCGGCAGGGCATGCCGTGGCAGTTTCGAATGCTTGCGGGACGGTTTCGTCGCCATGCCCGCAGATCAACAACAAACGCTCCCGCACCTTGTTGCGACGGCCGGAAGACCGGACATCGCAGGAGGGCTTTTTTGAAGAAGCGCGCAGGGAGGATAGAAACGGAGTAGCAAAATGCCCAAGATGAAGACGAAGTCCTCGGCCAAGAAGCGGTTCAAAATTACCGCGACCGGCAAGGTCAAGGCCGCTGCTGCTGGCAAACGCCATGGCATGATCAAGCGTACCAACAAGTTCATTCGCGACGCACGTGGCACGATGGTTCTCGCAGAACCCGATGGCCGCAAGGTTGTGAAGAACTATCTGCCGAACGGTCTCTAAGACTATTCCGCGAACGCTTTAGATTAAGGAGATCATGAAATGGCACGTGTAAAAAGAGGCGTTACAGCCCATGCCAAGCACAAGAAAGTTCTGAAGGCAGCAAAGGGCTTTTACGGCCGCCGCAAGAACACCATCCGTACCGCCAAGGCTGCCGTCGATCGCGCCAAGCAGTACGCCTACCGCGACCGCAAGGTCAACAAGCGCAATTTCCGCGCGCTTTGGATCCAGCGCATCAACGCTGCCGTCCGCGAATTCGGCCTTACCTACGGCCGCTTCATCGACGGCCTGAACAAGGCTGGCATCGAGGTCGACCGCAAGGTCCTCTCCGACATGGCGATCCATGAGCCGGAAGCATTCGGCGCGCTCGTCGCAGCCTCCAAGAAGGCCCTCGCGTACCTCAAGGATGCCGGTACGAAGAACGAGTTTGAAAGCGCGGTTCGTTAACCAGCGCTTCCCAAGCTTGACGCTTTTTTGAATTTTGGGAAACCCGCGCTGGTTTGGGCTGGCGCGGGTTTTTCTTTCTCTCGACTGCTTGCCCGGCCGGTTCTAACCAGCCTCCGATTGCCCGCCTGATCCCGGACGGAAAGAATTGATGATGTCAGATATCGACCAGCTCAAATCATCGCTGCTTGCGGAAATTGTTGCCGCCAACGACGAACCGGCACTCGAAGCCGTGCGCCTTTCGGCCCTCGGGAAAAAGGGCTCCGTTTCCGAGCTCCTGAAGACGCTCGGCACGATGTCGCCTGAAGAGCGCCAGACCAAGGGCGTTGCAATCAACGTCCTCAAGAATGAGGTCGCAGATGCGCTTGCCGCTCGCAAGGCGACGCTCAAGGAAGCGGCGGTCAATGTCCGCCTGAAGGCCGAGACGGTCGACATCAGCCTGCCGGTCCGCTCCTCGCCCGCCGAGCGCGGCCGCATTCACCCGATCAGCCAGATCGTCGACGAAATCACCGCGATCTTCGGCGACATGGGCTTCTCGATCGCCGAAGGTCCGGATGTCGAGACCGACTATTACAATTTCACGGCGCTGAATTTCCCCGAAGGCCACCCAGCCCGCGAAATGCACGACACCTTCTTCTTCCAACCGGATGAGAACGGTGAGCGAAAAGTGCTGCGTACGCACACCTCGCCCGTACAGGTGCGCACCATGGAAGCGCAGAAGCCGCCGATCCGCATCATCATCCCTGGCAAGACCTATCGTCAGGATTCGGACGCGACCCATTCGCCGATGTTCCATCAGGTCGAGGGACTGGTGATCGACACGAAGGCGAATGTCGCCAACATGCGCTGGGTGCTCGAAGAGTTCTGCAAGGCCTTCTTCGAGGTCGACAGCGTGACGATGCGTTTCCGCCCGTCCTTCTTCCCGTTCACTGAGCCGTCCTTTGAAGTCGATATCCAATGCGACCGCTCAGGCCCGATCGTCAAATTCGGCGAGGGAACGGATTGGATGGAAATCCTCGGCTGTGGCATGGTCCATCCGAACGTGCTGCGCTATGGCGGTCTCGACCCGGACGAATATCAGGGCTTTGCCTGGGGCATGGGCCTCGACCGCATCGCTATGTTGAAATACGGCATGCCCGACCTGCGCGACTTCTTCAACGCCGATGTCCGCTGGATGACCCACTATGGCTTCCGCCCGCTCGACATGCCGACGCTGTTCGGCGGCTTGAGCGTGTAAGGGAGGATTGAGATCATGAAATTCACGCTCTCCTGGTTGAAGGATCATCTGGAAACGGATGCCACCCTCGATGAAATCTGCACCCGCCTGACGATGATCGGGCTGGAGGTCGAAGATGTCGACGACAAGGCGGCCTTCAGGCCATTCATCATCGCCAAGGTTCTCTCCGCTGAGAAACATCCGCAGGCCGACCGCCTGAAGGTTCTCTCGGTCGATACCGGCAAGGGTGCGCCGATCCAGGTCGTCTGCGGGGCGCCGAATGCGCGGGCGGGACTTGTCGGCGCATTTGCCGCATCGGGCACCTATGTTCCCGGCATCGATGTGACGCTTTCCGTCGGCAATATCCGCGGCGTCGAAAGCCATGGAATGATGTGCTCTGAAAAGGAACTCATGATTTCTGACAATCATGAGGGCATCATCGATTTGCCCGAAGACGCGCCAATTGGGACCAGCTATGCGGCTTATGCCCACCTCGACGATCCTGTCATCGAGATCAACCTCACCCCGAACCGTCCGGACTGCACGAGCATTTACGGCATCGCCCGCGATCTGGCCGCTTCGGGTCTCGGCACGCTGAAGACACGGCCTGCGCCGTCCTTCGCCGTCGAAGGCGAGACACCTGTCAAGGTGACGCTCGATCTTGACGACGAAAAGCTCTGCCCGGGTTTTGCGCTCCGCCTCGTGCGCGGCGTCAGGAACGGCCCGAGCCCGCGCTGGATGCAGCTGCGGCTGCTGGCGATCGGTCTGCGTCCAATTAATGCGCTGGTCGATATCACCAACTACATGACCTTTGATCAGGGCCGGCCGATGCACGTCTTTGACGCTGCCAAGGTAAGCGGCAATCTGACCGTCCGCCGTGCGAGGGAAGGCGAGACGGTGCTGGCGCTCGACCAGCGTGAATACAAGCTTGGCCCTAACAATGTCGTGATCGCCGATGCGGACGGCATCGAGTCGATCGGCGGCATCATGGGCGGCGAGCATTCCGGCTGCGACGAAAACACGACCGACGTGCTGATCGAATGCGCGCTCTGGGACCCGATGAACATCGCCAAGTCCGGCCGCGGTCTGGGCATCATCACCGATGCTCGCTATCGCTTTGAGCGCGGCGTCGATCCGCAATATATGGTTCCCGGTCTGGAGCGCACGACGGAACTTGTTCTTGAACTTTGCGGCGGCACGCCGGCGAAGGCGGATGTCGTCGGCTACAAGGGCTACCAGCCGAAGATCGTCGATTTTCCCTACTGGGAGGTCAGGCGCCTGACCGGCCTCGAAGTCTCGACTGAGGAGAGCAAGGATATCCTGACCCGCCTCGGCTTTGAGGTGTCGGGCTCGGGCGAAAGCGTCTCGGTCGCCATTCCTTCCTGGCGTCCGGACGTCGGCGGTAAGGCCGACCTCGTTGAGGAAGTCATGCGCATCCACGGCGTCGACAACATCAAGCCGGCGCCGTTGGAAAGCCATGCAGCCGTGAACGGCAAGATTCTGACGACGCTGCAGATCCGCACGCGTATGGCCAAGCGGGCGCTCGCCTCGCGCGGCATGCTGGAGGCCGTCACCTGGTCCTTCATTTCGCAAGAGCAGGCAAAGCTCTTCGGCGGCGGCTCGCCGGCACTCAAGCTTGCGAACCCGATCGCAGCCGAAATGTCCGACATGCGCCCGTCGCTCCTGCCGGGTTTGTTGATGGCTGCGCAGCGAAACGCCGACAAGGGTTACGGCGATGTGGCGATCTTCGAAGTTTCCGGAACCTACGAGAATGACAGGCCGGAAGGCCAGCGCCGTGTTGCCGGTGGCATTCGCCGCGGCACGGCGTCGCTCACCGGCGCCGGCCGCATGTGGTCGAACAATTTGAAGGGCGGCGGCAAGCCGGTCGATGTCTTCGACGCCAAGGCCGATGCGCTGGCGGTGATCGAGGCCTGCGGCCTGCCGATGGGCAACATCCAGATAGAGCAGGGCGGACCGGAATGGTATCACCCCGGCCGTTCCGGCACCATCAAGATGGGCCCGAAGGTCGTCCTCGGCTATTTCGGCGAATTCCATCCTTCGACGCTTGAAGCGCTCGATGTCTCAGGCGCGCTCTGCGGCTTCGAGGTCTATATCGACGCTATGCCCGAGCCGAAGAAGAAGGCGACACGCACCAAGCCGGCGCTGGAGCTTTCGCCCTTCCAGGCCGTCAAGCGCGATTTCGCTTTCGTCGTCGACAAGGCGGTTGAAGCAGGCGCGATCATAAAGGCTGCGAGCGGTGCCGACCGCAAGCTGGTCACCGGCGTCAATGTCTTCGACATCTTCGAAGGCGGATCGCTTGGCGAAGGCAAGAAGTCGGTTGCGATCGAAGTGCAGATCCAGCCCGTCGAGAGGACGTTGACGGACGAGGATTTTGAGGCTTTGACGGAAAAGATCGTGGCGAGCGTGACGAAGTTCACCGGCGGCGTGCTGCGAAGCTGACAAAGCATACGATGGGCACTCCGGGCCGGCGGCTGCGCCGGCCTCACTCAGTGAAAGCTGCGCCGCCTAGGAATGCAGGTAGTAGAGCTTGTTGACGATGGTCCATCGACCGTCGATCTTCAACATCGACAGATAGTCGGTAAAGCGCATTCCGGCGAATTCGTCAGTCACCTTCGCCATCGCGGCATCGCCTGCGACATCGATCATTGTTATATCCATATACGGTTGCGTTCCCGGCGGGGCGGCGCCTTCAGCGGTGATCGCAGCGATGAATTCGTCGCGCGTCAGCCATTCGACCGCGTCTTCATAGTGACCGATGATTGTGCTTTGCGGATGGAAGGCCTTTCGCAATGCGGCTTCGTTGGCAAAGGTCATGCCTTCGACGTAGAGATGGACGACTGCTTCGATTGCCTGCTGTTCGGACATATCTTGCACCCTCCGTATCGGCGTCATGATAACGCTGAAGGATTTAGAGGCGGGGGGTCCTTTGGCAAGCCGTGCCAAGTCTGAAGCAGCCGGTAAGACCGGCTGCTTCAGAGGATTGTCGTCAAGCTGCGCGGGCGGCTTTCTGGTTTGCGGCGGTGACGGCGAGTTTCGTGAGCAGCTTGTCAGTTGCCACTTCTTCCTGCAGGGTCTGGTCCAGCAGCACGACGGCGTCCTTGTAGCCGAGGTTCTGCGCCCAGGTCTTCAGTGTGCCGTAACGGGCGATCTCGTAGTGCTCCACGGCCTGCGCCGCAGAGATCAGGCCGGCATCGACCGCGACCGTCCCCTTGAATTCTTCCATGATCTCTTCGCCCTCAGCGATGATGCCCTGAATTGCTTCGCACGTCTTGCCCTGAGCACGTTTGCCGGCAATCTCGAACACCTGCTGCAGGCGCTCTACATGGACTTCGGTTTCTTCCCTGTGCTTTTCGAAACCGGCCTTCAGATCGGCGGACTGAGCAGCGCGGGCCATCTTCGGCAGGGCGCGCAGAATCTGCCGCTCGGCGAAGTAGATATCCTTCAGAGTGTCGTAGTAGAGATCCTCAAGTGTCTTTCCCTTGGCCATTTCTTCGATCCTTGTTCTCGTTTTTGGAGTCACGCAGTCGTGAACCCTTAGAGAAGCGACCTAGTTGGAAATTGTTCCGCTGGAGCCCGCAATTTCCGGGTGGCAATAGCCGGATGACGGGATAGGTTCGTGCCGGCGGATGGAGGAGAGACGCATGAAAAAGCCTGGGTCGATGAAATCGCTCGAAGATCTGGGCCGGGCGCGACTTTCGAAGAATTTCTTCCTCCGCGATTTCCTGCATTCCGAAATCGCCGATTTCTATCGCATTCCAAATATTCCAGACGATCCGGATCTTGCAATTGAGGCAGGTAGGCGGCTTTGCGAGGAACTGCTCGAGCCGCTTCAAGCAACGTTCGGCAGGCTGCACATCCGCTCGGGCTACCGTTCTGCCTCCGTCAATGAATTTGGAAACAAAAACAAGCTCAATTGCTCGACCAATGCCTCGAGTGCGGCGGACCATATCTGGGACATGCGCGATTTCGATGGCTGCATGGGGGCGACGGCCTGTGTCGTCGTACCCTGGATGATCGATACTTGTCGTGATGAGGAGGATTGGCAGAAGCTCGCGTGGTGGATCCACGATCATCTGCCCTATGCATCGCTCTGCTTCTTTCCAAAGCTATGGGCCTTTAATATCCAATGGCACGAGCGGCCAAAGCGTGCGATTCATAGCTATGTGCGGCCGCGCGGAACTCTCACCAAGCCGGGCATGGCGAATTGGCAAGGCGATCATTCGAAATTCTACCAGGGATTTCCGCCGCTCAGAAACTGATGCGATAGCGGATGTGTCCGTCGCTTTCGACATAGCTGTCATAGAGCGCACGTGCCGTCTTGTTCTGTTCGTTCGTGTGCCAGTAAAGCCGCGACCAGCCGGACTGCTTGCTGAGCAAAATCAGGTCATCCATAAGCGCCCGGCCGACCCCTTTGCCGCGGGCGCCTGGGTGGACGAACAGGTCTTCGAGATAGCAGTCCTTGCCGCGAATCCATGTGCCTTCATGCGTCAGTGAGAGCGTGAACCCCATCACCTCTCCGTCGACTTCCGCAACGCGCATGAAGATTGCTGACGCCGGATCGAAAACCCGACGCCACGTTGAATCGGTAATGTCCCCATCGACCGTGACTTCATAAAAGGCGAGGTAATCCTTCCAGAGTTCGCGCCAGCGCGCTTCGTCTTCCGGTCTCGCATCGCGGATCGTCACGGTCATGTCGTCCCTTCAGGCGCCTGCCCTGTCGAGCAGTCTCATTGCTTCGTCAGAAAGCTCAAGCTTCGCTGCCTCCACCAGGCTATCGAGCTGTGAGGTGCTGGTAGCACTGGCGATCGGTGCCGTCACGCCTTTCTTGTTGAGCAGCCAGGCGAGCGAGATCTCGGCAGGTTTCGCGCTCGTTTCGGCGGAAATCTGATCGAGTGCGGCGAGAATGCGCATGCCCTTAGCATCGAGATATTTCGCGACCCGATCTTTGCGGGCCCTGCCCTGCGTATCGGCCTTGCTGCGGTACTTACCGGAGAGAAAGCCGGCTGCGAGGCTGAAATAGGTGATGACACCGATATCTTCCGTCACGCAAAGATCGGCAAGCTCGCCTTCGAAGCTCGATCGCTCATAAAGATTATATTCGGGTTGCAGCACATCGTAGCGAGGAACGCCAGCCTTCTCGGCGGCATCGAAGGATGCCTGAAGCTGGCCGGCATCGAGATTGGAGCAGCCGATCGCTCGGATTTTTCCCTGCTGCTTCAGCTTGGCGAAGGCGCCGAGCGTTTCTTCATAGGGTGTATTTTCGTCGGGCCAGTGGGAGAGGTAGAGGTCGATGTAATCCGTCTGCAGGCGGCGCAGCGAATCCTCCACGGCCTTGAGGATATATTGCTCTTTCAGCGACTTGCCTTGGCCCATGTCGGAGCCGACCTTGGTGATGATGACCGCCCTGTCGCGGGAGACCTTTCCGTTCTTCAGCCACTTGCCGATGATCTCCTCTGAATCGCCGCCTTTGTTGCCGGGCACCCAGGATGAATAGACGTCGGCCGTGTCGATGGTATTGAGACCTGCGTAGAAGAATGCATCGAGAATATCAAAGGATGTTTTCTCGTCGGCCGTCCATGCGAAGACATTGCCGCCGAAGACGATAGGCGAGATTGAAAGACCTGTTTTTCCGAGCCGGCGCATTTCCATGGCGCTATCCTAAATTGCTGATTTGATTGAAAGTACGGATGCGGCAGAGCGTCGCCGGGAGTAAACTAGCGCAGGTTCCGGCAGAGGAAAACCAAACTTTCGTGATTTGCGCGCACGCCATTGCGTCACCCGCCACCCCTGAATAAGGTTGCACCCATTCAAACTTGGGAGGCTAAGCCATGCTCCGTTTCGGTATTATTTCGACGGCAAAGATCGGCCGTGAACTCGTCGTTCCCGCCATTCAGGACGCGGAAAACTGCGTCGTCACCGCGATTGCCAGCCGCGACCTGAAAAAGGCGCGCGAGATGGCCGACCGCTTTTCCGTGCCGCATGCCTTCGGCTCCTATGAGGAGATGCTCGCCTCCGACGTGATCGACGCCGTCTACATTCCGCTGCCGACGTCGCAGCATGTCGAATGGACCATCAAGGCGGCAGACGCCGGCAAGCACGTCCTTTGCGAAAAACCGATCGCGCTCAATGCCGGCGAGATCGACAGCCTCATTGCTGCGCGTGATCGCAGCAAGGTCCTGATTACCGAAGCCTATATGGTGACCTACGCGCCGGTCTGGCGAAAGGTCCGCTCGCTGATCGCCGACGGCGCGATCGGCAAGCTTCGCCATGTCCAAGGGGCCTTTACCTATTTCAATCGCGATCCCGGCAACATGCGCAACATTCCCGAACTTGGCGGCGGCGGCCTGCCCGATATCGGCGTCTATCCGACGATCAGCACGCGCTTTTCGACGGGCAAGGAACCACTGCGCATCCAGGCCGTCACCGAACGTGACCCGGAATTCGGCACCGATATCTATTCGAGCGTGAAGGCCGACTTCGGCGATTTCGAGCTGAGCTTCTACATCTCCACCCAGATGGCAAACCGGCAGGTCATGGTGTTCCACGGCACGGAAGGCTATATCGAGGTGAAATCGCCGTTCAACGCCGACCGCTGGGGACCGGAGGAACTGGAACTCGCCAACCGGAGCCACAACGAGTTCGACCATCTTCCGCTTCCAGGACAGCCGCCAATACAAATGTGAGGCAGAAGCTTTCGCCCGCGCTGCCAAGGGCGAGAAGGAAGAGGTCGTCACGCTCGAAAGTTCGAAGCTGAACCAAAAGGTGATCGACGCGATCTACCGCGCCAGCGAGAAGGACGGCTGGGAGCCTGTTTGATTATTCGCGAAATGCGAACCGGATGTAGCCGAAAATTGCAAAGCACAGTGTAGAGGCGGAGGCGAGAACCATCGCCGCCAACGGCTGCAGAGACGGCAATACCATTATGAGCGTGGCGTAGAGACCATAATTCAAGATCGCCGCAATCAGCACGATGGCGACGATCCCGGCGCGGCCGACCGACAGCCGGCCGCCGGTCGTGAAATCGATGCGTCGCAGCATAGCGAGCATAATGCCAAGGATTGCAACAAGGCTCACTGCCCGCGTCAAAAGCGGGCCTTGCATCACCTTCAGCAGCAAATGGAAGAGTAGCGTTTCGGCCGCCAGTCCAAGCAGCGACAATGCGGCAAAGCGCAGAAGCGACCCGCTTCGATTGAGAGAGGCGTCAGCCATTGATCGCGAGCATGCCAGCAATGATGAAAGCCGCGCCAATGGCGTATCGAACAGTGAGGACTTCCCCAAGAAAGACCTGCGCCAGCAAAGGCACGAAACAGAAGGTCAATCCCATAAAGGAGTAAGCAATCGTCAGCGGGACGGCTTTCAGGACGTAAATCCAGATGATCGTTCCGAGACCGTAAAGGAGTAGCGCTGCAAGCAACACCGGATTGAGAAGCAGAGCAAGAATATTGCGGACACTGAGCTCGCCTGTAGCTGCGCTCGCCAGCTTGAACAAGACCTGGCCCGAGGCAATCAGCAGTGGCGTGCCGATGAGCCCAATCCATGTTGCGGTCGAAAAAGTGGAAAGCATCGAACCGTCCTTCAATCCGCTGCACCTCTTTCTTCCGAATAGAAGATGTCGCGACCGATATCCTCGCAGACAAAGGCTGGAGGCACCGGGTGGACAGCTCTCAGGAAGGAGTGCGTATAAGGGAAGAAGTTGAAGTGCGGATTGAACGTGTAGCGGTATTCGCGTTCCCTCGGCACAACGATGATCAGGCGGCGTTTTGCAATCCGGCGCAGTTCGGTAATCGCTTGCCGGTAGTCGAGAATATGCTCGATCACATGCGTGCAGATGACCGTGTCGAATTCCGCGTCTGCAAAGGGGAGGTTTTCGACCTTGGCCGCGACATATTCGATGCCAGGCAGCCGTGATGCGTCTTCAATCACGAAGTCGACGCCTGTAAGGCGGTTGAGCCCAGGATGCGTCGCCTGGATGCTGCGGAGCAGCGCACCCGTGCCGCAGCCGATATCGCAGACGCTCTCTCCGGCGATTGATCCGAGGATGCGGCTGATGCAGGCCGCCGAATTGTCCGTGCCTTCGTGAACACGGGGATGCTTGCGGTAAAGCTCGGCATATTCCTCTGCCGAAAGAAACGGTGCTCGCTCGCGAAATTTCGCCAAGTGCGTGATATGGTCGCCCCAGACGCGCCGCGCAGCCCAGCGAAACGCACCGGAATCACGGACAAACGGCGGCAGGATGTCTTCCAGCACGAAACGAATACGGTTTGTGGTTTCTCTGTTCATGAAAAGGGCGTCACCTTTGAGCGGAAGCAACTATGCGATGCGCGTGGTCCTGCCACCTTGCGCGGTTTCAATGGACTTTTCCGGCGCTAAACCCTGGCTCGGCGCGGCGACGTTGAGGTAGTGAATGCGAAGCTGCTCGGCACGCGAGCGTGCGACGAAATCAAGGATCAGACCCGCGGTAAAGACCATGAAGGAGATCATCATCAGCGCCAGGGAGAGAACCCATGTCGGCATGCGGTTGACAAGCCCGGTCTCGAAGTATTCCGCCAGCACAGGCGCCATGAAAGCCATGCTCGACAGCATGAAGAACGCGCTGATGAGGCCGAAGAAGGCAAAGGGCCGCGTTTCCTTCATGAGCATGGCGAACATCCACAGAATCTTGCCGCCGTCCTTCAAGGTCGAGAGTTTCGAGTGCGAACCTTCCGGGCGACGGCCGTAATCGAGTTCCAGCTCGGCGACCGGCAGCTTGAGACGAGAGGCGTGGACGGACATTTCGGTCTCGATCTCGAAACCGGCGGAAACGGCCGGGAAGCTCTTGACGAAACGGCGCGAGAAGGCCCGGTAGCCTGAGAAAATGTCGGTGAAGTCCGGACCGAAGATCGTGCGGTAGAGAATGTTGAAGATGCGGTTGCCGAAAGCATGTCCGTTGCGCCCGGCGTCAGAATGAACGCCGCGACGCGTTCCGACCACCATGTCGGCGCGTTCGGTCAGCAGCGTGCGGATCAGCTCTTCGCCGTCTTCCGGCGCATAAGTGCCGTCGCCATCCGCCATCAGATAGATGTCGGCGTCGATATCGGCGAACATGCGGCGTACGACATGGCCCTTACCCTGGCGCCGTTCGCGCACGACAGCGGCGCCGGCCAGCATCGCATGGAGCGCGGTGCCGTCTGTCGAATTGTTGTCGTAGACATGAATCTGCGCTTGCGGCAGTGCCGCTTTGAAGCCGCGGACGACTGCACCGATCGTGGCCGCTTCGTTGTAGCACGGAAGCAGCACGGCGATGTTTAGCGTTTTGGTCTGCGATCGTGTCATGATGCCACTCGCCATTCACAATTGGCGCGCAGTCTAAAACATGCAGCGTTAATAAGACCCTATAACGCGGGAAGAATCGGCCAGCCATCCGGACGCTTTACACTTTCTTGATCTGCAAAAGCTAAAGTTCGCGCAGCTTAGGACGGGACAACAGGAATGGCGAACGTCGCAGGAATGACCGGCAATTCAGCTTCTAAATCTTCGCCGCCCATCGTGTCGCTTGCCGCTGTCCGCATGTGCTTCTCACGCGTCTGTGGCCGTCCGTGTCGCTTTATAGCGCGGTGCTGATCGCGTGCATTTTGCCGGTGAAGCTGATCGGGACGAAAGACTATGTCGGTCCTGACGATGACGAACGGCATGCGGCTCGTCGAAGTAAGGGATTTTCTTTCCGGGCAGAGCTGGTTCGATTTGACCCAATACCGGCTGGGCGTTGATGGCACGCTGATGCACTGGTCGCGGCTGATCGATTTGCCGATCGCAGGGCTCATCAAATTCTTCGGCTTGTTTCTGGCGGGAGAGCAGGCCGAGGCCGTGGCGCTCGCGATCTGGCCCGTCTCACTCGCCCTCCCTCTCATGCTTGCGATGGCGATTGCGGGCCGCCGCATTGGCGGCGTGCCTGCCATGCATGTCTCTCTGGTGATGACCGCACTGGGCGTATGGACCAGCAACCGTTTCGTGCCGGGTGCGATCGATCATCACAACGTGCAGATCGGGCTTGTCGCGATGATGACGGCAATGCTTCTCGATAAGGAGCATCAGGCCTGGAGCTATATCGTTGCAGCCTCGATGGCGGCACTCGCCATCGCCATTGGGGTCGAGACAACACCTTTCGTCGCAGCGGTTTGCCTCGTCGTCGCTCTTCATTGGGCTTGGGTGGGGCAAGCCTTTCAGAGGGCTGCTAAAGCATTCGGGCTGACGCTCACGCTGGCCGTCAGTATTCTGTTCTTCTCGACCATGCCGCCCCGGCTTTATTCGACCGTGACCTGCGATAATTTTTCGCTTGGTTTTTACGGCCTCGCTGCGATCGGCGGTGGGATGCTTTCCGTTGCGGCTGTTTTCGCAAGCCGCGCGTCGAGAAGTAGGACGCTTCGCTGCACTCGGTGGTATCGGCATCGCTGTTGCAGCTTCGGCCATGGTGATCGCGCCCCAATGCTTGCATAATCCGCTTGACGATCTCGATCCAATGCTCGTTGAGCTGTGGCTGAACAATATTTCAGAAGCGCTCGATGCTCGACATGATCCGCGACGAGCCTTTCGGCATCGGTGCCTTTTACGCAGCCGGTCTTTTCGGGCATTGCTGTCAGCGCATTCCGAATCCTCTATCGCGACAGGGTGCGGATTCACGCCATCCTGCTTTTCCTGCTCGTCCTCTGCTGGGCCATCGGCCTCATGCAGGTGCGCGGGGCACCCTTTGCAAACCTGATCGCCATCCTGCCGCTCGCGCTGCTGATTGTCGACATCCGCCGTATATCCAACAGCGATCGCGAAAATGTCGCTGTCGCATTCTGTTACATCATGCTGGTGCTTGCCAGTGTACCTGCTGTTTGGGCCGTTGCTGGAGCCTTCGTTGAGCTGCAGAGGCAAACGGAGGAAGACAAGAAAGAAGCGAAAGACGAGGAAAACAAGCCTTCGTGTATCTCAAGAGAGGCTCTTGCGCCGCTGAATGCGATGCCTGTCGGCATGGTGGCGGCCTCATCTGAACTCGGCGTGCCGATCCTCCGCTTTACGAGCCAGCATGTTCTGACCGCACCTTATCATCGCAATCCCCGGGGTATGCTGACCGAAATGCATATCGGCCTCTCGGAACCGAAGGATGCAGAGGCCTTCCTGAGGGGGGCGGACGTTCATGTTTTGGCTTTCTGTCCCGACGATTATCCGACGATGCAGTTCGCAAAACTGAAGCCGGAGGGTCTTTATTCTCAATTGGCGAAGGGCAATGTGCCGTCCTACCTCCAACCGCTTCCCAAGGCCGCGGGCGTTGGGGTGCAGTTCTTTCTCTTCAAGCCGGAAAATTGAGCGCCAACCCGATGCTCTACTGATCTTTCCCTCCGCTTTCGCTAGAAAGGAAGGATGAGCAATGTCTTCGACACCGATTCGCCCACCAACCTGACTGAATATTCGGTCTCCGAACTTTCGGGATCGATCAAGCGCACGGTCGAGACTGCTTTCGACCAGGTCCGGGTGCGTGGCGAAATTTCCGGCTATCGCGGCCCGCATTCATCGGGGCATGCCTATTTCTCGCTGAAGGACGATCGCGCGCGTATCGATGCCGTCATCTGGAAAGGCACGTTCTCGCGGCTAAGGTTCCGGCCGGAAGAAGGCATGGAGGTGATCGCCACCGGCAAGGTGACGACCTTTCCTGGCTCGTCGAAATACCAGATCGTCATTGAAACGCTGGAGCCCGCGGGTGCGGGCGCGCTGATGGCGTTGATCGAGGAGCGCAAGCGCAAGCTTGGTGCTGAGGGTCTTTTCGACGCGGCGCGCAAGAGGCGGCTGCCGTTCATGCCGAGGGTCATCGGCGTCGTCACGTCGCCAACGGGTGCCGTCATTCGCGATATCCTGCACCGCATTTCCGATCGATTTCCAGTCCATGTCATCGTCTGGCCTGTCAAGGTGCAGGGAGATGGTTCCGGCGAGGAGGTGGCCAATGCCATCCGCGGTTTCAACGGCTTCCAGCCGGGCGGCGAAATGCCGAGGCCTGACGTGCTGATCGTCGCGCGTGGTGGCGGCAGCCTGGAAGATCTCTGGAGCTTCAATGACGAGATTGTCGTGCGCGCCGCTGCTGAAAGTGAAGTTCCGCTTATCTCGGCGGTTGGCCACGAAACAGACTGGACGCTCATTGACTATGCGGCCGATATGCGCGCGCCGACGCCGACGGGGGCTGCGGAAATGGCCGTTCCCGTCAAAGCCGAACTGAACGCCCAGGTTTCTGCCCTTTCGGCCCGTCTGCAAGGCTGCATGAGCCGGCAGATGGATCACAGGCGGCAGTCCGTTCGGGCATTGATGCGGGCGCTGCCGTCGATCGATCAGTTGCTGGCGCTGCCGCGCCGACGCTTTGATGAAGCGGCCGCAGGCCTCGGCCGCGGGCTGGAGCTCAACACAATCAACAAGCGCCGGAGCTTCGAGCGCACCGCATCGCATCTGAGGCCGGACGTTCTTTCGAACCGCATTGCCGAGCGCCGCCAGATGCTTGCCGAGCGGATGACGCGCGCCGAGCGCACGGTGGAGCGACTGATCGATCGCTCCAGGTCCCGCGTCGGGCGGGCCGATGCCGTCTTTGCGTCCTTGCCGGCGCGGCTGAAGACGCACACGGCACGCATGCGCGACCATCTGGCAAACCTGTCCCGTCACGCCGATACCGCTGTCCGCCATCAGTTGACACGGGCAAGGGGTGAGCTTTCGGCACAGGACCGCGTATTGCAGTCCCTTTCCTACAAGAACGTTCTGAAGCGCGGTTATGCAGTCATCCGCGACGACGAGAACCGGCCGGTCTCGCAGGCCGCGGCTCTTTCGGCCGGCGTGGGCATTTCGATCGAGTTTGCTGACGGCCGCGTCGGCGCCGTGACAACCGAAGGCGGTGCGCCACCGAGGAAACGCTTGCCGAAGCCTGACGAGCCCACCATGCCGCCGAAGCAGGGTAGCCTGTTCGAGGAGGGACCGATGCGTATCCTGCTGGTGCTCGCCCATCCGATTAATGAGAGTTTTGCTGCCGCTGTTGCAAAGACTGCGCGTGAAGCTCTGGCAGAAGCTGGTCATGCGGTCGATCTGCTCGATCTCTACGCCGAGGAATTCGACCCTCGCCTCACGAAGGCCGAGCGCGGCGGCTACTTCGACATCCCGTATGACACCTCCGGCGTCTCCAAGATTGTGGAGCGGTTGAAGGCGGCCGATGGATTGATCCTCTCTTCGTCTTTCCGCAATGGCTGGCTCAATTTTCCGGCGATCCTCAAGGGGTTCTTCGATCGGGTCTTCGCGCCCGGCGTTGCCTTCTCGCATGATACGGCCGGCGGGGCCGGATCGTTCCGCAGCTGACAAATATTAAGCTGCTTTGGGCTCTGACAACGACGGGCTCGCCGTGGTGGCTGGTTTCATCTCTATATGGGCGATCCGGTGCGCCGGCTACTGAAGCGCGGCATTGCGAATTTCTGCTCCAAGGGCCTCAATTTTCGAATCCTCAGCCTGCACGACATGGACCGCGCGACGGCCACCAAACGCCAAGCTCATCTTGATCGCGTGCGCAAGGCGTTGAGCGCGATCTGACTATTCGAATTTCGCGAGGAACTTGCGCAGCAGCGCATCGAGCGCTGCCTTGTCTTCATCGCTGAGGTTTTCGATAAGCCGCTGCTGATTGGCAACGTGGGCACCGACCGCGCTCTCGACGGCCGCAAAACCATTCTCCGTCAATGCAATCAGCACGCTTCGCCGGTCGTCGGGGTTGAGAACGCGTTCAACGAAACCTGCTTTCTCGAGCTGGTCGATGCGGTTGGTCATCGTACCGGAGGTGACCATCGTCGTCGCCAGCAGATCGCCAGGCGAGAGGCGGTAGGGTTTGCCGGAGCGCCGCAGCGCTGCCAGCACGTCGAAGCGCGCCGATGACGAGAGCCCGAGCTCCAGAAACGTCTTGCTCTACCTCGCGTCCGAGATAGTGTCGTCAGCCGCGCCAGGCGCCCGAGGAGACCCATCGGCTCCGACATCGAGGTCCGGCCGCTCCCATCGCCATTGGGCCAGGATCCTATCGACACGGTCCATTGCTTCTTCATCCCTTCGATAGACTAGCGATACCACGATATCGTCTTGACGTCAAGATTAATGCTGCTATGTCTGAATTTATCTTGAACTCGAGATACTTGATATGAAGACAAAATAGCACATCTGCAGCCGATGTCCCGATGACGGCCATCGCGCCCGCCATCTGGGGCAGCACCTATTTGGTCACCACCGAATTCCTGCCGCATGGCTATCCGCTGACGGTTGCCATGCTGCGCGCCCTGCCTGCCGGTCTCCTCCTGCTCGCCATCGTCCGGCAGCTTGCCGCAAGGCATCTGGTGGGTGCGGAGTCTTCATCCTCGGCGCGCTCAATTTCTCGTTCTTCTGGGCGATGCTGTTCGTCTCGGCCTACCGGCTACCGGGCGGTGTCGCTGCGACCGTTGGTGCCATCCAGCCATTGATCGTCGTGGTGCTGGCACGCCTCTTGCTTGGCACGCCGATCAGGCCGCTCGCCGATCGTTGCCGGCTTTGGTCGGCATGGCTGGTGTCGGCGCTGCTGGTGTTGACACCCAACGGCAGCGCTCGATCCGATCGGCATCATCGCCGGGCTGGCGGGCGCGGTATCAATGGCTTTCGGAACGGTGCTGACGCGCCATTGGGCGCCGCCGGTCTCGAGCCTCGACCTTCACCGCATGGCAACTGACGGCCGGCGGGCTGTTGCTCGTGCCAGTAGCACTGCTGTTCGAGCCGCCTCTGCCGATGCCGACAACTGGCAAATGTGCTCGGCATGGCCTAGCTCGGACTGATCGGCGCGGCCTTCACCTATCTCCTATGGCTCCGCGGCCTGTCGAAAACTCGAGCCTGCGGCGGTCGCGTCGCTCGGCTTCTAAGCCCGCTGGTGGCAACGCTGCTCGGCTGGGGCGCTTGGCCAGAACCTGTCACTGCTCAGATCATCGGCATGGTAGCCGTGCTGGCAAGCGTCTGGCTGGGCAACGGGCGCAAATGGCCCGACGGCCGGTGGCACCGATGGCAGCAGCGGCCGTCAGCCCTTAGCTGCTTGTGCTCGCCGCAGCAAGCCGGTTGGAAATCTGTCGGATCAGATTGCGGCTGCGACGAACCGTTGGCGAGCGCTGGCGATGCCGCCCAGCCGGCAGCGCCGCAAAAACGCCTCTGTGCAAGCCCACTCGCCCTTGCGCATCACCGGAACCTTGGCGCCATCCGCGCTTGAACACCATCGATATCAACTTCGCCGGAACCGATCATCCAGTCGATATGGATCAGGCTGGAATTGCCGCCCTGCGCCTTGATCTGGTCCTGGCTGAGCGATGCGCCGTCGAGGAAGCACTTCGAGTAGCACTGGCCGAGCGCGATATGGCAGGAGGCGTTTTCATCGAACAGCGTGTTGTAGAACAGGATGCCGCTCGCCGAGATCGGCGAGGAATGCGGCACCAGCGCCACTTCGCCGAGACGCCGCGCGCCTTCGTCGGTATCCAGCACCTTGTTCAGTACTTCCTCGCCACTTGCGAGGCCTTGGCCTCGACAATCCGACCGCCTTCGAAACGGACCTGGATGTTGTCGATCAGCGTACCCTGATGCGACAGCGGCTTGGTGCTCGACACATGGCCCTCGACGCGCAGCGCGTGCGGCGTGGTGAAGACTTCCTCGGTCGGGATGTTCGGATTGCAGGTGACGCCGTTCTTCGCCGTCGGAGGCGCCGCCATGCCATTCATGACCGTCGGCAAGACCGACGGTCAGGTCCGTACCCGGGCCGGTGAAATGCAGCGCTGAGAAGCGCTCACCGTTCAGCCAGGAGGAGCGCTTCGGCAAGGTTGGCATTGTGCTCCGCTCCAGGCGGCAGATCGGATCGGCGACGATCGACGCGGGAGGCGGCAAAGATCGCGTTTGCCAGCTTTTGCGACGGCAACTCGGTTCTGGATCGTCCGGGAACATCTGACCTTCGCCCAGGCCGGGATTCGGATAGGCAACGATGTTCCAGTTAATGTCGAAATTGGAGATCTTCTCCAACGCCGGCTTGTAGGCAATCGAATTCGCCTTGTTGGCGCGGCCGACCTTGGCCGGGTCCTGCGCCGCCAGCATCATCGGGTTGTCGCCGGAAATGGCAAGGCGGGCGGCATCGTTGCCGATATGCCTTGGCCATGCCGTCGTAGAGCCAGTCCGGTGGCCCGGTCGAAGCTCTCGTCGCGGCGCGTGCTGATAGCGGGCAAGCGTCGTTTCCTCGTCGGAATAGAAAGTCGTAAACAAGCCCGGCGCCGGCGATGTAGGCGTGCTTGGTGATCAACCGAACCAGCGGCATTGCGACGATCGGCGCGGTGATCACCAGATCCTGACCGCGCTTCGAAGCCTGCAGGCCGACCCTGACGGCGACCTCGGCGAGCTTTTCCAGCTTGATCGGGATCGACGGAATTCTGACTCTGGGGCATGGAACGTCATGGCCGGCTACCTCCTGCAATGGACTCTTCTCCGAAGATGCCAGACTTAGACGCCTTTACGGACGAAAATGAAGGCTCGCCAGCGTGAAAATGCAGGGCCGCAAGAGACCACCCGATCTTAAGCAGCCGCCTGTTCAAGCAATGCCGACTGGTGTTTCTCAAGGAAGCGCGATGAGACGCTCGTGATAATCGGTAGCGGCGGCGTTGCCTCACACTCGGCCGCTGCACAAGCGTGCTTCGCCAACGCATTCACGCTTTTCCAGGCCATCAAAGATGTGGTCGTCGCTGATTGTGTCGAAGACATCGAAATATCGGAAGATCGGTGCGAAGACGGCATCCACGAGGCTGAAGCTCTTCCCGACGAAATAGTGGTCCGCCGGAAAGCTCCGGTTTCGGTGATAAGGAATTTCGATGCAAGGACCGTTCGTTTGGTCTCGCAGCACCCGCCGGTCGCTAGTCGTTTCATACACCCAGAGATCGGCAAGGATCGACGAGCCGAACTCCATCCATCCGCGATGCCGGGCGCGCGTCAGGGCATCTTGCTGGATGAAGCGCTCGGCCCGGGTTGCGTTTCGTCGATGATATTCGCATATTGCCGCACTCTCGAAGAGGAGCGACCTGCCGCCCGTCTTCCTCGATCAGCCAGAAGCGGAACCTTGCCGAGCGGAGAAATGCTTCAAAAACCAGTCCGGCTTGTCATCGAGATCGATGAAAACGCGCTCGAAGGCCGCACCCTTCTCACCAAGGGCAATCGCAGGCCCGCTGCACATAAGGGCACAGGTGATGCGCAGACGAGGGTAAGCTTTTGCATGGCATAATTCCCTTAAGAGGCTTTTGCAGGTGCAAGCGGTTGCGAAGGGCGAAGCGCGAAGGCGCCGTCTCCGAGCATGGCCTGGGCGATCGAAAGCACGATCAGATAGAGCGGATATTCCCAACCGCCGCCGGGCGCAGTAAAGACCCAGCCGTTCGCGCCATGCGCCCAGATGATCGCGCCGGCAAGGGCCGGTACGAGCGCCAAGGCGGCGATGCGGCTCTGAATGCCGAGAACCAAGAGCGCCCCGCCGACCGCTTCGGCGGCAAAGGTGAGGTAGGCCATCCAGCCCGGCAAGCCGATCGACGTAAAATATCCGGCGGTCCCCATCAGTCCGAATGTCATCAGTTTCAGGATGATGCTGTGGGCGAGGTACATCGTGCCGAGGCTGATCCGCAGCAGGGCAGTTGCATAGAGGATGGATTTATCTGCGTTCATGTTCGTCAGTTTCCGAATGATAGATGTACCTGCATATAATTTATCTTGCTCCGTCGTCAAGGTAAATGTAATTGCATCTATATGGGCAAAGAACCTCGATCCGAGATCAACTACGCAGGCGTGGATCGCCATCATGCGTGCGCAGCAGCGCCTGCTGCGGGCCATCGAGAGCGACCTCAAGAAGGCCGGCCTGCCGCCGCTTGGCTGGTATGATGTGCTCTGGGAGTTGGCGCGCGCGGATGAAGGCAAACTGCGCCCCTTCGAAATCGAAGAGCGCACGCTGCTCGCGCAATACAATCTCTCGCGGCTGCTCGACCGGCTCGAACGCGAGGAGCTCGTCAGCCGCGAGACGTTTGCCGAAGACGGGCGCGGCCGATGGGTTGTCATTACGGCGGCCGGCCGGGCGCTTCGCGAACGCATGTGGACCGTTTATGCCAAGGCGATCGAGGTCCACGTCGGCTCGAAGACTTGACGATCCAGCCGCCACGGCGCTCGTGAATCTCCTAGCGCGATTTTCCGCCTAAGCGATGAGCGAGGCAGCTTTGGCATTCAGCGTCGTGAGCGCCTCCTTTGGCGCAAGGCGCACCTGCAGTCCGCGTTGACCGCCGTTCATGTAAACCAGAGGCTCAGTGAGCGTGGCCTCCTCCAGCGCCGTCGGAACCAGCTTTTTCTGGCCGAACGGGCTGATGCCGCCGACATGATATCCGGTCAGCCGCTCGGCATCTGCAGGCTTCATCATGTTTGCCGTCTTGCCGCCGAAGGCGCTGGCAAGCTTCTTCATGCTGACGTCGCGATCGGAGGGCACGACGACACAGACCGGCTTGCCGTCCACTTTTGCCATCAGCGTCTTCAGCACGCGATGCGGCTTTTCGCCGAGCGCTTCGGCGGCCTGGAGGCCGACGCGTTCGGCATTCAGGATCATAGTCGTAGCTATGCACCGTGAAACTGACACCGGCTTTGGCAAGAACCTGCGTGGCGCGCGTCGTCTTGGACATTTCTATTTTTCGAATTCCGCCCCGTAGCTCTCAGGCTTGAAGCCGACCAGCAGCTTGCCGCCTGCTTCCAGAACCGGCCGCTTGATCATCGACGGCTGGGCGAGCATCAGGGCGATCGCCTTTTCCCGGGTGAGGTTTTCGCGGTCGGTGTCCGGCAGTTTGCGGAAGGTCGTTCCGGCGCGGTTGAGTACCGGTTTCCCATCCGGCTCTGTCGACCCATTGCTGCAGATGGGCGCGGTCGATGCCCACGGCCTTGTAGTCGTGAAAATCATAGGCAACGCCATGCTCTTCCAGCCAGGCGCGCGCCTTCTTCATCGTGTCGCAGTTCTTGATACCATAAATGATGGCAGTCATATTAATCCTCGAGGGTTCCGGCTTTGCGCACCACGCTGCTGGGCTGGCTGCAGGCGATCTTCATCAGGTCCGCGCGCCGGCGTACTAGGCGGTCGGAAACGCGGGTGACGACAAGGCCGGCTTGCGGTGCGCGAACTTGGATGCTGCCGTCCGGCATGCCGGGACGCGTGATGATCGTTGCCAGCAGATCGCCTTCGGCAACCATTTCACCGATGCTGCGATGAAAGAGGACCGTGCCGAGACTCCGGCGAGCGGATCATCTCGATATTGTCCAGCGGCACGGCTGGCCCGGCGAACGTGCTTGGCAATACACTCTCGTCTGTGATGATCTCGCGTGCAGTGAGGAAGCGCCATAGCCCTTCTGCATCCGCTTTGGCCATATCCGGATAGACATCGCGTTTGCCGCGAAGTTCCAAGGTGACGGAAAGCTTGCCGGGCAGACGGGTGCGCTTCTCGCCAGGCACTTCATATTTCCAGGCAAAGCTGATTGCCTCCTCGAACGCCGAGCTCTCGCCGTCGGAAAGGAGCACCGCGTCCATCGCCAAGGCGGCGGCAAGGTCGCTCGCCTCCGGCCAGAACACCTCGTCGATGTAGGCATATTGCAGGGATTCGTCGTCGCAATGCAGATCGAGCACGACATCGGCGCCAAGCGCCATATGCATCAGCTGCCGCTTTAGCCGGTCGATTGCCGGGTAACGATCGAGATCGTCGATCAGGTTGTCGCGGTCCCGCAGAGAAATCAGCGGGAAATCCCGGTTGAAATTGGTCCGCGAGCCGAGATCGAAACGGCCCTGAAGCTCGCCGAAATGCGACTGTGCTGCACCAATCGGATTGGCCTGGGGTACGATCGTGATGTCGCCCGCAATGCTGTCGGCACTTTCTGCATTACGCAGCGTCCCGCAGAGAAAATGCAGAAGTGCTGTGCCCGGGAGTTCGTCGGCATGGAGCGCCGCCTGGATATAAACCTTCGGTGCGGCCGGGTCGTTGCCCTTGAACCGAAAAACCGGCAGACGCCACTCGATGCCGGGTGTGTCGCCCGGAATGATGATTTCGGAAATATCCACGCTACGTCACTCCGCAAATTCTGCTTAACGGAGCTTTATGCGAGTCCGGCGGGCAAGTGCAAGGCGGCAGATGACGCACTTCGTTTGAGGCAAGAAGCATTGCGCTATTTTCCTGCTATCCGATCAGTGGCCACTGGCCGATATGCTCATGATCGCTCTCGCCGGCAGGCGGTCAGGAAATCACAAAATACAGATTGGATTTCCCATTGCGCAAACCGCTGCCGGGCCATCGTGGTCGACCGGCTCCTGAATGGTTGAAAGGAAGTTCGAATTTGTTCCGCGCTGGGCAGGGCCATTCAACCGCGTCGCCACGCCTCCATTTTCTCCTGCTAAGTTCCCGGTCTAGCGGACCGAAGCTGAAACGCACGAACAAAATTAGAACATCTGATCTTGGCCAAGGCTGTGCGAAATGGCAAACTGTTGCAAGAAACGGGTGGAACTCGAGGTCCGGCCGTACGATTTCAGGATGCAAGTGAAGCACGGAGGCGATGTCATGGCTGAGAAAGCGCACCAATATCTGATCTTCGAAACGGTTGGTGGTTTCTGCGGAATTGCCTGGAACGAGATCGGCATCACACGTTTCCAGCTGCCGACAAACGCCGCTGACGCGACGGAGCGACTTCTGCTGCGCCGCCTTCCGGCAGCCGAATCGGGTACACCGACGCCTGAGGTTGCCGAGGCGATCGCTGCGGTAAAGCGTTACTTCAACGGCAACGGAACAGGATCTTTCAGGCGTAAAGCTCGACCTTGAGGGGCCAGGATGCATTCTTCCAGAGCATCTATGCTGCTGCGCGCCGCGTCGGCTGGGGCCGAACGACCACTTACGGCGCGTTGGCGAAGGAACTTGGCGCCGGCCCGGAAGCGGCGAAGGACGTGGGTCAGGCGATGGCAAAGAACCCGGTTGCCCTCATCATCCCGTGCCACCGGGCGCTTGCCGCAGGTGGCAAGATCGGCGGGTTTTCGGCGCCGGGCGGCTCGCATTCCAAGCTCAGGATGCTCTGGAACTGGAAGGCGTCCGACTTGCGCCGCCGCAGGCGGCGCAGCAATCCTGGGATTTTCATATTGGGGATGAAAATCATTCCCACTCGAGGCCGGAGATACCAACGTCAGCATCGGCATCTATGCGTCCTGCACGCGCTCGGGCCGCTCGATGGCCAGGCCAGGTCGCTGACATCGGCAACGACAGCGTCGGACAGGCGCTGGCCAGCGCGATCTGCCTGAGCCCCGTCCATCTCAAGCGGCGCGGTGACTGACTTTCGAAGTGCATGGGGCTCGGCTCACTTCTCGGCGCAGGATCTCAGTATCGGCGTCATCGCCTTCACATGCTCGTCAATTGGCTCGAGCACTTTCGCCGGGACAACGTCGCGCTCAGATAGATGCCACCAGTGCTCGTTGACGAGTTCGACGGTCTCGAGCGCTGCCGGCTGCCGAAGCTGCACGGTTCGCAAATGCCTTCCATCGCGGAGCTGCTAGCGCCTTGAACGAGCGTTCCCCTCCAAGCGAAAGTGCCATGGCGTCGGCGGGAATATATGGCGCGGTCGACAGGACGTCGTAGATTGGTGCAAGCGCCGGTTTGTGGCCGTTTGCGGGATAGATCAACGACCAGTTCTTCAGGTGCATGTCGCCATTGCCCGTGATGACAGTCAATGCCAAGCGGCGGACGAATTCAAGAAGCCGCCGCAGGCGAGACGGCCACACCAAGGGCCGAGGCTATGTCGTGATAAGCGGCGCCCTCGTGGTTCCGCGAGGGAAAGACACCGAAGACCTGAGCCAAATCCTTGATGTGTATCCTCTTACCCTCAGCGCCACGATCGAAGCGTTTGACGAGAAGAGCCTTGCCCTCCGACAGCGTTTCGCTCTGCATTGGCTCTCGGCTGATATCGACGCCAAACTATCGGGCCGGTTCAGAACCGCGCGCCTCACTGGCGCGAGAGCGATGCGGCGATCGGCGCGGTTCTGCGCGAAAAGTACCCTCGATTGATCCGCTGCCCGCACGGTCACGCCGCTAAAGCGACGCGCAGATTGTGTCTAACCTCACTTCTGTGCAACGTCGGCTCAAGCTATTCTTAAGAGCCTGGCGTGGAGGTTTTGTAGCATGGCGAAGCTCGTGTTTGGAATGAACCAGTCCCTGGACGGTTATGTCGGCCACCTTGAAATGCGGACAGGTCCCGCGCTCTTTCGTCACTGGATAGAGCACGTGCACGGCCTGACCGGCAGTGTGTACGGTCGCCGCATGTACGAGATCATGCGTTATTGGGACCAAGACCATCCTGAGTGGAGTGCGGAGCAACATGAGTTCGCGGCGGCGTGGCGGCGCCAACCGAAGTGGGTCGTGTCGCGCTCGTTGAAGTCGGTTGGCCCGACGCCACACTTGTCGAGGATGACATCGAGGCGGTGATACGTGGTCTGAAGGCTCGGCTAGTTGGGGAGATTGCGGTTTCCCAAAAGGGCCAGACCTAGCACGAAGCCTGACCGACATTGGTCTTATTGATGAGTATCAGCTTTTCTTTCCATCCCGTCGTGCTTGGTCGCGGCACGCCATTCTTCGCCGGCCCGCGGCCGCCGCTCGGCCTTGGCCGATCCCGTTGGCGAGGACGTGATTAGGTTGACCTACGTTCCTGCTTAATCGCGGGCGGCTGGTTCGACGGACTGCGCCTACGCATCAGGTCCGCAATCGGGTCGTTTGCCGACCGGCGGTTTCTGGCGTCCAAAAAAGCGATAGCGGACATTCGGTCCAGTAGGTCCGAGGTCCCTGACTGACCCCATAGGCAGACACTTGCCGATGGCCGGCCAACGTCTGCACTGGAAGTGGAAGCTGACGTCGCGTTGCTCCCGCCCGACACATAAGGCGGGAGACCGCAACTTATTTATCAAGCCGGCAGCGGCTCGTGGAAACGGGACCAGCCATTTGCGCTGATTGCACCGGCAACGATCTCGCACCCGTTCGGCTCTAGGAAATGGGTGAACCCGGCGCAGCGTTCGCCGCGACTTGGAGTGTCCTGGTAAAGCGCCAGCGCTTGGTTGTCTTCCGGCTGCCATCGGTCGAGACATACAGGCTGAAAGCCCGCCGGCGCTGGCAATCGCCGCACCGGTCACAGAGACATTCAGGAACTTGCGGCGAGACAGCACTCGGCTTGAAGCTGCCGATCCGTGGTTCACATCATCATCCTTATCATGGTCTTTTCCGAGAGCAGCGGATACCAATCCGCTCAGTTTCCAGTGGCCAACCGTCACTCGCAACTGGCTCAGGTGGTCTTGAGCGTGCCCGTTCATCCCTTCCGGATAGAAGCCGCCCTTGCTCACTCCGTCCTTGTGGGTGAGGTAGACGATCCGGAGCACCTCCTGCGGCGTTCTGGTGAACGCGATCGCATCGGGCGTCGAGGGAACGATGTTGGCTTTTCCGTCCCCCTGGATCCCCTGGTCCTTATTGTCTGATCCGTCGATTTTGTCTCGGGCATCGGAGACAGCGTTGGCGGCCTTCCAGGCTTCCTCTCCCTTTCGGTATAGCAGATCGCGCCATTCCCATGTGATAGGCCTCGACCGCCAGGATGCCTGCGGCTGCGGCGAGGAAGTCCTTGTTTTTCAGAACTGTCGCCGCACCGGCATAGGCGGTGACGCCGACATCCTCGAACAACATCCCGCCGAGAACGAAGTTGGTCTCGTCGCCGAAGGGGTCGAAGTCCGGCCCGAGGCCCGCTGCTTCCGCGACGGCTTTGAAGCCCGCACCGAAATCGATGGCCGGCCGGTCAACCGCGTTGGTTCCAAGCGTCTTCCGGTAGAAGCGGACGTGCGCGAGTTCGTTTTCCGCGACTTCCTGCACGAACTCGCGCGATGGCGGGCGTCTCGAACGAGACTTGCTTTCCACCAACGACGTCGCCGGGTTTCGAACCGGCATCGGCTGCGTCGATGCCCATTCCGGTGGTGCCGCGGAGGTAGTATTCAGCCTCCATATATTCGAGGTTGAGCGCAAAGCGGAAAATCGTCCCTCGTCCGATATGTCCTGTGCCAATACCGGTGAAGGCCGCGCGATTCCGCTGAGTGCCGCTCCGGCACCGAGTACGATAAGTCCCTGAAGCGACTGACGCCGGGATAGGTGAAGTGCGCCTTGCATGGCGGTCTCCTATGTCTGTTGATTCAACACCGCTGTCACCGCCGCGGCACCGAATGCATTTGCCTGACGATTAGATGGTCCGGGCCGCCAAAATATTCCCGTGTCCCGCTACAAGGCCCTGCGAAAGGAGCCGGCGTAATCTCGGCGTGGACGGCGTCTACGTGCGCTCGGTCGCCGCGTTCAACAGGTGAGTATCCTTTCGAACCAGGCGGATTGCGAGCCGATCGAGGACTGATTGCGCGAGGCGGTCACAACGAGCGCCAGCGAAGAGAAACGTATCCGTGAACACGGTGGCGAGCTTGTCCCGCAGCGCCTCGCGGAGCAGCCGGCGTGCGCGATCAAGACGGGTGCTCACTGTCTGAGGTCGCAATGCCAAAAGAAAAGCCGTTTCCTCAATGCTCATTTCCTCGACGTCCCGCATGGACGAAAGACGATGCGAAAGGGCTCCGGCAAGTCACCGACGGCTCGCTCCAGGAGGCCACGGGATTGCAGCGAGAGCGGCCGCCTCTTCGGGATCAGGCTCTCCGCGTGCGCTGAACGGAGCTGACCATGCCTTCGATGGCTTTTGCGTCTACAGGTGGGTGGCCTTTTCCCGGCGGCGTCCCAGCGCCTCGTTCAGCGCGATCCGGGTGAGCCAGGGTCCGACAGCCGCGCCTCCGCGCGGAATTCGGCCAGATGGGTGAAGGCGTGGACACAGGTCTCCTGAAGTACGTCCTCCGCCTCGGTGTCGTCATTCAGGACGGCGCGGGCGACCCGGTGAAGCCGCTGATTGTGACGCTTGATGATTAGCCAGAATGCGCCGGGGTCGCGCTGTCGCGCGCGTTCATCCGGCCCCGCGTCGTCAAGGTCCTCGATTCTCACTGCCTCGGTGGATCCGCTCGGCTTCATCATAGGCGCTCCAGATGCATCAGCTTACTATGAGGTGAGCGGACTTCCGGAATCTACCCGACCTCCGTCCTCTATGCGACGCAGGCCTATATCGACGAGAACCCGGAGACCATCCAGAAGGTCGACGAACGCGACCGTCAAGGCAGTCGCATGGATGAACACGCACAGCGCCGAGGAGATCGTCGACACGCTGCCGAAGGAATTCATTTCCGGTGATCGCGAGATCTATGTGAAGGCCGTTCAAAATGCCAAGCCGATCTTCGGGGTGGACGGCAAATTCAGCGAGACCGACACCCAGACGCCGCTCGCAGTCCTGAAGAGCTTCAACGAACGAATCATCCAACTCGGTATGCTGGTTTTCATCCTCGGCGGCTGGCAGCTCGACGTGACCGTCGGCTTCATCGATGTGCGTCTTCTTCTTTCCTGCTCCTTGCCCCCGACATCTTCAACCAGGTTTCGTGCTCTGGCTCGGTCTCGGGCTGTGGTCGAAGGTGGCGCTTGCGGTTACGCTCGTCTTCTTCGTCACGTTCTTCAACGCCATGCAGGGCGTGCGCGAAGTGAACCCGGTCGTGCTTTCGCAAATGCCCGGACCCTCGGGGCGAAGCGCTCGGATCTGCTGCGTCACGCCTACTTCCCGGCGGCGGCGAGCTGGATCCTTATCGTCGCTGCGCACGTCCGTCGGCTTCGCGGTGGTCGGCGCCATCATCGGCGAATATCTGGGCGCCTCCGCTGGCCTCGGTTACCTGATCGCGCCGCGCGGAGGGCAACTTCGATGCGGTCGGCGTGTTCGCGGGCATCATCATCCTCGCGATGTTCGTTCTTATCATCGATCGAGTTGTGGATGTTCTGGAGGGAGCGGCTCATCAAGTGGAGGCAGAACGCCGCGAAGAGAGCGGCGTAGACAGACGATCCGGTTCCAAAGCGAATTGAAATGGGGGGCCGCCAGGACAGCGCCCCCCATTGTTGGTCTTGAGGTCGGAGGCTGGATCGATATCGGATCAATCTGATCGGCTCAACGGACAAAGCCGGGGGCGATTGCGTCGAACCAAGTCGCCGGCAGGAATATGCCATATATGACGATTTATAGTGCTATATCGAGCATATATGGTAATTAAGTAGTGTGCGCTATCTCTGTCTGGTCGTTGATGAAGGCCGGCTCATCTTGCCGCGCCAAAGCCCCGGAGACGCCCACCTGTCGAAGCCCCTCACGCCATTCATCGGAAATACGCCGCGCTGTCTGGCGGATCATTTGGCGGTGCGTTCCTCTTCCAGCGATCTCGAAGAACTCGGACGCTTCGAGGGCCAGAAGAATCGACCGGTCATGCGTGCCGCCCTCGATGATCGCCGTTTCGAGATGCGGATTGCGGTCAGGCGCGGGGTTCACATCGAAAACCGGGAGACAATCGCCAGCGACCGGCCCCCACATACAGAAAACCGTGGTTCTTCAGATGATCATCCTCGTTAGACACGAGGATGGTGAGAGATAAGGCGCAGAAAGAGTTCGCGGAAATCAGCCTGCGGATCAGCGGCATTTGCCCTCATAAAATCGACGATCTCCGTATAGGAGCCCAGCTCGGTTCCGGTCTTGCCAAGGGCGGTGCGGGCCGAGATGTAAGGAATACGTGAGGTCCCGCGCCGGTCGAACCGCTGGATCAGAGCGACCGGGAATGGCGTGTCGGCCAGTTCGGCAGCCTGACCTCCGGCGTGCGGATGCCGCAGGCCCGGGCGAGGCGGAGCGTCAGCGACCTCGACGCATTCGATCGGTTGCTGATCGTGGACCGACGTGAACTTGGCAAGCCAGAGCGTCTTGCCATCCTGGACATTGGCCTTGGGACGCGCACCGCCGGAACCGCCCGCGCCGGCGAGCACCTGTATCTCCTCGGCGGAAATCTCTCTGCCATGCTCATAGGCCCGCGCGATGGCGGTGATCGCCTGTAGATCGACAAGGCGTGGCACGGCATCGGCCGCCCCACCCCGGATGATCTGCCCGGCATCGTCGAGAAATCGCAGCGCGCCTTGCCGGCAAGTGTCATCGGACAGGGCCAGATACTCGAATTCGGAAAGACCCCTGCCATAGGCGCGTTCGAGAAGCCGACGGCCCAGGCTGTCTGGCGCGGCGTCGGCGAAGACGCCCGGCAGCGCGTCGCGCATGTTTTCCGGGTTGGCCGGATGTGTGAAATGGCCCAGCTTCAAGGGGAAAGGTCGGCTTGCACGGCAAAGGCGCGGGGGATTCTCGATCCAGGCGGGCTCATAGGCGAAGGTCGAGAACTGGCGTGGCCCGGCCTGCGTGAAACGCAGCTGACCAACAGGTGTCAGGCTCTCGCCGAGAACGACATAGGCGTTGAAGTCGGGCATCAGAATGACGCGCCGTCCGGATCGACGACATCCCGTATCCATTCTGTGCAGCTTTTCCCTTGGCCTTCTGCCTGCGCAGTGCGGTCGCAAAAGACCGTCCGCGACGCGGCTGGCGTTCGGCGGTCAACGCGAGACCCAGATCGTCCTTGCGGATGTCGATCAGGTCGGCCAGTCGGTCGACAAGACCAAGCACGACTAGGATATCGGCGAGCGTGCCGATTCCGACGCCTCGGGTCTCCCTTTTCCAAGCGCGCGACGGTGCTCGGCGACGTACCCGCGCGCACTGCCAGATCGGCCACGGAGATGCCGCGCCGCAAACGAGCGCCGCGAACGTCGTGTCCGAGCCTATCGAGGGCGGACTTTGATTTCTAGGCGACCCCATCGCAATGATCCATATACGCCTGCTAACTAATCATTTTATGTCATATATGACTAGTTGATGGATTTAGCAAGTCCGTTGCGAAACAGCGGCGCAGCTTCCGCATCATCTTTCTCTGAACGCTGACGAGTCTGACCGCCGATCGACTTTTCGACGCCCTCATCTCGCGCAACATTCCCTTCATTGATGTCGGCATGGGCCTCAACCGTCAAGCACGGGCTCGATCGGTGGGATGCTACGCGCTACATACTATCCTGGTGACGAGGGCGCAGCGATGCGCGACCGAAAGCTGGCTGACCTATCCGACGCAGCCGACGACATATACCGCTCCAACATCCAGATCGGTGGTGGGCACGCGTCTGGCACTGGCTCAAGTCAATGCTGGGGCTAGCTAGCGTGGAGAGGGCTGGAAGTCATTTCTGGGCTTTTCGGAATTGGACCCCGCCATAAGTGCGCTCTCGGTGAGCCTCGGGTAGCCTAGCGTTAGACTCTCATTGTACGATCCCGTCGCCTTACAGGACTGCAGCTTTTGATTGACTCGGGAACCGCCGAAAGCGCGGCTTCGGGTCATGCGAAGTGTGTCGGCATGGTATATACCGTGGTGCGGGCGTTGGAGGATCGGGGCAGGCCTGTCAGGGATTACGAGATGCGTGAAATCAGCGAAACGTTCTAGCTGGAAAATTTGCCTTGAAAAGGTTGAGTTGGCCGCATCTCTTCCAGAGACGGTCCCGGTCCACTATTGAAGCATCCGAAGATCTGTCTCAATCCGGATTTCACCAGCGTGATAGATCATTGATGATTGCCCGTGAGCGAGAGCAGCATTCGCCGTGGGGCCTCTCTTAGCCATTCTGTCTACGCCTGAATCCATCCCGCGCGCGGCTTCCAAAGCCAATTGCGGTCAAACGGCTCCGTCAAGGGCAGCAGAAAGTGCCCGAGATCCCCCACTACGGTGGCCAAATCTGGCGGCGCGGCCGCCATACGTTCGCGACCGAGAAACGCCCGCCATTGCCGATCCCATGCCTCCGCGTAGGCGCCGCTGAGACCCGTCGGCCTTTCCGTCGGGAGATCCAGTGCGCCGTCTCGCGAAGGCTCTTGCCGCACAGCTTCAGCAAGGGTGGATCGCTCAAATTCGAACGTTCCGGCGATCAGCCAGAGATCGTAGAAATCCTTCAGGCGGCTATTCGCCTGCATGCCGAGTGTCACCAGCGCCTCAAATTTCTCGGCGATGACGGTTGCGACGGGATAGGCTCGAAGGCGCGGCGCCGGCGCATCGAGCAACGACGGGATATTCTATATCGACCGGTCCCGGTGTGACGGCGTCGCCGAAGCCTATGTCCACCTGAATCGGGATGCGGGCGCCGGCGATGGTGGCTGTAGTGCGGACTCGAACGCCGCCATATTCGACTTCTTCGACGGATCGGCACGGCTTCGAGCGCATCGACTTCGAAAACGACGCCGTCATCGTCGACCGGCTGCGTGCAAATGGCATGGAAAGTCGCGGCGATGGCCTCCCGGGCTGTTCTCGCCGGAGCCCAGAAGGTCGAGGTCCCGCGTTGGCCGAAAAGGGTCGGGCGACCCAGGTAATGGACCGGCATCGCGCCCTTAGAGGATGAAGCGGTCGCGATGCGCGGATAGGCTCAGCCGGTACAGAAGCCGCTCGAGCGCATAGCGCGTCAGCAGGATCTGAAAGTCCGTGCGTTCCGCGCGAGACCGATCCAGGAGCCGGGCGCGTACCGATGCCCCGACGTTTTTCTTCGGTTCACGCGCCATCAGCCACCGTCGCTTCGATACAGGGTCGCATGGTCGACCAGATCCTGGCCTTCTTCGCATATGTCCAGAGTTCGTCGCTTGTCGTCTTGCGCCGCCGGAGCCCCTCGCGCAGCCCCTCCATCGCAACATCGAGGCCGACTTTCGTCCGATAGCGGAAGCAGTCGACGATCGAACGCGCCGGATTTGTGATCGGCACCTCGACCCCCTCGATGCGATGCCGTTCGATGCCTTCGGTGAGAGCGGCTCCGGTGAAGCGTACGAAACGGATAGGCGGATAGTCGATCTTGGGGCGCCAAGCCGTTCGATCGATGGCCATCCAGACCGCCGACGGCATTTGCGGCTGCGTCAGCTCATGAAATTGCAGCGCCGAGGTCAGGCAAACGATCCCTTTCGGCACAGGCGCCGATGCCTCGGCCAGGGCATGTCGTGCCAGCGTCAGCCGCAGCGTCGGGAAGCTGGTAGAGGCCGCGCGCCGGACGAACGACTTCTTCATCTCGCACGAGACGCGCAAGCGTGTCTCGAGCCAATGCCGTGCGCGGCGAAATCCTTCAGCCGCAGCATTTGCCGGGCTTTCAGGAGCTCCAGTGCGCGAGCCCGTTGGGTGCCAGCCGTGTCCATTTCCGTGATGCTTCCTCTGCTCGGGACTCATAACGGCAGAAGGTGTCAACGCGTTCGTCTCTGAAAAACACCATGCTCACCAGCTCTGCCCAAAACTGGAACAAATGGAGAGCCACATCGACCATGACGGCCCCTTGAAAAATGCATCTCAGCAATAACGGAGGTCCGTCAGGCGGACCTACACCGCCGCTCTATGGCCGCCGATAGCTACCGATAGATGTTGGACGTAAACTTTTTTGTTTTCAGTGACTTAGATCGATACAGGAGCGTATTTTTGGATACCCCCGGATGGGCAAAAATTATTCCCACTCGATCGTGCCGGGCGGCTTCGACGTGCACGTCGTAGACCACGCGGTTGATGCCGCGCACCTCGTTGATGATGCGGGTTGCGGCGCGGCCGAGGAATTCCATGTCGTAGTGGTAGAAGTCCGCCGTCATGCCGTCGACCGAGGTGACGGCGCGCAGCGCGCAGACGAATTCGTAGGTGCGGCCGTCGCCCATGACGCCGACGGTCTGGACCGGCAGCAGCACCGCGAACGCCTGCCAGATCGCGTCGTAGAGGCCGGCCTTGCGGATTTCGTCGAGATAGATCGCATCGGCTTCGCGCAGGATGTCGAGCTTCTCGCGAGTGATGCCGCCCGGGCAGCGGATGGCGAGGCCCGGGCCGGGGAACGGGATGGCGGCCGATGAAGCTATCGGGCAGGCCGAGCTCGCTTGCCGAGCGCGCGGACTTCGTCCTTGAACAGCTCGCGCAGCGGCTCGACCAGCTGCATGTTCATGCGCTCCGGCAGGCCGCCGACATTGTGGTGCGACTTGATCGTGACCGATGGGCCGCCGGTGAAGGAGACGCTTTCGATCACGTCGGGATAGAGCGTGCCCTGGGCCAGGAAATCGGCGCCGCCGAGCTTCTTGGCCTCTTCCTCGAACACCTCGATGAACAAGCGCGCCGATGATCTTGCGCTTGGTCTCCGGATCGCTGACGCCTTCCAGCTCGCCGATGAACCGGTCCGAGGCATCGACATGCAGCAGGTGTAGATTGTAGTGCTCGCGGAACATGCGCAACGACGCTCGCTCGCCTCGTCCTTGCGCATCAGGCCATGGTCGACGAGGATGCAGGTCAGCTGGTCGCCGACTGCCTCGTGGATCAGGAGAGCTGCGACCGAGCTGTCGACGCCGCCGGACAAGCGCGCAGATGACGCGCTTGTCGCCGACCTGCTGGCGGATTTGCGTCGACCGCCTTCTGGCGATAGGCCGACATCGACCAGTCGCCCTTGATGCCGGCGATCTTGTGAACGAAGTTGGCGATCAGCTTCGCGCCGTCCGGGGTGTGCACGACTTCCGGGTGGAACTGCACGCCGTAATACTTGCGCTTCTCGTCGGCGATGAAGGCGAAGGGCGCGTTGGCGGAGGTTGCGACGACCTCGAAGCCTTCCGGCATCGCCGTGACGCGGTCGCCGTGGCTCATCCAGACCTGATGGCGCGAGCCCTTCGACCACAGCCCGTCGAACAGCGCGCAGTCCTTGTCGACGTCGAGGAAGGCGCGGCCGAATTCGCGGTGATGGCCGCTCTCGACCTTGCCACCGAGCTGCATGCACATCGTCTGCTGGCCGTAGCAGATGCCGAAGACCGGCAGGCCGCTGTCGAAGATCGATCTGCGGCGCGCGCGGCGAGCCGATCGTCGAGCGTCGAAGCCGGGCTGCCGGACAGGATGACGGCCTTCGGCTGCAGCCGCTTGAAGCCCTCTTCGGCGGACTGGAAGGGCACGATCTCGCAGTACACACCGGCCTCGCGCACGCGGCGTGCGATCAGCTGGGTCACCTGGCTGCCGAAATCGACGATGAGAACGCTGTCGGGATGTGCTGTCTGGGTCATGGCGAGCCTTTAATGAAAAGCACCCGTCCTGGCAATCCAGGAAATCGGCCGAGCCGGGATTTTATTGTCCTGATTGTCCCTGCTTTAGAGGGTTTCAGAACCAGAAAACACCGTCCTCGAGCGCTGTGAATAGGCTGTCGACGGCATAGGAGAGCTTGCGATCGATCACGTGCAGATACTCGGTCCAGCCGTGAAATATGCTGCAGTTCTTCAGCGCCGTCGGAGATTCCGCGAAGGCCGATCAACGGCAGCTTATAGCCCTGGCAGGCGCGCAGAATTGCGAATGTTTCCATGTCCACCATGTCAGCAGCGATATTCCTCGTAGGCCGCCCCCGAAATGACGTTGCCACCGGTGGAAAGGCTGGCCTCAGGAATACCGGGAATGCGGAGCGGCAGATCGATGGCCGCTGGAAGATCGAGGAAGGGTGTGTGGCCCTTCTCGAAACCAAGCGCCGATGCATCCATGTCGCGGTAGGAAACGGAAGAAACCTGATAGACTTCCGTCTGCTCAAGAGTCGCGGAACCTGCCGAGCCGAGAGAGACGACAAGCTGCGGCAGGTCGTCGGCATGATCGAGGCGGGAAAGCGTCTTCGTCATCGCGACCGCCGCCTCGACTGGACCGACGCCCGTCATCAGCGGCTCGAAACGGGAGCGCAGGAAGGGGCCATATTCGGCTTCCGACCGCCATGACGAAGAGGATGGACTTGCCGGCGATCGGCTTCAGTTCGAATTTCATCCCGTCAATTCCCTCTCTGCCGCGAACGACCATCATCGTTCCCGTCATGGAGGCGATCAGCTTGGCCGGTCCGTCGCCGATCGCATAGCCGCGCCCGTCGGCGACGATGATATTGGAGCCTGGTTTGGTGATCTCGCCGCGAAACAGGAAGCGCTCGCCGCGCCCAGGCGACATCAGGTTGACCTTGAATTCGATCGTCAAGATCGAGGCATCGGCGTCGATGACACTGTAGGCGGCAAAGCCGCAGGCGCTGTCGAGAGCTGCCGAAATGATCCCGGCATGAAGAATGCCATGCTGTTGCGTCAGCTTGACGTCGAAGGGAAGCTCGATCTCCACCATGCCGTGCTCGACGCGCGTCAGCTCGGCGCCGATCGTTTCCATCGCCGCCTGGCGGGTAAAACTCTGACGGATCCGTTCGCGGAAGTCGCCGTTATTCCTAACGCTCATGCATTTGTCCCCTTGCGACCGCGAAAGTGGCACGGCGCGCCGGTTTCGACAAGGACGAAAGGGAAGCAGTTCCGATATGCGATCGAGCGAAAGATCAAGCGCGCTCGCGGGCAATCCTGACGATATGCTGATCCCATGCCACATTGCTGCGCGTCGCAAGGAACTCACCGTCATAGGAAGAGACCGCAAATCCATGCCGGGCGGGTGCGATGCCGGCAGCGTCGGGGACGATGTCTTCGGCCAAGACCTTGCCGGAGTTGGCGTCGATGATCGCCGATGCACCCTTCGGCGACGTCACGCCGACGAGGGCGTCCTTGCGGTTGACGGCAATGGCACCGACATAGTTGCCGAGCTGGCGGGTCGTTTTCTCCGGCAGATCGATGAAGGTTAGTTCCTCGCCTTTGGCGAAGTGGCCGACGAGCGGCGGGAGGTCGTTACGGTGGCCCTCGTACTGGCATGCGAACCACACGCGGCCATTGGCGTCGATATCGACGTGACGGGTCGAGACCTGCGACCATTGCCGCGGCAGCACATGTTTTTCGACGAGCGTGCCATTGGACGCATCGATCAGCGTCAGCGATGGCTGCATGTTGCCGAGGTTGAGCTTCGTGCGGCCGAAATCCGGATGGGTCTCGATGCCACCATTGGCGATGACAAGCCAGCGGCCGTCATCGGAGACGGTCATATCGTGCGGGCCGACCCCATAGGTCTGGAACTCGCCGATGCGGGCGAAGCGGTTCGTCACGTCGTAGAGACCGATCATGCCGCGATTGCCGTCAAAATCGTTCTCACTGGCATAAAGCAACCGGCCGTCCGGCGAAAACGTACCGTGTCCGTAGAAGTGGCGGCCTTCGGCGGAGGTGATAACGACCGGCTCACCCCTGTTCCAGGGATCGAAGATCATTGCGTAGGTGCCGGGACGGCGAGCGAAGGCGACGGTCTTGCCGGTGGTTGGGCTGAAAGCCATGCCATGGGCACGTGCGGGCAGGGCGACCTGATCGACGATTTCGCCGCGTTCGGTCACGGTGGCGACCGCGAAGGAGCCGTCGGCGGCGCGGATGCCCGAGGCATAAACCGCATCCGCGCGCTCAAGTGCCAGCAGCCCGCGCGGCTGCAATACGGCGAGAAAGCTCAGGCCTGCTGCCCTGACGAAACTGCGTCGGTCGATCGCAGCGCTTTGCCACATCGGCTCAGTCCCCGTCGGAGAAGGAGAAGCCGGCCGAAAGGCCGATCGCGCCGCCATATTCGTCGCTGATGCGGGTGATCAATTCACGGCTCGTCGCCAGAAATGCGTCGAGCTTGGCTTTCTCCGCATCGCTGGTTGCCACGTCGATATCCGGATTGAGCTTCGGGACGGTATCAAGCAGGGTCTTGAAGTTCGCCTCGATTGCATCAGCAACGGGTTTCTTGTCGGCAGGCAGAAGTTCCGCCATTCCGGCCTTCTGCCAGAGCGTGCGCAGTCCCTCGAGGTTTGCCGTCATCGATTTCCAGGTGTTTTTCGAGCGCCAATAGATAGCCATGCGCGGGCGCGGTGCCGTGTCATCCCGGCCTTTGTAAAACAGCTCCAGCCGCTGATCGCGGACGGTTTCGACGCCGTGGACAAGAATGCCGAGAAGGGCGGTCGCCGCTTCCTTGTTATCCATGAAATCTTCGCTTTGGGGACCGGGACGTTTCCAGCTTGCCTGCACGCCGTCCGGCTTTTCCCAAGCCGCAACGACTTCGCCTGCCTCGCGCTGGATATTGCCCGCGACAGCAGCACCATATTGGCAGCGGAACCCGTTCTTTTGTTTGAGCAGATCGTCTGAGCCGTTGCCGTAAAGCACGTATTCAAGCGCCGTCAGACCCTGCAAGGCGACGCTCTTTTCCCCGATCGCGTCGACCGTCGCATCCTTCGGGTCGGCCTTGGCGAGCAGTGCCTGTACCTGTCTAAGGCCGACGCCCTTTCGGTCAGGGAAGAAGAGGATGTGTTCGAAGAGATTGTCGTGCATCACCGGGCCGGTTTGCACGATCTCGATGATCGACCAATAGCGGATCGTATCGTCGAAAGCAGATTTGGCCTTGTCCAAAGTCTGCTGTGTGCCACCGTCGCAGAGGTCCTTCATCGCCGTCGTCAAGCGTGCGGTAGACTGTTGCATGTTGCGGTAGCCGGGACGGATCACCTCGTCGACGGCCCGCGCCATCACGCCAGGCACCGCTTCCTCGTTCAGCCCCGTCGGCGTCGACGCAGTCTGTGCAATTGCCGATGACGCAAGCATGAATGAAAGCACGAGAGGTTGCCAAAGGCGCATTACAGGGACTCCAGGAATTTGATCAGGGCCTCTCTATCGTCTTTCGGCAGAGAGGAGAATGCATCGCGGGCTTTCTCGGCTTCGCCGCCGTGCCAGAGGATCGCTTCGGTAAGATTTCTGGCGCGGCCGTCGTGGAGGAAAAAGCTGTGTCCGCTGACAGTCCGGGTCAGTCCTATACCCCATAGCGGCGGCGTGCGCCATTCACGTCCGCTTGCGTGGCCAACTTGCTGGCCATCGGCAAGACCTTCGCCCATATCGTGCAGCAGGAAATCCGAATAAGGCCAGATAAGCTGAAAGGACTGAGCTTTTTCGGCGGCATCCCGACGTGTGACGAATTTGGGTACGTGGCAGGATATGCAGCCGGACTGATAGAAAAGTTCCTTACCCCTCAGCGTGTCGGGGAAGCTTGCCTTTCGTCGCGCCGGTACGGCTAGATTTGCGGAATAGAAGGTCACGAGATCGAGGACGGGCCCGGGCGCCTCTTCATTGCCCAAGCGCTTTTGAACACCGGTCGGCATTTTTTGGCATTTTATCTCGGCCTGCATGCAATCCCCATGTGCATCCGGCCGGTCGGGCGTCGATATGCCGATGTCGCTGGAGAAGGCGGCGGCGCTCTGGTCGCGCACAGTTGCATTCTGTGCCTTCCACCCGAAGCGGCCAAGGGTGACCGCGCCTGTGCGATGATCACGCACGATGGCAGCCTTGCCTGAAATGCGGTTGCCATCTTTGTCGTCCGGGTCGGCATGCGCGAGGATGTCGGCTGCTGGAATGGCTTCGATGAGGCCGAGCCCGATCATCGCCGGGGCGACGCGCGGCGATATCGTCGTCGCCGGATCGAGCGGGCCGTAGGCAAGATCCTTCACTTCGTAGGTCGGCGCACGCAATGAGACTGTTTCTCCGCCGGCAAGCGTAACGGTCTTTTCCGCATAGCGAATGGCCATCCTCCCTTCGGCGGCGAGACCGGGCACGGCAAGGTCCTGCAGCTGATGACCATAAGTACGGTCTGGGAAATTGACGGCGCTAGCATTTGCGATCGCCTCTCCTTCTTCCGGTGTCGCCGCTGCTCGTCCAAGGCGAAAGAACATCGATGTGGCGCTGACGCCGCCTTCCGGTGGCCTGCCGCGTCCGTCGTTGACGTGGCAGCTCATGCAGGAACGCGCATTGAAGAGCGGCCCGAGGCCATCCGACGCCTGTGTCGAGGATGGTGCGGAAACCCAGAGCTTCTTGAAGAGTGCGTTGCCGAGCTTGAAGTTCTGCTCTTCCTCGAAGGGGATGTTCGCCGAGATATGCGAAAAGGAATCCTGCGTAACCGGATCGACCGATGTGGCGGCACCAGCCTGCATCGCCTCGTATGGCTCGGCTTTGGAAAAATCACTTGCCGGGCGCGTCACGGCCTCGACGCGCTTCAAATCGGCATCGGAAAGATCGGTGCGTTTCGTCGGAAGATTAAAACCGGCGGCAAGAGCCACCGGAAGGCCGGCAAGCGTGGCGCAGAAAGCAGCGCAGAGAAAAACGCGACGAGCCGGATTATGCGGCATTTCAGAGTTCGGGCCGCTTGGGTTTGGAAGCGGCCCGCCTTTTTGATTATTGGAAGACAGCGTCAGGCTTATCCAAGCTGTCGGAACCTTCAAGCTGAACCGTGCCAAGATCGAGTGCAGCAATAACACGCTGGATCGACTTCGTTTGGTCAACGAGACCGTCGACAGCGGCTTGAACGGCGGCGTTGCCGTCCTTGTTGCCTTCGGCGATCATCTGGTCGTACTTCTCGACCGTCTCGCCGCGTTTTGCCATGGCATGCATTGCATCAAGCGTCGTCTTCAGCTTGCCCGCGACTTCGGTATCGAGTGCCTTGTCTTTCGCGGCAACGAGATCGTGCAGCGACGGGCCGGTCAGCTTCGTTCCGTCGACGCGGGTATATTCCCCGCTGTAAGCGGCGGCGATGCCGATCGCATCGTTGAGGTGCGAGTTATAGGTGTTGTCGGAGAAGCAATCATGCTCCTCTTCCGGATCGTGCAGCAACAAGCCGAGCTTCATGCGCTCGCCAGCGAGTTCGCCGTAGGAGAGCGAGCCCATACCGGTCAGGATCGCGACGAGACCCGCCTTCGGATCGGCTTCGACGTTCTTCGTCGCAGCACCGTCAGCAACCCAATTATCGGTCATTTCCTGCAGGTCGGAGACCAGAAGCGTGGATGCCGACTTCAGATATGCGGCGCGGCGATCGCAATTGCCATGCGTGCAGTTCTTGAGGTCGTAATCGGTTGCCGGGCGGCTGCCCGCTCCCGGACCGGTACCGTTCAGGTCCTGGCCCCAGAGGAGGAATTCGATGGCGTGGTAGCCGGTCGCGACATTGGCTTCGACGCCGCCTGCTTCCTGCAGCGTGCCGGACAGGAACTCCGGCGTCAGCTTGGAAGCGTCGATATCCTTGCCGTCGATCTTGATCGTCTTGTTGGCGATGACGTTTGCAACATAGAGCGCGTTCTCGTCGCTTTCCGCGCCGTAGGAGGTATCGACATAATCGATCAGGCCTTCATCGAGCGGCCAAGCGTTGACCTTGCCTTCCCAGTCATCGACGATCGGATTGCCGAAGCGGTAGACTTCCGTCTGCTGATAAGGAACACGGGCCGCAAGCCACGCATCCTTGGCAGCCTTCAGCGTCTCGTCGTTCGGCGTCTGCAGGAAGGCGTCAATCGCCTTGTCGAGCGCCTTTGCGGTGATCAGCGAGTCCTCGTATTTGGCATGCGCCACTTCGGCATAATGCTTCACGACGGCCGCAGCATCGGTGTCCGCGAGAGCCGGGCTGGATAGGGGTGCTATCGCCAGCGCCAATGCTGCGCAGAAATTCTTGTTGAGCTTCATGGTCCTCTCCTATGACGGGCATCCGTCTGAAATCGCCCGAATCTCTTCGCGCAAAAGAAAACCAGTGTCAAACACTCTAGTTTGGAATGATTTTAAGAATGGAACTTGTCTAAAAACGCTTGTTCAGAAAGGACTTTCCTTGGAAAAGGGCGGAAGTTTGACCTACTAGCGTGCAACTGTTCAATTTCTCCCCGCGCGTGCGCCATCACATCAGGCGCCTTAAGCTTTACGCTGCATCCGGCAGAAGAAGAAGCCGTCCGTATCAGTCGATGCCGGTGTCAGCGTAACCGTTTCACCATCCGACGAACGCGGGCGCGGTGCATTCTTGCCGAATAGCTCGTCCCAGGCAGCCAGGGCGCTTTCGATGGAGAATGCCGGATTTTCCGCGGCGAAGCGTCGGACCTGTTGTTCATTCTCCTGCGGCAGCACGGAACAGGTGACGTAGATCAGCTCGCCGCCGGGGCGCACGAAGGCGCTCGCCTGCTTCAAAGCATCCTGTTGCTGGCTCGTGCGCTCGTCGAGGTTCTTTGCCGTCAGCCGCCATTTGGTATCGGGGCGGCGGCGCCACGTGCCGGTGCCCGTGCAGGGGGCGTCGACTAGCACCTTGTCGCAGCGAGCGCGCAGGCTCGAAAGCGCCTTTGCATCGTCATGCACTTGAACATTGCGCGTACCGGCGCGCTTCAGGCGTTCGATGATCGGCGCAAGGCGTTTGCGGTCGGCGTCATAGGCATGGATCTGGCCTTTGTTGTGCATCGCTGCCGCCATGGCAAGCGTCTTGCCGCCGCCTCCGGCGCAATAGTCGAGCACCTGCTCTCCATCCTTCGGCAGCACCAGATCGGCAACGATCTGCGATCCCTCGTCCTGAACTTCGAACCAGCCTTTTTGAAAGGAAAGCTCGGCTGTGACGTTCGGAAGCCGTGAGGCGCCTTCGCCGGCGGGAATCCGGATGCCACATCGCGCGATCTTCGCTTCATGAGCACCGGCTCTTTCAAGCGCTTTGACCGCCTTTTCGCGGCTGGCCTTCAAAGTGTTGGCGCGCAGGTCGAGCGTCGGGCGGGAGGCGAGCGCCACTGCTTCGGCAAGCCAGCTATCGCCGAATGCCGTCTCGAAGGAGCTTTGCACCCACTCGGGAATATCACCTTGGACGTGGACAGGCGCGGAGGAAAGAGCCCGGCTCTGGAAGGCTGTAAGCGCTGCATCGGGCAGCGAAGGTGGCGCGAACCTATCGTCGGAGAGTTCAGCGGCAAGCGCTTCCGGCGTGAAACCCCACTGTCGGAACATGACGGCATAGGCGATCGCCAGCGGGCTGTCGTCGTCCATCAGGAACCCGTGTGAAAGCCGCATGCGCAGCGCATCATAAACGATGTTGCCGATTGCAGCGCGATCGCCGGAGCCGGCGAAACGATGCGCAAGGCCCCAATCCTTCAGCGCCTCGGCGACAGGTCTCTTTGCGCTGATCGATATCAGCAAGAACCGAAATCGCCCCCTCGAGGCGGCCGCCCAAACGCATTCACGAAACTCCTGTTGCCACGGACGTGTGCACAATCCGCTCGAAGCGTGACTGACGCTGCGGATAATTTCACAAGTCTCAACCGCGTGGTAGCCGCGATTGACGGCAAGAGCAAGCGCCGTCCGGCGCTGGTATCGGACGCCTTTAGCTGGCGGCGACGACTTCGTAGCAAACCTTGGCGGTACCCGAGCGGACCATGCCGATGTTCTGTGCGGCCGCGCGCGAAAGGTCGAGAACACGGCCGCGGATGAACGGGCCACGGTCATTGACGCGAACAATAACGCTGCGGCCATTGTTGCGGTTGGTGACTCTAAGCTTGGTGCCGAAGCGGAGCGAACGGTGAGCGGCAGTCAAAATGGCAGGATTCATACGTTCGCCGGAAGCTGTTTTGGAGTGCAGTGCGTACCACGAAGCACCACCACATCCGGCTGCAGCAAATCCTTCGGCGGGAAGCATGAAAGAACTGGCTGCAATAGCTACGGCAGTGATTATAGAACGGCTGATGTTCTTCAAAACGGATTATCCCTCAACTATTGCACTTGCGCCTTTACGGGCGGCGGGGCTTAAATCCGGCGAAAAGTGGCGAAAAAGTGCCGCGGATTATCACGGAATGTTACAGTGTGTAATATTTGTGAGTCTGATGGAATTCGAGTTGAAAAAGTGCAGCTGTCGAGAAAGTGGAAAAAAGATAAGAAAATCAGGTAAAATTAGAACGATTTTTTCTGCCGTCAGCGCACTGACCTGCTATGTTGCGAAAGTAACAAAAATAATTTTCCGATCTTGCCACAATTGATGCCTCATTTGCGCAAATTTAGAGGCCGTTAACCATAATACGGAGCGAAATTCAGATCGCGAGAATGCCAAAGTAGGAATTTTCTACTCATTTCGAATGTACCGGAATGGCCTGTTCGGGTTAACCGAGCCACCGTCCGCTCTGCCACAATTGCGCAAGCGACATCGGATAATTCGGGAAGGAAAAGGCGTAACCCGCGGCTTTCAATTTGGCGTTCGAAACACGTTTGTTCTCGCCGTAGAAGGAGCGTGCCATCGGCGTCAGCTCAGCGGTTTCGAAGGGCTGTTCCGGAGGCGGCTCTACCCCCATCAGCCCCGCTGCTTCGACAATGACATCCTGCGGCGGTCCGGGCAGGTCATCCGTCACGTTATATATGCCGCCAAGGCACCGGTCTGAGAGGTAGCGCGCCGACGCGCCGATATCCTCAACGCGGATGCGATTGAAAACCTGATCCTTCTTGATCAGGCGGCGGGCCGTGCCCCGGTTTAGATTGACGAAAGCATTCCGGCCCGGGCCGTAGATGCCCGCCAGCCGCAGTACGGCGACCGGAATACCGAGGTCCTTGCCGAGCGCCAGCCACGCATCCTCTGCCTCGAGCCTTTCCTTCGATCGGCCGGAGACGGGGACGCAGACGGTCTCTTCGCTGACCCACTCACCCTTGTGGTCGCCGTAAACGCCAACGGTGGAAAGATAGCCGATCCACTGAAGCGCCGGCATCATCTTGCCGAGCTGGCCGCCTGCGAGATTGATCAGCGGGTCTCCGACTTCCCGCGGCGCGATCGATTGGACGAGGTGTGTGACGCTTTCCATAGCGTCAAGCAAGGCGTCGCTGATTATCTCGCCATCGAAAAGGAAGGTTTCGATCCCTTGGCTGCGGAGGAGCTCAGCCTTGTCGGCCGATCTGGTTGTGCCGGAAATGCGGGCGCTTCCGGCTGAGAAAGCCTTGGCAATCGCCGTGCCGGAATAACCGCAGCCGAAAATCATCACATGCATCACACCACTCCCGCCAATTGCCATTCCGCAAGTACGTCGGCATCAGTCTCGTCCGGCCGTTGTGCCGCAAACACGGCAAATTCGCCAGGCTCCATCAATCGCGAAAGCGCCCAGATTGCCATGCCGCGAACGACCGGAGAAGCGTCAGTGGCAAGCCATCGGCATTGATCGGCGAGGCTGTGATCACCGGAATTGCCGGCGGCGATCAATACATTGCGTATAAAGCGGGCTCTGCCGATGCGCTTGACCGGCGAGCCGCTGAAAAAAATCCGGAAAGCCGCGTCGTCCAGCGTCAGGAGAAAGGCGATCGACGGCTCTTTCAGGTCGTCGCGCGCCTGCAACTTCATTTCGGATGCCGAGACGGCAAACTTGTTCCACGGACAGGCGGCAAGGCAGTCGTCGCAACCATAGATCCGGTTGCCGATCAGCGGCCGCAATTCGAAATCGATCGGACCTTTGTGCTCGATCGTCAGGTACGAGATGCAGCGCCGTGCGTCGATCTGATAGGGCGCCGGGAATGCATTGGTCGGACAGGCATCGAGGCAGGCACGGCAAGAGCCGCAGTGATCGATCTCAGCGTCGTCTACATTGAGATCGGCCGTCGTGAACATCGAGCCGAGGAAGAGCCAGGAGCCGTGGCTGCGGCTGACCAGATTGGTATGCTTGCCTTGCCAGCCGAGACCTGCTGCTGCGGCGAGCGGCTTTTCCATCACCGGTGCAGTGTCGACAAAGACTTTGACGTCGGCCCCGGCCCGTGCTGCAAAGCGGGTCGCGATCTCCTTGAGCCGTCCCTTGATGACGTCGTGATAGTCGCGATTGCGCGCATAGACGGAGATTGCCGCCTTGTCCGGCTTTTCAAGAATATAGCGTGGGTCCTCCCCGGGGCCGTAATTGAGGCCGAAGACGACGATGGATTTCACATCGCTCCACAGCGTGCGAGGATCGCCGCGGCGATCGCGCGTTTCGGCCATCCATTCCATCGTGCCGTGACGTCCCGCATCGATGAACTCGCCGAGCCGTTCCTTCGCTTCGGGTATCGAATCGGGCCGCGTGATGCGACAGAGCTCAAAGCCGAGCGTTGCCGCCTCGGCGCGAACAAAGGCGGTCAAATTGTCGCGGCGCTTGCGTTCTTTATCGTCTGCTATCCGTTCGGGCATCGAAAGCCCTCGTCAGAAATCCAGGTCTGCGTAGTGAGAGACCGGTGTCAGTCCACGCACCCGCTCTGTCAGCAGCGGGCGGAAGGACGGCCGTGATTTCATGCGCTGATACCAATCCTTGGCGATCGGCGATTCCGTCCAGTCGATCTCGCCGAGATAGTCGAGGATCGATAGCGAAGCGGCCGCGGCGAGGTCGGCATAGCTCATGCGATCTCCTGCCAGCCATTGCCGCGAACCGGCAAGCCAGGTCAGGTATTTCATATGCTGGCGGATGTTGGCGCGCGCCGTGCGCAGGATCTTCGAATCCGGTGCTCCGCCGCCCTGGTCTGCGCTCATCTGCAGTTTATACACGCGCTCGCGCGCCAGGGGCCGAGTTACATCCGTCTCCATCTTCTGCATGAACCACTCACCGAGGCGGCGGATTTCCGCGCGCTGGAAGGGATCTTCCGCCAGAAGACGCCGGTCGCGCTTCAGCACGCCATGCGTTTCATCGAGATATTCCGAAATGACAGTCGCGCCGCAAAGAGCGCGCATGCTGTCGTCCACGTAGACCGGCAAGGTACCGGCAGGATTGAGCGCCAGAAAGTCGCGCCGCTTTTCCCAGGTCTGCTCTTCAATGAGATCTGCCTGAAAGCCATACTCGCTCAAAATCAGCCGGACGAAGCGTGAAGCGGATGACATAGGATGATGATAAAGCGTCGGCATCGATACCCGAATCGTTGATTTCTCGCGGCATGCTCTGGTGCACTCATGTTCATAGCGCCCTAGTCATGACTCATTCGTTGCAGCTATAGGAGCTTGGCCCCTTCAATACAAGCAAATCGGGCCTGGCCCCGCCTCACAAGGGATAAAACATGGCTGATATCTTTAGTGCACTCATTCTAGGCCTTATTGAAGGCCTTACTGAATTCATACCGGTTTCCTCGACGGCCCATGTCCTGCTCGCAGGGCATTTCCTGGGCTTTCGGTCGCCGGGCAATACATTTGTCGTTCTCATCCAGCTCGGCGCGATCCTTGCGATTCTTCTCGTCTATTTCAAGCGGCTGCTGAGCCTGGCGCTTGCGTTGCCCCGCAGCGCGCGGGCGCGGCATTTCGTCCTTGCCGTACTCTTTGGTTTTCTGCCTGCAGCCGTTATCGGCGCAATTGCGCACGACTTCATCAAGAACGTGCTCTTCGAAACGCCGATGCTGATCTGCGTCGTCCTCATCCTTGGCGGCCTCGTCCTCCTTGCCGTCGACAAGATCCAGTTCAAGCCGAAGTATCATGATGTGACGGAGTTTTCCTTGCCGATGGCGCTGAAGATAGGCTTCTTCCAGTGCCTGGCAATGATCCCGGGAACATCCCGCTCGGGCGCCACGATTGTGGGCGCGTTGCTGATGGGTGCCGACAAGCGCTCTGCAGCCGAATTCTCGTTCTTTCTTGCCATGCCGACGATGGTCGGCGCCTTTGCTTTGGATTTATACGAGAACCGCAATCTGCTGAGCTTCGATGACGGAATGCTCATCGTCATCGGCTTCGTGGCGGCTTTCGTCTCGGCGCTCTTCGTTGTCCGCGCGCTGCTCGATTTCGTCTCGATCCGGGGCTACGCGCCCTTCGCCTGGTGGCGAATCTTCATTGGCGCGGCAGGCCTGATCGGCTTGACGTTGTTCGGCTGATTTTCAGATATTTGACATCCGGGGCGGCTCCGGAAAGAGCCGGCCCTTGCCTCAGTGGTTGAGAGAGGCTGTGGAGCAGGGATCGATGCCATAAGCCGGCGCGCAGCCGCCCTTCACCGCTGCGACCGAGCCGGGCGCAATGAAGGAACCTGCGAGGATAACCAGTGCCGCACACGCAAAAAGTAGCGCGATTGACTTGCCCATCGAATAAAGCCTTTCAAGTCGATTTAGCGCGCCGCAAATGGCGCTGAGTCCGTTTCAGGACGCGCGGGGTGTGTAGTCAGTGGAATGGCAAATAGCAATAAACGTTGCTGCTAAATGTGGCGTTAATTTCACTAAATTTTTAATGCGTCTTTTATGCAACGCCGTTCCGGCTCGGCGCTATAGAAAGCACGCGAAACTTGCCCGGTTGCCTGAAGAAACAAAAAGAAAAACGCCGTCTGTGAGCAAACACAGCGGCGTTCAACCGGTGCGATAATTTCTCAGGCTGCTTTTCCAGAACCCGTGTACTGACCATGCGGGCGGTAACGCACCAGATACGACGGCAGTACGGAGGCCAGCATTGTCGGCGTGACGCCGAGGGCCTTCAACGTGAGGCCATCCGTTTCGGCCTTCGTTGAAACGACATTGTCGCGCTTCAGCAGGCGAACCTGGTCGGCCGTGATCGGGGGCTTAACGAAGGGAACGAGCGAGGCGACGCTGCCGATCAGCGAAGCGATGCTGAAGGGAATGGAAACCAGTCGGTTTTTGCGGGCGGTGATCTTCAGCATGACCTGAAGACATTCGCGGAAGGTGAGCACTTCCGGACCGCCGAGTTCATAGATGGTCCCGCTCGCAGCCTTGCCCTCGACGGCGCGTGCCACGGCTTCTGCCACGTCCTCTACGTAGACCGGCTGCAGCTTCGTCTTGCCGCCACCGATGAGGGGAAGCACTGGCGAAAGGCGAGCCATCTCCGCAAATTTGTTGAAGAAGCCGTCTTCCGGCCCGAAAACGATCGACGGACGGAAGATTATGGCGTCCTTCTTGGTCGAAAGGATTGCCGCCTCCGCACGGCCCTTGGTGCGGGCATAGCTGGAATCCGAATTGGCGTCGGCGCCGATTGCCGAAATATGGATGAGCTTCGCGCCGGATGCCCGGGCGGCTTCCGCCACGGCGCGCGCACCGAATTCCTGCACCGCATCGAAGGTGTTGCGGCCGGCCTCAAAGAGCACGCCGACACAGTTGATGACGAAGTCGGCACCCTCGACGGCGCGATCGACCGAAGTGCGGTAGCGCAGGTTCGCTTGGACAAAAGAAATCTGGCCGACATTGCCGAGCGGCTGCAGAAAACCTGCGAGATCCGGCCGCCGCACCGCGACGCGGATGCGATAGCCGCGCTTTGCGAGGGCGCGCACGATATGCCTGCCGAGAAAGCCAGAACCTCCGAACACGGTCACGAGCGGCGGCAGGTTGGCAAGGGTCATGGCAGGCTCCTCGAAAGGCTTGGATGGACGCGTTGATCGGCACTCGTATTAGCCGAAACCCGGCGCGACGGAAAGGTCCATCTTGCCTCAGCTTCGCAGATGCAAAGAGTGCTCAGACGCCTTCGACAACCACCATTTCCGCGTCGGCGCATTCCTGGCGGATCTTGGCCGCAATCTGGTATTGCGGGGAGTTGTAGCAATCGACCGCGGCCTGCATGGACGGGAACTCGATGACGACGTTTCGGGCTCGCGATTTACCTTCAAGTTCGGTGATTGCACCGCCGCGGGCGAGGAAGTTTGCGCCGTATTCTTCAAAGGCCGGCTTAGCTGCCGCGACGTAATCCTTGTAGCGCTCGGGATCGCGAACATCGACGCGTGCAATCCAGTATCCTTTTGCCATGGTTTTCTCCAATGAAAGAACACAAGGGGCAAAACGCCTTTAACTGGCGGCTTTTCCTTGGGTTCGGTTATGGTTTGATCAGCGTTTTTGCCGATCGGCTAAATCTCTTCCTTTCGCTGGACAGGTTGTTGCCGTCCTGCGGTTCTCGAACCAATCTCCATCTGTGGACGCCCCGTTGAATGCAAGAAGAGTTTCGGGCGGCATTACGCGTAGTCGGGTGCTGACATCTGTCCGGCCTTTCGCGCGACCGTTCATCTGTCGCTGGCCCGTATGGGAGTTCGCGGATCGGGCTCCAAATCAATGCGGCGTGCTCGAAGCACTCCGGAGATTCCTGGCTTTCCCGACCCCGTCTCATCGACTGTTGCGCCATACCTTCCGTTCGACCTTCCCTACATCTCGACGACCTCTGGCCGGGCGGTTATGCCGCCACAGCTGGAGCCTTATAGACGCCACCCTTTGCCATGAGTGCCCATACGATGCGGGCCATCTTGTTGGCGAGAGCGACAGTCACAAGCATGGGTGGCTTGCGGGCAATCATGCGCCCGAGCCACGAACCTTCTGGGGTGCCGCGCCGGCGAGCCTGCAGCACCACCGCGCTCGCACCAATGATGAGCAGGCGGCGCAGTGTTCGCTCTCCCATCTTCGATGTTTCGCCGAGCTTTTGCTTGCCGCCGGTGGAGCGCTGCAACGGTGTTAATCCTAACCAGGCTGCGAAGTCGCGGCCTCGCTTGAAGCCCGCCGCTCCTGGGGCCAGGGAGATCAAAGCCGTTGCGGTGATTGGACCGACGCCGGGAATTGTTGCTAACCGCCGTGCGTCTTCGTCTTCCCGGGCACGCCGAGCGATTTCGACATCCAGTTTCTGGATCCTTTGGTCGAGCGACTTCAGAGTATCAACCAAAATGGCGAGAGCCATGCGTGTGGCCTCCGGCAACTTGCTCCTGGAATCCTCCACGTGCAAAACAAGCCTGGTGACGTGGGTCGGGCCCTGGGGAACAATCAGTCCGTATTCCGCCAGGTGGCCCCGCAAGGCGTTGATCGTTTGAGTGCGCTGCCGCACCAGCAAGTCGCGCGCCCGGAACACCGCCGCGCTCGCCTGCTGTTCCTCGCTCTTAACCGAGACAAAGCGCATCGTCGGGCGCTGGGCCGCCTCGCAGATTGCCTCCGCATCGGCGGCATCGTTCTTCTGGCGCTTCACAAAAGGCTTTACATAGGCAGGGGCAATCAGGCGGACCGTGTGGCCGAATTTGCCGATCTCCCGTGCCCAATAATGCGCGCTGGAGCAGGCTTCCATCGCGACGATGCAGGCCGGCTGTCCGGCAAAAAACGCGAGCAGCTTATCACGCCGCAGCTGCTTGCGGAAAATGACGGCACCAGCGGTATCTGATCCATGCACCTGAAAGACATTCTTGGCCAAATCCAACCCCATCATGCTAACGTTCATTTCGGACGTCTCCTCTGTTGTGGCGGTTAACACCCACCATGTTGGCACATTCGATGCCGTCGAGGGGCGTCCACCCCATCAATGCGTGACCTGATGCCTTAGCTTCGGTCACAGAGTGACGTTCGGCTCCCGGTTTCCCATTCTCCTCAAGGAGCGCAACCCGGACCTGCCGGGCTCGCTAGTAGACCATCAGGACAACCGGGATATCGTCGACGCGCCTTCCGTGTTGCTTTCACCGCGCCGCTCGTAAGCGCGCTGATCACGCAGGATCTGGAAGGCGATCGTCAAAAGCTTGCGCGCAATGGCAACGCGCGCCTTGTTCACTCCTCTGATCTTCAGATGCTCGTATTGGGCGCGAAGCTGTGCATCGCTGGCAATGGCCGGAGCCACCGCCTCGACGAAAGCCCAGCGCAGCCACTTGTTGCCCTGCTTGATGATCTTGCCGTGAAAGGTCTTGCCGCCGGAGGAATAGGTCGACGGCACCAGCCCGGCATAGGCGGCAAGCTTCTTCGGATTGCGGAATCGACCGACATCATCGATCTCCGCATCGATCAGCCGGGCGAAGAACTCGCCGATGCCGGGGATCGTCTTCAACAGCTTCACATTGCCATTAACCTTGGTCATTGCCCGGATCGTTGCTTCCGACTGCTTGATCCGCACATCGATGTCGCCGATGAAGTCGAGACCGCGGTCGATCTGGATGCGGTCGATCTCCGAGACCTTGACCTGCGCCAGCTGGATGCGGCCGGCCTTGCCGAACAGGTCGCCGAGCTTCTTCAACTGCGCCGTCTGCTCCGGATAGCGATCAAACACCGTGACGATGCGGTTCTTTGTCATCGTCCGCAGCCGCACGTAAAACATCCGCTCACGCAGGGCGATGCGCAGCTCGCGGGCGCGCTCTCCAGGTGCCCAGGCCTCCGGCACCAGGTCGGCTCTGAGCAGATGCGCCAGCACCGTCGCGTCGATCTTGTCGGTCTTGATCTTGGCATCGGCGATCGCCTTGACCTTCCACGGATGGGCGAGGACGACATCATCACAAATGTCGTCGAGCCAGTCGTAGATCACCATCCAGTTGCGAGTGGCCTCGACAACCGCATGCGAGTTGTCGCGATAGCGTTCGAGAAAGCCGCCAAGCGACTGGCGGTCGTTCTTCACCCGGCCGGATCCGAGCGTCTTGCCGCTGCTGTCCTGCACCACCAGGTGGCTGTAGGATTTGTGATAGTCGACGCCGATATGGTAATCATAAGAGGCAGTCATGCTTCCAACTCCCTTGTTGAGATGTATGAAACCCCAATAAGGTAAGCCGAAAGGCTGGAAGCGTGACTGTCCCTCGATCATCACCTGCATCTCAGTGATCCGTTCTATCGGTGGAGGCGGCCTCTTTCATGTCACCTCCTCCTGTTGACGGTTGCCCACGCCATCCAAATCGCTGATATGTTCGCTATCAGCCGCGTCCTTCGCCAAGCGTCAGAGCGCGGCTTCCATCTCGGCGAGAATGGCGCGTGCTGCTTCCTTCGGATCGGGCGCCTTGACGATCGGGCGGGCGACGACGAGGTGGCTTGAGCCGGCCTTCAGCGCATCGGCGGGGGTCATGACACGCTTCTGATCACCCTTTTCACTACCTGCCGGGCGGATGCCGGGGGTGACGATTGCCATTCCAGGTCCGACGATTTTCCGAACGGCCGCGGATTCTTCCGCGGAGCAGACGACGCCGCCCATCCCGGCGAGCAGCGCCTGTTCGGCGCGGCGCAGCACTAGGGTATGCGGGTCGTATTCGTAACCTGCGGCGATCAGATCCTGTTCGTCCATCGAGGTTAGGACCGTCACGCCGAGCAGGCAGAGTTCGGAACCCTTTGCCGCTTCGACGGCAGCCTTCATCGCCTTGGGATAGGCATGCAGTGTCAGCATGGACATACCCATCTTCACGATGTTCTCGACGCCAGAGGCGACCGTGTTGTCGATATCGAGCAGCTTCATGTCGAGGAAGATCTTCTTGCCGCTCTGTGCGAGATCGCGTGCGAATTCCAGACCGCCGGCGAAGACGAGCTGATAGCCGATCTTGAAGAAGAGAATGTCGTCGCCGAGCGTCGAGACGATCTGTTCCGCCTCGCCAAGTGTCGGAACATCCAGCCCGACGATCAGCCGCTCGCGTGCGTTCATCTCACATCCGTCCCTGCCAGTTTTCCATGGGCGTCCAGTCGCATGATAAGCGCCGGTCTGCAAGGCTGAAACAATAGAGATTGCCGCCACCGGGCGGCTGATCGCGATCGCGCGCGATGACGCGGCTCTCGAGATGGCATTTCAACAGCGTGCCGACCCCGCCATGCCCGACAAAGGCGATCGGCTCATTCGGATCGTGATCGGCGAGAACAGCTCCGAAGCCCGAAACGATGCGCTGCTGCGCATCGGCGGCACGCTCCCAGCCTCTGAAACTATCTTGCGGATGCGCGAAGAACCAGTCGGCAGCTTTCTCGAATTCCGCAGGCGGCAGGAAGCCCGTTGCGGACCGGTCGTTCTCATGCATGCCATGTCGGATCTCGATGGCCACGCCTGCCGTCGCAGCCAGTATTTCCGCGGTCTCGATGGCCTTCGTCTCGTCGCTGGAAATAATACGGCGCAGTTTCCTCGCCCAGCTGCTTTCAGCCGCCTTGCGTGCGCGAGCCTCGCCGATCTCGGATAAACCCCATTTGGGCACCGCGACATTCGGATCGATTTTCACTTGCGGGTGGGTGATGTACAGCCCGAACATATCAGCTGCGTCGGTAGATCCAGAGCTGCGCCGGCGGGATATTGCGGACGATGAAATCGAAATGCTGGATGTGGTAGCGCTCCGGCCGCGCAATGATCGGCGAGACCGGACCATAGGAAATCTGCACGACCGGCCTGCCTGCCGGAATCCGGTTCGAGCAGGCTTTCCAGAAGCGCAATTCGCGCCTGCATCGGGAAGTTCAGCAGCGGCACGGCCGAAACGACGGAATCGAACGTCTGATCCTTGAGGTCGCCGAGCGTCTTGTCGAGGTCGAAGGCGTCGCCATTGATGAAGCGGACACTGGGGTAAAGGCGGACGAGATGCTCGTAAAAATCCGTCGAATATTCGATGGCGACGAGATTTTCCGGCTTCACGCCGCGCCCGAGGATCGCCTTGGTGATCGCGCCCGTGCCGGGACCGAGTTCAAGAACCGGGAGGCCGGAATTCAGGTGGATGACGCTTGCCATCTTGCGGGCGGTGATGGAGGAGGTGGGAACGATGGAGCCGACAGTTTTCGGCCCCTGCATCATGCCCTTGAAGAAACGGATCTCTTCATCGAACTTCTTGCCGAGCCGTTCTTTCAGCCGCAACGCCATGCCGTCCTCCACGAAAAATGTACCAAAACCGCTAGCTATCTATTTGCCATCCTCTGGCGCAAAAACAAGCCCAAACGTCGCAATCGGCAAACTTTACCGGGCAAATGCGACGTGCGTTTACACGCGCATCGGCATCAGAACGTAAAGTGCATCATCGCCGGCGGTATCGCGAATGAGCGTCGGCGAGCCTGCATCGGCAAGCAGAAAAATCGCCTGATCGCCGGAAAGCTGCGCCGTGATGTCGAGCAGATATTTGGCATTGAAACCGATTTCCATGGAATCTGTGTCGTAACCGACGGCGACTTCTTCCGTCGCGCTGCCAGAATCCGGATTGTTGACGGTGAGCAGAAGCTGGCCGTCTGAAAGCGCGAGCTTCACGGCGCGACCGCGCTCGGAAGAAATCGTCGAAACGCGGTCGACAGCCTGGGCGAATGTCGTGCAATCGACGCGCATTTCCTTGTCGTTGCCTGTGGGAATCACACGCTGGTAATCTGGAAAGGTGCCATCGATGAGCTTGGAGGTCATGACGATCGAGTCGATGCCGAGGCGGATTTTGGCATCTGAGACTTCGACGGTGACCAGCGCATCGGGATTGTCGACGAGCTTCTGCAGTTCACCGACCGTCTTGCGCGGAATGATGATGCCAGGCATGCCTTCGGAGCCGGAGGGGGCCTTCACGTCGGCACGCGCGAGGCGGTGGCCGTCGGTCGCTACCGCGCGCAGCTTCAAGTCGCCGTCGCTTTCGATCGTGTGGAAGAATATGCCGTTCAGATAGTAGCGCGTTTCTTCGGTGGAGATCGCAAACTGCGTGCGGTCGATCAGCATCTTGAGATCGGCTGCCTTCAGCTTGAAGGAATGCGTGAACGTGCCGGCGGTCAGATCCGGGAAATCGGATTCCGGCAGGCACTGCAGCGAGAATTTCGAGCGGCCGGACTGGACAGCCATCGAGCCGCCATCCGTCGATGTTGCCAAAAGAACTTCCGAACCGTCCGGCAGTTTGCGCACAATGTCGTAAAGGAGATGCGCCGGAACCGTTGTGGCGCCGCCCTGCTCGACATTGGCGGGCGTGGCTTCGGTCACTTCGAGATCGAGGTCGGTCGCCTTCATGTCGAGGTTCTGGCCATCGGCGCGCAGCATGATATTGGACAGGATCGGGATCGTGTTGCGACGTTCGACCACGCGGTGAACGTGGTTCAGCGACTTCAAAAGGTTTGACCGCTCAATAGTTATACGCATGGGATGCTACCGCTTTCGACCGTTACTGCCCCAGCGCGCAAACGCGCCGGAAGATGCTGTCCGGCTCCGGGCCGGAGGAGTGGACAGGCAAAATGGCAGAACTTTGCTGACGAATGCAAGGGGTGCGAGACGCAGCAGCGCTGCAATTGCCGTTTTCCGGGACAATGCTCACAGAAATCCGAACACTTGCTGCGGGCCAAACCCCCGCGCATAAAGACAGAGAGCCAAAGGAGCCATCGAAATTGAATAATGAGGAAACAGCGGGCGAGGGCGGCATGCAGCGCGGCTATCGCCTGCACAATGTCGCCATCCCGGCCCGCCCGCTGGAAGCGGCGCTTTATCTTGTCGCTACGCCGATCGGCAATCTGGGCGATATCACCTTGCGGGCACTGGAAACGCTGGCGGGTGCCGATGTGCTCGCCTGCGAGGATACGCGCGTGACCCGCGTTCTGCTCGACCGATACGGCATTCAGAACCGGCCCTTTGCCTATCATGAGCACAATGCCGATGAGGCGGGTCCGCGATTGCTGCAGGCTCTGGAGGCGGGCCGGTCTGTTGCACTTGTCTCCGATGCCGGGACGCCGCTTGTCTCTGACCCCGGCTATCGCCTTGCACAGTCGGCGATCGAAGCAGGTTACCGTGTCGTGCCCATTCCGGGAGCATCGGCGCCGCTTGCCGCGCTTGTCGGCTCGGGCCTGCCGAACGACGCCTTTTTGTTTGCGGGGTTCCTCCCGGCGAAGGACAAGGCGCGGCGCGACCGGCTGGCGGAATTTGTCGCCGCTCCAGCGACGCTCCTCTTCTTTGAATCGCCACACCGGATCGGCGCGACGCTGGCTGCTGCCGCCGACGTGCTCGGGCCTACCCGTAGGGCGTCCGTTTGCCGCGAACTGACGAAGACATACGAGGAGTTCCGCCGCGGCACGCTCGCGGAGCTTGCCGCGCATTATGCTGAAAACCACAATGTGAAGGGCGAGATCGTGCTCGTCGTCGGCCCACCGGAAGAGCGGCCGGCGGACGAAGCGGATGTGGGAGCGATCCTTGCCGACCTTGCGACGTCCATGCCGACGGCAAAGGCAGCCGCCGAAGCAGCACGCGTCACCGGATTGCCGCGCAAGGAACTCTACCAGCGCTTGCTTGATATGAAGGCCAAGGATGGGCGATAGCTACGGCCATTAGCCGGCGAAAGATGGGTCGGCGATGTCGGCGCTGTGACGTCGGCATTCGTACCGAGGATCTGCGGCTGGCAGGTTCAATATGTCGAAGAACTCGGCTCGTAGCGGCTCGTGCATGGCCTTTCGGGCGAAGAGCCGCTGACGGCGGTCGTCTCCCGACGGCGCTGGCATCGGAAGTGCGTTTCGTGATCGCGCCGCAAAAGCTGCATTTCTTCGCGCATGATACCGGCAAGCGCATCGGTGCCGGTGCTGCGAAAACTGCTCATCATCCGGCAATCGCAGACGCCATATCGTAGAGGTTTGAATGGATTGCTAAAATTTTAGCCGCCGCTTGAACGCCTCCGTTACGACTTTCTGCTATTCCGCAATGATTAGGGTAGCAAACTTGGGGGGTTCCATGGCCATGAAGCTCATGCTCGCAAGCGCAGTCGCAATGGCCGCGCGTTCGCTGCCGTACGCGGTCGCGCCAACACGCGGCAGGAATTTCGTCGCACACTCCAGCGACCACCTGCCGATGAAATCGACGCCGATCAATCCTGACTGGATCGTCGATGGCAACCCGCAGGCGCGCACGGCCGAACATTCCCGCGGTCATGACGACGCATCGCTCACGGCGATCTGGGATTGCACAGCCGGCGAGTTCCGCTGGTTCTTCGGCTGGGACGAGACGGTGATGATCCTCGAAGGCGAAGTGCACGTCACCGCCGAAGACGGAACGGAACGCACGCTGCGCGCCGGCGACGTTGCGTTCTTCGCGGGCGGCACATGGGCGAACTGGCGGGTGGACAACTACGTCCGGAAGGTCGCTTTCTTGCGCAAGCCCTTCCCCAGGCCTGTGGCAATCCTCTACCGGCTTCGCAACCTGTTGCGCAGCAGCGGCCAGCAGGGTCTCGTGGCCTGAAATCCTTGATGCCCGCACCTGGAAGTCCTTGATTGGCCGTTGCGTTTGCTTTGCTTGCGACCTACATCTGTCCGGCACTCACTGAGGGACGGAAATGGCCAAGATCAAGAACGTAGCGGTCCAGATGGACCATGTCGCAGGCATCAACATTGCAGGCGATTCTACCTTCGCCATGAGTCTTGAGGCCCAAGCCCGAGGCTACACGCTTTTCCATTATACGCCTGAGCGGCTGAGCCTCCGCGACGGCAAGCTTTACGCTTCCGTTGAACCGATGCTGCTGCGCGACGTGAAGGGCGATCATTTCGAGCTCGGTGCGCCCGAACGGGTCGATCTTTCGACCATGGATGTCGTGCTGCTCCGCCAGGATCCGCCCTTTGACATGGCCTACATCACCTCCACGCATCTCTTGGAACGCATTCACCCGAAGACGCTCGTTGTCAATGATCCGGCCTGGGTGCGCAATTCGCCTGAGAAGATCTTCGTCACCGAATTTGCCGATCTCATGCCGAAGACGCTGATCACCAAGGATGCGGCCGAGGTCCGCCGCTTCCGCGACGAGATGGGCGATATCATCTTGAAGCCGCTTTACGGAAACGGCGGTGCCGGCGTCTTCCACTCGACGAGGGACGACCGCAACCTGTCCTCGCTGCTCGAAATGTTCGGTCAGCTCTTCCGCGAACCCTTTATCGCCCAGCAGTATCTTCCCGATGTCCGCAAGGGCGACAAGCGCATCATCTTAGTTGACGGCGAGCCGGCAGGCGCGATCAACCGGGTTCCTGCCGACCACGACAGTCGCTCCAACATGCATGTCGGCGGCCGCGCGGAAGCGACCGAGCTCACAGCGCGTGAAAAGGAAATCTGCCAACGCATCGGCCCGGCGCTCAGGGAACGCGGCTTCCTGCTCGTCGGCATCGATGTCATCGGCGACTACATGACCGAAATCAACGTCACGTCGCCGACCGGGATTCGCGAGGTCCGCAAGTTCGGCGGCCCTGATATCGCAAGCCTTCTATGGGATGCGATTGAGCGCAAGCGCCCATAGGGTGTTCCGGCTTGTGTTCCCCTTCGTCTACGCCCTACAGCCCACTGCAACCTGACTGCAGCTGAGACGTGAATTTGTTCCTTTATTGTGTTGCCGATCTCCCAAAGGAAGCTCGCACTTCGACCTGCCGATTGCTCTTGGCCTGATGGCGGCGCTCGGCGCCATGCCGGCGGATGCGCTTGCCGATTTGGTCGCGCTCGGCGAACTCAATCTCGACGGCACGATTGCACTCGTTGCCGGCGCGCCTCCGGCAGCAATCGGCGCAAATGCGGAGGCAAAGGACTTGATTTTCCGTGCCGATAGCGGCGCGGAAACGGCATTCATTGTGCTGGGAGGTCGACACCTTTAAAGACTTGTCGGGAGGCAAAGGTGTGGCGGGCAATGCCAAGAACCAAGCATCATTCGCAGTTTTGAAGAACTTTTTTGATCGTTTTCAAACGGTTATCGTGAATTATAAGGCATATCGAAGCAGTGCCGGGGGGGGGCCGGTGCGTGCTGTATATTCGATGGGGTCTCGAGTATCTGCAACAAACACTCCGGGGTCGGCGTTTAGTGGAAATAAGGTAACCGAAGGCGAACCAATGCCCTACAAGCGGTACGGCTTAGAGGAGAACTCCGACGGCACTTGGCGTGTCATAGACTACCGCGAAGGAAAGGCTGCGGAAACGGACGGAGCGGTTCTCGATCGGTTACCTCACGATACCGCGAGCAACCTTGAATTTATCCTTAACGCCCAAGAGAAGGGAATCGAGCAGCGGAAGCGGAAGAGGAAAGCCAAGGCCTCGCCACCCCCAAAGGAACACCTCATGGCAACGGCGCGGTATAGCCATCGCAAGAACTTAAACATCTACTGGACGGTAGTCGATGCAGTCACCGGACAGGCGGTCGTTATCGATGGGGTGGTCATGGATATGCTCACCGAGGAGGATGCCGAGGAGTTGGTCGAGCGGCTGAACCGTAAGGATGAGGAAGGGAAACCGTTTAGTCGTCCTTGAGGCGGCCCCTGAATAGCTGCTGTAACGGGTCCATCATGTTCCACTCAACGAAACAAAGAGGAGTGGAACAATGAGATTTCCGATCAGCCCCGCCTTCACCGCGAAGAGGGTTCAGGGAACCAGTGATCCGTCTTCGACATGCAGACCGGCAGGATAGCCTAGCTGAGTGGTGTGTCCGCGACCGATCTCATCGGGCCAGATGCCGGCGGAAACTGCCGTGCTTTGGTGGAATAGCCACGAATGCCCGACCGCGTTGATCGAAAAAAATGCCGAAACGGATGCCGGCGGTCTGCATCTGCTGCGCCAGGCCGCGGAGAAGATGCGGTTTTCGGGCCTGCGGCTACCACCGCGTACTCAAGGTGGCGCGGAATCGATTTTCTCTCGTATCGCCGGCGAACGGCTGACGGCGGCGGCCTGACGGAGGAAGGGGCGCCGAAGCGCCCCGATTTTCCGCCGGAAGTTCAGTTTCCGAGACCCTCAAAGAGGGCAGTCGAAAGATAGCGCTCGGCGAAGGATGGGATGATGACGACGATGTTCTTGCCGTCATTTTCCTCGCGGCTGCCGATCTTGATTGCCGCCGCCAGTGCCGCGCCTGAGGAAATGCCGACCGGAACGCCTTCAAGCCTGGCGACAAGACGCGCCGTTTCCATCGCCTGCGCGCTGTTGATGGTGACGACTTCGTCATAAATCTTCGTATCGAGGATCGCCGGGGCAAAGCCGGCGCCGATGCCCTGGATCTTGTGCGGCCCCGGCGTGACCGCCGGAAAGAACCGGAGATTCGCTCGGGCTCCACGGCGATTACCCTGATGCCCGGCTTCTTCGACTTCAGGACCTGGCCGGCACCGGTGATCGTGCCGCCGGTGCCGATGCCCGAAACGAGGATGTCGACGGCACCTTCCGTATCGTTCCAGATTTCCTCGGCCGTCGTCTTGCGGTGAATTTCCGGGTTTGCCGCGATTCTCGAACTGTTGCGGGATGATGGCGTCGGAAAGGGTTCGCGGCGAGTTCTTCCGCCTTGGCGATTGCGCCCTTCATCCCCCGCGGCCCCTCGGTCAATACGAGTTCGGCGCCGAGCAGCGCTAACATCTTGCGGCGCTCGACCGACATGGTTTCCGGCATGGTGAGAATCAGCTTGTAGCCCTTGGCGGCGGCGGCAAAAGCGAGCGCGATGCCGGTATTGCCGGAGGTCGGCTCGATGAGCGTCGTCCTGCCGGGGGAAATTTTGCCTTGCGCTTCGAGGCTCTCGATCATGGCGACGCCGATGCGGTCCTTGACGGAAGCAATCGGATTGAAGAATTCGAGCTTGGCGAGCAGATTGGCCTTCACGCCCTTTTCCTTGGCCAGCTTGTCGAGGCGGACGATCGGCGTATCGCCGATGGTTTCCGTGATCGACGAGTAGATGCGGCCGCGGCCCGGTTTTCTCGACATGGTGCGCTCCCTTAATGATTGTTGCGCGAGAGAATAGGGTCAAAGGCCGAAGCCGGCCAGAGGGCTTGATCCACGGAAGCGTCGTCCGAGAGAAAAAATCGTTTGGAAACGGTGCTTTGCCGAATGATTTTTTCAGGCTGCCCGTGCAGCGATAAAGGCTGCGGTTCCGGCCAGGACGCTCGCCGCAACCCGGTTGAGCGCTTGCAGCGCGCGCGGCTGTTTCAGCATCGTGCGGGCGCGCGACGCAAGCAGCATGTAAGGGATCAAAACCAAAAGCAGCACAACGAAGGTTGCGACTAAAAGTATGCCGTATTCTCGAGGGCCGATGTGGTTGATGTCGATTAGTGTCGGCACGAGGGCGACGTAAAAGAGCATCGTCTTCGGGTTGCCGAGCGTCACCAGAAGGCCGGACAGGAAGGATATACCGATGCTGCTCGATCTGCGCGCGGTAATATCCTGCGGCAAAAGACCTGCCGTCCAGAGCTTGTAGGCAATGTAGCAGAGGTAAAGCACGCCGGCGAATTTGATGATGAGGAATATTCCGGTGAAGGTCTGCGCCACGAATGCAAGGCCGAGGATCACCGCCGTCAGGTACGTGATGTCGCCGAGAACAAGGCCGAGACCCATGAAGAAGGTCTCGCGAAAATTCGAGCCGAGCGCGCGGGCAACGATCGCAGTGATGCCGGGTCCGGGAATGATCGCAGCGATAAAAAGGGCGCCGCTATAGGCAAGCAGGGCTTCAACGGTCATCTTTGCTCTCCTCAGGCAGCTTCTCTTACTGATGCTACGGCCCGCTTTCAAGATGAAGTGACACGCTCGAATCAGATAGAAGTGCGCCGAAAGGGAAGAAAGCCGATGACAACCGGACTGCTGCTGATCGATGTTCAGAACGCCATCTTGAAAGGCCTCGGAAGCACCGCGCGCCAGCCTTTGATCGACAAGACGCTGGACGAAACGGTGGCGCGTCTCGCAGAGGTTCTCCAAAAGGCCCGCGCGGTGAATGCACCGGTCGTCATCGTCCAGCATGACGGACACGCATCCCACCGTCTTGCGGAAGGCAGCGAAGGCTGGCAGTTGCGCGACGAGATTGCGCCTCAAGATCGCGAAATCGTCGTTCACAAGCGCAGCTGCGACTCGTTCTTCGAAACCGATCTCCAAGCGCGCCTCAAGGAGAACGGCATCACCAGGCTGGTGGTCGGCGGCTGCATGACCCAGTTCTGCGTCGATACCACCGCGCGGCGCGCCGTTTCGCTCGGCTACGATGTAACGCTGATGTCCGATGGACATATGACGGCCGACATGGGCGAACTCCGCTTCGAACAGATCATTGCCCACCACAATGCCGTGCTCGACGAGTTCGATGCCGGCAACCACGAAATCCGGCTTGCACAGGCAGCGGCGGTCAATTTCGGATAGGCCGCAGCCAACGTCCAGGCGTCCAGCCGAGATTCATTCCCGCTGCCGCAACAAGGATGATTGCCGCACCGAGGATCTGCAATGGCTGCAGTGCGCGACCAAAAGCGAGGCCGTCCACCGCGATCGCAACGATCGGGTAAATGAAGGAAAGTGCGCCGGTGAGATGTGTCGGCAGCTTCTGGATTGCGCCGTAGAGCAGTACATACATCAGGCCGGTATGGACGACGCCCATCGCCACCAGAATGCACCACGATCCGGCCGTTGTAGGCAGGTCCGAAAAGTCGGTCACGGGCGCCAGCATGAGAATGCCGGTCGAAACCTGAATGAGCGCGATCAGGTGCGGCGGCGTGCCCTTCAGCCACTTTGCAGCAAGTGCCGCCAGCGCATAGAAGAAGGCCGCCCCAAGTGCCAGCGCAATACCCAGCCCGTAGCTGCCTGAAATGCCGCCGGCCTCAGGTTTGGCTTCGATAATCGCCACCATGCCGGCAAAGGCGAGCGCCAGCCAAAAGAGTTTCGCCAAAGTGATCTTCTCGCCGAGGAATGCGGCGCCGAGCGCCAGCAGCATGAAGGGTTGGGTATTGTAGACGGTGGTCGCGATCGAGATCGATGCGTGCGAATAGGAGGCGAAAAGCAGCAGCCAGTTCGCCACGATGGCGATCCCGCCGAGCACGGCGATGCCAAAGGTTCTCGGCGAGAGAATGCCGGGCTTCAAGAATCCGAGCGCGCCGCAGATGACAAGAAGGCTCGTAGCCCCAAACAGGCAACGCCAGAAAACAACTCCGCTCACAGGCTGGCCGGACATGACGACGAACCAGCCGATCGTTCCCGAAATTACCATTGCTGCCGTCATCTCAACCGTGCCTTTGCCTATATCGTTCTGCATCGCGATCTCCTTTTGTGCCTTGGAGATTATTGTGTTTGGATGCCAATCTCTATAATCTGCAATGCTCGATAGTCGAATTTCTCCTAATAATGAAAGGTAAACTCGCATTGACGGCTAACGAAGCATCTCGCCTGGACAGCATCGACCAGCGTCTCCTCGATGCGCTGGCGCAGAACGCGCGTATTTCGCTAAAAGAGCTGGCGCAGGTGGCCAACCTGTCGTCGCCAAGCGCGGCGGAACGGCTGCGAAGGCTGGAGGAGCGCGGCATCGTCACGGCCTTCACGATCGATATCGATCCGGCTGCCCTCGGCTATCCGCTACAGGCAATCGTCCGCGTTCGGCCGCTGCCGGGACAGTTGCATGTCGTCGAGCGCATCATCCAGGAGACGCCGGAATTCATCGAATGCGACAAGGTGACCGGCGACGATTGCTTTATCGCCCGCCTCGTCGTCCGATCGATGGGAGAACTCGACGGTATTCTGGACAAGGTGGCCGAAAAGGCTGAGACCAACACCTCGATGATCAAGGCTTCCCCTGTCAAACGCCGCCTGCCGCCGCTTTCGAGCCGCTGAATGGATGCATCGCGAACCGTTCCGTCTAGAAGTCCGCCATCGGCGAGAGCATCGCCGGCGACGCAGGCGCGAGATCGGTCGTACTGCGGACCATGAAGGCCGTACCGCTGTCGAAGGCGAGAGCCTCTCCGCGCCAGTCAAGCTTGTCCGGCGAAAAGAAGACGTCGACCTGTTCGGACCCTTCGCCGAGCCTGCCGAGGATGACGGCAAGCGACGGAATTTCCGTAGCGACGACGTCGAGCAGGCAGAAGCGGTCAGCCTCTCCGGCTTTCCACGCGATGACGGCTTTTTCCGCATCGAGCCAGCTCAAACGAACCTCGGGATCGAGTTGGGTATTTACGAGAAACATCGCCGCATTGCCCGAAACGGCCAGCACATCCGAAACCGGTGCCCGCGTCTTCAGCGCCTCCTGCAGCAAAGCGAGATCGGCCTTATTCCATGGATCGAGCTCTCGGGCAGGTTTTCCCGCGGAATGTGGTTGCGGTGCTGCCCCGCAGTAGCGGTGCATCGGCAGGCTGCGGAAGCCGTAAGGTTCGTAGAGCAAAGGCTTGTCGGTATAGAGCACGATAGCCTCGAACTGCCGAACTCTCGCACCATTCAAGCGCCTTACGCGTCACGTCGCGGTAAAGCCCGCGTCCGCGCCATGGCGGGCGAACGGCGCCGGATTGGAAGGCGGCCGCGTTGATCTGCCGGCCGTTGACGACGAGCGGCATGGCAAAGGCGGATAGATTGGCGGCAAGCGTGTCGTCGGCGGCAAACCAGCCGAAAGGCATGCCAGTCGGATCCGGGCCACCGAGCTGCTGCAGCGGCCCGATATCGATGCCGAATGTATCGTCGAGGAGAGAGACGAGCGCTGCCCATGCCGTCCGATCGTCGAAATAGGCCTGACGAAAGGTCAGCCCGGCACTATCGAACGACTTGCTCAAACGCCGGTCGAGCCGAAGCCGCCGGCGCCGCGTGCCGTGGTGGTGCTTTCGGTGATCTCTGCAACGCGCACCTGAGTGACCGGCGCGATGACCATCTGCGCGATGCGCATGCCGCGCGTGATTTCGAACGGCTCATCGCCGAGATTGACGAGCAGCACCTTCACTTCGCCGCGATAGTCGCTGTCGATCGTGCCGGGAGTGTTGAGGCAGGTGATGCCGTGCTTGAAAGCGAGGCCCGAACGGGGCCGAACTTGCGCTTCGTAGCCATCCGGAATTTCGAAGATGAAGCCGGTCGGCACCAGCGCGCGCTTGCCGGGCGCGAGCGTCATCGGCTCGTTATCGGCAACGGCCGCCCGAAGGTCCATGCCCGCAGCACCGCTCGTCTCATAGGAGGGCAGGTCAAGACCTTCGCCATTGGGCAAACGGACAAGGTTGAGCTGCGGGCGGATGTCGTTGTGAATGGTCATGCGACATTACTTTGCGCCGGGAGGCCCAAGGTCAATTGCATTGGCGGGCTTTAATCGCTAGATACGCCGCAATTCCACAGGATTCACATCATGGCCGAAAGTCTCGCCGAGGCGGTTTCTCGCCGCCGCACATTCGCTATTATCGCGCACCCGGACGCGGGCAAAACCACGCTCACCGAAAAGCTGCTTCTTTTCGGCGGCGCAATTCAGCTCGCCGGTGAAGTCAAGGCGAAGAAGGATCGCATCCAGACCCGGTCGGACTGGATGAAGATCGAGCGCGAGCGCGGCATCTCTGTGGTGACCTCCGTCATGACCTTCGAATATGACGACAACGTCTTCAACATTCTCGACACGCCCGGCCACGAAGACTTCGCGGACGATACCTATCGCACGCTGACAGCTGTCGACGCCGCCGTCATGGTGATCGACGCCGCCAAAGGCATCGAGCCGCGCACGCTGAAGCTCTTCGAAGTCTGCCGCATGCGCGATATCCCGATCATCACCTTCATCAACAAGATGGACCGCGAAAGCCGCGATCCGTTCGAAATCCTGGATGAGGTGGAGGAGAAACTGGCGCTCGACACCGCGCCGATCACCTGGCCAATCGGCCGCTCCAAAACTTTCTGTGGCTCATATCACCTGGCCACGAACACTGTGCGCGGTTCAGATACGGAAGTGGAAGCAACGCCGGTCAACGGACCTCAGAGCGTGGCTGATCGGTTGCCGGAAAACGAGCGGGTTGCCTTCATCGACGAGACGGAACTGGCGATGGAGGCTTGCCGTCCCTTCGACCGCAAGGCTTTCCTCGAGGGTCACATGACGCCGGTCTTCTTCGGCTCGGCGCTCCGCAATTACGGTGTCCGCGATCTCATCAACGCGCTCGGTGAATTCGCCCCGCCGCCGCGCGACCAGGTCGCCGATACCCGCAAGGTGCATGCAAGCGAAGACAAGATGACGGCCTTCGTCTTCAAGATCCAGGCCAATATGGACCCCAACCACCGCGACCGCATCGCCTTCGCCCGCATCTGCTCCGGCAAGCTGGAACGCGGCATGAAGGCACGTCTGGCGCGCACGGGCAAGCAACTGGGGCTCACGGCGCCGCAGTTCTTCTTTGCCTCGCAAAGACAGCTCGCCGATACCGCCTATGCGGGCGACGTCGTCGGTATTCCGAACCACGGCACGCTGCGCATCGGCGATACGCTGACGGAAGGCGAAGCGTTGGTGTTCCAGGGCGTGCCTAACTTCTCGCCGGAAATTCTCCGTCGTGTCCGTCTTGAAGACGCGATGAAGGCGAAGAAGCTGAAGGAGGCCCTGCAGCAGATGGCCGAAGAAGGGGTCGTCCAGCTCTTTTCCCCGGAAGATGGTTCGCCGGCCATCGTCGGCGTTGTCGGTGCCCTGCAGCTCGATGTGTTGAAGGAGCGCCTGCAGGCGGAGTACGGCCTGCCGGTCTCTTTCGAAATGTCGCGCTTCTCAGTCTGCCGCTGGGTATCGGCCGATCAGCCGGCGGAACTCGAAAAGTTCCTGACGGTCAAACGCGGCGATATCGCCCGCGATCTCGACGGCGACCCGGTGTTCCTGGCGCAGGACAGCTTCTCGCTGCGCTACGAGGCGGAGCGCTATCCGGCAATCAAGATGGCCGCAATCAAGGAGTATCACGTCGCCAAAGCGGCGTGATTTCCAATTATGCGGCGGCAATAATCTCGATTTCGACCAACCAGTCCTCCCGCAGCGTTTCGACGACGATGGCTGTTGTGGGCACCCGACGCGCACCGAGCGCCGCCACCCGCGCATTCTGGTTTGCCTCGGCAAAGGAAGCATCGCGCAGGTAGCTGGTCAGCCGCACGATGTTGTCTGCGGTCATTTGTGCCTCTGCCAGAATTCGCCTGAGGTTCGACCAGATCAGTTGGAGTTGGGAGTCTAGATCGACGCCGGCTGCGCCGGCCTCATCAAGGCCCATCGTTCCGCTAACGAAGACAAGACGGTCAGGCTGGCGCACCTCCATGGCATGCACGTAATCGGACGTGGCGGTGTAGATGCCGTCGTGGGGATTGCGAACGATCATTTCCATTTCTGCTCCTCTGGAATTTCATATGGCATTGCCGCTATTTTGCCGAATAAAGTTCGGCTGGAAAATGCAGGAGTAGGAAGGGATGGAAAATACAGACGGCATTCGGCAAAAGCGGCGGGAGAGGGCCTGCCTCGATCCGTTCGACCGAAAGATATTAGCAGCTCTCGCCGCCGATGCGGGTCAGAGCTACGCCGTGCTGGGAGAGAAGGTAGGGCTTTCTCCGCCGTCGGTGCACGAACGGGTCAAGCGGCTGAAGCGGTCCGGTGTCATCCGGGATGTGGTCGCCCGGCTTGATGGCCCAGCAGTCGGCAAGCCGTTGTTGGCCTTCGTGCATGTGGAGGCGGCGGGTTGGGGCAAGAGCGAACGGCTGATGCAGATCAGCCGGTTTCCGGAGGTGGAGGAGATGCACTCGGTCGCCGGGGATGCCAGCATGATCCTCAAGGTGCGGTTGGAAAATCCGCAGGCGCTCGAATTTCTCCTCGGTCAGATTCATTCCGTGCCGGGCGTCAGCGGCACGCGCAGCTATGTCGCGCTTTCCACGTATCTCGAGCGGCCGGTACAGGCGCAAGTCACGGTCGGGTGGCCCTGTGTGCCGTTGCCGCCGGAATAGTCAGTCGAATTTCACGGCCGCCGTGTTGGCGCCGCAGACCAAGACGCAGACGCGTTCATTCCGTACCGGAACATATTTGCCGGAAAGCACGGCTGCGAATGCCGCAGCACCTCCGGGCTCGGCAACGACCCTCGCCCCTTCCCATAGGGCTTTCTGAGCAGCACGGATTTCGTCGTCCGTTACCAGCACCGGCGGCTGCACGAATTGCTGCGCGAGAGGAAACATCAGTTCACCAACCCGTTTCGGGGCGAGCGAATCTGCCGCAATGCCACCTGCCGGAGCATCCACTGGTTTACCCGCCCTGAAGGCCTCGTAGAGGGTCGGCGCTCCATCGGATTCCACGGCGACGATCTTCACCCGGCCGCGAAACCAGGCGGCGATGCCGCCGACCAATCCGCCGCCGCCGACTGCGACCAGCAATGTGGTGATGTCCGGCATGTCCTCCTCGATCTCCTTGCCGAGCGTTCCCTGACCGAGCAGCGTCTCCGCCTGGTCATAGGCATGTATGGCAAGCGCGCCGCTTGCCCGCTCATGGGTCTCGCTCGCCGCGAGCGCATCGGCGTAACGCTCGCCGCCGATGACCAGATTGGCGCCGTAGGCGCGGATTTTCTCCGCCTTGGCAGGCGAGGTGACGCTCGGCACGAAGATGGTGGCCGGCACGCCAAGCCGCGATGCGGCATAGGCAACGGCCGCGCCGTGGTTGCCGCCGGAGGCTGCCACGATGCCGGCTGCGGGCACCTGCCGCGTAAGGAGGTGGGAAAAGGCGCCGCGTGCCTTGAAGGAGCCGGAATGCTGCAGGTATTCGAGCTTGAGATCGACCTTGAGCGGCGCTCCGCCGAAATCCTCGATGTCGACGCACATCACGGGTGTGCGACGGATATGGGGGCGGATCAGCCCTTCGATTTCGGCAATGCGTTCGGCAGAAAGGGCGATCGGCATGCAGGCTCTCCATGGATTGACAATATTTCGTTACTTGGCAAAATAACGAAATGCAAGATGTTGATATTCTGAAAGCCCTCGCCAATGAACGCCGCCTCGTCATTCTCGAATGGTTGAAAGAGCCGCGGGAGCATTTCTTGCCTCAGGTGGATGGCGACCTAGAGGACGACGGTGTCTGCGCCGTGCTCATCGCCGAAAAGCTGGGCATAACTCCGGCAACGCTTAGCGAACATATGCGTATATTGGTGCAGGCTGAGCTGGTACACGCAAAACGTATAAAGCAATGGATCTTCTACCGGCGCAATGAAGACCGCATCGCGGCGCTGAAGCAGGCGCTTTTCGCACACATATGATCGGTGGGGTCATGGCTGACCCAGCCGCTCGCTTATGAACTCCACCACGGCGCGCACTGATGGCAGTTGACCGCGCCGATGCGGGAGGAGCACCGTTGTCGTGATGTTGCCCGCCGTCCATTCTGGCAGGATACGGATCAATCGCCCTTGCTCTATGGCCTCTCGGCAGACGGAAGTCGGAAGAATGGTGATTCCCATTCCCGCCGCCGCGGCTCGTAGCAGGACGAAAGGTTCGTCGGCCGCCATCACCGCCGGTGGCTTGACCAGCGTTTCGTCCCCGGTGGCGGAAAAAAGCCGCCAAGCCGTCTCGGTGAGGCTGGGCATGACGGCAGCATGCGCCACGAGATCCTCCGGCCTTTGTGGAGCCCCGTGCCTGTCGACATAGGATGGCGCGGCGACGAGAAGAAATTCATGCTCTGCCAATTTACGCTGCACGAGGCTTGAATCGGCAAGCGGCAGCTGATGGCTGCGCACTGCGATATCGAAGCCCTCTTGTACGATATCGACGAAGCGATCGGTGACATGCAGAAAGACTTTAAGCTTCGGATATCGGAGCGCCAGGTCCGGCAGATGCTCGGCCAGCATGAACTGCGAAGTCGGCACCGAGGCCGTGATGCGCACGGTGCCGCTCGGCTCGCCGAGACGCGACCGGACAATGCTTTCCGCCATCTCCGCTTCGATGACGGATGCCTGCGCGTGCTCGAAGAAATCGCGTCCCAAATCCGTGAGGGAAAAGCTGCGCGAGGTGCGCTGGATCAGTCGCGCGCCCAGCTTCGCCTCCAGTTCCGCAACCCGCTTGCTCACCGTCGATTTGGGAACGCCGAGGCGCCGTCCAGCGGCGGTGAAGCTGCCGCCTTCGACTGCGTGAACGAAAAGGTTGAGATCGTTGAGGTTAAAGGAGCTCAATTCAATCTTCCAGATTTATAGACTTTGATGTGCATTTTGAGCAGCTGTTCGGCAATCGTCCACAAAACGATATTCTGATCGTGAAATCAGTTCAATCCCGAAAGGAACGACGAATGTCTCCGATTTTGTTTTACGGCGTGCCGGAAGGCTGCTCTTTTGCCTCCATTGTCGCACTCGAATGGTCAGGCGAGCCTTATCATCTGTGCCGCATTGAGATGCCGGAAGTCGTCTCGAGCGAAGACTATGGGCGGATCAACGCGATCGGCGAAACACCTTCGCTCATGCTTGGCGATGGCCGTGTCATCAGCGAGAGCATGGCAATCCTCAACCACATCGCTTCCGGCCAAATCCGCAAGGGTCTCGGCTTTGCACAGGGCAGCGCCGAGTTTGATAGGCTGAACCAGATGCTCGCCTATCTCAATACCAGCTTTTTCAACGCCTTCAGCCCGCTCTGGTACACGATCGAGCATGAGCTGGAGCCGGATGCCAGGAAGGCGCTGACCGCTTATGGCGTTGCCAAGGTCGAGAAGGTCCATAGGGAACTCGAGCAACTTCTTGCCGGCCGCAAGTGGCTGCTTGGCAAAGGACCCAGCCTTGCCGACGCTTATTTCGCCGGCATCGCACGTTGGAACGACTTCCACAATGTCGTGGATCGCAAGCAATTCCCGGCACTGAACAGCCTCTTTGAGAGGCTGCAGGAAAATCAAGCAGTGCGCTTTGCCCTGGCGATCGAACACGAAGAACGGGCTGAAAGCACAGGTGGCTTTCGTGGCCATGTCACGCTGGAAGACGCGCTCGGCTATCTGAAGCACGCAGCCTGATTTCTTGCAAAATTATCCGCGCGGGTCATTCCCCGCGCGGATATCGCTGGTTCTCTTCCAGAACGTTAAGGTCCATGTGGTTGCGCATATAGCGCTCCGAGGCCTTCTGCAGCGGCTGGTAGTCCCAGGGATAATAGGCGCCATTGCGCAGCGCTGCATAAACGATCCAGCGGCGTGCCTGGCTTTCGCGCACGGATTGGTCGTAGTGTGCGAGGTTCCAGCGTCTATTTGCCTGTTCGGTCAATGCCTTGAGCGTCGCGGTATGGGCCGGGTCCGTAGCGAGGTTCTTGAGCTCGTGCGGATCGGCATCGAGGTCGAACAGCATCGGCGGGTCTTTATCGCAGAGCGACAGCTTGTAGCGCCTGTCGCGCAGGCAGACGAGCGGCGCGATGGAGCCTTCCGCAGCATATTCCATCGGCACCGGGCCGCGACTGCCGGTGCCCATGGCGAGGGGGGCCAGATCCTCGCCGTCGGTCCATCTCTTGAGCGAGCTTATGTCGAGACCGGCAAGTCCGGCCAGCGTTGGCGTCACGTCCAGCGTTGAAACCGGCTGATCGATTCGCGTTGCCTTCCAGCCGGGCGCGGCAATCATCAGCGGTACCCGCGCCGAACCGTCGAAGAAGCACATCTTGAACCACAGCCCGCGTTCGCCGAGCATGTCGCCGTGGTCGGAGACAAACAGGACGATGGTGTTTTCCGCCATCCGTCCGCGCTCGAGCACGTCGAGGATCTCGCCGATTTTCTCGTCCACATAGGAGATACTGGAAAAGTAGCCCCTTCGCGCGCGGCGGATGTGTTCGGGCGTAATGTCGAAAGCCTTGTAGTCGCAGGCCTCGAGCAGGCGCTGCGAATGTGGATCGAGCTCATCGAACGGGATTGGTCCGACCTTAGGGTCGAGCGCCGGGCAGTCTTCGTAGAGATCAAAGAATTTCCGCCGTGCCACGTAAGGGTCGTGCGGGTGCGTGAAGCTGACGGTCAGACACCATGGACGCTCGTCCTGCCGGCGCGAAAGATCGTAGAGTTTGCGGGTCGCGTGGTAGGCGACCTCGTCGTCATATTCCATCTGGTTGGTGATTTCGGCGGCGCCGGCGCCGGTGACCGAACCAAGGTTGTGATACCACCAGTCGATGCGCTCGCCGGGTTTCGTATAGTCGGGCGTCCAGCCGAAATCGGCGGGATAGATATCGGTCGTCAGCCGCTCTTCGAAGCCGTGAAGTTGATCTGGCCCGACGAAATGCATCTTGCCGGAAAGCACGGTCTGATATCCGGCGGCCCGCAGATGGTGCGCGTAGGTCGGGATGTCGGAGGCAAATTCCGCGGCATTGTCATAGACGCGTGTCCGGCTGGGGAGCTGGCCCGACATGAAGGAGGCTCGCGCCGGAGCGCAGAGCGGGCTTGCCGTATAGGTGTTGGCGAAACGCACGGAACGCTCCGCCAATGCCTTCAGATGCGGCGCGTGAAGAAATTCGGCCGGTCCGTCCGGAAACAGCGTTCCGTTGAACTGGTCGACCATGAGGATGAGGATATTCGGGCGCGCCATGTGTCGTTTGTCCTTGGATATTAGAGGCTGAGCGAGCTTTTCACCGTATCAGGCTTCCCGTCGAGCGTGGTGACGCCGGAGAGCCGCGGATCGATGGCCTTTGGATTTGCCTTCTGCCATGCAGCGGGAAGCGGCACCGGAGGAGGAGGAAGAAGAGGAGGCTGTCAGCGAACCGGTTCGCGGGCGAATTCTTTCCATTGCAGTTCCCCTGTTATTCGAGCAATTTATTGAACATCAGGTTAGTTCCCCTTGTGAAGCTGGCTTTTTTCAATGGGTGATCAAAGGATTTCTTATGGCAGAGCGACCAATTGACCTTGGATGGGTTCGCGTGTTTGCCGCGGTGGGGAAAATGGGCAGTCTCTCGTCTGCGGCCGGAACTCTCGGCCTGACCCAGCCTGCTGTCAGCTATCAGATCCGCCGCCTGGAAGAGCACATGGGCGTCAGCCTCCTTCAGCGGCAGCACCGCGGTGTCGAATTGACGTCGGAAGGCCGCAGGCTTTTCGACGTCACCTCTCGTACGGTTGACGATATCGACATGTTGGTGCGCAGTTTTCGCAGCCAATCCGAACGTCCGGCGATCAGGCTGAGGACGGATTACGCCTTCTCATCGCTCTGGCTGATCCCACGTATGCATACCTTCCGCCTGCTTTATCCCGAAATGGACATCCAGATCGTCGCGACGCAGCGCATGGAGCACGGCCCGCCGGATGGCGACATTGCCGTCGTCTTCGGAACGCGGCAGGAATTCGGCAGCAACGCGACGCTGCTTCTGCCGGAAAAGGTCGTCCCGATTTGCACCCAAGGCTTTCTGGATCGAAACGGCCCTTTCTTCGATCCGTTCGAGATTGCCAGCGCGCGTCTTCTGCATCTCGATACGCGCGCACCGTCGCCGTGGTTCGATTGGAAGAGCTACCTCGCCGAGCTCGGCATCAATCGTGATGCGGCCGTAGGGCAGGGCGAGCTCAGTTTCAACACATATTCGCTTGTCGTGCAGGCGGCGATCGGCGAGCAGGGGCTGGCGATCGGCTGGATGGGTCTGGTCGATTCGCTGCTCGCGTCACGTATGCTGGTTACGGCCGGACCGATGTTGGAGGCCAGGGACCGTGGCTACTGGCTGGTGCCGCCCAAAGCGCAGAGCGCGGAGACTGATCGGCTTGCCGCCTGGCTGATCTCCGAGGCCGGCATAGACGCGCTCAAGGTGCAAGATCTTTGAGAAAATCCCGGCACCAGCGCGAAACATCATGTTCGAGCAAATGGTCCATCATCATCTGCCAGCGCTCTTTCCGCTCTTCCAGCGGCATGCTGAGCGCCCTCGCCATCGCGTTTGCCGTACCCTCGATGTCGTAGGGGTTGACCAGCAGGGAGCCTTTCAGCTCGCGGGCAGCACCGGCGAAGCGCGAAAGCACGAGCACGCCCGGATCGTCCGGGTTTTGTGCGGCCACATATTCCTTCGCGACAAGGTTCATCCCGTCCCGGAGCGGCGTCACCAAGCCGACTTTGCCGAGCCGGTAGAGGCCCGCGAGAATGTGGCGTCCCACGGAGCGGTTGATATAGCGTATCGGCACCCAATCGACGGCGCTAAGAGCGCCGTTCACCCTGCCGGCCTGCTCGGCCACGGTGCGTTGCATGGCTTCGTATTCAGGCACTTCGGAGCGGGACTTCGGAGTGATCTGCAGATAGGTGACACGCCCCTGCTGTGCCGGGTTGGCCAGGATGAAGCGCTCGAAAGCGTCGATGCGCTGCGTGATTCCCTTGGAATAATCTAGGCGGTCGACGCCGATGATCAGGCTGCGGCCTTCGATGCTTAGACGCGCTTTTTTGACCATGCTGTTGGTCGCGGCCCTTTGGGCGAATTCGGCAAAGGCTGCAGTCTCGATGCTGATCGCATAGGCGCCGCCCTTGAAAGTCCGGCCGTGGGAGCTGTAGCGGCCTTCGCCGAGTTCGTCGCCGATGCCTTCCCGTCTGAGACAGCCGGCGAAATTCTCAAGGTCGTGATCCGTCTGAAAGCCGACAACATCGTAGTGCGAGAGGCCGCGCATGATCTGCTCGTGAACCGGCATTGTGAAGAGCACGTCCGCAGGCGGCCATGGAATATGGAGGAAGAAGCCGATGCGGTTCTTCAGGCCCATTTGACGCAGTTCCGCGGCGAGCGGGATCAGGTGGTAGTCGTGCACCCAGATGAGGTCATCGGGTTCGATCAGCGGCGCCAGCCGATGGGCGAAAAAACGGTTGACGCGGAAATAGCCGGCCATCTCCTTGCGGCCGTATTCCGCAAGATCCAGCCGGTAGTGGCAGATCGGCCAGAGAACGCGGTTGGCAAAGCCGTGATAGTATTCTTCCACATCGGTATCGGTCAGATCCGTCAGTGCATAGGTGATGTTGCCTTGCTCCAGCCGTGCAAGCGGCTGCGGCTCATGCTCGCCGCTCGACTTTCCCGACCAGCCCATCCATATGCCGCCGCGCTCTTCAAGGGCTGCCTTCAGGGCGACCGCCAGCCCGCCGGCGGGCGCAATGCCGCCCTTGTCGGGAACGGGCACGCGATTGGAAACAATGACGAGACGGCTCATGCCAGTTCCTTTCATGCAATGAAATACGTCGGGCGCTCAAATCATCACGAGGCCAATGTCTCAATGATGCCGCGCAGAGCTTCGGCAGAGGGGATGGAGCCGCGCGCCTCGCTCGCAGGCGAAAGCGGCCCGACGCGGATCGAATGGCCGCCAAGCCGGTTGACCGTGCGAAACATCGCTTCGTCGGTCACGTCGTCACCGATCGCAATGGCGCGTCTGCCGGCAAAGACCGGATGTGCGAGAAAGGCTTCGACCGCGTTGCCCTTGTCGGCGCTGGCCGGACGAATTTCGATCACCATCTTGCCGTGCTGGATCGTCCAGTTCGGTCCGGCTCGACTAAGCGCCTGTTCCATCAATGGTTCGAGTTCGAGCTCCCTGTCCGGCGCAAGCCGATAATGTGCGGCGACCGCCGCTCCCTTATCCTCGATCAGAACCCCCGCCCAACCTGCAGTCTCGGCGGTGAGATCCGCCTTCAGCGTCTCGAATTGCGCTGTTACTTCGGCTTTGCGCACGCTTCCATCCGGGTCGCGCCGCTCGGCACCGTGAAGTCCGGCGATCGGAAAGTGGAACGGCGAAAAAAGCTGGTCGGCATAGTCGAGCCCCCGGCCGGTCACGAGGGCCAGCGCACCTCCGAGCCTTGTCGCCAAGGCGTCGAGATTTGCGGGCAGCGACGGTGGAACGACGATGTCGTCCGGCGTATCGGCCAACTCGAGCAGGGTCCCGTCGATATCCATGAAGAGAGCCCATTTTTCCGGCTCGGCGGAGAGAACAGCGAGAATAGAGTCTTCCCCTGAAACCGCATCCGGTTTCGAGGCGCTGAGAGACTGCTTCTGGTATGACATGAGGCTCTATCTATGTCAGGCCCCGCTTCAGGCAACCCTAACTTTCCGTTTCGAAGCGCGGCAGGGCTTCGATATTGCCGGTCCAGGGCAGCGCAGAGCGGCACCAGATCTGCTTGCGCGGCGACAGCTCGGCCCGCTCGTTGATCGTGCCGACACGGATGCCGACGAAGGCGTTGTCCTCTCCCATGCGATAGAGCTGCGAGCCGCAATCCAGACAGAAGAATTGCCGGCTGCATGCTCCGCTTTCGCCATGCTTGACATAGGTTTTCGGCGTACCGCGGAGAAGCCGGAAATCTTCCTGTCGCGCAACCGTGCTGACGCGATAGGCCGTCCCCGTCAGCCGCTGGCAATCCGTGCAATGACAGATGCTGACGCGCTCCGGATCGATCTCGGCCTCATAGGCAATCGCGCCGCAGTGGCATCCCCCGGTAACGTGCATTTGCTCCTCATTCGGCTATCTGCGCCGCCGGATGCTGGCCATAGAAGGCCTTGGCATCAGCGGTGAAAGCGGCCCGCGCCTGCGCATTGGTGTAGAACATATGGCCGCCGCGATAGACGTCCAGGCTTACACGGCCTTGCGTCAGGCTTTCAGGCAGATGGTCCACGACATAGCGGCTGACCCCATAGGGCGTGACGATATCGCTGTAGCCATGTGCTATCAGCAAATGAAAACTTGGATTGGAACCCAGTAGCTCGCGGATGTCGTCCGTTATGCTCGCCTGCAGCCGTGATCCGCTGCCGTGTCCACCGCCCCATTCCCACTGACGGCTGACGTCGCTTTCGAGCAGCGTATAGGTCATCTCGGTCCTGAAGCCGAGTTCGTTGCGTGCGTAATCGGCAAAAGCGCCACCATAAGCGCGGGTAAATCCGTCGAGGACCGCATCATCGCCGCGGTCGGAGTTCTGACTCCGGATAAGGGTCGGGCGTTGCGAACGAGGCATCGTAGGGGCTCATCACCTCGCCCTGCTGCTTGGCGGAATTCTTGGCAAAGGCATTGCCCAGGAAGCCGCGGTTTCGGGTGACGACGTCTTCGGGAATGCCGGTCATCGTCGAGACCTTGCCATAGAATGCCTTCGCAGCGTCCCCCGCCGGTGCTGGTCCGGCCAAGGTCGTCAGATATTCGCCGAGCGCGAACTTCTCCGCGTCTCTTTGCGCTTCTTCGTCGAAGGTCTTTCGGCGCTCGGCTTCAGCGGCGGCGAGGGACGGGAACTCCAGAGCAGCCCCAAGCGCAAACCGGTCCGCATTGAACATCAGCTGGCCCTCAAGCAACGGCGAGAGCATGACCGCGCCGGCGATGATGATGCCTTGGCTTTGCCGAAGGGCAGCGGCGACCTTGGCGGCACGGAAACCGCCATAGCTTTCACCGAGAAGATATTTTGGTGAGCCAGAGCGATTGTTGTGCGCGACATAAAGCGCGATCGCCTTTGCAATGCTCTGCGCATCGGCGTTGACGCTGTAATAGTTCGAAGCGTCGTCGGCCTTCGCCGTGCGGCTCCATCCTGTGCCGATCGGATCGATCAGCACGAGATCGGTGAAATCGAGCCAGCTCTGCGGGTTGTCGACGAGCTTCGCATTTGCGCCGTCCCGGGCCTGGGGACCGAAATCCAATATGCGCGGCCCGACGAGCCCAAGGTGCAAAAATGCGGAAGCCGCGCCCGGACCGCCGTTGAAAGCGAAGGTAATCGGCCGGTTGGCCGCACCCACCTTGGCGGTATAGGCGGTGTAGAATATCGCGCCGGTGCGAGCGCCGTCCTGCCCGAAGAGATCGAGCGTGCCCGCGCTCGCCGTATAGGCCAGCCTGCGCCCGGCGATGTTCTGTTCATGCTGGGTCACGGAATCGGACGGCAACAGCTTCAAGACGCCGGGCCGCTCATTCGAGACAGCAGGTGCAGCAAGAGCCAGCAGCGCGAACAGGATGGCGGCAGATCGGAACGACACTCTTTCCTCCTGGGCGATGGAACGCGATCTTAGATAGCGTAACATCTGCCATCTCGCAGGGGTATCAAGAGATGGTGATGCGCAGGTGAGGAGAGGCGCTTACGTCGTCTGGGTCGTGCGCGCATTCACGTGCAGCGCACGTCCTGCATTCCAGCCGTTGATCGCGGCTCCAAATCCCAGCAGAACGAAGAGTACTGCGGACCAGGCAAAGCTTCCGGTCGCGCCGCGAATGAGCCCGACGATCAGCGGACCCACAGCGGCCAGCAGATAGCCGACGCATTGCGCCATGCCGGACAGGTGAGCGGCGACATGCGGATCACGCGAGCGCAGCACGATCGTTGTCATTGCCACTGCAATCAGGCCGCCTTGTCCCATTCCCTGCAGCACTGCCCAAAGCCAGACCGTCGAAAGCGGCGCGAAGAGCAGGCCAAGCAGGGCCACCACGGCAATGACGCACAGCGCAGCGTTGATCAGCCGCTGGTCTTTGCCGCGTACGGCAATCTGCGGTGCCACGAGGCAGGCGGCGGCCTGTACCATGACTGATACCGAAACGATGGCGCCGGCAGTCACGCCGTCGAGGCCGCGCTCGCGCAGGATCGGCACGAGCCAGCCGAAGACGCAATAGGCGAGCGCTGATTGAAGGCCCATGAAAAGGGTGACCTGCCAGGCAAGCCGGTCCCGCCAGAGGCCCTCGACCCTGAAGCCGCTTCGCCGCGTCTGCGCCGGTATCCTCAGAACCTGCGGAAGCCAGATCAAGGCGACGACGAAGGCGGGCAATGCCCAGGCGGCAAGAGCGCCCTCCAGCGATCCGTCGAGCGCGTGCTCGATCGGCAGTGTGAAACCGGCAGCGCTCGCTGCGCCGGCGCAGAGCGCCATCGTATAACATCCGGTCATCAGCGCTGTGCGGTCGGCGAAGTCGCGCTTGACCAGGCCAGGAAGAAGGACGTTTCCGACGGCGATACAAGCGCCAGCAAGCGCGGTTCCGAGAAAGAGTAGCGCAACCGACGATAGCCCGCGCATGGCCGTGCCGAGTGCCAGCAGCACGAGCACGCCGAGGAGCGTTCGCTCGGCACCCAATCGCTGTGCCAGCTTTGGCGCGAGCGGCGAAAAAGCGCCCAGGCAAACGACGGGAAGCGTGGTCAGCAGGCTCGCGCCGAGGGCCGCAAGGCCAAGCCCCGCGCGAATTTCCGGCAGCAGCGCGGATGCGCTGGAGAACACGGGGCGAAGGTTGAAGGCGATGAGTACGAGGCTGACACCGAGAATGATACGGCTTGCCGCTGTCGACCGTGCCGGTGCTTCGGGTGCGGGAATACTGTCCGCCTCGGCATCGATCAACTGCTCGTCGATGGCCTCGAGTGCCTCGGCCGCGTCGGAAATGGAGGAGGTCACGAGAGAATCATCCGTTCAAGGGCGGCAATCACCGGCTTCATGAAGCGGCGTACGGCGGCATCCGCCTTGGCGGGGAGACCGGTCTCGATGGCATCGATGATATCGGCGTGCGCTTTCGTGTCGGGCTCGGGAATATCCTGCCCGAGCGTTGCCTCGATGGTTTCGGCAATCGAGGCCGAGAAGAAGTCATAGATCTCGATCATCGCCCGGTTGCCGGAGGCAGCGATGATCGCTTTGTGAAAGGCAAGATCGCGCTCGACGAAGGCCGCCTTGTCGCCCCCTTCGTATTTGCCGCGCTTGGCCAGGAGGTCGCGCAGCAGAGTTATAATTTCTGGCGTCTGCCGCAGCGAGGCGAGGCGGGCTGCCTCGACGTCCAGGGCGCAGCGCGCTTCGAACTGGTCGCGCAGACTTGCCCGCCTCGCCATCGTCAGTGGTCGACTGGCATCCCTCGTCGAAAGGACGTAGGTGCCAGAGCCTTGTCGCGTTTCGAGCAGGCCCTGAGAGACAAGCACGCGCACGGCCTCGCGGATCGTGCCCCGGCTGACTGCCAGCGCGGCGGAAAGAGCGGCTTCGTTCGGCAGCTTGGCGCCGACACTCCATCGCTTGGCGAGGATTTCGCCGCGGATCGCTTCAATCGCGGTCTCGGCCAGATTTGTCTTGTAGAGCGGTTGCATGGCATACTCATAAAGTCATCAGATGACTTTATGAATATGCCATGGCTCGGTTGCGGTCAAAGAAATTCTGCAAAATAAAAAAGGGCCGCCTCAGCGACCCTTTCCATGAGTTTGGCCTGTAGCTGGCCTGGACCGTCAAGGCGGCCCCAGGAAGGCGGGGATTAGAGCGAGGGCTGCCTCGCTTTCGTCACCTCTCCCATGCCCGTTACGAGGTCCGAAATCTCATTAGACATTGGATCACCTTCCTTTCGTTCTGTTGCTGATGCTTAAAAGGTAAGGAAAAATTTCGGCGATGCAAGAGAAATCCTTGCGGACCGCCGTGACCCAGCCAAGAGCCAATGTTCACAAATGAAGATGCGTGCTCAACGAATGTGATCGCCTGAAGTGTTTCCAACTCGCATGCCGCCTTGCAAAATTTGCAATCGTTAAGTTTTTATTCACCATCGCGCTCGACAATCGATCGGGCATTTCCAACCAGTCCCTCGCCAGGACGGCGGGTTACGGAGTCAGAAAAGCATGTGTCGCTGGGCAGCCTATCGTGGAGACCCCCTCTATCTCGAGGAGCTGGTTTCCTCGCCCGCCCACTCGCTCATCGAACAATCCCATTGCGCCACCCGCGCCAAGACCGCAACGAACGGCGATGGCTTCGGGATTGCCTGGTACGGCGACCGGCCGGAGCCCGGCCGCTACCGCGATATCCTTCCCGCATGGTCCGACTGCAATCTGAAGAGCCTGGCGCGCCAAATCCGCTCGCCGCTTTTCCTGGCCCATGTGCGCGCAGCCACCGGCGGCGGCACACGGCGCGACAATTGCCATCCGTTCACGCATGGGAATTGGTCTTTCATGCACAACGGCCAGATCGGCGGCTTCGAGCGCCTGCGCCGTTCCATGGAGGCGATGCTTGATGACGAGCTCTTCAATGTCCGCAGTGGCACGACCGATTCCGAGCTGATGTTCCTGATCGCCCTGCAATTCGGTTTGTGCCGGGCGCCGCTTACTGCGATGGCGGAGATGGTGAGCTTCGTCGAAGGGCTTGCTGAAAACATCCTGGGCCACGCTCATGTACGTTTCACCGCCGCGTTCTCCGACGGCCGGTCGCTCTACGGCATTCGTTATGCGACAGATCGAAAGGCGCCGACACTTTATGCCTCACCGATGCGCCAGGGACATTGCCTTGTTTCCGAGCCGTTGAATGACGACATCGATGCCTGGGCCGAGATACCGGACGGCAGCGCCGTCACGATTGGCGAGAGCGGCATCGAGGTCGTGGCCTTCAAGCCAAAAAAGCCCATCAGCGCAGCGGCGGGTATCGCTATCCCTGCCTGAAGCGTTCGGCAATCAGCGCCGCCAGCTTTTCCGCAACCTCTTCCTTGCCGAGATCGGGCCATTGCTCGACGCCGCTTCGGCCGATCAGCTTCACGCTGTTGCGCGTGCCGCCCATGACGCCCGTCGCCGGCGAGACGTCGTTTGCAACGATCAGGTCGGCACCCTTGCGCTCGAGCTTCGCCTTGGCGTTGTTTTCGACATCCTGCGTCTCGGCCGCAAAGCCGATCACCAGCGTCGGCCGCATCGTGTGGTGGCCGACCGCCTTCAAGATGTCCGGGTTTTCGGTCAGCGCCAGCGTCGGGATGGATTCGCCCGGATGCTTCTTGATCTTCTGATCGGCGGCCGAGGCCACGCGCCAGTCGGCTACGGCTGCCACCATGACGGCAATATCGGCCGGCAGTGCAGCGAGCACCGCATCGCGCATTTCTTCGGCGCGCTCGACATGGATCGTCCTGACGCCGACGGGATCGGCAATTGCCACCGGTCCGCAGATGAGTGCGACATCTGCACCGAGCTTCGCAAGTGCTGCGGCAATCGCGTGCCCCTGCCTGCCGGAAGAACGATTGGCGATGTAGCGGACGGGGTCGATTGGTTCGTGGGTCGGTCCCGAGGTGACGATCGCCTTGCGTCCGGCAAGCGGCTTCGGCCCATCGTCAAGTAACGCTTCGGCGGCGGCAACGATCTCCAGCGGTTCAGCCATGCGGCCGATGCCGGCCTCCTTGCTCTCCGCCATCTCGCCTGCCATCGGGCCGACGAAACGGATGCCGTCACCCTTCAGGACGTCGAAATTCCGTTTCGTCGCCGCGTGCGACCACATCTTGGGGTTCATCGCCGGCGCGGCAAGAACCGGCCGGTCCGTCGCGAGCAAAACGGTCGAGGCCAGGTCATCTGCGAAACCATTTGCCATTTTGGCCATCAGATCGGCCGTTGCCGGCGCGATCAGAACGAGGTCGCAGTCGCGAGCAAGCCGGATATGGCCCACATCCTGTTCGTCCTGTCGCGAAAAGAGATCGGTGAAGACGTGGTCTGCGGCAAGAGCGCCGACTGCAAGCGGCGTCACGAATTCCTGCGCGCCCTTCGTCATCACCGGACGCACCGAAGCACCGCACTCGCGCAAGCGCCGGATCAGGTCGAGGCTCTTATAGGCGGCGATGCCGCCGGAAATGATGAGCAGGATGCGTTTGCCGCTGAGAGCCATGGCCTTCTATCCGTCGCCTTGTTGACCACTACCGACCCTAAGCCTTTGGCGGATAACATGCAATCACCACGGCGCTGCTAAGCTTTCCGACCATTCGAAGTGAAGATCGCGATCGCAAGCCCGACGCCGCCGAGTTGGAGAATGGAACCGCCTGCTTCCGCGACCGCTGGCAGGCGTTTCTCGAAAACGAAGCCGAAGATCAGGCCAAAGGCCGTTTTCTGCAACGATCAACTGTGCGGCAACCGCAAGCGGCAGCCGCTTTGAAGCGATCATCCAGAGCAGCGTCGCAAGCCAGGCGCCCGCAAGGCCCTTCATTAGCGATCAGAGAAGGCGCTTTTGAAAAGATCATTGCAGGTCCGGCAATCGGCGAAGGCAAGCTTGTCGAGATAGATGTCGGCTACAGGCCCGAAGCGGAGTCCGTCTACATGGCACATCCGCAAGGCCGCAACCCTTCGCCAAACTCCGCGCCATAGCCGATCACCTGAAAAAAGCCTTCGGCGATCCGCCTTATTGGGATCCTGCAGGGCAGGTCAAAGCAGGCTCATCAGATTTTCCGTCACCGGCGAGCGCTGCGTCTTCAGCACCGCGAGGGCCAGCCGCGCGACCGCAGGCGGCCCGTCGATCGGACGGTAGGCGACGCCATCGAGCCTGATCTGTGCGATCGATGCCGGAACGATCGACACGCCGAGCTCTGCCGCAACCAGATTGACGACAGAGGAAATCTGCGGTGCTTCCTGTGCCACCGTCAGTTCGAAACCCGCCTTCCTGCAGGCGAGCACGACATCGTCGAAGAGGCTGAGGCCAACCAGCCGCGGGAAGAGAATGAACGGCTCATTTGACAGCAGTGCCAGGGACAGGCGTTCGTGTTTCGCCAGCGGATGGTTTGCGGGCAGGGCGACCACCATCGGCTCGTCATCGAGACGTTTCAGGCGCACACCCGGCGGATCGTCGAGGCTCGGGCGCATGAAGGTCGCATCCAACTCGCCGCGATTGAGTTTCTCCATCAGTGCCAACGTATTCATCTCCGTCAGAGACAGCCGTACTTCCGGCCACTGCGCTCGAAACCGCCTGATCGTGGCGCTGACAACCGGATTGAACGCTGAGGAGGCCGTAAAGCCGAGCGCCAGCTTGCCCGTGTCGCCGCGATTGGCACGCTGGGCGGCAAGTTTCGCCTTCTCGGCGGAAGCAAGTGACGCCTTGGCTTCGCCGAGAAACGCCTCGCCCGCCGCCGTCAATTCCGCGCCATGCGGCACGCGGTGAAACAAGGCCGCGCCGATTTCCGCTTCAAGATCGCGGATCTGCTGGCTGAGCGGGGGCTGGCCGATGCCGAGTTTCACCGCGGCCCGGGTAAAATTGCCTTCCTCCGCGACCGCCAGAAAATAGCGGATGTGCCGAAGCTCCATGCGGTATCTCCAAAACCTATCGGAAACATCAGTTCCATATATTGGACAGCTTATGCCCTTCTGACTAGATGAATGGAGAAAGGCTTGAGCCATGCACAAGACTGCAGCCAGAATGAGCGACATTTCCCCGATCGAAACACCGGCGGCGTCCCCGGCGAAAGAATACCTGCAGCGTGGCACGGCTTCCTACCGACGTGCCAGTCTTGCACTCTTCCTTTCAGGCTTTTCCACCTTCTCGCTGCTTTATTGTGTGCAGCCGCTGTTGCCGATCTTTGCGGACGAATTCTCCGTCAGCCCCGCGGAAAGCTCGCTTTCGCTTTCGCTGTCGACCGGCTTCCTCGCCATTGCCATTCTATGCGCAGCCGCGATCTCGGAAGGTCTTGGCCGCCGTAGCCTGATGTCAATCTCGCTCGTCGGTGCCGCGGCACTGACGATTGCAACGGCCTTCGTGCCGGACTGGCACCTGCTTCTTGTCATCCGCGCCCTCCAGGGCTTCGTGCTTGGCGGCGTTCCGGCCGTTGCGATGGCGTATCTCGCCGAAGAAATCGACCCGCGCGGCCTTGGCGCTACAATGGGACTTTATGTCGGTGGCACCGCCTTCGGCGGCATGTCCGGCCGGGTGCTGACCGGTATCTTCGCGGAATACCTGACCTGGCGGCCGGCGATGTTTCTGATCGGTGCGATCGGCTTGGCTGCGGCAGCCGGCTTCATTGCGCTGCTGCCCGCCTCGCGCAATTTTGTCCGCCGCCCGGGCTTCGATCCGAAGTTTCATCTGAAAGCCTGGCTCGCGCATATGCGCAATCCGGCGCTGCCGTTCATTTTCGCCATTGCCTTTCTGGCGATGGGCTCCTTCGTCACCATCTACAACTATGCCGGCTTCCGGCTTGTCGCAGCACCCTATGACCTGACGCAGACCGAACTCGGCTTGATCTTCACCGTCTATCTCTTCGGCATCGGCGCCTCTTCGGTCGGTGGCATACTGGGTGATCGCTTCGGCCACTTCGCTGTCCTGCTGACGGGAATTGCAATTACCGCCGTTGGCAGCGCCCTGACGCTTTCCGCCTTCCTGCCGGTCATCATATTCGGCGTTGTCGTGCTCACCAGCGGCTTCTTCATGAGCCATTCGATCGCAAGCGGCCTCGTCGGGAAGCTTGCCAGAGGCACGAAGGGACACGCCTCGTCGCTCTATATGCTTGGTTATTACGTCGGTTCGAGCGTCATGGGCTCGGCAGGCGGCTGGTTCTTCGCCATCGAAGGCTGGACGGCCGTCGTCTTCTTCACGCTCGGCATGCTGGCCCTCGCCTTTGCGGCGGCCTGCGCCGCACGCAGCCTTTCGAGGAGAAAATTTTGATCCGCATCAGCCACCTCGATCACCTTGTCCTGACCGTCGCCGATATCGAGGCGACGTGCGAGTTCTACCGCCGAGTCCTCGGCATGTCCGTGGAAACATTCGCCCAAGGCCGCAAGGCGCTGAAATTCGGCAATCAGAAGATCAACCTTCACCAGGCCGGGCGCGAATTCGATCCCAAAGCCAACCAACCGGTACCGGGTTCGGCGGATCTCTGCTTTATCGCCGAAACAGCTCTCGCCGAGGTCATCGCGCATCTGGACGCAGCAGATGTTGCAATCGAGGAAGGACCCGTCGAACGCGCCGGCGCCAACGGCACGATCCGCTCCATCTATTTCCGCGATCCGGACGGCAATCTCATCGAGGTCTCCAATCCCATCTGAGGGATCCTTAGGCAAAGGCGCTCGGTCTTACGTGCTAACTCAATCGGATATACGGCACATCCTTGTTTTGCACTTCGTCCAGCGCCTCCTCGTATCCGGCATCCGCATAGCGCATGACGCCGAGCGCCGTGTCGTTGGTAAGCGCATGATCGAGCCGCTCGTCGCCGGCCTCGGTGCCGTCGGCAACGACAGTCACGCCGCAGCTGGTCATGTAGCCGGCATAGCCGCCTCCGCCGGAATGGACGACGACGAGGTCAGCCATCGAGGAGCAGAGCATCATCGCATCGATCAGCGGCCAGTCGGCGATCGCATCGGAGCCATCCTTCATGCGCTCGGTCATGATGTTTGGATGCGCCATGGCGCCGGCATCGAGATGGTCGCGGGAGAAGGCGACAGGACCGTTCAGCTCTCCGCTTGCGACCAATTCGTTGACGCGACGGGCAAGCGCGGTGCGCTCGCCGTGGCCCAGCCAGGCAATCCGCGCCGGCAGGCCCTCGAAAGGCACATGCGCGCGGGCAAGCCGGATCCAGTTGGTGATGATCTTGTTATCCGGGAACATTTCGAGCAGCAGATCGTCGATCCTTGCAATGTCGCTTGCTTCTCCCGACAGCGCCATCCAGCGGAAGGGACCGATAGCGCGCGCAAAGAGCGGGCGCAAATAGGCTTCGGTGAAGATCGGAATGTCGAAGGCATTGGCAACGCCGCCGTCTCTCGCTTGTGTGCGGATCAGGTTGCCGTTGTCGAAGACCTCGGAGCCGTTCTTCTGGAACTCCAGCATCGCCGTCACATGCTGGACGATCGAGGCGCGGCTTGCCGCCATCAACTGGCCTTGGCCGTCGTCGCGAAGTGCCTTGACCTGGGCAAGGCTCATGCCCTTCGGAACATAGCCGTAGACGAGATCGTGTGCCGAGGTCTGGTCCGTCACGATATCCGGCACGATGCCGCGCCGGGCGATCTCTGGGTAAACCTCGGCCGCATTGCCGACGAGGCCGACGGATAGTGCGCGCCTTTCCTTCACGGCCGTGTCGATCATTTGTAGCGCGGCATCGAGATCAGGTGCAATCTCCTGCAGATAGCCGATTTGCTGACGCTTTTTTGCCCGCTCCGGATCGATATCGACGCAGAGGATTGCAGCGCCCGCCATGCGGCCAGCAAGCGGTTGAGCCCCTCCCATGCCGCCGAGACCGGCGGTGAGCACGAAGCGGCCGAAGAGGTCGCCGCCGAAACGCCGCTCGGCAATGCGCATGAAGATTTCATACGTTCCCTGGATGACACCCTGGCTGCCGATATACTGCCAGGCGCCTGCCGTCAGCCCGCCCCAGCAGATCAGCCCCTTGCGCTGCAATTCGTAGAAGACTTCGGCCTTCGCCCACTGTCCGACGATATTGCAGTTCGCCATGATGACGAGCGGGGCCTTGGCGTGAGTCTTTACCAGGCCGATCGGCTTGCCGGACTGGATCAGCAGCGTCTGGTCCTCTTCCATCTCGGTCAGCGCCTTGACGATGCCCTTGTGCGCCGCCCAGTTGCGCGCCGCCTTGCCGAGCGCAGCATAAACCACGAGATTGTCCGGGTCTTCGCCGACGGCAAGCACGTTTTCGAGCAGGCGCAGCAGCGCTTCTTGCCGCCACCCTTTGGCCCGCAACTCCGGCCCGCCAGGAATCGGAAATCTCGGATGACGTGGATTGGGCTTCGGCATGGGATGTCCTTCCTCAAGTCCTGTCTTGTTATTTCACCTGCAGCGTTTGCACATAGCCGAGTGCGGCATCGAGCAGACGCTTGCGCAGCGCATTCTCGCCATAGACACGGGCGTCCGCGCGAACCCAGCCCTGCATCGCCCGTCCGCCCGAGATCATCTGGACGACGCCTGGCAGCTCCAGCGCCCAGCCGTCATTGCTCTTGCCGAGCCTCACGAGCATGCCATCTTCGCGCGCACCACAAAGAAGGTTGCCGTTCAACAGAAAGGCCAAGCCGCCGAACATCGCCTTTTCGCTGAGACCGGGCAGGCCGCCGAGCTCTTCCCTCAACAGTTCCTCAAGGCCAGCATCTCGCGCCATGGCGTCAGGCCCTTGCCGCCAGGGCGTAGCGCGCAATCTCGATACCCATCGCCCTTTCCACGGGCGGATAAACGGTCGGATCGAGCACGCCTGCGGAAAGCGGTATGATCTCCATCGGCACATGCAGGATGAAGACATGCATACCCTCCTTGAGCTGGCCGACGCTGAGCGGCTCGCCGTCCGGCGAAAGCGTCGTGATGACCGAGGGAAAAGTTGCCATGCGCGCTCCATCGGCGTCGTCGACGGCCATGTACTCGTTCATCACATGCATCGTCACGGCTCTGGCGCCGGAGCCGACGACGATCGTGCCGATATCGAAGGCTTCTTTGGTGTAGACGACGTCCTTCTTGGCAATCACGCCTTCTGCGAGGATGCTGCCGCCGGTTGTCTTGCAGATCGCATCGATGACGGCCCGTCCGCCCTTCTTTTCCGCCGCAATGATCGCTTCGCCGAGGGCAAGCGCCATCGAGATGCCGCCGAGTGCTGCATGCTTGCGCACATAGGATGCCCGCACCGGATTGCGGCAGCTGGCAATGAAGCCGCCCGATTGGTCGGAGGCAGCGCGCAGGATCGGCGAAATCTTCGCGGTCGCACCCTTCACCACAAGCTCGATGTAGCGGTTGTCAGCGCGGTTTCCGCCGACCGCCGTCTGGATCATCTGCTCCGGTGAGCCCGCCATGCCGATCGAGCCCATGTCGCCGGTCGGATGTGCTCTGATATCACCGACAGCATCGACAACCTTGGTGCCGAGAATTGCCGAGGGCAGCCAGCCGTTCAGCGTCGAGGATTTGCCGTTCTGCCCGATGATAAGCCCGCAAAGCCGTTCGCCAAGCTCGTCCTGCAATAGCTGCACGGCCTTCACATAGTCGATGCCTTGCATTTCCCAGGGTGTCGTGGAAGCCGGCGCGCCGATTGCCGCGGCCGTCGCGATCCAGTCGTCGTCCTTCAACTCGTCGACGGAAACGAGCTCCGGCTTGCCGATGCCGACCGCAGCATACCCCAGCATCCTGCCGTGATCGGCCCAGCCGCCGCCGCCCGCTGCATAGACCGAGCCGCCCTTGACCGCCGCCTCGACGTCTTTCTCAACGAGTATGCGCCCCATCCTCAGTCTCCCTTTCCAGCGTCCTGTCCATCTCGCGCACAGCTTCGAAAAGCACGGCGGCGCCGAGTGCGATGTCGTCATTCTCTGCCCATTCGTCGGCCGAGTGGCTGCGCCCTTCCTTGCATGGCACGAAGATCATCGCGGCCGGCGCGACCTTGGCGATCCATGCCGTATCGTGCCCTGCACCGGAGGCCATGCGTCGATGTTCGGCACCGACGGTTTCACAGGCGTTTTCCAGCGTCCTCAGCAGGCTGGGATCACCGGGCGTCGGATAGTTGTCGGATACGCGACCGGGTGAATTGATCATGACGCCGTGGGCGATCGCAAGCGTGATGACATGCGCATCGAGCCACTCGCAGAAGGCTTCCATGTCGCTGCGAATTTCCGCGCGTCCGTCGATGAGCAGAACCACCTTGGAAGGCACGACGTTGGCCGCATTCGGCTCGATCCTAAATTCGCCGACCGTCGCAGCGAAATGACCCGGCGTCTTCGCCCGCTCCGCTGCCGCATTGCGGATATCGAGCACCAGTTGCGAGGCCGCCACCAGCGCATCCGCGCGGGCATCCATCGGCGTCGTACCAGCATGGTCCGCCCGGCCCTCGACGGTGACTTCAATCCGGGTGATGCCCGCAATCGCCGTCACGATGCCGATATCCTTCTTCTCGTTCTCAAGCACCGGCCCTTGCTCGATATGCAGCTCGAGGAAGCCTTTGAGGTCCGGACGCCGCTGCGCGAGAAGCGTCGCCGGATCGCCGCCGACACCGGAGATGCCTTGTGCCAGATCGCGCTCGCCGCTCTTGCGCGAAAGCCAGGCTTCGGGAAGTTGCCCGGTCATGCCGCGGCTGCCGACGCATGAAACGCCGAAGATGCTCACCTCTTCTGCGAGGAAATCGACGATTTCCAGGTCATGCTCCAGTGTGATCCCCTGGTCCTTGAGCGCGCGCGCGACTTCCAGCGCCGAGATCACCCCGGCGATACCATCAAAGCGTCCGCCGTCCGGCACCGTATCGGAATGCGAGCCGACCATAATCGTGCCAAGACCTGGTTTCGTCCCTGCACTGCGTCCGATCAGATTGCCGGCGGCATCGATCCGCGTCTCCAGCCCGGCTGACTTCATGCGCGCTTCGATATAGGCGCGGCCTTCAAGAAAGAGCGGCGAGAAAGCCCGGCGTGTCCATGGATGATCGGGCTCGGTGATCTTCGCCAGCGCAGCGATATCCTCGGCGATGCGATCGGCGTTGACGGGCAGGTTGCGGTTCATGCAGCTCCTCCGGATATGATCTGACGCGGCCACGGGCGGACGAATTTTCCCGTGCCGGGCTCTGCAAGCACCTTCATGCCATCGGTTATCTGGCTGCCGCGCAGATATGCCGCCGAAATCGTCCATGGCAGACGGATGCCGTTATAGGGGCTCCAGCCGACGACATTGTTGCCGTTCGCGGCAGCATCATAGACGGTTTCGCGCGGTTCAAGCACGACGATGTCGGCATCCTTGCCGGGCGTCAGCGCGCCCTTGATGTGGTCGATGCGGAAATGTTTCGCCGGATTTTCCGCCATCAACTTCGCAGCCCATGTGAGCGGGATGCCGCGTTCGAGCGCTCCCTTGACGAACAACGGCACCATGACCTCGAGCCCGGGCACCCCGGAGGCATTTGCAAGCATGTCCGGATTGGTCTTGCGATTTTCCGACCAGCTCACATGATCGGTCGAAACCAGCCAGACGTTGCCTTCCGCCACTTTCCGCCACAGCGTTTCCACCTCGGCGCGCGGCCGGATGGGCGGATTGATCTTTGCTTTGCCACCGAGGCGCCGCACGTCGTTTTCCTCGTCAAGCGTCAGGTAGTGAATGCAGCATTCGACCGTCGCCTCGAACCCGTCGCGGCGATAGGCGCGCGCGATGTCGTAGCCGCGGCCGAGCGAGCAATGAACAACATGCGCCGGGCAGCCTGTATGGGCCCCGGTCTCGAAGATCGTGTGCATGGCAAGCAGCTCTGTGATCGGCGGACGCGAGAGACCGTGCGCCCGCCAGTCCGTCACGCCGCTTGCCCTGACCTTCTCCATGTAGGTGCGCACTGCCTCGTCGTCTTCGTTGTGGACACCGGCCGAAAGCCCGGTCGGCGTGATCGCCGCAAAGCATTCGTCGAGAAGGGCGGGCGGGATGCGCGGGAAACGCTTCGGATCGGTCCCGAAGGTCGAGAATTTGAAGGCGGCAACGCCGGCATCCGCCATTTCGCGGATTCGGGCCGCACCTTCTTGCGGATTGACCGTGCCGTAGAGCGCGAAATCGACGCGCGCCTGAGGGCTCGCGTGATCGATCTTCTTCTTCACCGCTTCGGCCGAGCAGACGAGATTGCCTTCGTCATAGGGCATGTCGACGATCGTCGTTACGCCGCCAGCCGCCGCCGAACGCGTCGACCAGATGAAGTCCTCCTGATCCTTCTGGGAGAGCGAATGCACTTGCGCATCGATCGCACCCGGCAGGACCAGCGCCTTGCCGAGCAGATGCCGCTCCCTGGCCGCAGGCGGCACGCCGATGCCGACCTCGGCGATCTTGCCATTGCGGGCTGCAACATAACCCTCTTGGAGGATGCGCTCCGGCAGCACGACGGTACCCTGCAGAACGAGGTCGAAATCAGCCATGCTGTTCCTCCGTATCCGGTTCAAAAGCTCAGATGACGAGTGCGTCCTGCGTCAATCTCCGTTCGATGCGCTCGAGCGAGCCGAGCGCGAAGAAGTCGTCGAATGCGGCGATCGGCACCTGCTCGATCAGCTTCGAAGCGAATTCGTCGGATCCAAGTTCTTCCTCAATCGCTTCAACCTCGGCCGAAAGCGGCCGGTCTACGGTGTAGAAATCGGCGTGCTTGCGCACGACATCGTAGATCATGCCCGCAACGCCCTCGGGCCGGTCGCCGAGAATGTCGACCGCCTGTGCTGCCAGCAGAGCCTCGAGGGCAGCAAGACGCTTCAGCGCCTGCATCTGCCGCTCGAAGCGCTCTATGACCAGCGGCAGGAAAGCCGCTTCGTCCTCAAGCCCCGCTGCAACCACCAGCGACTGGGCGGATACCGGGTTGGACATGGAAAGCACGCGTGAAAAGATCTCGCCGGCAAGCTTGATGATCGGGCCGAAACCGGTTGCGATTCGGCCTGGTGGCACGAGGTTCACCGGTAGGTCGCGCCGCTGTCCGTTGCCGAGCAAGACACAGCGGTTGAAGGCGTTGCGCGCTGCATGCGCCATGCACAGTGCCGCCGATTCCAGCAGGATCGTCACATCGAGGGGCAGCGAACCGCCGGACGTCATCACCCGACCCTCGACCACAACCGGGTTGTCGTCAGAGCGGCCGGTGGCAGCAAGGATCTTGTGACCGGTCGAGAGCAGGTTCTCGATCACGGCGCCGAAGACCTGTGCGATCATGCGAAGGCTGAGCGGATCCTGCACGTGGGTCGCGACCGGCCATTCCCAGGCGTCCGAGGCATTGCACAGCCACGAGCCGATCAGCGCTTCCCGCGGGGTACCGACATGGCGCACTGCCCGCCAGGGGTCGCGGGAAGCGCCAAGCGCGCCGGCCGCCATCATACCGGTTGCGAGCAGAACGCGGATCGAAGCCGCCGCATTGCGAGTTGCCTCGGCGGCGGCTGCAAAGCTCACGGCATTGATGCTGAGCGAAGCGAGACTGTCGCGGGGCGCCATGGTGACCGGTTCCAGCCCCGCTGCCCTGAAGGCATCGGCCGCTTGCATGCGCTTGCCGCGATAGACGGCTTCGCCGACGCCGGTCAGAACCGCACCGATCTGTCCCATGAGGCCGATATCGGCGCAACCGATCGAGCCCGTGCGCCGCACGAGCGGGATGAGGTCGGCCCTGAGCAGCCGCAGATAGGTTTCTATGAGTTCCGGCGTACACCCGACCTGGCCCGTCAGCGCGGTATTGACGCGGATGGCCATGGCATTTCGCACGACAGCGCTGGAAAATGGTGTGCCGGTGCCGAAGTGATGGGCCCGCACGAGGCCGAGGTTGAAGGTGTCGAGTTCCTCCGCCGACCATTCGACATCCTTCATCGCGCCGACTCCGGTGGTGGAACCGTAAACGGGAATGCCAGCCTGGATCGCTTCTTCGACGACGGAACGCGCGATCTCCGCGCGTGCCATGCCTGTCGGCGACGCAGAAAGCGCCACCCTGCCGGAGCCTATCCTCACCATCTCGGCAAAGCCGAATGGTTGGCCGGAAAGTTCGATGCCGGGGCGTTCATGCTTCATCTGCAGGTCTCCTTGAATGCGAGACTAAGCGAGCACTGCGCATTATGAGATATCCCAAATGCCGAACACAGCATGTAATTGTTTGTGTCTGAGCCTCAGCTCAGCATCCAGGCTATATAGAGAAGCGTCAACGCGACAATCCAGAGCGCCAGGCGGCCGGACCGGCTGTAGCGGGCCTCGGATTTGCCGATCGCGTCTGCCGTTTCGGCGTCAAAGCGCAGTCCATGCTCGCTCATATGCAGCAGCTGATGATGGAATTTCTCGGTCTGGGCAGCGATTTCCGGAACGGCTTCCGCAAGCTTCACGGCAGCCTTCAGTCCATCTTTGAGGTCGGTGATGACCCGCTTCGGACCGAGATTGTTGCGGATCCAGTCGCCGACGACGGGCTCCGATGCCTTCCACATGTTGAAACGCGGGTTCAGCATGCGCGATACGCCTTCGACGACCACCATGGTCTTCTGCAGCATGACCAGTTCGGGCCGGGTCTGCATGTCGAAAAGTTCAGTCACCTCGAAGAGCAGCGTCAACAGCTTGCCCATCGAGATCGTTTCAGCAGGCTGGCCGTGGATCGGCTCGCCGATCGCCCGGATTGCCTGCGCGAAACTTTCAACATTGTGATGGCCTGGCACATAGCCTGCTTCGAAATGGACCTCGGCAACACGCACGTAGTCGCGCGTAATGAAGCCATAGAGGATCTCGGCGAGGAAGCGCCGTTCCTTCTTTCCGAGCCGGCCGACGATACCCATGTCGACGGCGACGATCATGCCGCCTGAATCGACGAAGAGATTGCCGGGATGCATGTCGGCATGGAAGAAGCCGTCGCGCAGCGTGTGGCGCAGGAACGATTGGATGAGGACATCAGCAAGCGTGTTGAGATTGTGCCCGGCAGCGCGCAGCCCCTCGACATCGGACATCTTGACGCCGTCGATCCACTCCATGGTGATGACGTCGCGGCCGGTGCGTTCCCAATCCACCTTCGGAACGCGAAAGCCTGGATCCTGTCCCGTGTTTTCGGCGATCTCCGAAAGTGCAGCCGCCTCAAGCCGGAGGTCCATTTCGACTTTGGTCGACTGCTCGAGCGTTTTCGTTACTTCGACCGGCCTCAGCCGCCGGCTCGAGGGCATGAAGCGCTCCTGCATACCGGCGACGAGATACATTGCCTCGATGTCATGGGCGAAACGCTGCCGTACGCCGGGGCGCACCACCTTGACGGCGACCTTCCTGCGGCCATTGGGGGTATTCACCTCTGCAGGATGCACCTGCGCAATAGAGGCTGCGGCAATCGGATCGTCGAAAGTCGCATAAAGCTCTTCGATCGGGCGACCGAGCGAGCCTTCGATACTCGCCTTTGCCGCCGCAATCGGGAAGAAGGCCATCCGGTCCTGAAGCTGCGAAAGGTCGTCGGCGAATTCGACGCCGACGACGTCCGGCCTGGTCGCCAGAAACTGACCGATCTTCACATAGGAAGGTCCGAGCCGCTCGACTGCCTGGGCCAGCCGATCGCTGCGTTTCTTGGCTTTTGCGCGGCTGCGCGCAAACAGGCCGACAAAGGATTTGGCAAGGCTCACGGAAGGCGGCAAGCCTTCCGAAGGGAGCGCCGAAACAACGCCCTCGCGCACCAGAATCCAGCCGACCCGCACGAGCCGAAAATATGCTCCGAAAGCACTCATTTAGATCAAAGCTTCCAGCCCGAGTGCAGGGCCGCGATGCCGCCGGTGTAGCTGGTATAGGTCACGCGCGAAAAGCCGGCCTTACGGATCATTTCCGCGAAATTTTCCTGGTTCGGGAACTTGCGGATGGATTCGACAAGATACTGATAGGGCTCGGCGTCGCCGGTTATCGCCTTGCCGAACCTCGGAATGGCATTGAAAGACCAGGCCTCGTAAACCTTGTCCAGAAGCGGCATGTCCACTTCCGAAAATTCCAGCACGAGCAGCCGGCCGCCGCGCTTGAGCACGCGATAAGCTTGCGAGAGCGCCACGTCGATGTGCGGCACATTGCGGATGCCGAAGGCGATCGTATAGGCATCGAAGGTGCCGGCCTCAAAGGGTAGGTCCTCGGCATTGGCCTCGATGAAGGTGAGATTGTCGGAGAGTCTCTTCTTGTCCGCCCGCTCGGCGCCGACGCCGAGCATGGAGCCGTTGATGTCGAGCACGGTCGCATGCGCCATGCGGTTCGATGCTTCGACGATACGGAATGCAATATCGCCCGTGCCGCCCGCAACATCCAGCACCTTGTAGCCCGGTTCCTTGCGCGGATTAAGCGCCGCGACCATCGCATCCTTCCAGGCGCGGTGCATGCCCATCGACATCACATCGTTCATGATATCGTAGCGTCTGGCGACCTTATGGAAGACGTCATTGACGAGACCCTGCTTCTCGCCACTCGGCACCTCGCGGAAGCCGTAGGATGTTTCCATGCCGCCATTGGCGGAAGTACGGCTTTGTGACATCGGACTACTCCGTTACTCGAAATCGGTACGGCGACCATAGCGAAAGGCCGCTTGAGACGCTATCTGTGGAGGCGGGTAATACCCGCGGCTTACTGGCGCTATAACCCACATCGTCCGCAGTTGAAACACGTTTAAATACAGATGGGTTAAGATGCCGGAATTGCCAGAAGTCGAAACGGTGAAGCGTGGTCTTTCGCCCGCCATGGAGGGCGCGCGCATCGAGCGGCTGGAGCTTCGCCGCGGCGATCTGCGCTTTCCCTTTCCGGAAAATTTCGAAGACCAGGTTTCGGGCCGCACCATTATCGGGCTTGGCCGCCGCGCCAAATACCTGCTGATCGACCTCGACAGCGGCAAGACCATCATCTCCCATCTCGGCATGTCTGGCTCCTTCCGCGTCGAGCAGGGGCCAGTCAGCCAAACGCCAGGCGATTTTCGCTACGAGCGGTCGAAGGACGAGAAGCATGACCATGCGATTTTCCATCTGGAAGGCAAGGGTGGTGAGCGCCGCGTCATATATAATGATCCACGCCGCTTCGGATTCATGGATATCGCCGATCGCTCAGAGCTTCAGAACAGTCCTTTCCTTTTCGGCCTCGGGCCGGAGCCGACCGGCAACGAACTGAGTGCCATCTATCTGGCAGAACGCTTTGCGGGAAAGGCACAGCCCCTGAAGGGCGCCCTTCTCGACCAGAAAAACGTTGCTGGTCTCGGCAATATATATGTGTGCGAGGCGCTTTGGCGGGCGCACCTGATGCCGGCACGCGCTGCGAAAACCCTGGTCACCAAAACCGGAAAGCCGAAGGAGCAGCTTGGTCTTCTCGTCGCGTCTATCCGCAGCGTCATCGCCGATGCGATCAAGGCCGGCGGCTCGTCACTTCGCGACCATATCCAGACCGACGGTTCGCTCGGCTATTTCCAGCATTCCTTCTCGGTCTATGACCGCGAAAGTCTGCCTTGCCGCACACCCGGTTGCGGCGGTACGGTTTCGCGCATCGTGCAGGCAGGGCGTTCTACCTTTTATTGCCCGGACTGCCAGAAATAGGGAGGCAAACATGGCCTATGAAACGCTGATCGTCGAAACCCGCGGCAATGTCGGTCTGATTACGCTGAACCGGCCGCAGGCACTGAACGCGCTGAATTCCACCGTCCTGAAGGAATTGAAGCAGGCCGTTGCAGATTTCCACGACAACGAGGCGATCGGTGCAATCGTTCTGACCGGGTCCGAACGCGCTTTCGCAGCCGGCGCCGATATCAAGGAAATGCAGCCGCTGCAGTTTGCCGATATGTATAAGGCCGAATTCATCAGCGGCTGGGACGAGATTGCCAAGGCCCGCAAGCCGGTGATCGCTGCCGTCAGCGGCTTCGCACTCGGGGGCGGCTGCGAACTGGCCATGATGTGCGACTTTATCATAGCGTCGGACACTGCGAAATTCGGTCAGCCTGAAATCACGCTCGGCGTCATCCCCGGCATGGGCGGCTCGCAGCGCTTGACGCGTATGGTAGGCAAGTCGAAGGCTATGGATATGGTGCTGACTGGCCGCATGATGGATGCGGCGGAAGCCGAGCGTGCTGGGCTCGTTTCGCGCGTGGTCGCGCCCGAACGGCTGCTCGACGAAGCGCTGGCGGCGGCCGACAAGATTGCGTCGCTGTCGCAGCCTTCGGTGCTGATGGCCAAGGAGGCGGTCAATCGCGCGCTGGAAACCACGCTGGAGGAGGGCCTGCGTTTCGAGCGCCGTCTGTTCCACAGCCTTTTCGCAACGGAAGATCAGAAGGAAGGCATGGCGGCCTTCATCGAGAAGCGCAAACCGGCCTTTAAACACCGCTGATCTTCATTCCACGGAGAAAGGCGGCGTTTCCTTGAAAATGCGCGTTGACGCGGGCCGGCTTTAGAGTTATATGCCCGCCCACGGTTCGGGAAGCCGATCAGGTTTTCCGTTTATGCTCCCGCATTGCTGAAGGTTGTGGCCGCAGGGCCCGCGGTGATGGCGGAGTTTGTTCGAATTCTTGAGAGAGGCATCCATGGCCAATACAACTTCGGCGAAAAAAGCGACCCGCAAGATCGCCCGCCGTACCGACGTCAACAAGGCTCGTCGCTCGCGCGTTCGCACTTTCGTTCGCCAGGTCGAAGAGGCACTTGCAGCTGGTGATGCTGCCAAGGCAAAGGAAGCCTTCCTCGCAGCGCAGCCGGAACTCGCGCGCGCTGCAAGCAAGGGCGTCGTCCACGCCAACACGGCATCCCGCAAGGTCTCGCGGCTCGCTGCCCGTGTGAAGGCTCTGTCGGCGACTGCGACCGCATAATCTTTCGTTAACAAATTGATCGTTATGATTAGCCCGGTAATCAAGCCGGGCTTTTTCGATTCTGATGATCATCTCCGGATTGGTTAATTTGGCGACTGTTTCGTGTCACTGGGGTGACATGAAAAATTGTTTAAAATCAAATAGTTGCGCAAGGATGTTTCCAGCTTGAGCGACTCTTCTGCGTTCCGGCAGGCTTAGTTGTGAGTCAAGCGGATTTTTATTTTTTTTCTTTCAATGCGTGTCCAAAATACCCACTTCGGGAATCTCCTTGATTCTCCTGCGATTCTTTTTTGACATTGGCGTGACGCCCAAAAGCAGGCCCCGGAGTCAATGGTCGCTTCTTAATTTTGCGTAAAATTCATCATTGATCTCGGCAACCGATCCTGCCTAAATGACTTCCAGCAAAGGGCGCGGACATCACCTGCAAAGGCTCAGGTCTAAACTGCCACACCGGCAGGGCGATGAGTTTGTGTCATTTGTCACGGAGTAGCTATCTCTCCGTTTTTTCAAGCAGTTGAGCTATTTACACCGGGACCGTGGCTGGTCACGGAACGAAGATGCTTTGTGCGCTCGGCGGCTCCATGTTCAAGGGAGCTGAAGGGGATGGGGACAGTAAAATTTGCGTTCGGGCAGGCTGGTCGGAAAACGAGGTCCGGCAGCCGGCTTGGCGCGGCGAACATGACGGAGACCGCATGAAGGCGGTATCCGCCACGGTTCTCTGCGTCGGTCTCGCTTTGCGGGGCAGTGTTTGTGTGAACCGGCATGCATGATGGTCCATGAAAGGGCCGCCGGCATGCCACAACGGGGAAAATTGATCGGGCGGCTGTTGACTGATGTCCGCCCGGTGAAATGAATTTGGAAGGCGGCATGATGCAAATGAATTCATTGACGACGGGTGCTCTTGAAAATGGGGATAAGGCACCGCAGGCGTTTGGCTCTATTTGCCCGGATGCGGCGGGGGAAAAAGGAGACATGAAGCATGGCATACTTTTCGAGCGTGTTGGTGCGCGTCTGAAGGCCCAGGTCGGTCCGGACGTTTATGCAAGCTGGTTCGCACGTCTGAAGCTGCATTCGGTTTCAAAGAGCGTCGTGCGTCTTTCGGTTCCCACTACATTTCTCAAGTCGTGGATCAACAACCGTTATCTTGATCTCATCACCAGCCTTTTCCGGCAGGAAGATGCTGAAATCCTGAAGGTGGAAATTCTCGTCCGTACGGCAACGCGTCCCGGCATGAAGCCGGTGGATGAGGCAGCTTCCCAAGAGCCGGTCTCACCGGTCACGCCAATGCGTCGCCCTCTTGCTGCTCAGCCTGCTGGTCAGGCGGTTCAACAGGCCGTTTCGGCCGCCGCTGCCGCCCGTCCCGCGACGGTCGGCCAGCCGCTGTTCGGTTCGCCGCTCGACTCGCGCTTCACCTTCGACACCTTCGTTGAAGGCAGCTCGAACCGCGTTGCGCTTGCTGCGGCAAAAACAATTGCGGAAGCAGGGCAGGGCGCAGTGCGCTTCAACCCGCTCTTCATTCATTCGAATGTCGGCCTCGGCAAGTCCCACCTTCTGCAGGCGATCGCCAACGCAGCGGTTCAAAATCCGCGGGCGCTGCGTGTCGTTTATCTGACGGCCGAGTACTTCATGTGGCGTTTTGCAACGGCGATCCGGGACAACGATGCGCTGACGCTGAAGGACTTGCTCCGCAATATCGACCTTCTGATCATCGACGACATGCAGTTCCTGCAGGGCAAGATGATCCAGCACGAGTTCTGCCATCTGCTGAACATGCTGCTCGACAGCGCCAAGCAGGTGGTGGTTGCCGCCGATCGTGCGCCTTGGGAGCTGGAATCGCTCGATCCGCGGGTACGATCCCGTCTGCAGGGCGGTGTGGCGATCGAGCTTGATGCGCCGGACTACGAGATGCGCCTCGAGATCCTGAAGCGCCGCCTGGCTGCGGCCCGTCTGGAAGATCCATCTTTGGAAATCCCGGCCGAACTGCTCTCGCACGTTGCCCGCAGCGTGACGGCAAGCGGCCGCGAACTCGAGGGCGCCTTCAATCAGCTGATCTTCCGGCGCTCCTTCGAGCCGAACCTGTCGATCGAGCGGGTCGACGAGCTGCTTGCCCATCTGGTCGGCTCCGGCGAGCCGCGCCGCGTGCGCATCGAAGATATCCAGCGCATCGTCGCACGCCACTACAATGTGTCCCGCCAGGAGCTGGTTTCGAACCGCCGCACGCGCGTCATCGTCAAGCCGCGGCAGATCGCCATGTATCTGTCGAAAACGCTGACGCCGCGCTCCTTCCCGGAAATCGGCCGCCGCTTCGGTGGGCGCGACCATACGACAGTGCTGCACGCGGTGCGCAAGATCGAGGAGCTGATTGCGGGAGACACCAAGCTTTCGCACGAGATCGAGCTTCTGAAGCGCCTGATCAACGAATAATCGGCGACCCTCCACCTCAAATTTGCGGCCGGAAGCAATTCCGGCCGTTTTCTTTTATGAGTTTTTTTCTATACAGCCTCAAGAAGTGAGCGCCGCGGCTTCGACGGCGCTGGGAGGGTAAACATGAGTTTTAAAAGGATCGCCGTTCTCGGACTTGGTAAGGTCGGACGGCTTGCGGCAACGCTTTTGCATGAGGGCGGCTTCGAAGTGACGGGCGTCGATGCGCAATTGCCGCAGGCCGAAGTGCCGTTCGCGTGCCGCGTCGGCGATGTTTCCAACTCGCCCTTCGTGACGGAGCTGTTATCCGGTGTGGAAGCCGTGCTCTCCTGCCTGCCATACCATCTCAATATCGAGCTTGCGCGGGCTGCCCACGTGGCAGGCATCCATTATTTCGACCTGACGGAAGACGTTCCGACCACCAGTTTGATCATCAAACTCTCGAAGACGTCGCGTGGCCTGATGGCGCCGCAATGCGGCCTGGCGCCGGGCTTCGTCGGCATCGTTGGTGCAAGCCTTGCCGATGGGTTCGACCGCTGCCGCTCGATCCGCATGCGTGTCGGTGCTTTGCCGCAGAACCCGACGGGCTTGTTGGGCTATGCCTTCAACTGGTCGCCGGAAGGCGTCGTCAACGAATATCTGAACGATTGCGAAGTCATCGAAGGCGGTGTGCGCAAGTTCGTCTCACCGATGGAATGGCATGAAACGATCTATGTCGAGGGCGTCAAGCTTGAAGCCTTCACCACGTCGGGCGGGCTCGGCACGATGTGCGATACGCTGCACGGCAAGGTCGACAATCTCGACTACAAGACGATGCGCTATCCGGGCCATATGGACCTGATGAATTTCTTCTTCCATGAGCTGCTGATGCGAGAGCAGCGAAAACGCGCCGGCGAAATCCTGACCAATGCCAAGCCGCCCGTCGACGACGACGTAGTCTATGTCCATGTCGCGGCCGAAGGCACGCAAGCAGGAAGCCTGCGCCGCAAGGAGTTCGTGCGCGCTTACTATCCGATCGAGATTGCCGGAGCGCGCCGCACGGCGATCGCCTGGACGACCTCGGCATCCGTCGTCGCCGTCATCGAAATGGTCCGCGACGGCCTGCTGCCGGCAACGGGCTTCCTGCATCAGGAGCACATCCCGCTCGATATGTTCCTGCAGACGCCAACCGGAAGCCTGTTCAAGGCGAGCGCCTCAAGTCGCCATTAGCTCTTAAGGCTCGTCCAATAGGCGCCTTCGAAAGGCACCGCGGCAAAACGCTCGTTGATCTCGGCAAGACTTTTTGCCGGATCGACGTCGTCGAAAAGTTCGGGCCTGACCCAGGTTGCCACCGCTTCGGCTGCCAGAATGTTCAGCGGCACGGCATTGAAGAAATTCCACATACCGTGCACGTTGCCTTCGCGAACCGCCTTCAGCGGCGCAAGATTTGGCATCTTCACCGTTTCGCCGAGCGAGCGCTGGGCTTCTGATGGATCGACGCCGGGACCGATGGAAAAGGCCGTATAGGTGCCGCCGGGTGATCCGGTAGCAATGTAGACATCTGGATCGGCTGCGAGGATATATTCCGCAGTCACCGGTCCGCCCTGGGGTGGAAGGTTCTTGTCGGCGGCGTTGCGGCCGCCTGAAAGCGTTATCAGTTCTCCGAGCCCGGTGCGGCCAATTGCCCAGCTCCCGCGGACATCGCTTGGAAAGGCATCCATCAGTACGAGAGGGCCGGTGTCCATCGCCGCCTTGGCTTTGATGCGCTCAAGCCGCGTCTCGAAGAACCTGGCGAAATCTTCGGCTTGCTCATTGCGCTCGAAAATCCGGCCGAGAAGGCGCATGTCGCGCGGCGTGGTCCTCAGCGGATCGCGATTGAAATCGACAACAACGACCGGCACACCGACGGAGTTGAGATACTGTATCGCACGCTGGCCGAGTTCGCTGTCGGCCTGCCACATGGCCATGATCGCAAGGTCGGCATTGAGCGAGAGCGCCGCCTCGAAGGACAGTCCATCCGCCTGGCCGTTGCCCACGAAAGGCACGTTCTCGATTGCCGGAAATTTCTTTCGGAAGGCCTCATAGACAAAGGGATTGTCCCCCTTCATGTCGTTTGCCCAGCCGGCGAGCAGGCTGACGGGATCGGGAAGGATCAGCGACAGGGCGACAAGGTTGAATCCCGTCCCAAGGATGACGGCTTCCGGCTTTTTCCTGATCGTCACCTTGCGGCCGATCGCATCCGTGATGGTGAGCGGCCACGCAGATTGCGCTTTTGCAACATGCGGAGCACAAAGAACAACGGAAGCCACAGCGAGCAGATTTCGCCGTGTCGTGAGAAGCTCGGTCATTGCGGGTTCCTCTGGCTTGGCAATGCGCAGAGTTTGCCGCAGCTTGGAATTCCGGGAAGCATGTATCGAAGGCAGCAGACCTTGCGCCGTGCGACCTGCTCACCCTCTTCATCCAGATAGCTGACGCAGCCGCAAAACGGGTTTACGCCGCCATCCGGCAGGTAGCCGCGCACAAAGAGCGGAAGGTCGGGGCCGTCTGATGGCTCTCCTCCAGTCAGGCGCAATGCATAATCGATATAGACAGCAGCGTTGTTCCAGCAGAGCTTCGCCGAGATGCCGCAGGCCTTCAGCCGCATAACGGCCTCGCCAAGGTGGGTTTCAAGCAGCGGGCCTACGGCCGTGAAACTTTCGGTCTCGACCTCGCTTTCGATCGTGCCGGCATGCGGGACGCCGAAGGCGCGCGGCAGGCCGTTATCCTCCAATGCGATCGTCATCTCTTCGAATCCGACCGGAAGGGCCTGGCCGCCCAGGCGCCGGGCAAGCAAGTAGGGGATCGAAAGCCCGGAAAAATAATAGAGCGACCACATGGAAACGACGGCGCGCCGGTCGCTGCCGCCGGATATTTCCGCATAGCGATCAATCGCGCGCTGAAAGCCTCCGTCCCGGAAAAAAGCAGGCAATGGCACGCTGCCGGCAAGCTCCTTGCTGATCATCATCTTGTCCCGGCACCAGGCATGCTCGCCGGAAAAGGCGGGCGATAGGCCAAGCAGCCCGTCCTCCATGGTCATCTCCCGATGCGACCCGCTTGCCATCGGCCCTACCAAGTGTAGCGCAGGGTGCCGATCACCGAGCGGCCCTGGTCGCGGTAGCAGAAGCCTGCCGAGCAGACGGGCTCGCGCCGGTCGAGTAAATTGGTGGCGTTCACCTGCAGGCTCAGACCGTCGTACTTCTTGTCGAGTGCAGCAAAGTCGTAGCTCACTGCTGCATCGAAAAGCACGCGGGCGCCGTTTTCCGTCGTGTTTTCGTCATTGCCGTAGCTCTTGCCGATGTAGCGGGCGCCGAAGCCGAAGCCCATTCCATAGACGGGGCTGCTTTCCTGGAATTTGTAGTTGGCCCAGAGCGATGCCATATGCTTCGGCACGGAGGAAACATAGTTGCCGACAGTGCCCGTCGGGCCTTCGAGGATCTTGGCGTCCGTAAAGGTATAGGACGCGACGAGCGACAGGCCGTTGTCGAGGCTCGTGTTGGCCTCGATCTCGAGGCCACGGGAACGAATCTTGCCACGCTGGACCTGAATGTTTTCTGGGCCGCTCGGCAGGTTCACAACCTCGTAGTAAAGACTGTTTTTCTGATCGATATTGAACAGGGCGGCAGAAAGCATCGTATTGCTGTCCGGCAATAGGTATTTGACGCCAATCTCTTCCTGTTCGCTCTCGGTCGGTTTGAAGGGGGCGTTGGTCTCCCTGTTGATACCGGCATTCGGCGCAAAGGCGGTCGAGTAGCTGACATAGGGCACGAGGCCGAAGTCGGTCTCGTAGCTCAGACCGATTCGGCCGGAAAATTCCTTGTCCTTCTGAGAGATGGTGTCCACGGTGTCGGCAACGAGATCGGTATTTTCCGTATCAGTCCAAACCCAGTCGTAGCGCCCGCCGAGCGTCAGCAGCCATGCGTCATAACGCATCTGGTCCTGCAGGTAGGTGCCGGCCTGCCACTGATCCTGAACGGTGCGGGTCTGGAAGTCGATGTGCGGGACTGAAGCGCCTGCGTCCGGATTGTTGGTATCAAGCGGCGGCGAGACGCCGCGACCGTCGAGCGAACGCCAACGAAGCCGGGTCAAGTCGAGGCCGGCAAGCAGCGTATGGTCGATATCGCCCGTCTCGAATGTCGCCTCGAGCTGGTTGTCGATAACAAAGGCCGTCAGGCGTTCGTCAAACGTGCCGGCGCTGCGATCCAGCAGCGTTGGATCGACCGCATTTGGTGCGTAGGCAAAGGCCCAATCGGTGTCGATGTTTAATGTCGAGAAGCGTGCATTCTGGCGGAAGACGAAGCTGTCGTTGAGCCTGTGTTCGAACTCATAGCCGATGCGGCCCTGGTTCTGAACAGAATTGTTGAATGCAGGGTTACCGGCGAAGTAATCCGTTACTTCGCCGGTAACCGGGTCGTTGTAGTAAGCGGCCGTGCCACCCGTCTTCGTGCGCGAATATTCGCCAAGGATGGTAAGCTTTGTGTCCTCGTCGGGCTTCCATGTGAAAGCCGGCGCGATATAGACGCGGTCGTCCGGAACACTGATCTGCTCGGTATTGGCGTCACGATAGAGCCCGGTGAGGCGATAATAGAAGGGATCGCGGTCGTTGACAGGGCCGGAGAAATCAAACTGGCTCTGGTAGCGCTGCTGCGTGCCGTATTGCAACTGGAGTTCGTGATATGGGTCCTCCGTCGGGCGCTTGGTGATCAGGTTGTAGAGACCACCGGCGCCGGAGGCGCCATAGAGAGCCGACGAGGGGCCGCGCAGGATCGAAACGCCCTCAAGGCCGTAGGGTTCGGTCTTGAAGAGCGAAGAGCCGGCGCCGGGCTGGCGCAGGTTGTCGCGAAAAACACCCGTATAGGTGACGTCGAAGCCGCGCACCGTGAAGCTGTCGAAGCGCGGATCGAAACCATAAGCACCCACGCGCGTGCCTGGCGTGTAGGCGAGCGTATCGAGCAGCGTTTGGGGGTTGCGGTCCTTGAGTTGCTGTTCCGTCACGGACGAGATCGACTGCGGCGTCTCGATGAAAGGCGTGTCGGTCTTTGCGCCGGTCGCGCTGCTCTTGCCGACATAGCCGTCCGCCTGGATGACACCGCCGCTGCCGCCCTTGACGACGATCTCCTGCAGCACTGTCGCGCCATCGTCCGGCTGGTTTTCGGCGGCGGTATCCTGCGCAGCGGCAGGAAGGAAAAGATGGGCCAGGGCGGCGCCCGTCAACGCGGATGCCCGCAGCGACCTGGCAAAAACTTGTATTTTCATCAGCTTACAACTCTCGGCGGTCTACTTATAATTCATGAGTGTAATAATCAACAATAAGCCGGATGAAAACCTTTTTATGAGTAAATTTCTCCACTTTTTTGGGGAAGAGCGAAGCGACCGCGAGGTCGTCAGCTCTTTACTTCCGACAGCAGCCAACGTCGGAAGGCTGCGACGGCCGGGCGTTCGAGTGCGGCGCCGGGATAGACGAGATGAAAGGCGAGGCGGCTCGCAACGCCAAGCGGGAAGGGGGCGACCACGGCGTCTTCGGCCAGCTCCTTCTCCAGAAATGACCGACGCATCAATGCAAAACCGAGACCAGCCTTCATCGCTTCGTAGGCGCCATTGCCATGCATGAAGATCGGGCCGCGCGAGGCGTCCACCGTCGTCGCCCCTGCCGCCTCCAGCCAGAGCTTCCAGTCGTGCCGGTAAACATCATGGATCAACTGGAAGCCGGCGAGCGTGTCTGGCGAGGGATGGTCTCCAAGCTGCGCTGCCAGCCGCGGGGTGCAGACCGGCACCAGCTCATCATCCACGAGCCGCTCGCTGACAAGGCCGTCATAGCCGCCGAGCCCGTGCCGTATGGCCAGATCGATGCCGTCGCGTTGAAAGTCGAGTACACGATGCGAGGCACTGATGCGCACGTCGATCTCCGGATGGATCTCCTCGAAACGCCCGAGCCGCGGAACCAGCCAATAGGTCGCAAAGCCTGCCGTGCAGGTGACGTTCAGTACAGAGCCGCGTGCCCGCGCTGCAATCGCAGCCGTCGCCTCTCTCATCAGCCGGAAGGCGGTCTGCAGCGTGGCGAAGTAATCGGCGCCCTCGACTGTGAGGGCGAGCGCCCGCGTTTTCCGCTCAAAAAGCCGTACGCCGAGTGCGGCTTCCAGATCGCGGATCTGTAGGCTGACGGCGCCGGGCGTCACATGCAGCTCCTTGGCGGCCAGCGTCATGCTCAAATGCCGCGCCGCAGCTTCGAAAGCCCGCAGGGCCGAAAGGGATGGCAGAAATTCGCTCATGATTTAGTTTCGCTAAAGCATATGCCGAGAAAGACTCGTTTGCCGGAATGCAATTATAGAAATATATCAGAATGAAAGCGATCACTAAACAAAATCGTGAAGCGACATTCATCGAGCATAAATCGTAACTGGCAGAAACTGGCGCGCAAGAAACGGGTGGCGAAATCATCCGCCGCATCGTAAGCCCGCGAACAAGGATGGGAGACAGACATGCAGAAACAAATGGGCTTGGCCGAATGGAGTATGCTTTTGGTCCTGTCCCTCCTTTGGGGCGGCTCCTTCCTCTTCAACGGTATTCTCGTCAAGGCACTGCCGCCGTTTACGATCGTCACGGGCCGCGTGCTGCTGGCGGCGCTCGCGCTCAATATCATCGTGCGGCTCATGGGTCATACGATGCCGCGCGACGGCAAGAGCTGGGTCGCCTTCTTCGGAATGGGTGTGCTGAACAATATGATCCCCTTCTGCCTCATCGTCTGGGGCCAGACTCACATTGCAAGCGGCCTTGCCTCGATCCTGAATGCCACGACGCCGCTCTTTACCGTCGTTGTTGCCCATATCCTGACCACCGACGAGAAGATGAGCGGTCATCGCCTGATCGGTGTGCTCATCGGCTTTGCCGGCGTGGCTTATATGATCGGCTTCGATGTGCTTAACGATCTCGGCTCGAATGTGCTGGCGCAGCTCGCGGTCCTCGGAGCTGCGATCTCCTATTCCTTCGCCGGCATCTGGGGCCGCCGTTTCCGGGCGATGAGCATGCCGCCGCTGCTGCCGGCCGCAGGCCAGGTCACGGCCTCCACCATCTTGATGCTGCCGATCGCGCTGATTGCCGACCGTCCATGGGCATTGCCCGCTCCCGGCATCGAAACCTGGCTGGCGCTGCTCGGCCTGGCACTTCTTTCGACCGCCATCGCCTATGTGCTTTTCTTCCGGGTGCTCGCAACGGCGGGCGCGACGAACCTGGCGCTGGTGACCTTTCTCATTCCCGTCAGCGCCGTTCTGTTGGGTACGATCATCCTTGGCGAGCAGCTGCAGGCAAAACATCTGATCGGCATGGCGACGATCGCGGTCGGTCTTGCGGCGATCGACGGGCGGTTGATGTCGCTTGGAAAACGCCGGGCAGCCTGAGGCTCAGCAGGCGAGATCGGCGACGACCGAATCGAGGATCAGCATGCCCGAGGGCGTGCAGCGAAGGCGAGAATTGCCGATCCGCTCGATGAAGCCGTGCTCCAGCAGAAATTCTTCGCGCTTCGGATCCGGATCCCGGCCGGAAAGCTGCTGCCAGCGGGCAAGATCGACGCCTTCCTTCAGACGCAGCCCCATGAGCAGCAATTCGTCCGCCTGCTCGTCATAGCCGAGCCGTTCCTGCTCCAGAATGCCATGCCCGTCGCGCTCGACAAGCTCGAGCCAGGTCTCCGGCTTGCGCTCGGTCGCCGTTGCGATCTTCTCAGGCCCGCGCGTCAGGCGGCCATGTGCGCCGGGCCCGATCCCGGCATAGTCGCCGTAGCGCCAGTAGGTGAGGTTATGGCGGCTCTCGGCGCCGGGCCGCGCATGGTTGGAAACCTCATAGGCCGGCATGCCCTCGCGCGCCATGATCTCCTGAGTCGCCTCGTAGAGGATCGCCGATTGGTCCCCATCCGGCACGATCAGTTTGCCGGCCTTGTGCAGGCCGTAGAAAGGCGTGCCTTCCTCGATCGTCAGCTGGTAGAGCGAGAGGTGATCGACCGCGTATGAGATCGCTTCCTTCAGCTCCGTCTCCCATTCTTCGACGGTCTGGCGGGGGCGGGCATAGATCAGGTCGAAAGACATGCGCGGGAAGATGTCGCGCGCCAGCTTGATGGCTTTCAATGCATCGGCGACGTCATGCAGGCGGCCGAGGAATTTCAGATCCCGGTCGTTCAGTGCCTGAACGCCGAGCGACACGCGATTGACGCCTGCGGCGCGATAGCCGCGGAAGCGCTCGGCCTCCACGCTTGAAGGATTGGCCTCCATCGTGATCTCGATGCCGTTCGGCACATGCCAGTGCTTGGAGATACCGTCGAGAATGGCCGAAACCGTTGCTGGATGCATGAGCGACGGCGTGCCGCCGCCAAGGAAAATGCTCGTCACCGTCTTCGGTCCGCTCATCCGGCGAACGGCAGCCATCTCTTTCAGGAACGCAGCGGCGAACCGCTCCTGGTCGACCGGCTGATGACGGACATGGCTGTTGAAGTCGCAATAGGGGCACTTCGCCGCGCAGAAGGGCCAATGCACATAGACGCCGAAACCGGGCTCGCCGGTATCGGGCAGAAGCATCGCATCGCGCGTCAAGCTTGGTGTATCGAGAATCTCCACGAACCGACCTTACGCTTCCAGGCAGGTTTCGACAAAGCGTTTGAATGCGCGCGCCCGATGCGACAGGGCTTGCGGCTTGCCAATGTTCCAGCCGTGTTTTTCCTCGGCACTCATCTCGCCGAAGGTGATGTCGTAACCTTCCGGTTGGAAGACCGGATCGTAACCGAAACCCTGGGTACCGCGCGGCGGCCAGACGACGGTACCTTCCACCTCGCCGCGGAAAAGCTCCGTATGCCCGTCTGGCCAAGCGAGGCAGAGCACGCTGACGAAGCGTGCGCGCCGTTGTTCCGGCTTTGTGGCTCCGGCCTTCTCCAGTGCCTGTTGCACCTTTTCCATCCCCATCGCAAAGTCGCGCGTGCCGTCTGCAGTCTCGGCCCAGTTGGCCGTATAGACGCCCGGATTGCCACCAAGCACATCGATCACCAGTCCAGAATTGTCGGAAAGCGCCGGCATCCCTGCTGCTTTGGCAGAGGCGAGAGCCTTGATCGTCGCGTTTTCCTCGAAGGTTGTGCCGGTTTCGTCAGGCTCGATGAAGTTGAGGTCCGCTGCCGATTTGGCGGTAAAGCCGAGCGGTCCGATCAGTTCCTGGATCTCGCGGATCTTGCCGGCGTTGTGGCTGGCGACGACGATCGTCTTCGTTTCAAGCGTGCGCATGGTCGGTCCTATTCAATGCCCCAGATTCTGGCTTCGGCGCATTCGAGGCTGTTTCCCGCGGGATCGCGGAAATAGATCGAGCGGCCGCCGTTCGGCCAGTGGACTTCGGATTCGATTTCGATGCCCGCGGCTTTGAGCTTCGCCGCCATGGCATCGATGTTCTTACCAGACACCCGGAAACATGCGTGGCCCTGACCTTTCGTGCCGTGGGGCGGCACCTTTAGGGCATCGGCCCCTGGCGGTTTCACCGTTTCATCGGGGTTGAAGATCAACAGCACGCCTTGCCCGCAGCGGAAGAATACATGCCGGTTTGCGGCGCGCGTGATCTTGGCAAGGCCGAGCACGCCTTCGTAGAAAGCCTCGGCCTTGTCGAGATCCTTCGCATAAAGCGCGGTCTCCAGCATGCCTTCCAGCAGGACAGTCATCCGGCGATGGCCTGTTTCTGCATGTCGACGAGCTCCACGATGCCGGTTTTCGCCAGTGTCATCAGCGCCGCAAATTCCCCGTCCGTGAACGGCGTGCCTTCGGCGGTCCCCTGAATTTCAACGATGCCGCCTGCGCCCGTCATGACGAAATTCGCATCGGTTTCGGCCGAGGAATCTTCGAGATAATCGAGGTCGATCACCGGCTGGCTGGCAAAGATGCCGCAGGAAATCGCAGCGACATGATCCTTGAGCACGCGCTCGACCTTGATCATGTTGCGGCTCTCCATCCACTTCAGGCAGTCGTAGAGCGCAATCCAGGCGCCCGTAATGGAGGCCGTGCGCGTGCCGCCGTCAGCCTGAATGACGTCGCAGTCGAGCGTGATCTGGCGCTCGCCAAGTTCCTTGAGATCGACGACGGCACGAAGCGAGCGGCCGATCAGGCGCTGGATTTCCTGTGTGCGCCCGCCCTGCTTGCCGGCCGCGGCCTCGCGTTTCATGCGCTCGCCGGTTGCCCGCGGCAGCATGCCATATTCGGCCGTGACCCAGCCCTTTCCAGTGTTGCGCAGCCACGGTGGCGTCTTGTCCTCCAGGCTTGCGGTACAAAGCACATGCGTATCGCCGAATTTGACGAGGCAGGAACCTTCCGCATGCTTTGAGAAATTGCGCTCGAAAGTGACTTTGCGCATCTGGTCGGTTTTTCTGCCTGAAGGCCGCATTGTGATCTCCTGAAGCACGATGCCGAAAACCGTAAAGCGGTTCTCGCAAAACATCATGCATGCTTGAATGGTGTCGACCGCTTCTACGATTGGCCGCAGCTATTTGCAAATTCCCTTTTGCTACGAGGGCGAGAACGGCTATATTTTAAGGATCGTCATCAGCAGCGCAGGTCTAAGGAAGTTCATGGGGTTCAGGTCGACGTCGGTTTCGGATGCCGTTGCTGCGCTGGATGAACGCTCCAAGGAAATCTTCCGCCGCATCGTTGAAGGCTATCTGGAAAGTGGCGAGCCGCTCGGCTCGCGCAATCTCTCCCGCATCCTGCCCATGTCGCTATCGCCCGCGTCGGTGCGCAACGTGATGAGCGACCTGGAGGAGTTGGGCCTGATCTACTCGCCGCATGTCAGCGCCGGACGCCTGCCGACGCAGGGCGGCCTTCGCTTCTTCGTCGATGCCTTCATGCAGGTCGGCGACCTTTCCGCCGAGGACCGTGCGAATATCGACCGCCAGGTCCGCCCCGAAAGCCGCGATAATCCGGTTGAATCGATGATGAACGAGGCAAGCCGGATGCTCTCCGGCATTTCGCGCGGCGCAGGGCTCGTCATCACCTCAAAGAGCGATCCGGTTCTCAAACACGTCGAATTCATCCGCCTGGAGCCCACCAAGGCGTTGGCAGTGCTCGTCGGCGATCACGATCAGGTCGAAAACCGCATTATCGAATTGCCGGCAGGCGTTACGTCGTCGCAGCTGACGGAGGCCGCGAATTTCCTCAATGCCCATATGTCCGGCCAGACATTGCCGGAATTGCGCAAGCAGCTCAGTCGCTTAAAGGAGAACGTCCGCCACGAGCTCGACGCGTTGTCCCGGGATCTGGTCGAGCGCGGTATCGCGGTGTGGTCTGGCGATGCGGACGAAGGCAAGCCGCCGCAGCTTATTATTCGAGGCCGATCCAATCTGCTCGATGGCCTGGCACGGGCGGAGGACCTCGATCGTCTCCGCATGCTGTTCGACGATCTCGAAAAGAAGGACAGCCTGATCGAGCTGCTGAACCTTGCCGAAACCGGTCCGGGCGTGCGCATTTTCATCGGTTCTGAGAACAAGCTCTTTTCGCTTTCCGGCTCCTCGCTGATTGTTGCGCCCTATCGCGACGATGACGACCGCATTGTCGGCGCCGTCGGCGTCATCGGGCCGACACGGCTCAATTATTCACGCATCGTGCCGATGGTGGATTACACCGCCCAGCTGATTTCCCGGCTTGCGCGCGGCACGCTGTAAAAAACCCGGAATTTTTTCTTCTTTGTCACGCAGACTTGATTTTTTGCGGTCAAAGCTCGATATCGGGCGCATCCCAAGAGAACCCACTACCGGAGACCGTCATGACTGACGAAACGACGAAAAACGGATCTGACGCTGCCGCGGCTGAAGCCGCAGACGACGTTGCCGCAAACGTCGAGAACGAAACCACGGTGGAAGCGCCGCGCCAGCCGGATCCGCTTGAAGTGCTCAAGGCTGAAAATGCCGAGCTGCGCGACCGTTATCTGCGCCTTGCCGCCGAAATGGACAATCTGCGCCGCCGCACGGAGCGCGACGTGAAGGATGCAAAGTCCTACTCGGTCGCGGGCTTTGCGCGCGATATGCTTGCCGTTTCGGACAATCTGCGCCGCGCGCTCGATGCCATCCCCGCCGAGGCGAAGGAAGCGGGCGAGACGGGCCTCAACACTTTGATCGAAGGTGTCGAGATGACGGAGCGCTCCATGCTCTCAGCGCTGGAGCGCCACGGCGTCCGCAAGTTGGATCCGATCGGCCAGAAGTTCGATCCGAACTTCCACCAGGCGATGTTCGAGGTTCAAAATGCCGAAGTGGCGAATAACACGGTCGTCCAGGTCGTTCAGGCAGGCTTTACGATCGGCGAGCGTGTTCTTCGTCCCGCAATGGTCGGCGTGGCCAAAGGCGGCCCGAAGGCAGCGGATGCAGACCTCAACACAGCGTTCACCGAAAAGGACGCCTGAGATTCTTCTCAGGCGCCTTTCATAATCAGTCCGAAAAATCAGATGCGGGCGAAGCGCTCGATCATGAGATCGAAGAAGCCGTCCGCATCCACATAGCGCATCACCTTGGCATTGCGCTTGCGGTCGGTCACATGCCACCAGTCGACCACCGTCATGCCCACGGTCAGCTCCGACTTCACCTCGATCTCGACATTGCAGTCACGGCCCTTGAAGAGCTCAGGCTTCAGTAGGTAGGCGACGACCGCCGGATCGTGCAGAGGCCCACCGTCCGAGCCATACTTCTCGACATCGAAGCGCTCGAAGAATTCCAGCATTTCGACCATTGCTTTGGCCGGTGCCGTGCCGAGATCGGCCATGCGCTTGACGCGATCCTTCCGTGTCAGCAACTGATGTGTCACGTCGAGCGGCATCATCACGATCGCTATGCCGGAACGAAAGACGATGTCGGCTGCTTCCGGATCGACATAGATGTTGAATTCGGCGGCGGGCGTTATGTTGCCGCCCTCGAAGAAGCCGCCTCCCATCATCACCAGTTCACGGATGCGCGGAATGATGTCCGGCGCCTTTTGCAAGGCCATGCCGATATTGGTGAGCGGTCCCAGCGTGCAGAGCGTCACCGTGCCTTCCGGCTCGCGGCGAAGCGTCTCGATGATGAAGTCGACGGCGTGCTGTGCCTGCAGCGGCATCGTCGGCTCATCGAGTTCCGGTCCATCGAGGCCGGTCTTTCCGTGCACGTGCTCGGCCGTGACCAGCTTGCGCGCGATTGGCGCGTCGGCGCCTGCGAAAACCTTCGTGCCGGTCCGTGCGCAGAGCTCGCAGACGATGCGCGCGTTGCGGCTCGTGTAGGAGAGCGGCACATTGCCTGCGACGGTCGTGATGCCGAGCACCTCCAGCTCTTCGGGGCTGCCGAAGGCAAGCATGATGGCCGCTGCATCGTCCTGGCCGGGGTCGGTGTCGATGATGATCTTTCTGGGGTTCGCCATTGCGTTGCTCCGTCTCAAGGTGCACGTCGTCGTGGCAGGCACCATTCGTTTATTTTTCCGTCGCAGATCGGCGCAGCCGCTGCGGTCGACGATGTGATGCGAGTCGCCATGATCTTTGTCAAGCAACGGCCTCAGTCCTACCGTCGTAAATTCATGTGACTGCGATGCGCCGCATATGTCTTGCGCGAAAGGCACACACTTCCCATATTAACGGCGTCCGGATGCTACGCTTAGGTCCGGGAAGGTCGCTTGGATCAAGGACTTTGAAAGATGAGCCGCATGACCCCCTTCGCCAGCCCGCTGCTTCTGGGCTTCGACGCCATGGAAAAGACGCTTGAACGCATTTCCAAGGCAAGCGACGGTTACCCACCCTACAATATCGAACGTATCGCCCCCGGCCAGGGAGCGCCTGAGCGCCTGCGCATCACGGTTGCCGTCGCCGGTTTCAGCGAAGACGAGCTGGACGTTACGACGGAAGAGAATCAATTGTTGATCCGGGGCCGCCAGGTCGAGCATGGCGAGCATGAATATCTCTATCGCGGCATTGCTGCGCGCCAGTTCCAGCGAACCTTCGTGTTGGCAGACGGCATGCAGGTTCTGGGCGCCAGCCTCAAGAATGGATTGCTTGCCGTTGATCTCGTTCGTCCGGAACCGGCGCGCATGGTGAAGAAAATTAACATTTCGGTCTCACAGTAGGACAACGGCCCATTCGGCTGTTGGTCCCTTCTCCCGGAGGAACAGGAATGTTGATGAAAGAAGCGAATTCTCACCTGACCAAGTCCGAACTTGCCGGTATCGGCAACGGCGAGGTCGCCTATATCCGCAAAATGCGCAACGACGAGGTTTCGAAGTGCTTCCCCGAAGCACCGGATATCGATCCGAGCGTGGACCTTTGGGCCCTCTTCGGCGCAGACGGAACGCCGATCCTGCTCACGGACAATCGCTCCAGCACCTTCTTCAAGGCGGCTGAAGACGAATTGAAGACGGTCAGCCTGCACTAAAGATGCAGGCTTAGACCCTTTTGAATGTCAGATAGGCGGAGGACCTGCCCTCGCGCCGGGCCTTGGCCTCGTAGCGTGTGCTCGGCCAGCCCTCATAGGGCGTCAGCCAGTCGGCGGCGTTTTCCGCAAGCCAGTCGAAGCCGCCGTGATCGCGGCACTTCAATAGCGTCCAATTCACGTAGGTATCGATGTCCGAGGCGAAGCAGAAGAGCCCGCCCGGCTTCAGCACGCGATGGAAACGGGCGAGATTGGTCTTGGAAACGAAACGCCGTTTCCAATGCTTCCGTTTCGGCCAGGGATCGGGATAGAGCAGATCGATGTGATCCAGGCAGCCGTTCGGTAACCAGTCGAGCAGCTGCGTTGCATCGTCATCATAGACGCGGATATTCTTTGCACCCTTCGTCTCGATGCTTGCCAGCAGTTTCTGCATGGAATTGATGAAGGGTTCGACGCCGATGAAGCCGGTCGAGGGCATTTCCAGCGCACGGTGGATCAGATGTTCGCCACCGCCGAAGCCGATTTCCAGGCGCAGCCGTTCAGCCGGAACCGGAAAGAGGTTTCTCAGCGGCTCTGGTGGAGCCGCTGAAAGGTCGATGAGGAATGCCGGGAGCAGGGTGTTCAGTCTTTCCGCCTGATGTTCGCGGAGAGCCTTCCCCCTGCGGCGACCGAAGAATGCCTCGGTCGCGCGCCCCCGACGCTCCATATCCGTCATGCTGCTTCCCGGAGCTTCACGGCTTCCTTCAGCGCCTTGACGAGGTCGGTGCGCTCCCATGAGAACGAACCGTCACGGCCCGCCTTCCGGCCGAAGTGGCCATAGGCCGAGGTCTTGGCGTAGATCGGCTTGTTGAGGTCGAGGTGACGGCGGATACCGGTCGGCGACAGATCCATGTTCTTGCGGATCGCCGCCTCGACTTGGTCTTCCGTCACACCCTTGCCGGTGCCGTGCAGGTCGACATAGATCGACAGCGGCTGAGCAACGCCGATCGCATAGGAAAGCTGGATCGTGCAGCGGTCGGCGAGGCTTGCGGCAACGACGTTCTTCGCAAGATAGCGGGCAGCATAGGCCGCCGAGCGGTCGACCTTGGTCGTGTCCTTGCCGGAAAACGCACCGCCGCCGTGCGGAGCTGCACCGCCGTAGGTATCGACGATGATCTTGCGGCCGGTGAGACCAGCATCGCCGTCCGGACCGCCGATGACGAACTTGCCCGTCGGGTTGATGTACCAGTTGCAATCCTTGGCAATCGGCAGATCGCCCAGCGCTTCGCGGATGTAGGGCTCGACGACGGCGCGAACCTTCTTGGAATCCCAGCTCTCATCGAGATGCTGGGTCGACAAAACGATCGAGGTCACCTCGGCCGGCTTGCCGTCGATGTAGCGCACGGTCACCTGGCTCTTGGCGTCCGGACCGAGCTTGGCAACATCGCCGTCGCCCTTCTTGCGGGCTGCGGCAAGCAGCTGCAGGATCTTGTGGGAATAGTAGATCGGCGCCGGCATGAGGTCCGGCGTTTCCTTGCAGGCGTAGCCGAACATGATGCCCTGGTCACCGGCGCCTTCGTCACCTTGCTGGTCGGCGGCGTTGTCGACGCCCTGAGCGATATCGGCAGACTGCGAGTGCAGCAACACGTCGATCTTCGCCTTCTTCCAGTGGAAGCCGTCCTGCTCGTAGCCGATGTCCTTGATAGCGCGGCGGGCGGCAGCCTTGAATTTCGACGGGTTGATGACGTCCTTGCCGTCCTTGCCCTTTTTCATCAGGCTTGGCGGCAGACGGACTTCACCGGCGATGACGACGCGGTTCGTCGTTGCCAGGGTTTCGCAGGCAATGCGCACGCCCCAGGGGTTGACGCCGGTCTTGGCCGCTTCACGATAGACCAGATCCACGATCTCGTCCGAGATGCGGTCACACACCTTGTCCGGGTGACCTTCGGCGACTGACTCACTGGTGAAAAGATAATTCGCGCGCATTTCGGGATTCCCCTCAAAGAACAAAAGCCGTTAGTTGGTACTCATTCCGCGTTCGAAAAACAAGCACAGAAGGACATAAATATATCTTTATATCTACCACGAAATGATAAATTTTGCCCTTAAAACGCAAAAAAGGCGGCCTTTCGACCACCTTTTAAAAAACTGGAAGCATTCAAGGGATCAGTCCGTGTCGGCCTCGGCGGCCAGTGCTTTGACAAGCTCCACGACCTTGCGGCGAACCTTTGGGTCGGAAATCTTCACGAACGCCCGGTTGAGCTGAAGCCCCTCCGAGGAAGAGAGGAAATCAACGACATAATTTGAGCTCGACGCTTCCGCCATGCCGGTCAATCCACCGGTGTGATCGCCCGGGGCGTCCTCGAAGAAAAAGGAAACCGGGACGTTGAGAATACTCGAGATGTTCTGCAGGCGGCTCGCACCGACGCGGTTCGTGCCCTTTTCATATTTCTGGATCTGCTGGAAGGTAATGCCGAGGCTCTCGCCCAGCTTCTCCTGGCTCATACCAAGCATTGTACGGCGTAGCCGAATGCGGCTGCCAACGTGTATGTCGATCGGGTTAGGCTTCTTCTTGTTTTCAATCATGGTCGTGCCCTAGCAAAGATTTTCAACCTGGTTAAACCGGCAGTGCCCAGACCCATCCGTAACGCCACGTTGTAAGCGGCGCAAACCCTATCATCAAGCATACGTTAACAACGCCGATCGCCACCACTATGCAATTTTAGGGGTTTTCGGTCAATTCGGCTTGAAAATAAAACCAAAGCGGGAAATCGACGCAATCAAAATCAATAGCGTTTCAATCAACCAGAAGTAAGCTTGTTGCGAAAACAAGTTCCCGGATGCGCTGCCGAATCCCTCAAGGGTTGCGTCGATGAACCCTCTCTCATTGAGGCCGAGCCCTGCAACAATCTGCCCGCGCGCATTCACGATCGCCGAGATGCCGTTGTTGGCGTCACGAATCAGCGGCAAACCGGTCTCCACGGCGCGCACGCGTGCTTGCTGGAAGTGCTGATAAGGACCGGGCGTATTGCCGAACCACGCGTCGTTCGTGATGTTCAAGATTGCACCGGCATCGGCGATGTCGCCGGTCATCTCGTCGGCAAAGATGATCTCGTAACAGACCAGAGGATAGAGTTTCAGCCCCGTCGGCAGTTCCAGGAGATGGCGCGTTGCCGCGGCAGAAAATCCGCCCGGCATTTCGACGATATTCTGGATGCCGAAATCGTCGAGGATATTCTCGAACGGCACGTATTCGCCGAATGGAACGAGATGCACCTTGTCGGAAGCCGCGACGATCTGGCCGCGTCCATCGAACGCGTAGATCGAATTGTAGTAGCGCACCGGGTTTCCAGGCCCCATCTCTTCGGCCCGCACGGCGCCTGCAATCAGAATCTGATTGTCGTCCAGCGTATCGGCGATCCGGGCAAGAGCATCCTGGTTGTCGGTGAGGATGAAGGGGATCGAGGTCTCCGGCCAGACGATGATGTCCGGCTTCTTTCCGCCGTCCAGCGGCGCTTCGGCGGAGAGCTTCAAATGCATCTCGAAGATGGCCGAGCGGTCGGCGTTGCTGTCGAGCTTGGCCGCCTGATCGATCATCGGCTGCACGAGCCGGATCACTGGCCGTTTCTCCTGCGGCAGCGTGGGAGCTTGCGGCGCGAGATGCAGCACATAGCCGCCGTAGCCGACATGAGCTGCAAAAAGCAGCGCGGCCAGCCCCACACCCGCCGTCGCACCCTGCCGCGTCCCAAGAAGAGCGGGTGCAGCGAAGACGAAGACGGCAAGCGCAGTCACGCCCGTGGTGCCGACGACGTGTGCGGACTGCATCATCAGCGGCATCGGCATGATGCCGTAGCCGACCGCATTCCATGGAAAACCCGTGAATGTGACGCTGCGCAACCACTCGAAGAGGCCGAAGCTTGCGGCAAGTGCTGCAATGCGGCCTATCCCGTCCGACCAGAAGGTGCGGGCGACAGCCGCCGCAAGGCCATAATAGATCGACAGCACTGCCGGCAGGCCGAGGATTGCCAGCGGCAGCGCCCAGGCAAACTCTTCCGAGTCAATCATCAGCGCATGGCCAAGCCACCAGAGGCCTGCGACGAAATAGCCGAAGCCGAAGAGCCACCCGATCGCGAAGGAGGGCCACAGTCGGCCGAGGACGCTTGCCTCGGGGGAGGCGGCTGCGCCATCGATCAGCCAGACGAGGAGCGTGAATGAAAGGAACATCGCAGCAAAAAAGCCGATCGGCGGAAGTGCCAGAACGGCAAATGCGCCGGCCAGGACTGCCAGCAATGCCCGTTTGAAACCCCAGACCAGGATGACCCTGTCCGCAAGCCGCTCCATGCGCACTCCAATCAAGCCGCGAATCAACCCGGTCCGCAGTCTTTCAAAAAAGCGGCGCTTTGTCGTGCCATGCGAAAATCAGTTCGACGTGGATTCGGCAGTCCGGTCGTCTGTTGCCTCAGCACCGGTCGCACTGTCGCCGTCCGCCTTGACACGGCGGCGGATCGCCTGACGCTTGCGGGTGATGCGCACGCGCTTGATGCGGCGCGGATCGGCCTCGAGAATGTGGAATTCGAAATCCGGCAGCGCCTGGACCACTTCGCCTCGAACCGGGATGCGGCCGAGGGCGGAGAAGATGAGACCGCCGAGCGTATCGACCTCGTCCACCTGCTCGCTGATGTCGAAATCCGGGCCGATCGCCTCTGCAATCTCTTCCAGTTCGACGCGGGCATCCGCCACAAAGACGTCTTCGGAAATGCGCTTGAACATGACTTCTTCGTCGTCATGCTCGTCGTCGATGTCGCCGACGACCATCTCGACGATGTCCTCGTGTGAAGCAAGGCCGTCGGTGCCGCCATATTCATCGATGACGAGCGCCATCTGCGTGCGGTTCACCTGCATGCGGCGAAGCAGATCGGATGCCAGCATCGACGGCGGCACGAAGAGGATCTTACGGATGATGCCGGCCTCGGCGAGCGTCTTTTGCAGGTCGACGCGGGCGAGATCGAAATTCGGCTTTGCCGAGCGCACCGGCTTTTGAATGTTCTCTGTAGCGATCTCGAAAAGCGGCTTGGCAGTCTTGGAGCCTGTCCGGCGCTTGTTGCGTGCCTGCTTTGCGACATAGGAAAGCAGGTCGCGGATGTGCACCATGCCGCGCGGATCATCGAGCGTATCGGCATATACGGGCATGCGCGAGCGCCCGGATTCCTCGAAGAGGATCATCAATTCGCCGATGGTGATGTTCTGGTCGACCGCCTCGATATCGGCGCGCGGGACCATGACGTCGGCGACACGCACTTCGCGGAAACGCAGGATGTTGTGGAGCATCGCCCGCTCGTCGGGCGAAAAGGCATCGTCGCCAGTATCGTTCGTCATAAGTGCGTCGGCGAGATCTTCGCGGATGCGCGAACCTTGCTGGGGGCGGAGAATGCGGGCGGCACGCGCCCAGAATGATCGTCCTGAATGCCTGCTACTACTGCCCGCCTCATCTGAGGAGGAGGATTGATCGGCGTCCTTGGTTTCCGCCGCCGGTTTCGTCGTAAAGTCGCTCATGGTTCCATTTTAAGGTCTTGACCCTCGTATGGGTCAGATAGGCCGAGTACTGCCAAAATGCGAGTCTCCAACCCCTCCATAATTTCGGCTTCGTCATTATTCATATGGTCGTAGCCGAAGAGATGCAAGAAACCATGCACCATCAGATGCGATAGATGGTCCTCGAACGATTTTTCGAGCTCCCGCGCTTCCCGTTCGACGGTCTCCCTGGCGATGATGATATCACCAAGCATCGGACCTGGCATCTGTCCCGGCGCTATCGGAAAGGCAGGGAAGGAAAGGACATTGGTAGCCTTGTCTTTCTTGCGCCATTCGGCGTTGATGACGCGGATGGCCTCGTCATCCGTGAAGACAAGTGAAAGCTCCGTCGCCGTCTTGGGAAACCTCTGCCCCTCATCTTTTTCGAGAACCTTCGCAGCCGCTTCCAGCACGCGTTCGGCCAAAGCCTGAAGTTCATTCTCCGAGGGCCAGTCGCCCTCCTCGATGCTGACCTGGATATCGATTACGGCCATCAGACCTGCGGTCCGGCGTCTTCCGGCCGCGTCGTATAGGTGGCGTCATAGGCCCTTACGATCCGTCCGACCAGCGGATGGCGCACGACATCGACATCCTTGAAGCGGATCGTCGAGATTCCTTCCACGCCGTCGAGCAGATGCAGTGCTTCGACAAGTCCGGACTTCACGCCGCGCGGCAAATCGATCTGGCTCGGGTCGCCCGTGATGATCATGCGCGAATTCTCGCCGAGACGCGTAAGAAACATCTTCATCTGCATCGATGTCGTGTTCTGTGCCTCGTCGAGGATGATGGCCGCGTTCGAGAGGGTGCGTCCGCGCATGAAGGCGAGCGGCGCGATCTCAATGACGCCGGCCGTGATCGCGCGCTCGACCTTGTCTCCGGGGATCATGTCGTAGAGCGCATCATAGAGCGGCCGCAGATAGGGATCGACCTTCTCCTTCATGTCGCCCGGCAGGAAGCCGAGGCGCTCGCCGGCTTCGACGGCTGGCCGCGAAAGGATGATCTTCTCGACGGCGCCGCGTTCCAGCATCTGGGCCGCATGCGCGACGGCGAGATAGGTCTTGCCCGTGCCGGCTGGGCCGACGCCGAAGACCAGTTCGGCGCGCTCCATGGCGCGTATATAGGCATCCTGCGTCGGCGTGCGCGCAACGATCGTCTTCTTGCGTGTCGAAATCTGCGCCATGGTCAGCTTGGCTTTTTTCTCCATGGTCGGCAGGCTCAACTGATCGTCGGCGGCAACCGCCATGCGGATAGCGCCCTCCACGTCGGATCGTTCCACGCTGCCGCCTTTCTGGAGCTTTTCATAGAGGTAGTCCAGCGTACGCCGGGCTTGGTTGGTGGCGACGACGTCACCGGTGATAATGACGGAGTTGCCGCGCGCGCGCGCATCGATATGCAGCCGCTCTTCGAGAAGCTTCAGGTTCTGATCGAATTGACCAAATAGCTCGCTGGCGAACCGGTTGTTCTCGAACGTCAGGACGAAGTGATTGGCGTCGCTCGCAATGCGTGGGTGGCGCGGTGAAGAAGAAACCAATTCTTGTCCGTTCAAGCGGTCGAGCTCCCTAGGTTAAACCCCAGCCTCTGCAAACTCGGCAAACAGGCTGTTCGTTCCGGTTCCGGTGATTCGCACTTTGATAATGTCACCGATTTGCGATGCTTTTGCATCAACATTCACCGACTGAAGCCAGGGAGAACGGCCGATAAGCTGTCCTGGCATGCGGCCGGGCTTTTCAAGCAACAAATCGATCTCCTTGCCGATGCAGGATTCGTTGAATCGCTGCGTCTGCTTGAGGAGAAGCGCCTGCAGGCGCTCGAGCCGTTCTGCCTTGATCTCTTCCGGCACCTGGTCCTTCAGTTCCGCCCCGGGCGTACCCGGCCGCGTCGAATATTTGAAGGAGAAAGCCTGCGCATAGCCAACCTCCTCCACCAGACGCAGTGTAGCTTCAAAATCCTTGTCTGTCTCCCCAGGAAAACCAACGATGAAATCGCCCGAAAGCGCAATATCGGGGCGGGCTTTGCGGATGCGCTCGATCAGCGTCATATATTCGGCTGCCGTATGGCGCCGGTTCATGGCTTTCAGGATACGGTCCGAGCCCGCCTGCACCGGCAGGTGCAAGTAGGGCATCAGCGCCCGCAGGTCGCGATGCGCCTCGATCAGGCGGTCGTCCATGTCGCGCGGATGGCTGGTGGTGTAGCGAAGCCGCGCAAGCCCCGGAATTTCAGCAAGGCGATAGAGTAGATCGCCAAGGCTCCATTCTTCGCCATTGGCCCCGGCGCCGTGCCACGCGTTGACGTTCTGGCCGAGCAATGTGATCTCGCGCACTCCGCCTTCGACAAGTTTTTGCGCCTCTTCGACAATCTGGCTGACGGGCCGGGAGATCTCCGAACCACGCGTGTAGGGCACGACGCAGAAGGTACAGAACTTGTCGCAGCCTTCCTGCACCGTCAGGAACGAGGTCACGCCGCGCGAGCGGATCTTCTTGTTTTCGGCAATCGGCAGATGCTCGAATTTATCTTCCAGTGCATATTCCGTATCGACGACGCGATGGCCCTGCTTGGCGCGCCGCAGCGCGTCCGGCAGGCGGTGATAGGTCTGCGGGCCGATGACGACATCGACGGCAGGCGCGCGGCGGAGGATTTCTTCACCTTCGGCCTGGGCAACGCAGCCGGTCACGCCGATCATCATCTCGCGCCCGTCGGCGGCTTTCTTCTTTTTCATCTCGCGCAAACGACCGAGCGCCGAATAAACCTTTTCGGCCGCCTTTTCGCGGATATGGCAGGTATTCAGCAGAACGAGATCAGCCTCATCCATGTTCTCCGTTTGCTCGTAACCGTCGCGGGCGAGTGCATCGCTCATGCGCGTCGAGTCGTAGACGTTCATCTGGCAGCCATAGGTCTTGATGAAAACCTTGCGGCTGTTGCTGCCATCGCGAAGGTCCTCGCTGGGGATGGTCTCCGGGGCCGGAAGAAGGGCGCTGTCTTGGGTCATGGCGGGCTATTTAGTGGTTTTTTGCCCTCTAGAAAATCGAAATCTTCCCTCAAGAGATGTCGCGGCCGCGCAGGCGGCTGTGGAGCATGGTACGGATACGCCGTGCGACGGTGGCGCTGACATCCTTCCGGTTCGAATCGGAACGGTATTCGACCGCCTCGCCGAAGGAGACTTCGGCATCGAGCGCGGCGCATTTCACGACGTCAACCAGGTGCGGTACGAGTTCAACGTCGCCTGGCCAGCCGGCCAGCGGGCGGTGATAGCGGCCCATCGCAACGCCGTGCGCCTTTGTATAGGCAATCGCAACCGGCTGCACGAGGACGGAACCGTTCGGCGAGTGCGGCACAGCCATGGCGGCCGCTCCGAAGAGCGAGGATTTGACTTCCAAAAGGCGATTGCCATCCGAGGTCGTGCCTTCGGGAAAGAGCACGATGATCTCGCCGTCCGCCATGCGGGCTGCGATCTCGCTTGCCTGATTGCCAGTCTTTCGCTTCTCTTCACGGACGATGAAGACGCTTTTCTGCAGCCGGGCAAGCAGGCCGAAGATGGGCCAGTCGCGCACTTCAATCTTGGCGATGAAGGCAACATCGGCGACCGAGGACATGACCATGATATCCATCCACGATGCATGATTAACGCATAGCATCAGCGGTCGGCGCCCCTCAAGCTTGCCGTGGACCTTTACGCGAATGCCAAGGGCATGGCAGGCAGCGCGGTGCCATAGGCGCGGAAGAATGCGGCGTAGCTTCCAGTCGAAATGGAGGCTGAGAAGCTGGAGGGGCATCAGCAGCATGCTGACGGCAGCGACGACGACCGCGGCATAGGCGATGCGCAGCCAGACGATCAACGCGAACTCCTTGCGGCTGCGGTCATCGGCTCAGCGTTCGTCTTTCTTCAGCGGAATGCCGTAAAGCTCCAGCCGATGATCGACAAGCTGGAAGCCATGCTCACGGGCAATGCGCTCCTGCAGCGCTTCAATCTCCGGCGAGCGGAATTCGATGACCACGCCGTTCTTCAGGTCTATCAGGTGGTCGTGATGTTCTTCCGGCACCGTTTCATAGCGCGAACGGCCGTCGCGGAAATCATGGCGGGCGATGATGCCGGCATCCTCAAAAAGCTTGACGGTCCGATAGACGGTGGAAATCGAAATCTTCGCGTCGACCTTCGCGGAGCGGCGATAAAGTTCCTCGACATCCGGGTGATCTGCCGACTCTTCCAGGATGCGGGCGATCACGCGGCGCTGTTCGGTCATTCGCATGCCGCGCTCGGTGCAAAGCTCCTCAAGGGTCTTGGCTGCGTCGGTCATTGGCGGCCTTCATTCCAGATTCCAATTCTCAACGGAACTAGCGAAGAACGCGCTTCATGACAAGCGCCGTGGAAACGGCGCCGTTCGCGTCCTTGTAGTATCCGCGGCGCTCGCCGATTTTCTCGAAGCCGAGCTTGTGGTACAGGCCGAGGGCGGCGGCATTGCCGTCGTCGACTTCCAGGAACATGCTCTCACCCCCGCGCAGCTTGGCTTCACGCATTGCTGCCTGCATGAGCCGCCAGCCGAGGCCGGCACGGGCAACCTTCGCCTGTACGGCGATCGACAGGATTTCCGCTTCGCCTGCGACCTGGCGCGCAAGCACGAAGCCCGGCAGCGGTTTTTTTAAGAAAGCGTTGGTCTGGTGCGCAACGAAGCCGAAGACATTGTCCTGGCTGAGCAGGCTGTGGAATTCGCCGTCACCCCAGGGGCGGGCAAATCGTTCGCCATGCAGCGCAGCGACCGCGCGGCAATCGTCGCTGCCCATCGCGATGATCTCGAATTCGGGCTTCAGGGTGAGATAGGATTCCAGCATGGTCACACTCGCGCGATCGCGAACCCGGCCTGCGGTTTGGCGTCGGGTCCGCGCAGATAAAGAGGCTTGGGCTTTCCTGAACCGGGATCGGCGGCTGCACCAAGGCGTGCCACGATGGAAATTGGAAACTTATTGGCGTGTTCGCCCGTCGCGTCCGGCTTCAGCAGCGGCGCGGCAGAGCCTGTGATCTCGCCGGCAAAGGCCGCCGCAATCGTTTTCGCCTCCTCGATCGTCACTGCGCGCGGTTCATCGAGCGCCGGGCCGTCTTCGGAAAAACTCTGGAGATAGATTTCGCCGCGCTTGGCGTCCATGGCGGCAAGAACGGGGCGGCCAGGTGTCTTTTCGCGCTGGGCGGCGGCCATAGTCTCCAGCGTCGTGATGCCGACAGTGGGGATGTTGAGCGCAAGGCCGAAGCCACGAGCTGCGGCGACACCGACGCGGATGCCGGTAAAGGAGCCAGGACCGATCGTGACGGCAATGCGTTCGACCATCGCGAGTTTCATATCCGCCTGTTTGAGAACGCGGTCGACGATTCCCATCAAATGCTCTGCATGGCCCTTACCGATCAGGTCGGATGCCTCCCCCAGCACCGTATCCCTGCCGCTGTCGTAGAGAGCGGCAGCGCAATCTACACCAGCCGTGTCGAGCGCCAGAACAATCATGCCATCAATTTCCGAATAAAAGCCTACCACAAATTCAGCCGGTGCAATGCTGAGCCGGCCGAATTTTGGACAAATCGTCAGGCGGCGATGACTTCCTGCACTTCGGGAACGAAGTGACGAAGCAGGTTCTGGACGCCATGCTTCAGCGTTGCCGTAGACGAGGGGCAGCCGGCGCAGGAGCCCTTCATATTGAGGTAGACCTTGCCATCCTTGAAGCCGCGGAACGTGATGTCGCCGCCATCTTGGGCAACCGCCGGGCGAACGCGGGTTTCAAGTAGCTCCTTGATGGTGAGCACGATGGTCTCGTCGGCCTCATCGAAGAATTCACCGCCGGCATCAACCTCTTCCGAAAGCACGGAGGCATCACCCATGACCGGCTTCCCGGACATGAAGTGTTCCATGATGGAGCCAAGGATGGCGGGCTTCAGGTGCTGCCACTCCTGGTTCTCCTTGGAGACAGAAATGAAGTCATAGCCGAAATAGACACCGGTTACGCCCGGGATTTCAAAAAGGCGCGCAGCAAGCGGCGACGCCTGGGCTTCCTCGGCGCTGCGGAACTCGGCGGTGCCGGTCTCCATCACCACCTTGCCCGGCAGGAACTTCTGGGTGGCCGGATTCGGTGTGGCTTCGGTCTGAATGAACATTTCGCTCTCCATGCGGGCCAGGTCGTCGCTCAGGCCGTCTTTAGAATTCTTCAAAAGAAAATAAGCCGATTGGCAGCGCTAATCAAGAGACAACGACTCCAGAAATAACCGCATTCCGCATCACGCCTTAGGCCAGCGCATCCAGTTCTTCGTTCGTCAGCGTGTCAGGCAGCACGGTGACGGGGATCGGGAAAGCCGCGGCCTTTCCTACAACGGACGACACCAGCGGTCCCGGGCCTTCCTTGGCGGAGCTTGCGGCCAGAACCAGGATCGCGATGTCGCGGTCTTCTTCGATCACCGCATTGATTTCCTCGACCGCACTTCCCTCGCGGATCACGATTTCCGGCTCGATGCCGATCGTTTCGCGAACCACCTGTGCCGATTTGGCGACGACGGCCTCGGCCTCCTCACGGGCTTCGGCCCGCATGATCTCCTCGACGCCCAGCCATTGCTGAAAATCGCCCTCGGGAATCACGTAGACAAGCACCAGCCCGCCATTGGAATTCTTGGCGCGCCGGCCGGCATAATGCACAGCGCTTTGACATTCAGGTGTGCCATCGATCACCGCCATGAATTTGCGGCGATGCCCTTCGAGCCGTGAGAAGTCGCTTTGATACCATGGCGCGGACTCTGACACCCTAACCGGGAAATTTGCAAGCCCCCGTCATCGCACGGGAGCTCGCCGTCAGCGGCATGCCTAGTAGAGGAATCCGATGATGTCACGGACATCCTTCATGGTCGCTTCGGCGCGCGCCCGGGCACGCTCGCCGCCGTTGCGGAGGATTGCGTCGATATGGCTCGTATCGTCCATCAGACGGCGCATTTCGCCGGTGATCGGCGAGAGTACCTGAACGGCGAGATCGACCAGCGCCGGCTTGAAGACGGAGAACTGCTGGCCGCCGAATTCGGCAAGCACCTCAGTCTTCGTCTTGTCGGCAAGGGCCGCATAGATGCCGACGAGATTGTCGGCTTCCGGGCGGCCCTTCAGGCCCTCGACCTCGCTCGGCAAGCCGTCCGGATCGGTCTTCGCCTTGCGGATCTTCTTCGAGATGGCTTCCTCGTCGTCCAGCAGATTGATGCGCGAGAGATCGGACGGATCGGATTTCGACATCTTCTTCGTGCCGTCGCGTAGCGACATCACGCGCGGAGCAGGGCCTTCGATCAACGGTTCGACCATCGGAAAATAGGCGTGTACAGGCTCGTCGCCGACGGTAATGTCGATGCCGCGGCCGGCACGGCGAATGTGATCCTGATAATCAAGGTTGAACTTCATCGCGATATCGCGGGCAAGTTCAAGATGCTGTTTCTGGTCGTCACCGACCGGAACATGCGTGCCGCGATAGACGAGGATGTCGGCCGCCATCAGGCTCGGATAGGCAAGCAGGCCGAGGGAAGCATTTTCGCGGTCCTTGCCGGCCTTGTCCTTGAACTGCGTCATGCGGTTCATCCAGCCGATGCGGGCGACGCAATTGAAGATCCAGGCGAGTTCGGCATGCTGCGGCACGGCCGACTGGTTGAAGACGATATGCTCTTCCGGATCGATGCCGGAGGCGATGAAGGCTGCGGCGATTGAGCGGATCTGGCCCGGCAGGTCGTCGTGCACGAGCTGCGCTGTGAGGGAGTGCAGGTCGACGACGCAATAGATGCAGTCGTTGCCTTCCTGCAGCGCCACGAACTTGCGGATCGCGCCGAGATAGTTGCCGAGATGGAGATTGCCGGTCGGCTGAACGCCAGAAAATACGAGCTTTTTGAATTCGGTCACGTAGTCCTCGATTAGGCTGGTGGAGGGCCCCAGGGCACAGTCGCCCATGTTGCTAACGCGCCGGCTTATGCACGCGCTCCGTGCTGCAATCAAGGGGCGGTCGGTGCGGCATGCCGGATCAGGTCGAAAGTATTCCCGTAAGGATCGGAAAATACGGCCACTGTGCCGTAAATCTCATGCCGGGGCTGTTCCAAAAAGCGCACGCCCCTGGCCAGCATGGCGGCATGATCTCGCGCAAAATCATCGGTCTTCAAAAAGAACCCGACGCGACCGCCGGTTTGGTTTCCGATCGCCGCTTTCTGTGTCTCGTTGACTGCTTTGGCAAGGAGGAACGCCGCTCCTTCCCCTCCCTTCGGTTTGACCACCACCCAGCGCTTGCCTTCCGGCTGCACTTCGTCCTGCAGGCAGTCGAAGCCAAGCGCTCCGCAATAGAAGGCTTTTGCGCGATCATAATCGTCGACGACGAGGGTGACCAGGAAGAGGGATTGGGACATCTGCAAGCCTCCAGTTGCCGGGGTTTCTTAATCTGTCGCGGCGTCGTGGGGCAGGTGCAAGCGCCGTGCGAAAGGATTGGCATCTTTTTATTGCCCCATTCTCCAGCGTCTAAGGGCCGCTATTTCGCATTATGAATGCGTTCTTAAGTTTAACAGCCCTTCTAATACAAGCTTGTTGCAAGGCCTTGTTTTTCATCGACAGGTAGAGAGTATTTTATACTCAATTTGAGTTATGCCTTGTATATCGAATCCAGCAATATGAGGATGATTCACTTTTCAAGTAAGTATAAAATTTCACAAATTGGCCATTTTTTGAATGAACGTTCTCGGCGCCAATCCGAACCCGGCGGAAGACCCGCCGCGCTCTACCTGGAGGGGACGTCATGCATACGATTTTATCACTCGTTCTTGCTGGCTTGTTCGCTTTGTCCTGTTACGCCGAGGCAGGCGCACAGAACGCTAAAAAACCCCCAGTAAGACTTCTTAAACACACCACGTCACAGCCCTATACGGTTCAGACCGTCAGCGTCAAAGTCGGCTGCTTCCCGCCGAAACTCAGAGCCATTCTCGCGCATATCGCCGCCAAGACCGGCCGAAGACCGATGGTCACGTCTGGTCTGCGGCATTCGGGACGTGCGCATTCTCAGCATCGCCATTGCAACGCAGCCGACATCCGCGTCCCTGGCTTATCGGAACGGACGATCGTCGCGGCAGCGCAGACAGCGCCGGGTATCGGCGGTATCGGGCGCTACTGCAACGGCATCGTCCACGTCGATATCGGGCCGAAGCGGCGCTGGCGCCATTGCTGATAACCGCGGTTCAGCCCTCGGTTTTGGGCGCAGGCTTCCGGTTGAGGTTTCGCCGGATCATGCCGAGGTCGGCGCCGCCGATCAAAAAGGCGGTCGCGAAATAGACGATCATCGAAATGGCGATCAAAAGGCCGAGCGTACCGACCTTGGTCGCCAGGTGGGCACTGGAAGCGAGCCAGGGTTCCCAGCGATGCTGCAGGAAGACGATGACGCCGCTCATCACGGATGCCGAAACGACGAGCAGAGCAGCCCGGCGGGCAAGCGCCCATTCCCAGGCGAGATGGCCGCGGCGAAGCAGCGTTGCGAAAAGCAGAACCGTGCTGATCCAGCCCGCGGTTGCTTCAGCCACTGCAATGCCCGGTGCGCCAAGATACGGAAAAAGCATCAAAGCCGTGGCGCAGTTGACACCCACTGCAACGGCTGAAAAGCGCATCGGCGTCTTGGTATCCTCGCGGGCGTAAAAGCCCGGCTGCAGCGCCTTGATGAGCACGAAGGCCGGCAGGCCGATGCCGTAGATCGCGAGGATCGAGCCGACAAGCGCTGTGTTCTCCTGATCGAAGGCGCCACGTTCGTAGAGCACGCGGATGATCTCGTCAGCGAGGACCCAAAGGGCGAAGGCGGCAGGGATCGTCAGGAACAGCACGAATTCGATCGAGCGGTTCTGCAGGTTCCCGGCTTCGCGCAGGCTGCCACCCTTCAGTGCACGGGCAAGCTCCGGCAACAATACGACACCGACGGCAACGCCAACGACGCCGAGCGGTAGCTGGTAGATGCGATCCGCATATTGCAGGGCGGCGATCGCACCATCGCGGGACGAGGCGATCGCCTGGCCGATCAGCTGGTTGATCTGTGTGATGCCGCCCGTGACAGCGGCGGGGACGGCGAGGATCAGCAGCCGTTTGACGTTCGGCGTCATTCGCGGGAAGCGAAAGCCAATGCTCATGCCTGCGTGGAGGACGCCGACATAGACGACGGCGAGCTGCAGGATACCAGCGGCCAGCACGCCCCAGGAGAGATACCAGGCGGTCGCGAGCGGCTCGGCGCCAGAATAAAAAGCGTAGACGAGCGCACCAATCATCACGACATTGAGGAAAATGGGCGCGACCGCTGCGGCAAAGAAGTGGTGCAGTGAATTCAGCATGCCGCTCATCATCGCCGTCAGCGACATGCACATGAGATAGGGAAACATCACGGCTGCCATGCGGATGGTGATCGAGAACTTATCCGGATCGTCGGCAAAGCCCGGCGCGATGATGAAGCGTACGAGCAGCGGCATGCAAAGTTCCATCACGATGGTGATGAGCAGCAGTACCGAAAAGAGCACTCCGAAAACCTCTTCGGAAAACCGCTTGGCTCCTTCCGTGCCGTTCGCTTCGATCTCCTTGGCGAAGAGTGGCACGAAGGCTGCGTTGAAGGCGCCTTCGGCAAACAGCCGACGGAAGAGGTTGGGAAAGCGAAAGGCCGCGTAGAAGACGTCAGCCATGGAGCCGGTGCCGAGGGCGGCCGCCATCAGCGTCTCGCGGGCAAAGCCGAAGATGCGGCTGCCGAGGGTTGCGCCGCCGACGGTGGCGAATTTCTTGACGAGGCTCATGCCGGAGGCCCGGCTTTCTTTTCGCCCGGCTGCGATGTCCGCGCCGAGGCGGCGGGCGCGATGATGCCGGACGGCATGCGCTCGCGAAGCTCATCTTCTTCGCCGGCCATCACCGCCTTCAGCCGGGCGGTGATATTGGCCCGCTTGGTGTCGCTGGAGATTTTCTGGCCAACGAGGTCTGTGACATAGAAGGTGTCTATGACCTTTTCGCCAAAGGTGGTGATGCGGGCTGACTGGATGTCGAGCGAAAGATCAGAAAGCATCGCGGTGATTTCCGAAAGCAGGCCGGTGCGGTCAAGGCATTCGACTTCGATGACGGTGAACTTGTTCGATAGGTTGTTGGTGATGTTGACCGACGGCGGAATGACGAAGGCCTTGCTTCTCTTGCGGTTCTTCGTACGCGTAGCGATGACTTCTGGCAGCCATTTGCGGCCCGACAGTACGTCTTCGATCATGCGCCCGATCGTGCCGGCGCGGCGAAGCTCGTCCGCATCATCCTGGAATTCGCGGCTGACATGGATCGTATCCAGCGCGCGCCCGTCCGACGTCGTGAAGATCTGCGCATCGACAATGTTGGCTCCTGCTGCAGCACATGCACCGGCAATAACGGCGAGCAGGCGCGGGTGGTCTGGCGAGAGCACGGTGATTTCGGTGATCGCGTGGAAACTGTCGGTTCGCACGGTTGTCGCGAGCGCCTGGCCGTTCTTGTCCGCCTGGCGGATGAAATCGGCGTGACGGACTTGGTCTTCCAGCGGCACGGAAAGCAGGTAAGGCTGGTAGTGCAGCTTGCTGTAGGTCTTGCGATCCTTCTGGCTCCAATCGGAAAGCGCGTTGAACAGCGCTTCGGCCGCGGAATTGGCGCGCTCCTTGCGCGAAACCTCCGAAAAGCCGCCGGCAAGCAGCAGTTCGGTCTCGTAATAGAGCGTCCTCAGCAGCTGGCCCTTCCAGCCGTTCCAGACGCCGGGGCCGACGGCGCGGATGTCGCAGATCGTCAGGACCAGCAGCATCTTCAGGCGATCGAGTGATTGAACGCGATCGGCGAAGTCGGTAATCGTCTTGCGGTCGGTGAGATCGCGGGTCTGGGCAACCATGGACATCGTCAGATGCTCCTCTATCAGCCAGACAACGAGTTCCGTCTGCTTCTGCGACAGGCCGAAGCGGGAGCAGAGCTTGCGGGCGACGCGGGCGCCGGCGATCGAATGGTCTTCCTGGCGGCCCTTGGCGATGTCGTGGAGAAGGACTGCGACATAAAGCGCCTCCCGGTCTTCGATCCCCGGCATCAGCTTGTTGGCGAGCGGATGCAGGTCGTCGGCCTTGCCCTTGTCGATTTCCGAGAGCACGTCGACGGTACGGATCAGATGCTCATCCACTGTATAGTGGTGGTACATGTTGAACTGCATCATCGCGACGATCTTGCCGAATTCCGGAATGAAGCGGCCAAGTACGCCTGCTTCGTTCATGCGGCGCAAAATGAGCGCCGGGTCGCCCTTGGAGGTGAGGATCGACATGAAGAGGCGGTTCGCCTCGTCGTTTTCGCGCAGGTTGTTGTCGATGAGGTTGAGCGATCGGGTGACCCGCTTCAGAGCATCGGGATGGAACTCGAGGCCATTGATATCGGCAACGTGGAAGAAGCGAATGATGCTGACGGGATCGTGCTTGAACACGTCCGGGCTGGCGAGCGCGATGCGACCGCGATCCTCCATGAATTCCGTACTGCCGGCGATCTTGCGGCTGCGATGGGCAAAACGGCTGATCACCCCGGTGAGCCCCGGCGTCGATTTTGCCTGCTGGTCTTCGAGAGCCGCGCACAGGATGCGCGTCAGGTCGCCGACGTCCTTTGCCACCAGGAAGTAGTGCTTCATGAAACGCTCGACGGCCGAAAGGCCGGGGCGCGAGTGATATCCGAGCGCTTCGGCAATCTCCCGCTGGATGTCGAAAGAAAGCCGTTCCTCCGCTTTACCGATCAGAAAGTGCATGTGGCAGCGCACCGCCCAGAGGAAATCGTCGGCCTTCTCGAACAGGCGGTACTCATGCTTGGAGAGAACGCCGAGCGCTACGAGTTCCGCCGTGTCGCGGACGTGATAGTAGTATTTCGAGATCCAGAAGAGCGTATGCAGATCGCGCAGCCCGCCCTTGCCCTCCTTGACGTTGGGTTCGACGAGGTAGCGTGTGTCGCCTGCCTTGCGGTGGCGTTCATCGCGTTCGGCAAGTTTGGCGGCAATAAATTCCGGTCCTGTGCCGGTCACGATCTCCTTGTCGAAGCGGGTCTCAAGCTCCGTTGCAAGCGATTTCAGGCCGCAGATGTAGCGCATCTCGAGGATCGCCGTGCGGATCGTCATGTCGGACCTGGAGAGCGCCATGCACTCCTCGATCGTCCTTGTCGCGTGGCCGACCTTGAAGCCCATATCCCAAAGGACATAGAGCATGAACTCGACAGCCTTGTGCGTCTCCTCTGCCGGTCTTGGCTGAAAGAGGAAGAGCAGGTCGATGTCGGAGCCCGGCGCCAGCGTATCGCGGCCGTAGCCGCCGACCGCCGTCACGGCGAACTTGTCCTTCTGCTGCGGGAACATATGTGCGCTGACGAACTCGTAGAGTACCGCGATGATCTGGTCCTGCAGCCAGGAGATGCGCCGGGCGCAGCCAAGTCCGCTGCCATCGGCAGATAGAAGCTCGCAGGCCTTTTGGCGCCCGTCGCTGCTTGCCTTTTTGAGCATGGCAAGCAGATCGGAGCGCATGACGTCCGGCCGGGTCCTGTTGGCTTCGGCAACGGCGTCGCAGAGTCTTTGCAACAAGGCCGTGTCGAGAATTTCCGAGAAATCGATGTCACTCATCGTCGCCATGCGCGGAGCGGCTTCCTGTTCGCGCGGTGCGACCGCGTCTCGTTTCGTCTGCATGCGCTATAGCCTCTTTACCCCGCGTTTGACACGGGCCTTCATACTGCAAGAACCCTTAATTTTGGCGAAAAGGTGGTTGCCTTCCACTTGCGGAGGCGAAGACGAACAGCTTCAAGCCGCGCCTTGCATATTCACCGAATAAAGGATCTTGCGCGCCTCGCTGGTAATCTCCTCCAGCGTCGGCCTGTCGCATTCGCGGTAGCCCGCTTTGGCAATGGCCGCCGCAAGGTCGCAGATGATGGCGCAGGATTGAGTGATTTCGAGCAGGCCGACTGGCGAGTTCCAGCTGCGCGGATTACCGTGCTCGTCGGCGTTACGCAGCGCTTCGAGCACGGTGAACATATCGGCGAGGCGCTGTGTTTCACGGATAAGGCTGCGCATGAACATTACGGCTTCCTACTTCAGCTGCTTCTTGAGACCGTAAAGCACCTCGAGCGCCTCGCGCGGCGTCATGTCGTCGAGGCTCATTCCCTTCAACGCTTCCTCGATCTTGGACGGCCCGCGATTGGCATCCTCGCGCCGAACCGCGACTTGGAACAGCGGCAGATCGTCGATCAGTTGGCTTGCCGGGTTCTTGCGGTCGGCATCTTCCAAGCGCGTCAGCACGTCGCGGGCGCGCGCGACGACAGACGCTGGCAGGCCGGCGAGCCTGGCCACCTGGATGCCATACGAACGGTCCGCCGCACCCGGTCCCACTTCGTGCAGGAAGATGACGTCGCCGTCCCATTCCTTGACGCGCATGGTGGCGTTCGATAGCCGCGCAAGTTTTTCCGACAGCACCGTCAGTTCGTGGAAATGCGTGGCGAAGAGACCACGGCATCGGTTTGCCTCATGCAGATGTTCCACGGCCGCCCAGGCAATCGATAGGCCGTCGAAGGTCGCAGTACCGCGGCCGATCTCATCGAGGATGACGAGAGAGCGGTCGGTCGCCTGGTTGAGGATCGCGGCTGTCTCGACCATCTCGACCATGAAGGTCGAGCGCCCCCGTGCCAGGTCGTCCGAGGCGCCGACGCGGGAGAAGAGGCGGTCGACGATGCCGATGTGAGCGGAGGTCGCGGGCACGAAGGAGCCCATCTGCGCCAGGATAGCGATCAACGCGTTCTGGCGCAGGAATGTCGACTTACCGCCCATATTCGGACCGGTCAGCAGCCAGATCGCCCCGTCTTTGCCGTCCGCCACAGGCGAGAGATCGCAATTATTGGCAACGAACGGACCGGAGGACTGACGCCGCAGCGCCTGTTCGACAACGGGATGGCGTCCGCCTTCGATTGTGAACATTTTCGAGGCATCGACGAGCGGGCGGCAATAGGCCTGTTCCTCCGCCAAGAGTGCCAGGCCGGCAGCAACATCGATGATGGCAAGCGCGCGGGCGCCGGCCTTGATCGCCTCGGCTTCAGCGACGACGGCGGCCGTCATCCGGTCGAAGGCTTCGAGCTCGATCTGCAACGCGCGGTCCGCCGCGTTTGCGATCCGGCTTTCCAGGTCGGCAAGCTCGGTCGTCGTAAAACGCATGGCATTCGCCATCGTCTGGCGATGGATGAAGCGGGCTTTGGCCTCCGGCGCATCCGTCATCGGCCCCGCATTGCCGGCCGTCACTTCGATGAAATAGCCGAGGATATTGTTGTGCTTGATCTTCAGAGACCTGATGCCGGTCTCGTCGGCATATTGGAGCTGCAATCCGGCGATCACCCGGCGCGACTGATCGCGAAGCGCCCGCACTTCATCAAGATCGGCATTGGCACCGTCCCGCAGGAAGCCCCCGTCGCGCTTCAACAGCGGCAGTTCGTCGGCGAGCATCTCCGCAAGCAGAGATTGAAGAGCCGTAGGCAAGGCCCGCAACCCGGAAAGGGCCGCGTCGAGTTCTTCCGGTAAAAGCGCATTGCCGAGCAGCTTTGCAAGATCGGAAGCAGCGCCAAGTCCTTGCCGGATCGCCCAGAGATCGCGCGGGCCGCCGCGGTCGAGCGCAAGGCGGGAGAGTGCGCGTGGCATGTCCGGCACGTGCTTCAGCGCGTCGCGCAGGTCGCCGCAAAGCCTGGGCTCCTCGATGAGGAAGCCGATCGAATCCAGCCGCTCGTTGATGCGGGCAGGATCGGTCAACGGTGACATCAGCCGTTCTGCGAGAAGGCGGGCTCCTCCACCGGTAACCGTCCGGTCGATTGCTTTCAGCAGTGAGCCGTTGCGGTCGCCGGACAGCGTGCGGGCAAGCTCCAGATTGGCGCGGGTCGCGGGATCGATGAAGAGCGTCGAGGCGCCGCTCTCGCGCTCCGGTTTGCCAAGCGGCGGGCGTTCGGCGATCTGTGTCTTTTCGACATAGGCAACAGCCGCCGCCGCTGCCGCAAGCTCGGCGCGGGAGAAAGTGCCGAAGCCGTCGAGCGTCGAAACGCCGAAATAGCGCGCGATGCGGTTTTCTGCTGTCGCGCTGTCGAAAAGCACGGAGGGCTGCGGCACGGCCGTGCGACCAAGTACGTCGAAGACCGGCTTCAGCTCGGGATCGTGAAACATCGTATCCGGCAGGATCAGTTCGCGGGGATCGATGCGCAGGATGTCGGCAAGCAGCCGTGATGTCTCAGTTTCGGCCAGCCGGAAGACGCCGGTAGAGATATCGATCCAGGCGAGCGCCAGCAGCGGTTCGGACGCGCCTCGAATCCGGGTAAGCGCCATCAGATAGTTCGATTCAGAGGGTGATAGCAGCTTTTCTTCGGTGATGGTTCCCGGCGTGACAAGGCGGATGACGTCGCGTTTGACGACGGATTTCGAGCCCCGCTTCCTCGCCTCCGCCGGGTCTTCCACCTGTTCGCAGACGGCGACACGGAAGCCCCGTCCAATGAGCTTCTGCAGGTAATCGTCTGCGGCATGCACGGGAACGCCGCACATCGGGATATCTTGCCCCATGTGCTGACCGCGCTTCGTGAGCGTAATGCCGAGCGCACGCGAGGCTTCCAGGGCGTCTTCGAAGAACAATTCGTAGAAATCGCCCATTCGATAGAATAGCAGCGAGTCGGGGTTGTTCGCCTTGATCTCGATGAATTGCTCCATCATCGGCGTTGCCGAGGCACGGCTTTCCTCCGTGGATAGCTCGGCAGCCGAAAAGGCTTCGTTCCTGGCGTCTATTCGTTGGTTCACGGAGGTGCAATTTTCCAAAAAAAACAGGTGCCAACCCTAGCCGCCCGCCGCTATAGATGACAACCGCCATTGAGGAAGAGCAAGGCGTCACCCACAGGACGTTGGAGGAAGAATGCCCGATATCGAAAAGAAGCCGCAGCCGGTGACGTCCGTTACCGACAACGAAGCGCTCGAGTTTCATGCCATGGGGCGGCCCGGGAAGCTGGAAATCAACCCGACGAAACCGATGGCGACGCAGCGTGATCTGTCGCTGGCCTATTCGCCGGGCGTCGCGGTGCCGGTCAAGGCGATCGCCGCCGATCCGGGCACTGCCTACGACTACACAACGCGCGGCAATATGGTGGCTGTCATCTCCAACGGCACAGCAATTTTAGGCCTCGGCAATCTCGGCGCCTTGGCATCCAAGCCGGTGATGGAAGGCAAATCCGTCCTTTTCAAGCGCTTTGCCGATGTCGATTCCATCGACCTCGAGGTCGACACGGAAAATGTCGACGAGTTCATCAACTGTGTGCGTTTCCTTGGCCCGTCCTTCGGCGGCATCAATCTGGAGGACATCAAAGCGCCAGACTGCTTCATCATCGAGCAGCGTCTGCGCGAGCTGATGGATATTCCGGTCTTTCACGACGACCAGCACGGCACGGCGATTATTGCAACGGCCGGCCTCATCAATGCCTTGGAACTGACGGGACGTGACCTGAAGACGTCGAAACTCGTCTGCAACGGCGCAGGAGCTGCCGCCATCGCCTGTGTCGAGCTCATCAAGTCGATGGGTTTTGCGCCTGAAAACATCACCCTTGTCGACACCAAGGGCGTAATCTATCAGGGCCGCACCGAGGGCATGAACCAGTGGAAATCGGCACACGCGGTAAAGACAAAGGCCCGCACGCTGGCAGATGCGATGAAGGGTGCCGACGTCGTATTCGGTCTGTCGCAGAAGGGTGCCTTTTCGGAAGAGATGATTCGTTCGATGGCCGACCGGCCGATCATCTTTGCGATGGCAAACCCCGATCCGGAAATCACGCCGGAGGAAGTCGCGCGCATCCGCGATGATGCCATTATGGCGACAGGGCGATCGGACTACCCGAATCAAGTGAATAACGTTCTCGGCTTTCCCTATATCTTTCGCGGCGCGCTCGACGTGCGGGCAACCACGATCAACGACGCGATGAAGATTGCCGCCGTCAAGGCGCTTGCCAATCTGGCCCGCGAGGATGTACCCGATGACGTCGTTGCCGCTTATCAGGGCAACCGCCCGCGCTTTGGCGCGCAATATATCATTCCCGTGCCCTTCGATCCGCGGCTCATTTCGGCAATCCCGGCTGCCGTGGCGCAGGCTGCGATCGAAACTGGCGTTGCCCGCAAGGTGATCACCGACATGGACGGCTATCGCCGCGAGCTATCGGCAAGGCGTGATCCGATCGCTTCGACGCTTGCGAGCCTTTACGAGCGGGTTCGCCGCCGTCCGAAACGGATGGTTTTTGCCGAGGCGGAAGAAGAGCAGGTCATGCGCGCGGCGATGTCTTATGCCAACCAGCAGCTCGGCACGGCAATCCTTCTCGGCCGCGAAGATCTGATCAGGGCGACGGCGGAGCGGGCAGGGATCGACCTCAACCGGCCAGGCCTCGAGATCGTCAATGCACGCATCTCGACCCGCATTGAGGCTTACACCGACTACCTCTATGCCCGGCTGCAGCGGAAAGGCTATCTGCACCGCGATGCACAGCGCCTGATCCACAACGATCGCAATCATTTCGCCGCGACGATGGTGGCGCTTGGCGATGCAGATGGCATGGTGACCGGCATCACGCGCAATTATTCGACGGCGCTGGAGGACGTGCGGCGCTGCATCGACGAGAAGCCGGGCCACCGTGTCATCGGCGTGTCGCTGGTGATTGTCCGCGGCCGTGCGGTCTTTGTGGCAGATACCGCGGTTCACGATATGCCTACCGCCGAAGAGCTGGCCGATATCGCCGAAGAAGCGGCAGGCCTTGCGCGCCGCATGGGCTATCAGCCGCGCGTTGCGCTGCTCGCCTATTCCACCTTCGGTCATCCTTCGGGCGAACGTTCCGAGCGCGTGCGCGAAGCCGTGAAGATCCTCGACAAGCGCCGCGTCGATTTCGAATATGATGGCGAAATGGCAGCCGACGTGGCGCTGAACCGAAAGGTGATGGAGCAGTACCCGTTCTGCCGCTTGTCGGCTCCCGCCAACGTGCTGGTCATGCCGGCCTTCCACTCCGCTTCGATCTCGACGAAGATGCTGCAGGAACTCGGCGGCTCGACGGTCATCGGCCCGATCCTTGTCGGCCTCGACAAAGCCGTCCAGATCACCTCGATGGGCGCCAAGGACTCCGACATCGTCAACATGGCGGCGATCGCGGCCTATTCTGCGGGGTAGCAGTCAGGCGCAAGCCCCTTCATCTGCCTGCCGGCACCTTCTCCCCGCTGGAAAGAAGGGACTGGCGGCGTTGCCTGTGCGTCTCTTGAATTGATCTCGCTGAGCGGATGCGGCAATCTCCCCTTCGCGGCGGCACGGCAGGACATCAGAGATAGCGCGTGGCTCGCTACCATCTGCTTCAGCCGGACGAGATTACCTGTTTGCGCTGCAAGCTCGATCTTCTGGAAAATCAACTCGCGAAACGGCCGGCGTCAGCGCCGTAGTAATTCAAATAGCGATCCGAAATGCTTGCGATCGGCAGCACGATCAGCACGTCCGTCGTGTTGAACGCATGGTCCACCACCGCGGTGGAGCCGACCATGGCGCCGAGGCGAAGGTAGCCCTTGATCAGCGGCGGAAGGGCCATCAGCGCCTTCTTCGGGTTGACGGCCTCCTTCGGCATCAGATCCATGCTGCGCGCTTGGCCCGGCAGAGCGCCGACCGCCCATTCGCCCTTGGCAAGGACGGTGTGGTGCAGGAAGGAAAGTGCCAGCGCATGGCTCTCCGGATACACACCCGGGAAGGAGGCGCAGCCGAACATGGCGCTCATGCCGTGCTTCAAGGCATAGGCCCAATTGCCCTGCCAGAGAAGTTCGACCGTACGCTTCGTGCGGTATTCCGGCAGCACGCAGGAGCGGCCGAGCTCCATGAAGCGCTTGTCTGGATGACGCGCGAGAAGCTCGCCGATCGCGAATTCGGAAGCCGAGTAAAAACCGCCATTTGCCATCGCCACGTCCTGGCGCAGCAGGCGGTAGGTTCCGACGATCTGGTCTTCGCTATCACCTTCGATCGAGCGGTCGAGGACGAGAAGGTGATCGCAGAATGCATCGTAAGCGTCGAAGTCGCGTTCGCGGCGCATGGCCTCTGGCGGAAGCTGCGCCTGCATTTCCTGGACGAAAACGCGGTAGCGCACATGCTGCGCAGCATCGATCTCGCGAGCAGTGCGGGCAAGGCGGGTCTCCAGGTTGCCGATGCGGCCAAAGACGTCGCCTTCCTTCGGCGCGACGGCCGCTGCAGGCCGAGAAACCTCCGGCGTTGTGTCGCGATTAAGGATGTCGATGGACATGATGATTCTCCCGTTGCCGGCTCATGGCGTGTCATAAAACACTTCTGTACGACAGGAAAGTGACATGGATTTTACGGAAAAACGACGCTTATGTCACTCTGCTCAGAGCGCTTCGGCTCGGCGGGCGGAAAGTGCTGCGACGGCATGGACTTCCGTCAGCAGCCGGATTGGGTCGACAGGTTTCAGCATCACGCGGTTTGCACCGGCAAGCAGGACCTGGCGGCGCGACTCGTCGCGTTTGTCGGCAGTCAGCACGATGACCGGCACCGCAACGACCTGCAGCCGCCGTTCGTGACCGCGCAGCCGCCCAATCATTTCAACACCTTCCCCGCCCGGCATCGTGAGATCGCTGATGATGATGTCGGGGCGCATGCTGCCTTCGGCAAGTGCGCAATCCAGCAACGTCTCGAAGTCTTCGACATGGTGAACCTTATGTCCGCCCTTCTCCAGCACAGCGCGGACAAGCATCGCGTTGATCGGGTCGTCTTCTCCGAGAAGGATATTCATCCCGCCTGGCATATTCGCTTCGGGAATGGCGGCGGTAAAGCCGGGCTGGTTGTCGTTCAGCGCATCGCGCTTTTCCATGCCGCGCATGCGTCCGCGAAGCACGTCGATCAGCGACTGTTCGCGAAGTGGCCGAATAAGCCAGGCATCGAAGAGATCAAGCGGATGGGCGTTACGCTCTTCCGGATTGACGAGAAGGGTCTTGCGCAGGCCAAGCGCGGCAATTTCGACGCGGTCGGCAAGATGCTCCGTAAACTCCGCGGACATGCGATGATCGACGATGATATCTGTCGGGCGATGGTCGATGCCGGCAATGTAGAGAAGCGTCTCCCGGGCTTTTTCGCCGTCGGCCACCAGATGGCAATCGCCGCCGAGAGCGACGATGGTCTCGGCGATTGCGGCGCGGGCTGCACCGGCCGGGGCAAGAAGCACGACGATATTGCCGCAAAGGAGCGATTTGCGGCTGCCGCGAGCCTCCAGCGGAATGTTTGCGGGAAAGCGGATCGTGAATTCGCTGCCCTTGCCCATTTCGCCGGCGACCGTCAGAGAACCGCCGAACTCGCCCATGATGCGGGCGGAGATGGTGAGCCCGAGCCCGGTGCCGCCGCTTTTTTCCGTCATGGTTCCTCCCTGCTCGAATTCGCCGAAGATTCGGTCATGTTCCTCCGCTGTCATCCCTGGGCCGGTGTCCGTCACCGTTATTATGAGATCGTCGTCGCGCAAGGATACGCGGATGAAGACGCCGCCCACCTGGGTGAACTTCACCGCATTGCCGATGACGTTGAAAAGCACCTGACGCAGCCGCGCCGGATCGAAACTCATGAATTCCGGCACGTCGGAAGAGACCGTCGCACCGATCTCGATGCCCTTTTCGTGGGCACGGTGTGCCAGCATTTCGACGACGCTTTCCAGCAGCTGGCGCAGCAATTCGGTGCGCGGACGAAGCTGGAAGCGGCCGACTTCGATCGTGGAGAAATCGAGGAGGTCTTCGACGAGTTGGGCGAGCGCATGGCCTGACTGTCGGATGCCGTCGATATAGTTCTGCTGCTCCTGGGTCATCTGCGCCTGGCTAAGCAGATGAGTCATCCCGAGAATGCCGGATAGTGGCGTTCGGATTTCATGGCTCACGGTCGCAAGCAAGCGGGATTTCGCCGCACTGTTGTACTCGGCCTTTTGGCGTGCCTCCTCGCGCGCCTGCGCTGCAAGACGCTCGGCGGTCACGTCACGGGCGACGCTTTGGAGTAGCAGACGGCCATTCGACGGATCGCGGGTGACGACGTCATGCCAGGCGAAGATGCGCTGGCCTTGCGGCGTCGAGATCTCGACATCGAAGCGATATGGCTCGGCGCCAGGGCGGAAGGCGATGCCGAGTTGTTCGCAAGTCTGTCCCTCCGGCTTCAGACGGCCCGTCAGGCGGCGAAAAGTGGCATTGGCGCCGATGATCCGCCGGTCAATGGTACGGGTAACGGTTATGTCGTCGAGGGCGTCATGAACAGCGGCGAAAAGTTCGGCAGCATCGCATGCCTGCGGCTGGTTGCCGGTCCGCTGGCGCAGCTTCATCAGCAATACATGACCGAGAAGTGCTGCGGCAAGGATTGCAAGGCCGGCGGAAAGTAGCAAAGGTCCGCCCGCTTGCCCGAGTGCAAGGAATGCGATCGCAGCAAAAAGGCCAAGGCCGCCGAGCCAGTAAAAGAGCAGGGTGCGCAGCGGATGCTTTTGCTTTGCTGCCGGCGCCAGCGGCACAACCTCATCCGCCGGCCGCCGATCATGCGGCTTGGCGGCCGCGCCGAATGCGGCGGCGAGACGTTCCTGCAATTGAGCCAGACTGTGCATACTTGCTGGCTAGCATATGCGCCGTTCCGAATGCCTTCAGGAAAAGCCTAAGATTTTAGCTTTCCGTCTTTTTCGGCTGCAAAAGCTCATCGAGAATGACGCAACCGGCGCCCACCGTGATGAAGCTGTCGGCGAGATTGAAGACGGCGAAGGACCAGCTTTCGGTGTGGAAGAGAATGTAGTCGATGACGTGGCCGTAGAGGAAACGGTCGATCAGATTGCCGAGCGCACCGGCAATGATCAGCGCAAATCCGCTATGCGCAATCCAGCGGTCCTTCGAGGTGCGATGCCAAAGCCAGATAACGAAGGCCACGATGACGATCCGCATGCCGACGATGAACCAGCCGTCCATGCCCGACAGCATCGAAAAGGCGACGCCGAGATTGTATGTGCGGTAGAGCGCCAGCATCGGGATCATCGGCACGGCTTCCTGCAATGGCAGATAGCGATCGACAGCGATCTTGACGATCTGGTCGATAGCGACCGCGACGAGAATGAAGATCAGGATCGGCAGCGGTCGCGACAGGAGCGCCGGACGGTCAAGCGTCTTTTCGGTCATTTGCCCTCGGAAAGCGAAAGGAGATGGCGCCGCGCTTCGAAAAGCATCACGGCACTTGCAACGGCGAGATTGAGGGAGTCCGCACGACCCTGCTGCGGGATGCGTGCAAGTGCGTCGGCTTCCCTAGCCAACTGGTCCGGCAGGCCGGACTGCTCGTTGCCCATGAGGAGAACGACCGGCCTCTTCTTGTAATCGATCGTGCGGTAATCGACCGAACCTGCAAGGTGCGTGGCGACGACGGCCACGCCGGCAGATTTCTTCCAGCCGATGAATTCTTCCGGCGTTGCCTTCGCAACGGGCACGGCGAACACGGAGCCCATCGTGGCGCGCACCGTTTCAAGGGAGAAGGGGTCGGTTGTTTCCCCGACGAGGATGACGCCGGAGGCGCCTGCGGCATCCGCCGTGCGGATGATTGTGCCGAGATTGCCGGGATCGCGTACCCGATCGAGCGCGATCCAGGTCTCTCCGTCCTTCGGACGGATGTCCTTCAGCGACTTCCAGCGGCTTTCGAAAATGCCGACCACCATCTGCGGATTGTCACGCCGCGTGATCGAGGAAATGATCTTTTCGCTGACTTCGAGGACGAGGCCGCCGGAGGCTACGGTTTTCGCCGCCATCTGCTCGACCAGCGGCTTGCCCTTGGCCGCCTTGGCATAGACCAGCGTGCGGATCGCCCAGCCGAGCTCGATCGCATCGATGACCAGCTTCAGGCCCTCGGCCATGAAGGTGCCGCTCTCTTCGCGCGACTTCTTGTTGGTCAGCGCCTTGATGTCCTTGATGATCGGATTGGCGAGCGACGTCACCTCTTTCACATGTCCGACCTTGTGGGGGCCATGGCCCCGATGTTCATGGCTCATTTCGGCACCCAGCGGGAGAAGAGGGAGGTCGATAGCGCGCGGCCCCGCGTCTTGCCGTCAAGGCCCGCCTCGCGGATCACGAGCTCGCCGGATTCGACCACGCCGCCTGCGCCGCGCATCGTCTCGCGCATCAATTCGTGCATCGAATAGAAGCTTGCACGGATCGAATAGGCGGTCAGCACCAGGCCAAGCGCCTGAGGCGACAGGATCTCGCGGCAGACATCGAGCATCAATGGCAGGTGTTCGAAGAGATGCCAGACTTCGCCGTTCGGGCCACGGCCGAATTTCGGCGGATCGGTAAGGATGATGTCATAGGTATTGCCGCGGCGCTCCTCACGCAGGATGAACTTCATCGCGTCTTCGCAGATCCAGCGGATCGGCAGTTTCTCCAACCGGCCGAGCGCCTGATTTTCACGCGCCCAACCGATTGCCTTCTTGGAGGCGTCGACATGGGTGACTTCCGCACCGGCCGCCGCTGCGATCAACGACGCGACACCTGTATAGCCGAAAAGATTTAGGACCTTCAGCGGACGACCGGCGGCCTCGACCTGCTCTTTCATCCAGCTCCAATGGACGATCTGTTCCGGAAACACGCCGACATGGCGGAAGGAGGTAAAGCGCCCATAAAAATCGACGCCCAGAAGATTAAGCGGCCAGGTCTCGCCGAGCGCCTCCTTCGGAAAGCGCCAGCGGCCGGTGCCTTCCTCGTCCGTATCGCCGGTAAAGATCGCATCGACCTTTTCCCAGACATGAGATGCCAGCGACGGCTGCCAGAGCGCCTGACCCTCGGGGCGGACGATGCGATAGGGGCCATATTGCTCGAGCTTGAGGCCGGTGCCGCTGTCGATGAGGTGAAAGTCGCCTGCGCCGAGGGATTCCAGAATGACAGGAACGCGCTCATGAGGACGGTCGCCCGTGCGGTCCTTTAGCGGCCGCTCGCTTGCAGCAGGCGCGGTCGCCTCCCGCACGGTCTCGCGCGCGGCCACAGGTTTGACCGCTTTTGGCGGGTGGCTCGAGCGTTCGTCATTGCGGCGATTGCCGGGGGAGCCGGCAGATTGCGCCTTATGGCCCGGCCGGCGCTCTTTCTGTCTCAACGTGATTTCCGCGTCTCAAGTTTGATAGAGCCCGTGCAAATAGCATCCCCAGTCACCTTGGCAAAGTGCTTTCCCGCTGTGATAAGTTTAGAGAATTGAAACGGGAGGATTTCGATATGGACATGACCGGCGAGGAACGCATCAATGCGTCGCGCGATGCGGTTTGGGTAGCCTTGAACGATCCAGAAGTCTTGAAGCGATGCATCCCCGGCTGTCAAAGTCTCGAGATGAGATCGCCAACCGAGCTTACGGCGGTCGTCAAGGTCAAGATCGGACCGGTCTCGGCGACCTTCAACGGTGAGGTGACGCTGACAAATGTCAACGCGCCGCAGAGCTATACGATTTCGGGTGAGGGCAAGGGCGGCGTTGCAGGCTTTGCCAAGGGCGGGGCCGACGTCACCTTGAGGGCGGAAGGTGCAGAGACAGTGCTGCAATATGCGGCAAAGGCACAGGTCGGCGGCAAGCTTGCCCAGCTTGGAGCGCGGCTGGTGAATTCGACATCGCAAAAGCTTGCGCAGCAATTCTTTGCAGATTTCAATGCTGTCGTCAGCGAAAAGGCCGCGGAATAGTCGCTATTGGCGTGGCACAGTCTTTGGCCGCTTCTAAATCGCATCCATGAATTACACAGTCAGAAATTCCCGCCCTTCGGACAATGGGCAGCTCGGCGACATTTATCTCAACGAGCGCCGGCAGACCTTCACCTGGGTCGATCCCGGCAAGTTCAGCCATGAGGATTTTCTCGCCCATTCGCAGGGTGAAATTGTCTGGGTTGCCGAAGCACCTGATGGCGAGATCGCCGGCTTCATGACGCTGTGGGCTGCGGATGATTTCATCCACATGCTCTACATCCGCAAGCAATGGCAGGGCAGGGGCGTCGGTACCGCGTTGCTGAAGGCTCTGCCGGAGTGGCCGCGCCGTACATACCGGTTGAAGTGCCTGATCAACAACAGAAACGCCAAGACATTTTATGCCGGCCGCGGTTTCGTGGTCACCGGTAGCGGCACGTCGGCTGAAGGTGACTACGAGGAACTGAGCTTTATTCCTGCCTGACGGTCGATCAGCGGGACGGCAATTGACCGGCGATCTCTTCGGCGCGGGTCTTGTGCCGGTCCGCCTCGCTGTGCCAGCGAACGGCCTCCTTCGCCTCGATTTTCGCGCGCTTGCGGTGTTTGCCCTGCGTGAACCATGTGGCGGCCGACCCGATCAGCATGCCGATAATCAGCGCGATGAAGATGAAAACGAAGAACGGCGCTGAAACCGCAAGAACCTGATCTTCGGGCCGGAAGGGGTTGAATGCCAGCGTCACGCTCTGCCGGTTGGCAACACAGAAGGTGATGAGAATGATGCCGAGCGGCAACAAAATCAAAAGGTTGATGATCTTCTTCGCCATCCGTGGCCTCCGCGCGTGGTTGCTCCGCTTCGATACGGCGCATGACTGCTCAGCAGAATAGAAAGGTGCGCGCGAGGTTCAAGCGCGATTTCGACGCAATCCGGATGAAGTTCAATCGTCGTGGTCGGCCTGGCCGGGGTTCAGCCGTTCGCGCAACTCCTTGCCGGTCTTGAAGAAGGGCACCCACTTCTCCTCGACGAAGACGGTGTCGCCGGTGCGCGGATTGCGGCCGGAGCGCGAAGGGCGGTTCTTGACGGAAAATGCACCGAAGCCGCGAAGCTCGACGCGGTTGCCCGCTGCGAGCGCATCGGTGATCTCGTCGAGAACCGCGTTGACGATATTCTCGACATCCCGGTGATAAAGATGCGGGTTGCGCGCGGCAACGATCTGCACCAATTCCGACTTGATCACGGTCGCCCCCTTAAATTATTGATTTCTTATCAATCGTGGCCAACCTGCCAAACTGAAACGAGCCCGTCAAGGAGCAACTTTTGTGGCAGAATGCCCTCGATGTCCTGGCTCTTCACGAGATCGCCATAGCCGAACAGAACTGCGAGCTTCGAAACAGCCCCTGCGAGCAGAAAAGGCGTATTGCTCTTCTTGTCCCAATCCACGACCGGAAGATCCTTGCCGACGTCCCTCCCAGCGAGATAATCCCGGATTTCCGTGTCTCCGCCGACCCGGTCGATGAGCTTGACCTTCGCCGCTTGGCGGCCGGTGAAAATAGTGCCGTCGGCGAGCTTCAGCACCTCGTCGCGCGGCAGCTTGCGGCGGTCGACAACCAAGTCGACGAACCAGGCGTAGCTGTCCATGACCATATTGTTGATCATGGTTTTGGCTTCTTCACTGGCAGCATGGAAAGGCGATGGCTCTGCCTTCAGCGGCGACGACTTGATCTCCTGCAGCGAGACCCCGAGCTTGTCGAGCAGCGGTTGGATCTGCGGATACTGAAAGATCACGCCGATCGAACCGGTGAGCGAACTTTCTCCGGCAATGATCGTATCGCCCGCGGCAGCAATCATATAGCCCGCGGAAGCGGCAAGCGTCCGGATATCGGAGACGACCGGCTTCTTCGCCGCAATCGCCCGGATCGCTTTGAATATTTTTTCGCCGCCAAAGGTCGTGCCGCCCGGCGAAGAAATGGAGACGATGACGCCTTTGACGCGGTCGTTGTCTTCGATCTTCTTCAGCCTCTCGAGCAACTCGTCGTCGTCGGTTATGAGCCCGGAAATCGTCACATGGGCAATGTGCGGCCGCTGCGTGGCGATGTCGCCTGCGACGAATTGGTAAAGAGCAAAGCCGAGCGCGACCAAGAGCACCACCGCCGCAATACGCCAGAAGCCGAGTTTGCGGCGAAGCCTGCGGCGATCCGCGATCGTCGAACTGTCCATAAGGTCCTCCAGAGCCGGCGCGCCGGCTTCATGCAACATGGCATCAGATAAGGCGACATTCCTTCTTCGGAAATGCCGATTTACCTCGTTTTCATGCCTTATTTGCTAGTTGCAGAAAAAAATCCATATTGGCAAGCTAGTGTAATAATGCGAAACGATCTGTGATCGGTGGATGTAGTCCCTATATAGGGTTGCCGATCAACAGACACGGACATGTTAATGCTCAACACATTGAACAGCAGCGGGAAGCCTGCCTTTGCCAGGCCTGGAAGCAGCGCCTATGCGGCTGCCCTCTTCCATTCTGCACGTGTCCGCCGCCTGAAGATATTGCTGCCTGTCGCTGCCGTCATCATTTCGCTTGCCTTCATTGCAGTCTCGATGGTGCGGGCTTACCTGCCCGAGAATCTCAAGATCGAGGGCGCTAAGATCGAAAACGGCAAGATCGTCATGGAAAAGCCGGCGATCGCCGGGCGCAATGCCGACGGCATCAACTATTCGATGCTTGCCGAGCGCGCGCTGCAAGACATCAAGAATCCGAACCTTATCACGCTCGAAACGATCAAGGCTGCAGTGCCGGTCAACGATGATCTGATCGCCCGCGTTGAGGCTGCCACGGCCGATTATGACCGATCCACGGACAACCTTGCGCTTCGGGACCCGTTCACGATTTTGCTGAGCAACGGTCTGACGGCGAAATTCCAATCTGCCAAGCTCGATATCAAGGGCGGCAAGATGATGACAGATGATCCTATCGAGATTCAAAAAGACGGCGCTTCGATTGTTGCGCAGTCGCTCAAGATGACGGATAAGGGGCGCGTGATCACATTCGAGGGGAATGTTCGCATGAATGTCGATCCATCCGTCATCCGTAAACAGGGCACCTAACAGCCGGGTCACTCATGACAATAGATTGTCACTTTTCACTTCGTAAGTCTGGCGTAACTCTTGGCGGCAGCGCGCTGGGGCTTCTACTGATGGCGGCGGCGGCCTTTGGGCAGGCGACGACCAGCCAGATGGATGGCCTGAAGCTCGACAGCAATCAACCGATTCAGATCGAAAGCGACAAGCTCGAGATTCACGATCAGGAGCACAAGGCCGACTTCACCGGCAATGTGAAGGTCGTTCAGGGGAAGACGACCCTTCAGGCCGGTCACATGACGGTCTTTTACAAGGCACAGGGCGGCGACGCCCAACCAAACGGCGCAAAGGCCGACGCCGGAGCGGCGTCCATCTCATCGGGCAATGCCGACATCGACCGTATCATCGTCACCGATAAGGTTTTCCTGAGTTCCGGCACGCAGACGGCGACCGCCGACAACGGCTCCTTCGACATGGCCCAACAGCTCTTCGTCCTGAAGGGTGAAAAGGTTGTGCTGTCGGATGGGCCGAACGTCTTCACGGGCTGCCAGCTCACGGTTTACATGCAGACCGGACAGGCGCAACTGGATAGCTGCGGGGGGCGCGTCCAGATTCAGCTTGATCCGAAATCCCAGAAAAAGAACTGAGACCGGCCGCCCGACGTGAAATTATTCTCGCTTTCAACCATGTTCGGCCGGGCCGGGCCGCAATCTGCCGCGGACTCTGCCGCCGGCGGAGACAAAAGCCGTTACCACGGCACGCTGATTGCACGCGGCCTGACGAAGACCTATAGCACGCGGCGTGTCGTCAACGGCGTTTCGCTGGTCGTCAGGCGCGGCGAAGCTGTCGGCCTTCTGGGGCCAAACGGTGCCGGCAAGACGACCTGTTTTTACATGATCACCGGCCTCGTGCCGGTGGACGAAGGCACAATCGAGATCGACGGCAATGACGTGACGACGATGCCGATGTATCGCCGGTCGCGCCTCGGCGTCGGTTACCTGCCGCAGGAGGCCTCGATCTTCCGCGGCCTGACGGTCGAAGAGAATATCCGCGCCGTGCTCGAAGTGCACGAGAAGGACAAGGCCGAGCGGGAAAAGAAGCTCGATGAGCTTCTGGAGGAATTCCATATCTCCAAGCTGCGAAAATCGGCGGCGGTCGCATTGTCTGGCGGTGAGCGCCGGCGTCTGGAGATCGCTCGCGCGCTCGCAACCGATCCGACCTTCATGCTGCTTGACGAGCCTTTTGCGGGCGTCGATCCCATTTCGGTGGCTGACATCCAGAACCTTGTCCACCATCTGACGGCGCGCGGCATCGGCGTTTTGATCACCGATCACAATGTGCGCGAGACGCTCGGCCTCATCGATCGGGCCTATATTATCCATGCAGGCGAAGTGCTGACGCATGGGCGCGCGAACGACATCGTCAACAATCCGGAAGTGCGCCGGCTCTATCTTGGCGATAAATTCAGCCTTTGATAGGATCGAAGGCGACGGAAATTCACCTTCCTGTCATACTTGCGCTTGACCAAATAGAATAAAAAAGCAATTTTTGGGCCAAGTTGGATTTCCGCGGCCCGAATTCTACTCGATCGCGGTTTCCCGGAGGAATTGAACGGGAGTTTCGCGTCCGCTATGGCCCTGTCTGCCAACCTTTTCCTGCGACAGAACCAATCCCTGGTGATGACGCCGCAACTGATGCAATCCATCCAGTTGCTGCAGATGACGCATTTCGAGCTTGTCCAGTTTATTGCGCAGGAAGTCGAGAAGAACCCATTGCTCGAATTTCCGTCAGATGACGCGGAAACGGGCAGTGATAACGATGCACAGGATGAGCCGTACGGCCGACAGGCCGACGATGATGATGACCGCACCGAGGCGCTTTCCGGCGACTGCTATGACAATGGCAATGACGGCAGCGCCAGCCGGCTGAGCGAAGAGCTGGACGTCAATTATGCAAATGTCTTCCAGGATGACGGGGTCTCGCCGCGGGCCGATGCGCCGGAGCTGATCAGCCAGTGGAAGTCGATGCCGGGGGGCGGCGACGGAGAGAATTACGATCTCGACGATTTTGTTGCAGGCCAGGTCTCGCTGAGAGATCACCTTGCGCAGCAGATTCCATTCATCCTGCCGGATGCGGGCGACCGGCTGATCGCGCAGCAGTTGATCGACCAGCTCGACGAGGCGGGTTACCTGCACAGCGACCCTGCCGACATCGGCGAACGACTGGGTAGCGATTCTGCGGCCGCCGAACGTGTTCTTGCCGAGTTGCAGACCCTTGATCCGCCCGGTGTCTTTGCTCGCAGCCTGGCCGAATGCCTGTCGATCCAGCTGAAGCAGAAGGATCGCTTCGATCCCGCCATGCAGGCCCTCGTTTCCAACCTCGAATTGCTGGCACGGCGCGACTTCGCGACGCTCAAGCGGCTTTGCGGCGTGGACGAGGAAGACCTGCTTGATATGCTCGCAGAGATTCGCCAGCTGAACCCGAAACCCGGCAGCGGCTTTGAAACCAGCGTTTCCGAGGCGATCATGCCGGATGTCGTCGTACGTTCGTCATCGGATGGGAGCTGGCTGGTGGAGTTGAACCCTGATACGCTCCCGCGCGTGCTCGTCAATCAGTCCTATTTCGCCCATGTTACAAAGAACGGCGGTGACTACGCGTTTCTGTCCGAATGCCTTCAGAGCGCCAACTGGCTCACCCGCAGCCTCGATCAGCGTGCGAAGACGATCATGAAGGTCGCAAGCGAGATTGTCCGCCAGCAGGATGCCTTCCTGATGCATGGCGTCGATCACCTGCGCCCGCTGAATCTGAAGACAGTTGCCGATGCCATCAAGATGCATGAGTCGACCGTCAGCCGCGTCACCTCGAATAAGTACATTCTGACGCCGCGCGGCCTCTTTGAACTCAAATATTTCTTCACGGTGTCGATCAGCGCGGTGGAGGGCGGCGATAGTCATTCGGCTGAGGCCGTTCGCCACAGGATACGCTCCCTGATCATGCACGAAAGCACGGATGCGGTCCTTTCCGACGATGATATTGTCGACATGCTGAAGAAGGATGGCATTGATCTGGCTCGCCGTACGGTTGCAAAATACCGCGAGGCGATGAATATCGCGTCCTCCGTTCAGCGGCGGCGCGAAAAGCGGGCATTGGCGAAGGTCGCGGGCTTTTGACAGTCGAGCTAAATCAACCCTTGCCTGCATATCCCAATCAGCGCGGCGGCACACCCGTTGACATTTCGGCAGTCTGCCGCTAGAAGCCCGCCGCAGTTGGCGCTGCAAACAGCGTTTGGACTTATCCCCATCATCCTCAGGGCGATTGAAGCACACGACTTAAGCCGATATTGCTTGAGTTTGCGTGAAGTGCTTGGATGAGGTCTGGCCTTGGCGTAAACTGGTACCGCAAACCACTATAAGAAGGGAAACTCCATGAGTGTGCGTGTATCCGGTAAACATATGGAAATTGGGGACTCGTTCCGTCAAAGGATCGAGGACCAAATGGACATGGCCATCACGAAATACTTCGACGGGGGATATTCCGGTCAGGTGATTGTGGAGAAATCGAGTTCGCGGTTCTCTGCGGATTGCAAGCTCCATCTTGATAGCGGGGTGGTGCTGCATGCGGCAGGCGAAGCGATGGACCCGCAGCTTGCATTCGATGCCGCTTCGGAGCGCATCGAAAAGCGTCTCCGCCGCTACAAGCGCAAGCTCAAGGATCATCATGCCGGAAACCATCTGAACGGTACGGAAGTCGCCTATACGGTCATGGACGCTGTCCCGGATCATGAAGACGAGGTCCCCGACGATTTCGCCCCGGTCATTGTTGCCGAGAGCACGAAGCAGTTGAAGACCATGTCCGTTGCGACCGCCGTCATGGCGCTCGATATGACGGATGAGCCACTGCTTTTGTTCCGCAGCCCGGGCAAGGAACATTTGAACATCGTATACCGCAGGCATGACGGTAATATTGGCTGGATCGACGCAGCCAATATCAAGAGCTGACATCCGGGCGATGAGCGGTAGCCACGCCGCTCTCCCAATCATCCGGTTTCGGCGACAGAAGGAAAAAGAAATGGCATTGGCAGATCTGCTGCACCAAGATGCGATCATTCCCGCCCTAAAGGTAAATTCGAAGAAACAGTTACTTCAGGAGTTGGCGGCAAAGGCCTCCAAGATCACCGGCCTTTCCGAGCGGGAAATTTTCGACGTCGTTTTGCAGCGCGAGCGTCTCGGCTCGACGGGCGTCGGCAATGGCATCGCCATTCCGCACGGCAAGCTCGCAAGCGTCCGCTCGATTGTCGGCGTCTTCGCACGGCTGGAAAGTCCCGTCGATTTCGAAGCGCTGGACGACCAGCCGGTCGACCTGGTGTTTCTGCTTCTCGCTCCGGAAGGGGCGGGTGCCGACCATCTGAAGGCGTTGTCGCGCATTGCGCGCGTGCTTCGCGATCACGATCTCGTCGCGAAGCTGCGTGCCACAGAATTCCGCATCGGCGATCTACGCTTTCCTCAATGAAGAGCAAGCATCGAACGCTGCCTGAGCGGCAGACGATCATCCAAGATGAAAGAGGCGCCCGGTTGTCGGACGCCTCTTTTCATGTGTGAAGACTTGTGCCTCAAAACTCTTCCCAGTTGTCCTGAACAACGGCGGCCGAACTGTGCGACTGTGGCGCAGGGCGGCGCGACACGGGAGCCGGGGAACGGTAGGCTGGCGTCGGGGTGCGCATCTGCTGCGCCGTCGAGCGCAGCGCCGCGGCGTTCACCTGAGCGGACACACGGAAGCGAAGGACGAGGGCTTTCAGCGTCTGCGCCTCGTCGTTCAGCGCAACACTGGCTGCTGTCGCCTCTTCCACCATTGCCGCATTCTGTTGGGTCACCTGGTCCATCTGGTTCATGGCCTGGTTAATTTCCTTGAGGCCGATCGCCTGTTCGCTCGCGGAGGCCGAGATCTGGCGGATGAGACCGTTGATGCCCATCACCTGCTCGGCGATCTTATGCAGCGTACCGCCAGCGCGGCCGACGAGATCGACGCCTTCCTTGACCTGGATGGCCGAGGTGTTGATGAGCGTCTTGATCTCCTTGGCTGCAGTTGCAGAGCGTTGAGCCAGCTCCCGGACTTCCTGAGCAACGACAGCGAAGCCCTTGCCCGCTTCACCAGCGCGCGCCGCCTCGACGCCGGCATTGAGTGCCAGCAGGTTCGTCTGGAAAGCGATTTCGTCGATGACGCCGATGATGCGCGAGACTTCCGTCGATGACTGTTCGATGCCGTGCATGGAGGCGATTGCTTTCTGCACCACCTCGCCGGATTTTTCCGCATCTTCACAGGCGAGATTGACGTTTTCTGCAGCTGTGCGGGCATTCTCGGCACTTGAATTGACCTGAGCTGTCAGCTCGTTGAGCGCGGCGGCGGTTTCTTCCAGGCTTGCCGCCTGCTGTTCCGTGCGCTTGGCAAGGTCCGAGGCGCTGTTGCTGATTTCGCTGGTGCCGGAGCCAATGTTCACGACGCTGACGTTCATCGTGTTGATCGTCTCTTCAAGGCTGGCAAGCGCAGCGTTGAAATCCTGCTTCAGCTTGGCGTATTCGCCGGGGAACTCCTCCGTGAGGCGATGACCGAGGTTGCCCTGCGATAGTTCTGAGAGCCCGGCACCGACGATGGAAACGATCTGGCGTTGCAGCGCGACAAACTCCTGCCGCTCGCTTTCCGAGCGGCTGCGTTCGGCTTCAGCGGCACTGCGCTGATTGTCGGCCTCTGCCTCGAGCCGTTGGGTATCGGCAAGCGTAAACCGGAATCCTTCGAGGGCCTTGGCGACGGAACCGATCTCGTCTGCGCGCTCCTGGCCGGTGACCGGCTCTTCGTACTTGCCGTCGCTGAGTGCCTTGACACTTGCAACGAGCAAGCCGAGAGGCTTTTGCACCAAGGATCGCACGGCAAAATAGAGAGCCAGCATGACCGCACCAAGGACAACAATGCCACCGGCGATCATCATGAAGGTTTGATCTCGCACCGGTGCATTGATGGCGCTGTGGGGAACATCGACGAGTACGACCCAGGTGGCATGAAGATCCGGTACGGCAAACGGATAAACGACACGATCGAACGGTTCATGGCCATCAAGGTTGAGGTTGCGAACCACACTCGGGGTCATCGAGGCTAGCGCTGTCTTAACTTCGGCCGCGGCTTCGCCGTTGCCGTAGGGTTTCGACATCAGTTCCTTCGTCGGCGCCACGATCCAGTTGCCGTTTTGCGCAACGAGAGTGACACGGCCCGAACCGAAGGGTTGCAATGCCTGCAGTTTGTCGGTGAGGGACTTGAGCGAGATGTCGACACCTTCGACACCAATCATCTTGCCGCCGGACATGACCGGATAGGCGATGGAAGTCAGCAATGTCGGAACGTCGGTGCCTTCGGCAAGATAGGGTGAGGTGATGGCGCCCTTGCCGGTGTCGGCGGCAAGTTTCCACCATTCGGCGGTATAGTCGTTGTCGAAGGTCGAAAACTGGATGGCGCCATCCCTCGTCTTCGACCAGTAGGGCGTAAAGGCGCCGTTCTTGTTCGTGCCCTCATCGAGTTTGTCGGCGATCTCGGCTGTTTTGCCGTCAAAGGCGCCGAGCTGTTCGCAGAACCAGCTTCCGAAGGCAAAGGCATTCTGCTCGAGGTTGGCCTTCAGGATGTTAATGATGCCCTTGCGGTCGAAGGTCTTGGCTTCGTGACCGCGGCCGAGGACGCCCGACATCGAGCGCGCGGCACTCGCCAGCTCGCCGACATTCGCGGCGATCTCGTTGGCGATTGATTTCGCTTCGAGGTTGGCTTGGTCCATCGTTAACGCATGAACGCGATCGCGGGTCTGGCCAATCAGGAAGAAGTTGGAAACCAGTAGGACAAGCGCGATGGCCGCGCCTGTAATGAGGAGGAGCTTTGCGGCAAGCGACTTCATGCGGAAGATGGACATGGGTTCCTCGGTAGGGGCGACGCACCGGAGTCGCATTCTCCGGCACGGGGAGGAAATGCCGCGCCGTCATGGAGCAGCCGTGACGTTGCCGGGGCCTTTTAAGAAAAGCCTGGCGATCAAAAGAAAGATCGCCGGCAATCCCTTAAATTTGAATGAAACTGTACCAATTCATTCCGCTAATATATTGAGTTGATTCATCTTTCTTCGAGTGTTCGGTCGAAATAGACAAGACTATATCTTGTTTGCGACTTCGGCGGACAAGGGAATGGATGGCTGTGCTCCGGCCTTGAGGCAGGCAAGCGAGCCGGCGACGGCGGCCCGGCGCAGCGAAGCCTCGAAATCGAGGCCTTCATCGAGGCATGCGGCAAAGTAGCCGCAGAATGTATCGCCCGCCGCGACGGTATCCACCGGCTCGATCTTCAGTCCTTTCGCTCGTGTAATGACGCCATCCCGGATTGCGATCACGCCGTCGGCGCCGAGCGTCACGATCAACGTCTGCCCAGTCTCTCCGTGCAGGCGTCTCAATGCCGTTTCGCGATCAGCCGGGTTCATGTTGTCCTGGCCAGCAAGCCGCTCGAACTCCGTCTCGTTGGCAATGACGATATCGGCGAGACGTCCAAGCCGCGGGGCGTCCGCAATGAGCGGGGCGAGGTTGAGGACGGTCGTGACGCCCTTGACCTTGGCTGCGGTCAGCGCACGCTCGACTGCCGGTGCGGGCACCTCGAACTGCAGCATCAGAGTATCGCCCTTACTCATGGTGCCGATCGCCGCATCGGCATCTTCGGCCGCGATGGTCCCGTTTGCGCCCGGCACGACGGCTATCATGTTCTCGCCGTCTCCACCAACAAGGATCAGCGCCGTACCGGTGGGTCCATCGACGTGCTTGACGCCTGCAAGGTGGATGCCCGCCTGATCGAGAAGCGCCAGCGCCGGTGCAGCGAATTCATCCTTGCCGACTGCGCCCACCATATGGACCACGCAGCCGGCGCGTCCCGCGGCTAATGCCTGGTTGGCTCCCTTGCCGCCCGCCGCCGTTGCAAAACCGTTGCCGGCTACCGTTTCGCCAGGCTTTGGCAGCCGATCGGTCGTGGCGATGAGGTCCATGTTGATGGAGCCGAAAACTGTGATCATAAAGGGTGTCCTGTCATGCTTCTCATGGCGACGGACACTGCCTGATGGGCTCACTCTTCGTCAACCACCCTGAGTTTGAGAAGGCCGGTGCGGCTTTCGACCGACTTCGCCGGAGGTCCGCTTTCACGTTCCTCCTTGAGCGCTTCTGCGCCCTCGAATTCCAGCGCTTCGATTTTTGCGCCGCGTTTGGAGAGTTTGTCAGTGGACGTGATGATCTGATCAACATCCCGCTGTGCCTGGGAAAAATGCGTCTGCAGTTTGCGCACGCGTTCATCGAGCCGCCCGAGATCATCCATCAGGATCGCTACCTCGCCCTGGATGACGTGCGCCTGCGCCTGCATGCGCTGATCCTTCAAAACGGCCTGGATGACCTGGATCGACAGCATCAGCAGCGAGGGCGAAACAATGACGATGCGGGACCGATGCGCTTTCTGGACGACCGGCTCGAAATTCTCATGAATTTCAGCGAAGATCGATTCCGAAGGAACGAAGAGAAAAGCCGTATCCTGCGTCTCACCCTGGATAAGATACTTCTCCGATATATCGCGGACATGGATCTCCATATCGCGGCGGAATTGCTGCGAGGCAAGCTTGGTTGCGTCCGCCGTGCCCGCGTCGCGAATGGCATTCCAGGCTTCGAGAGGAAACTTGGCATCGATGACGAGCGGCGGTGCACCGTTCGGCATGCGCACGGTGCAGTCCGGCCGCGAGCCGTTGGAAAGCGTTTGCTGGAAAGCATAGGCGCCCATCGGCAGACCGTCGGCGACGATGGTCTCCATACGCGACTGGCCGAAGGCGCCGCGCGTTTGCTTGTTGGAGAGGATTGCCTGAAGCCCGACGACATCCTTCGCCAGCGTCTGGATATTGTTCTGAGCTGCATCGATGACAGCGAGCCGCTCCTGCAGGCGCTGAAGGTTCTCATGCGTCGATTTCGTCTGTTCGCTGATCGTCGTGCTGACACGCTGCGACATGCCGTCGAGGCGCTGACCGATCGCCTGGTTGAGTTCGGCCTGACGCGTTCCGAAGACCTCAGCCATGGTCGAAATGCGTCCCTGCATCTCGGCCTGAATCTTCAGGAGCTCGGCCATGCGGGCATCGGCTTCCGCGGCCCGGATCGCTGCCTCCTCATCCTGTTCGCGCCGCAGGTTGCTGTTCCTGACCAGCAGGAACACGAGCACCACGACAACGACAGCGACAACGCCACCGGCAAGCGCGAGGATGGTCGGGCTGAGCCCGGCGATCGAGATTGTCAGCGATTCGGTAACATTGTTCATTCGCGCACAATAACAAACCCGCCGGCGATGGCTAGATCAAAACGTGAACAGATCCATAGCGCGATTTCGTGGACAAAGTGCCGCGGCACTGTGGCACGAAGCTCCTGAAGATCGCCGCCCGATTTTAACGAATACTCAACTATATTTTCAGAATTGTCGTTTCTAAAGAGACCTCTATCGCACCATGCGCCAGGACAGTTAGAGTATGACCGCTCAGCAATTCGAAAACGCACTCAAGCAGCGCCTTGATTTCATCGAACTCGACAGCGAGGCGAGAAAGACGATACGCGAACTGCGCCCGGTCATCGGCGAACTGATCGGCGGCGCGCTGGACAAGTTTTATGGCAAGATCGCCAGGACGCCCGCAGTGGCCGGGTTCTTTTCCGACAAGACGCATGTCGGCCACGCCAAGAAACGCCAGGAGGATCACTGGGCGAACCTTGCCGGCGGCAATTTCGACGAGAGCTACGTGAACGGCGTCACCGCCGTCGGCAGGGCGCATGCCCGCATTGGCCTTGAACCGCGCTGGTATATCGGCGGTTATGCGATCGTCATGGTAGAACTTGTCAAAGGCATCATGGAAAAGCAGTGGCCGTCACGGTTTCGCCATCAAAAGGGCAAGGCGCTTGCCGAGAAGCTCGCCTCGGTCATCAAAGCCAGTATGCTCGACATGGACTATTCAATTTCTGTCTATCTCGATGCGCTGGAAGAGAAGCGGCGCACGCATGAAGAGGAGCGTGCCAAGGCGGAAGCCGATCAGGCGATTGCGCTAGAACATTTGCGTCGCGGATTGGAAGCTCTTTCGAAGGGCGATCTTGAAGCAACGCTGCCGGCGGACCTGCCGGGCGATTTCCGCCACATGGCGGAGGACTATAACCGCGCCGCGGCGGCCCTTCGCGCCTCATTCGCATCGGTGCGCAGCAGTTCCGGCGAAATTTTAAGCGGCACTGACGAAATTTCCAAGGCGACCGACGATCTGGCGATGCGCACGGCGCAACAGGCGGCCGGCATTGAGGAGAGCTCTGCTGCGCTCCAGCAGCTCTCCGTCAGCGTTGGCCAGACCGCAGCAAATGCCGAGAAGGCATCCGGTGCGGTGCGCGAGACGCAGGAGAAGGCGAAGAGTTCAGGTGAGCTCGTGACAAGCGCGGTGTCGGCCATGGCGGGTATCGAGAAGTCGTCCGCCGAGATAGCCAAGATCATCGGCGTCATTGACGAAATCGCCTTCCAGACGAACCTCCTGGCACTTAACGCCGGCGTCGAGGCCGCGCGTGCCGGCGAGGCGGGCAAGGGCTTTGCAGTCGTCGCACAGGAAGTGCGCCAGCTCGCGCAGCGCACTGCCGATGCAGCCAAGGAGATCAAGAATCTGATCTCGGAAAGTTCCATGCAGGTGAATGAGGGCGTCGGCATCGTCAGCAGTACCGGCGAGGCACTTAGCGATATGATCAGCCGTATCGACATCATCGACCGCTTCGTCGCCGATATCGCAGCGGCAGCGCGTGATCAGGCGACAGGGGTAAACGAAGTCAGCATTGCGATCCGCAACATGGACACGATCACGCAGCAGAACTCAAGCATGGTAGAACATACCTCGGCAGAGAGCCGTCACTTGCGCGCGGAGGTGGATAACCTCGTGGCGCTGCTGCAGCACTTCAATATCCGCTCGCAGGAGCGTCAGGCGCCGGCCTCCCGCCGCGCAGCCTGACCGAATGCCGCAAATTCCGCAGGGCTGCGCAAAAAAGCACTTTCCGGAGTTTCAGGATAATTCCCTAGCTGGAAAAGATAGGTTATGGGAACGCGATGACCATCAAGCCACTTATTATTCTTCCAGATCCCGTCCTCCGCCAGGTTTCCAAACCGATCGAGCGGATCGATGCCGATCTCAAGCGTCTTGCCGACGATATGCTGGAAACGATGTATGACGCACCGGGCATTGGCCTGGCGGCAATCCAGGTCGGCGTGCCGCGCCGGATACTGGTGATCGACGTTTCGCGGGAGGGCGAGGAAAAGCAGCCGCAGGTCTTTATCAATCCGAGGATCGTCAATTCTTCCGACGAGCGATCGGTCTACGAAGAGGGCTGCCTTTCCATTCCCGACTATTATGCCGAGGTCGAGCGTCCGGCGACCGTCAGCGTCGAATATCTCGACCGTGACGGCAAGGAGCGGATCGTTGAGGCCGACGGCCTCCTCGCCACTTGCCTTCAGCACGAGATCGACCATCTGAACGGCGTACTCTTCATCGATTATATTTCGCGGCTGAAGCGGGAAATGGTGATCAAGAAGTTCACGAAGGCGGCGAAGTCGGCGAAGGGGGTCTGAGTTGCGTTGAACTATGGACGCAGCGCATACGATATCGCTGATTTCGTAAAGGAGGTGCCGTATGGGCGATCTTCTATCTCTGCGAAATCGTCATGATGGAGCGGTCTTACGCTGCCGAGCGTTTCTGGCACCGAACGAAATCAAAGGTTACATCGACATATTCGCCAGGCTGCTTGTCGCTGACCGGAACAAGATACTCGCCCTGATCACCATGCCGCGATTGCAACGGCCGTCTGCGGGCAAAGCGTGGGAGCAATGGGGCGGCCGATATCGCTCCAGGACGCTATGATCGCCGCCACCTGCCTCGCTTACGGCGCGACGCTGGCGACACGCGACATAAAAGATTTCGAAGGGCTTGATCTCAGGCTCGTAAACCCGTTTGAAGACGGCTGATCTAAAACCAGGCGAGAGAGAATGTCGTTTCGCATCATTTTCATGGGAACGCCGGAGTTCTCGGTTCCGACCCTGCGCACGCTGGTGGATGCGGGGCATCAGATTGTTGCGGTCTATACGCAGCCACCGCGGCCGGGCGGACGGCGCGGTCTCGACCTGCAGAAGTCGCCGGTGCATCAGGCCGCCGAACTGCTCGGCCTGCCCGTCTTCACGCCGGTCAATTTCAAGGAGCCGGAAGAACGGGAGCGCTTCCGGGCGCTCAACGCGGATGTGGCGGTTGTCGTTGCCTATGGACTACTGCTGCCGGAGGCGATTTTGAACGGAACGCGCAACGGCTGCTACAATGGCCATGCCTCGCTGCTGCCGCGCTGGCGCGGCGCAGCGCCCATCCACAGAGCGATCATGGCAGGCGACGAAAAGTCCGGCATGATGGTGATGAAGATGGACAAGGGGCTGGATACCGGCCCCGTCGCGTTGACCCGCGAGGTCGAGATCGGCCCGAACATGACGGCCGGCGAGTTGCACGACAAACTGATGCATGTCGGCGCCAAGGCGATCGGCGAAGCGATGGTAAAGCTCGAAATGGGTGACCTGCCGCTGACGCCGCAGCCGCAAGAGGGCGTCCTTTATGCCGCGAAGATCGACAAAGGCGAGACGCGGATCGATTTCAGCAGGGATGCAAGGGACGTTCACAATCATATCCGCGGACTTTCGCCGTTTCCGGGCGCCTGGATCGAAGTCGAGATCGGCCGCAAGCCGGAGCGGGTGAAGGTGCTGGGTTCGGAACTTGCGGACGGGCACGGTCCGGCCGGCGAAGTGCTGACGGATGAGCTGGTTATCGCCTGCGCGTCCGGAGCGGTTCGGCTGACCAGATTGCAGAAGGCCGGTGGCAAGCCGCTTGCAGCGGCGGACTTCCTGCGCGGCACGCCGCTTGCGCACGGCACGAGACTAGCCTGATGCCGCGCTACCGGATGACCGTCGAATATGACGGCGAACCCTATGTCGGCTGGCAGCGTCAGGAAAACGGTCCCTCCGTGCAGGGGGCGATCGAAGCTGCGATCCTGTCGTTAAGCGGCGAGACCGTGTCGATCCGTGGCGCCGGGCGTACGGATTCCGGCGTGCCATGCGATGGGTCAAGTGATCCATGCCGATCTTTCAAAGGAATGGTCGGTGTTCAAGTTGCAGAACGCGCTGAATGCGCATCTGAAGCTGGCGGGCGAGCGCGTGTCCATTCTGGAGGTGCAGGTGGTTGGCGAGTTCTTCGATGCCCGCTTTTCCGCCGAGCGGCGGCACTATCTCTACCGCATCATCAACCGCCGCGCGCCGCTGGCGCTCGAGGCGGGCAAGGCCTGGTGGGTGCCGAAGGTGCTCGATCATGAGGTGATGCATCAGGCCGCCCAGATCCTCGTCGGCAGGCATGACTTTTCCACCTTCCGTTCCGCGCATTGCCAGGCAAACAGCCCGGTCCGCACACTCGACCGGCTCGACGTGACGCGGCACGGCGAGCTGATCGAAATCCGCGCAACGGCACAAGAGTTTCCTGCACAATCAGATCCGCTCCTTTGTCGGAACGCTGAAGCTTGCAGGAGAAGGAAAATGGACGCCGGAGGATGTGCGTGCTGCGCTTAAGGCGCGTGACCGCAAGGCCTGCGGTCCAGTTGCTCCGCCCGAAGGACTTTATTTCATGCAGGTCGATTATCCGACGGTGATCACCGATCGGCGCAAGCGGACGCAAGAGAATGGCGATGACGATCCGTCATGACCCTGCCCATGCCAGGCCGTTGATCTAAACCGGATAAATGCCGAGGAAGCGCTGGAGATATTCGGCGAGGATCACGGCCGGCACCGAGCAGTGCCAGCGTCAGCGCCCCGGCCATCAGCCCGTGGCCGTGAAAGATCATCCGCAGAATGCGCTTGCAAGCATGAAGATCTGCGCCATCATGAAGACCAGAAGCAGGATCGACACGACGCTGATGGCGCCGGGAATGAAGAAGACCAGCGCCAGCAGCAGGCCGTTGATATAGGAAAGCGGCACGCCGAGCCAGTTGATGCTGACGACCACGGCGGCAAAGCGATCGCCCATGCGGAAGGCAAACAGCAACAGTCCTGCAAACACCAGCGGCACGAACCAATTGGCGATTTCGACCAGGCCCAAACGGAAATAGAAGGGAAGGCCGACTTCGACATGCGGCGGCATCGACTGCAGGAAGGCCTGACGCCACCAGAGCCACGAAATGCCCATCGGTGGCAGGCACCAGGCCATCGCCCAGAAGGAGCGGTTGACGCCGCGGTCCGACATATCGAGAAACCGGAAGCCCCGCGTGTCCATGCGGATCAGCAGCCACAAACCCGACAGATAGTATTGAACCTCCCTAAGCCCCGGCATTTGCGGAACCATCGCTCGATGAAGGTTTCGTAGATCTGCGTCAGCGTTTCGAGATCGGAAACAGCAACGCGTTCGTCGACCATGTGCATGGTCTGTCCGACGAGGCCGAATCGACGACCGGGCAATAGTCCTTGATGAAGCGCGCGTCCGACGTGCCGCCGGTGGTCGAAAGCTTCGGCGCCTTGCCGGCAATGCTTCGACGGCAGAGGAAAGTGATGCAATCAGTGCGTCGTTGCGGGTGAGGAAGACATGGCCTCGGACGATCGGCCCAGGCAATGTCATATCTTACCGCCTCGCGGCCGGGCGCGCAGGGCGCCATTCTTGGCGGCGCGCTTCAAGACGGCGGAGGATTTCCGCCTGCAGCGTGTCGACCGTCCAGGTGTCGTTGAAGCGGATGTTGAAGCTTGCCGCTGGCCTTCGGCCGGAATGACGTTGGTGGCCGGATTGCCGACATCGATGGTCGTCACCTCGAGGTTCGACGGCTGGAAGTTTTCGGTGCCGTTGTCGAACCGGGGATCGCATCAGCGCGCTCGTCGAGCTGCAGCATGCCGCGCACCGGATTGTCCGCCAGATGCGGATAGGCGGCGTGGCCCTGAACACCGTGGACAGTGATCCTGCCGGACAGCGAGCCGCGCCGGCCGATCTTGATCATGTCGCCGAGGGCATCCGGATTGGTCGGCTCGCCGACCAGGCAGGCATCCCAGCGCTCGCCGCGTTCTGCCGCGCCATTGCAGGAGCTTGATGCGTGCCGTTGATGGCAGGACCCTCCTCGTCGCCGGTGATCAGCAAGGAAATCGAGCCCTTCGGATTGCCGTGTTTCTCAACGTACCGGGAAACGGCTGCCACGAAGCATGCGATCCCGCCCTTCATGTCGACTGCACCACGACCGAAGAGTTCGCCGCCTGAAATTTCCGCGGCGAAGGGGATGCGTCCAGGCGGCTTCGTCGCCGACCGGCACGACGTCCGTGTGTCCCGGCAAACATTAGGTGCGGGCCATCACTGCCCAGGCGGGCGTAGAGGTTTTCGATGTCGGGCGTGCCGGCTTCCGTCGCCTTCACCTTGTCCACCTTAAAGCCAAGCGGCGAAAGCATGGCGTCGAGCGCAGAAAGTGCGCCGCCTTCGGCAGGCGTCACGGAGGGGCAGCGGATGAGTGTCTGGAGATTGGCGACGGGATCGGTGGCGGTCATGAGGGTCGAATTATCCGGCGGGAATGGCAAAGACATGGCAAGGCGGCGAACCGCCTCGCTGAAAAGAACGCCGTTTGTTTACCGGATCGGGATCCGGCTGTCACTGAAAGCTTAGTCGCGCAGCAATTCATTGATGCCGGTCTTCGAGCGGGTCTGCTCGTCGACGCGCTTGACGATGACGGCGCAATAGAGATGCGGTGCCGGTTGGCCGTTTGCCATGGTCTTGTTGCCGCTCGACATCGAACCGGCAACGACAACGGAGTAGGGCGGCACTTCGCCATACATGACGTCGCCGGTGGCCCGATCGACGATCTTGGTTGACTTGCCGATATAGACGCCCATGCCGAGAACTGAACCCTCGCGGATGATGCAGCCTTCGACGACTTCCGATCGGGCGCCGATGAAGCAGTTGTCTTCGATGATCGTCGGGCCGGCCTGCATCGGTTCCAGCACGCCGCCGATGCCAACGCCGCCGGAAAGATGCACATGCTTGCCGATCTGTGCGCAGGAGCCGACCGTCGCCCAAGTGTCGACCATCGTGCCTTCACCGACATAGGCACCGAGATTGACGAAGGAAGGCATCAGGACGACGTTCTTGGCGATATAGGCCGAGCGGCGGACGACGCAGTTCGGAACGGCCCGGAAGCCCGCGGCGCGATACTGGTTCTCGCCCCAGCCTTCGAACTTGGAAGGTACCTTGTCCCACCAGGTGGAATTGCCGGAGCCGCCCTTGACGACTTCCATGTCGTTCAGGCGGAAGGAAAGCAGTACGGCTTTCTTGAGCCACTGATTGACCGTCCAGACGCCTTCGGCGCCGCGCTCGGCGACGCGAGCCTTGCCACCGTCGAGAAGCTCGAGCGCTGCTTCCACGGCTTCGCGAACTTCGCCTTTCGTCGACGCGTTCACGTTGTCGCGGTTGTCGAAGGCAGCTTCGATGGTCTTTTCGAGGGATGCGAGATCGGTGGCGCTCATGAGAATTCCTTAAACTTCGAGCCTTATCCTGAAGACTAAGAAGTCTCCGGGAATTGTGATCGGCGGGATGCGATCTGCTCTATCGCATGAGCGGCTAAAATGGAATGATTTTTCGAACGAGATCGTTTCTGTATTCAAGGCGTTATAGACAGACCCGGCAAGTGTTGCCGGCATTTTTGAAGGGCATTCTGAAATGGCGAAGGGAAAAAACGGCAAGCTCAGGCGCAAGGACGGAGTCTCGGGCTCCGCTGAAGTCGAGCGAGATCGACAGGCATCGTGCACTCGCCGTACCGAAGACGCCGCAAACGCTTTCTCCTTCCTATCGCTTGGCCTATTCCGACGACGACTTTCTCTGCCGCGAAGAACTGCGGCCGATCCGTCTCCAGCTTGAACTTTTGAAGGTTGAGATGATGTTGACGGAACGCGGCATCAAATCCACCGTCGTCATGTTCGGCGGCGCGCGTATTCCGGCCCCCGGTCAGAGCGCATGGGCCGCCCGCAACGACATGCAGCGTGCCAATCTGGAGGCGGCGTCCATCTATTATGACGAAGCGCGCAAGTTCGCCCGGCTCTGCTCGAAATATTCCGCTGGTTTCGATTTCCATGAATATGTGATCGTCACCGGCGGCGGCCCGGGCGTCATGGAGGCGGGCAACCGCGGCGCAGCCGACGAAGGCGCGCCCTCGATCGGCCTCAATATCGTGCTGCCTCACGAGCAGGCCCCGAACGCCTATGTGACGCCGGAGCTCAGCTTCAACTTCCACTACTTCGCGATCCGCAAGATGCATTTCATGGTACGCGCGAAAGCGATTGCGGTGTTCCCGGGCGGCTTTGGAACCCTCGACGAATTCTTCGAATGCCTGACGTTGATCCAGACGGGACGCATGGAAAAGATGCCGCTCATTCTCTTCGGCGAGAAGTTCTGGCGAAGCATCGTCAATTTCGACGCACTTGCCGAATTCGGGACGATCGCGCCTGACGACGTGAAGCTGATCAGCTTCGTCGATACGGCAGCTGCCGCATGGAAGATCATCCAGGATTTCTATGAGCATCAGGAATAGAAAACCGGCCGCGATGTGCGACGGGGCCTACTAGCGGTAAGTCCTTGCTTACAGGAACGGCCGATTAGGCATGTCATCGATCGAGATCGCGCCGTCCTTGTTGCGATCCATGCGGATGAAAAACTTGTCGAAGGCTGCCTCGGCTTCCTGCTTGGAGATCTGGCCGTTCTCGTCGGCGTCCATGCGGCGCATCATCGACGTAAACATCATCCTGCCCCACCGTCACGCATCTCCCAGCGCTTGTCGCCGTGGCCGCAATCGGCGCCGCCGCGGTCATGCTCGGCGCGCTTCGATATCTTCGGCCGGCCACCGTTGTCGGCCGTCTGCGGAGCGTTGGGCACGGCGCCGTCATTGGTACCCAATTGGTCATCCGGTGCGTTGGGGTCCTCCATTTGGGCTTCATGGTGCTTGCGGATTTCGCCCGGTGTCAGCGCCCCGTCGTCGTTCGTATCGATCGCGGCAAAAACCTTCTCGATGCCGTCCTGGGCTTCCTGTTTGGAAATCTGGCCGTCCTTGTTGGTGTCGAACTGCTTCAACATGCGCACAAAGGCAACCTCGCGCATTGCTCCAGCGCGCATACCGTCGCCCGTCATCTGGCGCGGCGGTTGGCGGGCCCCGTCGCCTGGAGCGGCAAAACTGGCGCCGGCTGCAGCACCGATCATGACGGAGGAAAGTGCGATCACGATCAGCTTGTTCCGAGACATCGTATTTCCTTTCGGGTTCGCAATCTCGCTGGGGATCGCGCTCGAAAGGTAGGACCGATGCGTCAATCTGACCAATTAGACATCGGCAAGGTGAATGAAATCTTCGTAATCTAGTCCACGACCCTTGCCAGAAACGCAGCCAGATCGTCGGTGACGAAATCGATATGGTCCTCGTCGCCGCTCGTTTGTTCCCACCATTCGACGACGGTTTCCTCAAGATTGTTCGGCACAAGCAGCACAGTCTGCATTCCGAGCGCCTTTGGAACCACAAGGTTGCGCGGCAGGTCCTCGAACATGGCCGCCCTGTCGGTTTCGACTCGTTTCAGTGCCATGAACTTGTCATAGGTAACCTGCGCCGGCTTCGGCACGAATATCGGCGGCGACGATGTCGAAGATGTCGTCGAAATGTTCGAGAATGCCGAGTGCACCGGCCGTCATTTCGGCATGTTTGACGCTGCCGTTGGTGAAGATGAACTTGCGGCCCGGAAGTGCCTTGATCGCCGCACCCAATTCGGGCTGAGCCGTGAGGCTCGAATAGTCGATGGCATGGGCCTTTTCCAGAAATTCGTTCGGGTCGACGCCGTGATGGATCATCAGACCCTGCAGCGTCGTGCCGTGATCGAGATAATATTGCTTCTGTAGCTTGCGCGCCTCGTCCCGCTCCATCTGGAGAAGCGCCGAGACATAGGCGGTCATGTTTTTGTCGATCTGCGCGAAGAGATTGACGTGATGCGGATAAAGCGTGTTGTCGAGGTCGAAGACCCATTCGGTCACATGCGCAAAATCGGCTTTGGTCGGAGTGCGATCTATCTTGGTCATGGCGGCGTTATGGCATGGGCCAAGGAAATTGCCGAACAAAAAAATAGACGCCCGATTTTCGACGGACGCAAAAGGGAAGGGATGATAAAAGGCTCTCATGCTTTTCGATCTTCCCAATGAAGACACGCTTTATGATGCGCTGATCGCCCGGAGCTCCGATTACGAGGGGCTTGCTTATGTCTGTGTGAGAACGACCGGCGTTTTCTGCCGGTTGACCTGCCCCGCACGCAAGCCGAAACGGGAGAACACGCTGTTCTACGATTCCATCGCCACCTGCATGCAGTCCGGCTTCCGGCCCTGCCGGCGCTGCAAGCCGCTGGAACAGGCGGGCAAGGAACCGATCGTCGACGAGCTGCTGGAAGCGCTCGACTGCGCTCCGGCGACGCGCTGGACCGAGGATGATCTGGTCCGCAAGGGTTACGAACCCTCCACCGTGCGGCGCGCTTTCAAACGATCGCTGGGCATGACTTTCCTCGACATCGCCCGCTCCCGCCGACTCGGCGAGGCAGCAAGGCAGCTTGCGAGCGGCGCCCGCGTCATCGATGTCCAGCTGGATGCAGGTTACGAGTCGGGCAGCGGGTTTCGCGCCGCGTTTCAGCGGTTGATCGGCAAGGCGCCTGCCATGTCGCAGAACCGCGAGCTGCTCTTTGCAGACTGGTTTGAAACGCCGCTCGGGCCGATGGTCGCGGTGGCCGATCAGACGCATCTGCATCTTCTGGAGTTCCACGATCGGAAGGCGCTTCAGGCTGAGCTTGAAAACCTGCAGCGCAAGACACGCTCCTCGGTTGCCGCCGGGAGAACGCCCGCGATCGAACAGATCGATGCCGAGCTGCGAGCCTATTTCGACGGCCAATCCGCGAACTTCAAAACCCCTTTGGCGCTCGCAAACAGCACCGCCTTCGAGCGGGCGGTCTGGGCGAAGCTTCGGGAAATTCCTGTGGGAGAACGACGCGCTTATGGTGATCTGGCCAGGGAAATGGAAAACCCGAAGCTGGTACGCGCGGTCGGCCGCGCCAACGGCGCAAACCAGCTTGCCATCGTCATCCCCTGCCATCGCGTGGTCGGCGCAGACGGATCACTGACCGGTTATGGTGGCGGGCTCTGGCGCAAGCAATGGCTTTTGAGGCACGAAGGAAAAATGCGGCCCAAAGGGGCTGTTTGAGGAGGACGTTCCATGAACCAGGCGGAAAAGGCGAAGGCGTTCGGCGCATTGCATCAGAAGGGCAATCCGGTCGTCCTCTATAATATTTGGGATGCTGGCACGGGGAAGGCTGTCAGCGACGCAGGCGCCAAGGCACTGGCGACCGGCAGCTGGTCGGTTGCTGCGGCGCAAGGCTATGCGGACGGCGAAAAAATCCCGCTGGAAGCGCTTGTCGCAACGGTGCGGTCGATCACTGCGGCCAACGACTTGCCTCTCTCGGTCGATTTCGAGGGCGCCTATTCGACCGAGAAAGCGGGAGCCGCTGCCAACGCCGCCAGGCTGATTGATGCAGGCGCCGTCGGCATCAATTTCGAGGACCAGGTGGTTGGCGGCAGCGGGCTGCATCCGATCGATAAGCAGGCGCGCACGCATCCGCGCCATCCGCGAGATGGCCGAGGCTAAGGGCATTCCGTTCTTCATCAATGCCCGCACCGACCTGTTCCTCAAGTTCTCCGATCCCGACCGGCATGTTCCGCTGGTGGATGAGGCGATCGAGCGGGCAGCCGCCTATGCGGAGGCTGGCGCCAGTGGCTTTTTTGCGCCGGGATTGTCGAACCAGGACCTGATCCGCCGAGTGTGCGAAGCGGTTACGTTGCCGGTCAACATCATGATGCGGCAAGGCGTGCCGGATGTGAAGACGTTGGCAAAGCTCGGGGTCGGCCGTGTCAGTTATGGGCCGGGACCCTACCGCGCAATGATGGAAAAGCTGAAGGAGGCAGCCGAGGCGGTCTTCGCCGCCGCGGGCCAAGCTTGAATCACGGAACGATCAGCGTTCCGGCGCCGTGTTCGGTGAAGATTTCGAGCAGCACGGAATGGGCCGTCTTGCCGTTCAGGATGACGACGCCCTGGACGCCGGCCTTGATCGCGTCGATGCAGGTTTCGACCTTCGGGATCATGCCGCCGGAAATCGTGCCGTCGGCGATCAGCGCGTGCGCCTGCGAAACCGAGAGCTCCTTGATGAGGTCGCCCTGCTTGTCGAGCACGCCGGGAACGTCCGTCAGGAAGAGCAGGCGCGTGGCGTTCAGTGCGCCAGCGATAGCGCCTGCGAAGGTGTCGGCATTGATGTTGTAGGTCGCGCCGTCGCGGCCGGGCGCGACCGGGGCGATGACCGGGATCATTTCCGAACGGGCGAGCAGGTCGAGCAGCGTACGGTCGACTTCGACGACCTCGCCGACGAAGCCGAGATCGAGCACGCGCTCGATGTTCGAATCCGGGTCCTTGATCTTTTTCTGCGCCTTTTCGGCAAAGACCATGTTGCCGTCCTTGCCGCAAAGCCCGATCGCCCATTCGCCCGTCTGGTTGATGAGTGCCACGATCTCCTTGTTGATGGAGCCGGCAAGCACCATCTCGACGATCTCGACGGTCTTGGCGTCGGTGACGCGAAGACCGCCTTCGAACTTCGATTCGATGCCCATCTTCGTCAACATCGCGCCGATCTGTGGACCGCCGCCGTGGACGACGATCGGATTGACGCCGGATTGCTTCAAAAGCGCAATGTCGCTGGCGAAAGCCTTGCCGAGCTCGGGATTGCCCATAGCATGGCCGCCGTATTTGACGACTATCGTCTTGTTCTCGTAACGCTGCATGAAAGGCAGCGCCTGTGCGAGAAGGCGTGCTTGGGTTTCGCTTTCGGACTGGTTCATGGCATACCCCGCAGAATAGATCGCGGCCTTTTATCTCAAGTTCTTGACAGATGGAATAATGCCCTGCGCATTAGTTGCTGTGCCTCTTGTCAATTTGAGCCGGCCGCCGTTTATTGGCATCGTGTCAAAGACAGATGGGCCGCGGCATGACGAGCGAGGAAATCGCGCATTTGATAAGCCGCATCGCCATGGCCGACCGGAAGGCTTTCGCCGATCTCTACAAGGCGACGAGCCCGAAACTTTTCTCCATATGCCTGCGTATCCTGAACGATCGTATCGAAGCCGAGGAGGCGTTGCAGGAGGTTTATACAAAGGTCTGGCAGCGCTCCGGGGCCTTCGTGGCCAACCAGGGTACGCCGTCCTCCTGGCTCGCGGCGATTGCCCGCAACCAGGCGATCGATACGATGCGGGCGCGAAAGCCTATCGCCGACGAGTTGAACGGTGAATACAATCTTCCCGATCCTGGCCTCGACCCGGAAAAGCAGGCCGTGTTGTCTGATGAAGGAAGGCGGATTGACACCTGCATGGAAGAGTTGGAAGCTGATCGGGCGCAGGCGGTGAAAAAAGCCTATGTCGAAGGACTGAGCTATCAGGAACTTGCCGATCAGTTTGGCGTTCGGCTGAACACCATGCGGACATGGCTGCGGCGCAGCCTTTTGAAGCTGAGAGAGTGCATGGAGCGATGACATCGCCGGATCAAAGCAAGGGAGGCCGCTCCCGTGATGAAGTGCTCGCCGGCGAGTACGTGCTTGGTGTTCTTTCGTTTCAGGATCGCCGGGTGGTCGAGGAGCGCATGCGCCGGGACCGCCAGTTTGCCGCAATCGTCAGCCGCTGGGAAACGAACCTCTCTGCTTTCAACGACGAGTATGAAGTGACCGCGAGCCCGGGCCGGGAGACCTTCAAGCAGATCGAGGCACGCCTTTTCGGCGAACCGGAGCTTTCGCGGTCCTTTTCGCGCGGCCTTTGGAATTCCGCCGTCTTCTGGCGCTCGCTGACCTTCGCTTCGCTAGTCGTTGCGATCGGAGCCATAATTTTCGCCTCCGGCAACGTTCCACCGCCGAAAGGTCAATCGCTACTGGTTGCCGAATTGTCGTCCGCCGACAGCCAGGTCAATCTGCTTGCCTCTTACGACGTACAAAGCGGCCGCGTCCGCATCGTTCCTGTTGCGGCGGGCGGGGCTGAGAAAAAATCACTGGAGCTCTGGCTGGTGCCGGGAAGCGGCGCTCCAAAGTCGCTCGGCATTTTCCAGCCGGATGAAGATGGCGAGCTTGTCATTCCTGCCGATCTGCGCGGCGGCATTGCCGACGGTACGACGCTCGCCGTCAGCCTCGAGCCTTTTGGCGGTTCGACGACCGGCGCACCGACCGGACCGGTCGTCGCCAGTGGCACCACGCATCGCCGCTAAAAAATTGTCTCCTCTGAAACTCTTTCTGCATCGCCTCGTACATCTCGGTGTCCGGGCCGGCCGAGGCATTCCGCACGCGAACCGGCGCCGGACGTGAGGAGGATGATCATGATGAAGCCAGCTTTGCGCACCATTGCGCTTGCCACCGCCGGATCCGCAATCGCTTTTGCTGTGCAGGCCGCCAACCCCATTGTGGGTGGCGCTCCGATGTTCCCGACGAAGAACATCATCGACAATGCCGTCAACTCGAAGGACCACACCACGCTGGTCGCGGCGGTGAAGGCCGGCGGGCTTGTCGGCACGCTCGAAGGCAAAGGTCCGTTCACGGTTTTCGCACCGACGAACGAGGCTTTCGCCGCCCTGCCGAAGGGCACGGTCGAGACGCTTCTCAAGCCGGAAAACAAGGCCACGCTCGTCAAGGTGCTGACCTGCCACGTGGTTGCAGCAGATGCGATGGCGAAGGCCGTCGCCAAAATGATCAAGGACGATGGCGGCGAGCACGACATCAAGACAGTGGGCGGCTGCGTGCTGAAAGCCAAGGAAAGCATGGGCAAGATCACGCTGACCGATGAAATGGGAGGCACGGCACGTGTGACGATCGCCGACGTCAAGCAGTCGAACGGCGTAATCCATGTCGTCGACAAGGTGCTTCTGCCTAAGACGTGATGGATCTAAGGACGAAGGAGGGGAGGCGCCTGCGGGCGCCTCCCTTCAATTCCAGTTCTTGATCTCGACCGTTTCGGCAATGGCTTGGCGCAACTCATCCAATCCCTCGCTCTTCTCGGAAGAGGTGGCAATAACGAATGGGAAGGCCGCTGGACGCTTTTTGATCTTCTCTGCCGTTTCCGCGAGCAGCTTGGCGACCGCGGGCGGCTTGATCTTGTCGGTTTTGGTGAGAACAATCTGGTAGGAAACCGCGGCCTTGTCGAGCAGGCTCAGAACGTCGTCGTCGTTCTTCTTGATTCCATGGCGGCTGTCGATAAGCACGTAGACGCGCTTCAGCGTAGCGCGGCCGCGCAGATAATCGAACACGAGTTTCGTCCAGGCGTCGACCTGGTCTTTTGGCGCCTGCGCATAACCGTAGCCTGGCATATCGACGAGCGCCATCGGCGGCAGGTCGCCGCCTTCGCCGGAATAACCCTCGGGAACGAAGTAGTTCAGCTCCTGCGTCCGGCCCGGCGTATTCGAGGTACGCGCCAGTCCCTTATGTCCGACAAGCGCATTGATGAGCGACGACTTGCCGACATTCGAGCGCCCGGCGAATGCCACTTCCAGCGGCCCTTCCGGTGGCAGGAACTTCATGGAAGGCACGCCACGGATGAAGATCCACGGCCGCCCGAAGAGTGGCTTTTCGTTGTTTTGCGTCATTCCGCTTTTCCAGCGCGTCCCAATCCATTGCGCATAAGGGATTCAGGTTTCGCATGATTTTGTCAACCAACGGTCGCCGATCGGCCCTCATTGAAAACAGGTTGCCGAAAAGAAAAAGCCCCGCCGAAGCGAGGCTTCCTCATTCACTTCGATGGCGCCGGTTTTCGCCGGAACAAGCCCTTGAGATTGTCGAAGAGCTCGATCTTCACACCGTGGCGGCGCATGATTACCCCCTGCTGAATAACGGAGAGTGTATTGTTCCAGGCCCAGTAGATGACGAGGCCGGCCGGGAAGCTTGCCAGCATGAAGGTAAAGACCAGCGGCATCCAGTTGAAGATCATCGCTTGCGTTGGGTCGGGCGGCGTCGGGTTCATGCGCATCTGCACGAACATCGTCACACCCATTATCAGCGGCCATACGCCGAGATGGAGGAGAGCGGGCGCTTCGAAGGGGAGCAGGCCGAAGAGGTTGACGATCGTGGTCGGATCGGGGGCCGAGAGGTCCTGAATCCAGCCGAAGAACGGCGCGTGCCGCATTTCGATCGTGATGTAGATGACCTTGTAGAGCGCGAAGAAGACCGGAATCTGCAAGGCGATCGGCCAGCAGCCGGCAATCGGATTGATCTTCTCTTCCTTGTAGAGCTGCATCATCGCCTGCTGCAGGCCCATTCGGTCGTCGCCGAATTTGGCTTTGAGCTCTTCCATCTTCGGCTGCACGCGCTTCATGTTCGCCATCGAGGCGTACTGCTTGCTGGCGAGCGGGAAGAACAGCCCCTTGACGACGATCGTCGTCAGCAGGATCGCGACACCGAAATTGCCGAAGTAGCGGAAGAAGAAATCCATCAGCTTGAACATCGGCTTGGTGATGAAATAGAACCAGCCCCAGTCGATCAGGCGGTCGAAGCGCGGGATCTGGTAGGAGGCCTCGTAGCCGTCGATGACCGGAACTTCCTTGGCGCCGGCAAAGACGAGGTTCTTGAGTTCGATCGACTGTCCGGGAGCAACCGTTACGGCGTCTTCCTTATAGTCGGCCTGATAGCGTGGCTGGCCATCGGTGAAATGCGAGAAGCGAGCCTCATAGGCCGATTTCTGCGGCGGCACGATCGTTGCGGCCCAGTACTTGTCGGTGATGCCAAGCCAGCCGCCGGTGGACTTGGCGGGCGTGACGGCTTCCTCCTCGACAGCAGAGTACTTGCTCTCGACCAGGCCGTCGCCAATGACGCCGATGAAGCCCTCGTGCAGGACGTAGACGGAGGGCGTCGTCGGCTTGTTGTAGCGGGTAACGCGCCCGTAGGACGAAATGGCAGCCGGAGTGCTTCCGCTGTTCGTCACCTTGTCCGTGACGGTGAACATGTAGCGGTCGTCGACCGAAATCGTACGCGCAAAGGTCAGGCCCTTGTCATTGGTATAGGTCAGCGTCACCGGTGACTTGTCGGTGAGCTTGGCGCCTTCCGGCGCCGTCCATACGGTCGACGGACCGGGAACTGCTCCGGTCTGGTCGGTGCCGATATAGCCGAGTTCGGTGAAGTAGCCGTCCTTGGTGTCAGCCGGCGAGAAAAGCGTAATGATTCGGGCTGCTCTTGTCGACCGTCTCGTGATAACCTTTGAGCTTCAGGTCGTCGAGGCGGGCACCTGCCAGGTTGACGGAGCCAGAGAGCGCGTCCGTGTCGATGGCGATGCGCGGCGCCTTTGCAAGCGCTTCCTCGCGCGTTGCGGTCGCGGCGGCCTGGCCGGTCGGCGCGGCGCCACTTGTGTGCGGTGCGGGCTGGCCGCCTGCAGGAGCCTGTGTCTGCTCGCTCTGCTGCTGCGCTTTCTGGGCTTCCTGCGCCTTGCGCTGAGCCTCGATGCGCGGGTTCATGTAAAGAAACTGCCAGCCGAGAACGATCAGCACCGAGAGAGCGATCGCAATGAAATAATTGCGGTTGTTTTGCATCATACGTTCCTGGGGCGTCCGTCGGAGGATCGCCTGTGTTTCGGCTTGTTTGCGACGCGTGCCTTAAGCTCCGCGCTCAATTCCTTGAAGGACGCCGTCAGGCAGTCTCTTCGCGCGACAACCACATAGTCGTGTCCGGGCTGCATTGCAAACCCCACATGAAGCCGCACCGCCTCTTTGAGTCGGCGGCGCATGCGGTTCCGTTCGACCGCGTTGCCATGCTTTTTTGTGACGGTGAAGCCGACGCGGGCTTCGGTTTCGGGCTCTTTCCGGTCGAGAACCTCGAGCAGGAAGAGGCCACCCTTGCGCTTTTCGCCGTTGCGGACAGCAAGAAACTGCGGGCGGCTTTTCAACCGCCCTGCAGTGTTTTTTTCAGTGGTCGTCAATTCGCCCGCCATCTGTTATCGGGCAATCCGGCCTTAGGCCGAAAGACGCTTGCGGCCACGCGCGCGGCGGGCAACGATGACCTTGCGGCCGCCCTTGGTAGCCATACGCGCACGGAAACCGTGGCGGCGCTTGCGGACAAGCTTCGATGGTTGGTAGGTACGCTTCATTTATTTAAACACCGCGGAGTGCGGCCCTTCTTGAATTTGCATATTGCAAGGAGCGTTGTTTTTCGAACGGGCGAGGCCAAAGACCGAAGTGACCGAACGTGCGGCGGCTTATACGGATGAAGCCTCAAGAAGTCAATTATCGCCCAGTGATTCATCGGTCAGCCGTTTAAGACTGCAAAAATTCGCATTATGGTGTTAACTATTGCGTCCAACACGTCGACAGGTTGAATTTTGCTGGTTTTGTCTTGATGGGCATGCCATCGGTGATGTTTTTACTCAGGTTTATGCAATTTTTGCGAATAATGCCGTCGCTGGCGGATAATATGGGTAATTTTTTGTAGTACTAAACCATCGCATTCGAAATGTAACATTAAGACATTTAGCCGATCTTCATTCTATCGGCTGGGAATTTGCTTTCCAGACTGTCGTTAGTCCCTCAGGAGGCATTCCGTTGAAAATCCGCGGCAAGATCAATTTGCTCGTTTCCGTTATGGCAGCTGTCGCCCTTGTTATTGGCGCAACCGCACTTGTTGCCATGAACGAGTACAACAACAAATTCAGCGCCTATAAGAGTGCCTCACAGCGTGCCTATGCTGGCGAGCGGCTCAACCGCTTCGTGACAGCGACAGTAATGGAAGCCCGCGGCATCTACGCGGCGAAGGAAATCAAGGATACCGGCAACTTCGCCAAGGGACTGATGGCGGACCTCGACGAGATCGACAAGGTCATCGCCGGATGGACGCCGCTCGTTCCCGAGAGCCAGAAGGAAAGTTTCGGAAAGCTCGTCGAGCGCGCCAAGGAATTCCGCGCCTTCCGCACCGAAACGGCCCGTCTCGGCACTGAAGTCGGACCGGCAGCCGCCAACACCCAAGGCAACAATGAAGCCAACCGCGCGAACCGAAAGGCCTTCCAGGCCGAGATCGATGCGATCGTAAAAACCGACAAGGCCGAGCTGCAGGCCGTCGATGCCGAGATCGAAGCCTTCCGTGCTTCGCTGTTCTGGCTCGTGCTTGCCATTGCCGGCGTCGGCATTTCGACAGGTGTCGGCATGGGCGTTTACATCGGCACCAATCATCTCAGCCGTCCGATCAAGCGCGTAACGACCGCCATCAATGAAGTCGCCAACGGCAATTTCGACGCGGATGTGCCCTATGCCGGCCGTAAGGACGAGATCGGCGAGATGGCCGCCGCCGTCGCCGTCTTCAAGGAAAACGGCTTGGCCATCAAGCGCCTGCATGCGCAGGAAGCGGCCATGCGCACCAAGAGCGACGACCTGCAGTCGAGTATGTCTGTGGTGGTCGCTGCCGCGGCTGCTGGTGATTTCAGCCGCCGTATAGAGAAGGACTATGAGGACGAGAACCTCAATCAGTTCGCAGGCAATATCAACACGCTGCTTTCCAGCGTCGATGCCGGCGTCGGCGAAACCCGCCGCGTCATTGCAAGTCTTGCGGATGGCGATCTGACCCAGACCATGCACGGCGACTTCCAGGGTGCCTTCGCCGAGTTGCAGCAGAACGTCAACAACACGTTCCAGACGCTGCAGACGACCATGCTCGAGATCCGCGAGACCACCGAAGCGATCAACGGCAACACCAACGAGCTCCGCGTTGCCAGTGACGATCTCTCCAGGCGCACGGAACAGCAGGCGGCAGCCCTCGAGCAGACCTCCGCAGCTCTCGACGAGATCACGGCCGTCGTGCAGAATTCGACGGAACGGGCGCAGGAAGCCAGCATCATGGTCTCGGAAGCGAAGGATGATGCCGGCCGCTCCGGCGTCGTCGTTCGTAACGCGGTCGATGCCATGGGCCGCATCGAGCAGGCATCGCGCGAAATCAGCCAGATCATCAACGTAATCGACGAGATTGCTTTCCAGACCAACCTTCTCGCACTGAACGCCGGCGTCGAGGCGGCACGCGCCGGGGAAGCAGGCAAAGGCTTTGCCGTCGTCGCGCAGGAGGTTCGCGAGCTCGCCCAGCGCTCGGCAACGGCCGCAAAGGACATCAAGGCGCTCATCACCAAGTCCGGCGATGAGGTTCACGTCGGTGTGAAGCTGGTGCAGGCAACCGGCGAGGCGCTTGGCGAGATCGAAACCCGCGTCATCGCGATCAACGATCACATTCACTCGATCGCGACGGCGGCCAAGGAGCAATCGACCGGCCTCAAGGAGGTCAACACCGCCATAAACCAGATGGACCAGGTGACGCAGCAGAATGCGGCGATGGTCGAGGAAACCTCGGCTGCGACGCACAAACTCTCCGCAGAAGCCGACGGTCTCGTCAATCTTATTGCCCATTTCAGGATTTCGAATGCTTTTGCAGCGCCGCTCGCCGTTGCCCGCCGCGAAGAACACCGTCCTGTCGCCTCGCCGGCGCGCCGCGTGATGAAGACCGTCTCGCGGGCCTTCAACGGCAACGCGGCGGTTGCCGCGCAGAATTGGGAAGAATTCTGAGTATCGTCGACAGTCAGAAAACGCCGCTTCCGGGCGGCGTTTTCTTTTGTGACGGCTTGCCGTCGCTCGCGAAGATTTGAAAGCGCACGTCGATCGGCTATTATAGAAGTCTGGTTTCAGGCGCTTAGCCGATCGGAAATGACGATGCCGGAGCAACAGCAAGGCGGAAATTCGACTGTCGACATTGCGGCGGACGGCGCAAATGGCCGTCCGGCGGGTGCGTTCGGCGGCCTGTCGGGCAAGCTGCTTTGGCTGACCGTCCTGTTCATCATGCTCGCCGAAGTGCTGATCTTCTTCCCTTCCATCGCGAGCATGCGCATCCGCTGGCTGGAGGACAAGTTAAACACGGCTGCTGCTGCCGCCATCGTTATCGATGGCCTGCAGCCCGTCGAACTGCCGTACGCTTTGCAGAAGGAAACATTGGCGGCGACCGGCACGAAGGCGATCGTTCTTCGCAAGGAAGGCACCTCCAGGCTTCTGGCGATGAGCAGCATGCCGACATCCGTCGATGAGCAGTATGACCTGACCAAGGCCACGCTGATCAGTTCCATGGGAGACGCGCTGGACACGCTGCTTTTTGGCGGCAACCGCATCATCCGCGTATACGGCCCGGTCGGCGAGACGAACATGGGCGTCGAAGTGCTGATGAAGGAAAAGCCGTTGCGCACGGCGATGCTCGTCTATGCACGCAATGTTCTGCTCCTCTCCGTGCTGATCTCGCTCTTTACCGCGACGCTGATTTTCTTCGTGATTAATCGCATCCTGATCCGCCCGATCCGCAGGCTGACCGGCAACATGCAGCAATTTTCAGCCGATCCGGAAAACCCGCAGCATGTCTTCGTGGGCGATGGCGGGCGCGATGAACTGGCGGTCGCGGGACGGCGTCTGACGGCGATGCAGATGGAACTGCAAAAGACGCTGAAGCAGCAGAAGAATCTGGCGGCACTTGGGCTTGCGGTCTCAAAGATCAATCATGACATGCGCAACATCCTCGCCTCGGCGCAGCTGATGTCGGACCGTCTCGTAGATGTCGATGACCCGATGGTTAAGAGCTTCGCACCGAAGCTGCTGCGCACGATCGATCGCGCGGTCGGCTATACGACGGAAGTGCTCTCCTTTGGTCAGGCAAGCGAATCGGCGCCGCGCCGCCGGCGGGTCAGGCTCTACGATCTGACGCAGGACGTGCGCGATATGCTGGCGATAGATCCGCAGAGCGGCGTTGAGTTTGCCGAGCAGATGCCGACGGACATAGAGGTCGATGCCGATAGCGAGCAGCTCTTCCGCGTGATTCACAATCTATGCCGGAACGCGTTGCAGGCGTTGACCGGCGAAACTGCCCGACGGCGTCAAACGCATCACTGTGTCGGCGCAGCGCGTCGGTAGCGTCGTCAGCATCATCGTTGACGATACAGGGCCAGGCACGCCGACGAAGGCCCGGCAGAATCTCTTTGCCGCCTTCCGCGGTTCGGCCCGCAGCGGCGGCACAGGCCTTGGACTTGACGATCGCGCGCGAACTGGTCCTTGCGCATGGCGGCACGATCGCCCTCGTCGAAAAGCCCGCGGCCGGCACGCAGTTCCGCATCGAAATCCCGGACCGGCCGGTTTCGCTGGAGGACTATCGTTCGCGCACCCAGGCGGAAAAGTGATGCAAATTCCGTAACTCAGCCATCTGCAACCAAAGTCGTGATTTTTTTCGAATTGCTATTGCATTCGCCTAAAGGACGCTTTAGAGGATCGCCCACGCAAGCGGCACGGCCGCTTTGGCACGCACCCGTAGACTCAGCTGGATAGAGCACCAGACTACGAATCTGGGGGTCGGGAGTTCGAATTCTCTTCGGGTGCGCCATTTCCTACAAAACTGGGCACTGCCGCCGTGATGACGCTGTTCGAGACGTTCAAGCTCGCTTTTGCGGCCGTGCAAGCCTGATCTCTTCGTCATCAACTTCAACCTGATCGATCACCGCGCGTAAATATGCACGGCGGAAAGGCACAGGGGCCATTCGCGATGTTCTCGCGCATCAGGGCCGCGAAGTGTCAATCGTTTCTTCGGTCAGCCTGCGCCAGAAGATACTCAGGGCGGAGTTCCGAATCGCCCCCTCTATCGCTGCCTTTGCTGAATCGCGATCTGTCTTCAGGGCGGCATGAGGCAGCATGATCCGTACGGGACTTTTTCTTCTCGACAGCCCACACCTGTCCAGGAAATCATCCCGATCGGTTCTTTTTCTGGCTTTTTGCCCGCCGAGCTGCTATCATCGTCCCGATAGGGGTGATTTATGCAGACAATCATAGATGGCAAAAGCCTTGGACGCTCTGATCCGCAATGGAGCGCAAGGCGCAGAAACTGACACAGGAACAGCTCGCCGGGCTTACGGGGGTTGGTGTGCGTTTCGTGCGCGAGCTCGAAGCCGGAAAGGAGAGTTGCCAGATCGGCCGCGCTCTGCAGGTGGCGGCGGCTCTGGGCCTGATCGTATCCGTGGGCAGTCGTCGTGAGAGTGCATTGTCATGACGCATCTGCTGGATGTTTATTTCCGTGAAGCGAAGGCCGGCGCCCTCAGCCAGGATGATGCGGGGCGCTCTCAGCTACAGCTTATGATCCCGGCTATCTCGACCGAGGCCAGAGCCGCGCGCCATTTCCTTTTCCATGCCGTTCGCAGGAAGCCGCCCTATGCGAGATCGGGCTCGTGCGCCCGTTCTTCTCTGGGCTTCTGCCGGATGAAGGTGCGCGACAGCGTCTGGCGGGCGCGCTCGGGATCTCAGCTGGCAATGCCTTCGGGCTGCTGGAAGTGATCGGCGGTGAATGTGCGGGGGCTTTGTCGCTCTATCCAGCCGGTGCAGACGCCGTCCATCGTCAGATGACGATGGCGTTGAAGTTTTAGGCCCGGAGCGGCTGGAAGAAATTCTCGGCAAACTTCGTGAGCGCCCCTTGCTCGGAGGTGAGGAAGGGGTACGCCTCTCGCTTGCCGGTGCGCAGGACAAGCTCGCGGTCTGCGTTGAAGGCGAGAACATCGGGCTCGCCAAGGGCGGCCGCCCCACCACGCATATCCTGAAGCCTTTCATACAGGGCTCTCGACGGCACCGTTGAAAATGAACTGTTCTGTCTACGTCTGGCAGCGCGCCTGAAGTCTCCCTGTGCCCAGCAGTTGAGATGCGCCATGGCGGCACGATCCCGTTTCTTGCTGGTCGAACGCTACGACCGTGCGCCGCATAAAAACGGAACAATCACCCGCCTGCATCAGGAAGATTTCTGCCAGGCGCTCGAGCGTGCCACCGGAGCTCAAATACGAAGAAGAAGGCGGGCCGGGAACCGAGGCGGTCGCTGGCGCTGATTGACCGCGCCACCGCGCGTCCCGGCAGCCGACCGGCTCGAACTTCATCCGCGCGCTCATATCTCCATTATCTGGTTGGCAACGCAGATGCTCACGGGAAGAACTATGCCGCTGCTCTATCAGCGGCGGGACTTCCCCCGACCTTGCGCCGCTCTACGACGTCGTGTGCACAGCCGCCTATCCACGGCTCGGCGAAGAAGCAGGCCATGGCGGTCGGCGGCCGTTCAGTTCCAGATACGATACAGCTGACAGCAGTGGCTGACGCTTGTGCCAGACACACGCGGCGGCGCAGCGGCTACTTGGTCAAGGATATGGCCGAGCTGGCAGGGCGCATTGGCGGTTGAAGCCCACAAGCTTCTGGTGGAGTTCGAAGAGGAAGGCATTACCCATGAAATCCTCAAAATCATTCGCGGCGTCATAGAGACGCGCGCCGCCCATCTGTTACGCATCGTTCGGGTAAGGCGTGAGGTCATATAGGACGGTGACAGGAGCTTAGATATTCGATGAAATCGAACAGGAACGGCTACAGCACGGCGGTGATTGTGCCCCTATCAAGCCCGGGTGGCCTACATCTCCGGACAAGGCGGCCAAGACAGGACGGGAGCCTTGTCGCCCGACTTCGCTGTCCAGGTTGGGCAGGCCTACGCAAATTTGCGCACTGCCCTCGATGCGCTCGGTGCACGGCCGGATCAGGTCGCCAAGCTCGGTCTTCGTGGTCGATCACGATGTCCAAGCTTGAGGTGTTGACCAAGAACGTTAAGGAAATGTTCGGCGAGGCGCTGCCGGCGCAGGTTCTAACTTCCGTTCCCAAACTTGCAATTGGCCCCATGCTCTTCGAGGTGGAGGCCGTGGTCGTGCTTCACTAGCGGGCGACGCTGCTGGCCCAATCGCTCAAAATGAAATCGGTCGAGCGCGCCGCCGCCGCGGCGCGCTCACAATCACGATGGCCGAGCAACCAGGGTTGACCAATGCTTTTCAGATTGACCCTGTCGATTTGTCGCGAAACTTCTGATTTTCTTACATGGACGAAGAGGAGACAGATCGAAATGGCTGGAAATTCTGGTAAGCAGCATCCGGCACTTCGAGTAAAAACGCATGGCATCATACTTGGGACTGAGCGTTTCGCGGAATGCGTTCGTTTCTATCGGGACATTTTGGAGTTGCCCGTTTGGTTCGAGAAAGACCAGCTTGTATGTCTGCACTTTGGCGACGGCTATCTCATGATTGAAACAGGTGGAATGGCCCGAGAGGAGCGAAAGCCCAACCAGGAAAATCCGACCATGCTGAGGTTGAACGTCACGGACGTTGAGGGCGCAGCTGCCGAATTGGAAGCTAGAGGCGTCTCCGTGGAAATCAAACGCTTCGCCTGGGGCACGGTCGGAACGTTCATCGATCCCGATGGCAATGCCTGCGAACTGAAGAACGCGGACGATCCGTTTTTCTCTTGATGGCTGAACAATCAGGTCTTCGCTGCCGCGCCCTCCGTGCGTCAGTTGTGATATTCCGCAGACCTTTGATCTCGATCTTGTTGCCAAAATGGGTCGTGGATATAGAACGAATGCCCCATGGCCCGGGCACAGCCGTGGAGAGCCTCTTGAAATATTTCGATGCCGTGGCTCTCCAGGTGCGCACGTAGCTCTTCGTGATGGAAAGGGCTCGTTGCGATGCAAATGTGGTCGACATTGCGACCATCGGCCACCGGAGGGGCTGCCTTTCGTCCACAAGGGTGCGTTATCTTCCACAAGGCGATGGGCGCTGACCCGTACCAGGCCCGTTCCATTCCAAGCGCCGGATATATGAATAACTTCGCTTTAGCGCCGAATTAAAGGTTGGAGGCGATACGCGCTTGTTTGTCGCGCTGCACCTGCCTCAGTATGTGGCATGGGTGGCAAGAATTGCAGTAAGCTGCGCCACTCGTCGATCGTACTGGATGTCGGGGCATTTGGAGCCGGTTTTCAAGTATGATCCATAAATAGCCCATGAATCACCTTTATGAGCTTTTACGGACCAAATTCTTGGCGGGGCCGCGAAGACTGCTAGGTTGATCTATAAATAGCCCACGCAGACGTTTCGTGGACTATTTATAGATCATAGGTGTGTCAGTGCCAAAACCGTCAGGCCGTGCTTATTCCCATTACAGTCGCGATGCCTTGGTGCTGTTGATGCCGGCGACGAGAAATACATCGCCAAGTTCTCTTCACAGGGCGACATCTACAGCGTCGTGAAGGCCGAGTTCATTGCGATGAAACTGGCGGCGGCTACCGGCATCGATGCCGAGCCGGTCCTGATGACGTGATGTCTACGGCAGGTGGCTGAAGCGGGCGATTTGCGCATCCTTCATGAGGCTGCGAAAATTGGGCCCATCTGACACTGCACGAGTGTCTTGTGGTCACCGCCTTCGAAATAGACGTCGCTCGCGTCGCCGAGGCTTTCGTCGAGGATCACTGGCACATCGTAAGCGGGTCCGATGGGGTGGGACCGCGCCAATGTCGCAATCCGAAAAAAGCGAGCTAACTTCCTCCTCCGAGGCGAGGCCAAGACGCCTGTTCATCAGATCCTGCAATGTGGAGAGCTCGATCCGGTGTGTGCTCGGAACAACGGCTAGGACATACCCCGTTTCGTGATGTACGACCACGGATTTGGCCAGCCTGCTACCGGGAATATGCGCAGCTTGCGCCGACTGGCTGGTTGTTGCTGTACGGTGATGAGCAACAGTGTCGTAAGCGATACCCTCACCGGCGATATAGTCCTGAAGTTTTCCCGCGATCGTCATCGTAGGCACTCCCTATGTTTGCCTGGGATGCATAAGGGACATTTCCTCTCATCATCCGGGAAGTCAACGGCGAATGGGCGGTCGCATATGTAAGCGGTTGGGAGACGATCTTTTTACGGCCGTCGATCAACTTGCTTAGCTTCGCGCAATCTTGTGCATGTATCTGCGTTCTGCGCCGCGATGGTGCGGAGCGGGGCGCGGGAGAGAAATATGAAGGCGAGAACCCAGGTTGTGATTTCGATGGTGGCGGTCGCGGTCATTCTTGTCGGATGTGTCACCTATGCCGACAAGCCGGTTCTCTATCCCGTCGGCAGCCCAGTCAATCCGCCATTCGTTGCCCACGTCATGTGCATCGGCGAAGCCAATGCGATGTATGGCGAAGCGATGCAGCAATATAATGTGCGTGCACAGATGACTGGCGATTATGACAGCGCCGAAGCGGAAGCGCTCTCACGCGGCGCTGCGCGCAGGCAGTATGACGCCTGCGCCTCGTCCGAAGGCTATCGTGCGGTCTACGATCGATAGGGCAATCTGAACGCTCTCTTTGACGGTAGGGGAACTGCTCGCTGGCCGGTGTGGCAGCATGTCTGCGGCCGTCGATAAATCTGGCTCGCATGTGTTGCACTAAGTGCAAAAATGCAATAGATATAAAAGTGCAGTAATTGAAAGGATAGGATCCCGTTCAATTGGGATGAATGACCTCGCATGCTGCGCGGGGCTGATGGCGTCTTGGAATTGCCGTTCTGGAGGCGATGCCTGGCAGATAATGACGTTGCATTTCAAAAGTGGGCCAATCAACATGACCGCAGACATTGCATGCTCGGATTTCCTGCATTTCTTCCGTTCCTGGATCAGCAATCCACTTCGCGTCGCTGCAATCGCTCCCTCCGGGGTTTCGCTCGCCAAGCTGATGACGAAGGAAATCGCGGCGCTTGATGGGCCGATCATTGAACTGGGCCCTGGTACGGGTGTTTTCACGCGGGCGCTGCTTGCGCGCGGCCTCAAAGAGGCGGATTTGACGTTGATCGAATATGGCCCCGAATTCATCGATGGCCTCAAGGCCCGCTTTCCGTCTGCCCGCGTCCTGCAGATGGATGCGGGGCATTTGGCACACGTCGGAATCTTCCAAGGCGAGCCAGTCGGGGCGGTGGTCAGCGGCTTGCCGCTGCTTTCGATGTCGCCGCGCAAGATCACCGCCATTCTCGCCGGCGCCTTCACCTACATGCGGCCTGGGGGTGCGTTTTACCAATTCACTTACGGCCCACGCTGCCCTGTGCCGCGGCCAATCCTCGACCGGATGGGGCTCAAGGCAACACATATCGGCGGCACGATGCGGAACCTGCCGCCTGCCGCAGTCTACAGAATTTCGCGCCGCAAGCCGCTTGCGCTCTCGCGGGAGCGCTTCAAATATCGTAGCAGGGAAGCGGAGATGGAAACGGCCGCAGGAGAGACTGGCGGCTGATGCAATCGGACGCAAATGGCTGAAACGAAGCAGACCAGCACCGCTGAAGGGCGCCGCGAGCGCAAGCGACGCCAGACGCGCGAGCGCATTGAGCAGGCGGCAATGACGCTGTTTCTCGAGCGCGGCTTTGATGCAACGACGATCGAGGAGATCACGGATTCCGCCGACGTGTCGAAGCGCAGCTTTTTCGATTATTTCCCCTCCAAGGAAGAGGTCGTCTTCGCCTGGCAGGATTCCTTTGCCGACCGGCTGATGGCTGCCATCGCCGCAAGGCCAAAGAACGAGTCGCCCCTGAAGGTCGTTGAAGAAGCAATCGTGGAAACCGTCGCCGCTTCCGCCGATGAACGTGGGCTCGCCCTTGGTGAACTCATCCGTCGCACGCCCGTGCTGAAAGCGCGCGATCAGATGAAATATGCAAAACTTGAGCAGAAGCTGACCGAAGCATTGGTTGCAAGAGGCGGCGAAGGGAAGGAAATCCGGGCGCGCATGCGGCTTCTCTCTGCGATTGTCATCGGTACATTGCGTGTCGGCGGCGAACGCTGGCAGGAACGCCCGCCGGAAGGCCCGCTCGAGGCCTTTGCGAGGGAGCTTTTTGCGGATCTTTGGAAGATGTTGGCGGATTTTGGCGACCAAGCGAAAAATCGGCGGTAAGCTACCGCACTTTTCCGGAATGATTTTTTAACCAGCTGATCAAAATTGCTGCAAAATGAGGCGCCTTCGCAAGATTGCGCGCCGAGCCATGCGTAAGATGCATTGCTGCGTTGCGGTAATAACCCTATTCTCGATCAAATCAATCGGGTATTTATAGCTTCGTAAGCAGCGCACTCCTCCTCCCAGCGCTCTTACGCAGACTGGTAACACTCCTCCTCCCAGTTGCCAGTCAGGATCAAGAGCCCGGTGCACCTCCTCCCGCGCCGGGCTCTTTTCTATTTCAGCCCTGAAAATCAGTCTGCCCATCTGTTGCGAGGCTAACGGCTGCGTGCCTTATTTGACTCCCCTTGCGCCCACGGCGTATTTGAGCAGCAGCAGCCGTTGAGCGTTCAGCCAGGCGTCGATGTTGGAGTAGGGGATGTTTGACGGATCGGGGGCCATGCGGAAGATGCTTGCGAGCCTGACGCTTGCTGCCTTCCTGTTATCGGCCTGCGGCGGACGGCACATCGGCGTGATGACGCCGGTAGGATCCGTGCAGCCGGGCACGTCGAGAGTCGATCTTCTCGTCGCAACCACGCGCGCACAGGACAAGGATCCCGCCGTCCTCTTTTCCGGCGAGCGCGGCACCGGCCTGATGGTCAATGCGGTCGACGTTTCGATACCGCCGGATGCCAATCGCAAGGTCGGTCAGGTGCAATGGCCGAAGCGCCTGCCGGCAAATCCGCTTCGCGATTTCGTTACCGTGTCCGTCGATCCGCTGGAAGGAGAGCGGGCGGGCGAGGTCTGGTTGAAGAGCCATATGCCGAAGAGCCGCCGCGTGCTGGTCTTCGTGCATGGCTTCAACAATCTCTACGAGGATCTCCGTTTACCGCTTCGCGCAGATCGTTCACGATTCGCATGCGGACGTGGCGCCGGTCGTCTTCACCTGGCCCTCGCGCGGAAGCATCTTCGACTATAACTACGACAAGGAAAGCACGAATTATTCCCGCGATGCGCTGGAAGAGCTGCTGCGCCGCACCGCGCAGAACCCGGCAGTCAGCGATATCACCATCATGGCGCATTCCATGGGCACTTGGCTGACCGTCGAGGCGTTGCGCCAGATGGCGATCCGGGACGGCATGTTGCAAGCAAGATCAACAACGTCATCCTTGCCTCACCCGATCTCGACGTTGATGTTTTCGGGCGGCAGTTCGTAAGCCTCGGCGAGGAGAGACCGCACTTTACCATCTTCGTTTCGCGCGACGACCGCGCGCTGGCGCTTTCGCGCCGCATTTCCGGCAATGTCGATCGCCTCGGCCAGATCGATCCTTCGGCCGAGCCCTATCGCAGCAAGCTCGAGGCGGCGGGCATAACCGTCCTCGATCTCACTAAGCTCAAGGGTGGCGACAGGCTGAACCACGGCAAATTCGCCGAAAGCCCGGAAGTCGTGAAGCTGATCGGCGACCGGCTGATCGCCGGCCAGACGATCACCGATTCGCAGGTCGGTCTTGGCGAAGCGGTTGGTGCGGTCGCGATCGGCGCCGCGCAGACGGTCGGCAGCGCGGCCAGCGTTGCCGTCAGCACCCCGATTGCGATCTTCGATCCGCGCACGCGCCGCAACTATGATGCCCAGTTGAAGCGCTTCGGCCAGTCGGTGGAAAATACCGCGGGCTCGGTCGGCGATACGGTCGGTGCCGGTTTGCCGACACAATAAAATTCCTCATAGGCATTCATCTCATTCTGATATATCACAACGCAAGTCGTGCCGGTAAAGCCTTGTCTTGATGGATGATGATATGACGAATGAGAGGAAGCAGACCGTCGCCGTTGTCGGCGCAGGCGTAATCGGCGCATCGATCGCCTTCGAAATGCAGCAACGCGGTTTTCAAGTGACGCTGATCGACAAGGGAGAGCCGGGCCGTGGCACGTCCTACGGGAATATGGCGAGCATCGCGCTCGATTTCACCGCCGGTTCTGGTCCGACGACCTGGAAGAAAATTCCCCGCTGGCTGATGGATCCCGAGGGGCCGGTCTGGCTGCGTCCGTCTTACGCACCGAAAATGCTTCCATGGTTCCTGCGTTTCATCGCTGCCGGCCGTCCGTCCCGTCTGCGCGGGATCGAAGATGCAGGCATGAACCTGACCCGCCGGGCGCTAGGCGATTTCCGGACCGATGCTTTCTGCAATCGGCGCACCGGAACTCATGACAGAGGAGGGCTGCCTCGCCATCTATGAGACGGAAGCTGAATTCGCCGCCGACCGCGGCCATATCGAGTTAATGCAGCGCTATGGCTTCGATTTCGAGATCTTGAACAGCGGCGCGATCCGCCATTACGAGCCGGAACTTTCACCCTCGATCGCGAAGGCTGTGCTTTTGCCGGACAACAAATCGATCCGTGATCCCTACCAATTGGTGGTCAAGCTTGCGGACGCCGCTCACGCGGCGGGCGCGCGCTTCGTTTCGGGTGTGGTGCGCAATATCGAACGCAAACCGGCGGGCGATGCTGTCGTGCTGCTTAAGGACGGCGGCCGCATCGAGGTCAACTCCGTGGTACTGGCAGCCGGTGTGCATACGCGCGAGCTTGCAGCAAAGCTTGGCGAGCCGATCCCGCTGGAGACCGAGCGTGGCTATCACACGCAGATCATGAAGCCCGGCATCTCGATGCGGTATTCGATCATCTGGCCGCATCGGGCGTTCATGGTGACGCCGACGGCCGGCGGCATTCGCGTCGGCGGCAACGTCGAACTAGCGGGTCTTGACGCGCCGCCGGATTTCCGGCGCCCGCGATTGCTCGTGCGCCATGCGCAGCGTGCGCTGCCCGGTTTGAAGATCGAAGAGGCAACCGAATGGATGGGCCATCGCCCGGCGCTGCCGGATACGATCCCGATCATCTCGCCTTCATCGAAGATGCCGGGGGTGTGGTATGCAACCGGCCATGGCCATCTCGGCCTGACGCTTTCGGCGACGACAGCGCAGTTGATCGCCGATATGGTAATGGGGGCAAACCAACGGTCGACATGACCCCCTTCCGCATAACCCGATATTAGGAGGAACCGATGTCCGATAACACGAAGCCCGTAGCGCTGATCACCGGTGGCGGCCGCGGCATGGGCGAGGCGATTGCCCGCGAACTGGCCGCGCAGGGCTATCGTCTGGCGCTGATGTCGCCTTCCGAAAGCTGCGAGAAGCTGGCCTTCGAGCTTGGCGGCGTTGCCTCGCGCGGCGTGGCGGAAAGGGCCGAAGACATCCAGGCGATTTTCGACCTGACGATGAAGACCTATGGCCGCATCGACGCTGTCGTGAACCACACGGGTCATCCGCCGAAGGGCGATCTCCTGGATATCACTGATGAGATGTGGACGCTCGGTTCCGACATGATGATCCTGTCGCTGGTGCGCATGGCCCGCCTCGTGACGCCCGTCATGCTCAACCAGGGCAAGGGCGCTTTCGTAAACATCACGACCTTCGCCGCCTATGAACCGTCACTGATCTTCCCCGTTTCCTGCACCTATCGCGCGGCCGCAGGTGCCTTCACCAAGCTTTATTCGGATCGCTATGCTGCGGATAATATCCGCATGAACTGCATCCTGCCCGGTTATATCGACAGCCTTAACCACAAGCCGGAAACCGCTGACAAGATCCCGATGAAGCGGATCGGCCATATGGAAGAAATCGCAAAGACCGCAGCTTTCCTGCTTTCCGACGGCGCGGGCTACATCACGGGTCAGAATATCCGCGTCGATGGCGGCGTCACGCGTCACGTTTGATAGGAGTATAAAATGAGGTGGAAGCGTACCATCCAGCTTCTGGACGTTCACTGCGAAGGCGAGATCGGCACGGTCGCGATTGGCGGCCTGCCGAAAATCCCTGGCGAGACCGTTGCCGCGCAGCTTCACTGGTTGAATACCGACCCCAAGGGCACCGAGCTTCGCCGTTTCCTCTGCCTCGAGCCGCGCGGCGCGCCGATCGGGTCCGTCAATCTGCTCTTGCCCGCCAAGCATCCCGATGCCGATGCAGCCTTCGTCATTCTGCAGCCGGATCAGGCGCATGCGAGTTCGGGCTCGAATTCGATTTGCGTCACCACCGCGCTGCTCGAATCCGGCATCGTCGAAATGAAGGAACCTGAAACGGTCGTTACCCTGGAGACTGCGGCCGGTCTGGTAAAGGCGGTGGCAACCTGCCGCGATGGCCGCTGCGAGAAGGTGCAACTCACCATGGTTCCGGCTTTCGTCCATCAACTGGACGTCGAGATCCAAACGCCGCATTGGGGCAGGGTCAAAGCGGACATCTGCTATGGCGGCATCTTCTATGCACTGATCGATGTCCGCCAGATCAACCTGACGATTGAGAAGACGAATGCCGCAGGCCTCGTTCAGGCAGGCATGATCCTCAAGGAGATCATCAATCGCGACATCCCGGTCGTACATCCGGAAATTCCAGCCATCTCCGGTGTTGCTTATGTGATGTTCCGCGATACCGAGCCGGATGGCGCGGTGCGCACCTGCACGACCATGTGGCCCGGCCGTGCCGACCGCTCGCCCTGCGGCACCGGCAGCTCGGCAAACCTGACTGCGCTCCATGCACGCGGCATGGCCAAGGTCGGCGATATCTTCAGGTCACGCTCGATCATCGGCTCGGAATTCGAGGTTGGCTTGCGAGCGGTGACCGAAGTCGCGGGCCGCCCGGCCATCATCCCGACGATCACCGGCCGCGGTTTCACCTTCGGCCTGTCTCAGGTGGCGCTCGACCCCTTCGATCCGCATCCGGACGGCTTCGCGCTGACGGATGTCTGGGGGCCGCAGGCGGGCGAGATTTAAGCGTTAATAGTCGAAAGGCTCGACCTCGGCCTTGGCGCCTTCGCCGGCAGCCTTCGGGTAGACGACGCCCTTGCGCAGGATGATATTGGCGTAGAGACGCGGCTCGCTTGTCTGAATGACGGCGTGGGCGGCGCGAACGCGGTTATAGAAATCCTGGCCGACGAGCGGCGTTACCTGGCGATGCGGCTCGTGCTTGGCGCAGCAGTCGATCATTTCCTCGTGCACGGGATCGAGCTTGTCGCGCTCGGCCTTGACGGTCGAGCGGAAGATCGCTTCCGGCACGAAATCGTCGATCGGCAGCACGCTCAAAACCGCGTCGAGTACCGGTACGACGCCGTGGCCGTCGAGACGGATCAGGCGCCGCCCATGCTCGACACCCGGATAATTGCCGTCGACGATGGCGATCTCGTCGCCGTGGCCCATCTCGCGCAGCGTCGAAAGCAGTTGCGGACTTAAGAGCGGATCAAGTCCCTTCAGCATTTTCGATCTCCTTGAAAAGCACATTCTGGTCGGTCAGATAGCGCGCAAAAATCGGCAGGCTCGCGCCACCGATCGCGCGCGCTTGCGCCCCGACCAAACCCTCGATGATCTCTGGCATCACAACACCCTGCAGGTCGAGTTTCGCGGCCTCGCGGATCGTTGCGCTTACGATACGCTTGCGCACCCAGCCGGGGAAGCCGCCGTCGATGACGGCTGCGCTGAAATCGATGATCGAGGCAGCGGCAACGATCGCCTGGGCCAAGGCTTTCGCGGTGTCCTGGACCCAGGTCTCCATCGGTGCGCCGAAATCCACCCAGTCGTCGGCGGAATACCAGAGCGGCTGAGGGTCGATGCCTTTCTCGCGCAGCATGTTTTCGAGCACGAAGATCGAGGCAATATCGAGAAGCTGGCGGTTCTCGCCGTTCTTGCCGCGTACCGGAAGCGGGCCGATCGCGCCGGCAGTGCCGGTTCGGCCGGAGAAGATCGCCGAGTTGAGGACGATGCCGCCGCCGATAAACGAGCCTATGAAAAGGTAGACGAAATCCGGGTAGGATGGGCCGACCCCGAAGACGAGTTCAGCGCCGCAGGCGCTGGTTGCATCGTTTTGCAGATAGACCGGATATGAAACGCGCGCGGCAACTTCGGCCTGCAGGTCGAACCCGCGCCAGACTTCCATCGCGCCCTCCGGCGCGCCGACCTCGTCTGCCCAGTTCCAAAGCTCGAAGGGCGCGGCAATGCCGATGCCTGCGATCCGGCTCCGTTGCCTCTCGTCGAGCCTGCTTTCAAGCTCCCGGATGCCGGAAATGATGAAGGCGAGAATTTCGTCGGGTTGGGGATAGGCATAAGTCCGGTGCAACTGCATGCGGATGCGCCCGACGAAATCCATCAAAACCAGATCGGCGCTGCGCCGGCCCATCTTTACGCCAAAGGAATAGACGGCATCGGGATTGAGGTGCATTGGGATCGACGGCTGGCCGACGCGGCCGCGAACGGGTTCGCCTCTTGAAAGCACCCCCTCCCTCTCCAGTTCCCTCATAATGACGGAAACGGTTTGAGCAGAAAGGCCGCTGCGGCGTGCGATGTCGGCCTTCGAAAGCGAGCCGTAGAGGCGCACCAGCGAAAGGACCAACCGCTCGTTATAAGCGCGCACCCTGACCTGGTTCGCGCCTCCCGCCGGATTTAGAATTGGTGGTGTGCCCGGCGCGTGCGTCGGACCGTCCAAGGACGACATTGGCCACTCCTCCCGTTCATTGGCCTATGCCTGATTTATGATCAACATGCCACATGGAATTAATAATTCAATTGGATTTATTTATTGACAAGCGAATTTCTTTTCGTTCTTAATTGCGATCGTCAACAGTGTGGGACGGCTTTGGAGGAGGCCTTTGACTGAATTTGCGGTGTCGTCCCGTATCTCAAATTCCGGTTCTGCCATGCGGGCGTTCCGGCTAATCTCTGGGAGGAGTTCATGAAGAAATCAGTTCTGGCTTTCGGCGCGCTTGCACTCGGCGTTGCTTTTTCCGCTCCGGCCATGGCCGCGGATGTTTCCGCCTGCCTGATCACCAAAACGGACACCAATCCGTTCTTCGTCAAGATGAAGGAAGGCGCGACGGCCAAGGCGAAGGAACTCGGCGTTACGCTGAAGTCCTACGCGGGTAAGATCGACGGCGACAGCGAAAGCCAGGTTGCTGCTATCGAAAGCTGCATTGCCGATGGCGCGAAGGGCATTCTGATCACTGCATCGGATACCAAGGGCATCGTTTCTTCGGTCAAGAAAGCGCGCGACGCTGGCCTGCTGGTCATCGCGCTCGACACACCGCTCGATCCGGCCGATGCCGCCGACGCGACCTTTGCGACCGACAACCTGCTCGCCGGCAAGCTGATTGGCCAGTGGGCCAAGGAAACGCTTGGCGACAAGGCCAAGGACGCCAAGGTCGGCTTCCTCGATCTGACGCCGTCGCAGCCGACCGTCGACGTTCTGCGCGACCAGGGCTTCATGATGGGCTTTGGCATCGACCCCAAGGACCCGAACAAGATCGGCGATGAAGACGATCCGCGCATCGTCGGTCATGATGTGACCAACGGCAACGAAGAAGGCGGCCGCAAGGCCATGGAAAACCTTCTCCAGAAGGATCCGAGCATTAACGTGATCCACACGATCAACGAACCGGCCGCTGTTGGTGCCTATCAGGCGCTGAAGGCTGTCGGAATGGAGAGCAATGTGCTGATCGTGTCGGTTGACGGTGGTTGCCCGGGCGTCCAGTCGGTCAAGGACGGCGTCATCGGCGCCACCTCGCAGCAGTACCCGCTGATGATGGCGGCTCTTGGCGTCGAGGCGATCAAGAAGTTCGCCGATAGCGGTGAAAAGCCGAAGCCGACCGAAGGCAAGTCCTTCTTCGATACCGGCGTTTCGCTCGTCACTGACAAGCCGGTTTCCGGCGTCGAGTCGATCGATACCAAGGTCGGCACCGACAAGTGCTGGGGCTGAGCCTGGCTATCTAGCCACAACAACGGCCGGGGCTTGATCCTCGGCCGTTTTCGACAGACGATGAGCTCTTGCCTCAAGAACCGGCGTGCGAAGACCGGCGCAATATGGGCAATAGCTTCCGCGCGCGGTTCGGCGCGAAAGCGGAGGAGAAAAAATGACCGGAACACAGGAATTCGAACGGGTTCTTGACGGCAGTGACAAGAATGTTGCGTCGTTCGAACACCAGGACATCTCATTTCTGAAGCGTGCGCAGCACTTCCTGCACTCGACGCCGGCAGCGGTGCCGCTGATCGTGCTGGTGCTGGCGATCATCATTTTCGGCATGGCGATTGGTGGGCGGTTCTTCTCGTCCTACACGCTCACGCTCATTTTGCAGCAGATCGCCATCGTCGGCATCCTCGGCGCGGCCCAGACGCTGGTCATCCTGACCGCCGGCATCGATCTTTCGATCGGCGTCATCATGGTCATTTCCGCCGTCATCATGGGCAACTGTGCCATCACCTACGGAATTCCAACGCCTATTGCCGTCATCCTCGGCATGCTGGTCGGCGGCCTATGCGGCTTGCTCAACGGTTTTCTCGTCGCCTACATGAAGCTGCCGCCGTTCATCGTGACGCTCGGCACGTGGAATATCGTTATGGCGACGAATTTCATCTACTCGGCAAACGAGACGATCCGCGATGCGGACGTGGATGCGCAGGCGCCACTGCTGCATTTCTTCGCGCTCAGTTTCAAGGTCGGCAATGCGGTCTTGACGCTCGGCGTCATCGCCATGGTGCTGCTGGTGCTCGGGCTCTGGTATGTTCTCAACCACACGGCCTGGGGTAGGCACGTCTATGCGGTCGGCGACGATCCGGAGGCGGCAAAGCTCTCCGGCATCCAAACCAAGAGCGTGCTGCTCACGGTCTATGCAATCTCGGGCGTGATCGCAGCCTTTGCAGCCTGGGTATCGATCGGCCGCAACGGCTCCATCTCGCCGTCTTCAGCGGTCACCGATTATAACCTGCAGGCGATCACCGCGACCGTGATCGGCGGTATCTCGCTCTTTGGCGGCCGCGGTTCCATCCTCGGGACCCTGTTCGGCGCGATGATCGTCGGCGTCGTGTCCATGGGCCTCAACATGCTCGGGGCCGACCCCCAGTGGAAAGTCCTGCTGACCGGCGTGCTCATCATCGCCGCTGTCGCAATCGACCAGTGGATCAGAAAGGTTTCGGTGTAATCATGGCTGTTGAACCCATCCTTACCGCCCGCGGCCTCGTGAAGCGCTACGGACGCGTCACCGCGCTCGACAACGCAGACTTCGACCTTTATCCCGGCGAAATCCTCGCCGTCATCGGCGACAACGGCGCCGGCAAGTCGTCGCTCATCAAGGCGATTTCCGGTGCAGTTACTCCCGACGAGGGGGAGATCACGCTGGAGGGCAAGCCGGTCCACTTCAGGTCGCCGATGGAGGCGCGTGAGGCGGGCATCGAGACCGTCTATCAGAACCTTGCGCTTTCCCCCGCCTTGTCGATTGCCGACAACATGTTTCTTGGCCGTGAGATCAGGAGGCCGGGCGTGCTCGGCAGTTGGTTCCGCATGCTCGATCGGCCGGCAATGGAAAAACGCGCCCGAACGAAGCTCTCGGAATTGGGGTTGATGACGATCCAGAACATCAATCAGGCGGTCGAAACGCTCTCCGGCGGCCAGCGCCAGGGTGTGGCGGTTGCGCGCGCGGCCGCTTTCGGCTCCAAGGTTGTCATCATGGATGAGCCGACAGCCGCACTCGGAGTGAAGGAAAGCCGTCGCGTGCTGGAACTGATCCTCGACGTGCGTTCACGCGGCTTGCCGATCGTGCTCATTTCGCACAACATGCCGCATGTCTTCGAAGTCGCGGACCGTATCCACATCCACCGGCTCGGCCGCCGCCTGACGGTCATCAATCCGAAGGAATATACCATGTCCGACGCCGTGGCATTCATGACCGGCGCCAAGACGGTCCCCACGGATCCAGTTCCCGCATGAGCGTAACCATCGAGGAAATCGCCGGCGAGGTGGTCACCCGCGCCGGCGACACCAAGCGCTTCCTGATCGCCATCGCCGGTCCGCCCGGCGCCGGCAAGTCGACCATGGCGGATAATCTCGCCGATGCGCTGAGAGCGCGGGGAGAAACCGCGGAAGTGCTGCCGATGGACGGCTTTCACATGGACAACGCAGTTCTGAGCGAGCGCGGTCTGCTCGCCCGCAAGGGCGTGCCGGAAAGCTTCGACGTCCGCGGTTTTCTGGACATCATTCGCGCCGTGCGTCCAGCCGACCAGGAAGTGCTGATCCCGGTCTTCGACCGGTTCCGCGAGATCGCCATCGCATCTGCCCGCGTCGTCTCGCCGGAGCATCGCTTCATCATCGTCGAGGGCAACTACCTTCTGCTCAGCCAGGGCAAGTGGGCGCAGCTTGAGGGTATCTTCGACTACTCCATCATGCTTGCGCCGCCGATCGAGGTGCTGGAAGAGCGGCTCTTAGCCCGCTGGCGCGGCTACAAGCTGACGGAAGAGCAGGCGAGTGCCAAGGTCTATGGCAACGACCTGCCGAATGGCAGGCTCATCCTGGAAAACCGCCGCCGCGCCGATGTGACGCTTGAGATCGCCTGACAATTGAAGCGGCAAAATGTTTGCCATGAGCCGTGCTGGGATGATAATGCGCGGGGCGGAACTTTGAAGGCCGCCCTGCCGGAGTTATAGCGCATGCAGTCCATCACCATCCGCCGCCCTGACGACTGGCACCTGCATCTGCGCGATGGCGCGATGCTTGTAGGTGTGATCGGCGATACCAGCCGCAACTTCGCCCGCGCCATCATCATGCCGAACCTCGTGCCGCCGGTCGTGACGACGGCGGACGCGAAAGCCTATCGCGCGCGGATCATGGAGGCATTGCCGAGCGGCGATCGCTTCGAGCCGTTGATGACGCTCTACCTCACGGAGCATACGAGCGCCGACGATGTCGAGGAAGGCAAGAAAAGCGGCCTGATCACGGCTGTGAAACTTTATCCGGCGGGTGCGACCACCAATTCCCATAGCGGCGTGCGCGACATGCAAAAGGCCATGCCGGTGCTGGAGCGCATGGCGAAGATCGGTCTGCCGCTTTGCGTGCATGGTGAAGTCACGTCACCTGAGGTCGATATCTTCGACCGTGAGGCGGTATTCATCGAAACGGTGCTCGATCCCCTGCGCGAGCGCCTGCCGGAGCTCAAAGTCACGATGGAGCACGTAACGACGGCAGACGGCATCGACTACATCAAGTCGTCGAAAGCCAATCTCGCAGGCTCCATTACGACACATCACCTGATCATCAACCGCAATGCAATCCTGGTCGGCGGCGTCCGGCCGCATTATTACTGCCTGCCGGTCGCCAAGCGCGAAACCCACCGCCTGGCGCTGCGTGCGGCCGCTGTGAGCGGCGACAAGCGCTTCTTCCTCGGCACCGATTCGGCACCGCATATCGATCCGCTGAAGGAGTGCGCCTGTGGCTGCGCTGGCATCTATTCCTCGATCAATACGATGAGTTGCATTGCCCATGTCTTCGAGCAGGAGGGCGCGCTCGACAAGCTCGAAGCCTTCGTCTCGCTGAACGGTCCGGCCTGGTACGGCCTTCCGCCGAACGAAGAGCGCGTCACTCTGGTGAAGCGCGACGTGCCCGTGTCATATCCGACGAAGATCGAAACCGGTGCCGGAACGGTGACGGTGTTCGATCCCATGTTCCCGCTGCACTGGGACGTCGAACGCTCTTGATCGGCCCATTCAATTTTGCCTTTGTGCCGGTGAGCGGTGTTCGCGCCTTCCAGGCGGAACTCGTCGACAAGAATTATCGCTACATGAAGCCGGGCGTCGTAGGGGCGCCGTGCGGGCTCGAGATGCAGGTCGTCGACCCCTTCAACAACCGTATCACCTTCTGCAAAAGATGCTGAAAGGCGGGTGGGAGGAGCAACGTCCTTTCGCTCCCATCAAAGGATCATCAGGGCGCGGAGGAAGGCAACTGCCGAAAGCAGGGACGCGATCGTGCGGACGTGATTCCACCAGGTCCAATCCTTCAGATAGGTATTCCAGACGCTGACGGCTTGCACGCCATTACCGCTGACCTTTGCCAGCGCATCATTCATCGGCACGTTGAAGACGATAGTTGAGATAAAGGATGCGACGACATAGAGCCCGGCACCAGCCAGCATCCAAATGCCTGCGCTTCCCCGCCAGTCGATGACGGCCAGGACGGCGATCAGGACGGACAGGATGGCGGTTGGAATGAAGACGAGCATGAACGGCGAGCGCACGATCGTGACGTTGATCGAATTCATCGCCGCGATGCCCTGCTCCGGCGGAATGCGGGAAAAGGCGGTCATGATGAAGGTCGAGAAGGCAAAGAAGATACCGGCGACAAGGCCGCTGCCGATTGCAGCGGTGAAAAGCGCGAAGGTGAGGATCATTCCCATGGTCATGTCTCCCATATGCCGGTCATCGCGGTCTCGCGGGCATATTGGCTGAAGTCTTTCGGCGGCCGGCCGAGGATTTCCGCAACACCGTTCATGACGCGCGAATTGCGGCCGTCGAGAACCTTGCCGAAGAGCTCCTCGAGAAGATCGATCGTTTCTGTCGGCAGGTCGGCCGAAGAGAGTCCGCCCTTGAAGTCTTCCATGGAAACCTGGCGGTAGCGGATCGCCCGGCCAGACGCTTTCGCGATCTCCGATACCGCTTCGCGAAAGGTAAGTGCGCTTGGCCCGGTCAATTCGTAGGTTTTGCCGAGGTGACGCTGGTCGGTCAGCGCGGCAACGGCAGCGTCGGCAATGTCGTCGGCATCGGTGAAGGGCTCTTTGACCTCACCCGCGGGCAGGACGAGCTCTCCCGCGGCGATCGGCTTCTTAAACGCGCCTTCGCTGAAGTTCTGGCAGAACCAGGATGCTCGCAGGATCGTGTAGTCGATGCCGGCGGCCTTGAGCATCTCTTCGCTGCGCTCGGCACCGTCTTCACCGCGGCCGGAGAGCAGGACGATATGCCGCAAACCGTAATCGACAGCCGTCTTCGCTAAGGCGCCGACAGCATCGGCCGCCCAGGCGACGGCGAGATCGGGCTGAAAGGTGACATATGCGCTGGTGGCGCCCTTAAGCGCCGCGGGCCAGGTCGCTCTATTCTCCCAATCAAAGGGGCGTGTGCTGGAGCGCGAAGCGACGCGCGACTTGATACCGCGATCTTTGAGCCGGGAAGCGACGCGCCCGCCTGTTTTTCCCGCGCCGCCGACGAGGATGATTTCGGAATTCTGCATTTGATTGCTCCTTCCACAAAACAAGAGAAAATCTCGTATTTGCATAATGAGATAAACTCTCTTATTTTATCCGTCAACATAAAAATGGAGTGCCGAATGGCCGAACAGACCGTGGTCAGGCGTAAAAGAGGATTGCAATCGGCCGGTCAACCTCGACGCATCCCGCGCCAGCAGAGGGGTCGGGAACGCTTCGAGAAGATCTTGTCGGTGGCAATGGAACTGATCGAAAAGAATGGCAGCGACGCCCTGAAGATGAGCGAAATCGTTGAAAAGGCCGAACTTTCCTTCGGCGCTCTTTACCAGTATTTCCCCGACAAGAGCTCCATCATCCGGACGCTTGCCGAACGCTTCAACGAGCAGGGCAGGCACTGCGTAGAAGAAGAGCTGACCAAGGTGACGAACACCGAAACGCTGCAGCAGGCGCTCTGCAACATCATCGATCAGTATTGCGATTTCTTCCGCAGAGAACCGGTCATGCGCGACATCTGGCATGCGACCCAGGCCGACAAGCTGCTGCAGCAGGTCGATGCCGAGGATATGGATTTCCACTCGAAAAGACTGTTCGAGGTCTTGGAAAAACTGTGGCCGGAGCGCGAAGGAGGCGAATTGCTGGCGATTGCGCGGCTGACGATGCATTTGCTTGCAGCGGCCGTGCGCTATTCGATCTCGCTCAGCGAGGAGGAGGGGCGGACTGCAATCGCGCTCTACAAGAGAATGCTGCCGGCCGATATCGGCCGGCTTCTCGACAACCCGTTATGTTAGTCGGGCATGAAGCTGCGCAGCATGAAATAGGCGATGCCTCCCATGGCAACCGCGACTGCTGACGCCAAACCCAAGGCAACGCCATACTCCCGCGTGCCGGCGGTGAAGGCCAGCACCGCCTTTGTTATGACATTGACGGCGACCGCAATCAGGATGACGTCGGCGGCGGTTTTGGCATTGATCGCCGTGCCCATAAGGCGCACCGTCGAAAGTGTGATGGCGTCCACATCGACCAGCCCGGAGATCGCGGCCACGGCGTAAAGTGCCGACGCGCCGATGTAGTCGATTGCCATCTTCGATATCAGGCTGATCAACCCAAGCAGCGCGGCGAAAGAGAAGACCATGCGAAGTTCGAACGGGTTCTTCAGCTCAATTTCCGGCACCTCTCTCGCGGAGCCGGAACGCCAGACCCAGAAGACGCCCGCAATCATGAAGCCGATGATCGCCGGGATCAGTCCGGCTGCAAGCGGAGCAAGCAAGTCGAGCGAGAAGGCGCTGCCAATGACAAGAACACGGGCAAAGGACAAGGCTCCAGCAACGGCCGCCCCGGCCGCCAGATGTGTCGAACCCTGAGGCGCCTGCTTGGAATAACGGGCGAAGGAGAGCGTCAGCGCAGTGGAAGAAACCAGCCCCCCGGCAGCCCCTGCCAGCAGGATGCCACGAGTGGTGCCCGTCAGCTTGATGGCGAGATAGCCGGCAAAGGAAAGTGCTGCGATGGTAATGGTCAACACCCAGAGGGAGAAAGGGTTGAGCGCGCCCCAAGGGTCGAGCGGCCTGTCCGGAAGCAGCGGCAGGGCAACCACGGTCATGGCAAGCAGCACCAGCGCAGAGCGAAGCTCCGGCCAGGTCAAACCTCTCAGAAAGCCATGCAGGCTGTGGCGCGCGGCAAGAATTATGGTCATCACGACGCCGCTTGCAGCCGCAGTCACGATGTCACCGACAGCGGCGAGAACGCCAAGCCCGAAAACCGCAAGCGCAGCCACGACCGAGGTTATGCTGTAATCTTCGTCTTCCTGGGTCTCCAGCCAATTCCCTGCGATATAGACGAGGCCAAGCAGTGCCGCGATCGTCGCCGGCAGGAAGGGGCCGATCACCGAATGCAGCGTCCCTGCTATTCCGCCGAGAAAACCAGTGAGGGCGAATGTGCGGATACCTGCTGTCCTGCCGCCCGCCCGGACGTCGCGCTCCTGCCAGCCCCGCTCGACGCCGACAAGCAGGCCAATCGCAAGCGCCACACCGAGACGCTGAAAGATTTCGAGATGTTCCATGGTCTTACGATATTCCTGTCATGCCATCGCACAATCAGAAATGTTCGAAAGAGTTGACGCATTCGTTGCTATTCTTGACGCCGGAACCCTCGCAGTTCTGGAATCTTTCCGCGCTTGCTGCTATTGCCCCATGGATTTAAGCGAAGGAGAGAGCGATGATCCACACGACATTTCCCGACCGCGCCGTCATGGCCGAACTGGTGGCGAAGATGCTCTGGGAGATCAGGGCGGTCCATTTCAATGCCGCCCAGCCTTACAAGCTCTCCTCCGGCATGGCGAGCCCGGTCTATATCGATTGCCGTAAGCTGCTCTCTTTCCCGCGAATCCGTTCCACGGTGATGGACTTCGCCGCAGGCGTCGTCCTTCGTGACGCCGGTTTCGAGCAGTTCGATTGCATTGCCGGCGGCGAGACGGCGGGGATTCCCTTCGCCGCGTTGCTTGCCGATCGTCTCGGCCTGCCGATGATCTATGTGCGCAAACAGCCGAAGGGCCATGGCCGCAATGCGCAGATCGAAGGCAATATGCCGGAAGGTTCGCGCGTCCTTGTCATCGAGGATCTGACGACGGCCGGCGGCAGCATGTTTAAGTTCATCGATGCCATCCGCGCGGCTGGCGGCATCGTTGATCACGGCATTGCACTCTTCTACTACGGCATCTTTGACGAAGGCGCGCTGCGCTTTGCTGACGGGAAGGTGAACCTACATTACATCGCTACCTGGCGTGACGTTCTGGCTGTTGCGAAAGCGCAGGAGCTTTTCGACGAGAAGACGCTCAGCGAAGTGGAAGCCTTCCTCGACGCGCCGCTCGCCTGGTCGGGCCGCAACGGCGGCGTTTCGTCGCTTTAAGGCCAGATAGGCAAAGTGCGGCTTTGCTTTTGCCACGAAATTATCTAATCGATTTGAAGACCGAAATTCACCGATACGTTGGGAGGCCGGAATGATTTTGTGCTGTGGCGAAGCGTTGATCGACATGCTGCCGCGGGAGACGACGCTCGGCGAGAAGAGCTTCGCGCCCTATGCCGGCGGAGCGATCTTCAACACGGCGATTGCGCTCGGCAGGCTTGGCGTTCCGACGTCCTTCTTTACCGGCATCGCCGATGACATGATGGGCGATATCCTGCGCGAGACGCTGGTCGCCAGCAATGTCGATTTCAGCCTTTGCGCCATATCGCCCCGCCCGTCGACGCTCGCATTCGTTAAGCTGGTGAACGGTCAGGCGACTTATGCCTTCTACGATGAAGGCACGGCCGGCCGCATGATCACCACAGACGATCTGCCGGTCCTCGGCGACGATTGTGAGGCGCTACATTTCGGCGCGATCAGCCTGATCCCGAGTCCCTGCGGCGAGACGTACGAGATGCTACTCGATCGAGAGGCCGGAAAGCGCGTCATCTCGCTGGATCCGAACATCCGCCCCGGCTTCATCAAGAACAAGGAAGCCCACATGGCGCGCATCAAGCGCATGGCGGCGAAATCCGATATCGTCAAGTTTTCCGACGAGGATCTCGAATGGTTTGGCCTTGAAGGCAGCCATGATGATCTGGCGGCCCACTGGCTGAAGCATGGCGCCAAGCTCGTCGTCATCACCAAGGGCGCGGAAGGCGCGTCGGGCTACACCAATGATCGCAAGGTCGTTGTGCCGAGCCAGCGCGTCACCGTGGTCGACACGGTTGGTGCGGGCGATACATTCGATGCGGGCATCCTCGCTTCGCTGAAGATGGACAATCTGCTGACCAAGGCGCAGGTTTCCTCCCTCGACGAAAAGGCGCTGCACAACGCTCTGTCGCTTGGGGCAATGGCCGCGGCCGTCACCGTTTCGCGCGCCGGCGCCAATCCGCCCTGGGCGCACGAAATCGGCCTTTGAGCTACGCAAGCCGATCAAGAAAGTCGAGTATCTCGCGATTGAAGTGCTCGGGCCGCTGCAGGGGCGCGAAGTGGCTGACGTCGGGCAGCAGGATGAGCTCCGCATCAGGGATGTTGCGCGCGAGATAATCGGCATGCTCGGGCTTGATGAATTCGTCGCGCTCACCCAGCACGACCGCGACTGGCACCTTAATCCGCGCGAGGTCGCTCGCTGTGTAGTTGGGCTCGGTCGCCATCATCCTGCTGACGTCCTGAACAAAGGCATCGAACTGATCGGGTGTTGCCGATAGTGCCTGATAGTCCTTCCTGTGCCGGCCGAAGCAGCGATCGATGACCGGTGTCGCGACAAACTCTTTCGTGCCGCTCGGATCCATATTGCACGCGAAGAAGAAGACGCCACAGACGCGGTCCGGATGCTGATCGGCAAGGATGAGTGCCGTGCAGGCGCCATCACTCCAGCCGACGAGTGCTGCTTTGGCGAGCTCTAAATGATCCATGATTGCCAGAACGTCCGTTGCCATCAACTCGTACTCATACGGCTGGCTATCGCGCGTGCTGCGGCCATGCCCACGGCTGTCGATGACCACAACCTGCCGGCCGGACTCGATCAATGCCGGCACTTGGTAGCCCCAATTGCCGCTGTTACCAAGCCCGCCATGCAGCAGGATCACCGCAGGACCGTTCCCGTAAGTCGCGTACCAGATTCTGGCACCGTCATGCTCGATGACACCTGCCGATGCCGCTGTCGGCAGCGGTGGCGCGCCCTCTGCCTCAAAAATCTTGAGCTCGTCGTCCATCACACTCATCCGGCTCTCCCTTCCTGATACAGACGATCAGATGTGGCGCGTTTCGACAGCTTCAAATGAAAATCACAGATCCCATCCGAGAACTTGAGGCACGATCCGATAGCGTCGGGATCGTCGAACGTCAGACCCACATGGTCTCAGGGAGAATTTAGGAGGTGAAATAAGACACCATCAGATCGTCTAAGGCTTCGAAAGACGCACAATTCCTAAACGGGATGCCAGGCTCAGGGAGACCCGTCGTGCACCGGCAGCCGCGACAAGGGCGAGCCGCCCATCAACCCACAGGAGATCACTTCGCCGTGAGGCTTGGACTCCGTCTTGAAACGAAATTAAGCCGCTCCAATTGCTTCCCGCAATTCAGCTTGTATTCGGAGGGCGCCGATGAACGTCTTTTCCCCTAAAGCCGGATTTCTCCCCGCTAGAATTGGATTTCTCGCGCTCGCCTCCGTCGCGACTGTCGCCTCCGGCGTGGTCGTCGGCCCGGCGCGGGCCGAGCTGCTCGCACGTGTTCCCGGCGCGCGCGAAATGGCGGTCTGCGGCGACATATTGTTCGTTGGAACCAAAGGTTCCTCGGTCTATGCCGTGCCATTCTCCGGCGGCCTCGCCAGGCGGGTCGCCTCCGGATTCTCCGCTCCGAACGGAGTCGCATGCTCCCGCGGTCGTTTGTTCGTCGCTTCAAGAAACAGCGTCACCGCGTTCAACATCGGGCGTGGGGGCGCCCTGAGCGGTAGGCGTGATATTCGTCGAGACTTGCCGAATTCGGGAGCCCACAGTTTTCGCTATATCGCCGTCGGTCCCGATTCCCGGCTCTATGTCTCGTTGGGATCGCCTTGCAACATTTGCTTGCCGCGCGGGCTGCAAGGCACGATCGTCAGCATGGACCAGGACGGATCCGACCTCCGGCGAGTGGCCTGGGGTGTGCGCAATTCGGTCGGCTTCGACTGGCGCGGCGGCACGATGTTCTTTACCGACAACGGCGCCGACCGAATGGGCGACGATATCCCACCAGACGAGCTGAACGCGCTGCAGCCCGGCGGCTTTTACGGCTTTCCCTTTTTCGGAGGCCAGATCCGGCTCAAAGGGTTCGAGGACGCGCCGCCGCCCGCGCGGCAGATTTCGCCCGTCTTCAACTTTCAGGCGCATGTCGCAACCTTGGGAATCCATTTCTTCCGCAGCCTCGGCGGCGACGCCCTGGTTGCCGAGCACGGCAGTTGGGACAGGTCTGTTCCAGTCGGCCGTCAGGTAGTGCGGGTGCGCTTCCAAGGGGGCCGCCCCGTCTCGGCGACGACTTTCGCCAGAGGCGTCGGACGGCCCGTGGACGTCAAGGAAGCGCCGGACGGTTCCGTCCTAATATCCGACGACGCCGGAGGCGCGATTTACGTCCTCAGGCGGTGACGTCCGAGGGTTCCTTGGAGGGATCGCTTCAGGTTAACGGCGTGGTTGGTCGGATGAGCGCTTCGAGGTAGGTAGTCGGGTTCAGGATTGGCGAGCTTGCCGCGAACTGCGAGACGCTGCGAAGGCCTCCCGACACCGGTTGCTTATGCGATGTTCTCGTTCTGTGTTTCGAAAGTCGCACCATGCCTAGTTTGGAACTGTGCTTTTCGCACCACTCAACATACTGAGAATCTGACTTCATGCGCCAAGACGTTCCTTGCAGATCGTCTCCACAAGCGCCTGCAGGTCCTTTACGCGCGCGACAAGCCATTGCAGCTCTTCGTTGCTGATCGTGTAATTCGACGAGTAGCGCGCCTCGACATAAGCCCGCGACAACAGCTCGAATGAGCGGCGGGCAGAGCGAGTGTCGCGTGGCCAGGCGGAAACCAGCCGCGCATCAGCGCTTTCGGCTTGCGAGCGCAACACCTTGATGCGGTGAGACTTTGGGCTATAGAGTGTCAATGTCAGCAAAACGCAATGGTAAAAGCGCTCTGTTGCCTGATGCAGATCGAAGGCGGCATGGTTTGACATCTGATCGGCAACAGCATTTTCAGCCTGCCTGACACAGTAAGACGCATCGAGAAACCGTTTGTCGAAATACCGCTGTGCCTCGGCCTTTGCCTCCCCTGGTGTCAGCGCCTTCGGCTGGGCGAGGGGATGGCCGGGCTCCTCGTAGAGCGCGATGCCGTCCTTGGCGATGTCGGTAAAGAATGGCCGGCCGCGTGCCAACTGGTCGTTGACGTCTGAAAGGCAGTGCACGATCGGGATCACCGGCGTTTCGATCCGGTGGCTGATCTGCTCTTGCAGCAACCGTTCCTCCAGCGCCTCCCACAGCTCGTGCTCCTCGGCAAAGCTCTTGGTATTGACGACGATCAGAAGGTCATAGTCGGAACGGTAGCCGCTTGAGCGATCCTCGACCCAGTCGCCGCGGGCATAGGAGCCGTAAAGAACCACCTTGAGCACCTTGCCGGCGGCCTTCTTGCCGGACAGCTTGGTGGACCGGAACTGCTCGACCTCGAAAAACAGGATTTGCAGAATACGGGCGAGCTCCCGGCGCTTCTTGTCGGGCAGATGGTCGAGATGGTCTGTCAGGGTCACTGCCGCGTCGAAGCCTTCGGTGGGAATCGTATCCATCGTAGCGGCTCATCGGTTGTTGCGCATCTAAACTCTTTACGCGCATGTTTTATGGATTACAACCATATTTCGCTGGTGCACCTCTCCCCGCAAAGCGAAAAAGGTTTTCCTTGTCTCCAGTGCAAATCTCGCGGTCGCGGGGCTTCTCTTACGGCTCGGATTAACGCCGGCCCGCTCGGCGAGATACCTCCCCACATCCGCTGGGAGGAGGATCCGACAGCCATTGTCGAGGGGCGCAACCCGAAGGATCCGAGGGATCTTACGTGGCAAGCTTCGCCAATGCCGCAACAAGCCCCTGAGTCGAGCTATCGTGTCCTGCCGCGCTCTCCGTGCCTTCAATGACCGGCAGCAGGCCGGTCGCCAGTTCCTTGCCGAGCTCGACCCCCCACTGGTCGAAGGAGTTGATGCGGAAGAGCACGCCTTCGACGAATACGCGATGTTCGTAGAGGGCAATCAGGCGGCCGAGCGCATAGGGCGTCAGTTTATCATAGACGAAGGTGATCGATGGCCGGTTGCCGGTGAAGACCCGGTGCGGCGCGATGAAATCGGCCTTCTTGTCGTCCATCCCCTTGGCCGTGAGCTGCGCTTTGGCTTCCTCGAAAGTGCGGCCCTTCATGAGCGCTTCGGACTGTGCCAGGCAATTGGCCATCAGCAATTGATGCTGGTGGCGCAGTTCCGGCTCGAAGGCGTTGGCGGCGATCATGAATTCACCGGGAATAATGCTCGTTCCCTGGTGGATGAGCTGGAAGAATGCGTGCTGGCCGTTGGTCCCGGGCTCGCCCCAGACCACCGGGCCGGAATTGCTCTCGACCGGCGTGCCGTCGATCGTCACACCCTTGCCGTTGGATTCCATGTCGAGCTGCTGCAGGTAGGCCGGGAAGCGCGAAAGGCGCTGATCGTAGGGCAGGATCGCACGGGTGGGATAACCCAGCACATTGCGATGGTAAAAGCCGATGAGGCCGAGCAGCATCGGCAGATTTTCGGTAACCGGAGCCTTACGGAAATGGTTGTCCATTGCATGCGCGCCGTCGAGGAACTTGCCGAAGTTTTCCGGTCCGATCGCGATCATCAGCGGCAGGCCGATGGCCGACCAGATGGAATAGCGGCCACCGACCCAATCCCAGAAGCCGAAGACGCGTTCGCTCGCGATGCCGAAGGCGGCGACCTTGTCGAGCGCCGTCGAGACGGCCGCGAAATGGTGCTGCACCGCAGCCTCACCCAGCGCCTTGGCAATGAAGTTGCGCGCCGTCTGCGCATTGGTCATCGTCTCGATCGTCGTGAAGGTCTTCGAGGCAATGATGAAGAGCGTCGTTTCCGGCTGAACCTGCTTCAGGATGTCGGCGATATGGGCGCCGTCGATGTTGGAGACGAAATGCGCGCGCGGGCCATCATGGAAGGGCGCGAGCGCCAGGGTCGCCATGACCGGGCCGAGGTCCGAGCCGCCGATCCCGATATTGATAACGTCGGTGATCTGCTTGCCCGTCGCGCCCTTCAGCGCGCCGGAGCGGATGCCGTCGGCGAACTTGCCCATGGCGGCGAGAACGCCGTTGACATCCGGCATCACATCCTTGCCGTCGACCAGCACCGCGGTGTTGGAGCGGTTGCGAAGCGCAGTGTGTAGAACGGCGCGGTCTTCTGTGAAGTTGATCGCCTTGCCGGAAAACATTTCCTCGCGCTTCTTCTCCACACCGCCTTCTCCTGCGAGCTTGACAAGAAGCGCCAGGATTTCATCGTTCACGGCGGTCTTTGAATAGTCCATCAAAAGGTCGTCGAGCGAGGCGGTGAAGCGCGAGAAGCGCTGCGGATCGGCCGCGAAGGCGTCGCGGATATCGGTTGCCTTCGTGGCGGCCGCAGTGCTCTTCAGCTGTTCGACGATGACATTCATGGGAGGCTCCTTGAAGGCGGAAAGGGTTGCGGAAACTATTCGCTTTGTAGGGCGTAAATCAAGTTCAGCCACCGCCGGAATGCAAAAAAGCCACCCGCGCACATGAACTGACAGGCGGATGGCTTCAAATTTCATGCGGGTGTCAAAATCAGCCGCGCAGGTCCTTGCGCAGAATCTTGCCGACCGGCGATTTCGGCAATTCGGTGCGGAATTCGATATGGCGTGGACGCTTGTAGTTGGTGAGGTTGGCGGCACAATGGGCTCTCACATCGGCCTCGGTCAGCGCCAGGTCCTTCCGCACCACGAAGAGTTTCACCGCTTCGCCGGAATGGCCATCCGGCACGCCGATTGCGGCGGCCTCGATGATGCCCGGGTGCATGGCGGCGACTTCCTCGATCTCGTTCGGATAGACGTTGAAACCGGAAACCAGGATCATGTCCTTCTTGCGGTCAACGATCTTGGTGTAGCCGCGCTCGTCCATGAAGCCCATGTCGCCGCTGCGGAAAAAGCCGTCGGCCGTCATCGCCTTCGCGGTCTCCTCCGGCTTCTGCCAGTAGCCGGCCATCACCTGCGGGCCGCGAATGCAGATCTCGCCGATCTCGCCGAGCGGCAGGGAATTGCCGTTTTCATCGCGGATGTCGATCTCGGTAGAGGGCAGGGGCAAGCCGATCGAGCCGGTGAATTCCGGCGAATCGAAGCGGTTGGCGGTTGCGACCGGCGAGGTCTCGGAAAGGCCGTAGCCCTCGGTGATGTGCGAGCCCGTCATCTTCAGCCAGCGCTCGGCGACCGGCCGCTGCACCGCCATGCCGCCGCCGAGCGACATGATGAGCGAGGAGAAATCGAGCTTGGCGAAATCGGCATTGTTCATCAGCGCGTTGAATAGCGTGTTGAGGCCGGGGAAGATATGGACGTTCGACTTGCCGAATTCTTTGACAAAGCCCGGAATGTCGCGCGGATTGGCGATCAGGATGTTGTGCGCGCCGAGCGACATGCCCATCAGCGAATTCACCGTCAGCGCGAAGATGTGATAAAGCGGCAGTGCGCACATGAAGTTGAGCACCTCCGGCTGCTTCTTGAGCTCGAAAGCGGATTTCAGCCAAAGCTGCAGCTGCCGTTTGTTGGCAAGCAGGTTCTGGTGTGTCAGCACCGCACCCTTGGCCACACCCGTGGTGCCGCCGGTATATTGAAGGAAGGCGATATCGCTGCCCTTGATGGCCGGCGGTTGCAGCGGTTTGCGTGCACCTTCGCCCAAGATCTGCTTGAATGTCTTGTGCTGCGGGATCGACCACGAGGGGACCAGCTTCTTCACCTTGCGGACGACGAAATTGACGATCAGTCCCTTTGGACCCAGCATTTCGCCGAGCGAAGTCACCGCCACATGGCGCACATCGGTCTTTGCCAGCACCTGTTCGACCGTGCGGGCGAAGTTCTCCAGTACGAAGATCGCCTTGGCGCCTGAATCGCGCAGCTGGTGTTCCAGTTCGCGCGGCGTATAGAGTGGATTGACATTCACGACGACCAGGCCGGCGCGCAGGATGCCGTAGACCGCGATAGGGTTCTGCAGCACATTCGGCATCATCACGGCGACCCGGTCGCCTTTCTGAAGACCGATGCTTTGCAGCCAGGCTGCGACCTTGCGTGTCTGCTCTCCGAGCTCCCGATAGGTGAGCGTCTTGCCCATGCTCGAAAAGGCAACGCGGGTTGCATAGGTCCCGCAGGATTTCTCCAGCAGATCCGCCAGCGAACCATGTTCCGGCGGTGGCAGTTCGGCCGGAACGATCGCGGGATAGGCGGCAAGCCAAGGCTTTTCGCGCTTCGCGCCACCTGGATGGACGGAAATGCTGCTCATCGTGTCTCTCTCCCCTATCCGGCAACGGATGCCGGTCTGCGGCTGCCGGTCGGATGATCCTCCATCCTCCGAAAAGCAGCTTATGCCAATGCTTGAACGGTTCAAGCTGGATTAGAGTTACACTAACTTTGACGTAAACGTCAACGTGCTTCCGCGTTCCGGTAATCCGGGAACTTTTGAGTCCGAAGACGCGTTTTATTTCCATGACTGACAGGTGAGGAGAAGCAGAAATGCTCAATGAAGAGGCTGATGTCAGCCGCACCGATCCCAATGTGAAGGATACTCCGTCGCTGATTGCAAGTGACCGCGTTGAAGGTACTCGTGTCTATGGCGCCGATGGCAAGCACATCGGCTCGATCGAGCGCCTGATCATCGGAAAGCAAGACGGCCGCGTGGCCTATGCCGTGATGAGCTTTGGCGGTTTCCTGGGTATCGGCAATGACCACTACCCGCTGCCTTGGGAAAAGCTGAACTACGACACGCAGCTTGACGGCTATCGTATAGACCTCACGAAGGAGGAGATCGAAAACGCGCCGAGCTACGCGGACGATGACGACAACTGGTACAACGATAATAGCCGCCGAATCTATGACTACTACGGCGTGCCACCCTACTGGATGTAGCGTCGTTCGCGCGAACGAGCCGGAAAGGGCCCCGCGGCTGGCGGGGCCTTTTTGATGATCTTCAGAGGAGGTCGTTGGCCGAGCGAAGAACCACGCCCGGGACGATATCGTCAGAAGAGACTACCCTCTTCGTCTTCAGTGTGAAAACGTGGCTCTCGCCCGGCAGCAGGGTGACAAGCATGGAATCCACCACCGCAGTCGGATCGAGCCGGTCGGCCATCAGGCAAATATCCTTCAGAAAGCTTCTGGCCGTGACCTTCACCTCGCAGCCGTCGACAACTGCGACGTCGAACTGCGGCCTCGGTAGCTTCAAGTCGACATCCTCGACGAAATAGTGGAAGGCGCGTTTGTCGAGCATCTCCACGACGACCACCTCGTCATCAGCCGCATCTGGAGTGGCGATGTCGTCCGGCAGGATAAATTCCTTGGCTTCGAACCTGTCGCAGAGCAGTCGCCAGAATTCAAATTCGGCAACCACCGTCCCGTTGAGTTTCATGCGTCTGCCGCTGATTTTCGACCGCCAGAAAAGCGTCCGCTCGTTGACTGCTATAGCGGCGAGCTTGTCTCCCCGCGGCTGGATCGTCAGCAGGCGCGGATCGAAAGCCTGTTGCAGGGCGTACCAAAGCGGCTTGCGCCGCCCCGCGGAATTGAGTGCGGACCAGGAGGTTACCGGCCAGCAATCGTTGAACTGCCAGACGACTGCACCTTTGCAGATGCCGCGATGCGAGCGCATATGCTCGACGGCGAAGCGGATCGCGCGCGCCTGGTTCAACTGTGTGGCGAAATGCCAGTCGGCCATCGTCTTCGGTATGGGCAGATGGCCGGCAAGGCCGCGGATCAGCCGCTCGTTGCCCTGTGTCGCCTTTTGATGATGGAAGACACCATGTGATTGCGGCGTCAGCGGATTGTCGTGCACGCTTTCTTCGAGCGTCGCCCAACTCGGCGGCGCCTGCCAGCCGAATTCGGAGCAAAAGCGCGGGATGTAGTTGCGATAAGCCTCGTAGCCGACGTCGTTCCACACATCCCAGATATGCTTGCACCCGTGTTCGTCCGCATTGGGCGCGATATCCATCGTGCCGGAATAGGGACTACCGGGATAATAGGGCCGGTCGGGGTCGAGTTCGGCGCACAGCTTCGGGAGCAGATCGAGATAATAGCCAAGCCCCCAGGGCACGCCCTCCTTGATGATCGGCCGCCAGCCCCACTCGTCGAAGCCCCAGATATTCTCGTTGTTGCCATTCCACACGATGAGCGAAGCATGTGACATCAGCCGGACGACATTATCACGTACCTCGGCTTCCACTTCGCTACGAAGCGGCTCTTCCTCCGGATAGGCAGCACAGGCAAAGAGGAAGTCTTGCCAGACCAGCATCCCGGCGCGGTCGCACGCCTCGTAGAATCCATCGCGCTCGAAAATGCCGCCGCCCCAGACGCGCAGCATATTGATGTTTGCTGCCTTCGCCTCGGCGATGCGCGAGACATAGCCGTCCGAAGTCACACGCGAGGGGAAGCAATCGTCGGGAATCCAGTTCGCGCCGCAGATGAAAAGCGGCACCTCGTTGACGATGAAAGTGAAGGCTGAGCCATGTGCGTCCGGCGCAGTATCTAGCCGGACAGAGCGAAAGCCGATCTCCTTGGAATAGCTATCGAGTAAGTCATCGTTTACGCTATCGCGCAACTCGATCTTCAGCGGATAGAGTGGCTGGGCGCCGAGATGATGCGGCCACCAAAGCTGCGGCGATGGAACGCGGATGTCGAAGCTGACCTCTCCGGCATCTTGCGCAATCTCGACCGTATGAAATACGCCCGCAATCTCGGTGACAATCCTGCAGGCACCCGATGCGCCATGCTGCGTCAGCTTGGCATGGACCTTCACCAGGCCATCTCCACCTGCAAGCGTCGCCGATACCCGCGTCTCGAAGAGCCGTGCCCGATCCCAGCTTTCCAGCCGCACCGGCTTCCATATTCCCGCAGTCACCAAGGTCGGTCCCCAGTCCCAGCCGAAATTGCAGGCCATCTTGCGCATCAGGTTGCCAGGCCCGGGATAATTGTTGGGCCGGTAGCCGTAACGCTTCTCCATCTCCGCACCGTAGGCATAGGCGGAATGGAAGGTGACGGTGAGGTCGTTGACGCCGGCCTTCAGCAATGCTGAAACATCGAAGCGGTAGGTGCGATGCTGGTTGAAGGTTCGCGCCACCTCCTCGCCGTTCAATCGGATCGTCGCGATCGTATCCAACCCGTCGAAAACCAGCTCATGAACTTTGCGTTCATCAGGGGCGGCTTCGAAGCTGCAGCGATAGGTCCATTCCGTTCTGCCGATCCAGTCGTTGCTGATCTCGTTGACGTCGAGATAGGGGTCGGGGATCAGCCGGTTTGCCAGCAGGTCGAGATGCACGCAGCCGGGAACGGCTGCGGGAATGGATTCGGGCAGTCCGGGATGCCCTGTATCGTTGCAGGAGAGCGTCCAGCCGCTGTGAAGTTCGGCTTTTTCGATCATGGGAGTGCTCTTACTGGAAACGACCGTGACGCTGCAGAACTTCGATCTTGTAGCCGTCGGGATCGGTGATGAAGAAGAAGAGGCCGAAGAGCTTGCCGTCGCGGTTGAGCTCGACAAGCTTGCCGGGATTGAGGCCGGCTTTCGTCAATCGCTCGTGTTCGACGGCGACCTCATCGACCGAGACGGCGAGGTGACCATAGCCGTTGCCGAGGTCGTAGGATGCGGTACGGCCCTTGTTGATCGTCAGCTCCAGCTCGAATCCGGTCTCGGCATTGCTCATATAGATCAGCGTGAAGGTCTCGAAATCGACCCGATCGGCGACTGTCAGCCCCAAGACCTTGCTGTAGAAATCGACGGAGCGCGCCTCGTCGAGTACGCGGATCATGGAGTGGATCATCTTTGCCAAGGCGGCCTCCCATTGCCGGTATTGCGGCAGCCTTGGTAGCTTTCCCGCTATGCGGGGCGCAAGCCTATTCTTTGCGTGATCGCACTTTCGATGAGGCCCATTGCATCGTAGATCAGCACCGCCATCAAGCCGACGATGAGACCGCCTTGCAGGATGAAGGCTGTATTGTCGGAGATCAGGCCAGCGATGATGACCTCGCCAAGGCCTTTTGCCGCAACCGTCGAGCCGATCGTCGCCGTGCCGATATTGATGACGGTCGCGACCTTTAGTCCCTCAAGGATGAGCGGAAGTGCAAGCGGCAGCTCAACGCGCAAAAGCCGCTGTGTCGCATCCATCCCCATGCCGTCAGCGGCATCAAGAACGGACGGCGAAACCTGACGCAATCCGGAGACGGTATTCTCGAAGATCGGCAGCAGGCCATAGAGAAAGAGAGCGATCAGCGTCGGAGCGGCGCCGAAGCCTGTGGCCGGAACGGCAAGCGCCAGCACGGCGACCGGCGGGAAGGTCTGCCCGGCATTGGCGATCGCGCGTGAGAGCGGCAGGAAATCCTCGCCGCTTTTCCGCGTCACGAAGACGCCGGCCAGAACCGCCAGAATGGCACTGCCGACGATCGAGACGACCACCAGCTCCAGGTGGCCGAAGGCAAGCGATGGCAGGCTGTTTTGCGTGTAGACCGGCGGCGCGTTGTTGCTGGTCAGTGGCACCAGTATGAAGGAAAGCCATTCGGTCCTGAAAAGCAGGATCAGCAGTAGCCCCAGCGCTGCGAAACGAAAGAGGTTGGCGACGACAAGCTTCATGCCTTGCGGCCCAGTTCGAGAAGCCGCGTCATGGAGATCGAGCCGACCGGAGCCCTGTCGGCATCGTGTACAGCTGCTTCCTCGACCCCTTGCCAGATCATTTCCGCGAGAGCGTCCCGAAGGCTGATCGATTGCGGCAGTGCGTAAGGCAGCCCTGTCTTGGCGGGCGCCATGCTTGCCTTGAGCGGCAGCAGCGACATCAGTTTCAGGGCCCTGTCGGAGGTACCGGTCAACTGTTGTACGAAGGGGTCGGCCGGTTCGGTCAGTATCTTTTCCGGCGTCGAGCATTGCAGCAGCCTGCCCTCGCTCATGACGGCGATCTGGTTGCCGAGGTGGAAGGCCTCGTCCATGTCGTGGGTCACGAGAATGACGGTCGTGCCGAACTGCTTCTGGATCGCCAGAAGATCGTCCTGCGCCTTTCCGCGGATAACTGGATCGAGTGCACCAAAGGGCTCGTCCATCAGCAGTAGCTCTGGTTCGGCGGCGAGCGCGCGGGCTACACCGACGCGTTGCTGCTGACCGCCGGAAAGCTGATGGGGGTATTTTTCGGCAAAACTTGCCGGATCGAGATTGAAGAGACCGAGGAGCTCGTCGACGCGCCCGGCGGTTCGCGCTGCGTCCCAGCCCAGCAGTTCCGGTACGGTTGCGATATTCTGCGCCACGGTCCGGTGCGGAAAGAGCCCATGACCCTGGATTGCGTAGCCGATCTTGCGGCGGAGGTCTGTTGCCGGCACGTCCATGATATTCTGCCCGGCGACGAAGATCTGCCCTTCGGTGATCGGGACCAGCCGATTGATCATCCGCATCAGCGTCGATTTGCCCGAACCGGACGTGCCGACGATGACGGTGATCGAACCCTTCTCGACACTCATCGAGACACCATCGACGACGGTTGCAGCGCCATAGCGTTTGGTGACGTTCCTGATCTCGATCATGGTCATGCGGCCGATCCCCGTATGCTGTCTATGACCGCATCGAGGATGACGGCCGATGAAAAGGCGAAGAAGACGGTCGGCACGGCACCGAGCATGACGAGATCCATGGCGGTCTGCCCGAGGCCCTGGAAAATGAAGATGCCGAACCCGCCGCCGCCGATGAGCGCTGCGATCGTCACGAGGCCGATCGCCTGTACGAGCACGATGCGGATGCCGGTGAGAATGACCGGAAAGGCAAGCGGCATATCGATGCCGGTCAGGATTTGCCGGCGCGTCAGTCCCATGCCGGCGGCTGCATCCCGTACTGAAGGATCAACGCCTTCAAGACCGACGACCGTATTGGCTACGATCGGCAGCAAGGAATAGAGCACGAGCGCGATCAGCGCCGGCGCCGTGCCAATCCCGCGGATGCCGAGGTCCGCTGCGAGCGGCACATGCGTTGCGATATAGCCGAGCGGCAGCATAAGGATGCCGAAGAGCGCAAGGCTCGGGATGGTCTGGATCAGGCTGAGGCCCTGCAGCACGGCGGCGCGCAGCTTCGGTACCCAGAAACAGAAGATGCCGAGCGGCAAGCCGACGACGATCGCGATCGCAACCGAACCAAGGGCAAGCAGTGAATGGGCGACCGCCTCGGACCAGAATTGAGCAGACCGCGTTGCGAATTCCTTCATGATCGACAGGCTGTCGAGCAAGCCGGAAGAAAGGCAACCGGCCAAGAGCGCAGTGTAGCCGATCAGCGCGGCGACCCGCATCCACGGCGTCAGACGGACCTTGACGAGCGCATCCGAAATGATGAGACCGACGACGGCAAACAGCACCCAGAAACCGCCTCCCGGGGTCATGCGCGCCGCATTGCTGTTGGGCGGAGTAAAGGCCGAGGCGACAAGACCGATCGCCGCGACAAGTGCTGCCAGCCCAAGCGTCGCTATCGCAAGCCGCAACGGGGCGCTCTTTGCAAAGAGTGCAGCAAATGCGGTGGCGACCAGCAGAATGGCGAGAATGATGATGGAAGGGTGGTCGAGAAGCTGCGTAAGCAGCATCGGCTTGCCGGAGGCAATGCGGTTTGCCTTCACATAGATGAAGGGCAAAAGGGCCGTGGCAATGATGCCGGCAGCCACGAGAACCGCGCCGAGCCGATCCAATTTGCGGACCGCTAAGGTTTCTTCCATCGATCCATCCTGTCTGGAAAGCAGCCGCTCCGCCCTGCGATGAGGGCGGAGCGTAAGAAGATTACTTCAGGAAGCCCTTTTCCTTCAGATAGGTCTCGGCAACAGACTTTGCCGGCTCGCCCTCGACCTGGATCTTGGCGTTCAGCTTTCGCAGTTCGTCGGCCGTCAGGCTCTTGAAGATCGGAGCGAGGATTTCCTCGATCTTCGGGTTCGCCTTCAGCACGTCCTCGCGGATGATCGGGGTCGGCGCATAGACCTGCTGCACACTCTTATCGTCTTCAAGGACGGTGAGTTCGGCCGCTTCGATTGCGCCGTCGGTGCCATAGACCATGGCGGTGTTGACGCCGTTCGTCTGGTCGGCGGCGGCCTTGATCGTCGCTGCCGTGTCGCCGCCGGAAAGGACGACCATCTGGTCGGGCTTGAACTGGAAGCCGTAGGTGGTCTGGAAGGCGGGAAGCGCACCGGCCGAGTTCACGAACTCGGCGGAAGCTGCAAGCTTCGCATCGCCGCCACCGGCCACCCATTTGCCGAAATCGGACATGGTCTTGAGGTTGTTCGGACCGGCGACATCGTTGCGAATGCCGAGCGCCCAGGTGTTGTTGGCAGGCGAGGGGGCCAGCCAGACGATCTTGTTGGCATCGTAGTCGAGCTTCTTGGCCATCTCGTAGCCCTGCTCGAGATTCTTCCAGGCTGCATCATCGGCCTTGTTGAAGAAGAAGCCGGCATTACCGGTATATTCCGGATAGATATCGATTTCGCCGGCCGTGATCGCCTTGCGCACGACCGGCGTCGCTCCCAGTGCGATGCGGTCCTGCGTCTTGATGCCGTTGGCTTCCAGCGCCAGCGCAATGACGTTGCCGAGCAGCGTGCCTTCCGTATCGATCTTCGACGAGACGACGACGTCGGCAGCATGGGCCGCACCCGCCGCAAAAGCGGAAAGTGAAACGGCAAGCGCGAGTTTCTTGAGCATGGAGTGTCCCCTTGGTTACACCGTTTGACCGTCGCGAGGGCCCGGCGGGAACCTTCGCGCATGAAATCCGCCGGCCAAAGCGCATAAGCGATCATGCCGGACATACGAGCATCATGGAAATAGTGTGCGCTCTCGAAAAATCGATGCAACCCCTCTCCAGTATCTGCAGTCGCGGCGCGATTATGGCCGTGAAAGCATCACCGCGCGCGAAACTGCATTTCCTTTTGCAAGCCCGCGGCGGTTTGTTTTTGTCCCCTTGCGTGTTTCCGCAATCCTCCGGTGCTCTTATCGGCTGTGCTGCCGCGCCCGGATTAGTTCTCGAAAGGACGATAGCCCGGCAATTCCGGAACAGGGATATCTTTTTTCGTGAACACATCATATCGTCCGGTTTTTCAGTCACTTCCGGAGAATGCCTTGCATCTCGGTGCCCTTTTTGTCGCCAGCCACGTTCTCTCCTCGGGTTCGGTTCGCGAAACCGCGCGGCGCTTCTCGCTCGCGGCCTCCACGGTATCGGCGGCGGTCAGCAATCTTGAGAATGAGCTTGCGATCAAGTTGACCAAGCGCAGTTCCGGTGAACTCGTCAAACTGATCGCGAGCGGCAAGGTGCGTGACGCGCTGCGGCCCATCATGCACGCGGTCGAGCAGCTTTATGAACTCCCCGGCGAACGCGCCGAAGCCTTCGAAAGCTGGGCATCGCGCATTCCGATCAAGCTCGTGACGATCGAGCGCTTTCTGGAGGTCGCGGACCAGGGCAGCATCAATCGTGCCGCCCGGCGTCTTCAGCTTGGCCAGCCGCAACTTTCATTGCAGATCGCCAATCTTGAGAAGTTCGTCGGTCATCAGCTTCTCGAACGTCAGGCGCAGGGCTCGACGCTGACCGAGAAGGGAAGGCGGGTCTACGGCATCTTTTCGGTGGTGAGCCAGGCCTGGAACGATCTCAAATCAACGGCCGACGAACGCTATCGGCGTGCGGCGCGTTCGCTGCGTATCGGATCGATCATTCCAACGGGTGCGGAAAGCTGGGTTGCGCGCTGCCTGGGCGCTTTGGTGGCCGATTGGAATGCGGGGCACAGCAAGAACGCGATTTCGCTGATCTCCATGACCGCCGATGATCTGCGGGAAGCCCTGAGATCTGGCCGCATCGACGTGGCGATCCTGGATTCGGTGTTCGAGCTGGAAAGCTTCGGACATCGCGAACTCCTCCGCACCGATCTGGTGGCAATCGCGCCGCCGGCAAGTACGGGGCTGACTGTCGCCGATCTGGTGGCCGAGCATCCCATCTGCACGCCGAGCGAGCGAACCGGCCTGGGCGATGCCGCAACCGCACTGAGCCGCGAGCGGACCGTAAGCCGCCGCTTTCGCAACCAGGATATCATGGCGGCGGATTCACTGCCGGTGATCGTCGATCTCGTCGCGAACCACGGCTATATCTCTTTCCTCGGACGCGTCAGCGCGTTGCCGATCGCCGATCGCGTCCGTATTGTCGAACTCGCCGAACACATCCCGATTTCCTACCATGTCGCCTTCAATCATCGGAAAGCATCGGCGGACGCCTGCGCCATGATTGCTGCCGTCGTGCACAAGATCATCTCGGAGCCTGTCGCGAAAACCGTTGCTGTCGCCTGAAGAGGCTGTCGGCGAATGAAGGAGATTAGAAAGATGCCGGCTTTGCTGGAAGTGTGCGTGGACAGCCCGAAGGGCCTTGCTGCCGCAATCGAAGGCGGCGCGGGCCGTATCGAACTTTGCTCGGCGCTCGAACTGGGCGGCCTGACGCCGGTCGCAGGTCTCATGAAAGCCGCAGCCTCAGCGCCGATCCCAGTCTACGCGATGATCCGTCCGCATTCCGGTCCTTTCATCTTCGATGCAGGGGACGAGGATGCAATGATGGCGGATATCGATGCCGTCCGCGCTTTCGGCCTCGCCGGCGTTGTCATCGGCGCCAACCGACCCGACGGAACGCTGGACATGGCGCTCATCCACCGCTTGAAAAAGCATGCTGCCGGTCTGGGCTCTACGTTGCATCGCGCCTTCGACCTCGTGCCGGATGCCGATGTTGCGCTAGAGCAGGCCGTCGAGCTTGGCTGCGAGCGCATCCTCAGCTCCGGCTGCGCGCCGAAAGCGATGGATGGTCTCGAAACGCTGAAGCGTATCTCCGCAAAAGCCGACGGCCGGATTTCGATCATGCCCGGCAGCGGCGTGCGCTGCGGCAATGTCGCGCAAATTCTGCGCATGACAGGCGCCCGGGAGGTCCATGGCTCGTGCAGTACGCCGGCGAACATCGATCCACGCGCCGTCTCTTTCGGTTTTGCGGCACCGGCCACCAATCAGACCGATGTCGCGGTCGTCCGGCAGATGCGCCAGGCGATCGACGCGGCTTAAGCGGCCACTTTGATGACGGCCTTGATGAGGCCGGTCTTTTCATGCGTCCAGAGGGGGAGGTCGCGCGGCGCGTCGGCAAGTGTCGTGCGGTGCGTGATCAGCTTGTCGACCGGCACGAGAGCTTTGGCGATCGAATCCGCGACATGCTCGAAGTCGGCGCGCGTCGCATTGCGGCTGCCGATGACCGTCATTTCGCGCTTGTGGAATTCCGGGTCGGAAAAGCGGATGTCGTCCTTCACGACGCTAACCAGCACCAGTGCGCCGCCATGCGCCACGAAACTGAAAGCCTTCTCCATCGAAGGACCGTAGCCCGTCGCGTCGAACACGACATCGAAGCCGTCGCCGTCCGTCTTCGCCTTCACGGCTTCCGCCGTTTCGTCATTGGCGACAATGCCGGAGACGAAGCCGAATCGCTCCGAAGCCATCTGCAACCGTTCGGTACTGGTGTCGAGCAGTGTCACGTCATGCCCGGCAATCCGTGAGAAGATTGCAGCCCCAAGCCCGATCGGACCTGCGCCGATGACCAGCGATCGCGAAGCGGCGGGCGCCATCGAACGCCGGACGGCGTGTGCGCCGATCGCCAGGAACTCGACGGTTGCTGCCGCCTCGAGGCTCAAGCCTTTCGCGGCATAGAGATTGCCGGCCGGAACGGTGATCTCTTCGCAGAACGCTCCATCGGTGTGGACGCCGAGCACCTTGATACGCGTGCAGCAGTTCGGTTTGTCTTGCCGGCAGGCAACGCAATTGCCGCAAGAAAGATATGGATTGACGATCACTGGCGTTCCGGCCGTCATCGTGACACCGTCACCCGCCTCGAGCACGGTTGCCGAGATTTCGTGGCCCATGACGCGCGGATATTCGAGGAAGGGGTGTTTGCCTTCGAAGATGTGATAATCCGTGCCGCAAATGCCGACATGGCTGACGGCAAGTCGGACCCAGCCGGGGGCAGGGGTTCCGGGGGAGGGGTGATCGACCATTTCGAGCACGCCGGGCTTCTGGCAAAGCACTGCTTTCATGATGTGTCTCGCATTCAGAACATGAAGAAGCCGGTCGCGGGACCGGCTTCACGATGTTTCTTCGATCTCACTGGCTCCGGCGGCGGCGCAACTGATCGAAATAGACGATCACGATGATCAGCAGACCGGTGATGATACGCTGCCAGAATGAGTTGACGTTCAAGAGGTTCGCGCCGTTGTTGATCGTGGCCAGGATGAAGGCGCCGATCAACGGACCATGGACCGAGCCGATCGCACCGAAAAGGCTGGTGCCGCCGATAACGGAAGAGGCGATCGCCTGCAGTTCCCAACCGTCGGCCTGGGTCGCGTTGCCGATCGCGATGCGCGAGGCAAGCAGCACGCCGACAAAGGCTGCGAAGGTCGCTGAGAGAATATAGGCGAGATAGATCATGCCGTCGACGCGCACACCGGAAAGGCGGGCAGCTTCGCGGTTGGAGCCGACCGCGAAGAGATAGCGTCCCCACCGGCTCAGATGCAGGAAGACGAAGGACGGAACCGCGACGAGTATGACCATCCAGAAGAGGCTCGGCACGCCGAGAAAGTTGGCGCGGGCGAAGTTCGTGAAGGGCTCGTTGACGATATTGATCGTCGATCCATTGGTGATGAGCAGCCCGATACCGCGCAACGAGGTCAGCGTGGCCAAGGTGATGATGAACGGTGGCAAACCCATCTTGACGATGCCGAAACCGTGAAAGGCTCCGATCCCGACCCCGATCAGCAGCGTGATGAGAATGGAGGCCCATACCGGAACCCCCGCCTGCAGAAGCCACGCGAGGATGACACCGGCAAAGCCGACGATGGCGCCGACGGATAGGTCGATGCCGGCCGTAATGATAACGAAGGTCTGGCCGAGCGCCAGGATTGCCGTCATCGCGCCCTGCCGCAGCAGGTTCGAAATATTGAGCGGCGTCCAGAAGCTGACGGTGACGATGCCGAGGAGGATCCAGAGGAAGAGAAGCAATCCGATCAGGGTCAGGCTGAACAGGATGTTCACTTTTCGGCGCGGCGGCGGGGCGACGATTTCCGTGGGGGTTACAGTCATTGGTTCTCTCTCCCTCTTATTCTTTCACTCAGACGCCGATCGCTTCGCCAAGCACTTCTTCATGCGTCGCCGCGTGGTAGTCGTGGCTTGCGACCAGCTGGCCGCGGCGGAAAACGTGCAGCCGGTCAGCAAGCTCGTAGACTTCCGGCAGGTAGGACGAGATCAGGATGATGCCTGCGCCTTCCTTCAGAAGCTTGGCAAACAGCCGGTAGATTTCCGCCTTTGTGCCGACATCGACACCAACCGTTGGCTCGTCGAAGATGAACAGGCGTGCGCCGTGGCTGAGCCATTTGCCGATGACGACCTTTTGCTGGTTGCCGCCGGACATGCTGGACGCGAGCACACGGCGGCTCGGGGTCTTGATTGAAAGATTGCGAATCTGCCGGTCGGAATTCTCCGATTCCTCGCTGTGGCTGATGACCGGGCCTTTGCTCAGCCTCTTGAAGACCGGCAAGTTGATGTTGAGACTGATAGACAGGTTGAGGCAGAGCCCCTGATCGCGGCGGCTCTCGGGCGCAAGCGCGATCCCGAGCTCCATCGCCGTGCGTTCGTTTCTGATATTGACCCGCTTGCCCATCCAGCGGATTTCGCCGGCCGTCGTCTTTTCGCGGCCGTAGAGGCCGAGTGCGAATTCGCTGCGTCCTGCCCCGATCAGGCCGTAAAGCCCGACGATCTGGCCAGCCTTCACGGTCAGCGATACGTCCTCGAAACCAGGCCCGGAAAGCCCGCGTACATCAAGGATCGTTTCGCCGATCGGAATTTCTTCCTTGTGATAGATTTGTTCGATCGAGCGGTTGATCATCAGTGCGATCAACTCCGCCTCGTTCGTCTCGCCGATCGCGCGCGTACCGACATGGGTGCCGTCGCGCAGCACCGAGACGCGGTCGGCAAGCTCGAAAACTTCTTCCATGCGGTGGCTGATGTAGACGATCGTCACGCCTTCGCCCTGCAGGCGACGGATGAGCTTGAAGAGTTGTGCAGATTCCTGTCGGGTAAGATAAGCCGTCGGCTCGTCGAAGATGAGGAACTGCGTACCGCGCATAGCTGCGCGTGCCGTTGCAACGAGCTGTTGCTGGCCGATGGTGAGCTCACTCAGCAGGACATTTGCGGGCAGGCCGAAGCCGAGATCGTCGAGGACGGCCTGTGCCATCTTCACCATCTGCTTCTTTCGCATGAGGCCGTACTGGTTGACTTCGTCGCCGAGAAAGAGATTGGCCGCAACCGTCAGGTGCGGGCAGAGCACCACCTCCTGGTGGACGGCGTTGATGCCGCGCGCGATCGCCTCGTTCGGCGTCGCAAGTGCAACGGGATGGCCGCACCAGAAAACTTCCCCGGCGGTTCGGCTGATCACACCTGTCAACAGCTTGATGAGGGTTGATTTGCCCGCACCGTTTTCGCCGACTATCGCGTGAATTTCGCCGGCCAGAAAGGTCATCGTCGCAGGCTTTAGCGCTTGGACATAGCCATAATTCTTCTGCAATGCCCTGAGCTCGAGGATCGGTGAGCCCGCAGGAATGCGGTTTGCCTCTTTCAGTGTCGCGCTGTCGTCGTGGCGATGACTGACCTCTTCCAGGCTCATGGACGTCTCCTCCTCACGAATTGCTGTCTCCTCCACCAGCGATCCGCGCCCCTCGGGCAAACGATAACACAGGTGAAGAAAAGGCTGCGCGGAATTTCTCGCGCGCAGCCTTGGCTCGTGTTTACTGGATCTTCGGATTGATCAGCGCATCGATCTTCGGGTCGTTCATATTCGCCTTGGTGACGAGGTTCGCGCCGGTGTCGACGTTTTCTTCGACCTTCTCGCCCTTCGAAACCGCAAGCGCGGTCTTTATGCCGTCATAGCCCATGCGATAGGGGTCCTGAACGACGAGACCCGCCAGCGAACCTTCCTTCAGGAAGCCGACGGTCTTTTCGTCGCTGTCGAAGGCGATGACCTTGATCTTGTCGCCGAGCTTGTTTTCAGCGATCGCTTGGCCAACACCCTGCCCCAGGATCAGGTTGGAGGCAAAGACCCCGACGAGGTTCGGGTTGGCGGTGATCAGGTCGGTCATCATGTTGAGGCCGGTCGTTGCCTGGCCGTCACCGTATTTGTCGGCAATGACCTTCAGGCCGGGATACTTGGTCTTCACCTGATCCAGGAAGCCTTCGCGGCGCTGCTCGAGCGAGCCGACGCCCGGAAGATTGGTGAGGATCACAACTTCACCCTCTTCCTTGCCCGTCATTTCCTTGATGGCTGTGGCCAGACCGTCAGCTGCGATACGGCCGCCCTGAACGTTGTCTGTCGTCAGGAACGACTTGAATGCCTTGGAATCGGCGCCAGAGTCGATACCGATGATCGGAACCGATTTGGCGGCTTCGTCGATCGGCTTGCCGAGCGCCTTGAACTCGGTTGGCGAAATGACGACGGCGGCGGGTTTGCCGGCGACGGCATTTTCAAGAATGCTGATCTGGCCATTGATGTCGGATTCGGCCTGCGCGCCGAGTTCCGGGACGTTGACGCCGAGATCCTTGCCGGCCTTGCGGGCGCCGGCGAGCACGATCTGCCAGTAGAAGGACGTCGTATCCTTGACGATGATCGGGATCGTCACGTCGGCTGCGAAGGATGGGACCGGCATTGCAGTTGCGATGACGGCGGCGCCCGCGAGAGCCGTGAAGGCTCGGCGAGACAGAATGGATTTCATGCGCATGTGGGTTCTCCTCTCAAGGTGCGTTCTCCTCCAAGAAACCAGACCGCTGAACGCAGGCGGACGATTTTTATCTATAAAAAACAGTTACCGAAGGAAGCTAGCCGAGACCTTTCCAAATTGCAAGTGGTTAGAGGCCGGCTGCAGCTGTTTCGACTATACTCTCAAGCTCCTGTTTTTAAATAAATTAAACTGCATTCTAAAATAAACATCAGCCGCGATAGACTTCATGCGGATGCACGACGCCTTTCTTCAAAATAAGATTTCCATACAGACGGAATTCGGTCGTCGCGACGATATAGGCCGCCTTCCTGGCATGCTCGTAGAATGCGAAGCGTTCAAGCTGTGCGATCCGGAAATCGCCAGCCCGCCTGCTCACAATTTCCTGGAATTCGGCGCAAACCTCCGGCATGGCGCCGGGATTGCCGACGACCTCCATGCGCCATGCCGTTTCCGGAACGAACGTGTCCAGCGGCATATGCGTCAGGATCGCTTCGGCCATCTCGGTCGCCGTTACGCCATCGGCACGAATGACATCCGGTCCCATGGTGCTCGAGGGAAAGTTGGCGTCCGCGATGACAATGTCGTCGCCGTGCCCCATGCACGCTATGGCGCGCAGAAGATCCGGGCTGAGAACGGGATGAATTCCTTTGAGCATCGACTGGTCCTTATACGCGCACCGCGTCTTCGCCGAGCGGCGGCGCGACGAGTGTCAGGTGGTCGAATTCAGGGAAGATCGTGTCGGGTAGCGCGGGCTCGAAGAGCTCCATGTTGCGCTTGAGGCTGGATGCCTTTGCCGTACCGATCAGCACGGAAGAAACGGCTGGCTCGCGGAGCGGGAATTGCAGCGCCGGGGCCGCGAGCACAACGCCGTGGCGTTTGGCAATGTCTTCCATCGCGCCCACCTTGGCAAGCACGTGCGGTGTCGCGGGCATGTAGTCGAAATGCGAGCCCGGCACCGGACCGGTCGCAAGGATGCCGGAATTGAAGACGCCGCCGACAACCAGAGACGTGCCTTTCTTGCGGCAGAGCGGCAGGAGCTCCGCCACGGCGGAGCGATCGAGCAAGGTATAGCGCCCGGCCATCAGGATGGCGTCGATGTCGGCGTTGCGCATGACATCGAGACAGACAGGAACCTCGTTGACGCCCAGGCCGAAAGCCTTGATCGCGCCCGATGACTTCAGCTCTTCCAGCGCCTTGATGCCGGAATTGAGAAAATTTTTCAGGTGGACGGCATTCTTTTCGGCACCGTGCGTGTAGCTGCCGATGTCGTGGACATAGAGAATATCGACGCGATTGAGCCCCAGCCGCGCATAGCTGAAATCGACCGAGCGCATGATGCCGTCATAGGAATAGTCGTAATCGGCATCGAAGGAGAGCGGATCGACATAGCTATAGTCCGGCACCGTACCAGTCGGCACGGGCCGCAAAAGCCGGCCAACCTTGGTCGAGAGCACGTATTCGCTCTCGGGCTTTGCCCTCAGGAAATCGCCCACGTGGCGCTCGGCAAGGCCGAGGCCATACCAGGGGGCTACGTCGAAATAGCGGATGCCGCTCGCCCAAGCAGCTTCCAGCGTTTCCATTGCCTGTTCGCGCGGGCAGGCACGGTAAAGGCCACCTAGAGCCGCGGCACCGAAACTGATTTCGGTGACCTCGAGTTCCGTCTTGCCGATTTTCCTCGTCTTCATCTTCCCTCCCCGTGAAGAGCCGATCTCCGTTAGAGCGTTGCTCCCAGATGCCACGGTACGAATTCGTTGTCGCCGTAGCCGAACTCCTCGCTTTTCGTCTTCTTGCCGGACGCCGTATCGATGATCAGGTCGAAAATTTCGCGCCCCTTGCCGCTGATCGTCGCATCGCCGGTGGCGATCGTGCCGCAATCGATATCCATGTCCTCTTCCATCGAAGCATAGAGCGTCGAATTGCTGGAGAGCTTGATCGAGGGCGCGGGACGACAGCCGAAACAGCTGCCGCGGCCGGTTGTGAAGGCGATCATGTTTGCGCCGCCTGCAACCTGCCCCGTGGCGGAAACCGGGTCGTATCCGGGCGTATCCATGAAAACGAGTCCCGGTGCAGTCACGCGTTCGGCATAGCTGTAGACCGCCGTCAGCGGAGACCGGCCACCCTTGGCGACGGCACCGAGCGATTTTTCAAGAATGGTCGTCAATCCGCCGCGCTTGTTGCCGGGCGAGGGGTTGTTGTCGAGCGAGGCACCATGCAGCCCGACATATTTTTCCCACCAGGCGATCTTGTCGTCGAGCTTCCTGGCCACGTCCTCGTTGATCGCGCGGCTGCGCAGCAGATGCTCAGCGCCGTAGATTTCCGAGGTTTCGGAAAGGATTGCGGTACCGCCGGCTGCGGCCAGAAGATCGGCTGCGACGCCGAGCGCCGGATTGGCGGTAATACCCGAAAAGCCATCCGACCCACCGCATTGCAGGCCGATGATGATCTCGCTGATGGGGATCGGCGTGCGCCGCTCCCTACCGACATCGGCGGCGATCTCCCGGAGCATCCCCATGGCGCGTTCGACGGCCCGCCGCGAGCCGCCGGCATCCTGAATGTTGAAGTGCCGCTTGGCATTGCCGGCACCGCTTTGGCCGTAGAGCGTCAGCTGGTTTACTTCGCAGCCAAGGCCGATCATCAGCACGCCGCCGAAATTGACATGGCGCGTGTAGCCCGCAAGCGTGCGGTGAAGGACCGACATGCCGTCACCGGTCGAGCTCATGCCGCAGCCCTGGTCATGCACGATCGGCACGAAGCCGTCGATGCCCTCGTAATACGGCAGGATGGTGCGATTGGCCTCGTCTGCAATCGCACGGCAGACGGTGGTGGAACAGTTCACGCTGGCGATGATGCCGATATAGTTGCGGGTCGCCGCCCGGCCATCCGCACGGCGGTAACCCATGAAGGTTCGCGCGCGGTCTTCCGCGGTCGCCGCTTCCGGCGCGGAATTCGCAGTTGCCGCCAGACGGTCGTTCTCGAAATGCAGGTTGTGGCTGTGGATATGATCGCCGGCCTTTACCTCGGCAGTCGTGCGGCCGATCGCCTGGCCATATTTCACCACCGGCGTGCCGAGCGGGATGTCGGCGATCGCAACCTTGTGGCCGGGTTCGATTTTCTGCCGGGTCTGGATACCTGCGACGGTCGCTCCGGCTTCGATCGCTGCCGTTGCGACGGCGACGTTATCTCCAGCAGAAAGGATGAGCCAAGGCAGTTTGTCCAATTGTCTTCTCCCTGAGGAATGCGCCCGCTGCATCGGCAAAATGCGCATTGATTTTGTTTTTTATCTACAATAAACATTTTCAAGTCAACGGGAATATTGTTCCTGTGGTCAAGGGAGGCAAACAGCCGCAGGTGGCCAGGAAATAGGATAAAGGTCGCAGTCGATTAGCTCCTGTGCGCTTTAAACTTTGCAGGTTGCAAAGTTTAAAGGCACGAGGAAAGAGCGGGGTAACATGGCAAGGCAGAATACGGTCTTCAAGGAAGCCTATAACAGGTATGCTGCTGTTCTGCGCCCGGATGCCGCCTTGCCTTCCGAACCCGAAATCGCCGCGCAGCTCGGCATCAGCCGCAGCACGGCCCGCGCGATTTTGACCCGCCTGAACGACGAAGGCATCATCCGGTGGAACAAGCGCCAGAAGATCGTGCTGCGCGTTCCCACCGAGGAAGACCTCTTTCCGTCCGAAGAGACGGATTCGCTGCACGACATCATCGAGCGCAGCTTCATGCAGCGCATTCTGTCGGACGATGCCGCGCCCGGTATGCAGATCAACGAGCTGGAACTGGCTCGTGAGATCGGCACCGGCACGACCAGCGTTCGCGAATTTCTCATCCGTTTCTCGCGTTTCGGCCTCATCGAAAAGCGGCCGAACAGCCACTGGATCCTGAAAGGCTTCACCCGCGAATTTGCACTGGAACTCGCGGATGTCCGCGAAATGTTCGAGCTTCATTCGGCCACCGAATTCGGCAAGCTGCCGCCCGAAAGCGAAGCCTGGGCGGCGCTGGCCGATATCAAGGCCGAGCATCATGCGATGCTCAACGATTTCGATGCGCGCTACAAGGAATTCTCAGCCCTTGACGAGCGCTTCCATCTCTTGATCCACGGCGCCGCGAAAAACCGGTTCATCGCGGACTTCTACGATGCGATCGCGATCATCTTCCACTATCACTACCAATGGAACAAGGCGTTCGCCCGCCAGCGCAACGGACGCGCCATTCACGAACATCTCGACTATATCGCGGCACTGGAATCGCGCGATCAGGCGGCAATCGACTTCTCGTGCCGCCTGCATCTGCGTTCTGCGCGCCAGACCCTTCTTCAGTCGCTGCCGCAGAATCCTGCCGAGCCGCCTCCAGCTTAGGCAGACGCAGTCGGCGCGTGGATCTAATGGGCGGTATAGGCCCCGTCCACGAGATGGTAGCTTCCAGTGATGAAGCTTGCCTGTTCGGACAGGAGGAAGCACACGAGGGCTGCGACTTCCTCCGGCCTGCCGCGCCTGCCCATCGGCTGAAGCGCTTCCATGCGCCGGCTTCCCGCTATCGCCAGATGCTCGGTCAAAAGCGGCGTTTCGATCCAGCCGGGGCCGACGGCATTGATGCGGATGCCCAGTCTCGCATATTCGATTGCGGCGACCTTGGTCAGGCCGACAACACCGTGCTTGGCGGCCGTGTAGGCTGCTGTAAATGGCAATCCAACCGAACCGAGGGCGGAAGACATGTTGACGATGGCCCCTCCGCCGCGTTGCAGCATGGCGGCAATTTCATGCTTCATGCAGTAGAAGACGCCGTTCAGGTTGACGTTCATCAGGTTGTGCCAATTGTCGAGCGGGTAGTCTGCCGTCGCCTTTCGGGGGCCGTCTATGCCTGCATTGTTAACCGCCAGATGCAGACCGCCGCATGTCTCGACAGCGTAGGCGATCAGCTTTTCCACAGCCCCGGCATCCGTGACATCGACCGCAAAGTCCCGCGCCCGCCCACCCTTTGAACGGATCTCCGCGGCAAGGTTGCCTGCGGCGTCAGCATCGAGATCGGCAATGACAACCTCTGCTCCCTCATCAGCGAGCTGCCGGCAAATGGCTGCACCTATACCGGACCCTCCGCCGGTTACGAGCGCGACTTTTCCCGTGAAGTCAGGCTTCGTCATCAAGTCCCTCCTCATTATCCCTGCCACTAGTCGAACAGAGGCATGCCATTGATGCAAGACCTTTCATAGCCGCAAGCAACGCGGCCGCTCGTTCTGCAAGCCCTTCACCCACCATGCTCGCGCCCGGCAGCGCCTCGGCCCTTGAAGGACGACAGCGCAGGTCCAAGGCGAACGAGAGCGTTTGCACCTTTCAGCTTTGACGCGAGGCTTGGCCGGTTGGCGCCGGGATGTTAAGACGAAGAATAGGGTCGATCGATTGCTTAGCAGGTAGAGATGGAAAAAAAACACGTTGCGCGCCGGGGGCTCCTGCTGGGCAGTCTGGCGTTGATGGTATCTGGATGCGCTTCAACGACGGGATGGCAGGTGGGGTCGATGTTTTCGTCGGCGCCGCGAATCAGCTCTCGCTACCGGCGGCGGCGCGTGCCATATGACGGAAGCGAGCCGCCTGGAACGATCGTGGTCAACACCTACGAGCGTTACCTTTATCTGGTCGAAGGCGGCGGCGAGGCCTTGCGCTATGGCGTTGCAGTCGGCGAGGAGGGTCTGACGCTTAAGGGAAGGGCGACCATCGGGCGGAAGGCGGAATGGCCCTCGTGGATGCCCACAGCCAGCATGATACGGCGCAAGCCGCACCTGGCGCAGTATGCGGGCGGTGTTTCGGGCGGACCCCATAATCCACTGGGTGCGGCTGCCCTTTATCTCTACAGGGGCGGACAGGACACCCTGTTCCGGCTGCATGGAACGAACGAGCCCTGGTTGATAGGGCAAGCGGTTTCCAATGGATGCATTCGCTTGACGAATGAGGACATCGTCGACCTCTACAGCAGGGCTCCGGTGGGAACGCCAGTATTGGTCATATGATGCTTACATTTTGCAACGATAACGCCACGGTCTGTTAGGCATTATGAGGCGCCCGGGGCCGCGCAGAGGCAAGGTGTGTCCTTTCTGCACTTGGCTTAGGCGTATTTTGCGGCTATTAGTAGAAGCGTTGCCTTCGATAACCTATTCCGTGCTAAGGAGAGGACTACTGATGAGCAGAATTCTGATCATGTGCCTAGTTGCGTTGTTTTCCGTTGCAAGCCTGAGCGCTTGCGGGTCGATCGGTAAGGGCAAGGGGAAGGCCCCGCCGCCCGTAGCGGAACCGGCACCGGCACCAGTATATAAGTAGCAACTAACTGTTGCTGAATGGGAAGGGGCATTCGTGGCCCTTCCCCACGTCGTGCAGTCCGGGCTGGACCTGCCTTGCAGCTTGCAGCGCAAAGATTGGCGTCAAGCGGGGCATGTGTCGATGCTCGCTATACCGGGAGATGAAGTGTAGCGATGACGCTTGCAAAGGGCCGTCTATCACTTGTAATTCTATTCGCTCTCGCGCTCACATCATGCCAGACAGAAGACAAGCCACCGCAACCGCGATTCGTTTCGGATGCGCGAGGGGGGTCTGTTGGCGAATCATCCCAAAAAACAGATGGCCAGTACTTTATCGAGTTCCGCTCGCGCTACGCGCTGAGCTACGGCCACACCTACGTGATTTTCGGGCGGTTGAACAAAGCTGGCGGGATGGTCAATCCGGAGGTCGCAGGGCTTGCTCCTGCGACCAATGAAACAGCCCCCTATGTTCTCGGCCACTTCGTGCCCGTGCCGGCCGAAACCGGGGCCAGTGACGGCGACCTGGAGGAGGCCTACAGGTCGGCAAGCTGGCGCGTCCTTCTCACTCCATCGGAATACAACGAGACCGTTGCCTTCATACGCAAGCTGAAGGCCAAAACCAAGTTTTGGCAGGCTTCGGTTTATAACTGCAACGCTTTCGTAGCAGAAATCGCTCGCTCGATGGGCTATAAGGCGCCCAGCATCTGGCTCCGCCCGCAACAATTCGTGACGCAGCTTCGAGAAATGAACACCTAAATGCGAGGCGGGCAAGCTGCCATACCGCTTCTTCATCCAATCGGTTGCAGGACGCAGAAGGGCTCTGGAGACTTAAATTGAGCATAGCTGTTGTCGGCAAGATCCTGTGGGTGCTCGGCGTCGTTGCCTGGTATATCATCCGCTATCCCTTCGAGCGCCGCGCCAAGCGCGTGCGTGTCGTCAGTCACCGCCGTTCTCGTATCGAGACGATCGGGCTTGCCTCGGCGCTGCTCGGACTTGCGATCGTGCCGGGGTTCTATGTCGCCACCGGCATGCCGCAAGCAGCCGATTATCCGGCCCGCGCCTGGGCGATCACCGTCGGGGTGGTGCTCTTTGCCGCCGCCATGTGGGTCTTTCGCAGAACCCACAAGGAACTCGGCCGCAACTGGTCCATCACGTTGGAGATTCGCGACCAGCATCAGCTGATTTGCAGCGGCCCCTACGCTTTCGTCCGCCATCCCATGTACACGTCTTTCCTGCTGATGGGCCTCGGGCAGGCCTTTCTGCTGTCGAACTGGATCGTGGGGCTTGCTGGTCTGATCGGCTTCGCAATCCTCTTTTTTCTCCGGGTGGACAAGGAAGAGCGTATGATGCTGGAGATTTTCGGCGCGCAATATCGCGCCTATATGGATAGGACCAAGCGAATTATTCCCTATCTTTATTAGAGGAGGCATGATGCGAGGCCGGACCATCAAGCTTTCGGCGGCACGGCGCCTTGTCGGGGATCTGATGCGGTTCTCGATCGGAGTGCCGCGGGTCACTGTGCAGCGGCAGATGAACCTCGGCCCGCTCCAGAAGGCCAGAATGGCGCAGTCAAGCAGACCCTCCTGGACCGTACTCTTCTTGAAGGGATACGCGCTTCTCTCGAAGGAGACACCGGACCTTAGGCGCGCTTACATCAAGTTCCCGAGAGCTCAGCTCTATGAATATCCGGAAAGCGTGGCCTCGATTGCCCACGAGCGCGAATATGGCAGCGAGCGGGTCGTCTTGCTGAGCTTGGTCAAGGCCCCCGAGCGGCGGCCGATCGCCGAACTCGAGGCCTTGATCCAGGCGGCGCGCTCGCGCCCGGTCCTGGAAATCAAGGAGTTCCGGCGTGCATTGAAGTTTGCCCGTGCGCCGGCGCCTTTGAGGTGGCTGTTGATGTGGCTCGGGCTGAATATCGGGCGCCAGCGTGCCCGCCGGTTCGGCACTTTCCAGCTGTCGGTCTATTCCGGTCTCGGGGCAGAGTCACTCAACCCCCTTTCGCCTTTGACCACGCTCTTCAATTACGGCCCGATCTCCGCAGATGGGTCGGTCACGGTCCGGATCCACTACGATCACAGGGTCATGGACGGCGCCAACGTCGCACGAGCGCTGGAGCGGTTCGAAAAGATATTGAACGGCGAAGTCACCAGCGAAGTAAAGAGCATCGCCCCACAGGGTGCTGCCGCTCTCGATACGACGGCTTCAGGGACGGCAATATGATCATCAAGAGTGAGTTTCGTCCGTCCGCCGTGGTGGTCGGCGCGTCGCGCGGCATCGGCAGAGCAATTGCCAAGGTTGTCGCCCGGGAGCATGGGGCCGTCGTTGTGCTCGTTGCGCGCTCGCCTGAAGGTCTGGCTGCTGCCGCGGCAGACGTGCGGGCGGCGGGCGGCGAGGCATTCACGCTGGAATTGGATCTCCTTGTGGCCGATGCCTCGGCGCGTTTGCAGGACTTCCTGTCTGCAAACGGTTTGTTCTGCGATGTCCTGGTCAACAGCGCCGGATACGGATTGCGCGGTGCGGCAACGCTCCTTCCGGTCGAAGATCAGCTTGGCATCATCGATCTCAACATACGAGCCCTCAGCGACCTGACCCTTCGCTTCCTGCCGGGAATGGCAGCACGCGGGCGTGGTGGCGTGCTCAATCTCGGTTCCATAGCCGGATTCACGCCCGGGCCGAATATGGCCCTGTATTATGCGAGCAAAGCTTTCGTGCGCTTCTTTTCGGAAGCGCTTCATCAGGAATTGCGCCGCACGGGCGTGACCGTCACATGCGTTGCGCCGGGACCGGTGTCGACCGAATTCCTCGAAAAATCCGGCGCCGGCCGAGCACAGCTTTTCAAGATATTGCCGAAGCTCGATTCGGACTATGTGGCCGAACGGGCCTGGCGCGGCTTCAAATCCGGCCGCCGCCTTGTGGTCCCCGGCATCTCGGCCAAGCTTGTCGCTCTGGCGGCCGCCCTGCTGCCCTCCGCCGCAACACTTCCCCTGATCGGCCGCCTGCAGCGCCGCAGCAGCGATCCCTGCCCCTGCGGCTCCGGCAAGACGTTCAAGGAATGCTGCCGCATTCGCCATCGGGGGATTGCCGCCGGAGACAGTTGATTGGCGTGGCAGCGTCAGGAGGCACGCTTGCGGATTTCCGGAGACATCAGAGGCGAGTTTATAAACAAAATCAATCAGAAAGTAATGGTGTCGCTTACGTGACTCGAACACGTGACCCATCATTACGAACACTATTTGCGTTACCTTCGCCTTCCAAAGTATCGGTGCAGTGGCTGCGGAGTTACATAGCCGGGCTTCACGTCATCCAAAATTGATCTAAGTTATTGATGTCGCGTGCGATATCAAAGGAACCAAACTCGCTTTCATGACGCGCCATTGTGAACGCTATCGCCTCCTCATGAACTCCCGCAACCGCGGAACTCATGGCGCTCACCGCCGCTAGGCAGCTCCCCCACACCTTTCCCGGACGGCTCGACGGCTGCTTCGCGCCACTTCCGGCCCTTGCCAACGAACTCCTGAAGATCGCGTCAACTGACCTTTTGTCACATTTCGAATACATGACCTAGGCCATACTGAGACAAAGGCACCGATGGCGTGATTGCCCGGAAAACTTGCTTTCCACCAGATCTCCACGATCATGTATAAGGACGCAACTATCCGTGCCTCGCTGAAATCCTATTCGACAGAGGAAAGCTAAGCCGATGAAAAGGACCAGCCTTATACTCTTTGCGCTCATGTTCGGGGTCGAACCTTCATTCGCAATCGAGCGGTTGAATGCCGGTTCGACGACCTGCGCCGCCGTTCAGCGGATTATCGCCCGCGATGGAGCGGCCATCCTACGTTATCCATCTGAGAGAGTACCTGGTATGACGCTTTACAAACGATACGTGCGTAATAAGGCCCAGTGCGACAGCGATGATGAAGCCGCGAAAACATCAGTCAAGACCGCTGACGAGCCACGATGCCGGCTGGCGCGTTGCCGATCATCTTCACACAATCAATCGACGTCAGGTTCCCGATGACAGGTCTTGCCTTCTTTGAACGGATCCGGCGATCACCAACCGAGTAAATAGACCTGGCGCACCGGCGAGAAGTCGCCTGCTATACGTCATGTTTGGCACTCGTCGATGCACCCGGCTTTGAAATCGTATGCGTCACCTATATTCTTCGCAGCATCCCTCATATGTGGCCAAACGCGGATATGGGATACTCTGGCAAAGCACGCATGGCTGCTGCCATGGCTAAACTGTGAAGGCTTACCTTGTCGCAAACGGTGTGACGCGCGGCAATGAGCACATCTGCTACCCGAACGGCATTTATCAGGCTCCCGGTAAATAGCCGTGTCCAATCTGGCCTAAGGAACTGATTTACTTCAAGAAAAGTGGTGCCGCTTACGTGACTCGAACACGTGACCCCATCATTACGAATGATGTGCTCTACCGACTGAGCTAAAGCGGCAACTTGGCGGCCAACTGTGCGGCCGCGATTTGCATGGCGCTGATACAGGCATTGTTTGAAGATTTCAAGCGCCCTGTCGTGCCTTTGAAAAAAAAGACGCTCCGCTGTGGAAGGTGGCGCGGCTCAGAGCGCGAGGCGTGTGCGCGCTTCCCGGTATTCGCTTTCCAGCCTGTCAACGAGCTTGGCGACCGGCTCAACCGCCTTGATCGCGCTGATGCCTTGGCCGCTGCCCCAGACGTCTTTCCAGGCCTTCGCGCCGCCGACTGCCTGTTCGAAATCCATCTTCGATGGGTCAGCGACCGGGAGGTTGTCCGGGTCGAGGCCGACGGCCTGGATCGATGGTTTCAGGTAATTGCCATGCACGCCGGTGAAATAATTGGAATAGACGATGTCGTTTGCAGCGCCCGCGACGATCGCCTGCTTGTAGGCGTCGGCGGCGCGCGCTTCCTCGGTCGCGATGAACGGCGTCCCGATATAGGCCATGTCCGCACCCATCGCCTGTGCTGCAAGGATCGCGCCGCCGGTGGCGATCGCGCCTGCCAAAAGCAGCGGCCCGTCGAACCATTCACGGATTTCCTGCACCAGCGCGAAGGGTGACAGCGTGCCGGCATGCCCACCGGCTCCCGCCGCTACCGCAATCAGTCCGTCGGCACCCTTCCTAATCGCCGAATTGGCGTGGCGGTTGTTGATGACGTCGTGGAGCACGATGCCGCCATAGGAGTGTACGGCCGCATTCACCTCGGGCACGGCACCGAGCGAAGAGATCACGATCGGCACCTTGTATTTGACGCAGAGGCGCAGGTCGTGCTCCAGCCGCTTGTTCGACATGTGGACGATCTGGTTGACGGCAAAGGGTGCTGCCGGCCTGTCCGGATTGGCGGCGTTGTAGGCGGCGATGTCATCGGTGATCATTGCCAGCCATTCGTCGAGCTGGCTTTCCGGCCGGGCGTTCAGTGCCGGAAAAGCGCCGATCACGCCCGCCTTGCATTGCGCCAGCGTCAGGGCCGGATGCGAGATGATAAAGAGCGGTGAAGCAAGGACCGGCAGTCTCAGGTTTTCCGTAAGGATTTTGGGAAGGGACATCGTTCACCATTCAATTGACGTTTACGAAAACGTCAATTTGATAGCAGACTTGATGAGCGAGGAAAAGAGCATGCTTGAGTGCCGAGCTGTCGATTCCGCAGAGATCGGGTGTCGAGATAAATGGGCAAGGGGGGGAAGGGGCATATTTATTGCTCGCGATTCGAAATGCTGCCAGCCGCAAGACTTGCGGTTTTCAACCATAGACGCTACCGAGTTTTGTTAGGCATTTGTAAAGATTTCAGGGTGATGCCTGATGCCAGCATGAAGGATCGGACGTGAGCGGATTAGAAACGGCAATCAGAACGGCGCTTAACAACTCCGATCGCGATAATCCGGAAGTCCGTGCAAGGATTTATCAATCGGCCCGCCAGGCGCTGGAGGCCGGTCTTCGCAAGCAGGATATCACCGACCGGGAAGCGATTGCGCATCATCGTCATCGGCTCGAAACGACCATTCACATGATCGAGGCCGAAGAACGCGAGCGCCTGCATCCGCGCCAGGGTCCACCGGAAGTGCCCGTTCCGCCCGTCGCCGAAATCCCGCCGCCGGTCAGGCACGACGAGCGTTTTGAACATGACGCGCCTCAGGTCGGCGGTGAAACACGAGGCTATTCGGCAAGGCCTGCCTACGACGAGTCGAGGCTTGATGACGTCCATGCCGCTGCATCCGATCATCTCGGCGCGGCACCTCAGACCGGCGAAGGCCCTGCACCCGAAAGCCGCCCCTCCGCCCATATGGATTTCCGGCCGGAAGGGGCTGCAAAGCGCCGCAAGCCGCGAAAATTCTTCTCGCGGCTGCTTGTCTGGTGCGTGCTGATCGCCTTTATCGGCATGGGGGCCTGGTGGGCTTATAAGTCCGGCCTCTTCCTGACGGCGGCCGAGCGCGACACCAGCGTCGCCAATCCGCCTGCCAGTACCGAGCCGGAAGACTTCGACGGTGCGGACGAAGGTGCTGCGAACACGGCGCCGCATGTCGATCAGCCGGTCACGATCGACCCGCAGAACAGCTTTTCTGCGGAGTGGATCGAGATATTCAAGCCGTCGGACGCTGCCAAGGTCGAAAGCGGCCCGCGGGCACGGACTGAAAACATCGCCGAAAACGATGGTCCGGCTGTTCGTTTGATCTCGGAAAGCAACGGCGCTGACGGAAGTATCGGCATCAGCGTTCCGAAAGACGTACTTCGAGAGCTCGCCGGCAAATCCTCGACGATCGCGATCACGTTGCAATCGACGAGCGACGAGCCGACGCAGGTGATGGTCGAATGCAATTTCCAGACGCTCGGCAATTGCGCTCGCCATCGGTTCAGCGTCACCCGCGAAAAGTCCGACGCTCTGCTTCAGGTTACCTTCGACCGGTCGTTGGCGCCGAGTGGCGATGGCAGGCTGATGATCAACAGCGATGTCGACGGCAAGGCGCGGGGCATCAACCTCTACGCCGTGCGCATCCTGCCGGGGCAGTGACCCTTATTTGAGAAATCCGGACCCCGCGCCGATGATCTTGTCGTCGAGATCGCCAATCGCCTTGTCGTCCTTTCCGTCGTAATCCATTGTCTTCAGCATGTGACGGATGAGGTTGAGCCGCGCGCGACGTTTGTCGTTGGCGCGGATGACCGTCCAGGGCGCAAATTCCGTATGCGTCGCCTCGAGCATCCGCTCGCGTTTGTCGCTGTAGTCGCCCCATTTGGTGAGCGCCGCGATATCCATCGATGAAAGCTTCCATACCTTCAGCGGATCGTGCCTGCGGTCGTGGAAGCGCTTGAGTTGCATCTCGCGGCCGATATCCAGATAGAACTTGAAGAAATGAATGCCTTCGTGGGCAATGATCTTTTCCAGCTGCGGCGCTTGCTTGAGGAAATCCTCATATTGCTTGGGCGTGCAAAACCCCATGACCGGTTCGACACCTGCGCGGTTGTACCAGGAGCGGTCAAAGAGAACGAACTCGCCGGCCGTCGGAAACTGGGCGATGTAGCGCTGGAAATACCATTGGCCGAGTTCCCGGTCATTCGGCTTGGCGAGTGCGACGACGCGGGCAAGGCGCGGGTTCATGTGGGCGGAGGAGGCCGAGATGGCGCCGCCCTTGCCGGCCGCGTCGCGGCCTTCAAAGAGCGCCATCACCCGTTTGCCGGTCGCCTGCAGCCAGAACTGCACTTTGACCAGTTCGATCTGCAGCTTTTCCAGCTCTTCGAGATACTCTTCCTCTTTCAGCTTTTTCTTGTAGGGGAAATCCCCCGATTCCAGCGCCTCTTCATCGATCCAGTCCGCAAGCACCGGATCGTCGACATCGAAGACGCGCTTCTTGCCCCTGATGTCCAGTTCAACCGCGCGGCTTTCGACAGCTTCGGCCATATTTCCTTCTCCGCCTGTGGCTTTCTTCGCAGGCGATCATATTTTTCATTGAAAATCAAATCCGTCGCGGCAGTCAAAATTCCTGTGTGTATCGGTTGCGGCTTTTGCGGCAAATGGCAGGGGCGGAAAACTTCTGTCATGAATCACGGCTATCAGGCAGAGTTTGAACATAAGAACGAACCGACCGGGCGAGGAACACTTTGGAAGACGAAATGCCATGGACAACGGGGCTCATGGCCCGCATCCGGCAGCAGCGAACGGTTCTGCTCGCGGCGATCGTCATTGGCCTCGTTGCGCTTGCGGCCGGCATGAACAAGTGGGCGGTGCTGGCGCTTCTTGTCTTAATGATCGCCGTTGTGCTTCTAAACAGCATGCCGGCCGTGCAGGCAAAGCTTGCCGAACCGCCGGAACTCGAACCGGAAGCGCCGACGAGTCTGCTGCCCGCCGTCTCCGCAACGCTGGCTGGCCTCGATATACCCGTGATGCTCCTCTCAGGCGATGCCTCCGTTCTCTTCCAGAACCGCGCCGCGGAAAAGGCCTTTGGCGAAGTGGTGATCGGGGCGCATATTTCTGCACGCCTGCGCTCGCCGGGCATTCTGGACATGGTGGCAGAGACGATCGCCACCAACGCTCCCAACCAGATCGAGCATTCCGAGCGCCTGCCGTCGGAGCGCGTCTATATTGTTCGCAGCGCGCCGATCGACCTCGGCGGCGCCGGGAATGGCGAGCGCTTCTTCCTGCTTTCGTTCCGCGATATCTCCGAGGTGCGGCGTATCGATCGCATGCGGTCGGACTTTGTCGCCAATGCCAGCCATGAGCTGCGCACTCCGCTTGCGTCGCTCCGCGGTTTCATCGAGACGATCCAAGGCCCGGCAAAGAATGATCCGAAGGCGCAGGAGCGCTTCCTGGGCATCATGTTCGACCAGACGACTCGCATGAGCCGCCTTGTCGACGATCTTCTCTCGCTTTCCCGTCTTGAGCTCAAGTCGCACATCGCACCGGACGAGAAGGTCGATCTCGTGCCGCTGCTCGGCCATGTCAGGGACGCGCTGGTGCCGCTTGCCACGGAGGTTGGAGTCGAGATCAATCTGCACCTGCCGGAGGGCAAGGCGGAGGTTCTCGGAGACCGCGACGAACTGGTCCAGGTTTTTGAAAATCTCATGGAGAATGCATGCAAGTACGGCCAGGAAGGCAAGGTCGTCGATGTCCACGTCAAGAATGCATCCGGCGAGGCAGTTGAAGTCAGCATCGCAGATAAAGGCCCGGGCATTCCCGCGGAGCATGTGCCGCGCCTCACGGAGCGGTTTTATCGCGTCAATATCGAGGATAGCCGCTCCAAAAAGGGCACCGGTCTCGGTCTGGCGATCGTCAAGCATATCCTGACGCGCCACCGCGCACGGCTGATCGTCAAGTCCGAAATCGGCAAGGGAACGGAGTTCACCGTGCGTTTCTGACGACGTAAACCCTGGAATATTCGTCGTGGTTTTGAGGCCGAAATCTCGATTGCCAGACGCAAAGAAACGGGCCCGCGAGGACCCGTTTCGGGTTGTTACTTACCCGGCTCAGCTTGCGCGGGCTGCGGTCCGGCGGCGCTCGTTGACCGGCTGATAGGCAAGGCGCTGGTGATAGCTGCAATAAGGGGAAGAGTCGGGGCTGTCGCAACCGCAGAAGTGGAAGTCGTCCTTCAGCGGGTCGCCGACCGGCCACTTGCAGGTACGCTCCGTGAGTTCCGTCAGACCGAGACGGCGGGAGATCGGCACGACAACGTTTGTGGCCGGACGATAGTCCATCTCCTCCACGAGATCGATCTCGACCTCTTCCTTGAGCATCGTCGCGCCCTGCTGGCGCGTGACGGTGCGGGTTGCCATCCGCGATGCATAATTCGGTGCGCGGACAGCCGAAGTATTGCGCTTCGGCGCGCGTGCGGTCGTCGTCGCGCCGCCGGCCTTGGCGCGGCCCGGAAGGCTAAGCCTGTGGACCTTGCCAATGACCGCGTTCCTGCTCACTCCGCCGAGTTGCGCCGCGATCTGGCTCGCGCTCAACCCTTCGGACCAAAGCTTCTTGAGTTTTTCGACACGCTCGTCTGTCCAGTTCATGCCCTGTCTCCGCCGTTTAGCGTTGTGAAGGCAGAATCCCTCACCCTCGCTCCGGATACGTCCGAAGCAGGAAACGCCTGACCAATTGTGGTGACTAGTTCCGCCGCATGCAGTCTAGTAATTGAGTTTTAACCTAGTGTGAGGCTGACTCCGTGACAAGAGTCGCGGGAATCCGGATGAATCGAATTTCAAGTTTTCCCCAACTTGCTTCCCGAGCGAGTCATTTCTGCAACATTAGCTGTTGATAAACAGCTCGCCTGATTGGCTGCCGGCCGCATGCGCCCAAATCCGCAGTTTTGTTGACATTACGGCGCGAAACGTAAATAGTGGCCCTCGCCGCCGAAAGGCGGCATTTTTAATTTTTCGGGCCTGGTTTTTAGCCGGAGTCCGGTTGCCCTAACGACGACAGGAGACCGCGCCATGGCTCAAGCCGCGCCGCTATATGACACCTATTCTCGCGCCCCTCTGCGGTTCGAGCGAGGTGAGGGCGTATGGCTGATCACCGAGGGCGGCGAGCGATATCTGGATTTTGGCGCAGGCGTTGCCGTAACATCCGTCGGCCACGGCAATCCGCATGTCGTTGAAGCTCTGAAGGCGCAGGCCGACAAGGTTTGGCACCTGTCGAACATCTATGAAATTCCAGGTCAGGAGGCGCTTGCCAAGCGGCTGACCGACGTCACATTCGCCGACAAGGTGTTTTTCACCAATTCCGGGGCCGAGGCGCTGGAATGCGCGATCAAGACCGCGCGCCGCTATCAGTATTCCAAGGGCCATCCAGAACGCTTCCACATCATCACCTTCGAAGGCGCTTTCCATGGCCGTACGCTGGCGACGATCGCTGCCGGCGGTCAGGAGAAGTATCTCGAAGGCTTCGGTCCCAAGGCACCGGGTTTCGATCAGGTTCCGTTCGGCGATATCGAGGCGGTCCGCGCCGCGGTCACGGATGCGACGGCGGGCATCCTCATAGAGCCGGTGCAGGGTGAGGGCGGTATTCGTCCGGCGACAAACGAATTCATGAAGGCGCTCCGCCAACTCTGCGACGAGACGGGCCTGTTGTTGATTCTTGACGAGGTTCAGTCCGGCGTCGGCCGCACAGGCAAGCTCTTTGCCCACGAATGGTCCGGCGTCGCGCCGGATATCATGGCGGTGGCGAAGGGCATCGGCGGCGGCTTCCCGCTCGGCGCCTGCCTTGCGACCGCGGATGCCGCGTCCGGCATGAAGGCCGGCACGCATGGTTCCACCTATGGCGGCAATCCGCTTGCCATGGCGGTCGGCAGCGCAGTGCTTGACGTCATCCTGGCCGACGGTTTCCTGCAACATGTGCGCGACGTGGCGCTCGTCTTCCGCCAAGGCCTTGCCTCGCTGAAGGACCGCTATCCGGATGTTATCGAGAATGTGCGCGGCGAAGGCCTGATGCTCGGCATCAAGGCAGCCGTCCCGTCTTCCGAACTGCTGCAGGCCATTCGTGCTGCTCATCTTCTGGCCATTCCGGCGGGCGATAATGTCATCCGTCTCCTTCCGCCTCTGGTCGTCACGGCGGAGGAAGCGCGCGAGGGGCTTGCCCGCGTGGAACGCGCTGCCGAAAGCATTCGCGCCGCAAAGACCAAGAAGACGGCTTGAACGGATAGACGCCTCTCAAGGGGCATACAGGTAAGAACGACATGGCTTCCCCCAGACACTTTCTCGATCTCTCGGCGGTAACCGCATCCGATCTCAGGTCCATCATGGACGATGCGATCGTACGCAAGCAGGCCTTCAAGGCCGGCAAGGGCGATAAGCCGCTCGCAGGCAAGATGCTGGCAATGATTTTCGAGAAGCCCTCGACGCGCACGCGCGTTTCCTTCGATGTCGGCATGCGCCAGCTTGGCGGCGAGACGCTTTTTCTCTCCGGCACGGAGATGCAGCTCGGCCGCGCGGAGACGATCGGCGATACCGCCAAGGTGCTCTCGCGTTACGTCGACGCGATCATGATCCGCACGACGGAGCATCACCGCATGCTGGAACTTGCCGAACGCGCGACGGTGCCGGTCATCAACGCGCTGACGGACGACACACACCCCTGCCAGATCATGGCCGACATCATGACCTTCGAGGAGCATCGCGGTCCCGTCAAGGGCAAGACGATCGCCTGGACCGGCGACGGCAATAACGTGCTGCACTCGCTGGTCGAAGGTGCTGCCCGTTTTGGCTATCGCATGAACATGGCCGTGCCTCTTGGTTCCGAGCCGAAGGATCACTATCTGAACTGGGCCCGCAACGAGGGCGCCCAGATCATGCTTGGCCATGATGCCGACCGTGCGGTCGAGGGTGCCGATTGCGTGGTAACCGATACCTGGGTCTCCATGAATCAGGAACATCGGGCTCGCGGTCACAACGTTTTCCAGCCCTATCAGGTCAACGCGGCTTTGATGGCAAAGGCCGGCAAGGATGCATTGTTCATGCATTGCCTGCCCGCCCATCGTGGTGAGGAAGTGACGGACGAAGTGATCGACGGCCCGCAATCCGTGGTTTTCGATGAGGCGGAGAACCGTCTTCACGCGCAAAAGTCAATTCTTGCATGGTGCCTGGGTGTGATCTGAACCATACTGGGCGCCACCTTTGGCCTGATGGCCTCGTGGCCGCGCGAGTGGAAAGACTTCTGGTCTGCCGCTCGGACTACTAGGAGTAAGACCATGGCAGAAACCGCAAGGGCTTTCGGCGAGTTCGATTTCGCCGGTGATGATCACGTTGTCCCGTTCCAGGTAGAGGGCCTCGATGTGCGCGGCCGCGCCGTCCAGCTCGGTCCCATGCTGGATGCGATCCTCGAGCGCCATCACTATCCGGCACCCGTTGCCCGGCTCCTCGCCGAAGTCATTGTGCTGACGGTGCTTCTCGGGACGTCGCTCAAGTTCGACGGCAAGTTCACGGTGCAGACCAAGGGCGATGGCCCTGTCGATCTCCTCGTCGCTGATTTCTCGACGCCGGAGAACGTGCGTGCCTATGCGCGCTTCGATCAGGCGCTGCTCGACAAGGCAGTCGCCGCCGGCCAAACCGAGCCGGAACAGCTTCTTGGCAAGGGCGTGCTGGCTTTCACCATCGACCAGGGTAAGTTCAGCCAGCCCTATCAGGGCATCGTCGCGCTCGACGGTACCTCGCTTGAGGATATTGCCGGCACATATTTCCGTCAGTCGGAGCAGATCCCGACGCGGGTCCGCCTGGCCGCCGCCGAATTGTTTGACCGCGACGAGGCGGGTAAGCCGCGCCACCGCTGGCGCGCCGGCGGTCTCGTTGCACAGTTCTTGCCGGAAGCGCCGGAGCGCATGCGCCAGCCCGACCTCCACGGCGGCGACGGCGATAACGCCGCGCTGGCACACAAGGAAGACGACGCCTGGACCGAAGCGCGCGCGTTGGTCGACACGATCGACGCGGACGAACTGACGGATCCGCAGGTCGGAATCGAACGCCTGCTCTTTCGCCTCTTCCACGAGCGTGGCGTGCGTGTTTTCAGTACCCGGGCAGTTTTCGACCGCTGCAGCTGCTCGCGCGAGAAGATCAAGAATGTGCTGAAGGGCTTTTCGGACGACGAGATCGACGCCAGCCAGGAGAATGGCGAGATTGCCGTTACCTGCGAATTCTGTTCCACGACCTACCGGTTTGAGGTCGTGGAAGTCGCATCGGCTGCGGAATGATCAATTCAGCACTCTGAGCAGCCCGGGAGAATCCAGCGAGAAGGCGGGTATTTCGACATCGAAAAGCTCGCCGTCCTCCGTTTCCATCTGGTAGTGCCCGAACATGAGGCCGGAAGGCGTATCGAGCGGACAGCCGGACGAGTATTCGTAGGTATCGCCGGGTTCCAGCCGGGGCTGCTCGCCGACGACCCCAGGACCGGTCACCTCGTCCACCAGGCCGTTCTGATCGGTGATGTTCCAGTAGCGATTGATGAGCCGTACTGTCAGGTCCGAATTATTGCTGATCACGATCCGGTAGCCCCAGACATAGCGATCATCATCCGGATCGGATTGCTCCTCCAGATAAAAGGGCTCGACGACAACTTCGATATCTCGTGTGAGGGCGCGGTACATGCCTTACACCATAGCCAAGATATGTTACCCGTATCTTATACAGCGCTCGATCCGTCAAGAAACGGCACATGCATCATCCTTCAAACCGCGATGATTGCACGTCGTTTCGAACATTAATCCTAATTTTCGAAGTTAATTCCCGTATTAAAGCGAAGCTCTTGCGCCATTTCTTAGGTGGAGCATGTGGCCGGACCGGCAAGGTCCGGCCGTCGCTATCGCAGGTCAGGACTTAACCTTTGAAAGAGCCTGAGCGAAATCTTCGATCAGGTCATCAGCATCCTCGATGCCGAGCGAAAGGCGAACCGTGCCGGGGGAAATGCCTAGTTCCGCGCGGGCGTCATCGCTCAGGTTCTTGTGCGTCGTCGTTGCCGGATGCGTGATCAGGCTCTTGGAATCGCCGAGATTGTTCGAGATTTTGATGATATCGAGCGCATTCTGCAACGCGAAGGCTGCTTCCTTCCCGCCCTTCAGCTCGAATGCGACGAGCGTCGAGCCGCCGGACATCTGCTTGGCGATGATATCGGCCTGCGGATGATCCTTGCGGCCCGGATAGATCACCTTGGCCACCTGCTTCTGTTCGGCAAGGAAGTCCGCCATCCTGGCAGCACTCGCCGTCTGCTGCTTGACGCGCAGCGGCAGCGTTTCGATGCCCTTCAGAAGCGTCCAGGCATTGAAAGGCGACATGGCCGGACCTGTGTGGCGGAAGTAGTCGTGCAGGTTTTCGTCGATCCATTCCTTATCGGAAAGCACGACGCCGCCGAGGCAGCGGCCCTGGCCGTCGATATGCTTGGTCGCGGAATAGACGACGATATGGGCGCCGAGTTCCAGGGGCTTCTGGAAGAGCGGCGTTGCGAAGACGTTGTCGACGACCACCTTGGCGCCGATCTGGTCGGCGAGCTTGGCAACGCCTGCGATGTCGATCACTTCCAGCGTCGGGTTCGTCGGGCTTTCGAGGAAGAAGACCTTCGTCGCCGGGCGGATCGCCTTCTCCCAGTTTTCGAGATAGCGGCCGTCGATGAGCGTGCATTCGATGCCGTATTTCGGCGCAAGCGTTTCGACCACCCATCGGCAGGAGCCGAAGAGCGCGCGGGCGGCAACGATATGGTCGCCGGCCTTCAACTGGCAGAGGATCGCCGCGGTGACGGCAGCCATGCCGGAAGCGGTGGCGCGGGCGTCTTCGGCGCCTTCGAGCGCGCACATCCGCTTTTCGAACATATCGTTGGTCGGGCTTCCGTATCGGGCATAGATGAAGCCGTCCGTCTCGCCCTTGAATCGGGCTTCCGCCGCTTCAGAGGTATCATAGACGAAACCTTGCGTCAGGAAGATCGCTTCCGAAGTCTCGCCATATTGCGAGCGCAGCGTCCCTTCGTGAACGAGTTGGGTTGCCGGGCGCCAAGTCTTGCTCATGCCATCACCACCTTCAAACAACAAAAAAACCGGCCGCAAAAGCAGACCGGTTTCATACCCGGTCTTTTTAGCCACTTCTTTAACGTGGCTGCAAGCCGACCGGCCAAATCACCACGGGATAAAGCTGCAATACTGCTGATAGCTTCTTGCGTCAATTCCTTGAGTTTGGTTTTGTCTGAGGCAAATTATGGATGGAGCATGATGGCTCGGGAAACTGGAATCTTGGCCGATCGCGCAATTGCTGCGCTGTTTGAAACGGGCCGCCTCACGAGTGAGCGGGAACTGGACCGCGATCAGATCCAGCCGGCCAGCCTGGACCTGCGCTTGGGCGCCAAGGCGTTCCGCGTCCGGGCAAGTTTCATGCCGGGTCCCTCGCATCTCGTTGCCGACAAGCTCGACCGGCTGAGCCTGCACGTCATCGATCTCTCCGAAGGTGCCGTGCTCGAAACGGGCTGCGTCTATATCGTGCCTCTCATGGAGCGGCTCGATCTTCCGGCTGAAATGTCCGCCTCGGCCAACCCGAAGAGCTCGACTGGCCGCCTCGACATCTTCACCCGTGTCATTACCGACTACGCGCAGGAATTCGACAAGATACCTTCCGGTTATTCTGGCCCGCTCTATCTGGAAATCAGCCCGCGCACGTTCCCTGTCGTCGTGCGCCGTGGCTCGCGCCTCTCGCAGATACGGTTCCGGGTCGGGTATTCGATTCTCGGCGAGCCGGAACTGCAGGCGCTGCATGATGCGGAAACGCTGGTCGCAAGCGCCAAGCCGAACGTTTCGGGCGGCGGCATTGCGCTGTCGATCGACCTGGCAGGCGACAATGATGGCCTGATCGGCTACCGCGGCAAGCATCACACGGCCGTCGTCGATGTCGATAAGAAGGCCGAGCACGATATCTTCGATTTCTGGGAGCCGCTTTACAGCCGCGGTCGCAACGAATTGATCCTCGATCCGGATGAGTTCTATATTCTCGTTTCGCGCGAGGCCGTGCACGTTCCGCCGCACTACGCAGCCGAAATGACGCCCTTCGATCCGCTCGTCGGCGAGTTTCGCGTGCACTACGCCGGCTTCTTCGATCCAGGCTTCGGCCACGCACCTGCCGGCGGCATGGGCAGCCGCGCCGTTCTCGAAGTCCGCAGCCATGAAGTGCCCTTCATCCTCGAGGACGGCCAGATCGTCGGCCGCCTGGTTTACGAGCACATGCTGGAGAAACCCGAAAGCCTTTATGGCTCCGGCCTTGGATCGAACTACCAGGCCCAGGGCCTGAAACTCTCGAAGCACTTCCGCATCTGAGAGCCTTGACACCGCCACCCATCTGTTGGAAGGCTTCCGTCATCGCGGGTGTAGCTCAATGGTAGAGCAGCAGCTTCCCAAGCTGAATACGAGGGTTCGATTCCCTTCACCCGCTCCAGCAACTTCAATAACTTAAAATTGGCGTTTCACTGCCGTTTCACTTGCGCGATTCGGCGCGGGCCTCGGCGATCTTGCGGCTAGCCTCAGCCCGTCGCCACGGCTGTACTTTTTCGTCATCTTCACCGTCGAGCGGGTAGCGAGGTTGCTTGCCATTTCGATCGATCCGGTTGCCTCGACCGTCTCCGAAACCGCGCCTGCGCGCGTGTCCATCGACCAGACATTGTTGGGAACCCCCGCAGCAACGCGAACCTTGCGGAACTTCTCCGCATCCGGTTTTCCAATAAGGCTTCCCGTAGTCCTCATCAATCACGGCCGGACCGATCTCTGGAAGCGTGTAGGCTTTCAGAGCTTCGGTCACGAGCGGATAGCTGTTCAGATCGCGAGCGACCGCAGCTCCCGTCTTGCTGGTCTTCAGGGTCAGGATCATATCCTTTGAGATATCGCCGGCCATGAGACCGCGCCAACGGAACTCGCCACCTTCGGGAGGCGGCACCATTCGCCGATAACGTCGATACGGCGCAGCGCCGCCTCGAACTTCAGCGCCTCGACGAACCCAATCGAGGGGCATTCCTCTCGGCGCTCTTCTTAACGATTGCCAAGCACTGATCGTAGGTCATAGTGACCGTACGCGCGTCTGGCTGCTCGAAGCGCATATCCGAGAGGATATCTCGCGCCTGCTTGTAGCCACGGAGCCGCTCGCCTGCGCCGTAGGAAAGGATCAAGCGGAGAAGCTTGATCGCGCCTGAAGCTCGACGGTGCCCCTTCTTTTTCCAGCCGGTGAACCAACGGGAAAAGTCGGACGCTTTAAAGGCGTTAATATCTCGGTCGCCGACGATCTTCTCCAAGGGGACCGTTCAGGTCAACCAAAAGAGGTAATGAAGGGAACCGAGAAGCAACCAAGAGTGAACTAAAGGAGATAGTTTATTAGACTCTACTAACTGACATAATGTCACAAAATGGCGAATCAGCTAGAATACGGCTTTATGTGTCGTCTGAGTTCAAGATAGGCGCGGCGATGAGATACGAAATTGAGCGGGAAAACAACGGAACCTACCGTATCATAGATCATCGAAGAAACGATCAGGTCGCGGTATGGGAGGACGCAGTTCAAGTTCGCTTATCGTTTGGCCTTGCAAGTGCCCTAGTGGGATATATGAACGCGAAGGACCGGCACGACACGGCTTTCGGTCGCGAACCTGAACGCGATCGGCTCCCACAGGCAAGCTCTCACTGACATAATGTCAAAAAATGACCCGGCGATTGGCTGGCGATTACCCGCTAGATGTTCCGTGGGCGTCATTGGCGTGTTCATTAGGTGCAGCTGACCGTCTATCTTAGCGCCATGGGAGGGAAGGCTAAGGGGTTAAGGCATGACAGACATAGCAGACACGCAAAGGGCAAGCGCTGGCGTAACGCTCCGGGCGGACTGGATCGGCGTCCTATCCATTCTATTCGTTGTGGCATTCATCGGCCTAGCGATCACTGGATATGGCAAGAGCGCGCCGGGTGACGGTAACGCGGTCCTATCGATCGCACCGAAGGCGCACATAATGGCTCCCTAATATGGATTGGGAATTGGCAATTGAGAGGCTGATAGGGCTGGCTTGGCTTACCCTATGTGGCACTTGCATATTCATAGCGGCAAAGAAGCACGCTCAAGGCCATACGCTTGAGATGTGGGGAATGATCTTTGTCGCGCTCGTCATGGCTATTATGTTCGCCGAAGTGATCAAAAAAGATGGCGCAATAGCTCCATAAGCGCACCTGAAGAGAGATTGATTTAAAAAAAGCGCCCCGCTGTCGATCGACGGGGCAAAGGGGAAGTGACGAATACCGCTCATTAGGGGTGCGCGGCTCCTATAACATGGGTGAGGCGATCTACCGTTAAACTAGCCCAAAGGTATTAGTGCGATTCCGCACAAAAAGCGGCCCTGCGTACGGGGTGTTGAGCAGGGCCAGGTCGCCGGCTAGATGCGCGAGCGTAGATGGTGCCGCGCAATCCGTTCAAGTCAACGACTTAACCGCAGAGAGTGTTCCGCCAGCAGCCCCGCCAAATGAAGCGAGGCCATGTGTTGGAGGGGATCAGTCCTCGATACAGGCACAGGTACCTGGTGCGGATCGCACAGCCGCATGCAAGGGGCTAAAGCACGGTTACAGGAGAGCTTGGCCGCACGATCCATTCCGCCGAACGTCCAAGGCGGTTGAATGTTCCTCGTCGTCCGCTTCTATAAAAGGCTCGCGCTGGATGAACAACGCGAGCCCTTTTGCAAACCGCGTGAAAGAGGGGAAGGGGTTCGCCTCTACCGCGCACTAGTAGAATGGCAGACGATCAAAAGAGAGCAAATTAGTTAAAACGGCTTAGGTCGTCGTGCCGTCGGGGAGAAATCGCGGGCCCGGGGGCGGGCCCGCAGTGCTTTCAAGTTATTCGACGACCTCGATCACCGCGCGGGTCTTCGGATTGACGAGGACGCGCTTTTCGTTGACGACCACATAGCCGTAATCGGGCTGATCGGGGATCGTGTGGATCTCGACTGTGTCAGGCAGCGCCGTACCGACCGCAACTTCACCTTCGAATTTGACCGATGGCGATTTCTGCTCAAGAACATAGGTTCTGACCTCGCCGGGAACGACGACCGTCGCTGTCTGCGCGACCGCCGCCCCACCGAGCGACAGAAACAGCGATACGGCAGAGATGACCAGTTTTTTCATGTTATCCTCCCAGGATTTTCAGTGTGCCGATAAAACGCTACCGGCAGGATATAGTTCCTTCGCTGCACGGAATGAGTGCGGCGCGACGCGACCCTGTATTCCGGCCGCGCTCCTTGGCCGGAGTAACGTGCGACAGACGATCAAAAGAGAGCAAATCAGTTAAAACGGCTCAGTCCGGTCCCCTGCGCATTCAGGGAACGTGCCGGCGCTTCGGACGCCGAATGCCTCTCACTCAGGGCATCGATAATCTCCATGGCGGTGGATTCATCAAGGCGTGTTAGCGGCAGAGTTTCAGCAATGACAGCGACCCTGTGCGTTTGCGTATGGACGATCGACCAGCTGCCATCCCCGTCGCGTCTGGCGTAGTACTGCAGGCGTATTGGCATATTCACGTCTACCTCTGTTTCTCGGCAATACTGGCGAGTAACTGTTCCAAGCTCTCTTCGTTCCTGACGCCGTGCTGATAGAAATAGATGATCTGGGTTGCGAGCTCGTCGCAGGCGTCGTCACCCGTTATGTGCCCGGTCGCGCAGATATGATCGAAGACTCTTTTGCAGATCACGATATCTTCGTTCTGCAATGGTGCATCGTTCGCAGCGAAATCATCTCTGGTCATGGTTCAGCACTCCCCAAGAAGATGGTCTATTTTCGAAGATCAATCCTGAACGCAGGATGAAACGCAAATCGCTTACCGTCCATGCAGCCATTTGATCTGCTCGTATAGCTCTTCGACCTTTCTCGACGCCTCTCTGGCCGTTGGTTCCCAGCCGTTGTGCGGTAGGATGTTCTGCCTCTGCCAAGGGATGGTATTGATCGCCCATCGCCACTGGCGGGCGCGCGACCCGCTGGTCAGGTCGAGATAAATGCGCACGAACTGCAAGTCGCCATCCAATGAGACAAAGTCCTGGTGGTCTTCGCCTGGCCATGTCTCCCGCCATTTGTATTTCGGCTGATATTCTTCCGTCATCATTGCCCGTCCCAAACCGAACAATTCCGAAGTTTATCAACGGCGAGGCATTCTTCGCACGCCCTCCAGGCCCCAAAAAGCAGCCTGAAATTTCGGTCAGCATGACTCAAACTGTGGGACACTTAGAACGAAAAGTATAATAGGTTCGTTGATTGGAAAATGGTCCCACGTTTCTGCAAGTCTTTGATTTCTCACGTTTGCCGGACACCTGACTTCCCATCTCGCGTTTCAAAACCTCGCCGGATGTTAACCGGCGAGGGGACTTGTTAGTGAAACGTCGCCTTGTTTTTCCTCAAGGTTCTCGAAGCTTCCCAAGCTGAATACGAGGGTTCGATCCCCTTCACCCCCTTCAGCTGCTCACGGATCCACAGGTGGGGCGCCTATAAACGGTTGGGCGGCCTCTGGCCGCCCGCTCTCAAAATTCTGTCCAATCGGCGTCCTTGTTTTCCGAAGCGCTGTTCATGCCGAATGCGCCGGCAAGCGTCTGGCCAAGTGCGCGTGCAGGCGAAGCGGCGGGCCGCGTGCCCACTGTCGCCATGCGGATTGCGGGTTTTGATAACGGCACCGGACGGGTCACCGCAGGCCGTGCTGGTGCTTGCGGCATCGGACGTGCCGCTGCGATGAGGCTATCCGTTCCGCTCAGCTTGAACTGGCCGAGCAGTTCGTTGAGCGCGGCGGCCTCCGTTGCCAGGCTGTGGCTTGCTGCCGTGCTTTCTTCGACCATGGCGGCATTCTGCTGCGTGCCCTGATCCATAGTGTTCACGGCCGTATTGATTTCCTGCAGGCCTGTCGATTGCTCACGGGAAGCTTCCGCGATTGCGTGGACGTGCTGGTTGATCTCCTGCACCTCATGAACGATGGCATCGAGCGCCTTGCCCGTTTCGCCGACAAGGGCAACGCCGGTCCGGACATGTGTGCCGGAATTGGTGATCAGCGACTTTATCTCCCTTGCCGCATTCGCCGAACGTTGCGCCAGTTCGCGCACTTCCTGAGCGACGACCGCAAAGCCCTTGCCCGCTTCGCCCGCACGTGCTGCCTCGACGCCGGCATTCAGGGCGAGCAGGTTCGTCTGGAAGGCGATGTCGTCGATCACGCCGATGATATTGCTGATCTCGGCCGAGGACTGCTCGATCTGCTGCATCGCCTTGACGGCATGGCGGACGACTTCGCCGGACTTCTCGGCGCCTGGCGCGGGTGCGGGCAACGAGTTCGCTTGCTTCCTGCGCGCGGCAGGCGGCGTCCTTTACAGTCGTTGTGATCTGTTCCAGCGCGGCAGCGGTTTCCTCCACCGATGCGGCCTGCTGCTCCGTGCGCTTCGAAAGTTCGTCGGCCGATGAACGGATTTCATTCGCCCCCGCGCCGATCGCCCGCGCATTGGCGCCGACGGTGCGCATGGCCTCGTTCAGCTTTTCGACCGAATGGTTGAAGTTCTTGGCGCAATCCATCGAGATGTTTTGCGAACGGAACATCGATATGCGAGGCAAGATCGCCCGATGCGAGACGGCGCAGCCCGTCGCCGAGCGCCTCTGCCGCGCCGGATAATTCCGCCGCTTCGCGAGCCTTCTGGGCGTCGCGCTCGCGGCGTTCGCCATCGGTCAGGTTGCGATCGATTTCCGCCTGGGCTTCGAGCTGGGCGCGCTCGATCGCGTTGTTGCGGAAAACTTCGAGCGCTTCGGCCATCTGGCCCACTTCGTCGCGGCGCTCAAGGCCCGGCACATCGCCGTCGGTCTCGCCTTCGGCAAGGCGTGTCATTCGCTCACGAAGCTTCGCCATCGGCGACGTGATGCCGGCCTGTGCGATGACGATGCCGAGCGCGATGGCGCCGATAACGGCCGCCGCGATTATCGCAAGGCAGAGATTGATGCGGTCATTGACGCTTGCCGAAACGGCGTCTCCGCCATCGTTGAGCATCGACATCAAGGCATCGTTATTCGCCGTCATCTTCGGTGTCAGTACGGTGAGCTTGGCGTTCAGCTGAGCGGCTGCAATCTGGGCTCCGGCGCTGTCACCGGACTTGCTCATCTCGGCAACCTTGCTTGAAATCGTTTCTATTTCGGCGATTCCGCTGAGAATATCGTCTATCGCCGGCTTACGGCTGGGCACCAGAACGGCCGCCTCGTTGAGACGGTCACGCGCTTGCGGCAGCTTGCTCGGTGTGGAAAGCGCGGTATGGAAAGCGGGCGTGCCCGCCTTCAGGCTCGCCAGCCTCGTGGTCTGCAGCACGGCGGCGACGACAGACGCGCTGGCGCGCGCGCCTTGCATGGCCGCCAATGCTTCATGGTCGATGAAGGCGCTGTATGTCGCATCCGCATGACGGAACTCGGTGATGACGTAAATCAAACCGCCCATGGCGATCACCCCCAGAAGCATGAGGATGGACATGATCTTGGTTCGAATTTTCAGGTTCTTCAGCAGTGTTCGCATGGAAAATACCCGCTTTCTTAGGCCTTCTGCTTGCCCGGCATTCTGGAAAATCAATGGTTCGAAACTCGGCATAGAGCTGCGGCATGTTCGAAATGATCTGGTGAGGCTCGACGTCTGCGTCATGCAGCTGGCTGAATAAAAGCCGTCGTCGTCTGCGGCATAAGAATTGAATTTGCTTAACGGTGGCCTAACGTTCAAAGCCGATCCCCAGTAATTCGAGGCGCGCATTTCGCGCAATTTCCTATGCTGGAATCTCGCTCGGAGTATGAGGCGTATTGTGCCGGAAGAAGGGCTCGTCCGGAGCTCCTAGCACGGCTCGCTACGCGGCGGCGGACAGCATGAGCCGGCCGAGCGGCGCCCGATCCGTCGCAGCCGGGTCGCCTGTTTGCAGCTGTCCATCTTCAATTCGCCCGAGCAGAATGAAGACGTATAGCCCCAGAAGACGATGAAAGAGATCGATGCCGACAGGATCGACGAGGCGGGATGGGGAGGCCGATCTCGGCATGCGCCTTTTGTCGGAGCGGATATCCGTTGCCGCGCGTCAAAGCCGAGGATACCCATAGCCGAGATACCCATCTGCTGCACCTCGACACCGCCGTTTGCCATCGTCGAGACGGTGCGGCCCGGCGCATATTCCCCGAAACGCATGACTCTGATACACGGATCACCGAGCGACGATGCCCCGACCCCACGAGCCGGACATGAGACAATCTTTCCTCGCCTCTATGAAGTTTAAGGTGTTTTCAACCCTACTGCAATTATTGGCTGCATTATCTGCGGCGCCTGGCTTTGCGCAGCAGACGCCGTCGTCGCTGCCGCTGCTTTTTGATGCTCGCGAAAGACTTGCCAAGCCGGACCTTTCGTCGCTCGTCCGCCTCCGCTTTCTCGACCTCAGTCGACTTCCCGCCCTTCAACTTTACCGATCAGAACGGCAAGCTGGCGGGTTTCAGTATCGATCTGGCCCGCGAGATCTGCGATGAATTGGAAGTTGCAGCGAAATGCGAGATCCAGGCCCTGCCCTTCGCCGATCTCAAGGAAGCGCTTGCAGCCTCTCAGGGCGATGCCGTCATCGCGGGACTGGCCGTAACCGCGGACTTGCGAAAGCAGTTTACCTTCACCCGTCCCTACCTCATGCTGCCGGCCCGCTTTGTGCGCAATGCGAAGGCAGAGATCAAAGGGAATACCGCCGCATCGCTCTCCGGACGTCCGGTTGGCGTCGTCAAGGCGACGGTCCATGAGGCCATGCTTGCCGCCTTTTTTCCGGCAATAAAAGCCGTGCCTTTCGAGAACAAGGAAGCGATGCTTACTGCTCTTAAGGACGGCAAGGTGGATGCCGCCTTTGCCGATGCCCTGCAGCTATCCTTCTGGGTTTCCTCCCAGGCGTCAGCAAAATGCTGTGCGCTCTTCGACGGCCCTTATCTGTCGGAGCAGTTTCTGGGGGAAGGCATGACGATCATGCTTCGCCAGAACGACGGCGTATTGACCGCAGCGCTGGACCACGCGCTTGCAGCGCTTTCCAAAAACGGCCGCCTGCAGGAAATCTATTTGCGTTATTTCCCTTACGGGCTCTTTTAACCCTTGCGGAAGCGGGCGATCGCACTGCGTTCGATGGCAGCGCAGGTGAGCTTGTCGAGTTCCAGCCTGTCGCGGAGCATGCTCAGCAGCCGAAGCTCCTCGGCCTTGACCGAAAGGTCGGCGGAGGCGACTTCGACGGCAAGTGCATAGGCGGTATCGTAGAGCCGCGAAGGCAGCGTGTCCTTCACGGTTTCCAAAACGACATCGAGGCCCTCCGGTCCGGCCAGCAGCGATGCGCAGTCGCGGGCAATCGAAATCAGCTTGTCGTGGTCGAAATCCTTGAAGACCGGTAGAAAGCCGATCAGCTGGCCGATGCGCTCCATTTCCCGGTCGTTCATCGTGCTGTCGACAGCGGATGCCATCACCATCACGTAAATCAGCGCGTCATGGGCGGAAAGCGGCTTGTTCATACGGTCATTCCCTCTGTTTCGGCAGGAGTTTAGGAATTGCCGTGCGCCATTACAAGGGATCGCTAGATCGGATCGAGAGGATTGTCCGGCGGCGGTCCGGGTGGCAATGTCAGCGGCGCGCCCTTGCGCGGATCCTCGCCATAGACGCCTTTCTTCTCCGCTTTGGCCTTCGCACCGGCTTCGGTCAGTGCCGATCCGGGGGCCGCATCCGCCCAGCCGTTTTCGACGAGCCATTGAGAAAGGTCCTGCGCACCGATCTTGCAGGAGGCGGTCGTGAGTACCGGTCCAGTTGGCATCCTCCAGATCGCAAGTGACCGAGCGCAGCCGCAGAAAGAGCCGGAAATTCGTCTTTGCCAGCATGCCGCAAGGCCATTCGTTCCCATCCGGTTCTTTGCAGACCTTGTCGGCCTGTGTCGGAACGATACCGGCAAGGCGCAGCGTCCTGTTTCCGAAGGCGAGAATGCCTGCACTCTCGGCGAGCGGCCTCGGCAATGTCGCGGCCTTCTGCGGCTCCGGCTTTGGCTTTTCCGGCTCGGCCGTGGCAACCCGTTCGAGCGGCTTGCCATCCGCCTGCGCTGGATAAAATCGGCTGGCTTCATCAACCGGCCGCGCGCTCATGCTGATCTTTCGGATCGGGAAGGGCAAGCGGCGGCTTTGGAGTCTCCTTGGATTTGGCAGTTGTGGCAGGTTCTTCGCTCGCGGTTGCCGCCGCGTCCGGTTCGGCAAATCGCTCCCTGCCTGCCGCCAGCATCCCGGCGACGATTGTTATTCCCGCAACAGCTGTCAGAAGTGCTGCAGGCCGCATGGAAGATTTTCCTATTGGCTGGCCCAGATAATGCGCGCGATCCAATCCACATCGGAAAGCTCGATCGTCCGGTTCGGATGTTCGGGATTGAGAGACATCAGTTCGATGGAACGCGGGCTGTGGCGCAGCAGCACCTTTGCCATCACCTCGCCCTCGCGCGTCTTGACGACGACGCGATCGTTGCGGCGCACCTGCGCGCCCGGCTCGACGATCAGCACGTCACCATCGCGATAAAGCGGCATCATGCTGTCGCCCTGCACTTCGAGCGCATAGACACCAGCCTTCTGCTGAGGGGGCGGCTGGAAATTCCACCACATCCCATCCCTGGCCTGCGGGGAAACCGCCGTCGTCGAAAAAGCCACCCGCACCGGCCTGTGCGAAGCCGAGCAGGGGAATGGAGCCTGCCTGCGGCGGGAACGTGCCGTCCGGCAGCGCGGACAAGCTGTTTGCCGGCCGCATGAAGCCCATGAACTGCTCCATGGTGGCGCCTGTCGCAACGAGTACCTTGGCAATCGATTCCGTCGAAGGCCAGCGCAGGCGGCCATCGGCAGATAGCCGCTTGGATTTGTTGAAGGAGGTGGGGTCGAGACCCGCCCGGCGCGCAAGACCAGACGGCGTCAGGTCATGCCGTTCGGCAAGCCTGTCGATCGCTGCCCAAATCTGCTCGTGTGACAGCATCTTGCCTGATCCTGCGCCCCGTGCCGCTCTCCAGTCGGCAGGAAGACTAACGCCAAGCTTTCTCAGAGTAAAGCAAAAAGAGGAATAAAATCCTGTCTTGGAGTCTAAGGCGACCATCGCCATGTTGATCTTGCCGAGCTGGATGACGGCCTGCGTGCGGCTGTCGACGTTGAGCTTCAGGAGGATGGCCGAGACATGCGCCTTGATCGTCGCTTCGGAAACGCCGAGTTCGTAGGCGATCTGTTTGTTGAGCAGACCTTCGCCGAGCATGGTGAGCACGCGGCTTTGCTGCGGCGTGAGCGTGTGCAGGCGGTGAATGAGATCGGCCACGTCCGGATCCTGTTCATGGCCGTCGCGATAATTCTCCGGCGTCGCAATATCGCCGGCAAGCACCGTCTGGATGCTGCTGCGGATATCTTCGATGCCGGACGATTTGGAAATGAAGCCGGAAGCGCCGAGTTCCAGCGCGCGACGGATCGTCGTCGCGTCGTCGGTTGCGGAAATGATGACGATCGGCAGGCTGGCGAATTCGGCACGCAGCGACATCAGCCCGGAAAAGCCGCTGACGCCCGGCATGGCAAGATCGAGCAGCATGATATCCGCGTCCGGATGATCGGTCGCGGCAGCACGCGCGGCCGAGAAATCGCCGGCTTCCACGATCGCATGCTGCCCCTCCATGCCGGTCACGGCCTGGCGCAGCGCATCCCGGAAAAGCGGATGGTCGTCCGCAATGATGATCGTCTGTTCCTGCATCGAAAACTCCCTCCCAAGAGCTCGATTTCATCCCCCTCATGTGCGAGGCTTCGCGCCGCACATGCCTTCGCTTCATATTACTACATCAAATCAGGTCTTCTGCGGAAGAGGCGCGGACTTTTCTTCCTCCTGGAATTGCTTCACCATGCCCATGAAGCTTTTCATCATTCGCTCCATGATGCTGATCGAGCGGTCGATCTCGGCATCGGTGGGCAGCGCCTTGTTGACGATGCTCTTGTTTTCGAGCGCAGTCACGCGGTCGGAAAGCCTGTCGAGTTCGTCGTCATAAGCTGCACGTTCGTCCGCCGCCATGCGGCATACCAGCGAACCGTCCTTTTCCTCGCAAAGCGCCATCGCGCCCGTATGCTTGTCGAGGCGGACGAAATGGTCGCCGCTGCGCTCGAGCTGGTAGCGCGCCGGGTCCGGCTCGGCGGCGAGCGCTGTCAGCGACAGAAGAATTGCGGCAATCCCGATTGCGATCGTCTTCATGATTGATCCTCCGGATTTCTGTTGCGGCTATCCTGTTTTTCATGGGGGAGCCGTGGACATCGCCGTTCCTTTCCGGCAAAGCGCTCACCTACAGCATCAGCCATTGCATGAGGCCATCATGAGCGTGACACCCGTCGTTTACAAGATCGTGACCGAGGCTCTCTGGCAAGAAGCCAGGCAAAGCGGCGTTTTTCGCGGCGCAGGCATCGACCTTAAGGACAATTTCATTCATCTCTCGACGGAAAAACAGGTGCGGCAGACCGTGGCGCTGTTTTTCGCAGGCCAGCCAGGCCTGCTGCTCATTGCCATTGATAGCGGCAAGCTCGGCGACAAGCTGATCTTCGAACCCTCCAGGGATGGCGATCTTTTCCCGCATCTTTATGCCGAACTGCCGCTTTCGGCAGTTATCTGGGAAAGGCCGTTGCCGCTCGATGATGCCGGACAGCATATCTTCCCGGAACTCCTGTCATGATTGGCGCCTTCAAGCACACTGCCCGCAAGGGGCTCTTCCTCTTCGATCCCGAAACGGCGCACGGCATGTCAATCGCCGCGCTTAAATCCGGCCTGGTTCCCGCCTGCCGTATTTCGCCTGATCCGCGGCTGGTGCAGACGGTCGCCGGCCTCACCTTCGAAAATCCGCTCGGCATGGCGGCCGGTTACGACAAGAATGCCGAAGTGCCGGAGGCCCTCTTGAAGCTCGGTTTCGGCTTTACCGAGATCGGCACGGTGACGCCCAAGCCGCAATCAGGCAATCCGCGCCCGCGCATCTTCCGTCTGGTGGACGACGAGGGGGTTATCAACCGCCTCGGCTTCAACAACGAGGGCCATGACGCCGCCTTCCGGCGTCTGTCGGCGATCCGCGGCCAGGGCATTATCGGCGTCAACATTGGCGCCAACAAGGACAGCGAAGACCGCATCGCCGACTATGTGGCCGGCATCCGCCGTTTCTATTCGGTGGCGCGCTATTTCACCGCCAACATCTCCTCGCCGAATACGCCGGGCCTGCGTGACCTGCAGGCACGTGAGAGCCTGGCCGCTCTTCTGTCCGCCGTAATTGCCGCCCGCGATGAAGAGGCCGAGACATCGGGCCGGAAAATCCCGGTCTTCCTCAAGATTGCGCCCGATCTCACCGAGGAGGGCATGGACGATATCGCCGCCGAAGCGCTCTCCCATGGGCTGGAGGGCCTGATCGTCTCGAACACGACGCTCGCCCGCGACGGTCTGAAGGATCAGCGGCAGGCGAAGGAAGCGGGCGGTCTTTCCGGCAAGCCGCTTTTTGACAAGTCGACCGCGGTTCTCGCGAAAATGCGCAAGCGTGTCGGCGCAGCGCTCCCGATCATCGGCGTCGGCGGCGTTTCCTCGGCGGAGACCGCACTGGAAAAGATCAGGGCGGGGGCCGATCTGGTGCAGCTTTATTCCGGCATGGTCTATGAGGGCCCGGGTCTTCCGGGCGAGATCGTACGCGGCCTTTCAAAGCTCCTCGACCGTGAGCAGGTCTCGTCGATCCGCCAACTGCGAGACACGCGCGCTGATCGCTGGGCCACCCAAAACGTCTGATAAGTCCGCCGCTTCGCCAGCATGGACCGGAAGAAGCCGCGGAAGAGCTGGAAGGCGTTCATCGACAGCCATGGCCCGCAAGTGCGGATCAGGATGTCAAGATTGAGCGCGAAGAGTTCCGCCAGCCGATGCTGCGAGAAGATTTCCGTGCGACTTGGCGATCGGCGGCGTTGAAGCTTCTGAGAACGGGGAAGAGGCCAGCCAGCGCACCGGCCGTCTCGCCCACCATCAGGCCCCAGGCCGCGCCGGCCGTTGATCAGCACCTGCAGAAAAAACCGGGTGCCGCCTTGCCAGCGCCCGAGCACCAAACCGAGGATCGCATAGTTCGCGAGAGCTGCAGGGGCGGCAAGGATCCGGATGGAGAAATAGATGCACGTCGGCTGCGCGACCGCCGATTCTGGCCAGATGAACTTGAGCCCGGCCGAAAGCGACAGGGATCAGCTTGCGATTGACGGCGACAGCTGCCTTGGGGCGAGGTGCTCGGATCCTTTTCCTTTCAGCTCTGCAAACTAGTCGCCGCCGTCACGGACGTACGGCTTGGATTTCCCAGTTATATTCGCCACCCGACGGCAATATGGAATTATGCTATCTTTAGGGTGGCAACCTGTGCCTCTGCCTTCGTCAGGGACGACTTTCGCTGATCGGAACTTATGTTGACCCCGTCGGCAGCGATGACCTCAGGATTGGCGATGCCGATGAAAGCCAGCACGCTCTTCAGATAACTCAGCGTGTGCTCGAAGTTCTCGGCTGGTGAGCCCGCGCGATCTCCGTCCTCCTGGGAGAACCGACCTCGCAAGTCGCACTGTTTTGTATGCACAAAATGCGCGCCTGCGAGGCATTTATTTCCCCTTCGATAGTGGGCGCCGATATCGCTGCAGAAACATCCGAATCGTCTCGTCAACGACCTCGTCGGCCGCGAAGGGTAGGCCTTCGCGACCGATCATCCAGGGCCACAGAGATATCTCGTTCAGCATCCCCATGAACTGGTGAGCCGCAAGCACCGGATTGCGGCAGTCCAGGATCTCCAGTGCAGTCAGATGGGCGAGGTAGCGCACAAGTCTCTCCGTCCGAGGCTCCATCACCGCGGCGAACTCCTCGGCGATCCAAGGAAACTGCCGGGAGTCGGCCACCACCATTCGAAGAAACCCGCAGTATTCCGGCTTCTTGTGAAACTCCGAAATCGTGCGCGCGACGACACGCAGCACGTCCTCGACGTCGCCGTCAGGTTCGATGCCGGACGGAAACGCACCCTCGAGCTGTCCCGATACCCTGAAGGAGCATCTCCCGGAAGATTTCCTCCTTTGTTTCGAACTGGTTGTAGAGCGTCCGCCGCGCTACGCCGGAGGCTTTAGCCAAGTCGTCCATGCTAACTGAACCGAACCCCCGGTCCAGAAATAGCCGCCCGGCCGCCTCGATGATCGCCTCCCTCGACCCGCCCTGCCGGGCTTTCGCGCCGACTTCGTTTGAACCAGTGTGAGTATCCATAGCAATCTCCTTGCACAATAAGTGCATTCACAATGTATTGCACGGTCTAGTGCATCTCAAGGGCCGGATGCGTGGCCGATCCGGCCCACCGAGCTGAACCTCTGCCGTCACCATTTCGAACAGGCTCTAGTTCCCGCCCGGCGCGCTGCTATGATCAGACGGCAAAGTTTCGCCCGTGACCGCGATATTTTCCGGAATCTTGTAAGCGATCCGCAGGTTGGCCGCGGCTGCCTGAAGCCAACCGACCGCACCTTCCATGGTCCATGCCGTGCCATCCGGCGGCAGGCTCTCAAACAGGCCCACCATCAGCAGATTCACAGACGGCGCGCTCCCGTTGCTGCCGCCCTGATTCGATCCGGCTTGCCGACCGCCAACGGATGCCTCGGAGCTGCCCTGATTATAAGCACCTGAAGAAGTCCCGCCGGAAGAACCCGAGGAGGTTGCGTAAGACGCACCGGACGACGTGCCGTCAGACGAACCCGAAGAGGACGAATTCGAGTAAGTTGAGCGAGAGGAGCCCGAAGACGTGCCGCCAGACGAACCTGGAGAGGACGAACTCGAGTAAGTTGAGGGAGAAGAACCCGTGTAAGAAGACCCCGACTGAGATCCGTAATCATATGTGTTTCCGGTACCGCTCGAAGCGATCGCGGCACCAGTGGTCACTCCGACCGCGTATCCGCCGAGGGCGTAGGCCGCGCGGCGATAGTATCCACGACCATAATGGTCTCCGTCTCCATAGTCTCCGCCGCCATAGTCTCCGCGGCTATAGATTCCACGGCCAAAGTATCCGTTGCCGTTACCAGAGACTTTGATATCGCCAGAACTGTTCACCGTGAGATTGCCTGAGTCCTTTGCGATGATATTGCCTCCGGTGTTGGCGAAGGTGCGGTTCGCATTGATGTTACCTCCGGAGTGCAGCGTTTTGCGGCTGATATTCCCGGGTAAACCATTCCCTCCGCGGCCAGCCCCTTCCGCCAATCGCCCCTTTGCGCCACCGACATTTGGCGCATGGGTGGGACGATTCACCGGCGGACGGTTGTGGGCGCTCACCGGCGGACGACCGTGGCTGGCCACCGGTGGACGGTGCGGGCGCTCCACCGGCGGGCGGTGCGGCCGCTCCATGGGCGGGCGCGGCGGCCCGCCCATCGGCGGACGCGGCAGGCCCCCCGGCGGCGGACCGAACTGGGCAAACGCGACGCCCGAAGTTGCCGCCGTTATCGCAAGAAGAGCGACGAAGGTTCGTTTGAGATGGTTCATCACTGGGTCCTCTTAGTTGCCGGCGCTGCGGCCGCAGTCAGCTCGATCTTTTTTGCACCGGCGGGCGGTTGAAAGGCGAATTCGGACTCGGATGGGCGGGCTTTGGTGTTCCAGCTGGTGAATTCCGCGATGAAACTGGGTTGGCCCGGGAGCAGCCGGTGGGTGACGGCGAGGCGACGTGGTGTGGCCGCGCTATTCTTCTCGACCCACAACTCCAGATCGATGCCAGACTTCTGATGGAAAAACAGATGCCGACATTCGACTCCGTCGACATTGGCCGTCCCGACCTGCCAGGCGGAGATAGCATCGCTCAACAGCAGTTTGTCCGGAGAGTCCACAAAGAAGCCGCCGAGCGGAAAATCAACGTTGATCTTGTCTACCACCTCATTGAGTGCCGACGGTATATCGCCGGATGCGGCAATCACCGCGTACTCTTTGCTGTCGGGGAAAAAGATTGAGGCCGCCTTGCCGTTGTAGAACAGATTGTGCTTGCCGTCGTCGCCGGCAACCTCGACGGCGATTTCGACTAGGCCGACGCACGACGATCTTCATCGTGTGGAAGACGTGAAGCGGCTGTCCGGATTCGCCCAGATAAACCCTGATGGTTCTCGCCGTAATCGACTGTTCCTTGGCCAGGAGCGTCTTTCCCATCTGCGAGACGGCGGTGGCTGCTTCATCGCTGATCGCCGGCTTGAACGGCGGATCCGGTTCAGCTGCTCGGGCTATCGGCACCGCAGCGAACCCTACAAAGACGCCGAACAAAGCGGCCCGACTGGCATTCCCAAAGATTATCGTCTTCAGCGCTGGCCACCGCGGCGACAGACCAGTCGGCGCACTGCCGGCGTGCCGCGCAGGTGACCGGGCCTTCAGGAAGGCCTCGTCTGGACCATTGCAAACTTTCATGCCCAATACCTTTCTACTACTATCGTTTGCACTACCAAGTGCACAATGTGCCTATACTGCACAGTGCAGTGCATTGCAATGGGAGTTTTGGTGGGCAAGCCGATCCGGCCCGGAAGCCAAGCCTCACGTCATTTCCTGCGGAAGGCACTTGAGGCCAAACTCTTTGCGACTGGAGGAGGTGCTTCAGCGGGCGCTGATGCCCGCGTCTTTCCAGGCCGGTCGCGCGTCCGAGTTCGAAGCGCTGTCGGGCATCCGGTGGGACGTCCGAATAACTATAGACGCGCCAGATCGGTCCGTGCGTAACGTGTCGAGAGGAGCCGCCCGACGCGGGCCTAGGCGCGAACCACGGAAATATTCCCGTTCTATGTTCGAAATCGATAATGTATCAACGGGAACATCGGCCGTCGGCCGTTAGCTCTTAGCCGTCGCTACGGGCTCGCTACAACTTTCAGCGCGATCGCGACGATGTTTTCGGCAAAGCTCGCGTCGAGTGGGCGATGTCCGACCAGCAGCCGGTAGAAAACAGGTCCGTACATCATATCGAGCAGCACCTCGAGGTTTTGCGGCAGCATAATTTCTCCTCGAGCGGCTGCCTCGATCAACAAGGCGCGACCCGCCTCGCGGCTCGAGAGAATGACCTGATTGCGGAAGGCCTTGGTGAATTCGCTTTCGGGGTCGGCGGCCGCGAGCGTCATGGCGATTTGGCGCCCTCTGGTGGTCGCAAAAGCCTGGATCAGCGATCGCATTTGCGCCGTCAGCGCCGATCGCAAATTTATGCCGTCTTCTTCGATGGCGCCCGAATCTCCGGACATCAGCGCAGCCATAGCGAGTTCGCAGGCATTCGCCCATTGCCTATAGATCGTCGGCTTGCCTACGCCGGACTTCGAGGCAACCGCCTCGACGGTGAGACGGCCGAATCCATCCTCGATCAGTATGTCGTGCGCGGCTTTCAGGATTCTCGCCCGGGCCAATTGGCTTGGCGGTCTTCCACGCCGTTTCGGTGGGCTCATGTGCTCTTGACTCAACTAATTATGAAACGTAACGTAACGTAATTATATGCCAGCGGCAAGGGGCCAGCCATGTCCACCTCGATCCAATCCCTGACGCCTTATCTCATCGTCAAGAATGCTCGGGAAGCGATTGCTTTCTATGGCCGCGCCTTCGGGGCCGAGGAGCTTTTCCGGCTGACCGACCCGCATGACGGTCGGATCGGCCACGCGGAGCTCAAGCTCGGCGAAAACACGGTCATGATCGCCGACGAGTATCCAGACTTCGGCGCACTGAGCCCCGATACGATCGGGGGCTCTCCCGTAACCTTCCACCTGGCAACTTTGACGGTCGACGCAAATCTTGCGCGGGCCGTCGGAGCGGGGGCCGTCGTTTTGCGTGCCGCCGCAGATCAGGCCTATGGCGAGCGCGTCGCCATGGTCGTCGATCCATTCGGTCACCGATGGATGCTCTCGCAGAAGATCGAAGTTGTGGCGCCTGAAGAAATGCAGCGCCGCTGGGACGAGGAGACCGGGGCGTGAACGCGGCCGACGGAAATCGAAGTGAAGGAGACGGCGGAGCGGGGGAAGGCAGTCCATCGCACCGCTGCTGTGACGTGATCCTTCTAGAGTTGGGAGAGGGGCGGCGCTACCGAGCTCGGCCCGCTCACGGGCGTGTTCAAGGCCGATGAAGCCGAGACGGGGGCCGCCTATTCCGTGTCCGAGTGGATTCTCGAGACTGGTCTGAAAGGTGTCGGCGGGCACAGCCATGCAGCAAATGACGAGGTTTTCTACGTGCTTGAAGGTGTGCCCGAAATCCTCGTCGGCGACTGCTGGCGGCGGTGCACACCGGGCACTTTCCTGCGAATACCGGCCGGCGTCGTCCACGATTTCCGAAACCCCGGAGAGACGACCGCCAGGCTGCTCAATCTTTTCATACCCGGTGGATTTGAACGCAATATGCCCGAGATCTCCGCTTGGTTCGCCGCTCAGGAACCGGTTTAGGGCGGCTGAAAAGGGACATCGCCCATTTCTCCTTTCGCGGGGCGACCATGCGGAACCTTCGCTTCAACTTCCTGCATGCGGCTTTAGATCCTGTGGCAGTTGGTCAGCGATTTCCTAAGTGCGCTGAGTGGGTCAACTGGTTCCACCAGGTGCATGGCGTGCCGTCGGCGATATTCCTGCCACAACAGCGTCAGCCACGTCCGGGTATTGCCTAGCTACTGCATGGTCGATATCGGCGTCATGGTCGTCGATCCCGGCCGGCGGCATCCAAACGCGAAGGAGCGGGGTGATGCTCGACTTTCTAGCGGAAACATCACGCGGGTTGCCGGCCTCGGATCAAGGACTTCTAAACCCCCGTATAAGTCATCCCCTCCTCTTCGCTACCCGATCCTTCCTCCCGATCAATATGCAGGTCGGGCAGCGTCCTGCTACGGTCAGGGTACATCCTCCCGCAGTGCCGCAAACAATGAAAGGGCGCTTCGGGACGTGGAGCTGCCCGGACAGATGGAGACGCTATTCGTAGCGGATCGAAGGGAAAGCTTCGAATCGAGGTGCGGATCATGAGCAAGCCAGCAGCTATTTTCTTTGCAGTCGTGATCGCTGCTCCGGCAGTGGCGCATGATGCGACGCCAACGGCGGCACAGCCGCACGGATGGACATATCCGTTTTCGTGCTGCAGCGGGATGGATTGCCGCGAGGTCCGCGATCAAGGGGTTCTCGAGGGCCCCCGCGGATATGTCATCAAGCTCACTGGGGAGCTCATAACGCCACTGGATACTCGCATCAAGAACAGTCCAGACGGGCAGTTTCACCAATGCACGGTGGCCGGCGAGCCCACGGGTCGCACCATTTGCCTGTTCGTTCCTCCGCGCTCCTTTTAAGGATTGTCACCATGACACAAGAACTCAACCGCATCGAAATCGATCTGGTCCCGTTGACGCTGTTTTCCCAGCGCATATCGGCAGGCTGGGGCGCTGGCGCCGGGCTCTCCGCTCCGGATGCCGGCGGATGGTCAATCAGGGCCAAATATTGCCTTTGAGGAAGGGCGCCAACTTTGAGCTAGGCGACCATACGCTTTGCCTATTCGTTCCGAACCAGGGAGCGTGATCATGACCGCGCCTTTGAGAATAACAGAAGCTCAGGAAACCTTCCTTGCTTATATGTCGTCATGGGGGCCGATCGGCACGGACATAGCCTTTAGCATCGAAGAGGCAGCTACGGACCTCGGCTACCGTCATCGCCGCTCGATCTATTACCTCTACTACCAGCTTCGCGACATGGGCTTGGCCCAGATGTTGAAGGGCGAAGGCTATAACGGCAAGACGGCGTTCCGATGCTATGCGAGGCCGGAAGACTGCGAAGTCGTCATTATCGCGCGCAAGGGCAGGGCGAAGGGATCAACCAATCCCGCTAAAGCCAGCAAACCCAAGAAGCTGAAGGCAAAAGCCCGCAAGGTCAAGGCTAAGCCCGCTCCCAAGCCATCGCGTCCAAAACTCATCTCATACGTTGGTTGCGCCGGCCAGCCGGAATGGAACCGGCATATGATCCGGCCTCATCTTCCGTTCATTTCGCCCGACAACAATGGCGCGTCATGAAGATGAATTCAGCTTCGGCCACGCCTCAGTCGGTCTTGCGGTGGAGAGGGGCCAGGCCGACGGCCTTCACTCTTCGCAGAGACCTGCACTAGCTGCGAGAGCTTCAGCCAGCCGTTCGCCCGATTAGTTTCCCAACATTGCCATTTCGTCGGCATGCTTTGCGCCAGCGGGCTCGTCTCGTTCGAGAGGCAGGGTGAACAGAAACACCGCCCCACGAGGTTTATTCGCGGTGGCCCATAGCTGGCCCCCATGAGCCTCGATGATCGAACGGCAGATCGCCAGGCCCATACCCATACCGGTGGATTTGGTCGTGTAGAAGGCCTCAAAAACGCGGTCCATACTTTGCGGGTCCAGGCCTGGACCCGAGTCGCGCACCCCGACGACCACGCCTCCTGAGGCCTCTGTCTCGGTGCTGATCAGCAACTCGCGCTCTTCCTCATTAATGCCGCTCATCGCCTCAACGGCGTTCATGATCAGGTTTAGGATCACCTGTTGTAGCTGGACGCGATCCCCTTCCACGGGCGGAAGGCTCGTCGCGAATTCGGTCTGCAGCGTCACGCCTTGCCGGAGCACTTCACTGCCGGTCAAGGCAATCACGTGACGAATGGCTTCATTGAGGTCGAACTGCCCCTTGCGAGGGGGCTCCTTCTTGACCAAGGCGCGGATCCGGCCAATGACATCGCCGGCCCGATTGGCGTTCTCGACGATCCGGCCGAGCGCCTGAGCCACCTCCTCCAGATTCGGCGGATAGGTTCCGAGCCAGCGCAAGGCCGCCTGGGCGTTGGTAAGCGACGCGGCGAGCGGCTGATTGACTTCATGGGCGATGGAGGCTGTGAGCTGCCCCATGGTGGCGACGCGGTTTGCGTGGGCCAGTTGCCCCTGCGCCTCGCGCAAGGCTTCCTCGCTCTCGCGTAACGCCTCTTCCGCCTGCCGGCGCTCCGTCAAATCGAGGACGAAAGAGACACCTTCGTTCCTGCTTCCTTCCAACAGTGCACCGCCGATCAACACGGGCAGACGGCTGCCATCTTTCCGAAAGTATTCCTTCTCGAACGGTTGGACTGCCCCGATCAGCTTCAGCTCTGCGATGGTCCGCGCGTCGCGGTCGCGCCATTCGGCCGGCGTCAGGTCCGTCCAGCATAGCCGACCCGAGGCGAGATCCTCCCGGTCGTATCCCACCATGCGGAGGAAGGCGTCGTTGGCCTCAAGAATGCGACCTTCGATATCCCAGATGACGATCCCGATGATGTTGGCCTTGACGAGGCGACGGATCTTGGCTTCGCGTTCAGCGAGATCGCGGTACAACCGGGTATTCTCCAGTGAGATCGCCGCCTGAGAGGCGAGCAGCTTCAGCACCGCGATCCGGGCCGGCGCGAAGACCCGAGGGGCGAGGTTGTTCTCAAGATAGAGTACTCCGGTCAGTTGGCCCTGGTTGAGCAACGGCACGCAGAGAATGGAACGAGCATGGTGCTGACAGATGTAGGGGTCCGCGGAAAATGGATTCTGAGCTATGGCGTCGCCGAGAACCACGCTTTCGTTTGTGCGCAAGACATAATGAAGGAGCGATTCCGGCAGCGTGAGCGCGGTGACGATCTCATCACGCAACTGCACCACGACCGTGTCGCCGCCGGTCGTGGCCTCCGCCGTGATCCGTGACTCACCGCCACGCGGCAGGATCAACAGGCCGCGCTCGGCCCCCGCCTGCTCAACGGCGGTGCGCAAGACCGTGTCGATCAGCTTTTGAAGGACAATCTCGCCCGAAACGGCTTGCGAGATCTTGATAACGGTTGCGAGATCGAGTTGCTCGATCGGTGCACCAATGGTGCTGGTTGGATCAGGAGCGCGTTCTTCCCCTCGCAGATCAGGATAAAGTTGGTCGAGTTGCCTCACCTTACCGTCGGCGCCCCAGCGCAGATAGCAGCCACGTGCGTTGCGGCGATAGAGACGAGTGAAGTCCTCGAAACCTCCCTGCGCATAAAAGCGGGCGGCGAGTTCATATGCGAGGGCTTCATGATGAATGAACCCGTTGGCACGCGCCGAGCGGATCGCTTGTTCGTAAAGCCGCACGGCGTCGATTTCGCGGCCCTCAAGGCGTGCTATCTCGGCGCCGACCAGCGCGGCTCGGTTCTCGAAGTTCTCAGGGCAATTCTTCGCATAGATCTGAAGCTGTCGGTGGTGGGCGACCAGGGCCTCCGTATGCCGCTCCCGCTGTTCAGCCACAGAAGAGTCGCAGCATGCGGCGCGGGCCAAGGCGGCGTAGAAATGATGTTCCGGCGTTTCTTCGAAATGCGACACCGATGTCCATGGTAGCCTCTGCGCCCGCAATGACGCATCGACGGCCGCCTCATAGTCGCCCGCAAAGAACCGCGCCTGGAGTTTTCTGACGAAGTAGCAGGTTTCCGCAAGAATCAAATTCGGATCGTCGGAAAACCGGCGTTCGATCTCAAGTTCGTCAAATCCGTCGTCGTCGAAGGAGCCGAATTTCCGGGTCAACCCGCGCAGCGTCCGGACGAGGCCGAGTTGCGCGCTGGCGAGGTCGATGACGAACTGGAACCGCACCTTCTGCGCAAACGCAAGGCCAATCTCCGCTTGGCGTTGCACTTCCGTAAGCGGATCTCCCGCCGCCAGCAGGTTCGAATTCAAACTGGCATAGCTGTATCCGGCAAACGTGAGGTCGCCGCTCTGGTTGGCAATTTCAAGCGCTCGCTGCAAGATGTCGCGGGCGGTTCTGACATGTTTCGTCCACGGTATGACGTGGGCCGCGAAGTCTTTTATGAGTCCTGGCTTGGAAGCGCTTCAGTTCGCGCTCTTCGACAAGTTGGCAGCCGAGCCGACCGAATCGAAATCCGGCCGCATAGTCGCCGAAGCGCGGTCCGGCAATATAGCCAAGCGACACATAATGGTAGCAGGAACCGTCGCTGTTGCCTCGCTCGAGGCTCAGATTAACAGCCAGGCAGATCGCCATGCATGCAAGATTCCGCATCGGTATGCCATACCGCCCCAACGAGCCGGGTGAGGATATCCAGCGTCGCGCAGGATGCCGGGTCGCTCATCAACGGCAGATCAATGAGCTCCTCGATTGCGCGGCTCCCCAGCTGCGCCCAGATCCGGCCGTATTCTCGTTGCACCTCCTCGTCGGCCGGATGCGGCGACCAGTCGATGCCGAGATGCTGCCTCAGGTAGTCAAGACCGACGGCGGCGGAGCGACTGGTCTGACCGAGCGCAGCATAGAGATCGATGCGCAGGCAGGCGACAGCAGCCTGGTCGTCGGAGCACACAGCACAATTGGAAAGCTGTGTTAACCGCTCCTCCGCGTCCGCCAGCGCGCCAATCAGGAACTCGCATTCGGCTCGGTTCAGCTCAAGCGCGAACGCCAGTTGGTGCTGGCGCGCCCAGGCGTCTTCCGGCAGCAGTGTCGTGCCGGCAACAAAATAGTTGAGCGCCGAGGCGTAGGCCGTCGAGGCCTTGGCGCGCCTGCCGGCCAGCAGATTGAACTTCGCCAGTTGCTCGCGCTCCTCAGCTGAGGTGATCAGTGCGGCCCCGCGATTAAGCTGGCTGACAATTTCGAAAACATAATCCTCAATCAGTTCCGGCGCGGTGTTCGCCGCAAGCAGTCTCCCTATGCGAAGGTGCAACTGGCCGCGCCGCTCCTCCGGGATCAGCGAATAGGCAGCTTCCTGAACGCGATCGTGGACGAACCGGTAGGCGCCTGCCAGACGCTCGAGCAGTTCATGAGCGACGGCAGGCCACAGGGCCTCGGGGACTTGCTCCTCCGGGGTTTCGAGGACGAGCGAAAGCATCGTGGTATCTGCGATGTTTCCGAGACAGGCGAACTGCTGCAACGCCTCCAGCGTTTCGGGCGGCAGGCGCGCGAGCTTGCCGACCATGAGGTGCGCGACGTTGTCGGTGTATCCCTTGGCGTGAATACGCTCGAGATCCCAGGACCAGCATGCCGCGTCATGATCGAAGGTGAGCATTCCCTCTTCGGCGAGCGAAAACAGGAACTGACGGACGAAGAACGGATTGCCGCCGGTCTTGTCGAGCATCATCTGTGCGAGCGGGGCTGCACGCTCGGGCTGACAGTGGAGCGCATCCGCAATCAACTGCCGGAGATAGTCTTGAGTAAGCGGCGCAAGCGTGATTTCCGCGACCTTGCCGCCGGCGGTCTTGATCGCGTCAAGCTTCCGCATCAAAGGATGGGCGGCGGTGACTTCGTTGTCGCGATAGGCACCGATCAGGATGAGCTGTTGCAGATCCGATCGGGTCAGCAGATCCTCCAGCAGGTCGAGTGTCGCCGCGTCGAGCCATTGGAGATCGTCGAGGAACAGCGCTAGCGGATGTTCGGGCCGGGCAAAGACGCTGATGAACCGCCGGAATATCAGCTGGAATCGCCGTTGCGCGTCCTGTGGCGGAAGTTCAGCGACCGGCGGCTGGTCGCCGATGATGAGCTTCAGTTCGGGGACGAGATCGACCATCAGCTGTCCGTTCGGCCCCAGCGTTTCGCTCAGCGCCTCGCGCCACGGTGCCAAATCGGCCTCGCTCTTGGCAAGGAGTCCCTTGAGGAGGCCCTGAAAGGCCTGCGCCAGGGTCGCATAAGGGATGTCGTGCTTGTACTGGTCGAATTTGCCGGACGCGAACAGCCCGCGCGGCGGCACCAGTACTTTGTGGAGTTCATTGACCACCGCCGACTTGCCGATGCCGGAATAGCCAGAGACGAGCACCAACTCCGGCGCCCCGCTCAACACCACGCGGTCGAAGGCAGCGAGCAAGGTCTCGACCTCGCGCTTTCGCCCGTATAGCTTCTCGGGAATCAGCACGCGGTCCGGGATATCGCGTTCGCCGAGCGGGAATGCATCAATCCGGCATTGCATTTCCCATTGGCTGAGACAGCGGCTCAGATCGTGCTCGACGCCGCCTGCCGTCTGGTATCGTTCCTCGGCCGTCTTGGCGAGCAGCTTCATGACGATGGCCGAGACCGCCGGTGAAACATCCGCCGCCCGCTCGTTGGGCGGCATCGGCTGCCGTGCAATGTGGCAATGCACCCATTCCATCGGGTCGGAAGCGGCGAAGGGCAGGCTCCCGGTCAGCATTTCGTAGAGGGTCACGCCGAGCGCATAAAGGTCGCTGCGGGAATCGATCGAGCGGTTCATGCGCCCGGTCTGCTCGGGGGCCATATAGGCAAGCGTTCCGGCGACCACTTCGGGCGGCTCAGGCGCCTGCCGTTCGCGGGAGAGACGCGAGGCGATACCGAAGCCGGTGAGCCGCACCTCGGCGCCCGCGTCCGTTACCAGGATGTTGGCCGGTTTGATGTCCTTGTGGACGAGGCCGCGCTGGTGGGCCTTGCCGAGCGCAGCGGCGATGCCGATCGCGAGGCGCAGGAAAAGCTCCGTTTCCATTGCCGTTCCGAGCCGCCGGGCGAGCGGCTCGCCGCCCGGATCTTCAAGCACCAGCATGGTCCGGCCGCCTTCACGCACCAACTCAAGCGGTCGCACCGCCCATGCGCTATCGAGCTCATCCTTCAATCCATATTCATGGTCGAGGCGTTCGAGGCTTGAAAGTGTCGGGTGCTCGAGGGCAGGAAGCACGACCAGTACCGGGTTCCACTTGCCGTCGGCGCCCCTGCGCCGTTCCCGGTGGAACACGCGATCACCATCCTCCCAGAAAACCTCCAAACTGCTATCTCCACCAACGCCGAAGAAAGAGGATGTGCTTACTTGCCGACTTCGTCACCTCGCCTGTCTCATTTGGCACTGCCACTCTCGTTTCGGAGATCCGTCCAATCACATTGGCCAAAGCGAGCACATATGATGAACCGTAATCACTTCCCTGCCTTCTTACCACATCTCGCCTGTTCGTCCCAGCGGATCAGCCGAGCGGCGACCACTCGCCCCTTCGATGCATGGTCCGCCTCTGCTGACGAAAGACCGCCCAGCGACGGCCGGATGGACGGGCGGATCGTGGAACCGCAGAGCTTCGGAGCCTGGAGCCGGCGAAGCTTGTTGGTAGCAGGGGGAAATTCGCTACCTGCCTGTCGTGAGGCAACGACTAGAGACTAGCGATTAAAAAGACGACGGAAAACTATACGGCGGTTTCTCCTTGCGATACTTTGGAATACCAGCATCGAGCCCATCCGCGAACGTGCTCAGCGCGAGACATGTTCATCGATCGGCAATTACCACCGTCGCTCCAGGCGCGTTAGCCAGCTGAAGCAGGCACCGTCAACAACCATCGGCTATTGAAAACTATCCAAGCGTATAATGTCCTCTCCAGCCGCCTTGTCTTAGACTCGAAGCGATCCTGAAACAGGGAGCGGTCATGATGGTATCCTCATACTTTGTCCCCGAGGCGTCCTCGGCATCCAGCACCAGGAAAGCCAGTGTGTTGGTCGCGGATCCGGAAATCGACGTTTTTTCCCCGCTTGTTGCACGTCTCCTTTCTGAGGGACTGACGGTTCGGACTGGCCACGCAGCGTTGCCGGAGCCAAGGCGCAGCTTGAAAGCGACGTGCCCGATTTCGCACTGATTGAACTCAAATACGTTGACGGCAATGGTTTTGAGATCGTCGAAGCGTTGGCAAAACTGGGCACTACACGCGTCGTGGTCCAAAGTAGCTACTGCAACATCAGTACGGCGGTCCGTGCCGTCAGAGAGGGAGCCAGTGACGTTTTGCCGAAGCCGATGGAGGTCGATGTCGTGCTGGCCGTGCTGCTCGGACGAAATCTCGATTCCGCGCCGATACCCGATACGATTTCGCGCCCCGAGGCCGTTCGCATCGAGCATATTAAGAGAATTTACACCATGTGCGGGGCGAACGTATCGCGCACTGCGCGCACGCTTTGTATGCATCGAAGAAGCCTCCAACGCATCATGGCGCGGGATTCCTTCTCACTATAGACACCGTGAGTTCGCTGCCACCCCATTACGGCGTCTCGCATGATCGAGACGCCGCAGACAAAGATCGCGTTCGTCGTCAGCACGGAGGCCCGACCGCCTAGAACAAATCCAGGAAAAGTGTGGATCGGTCCGGAATTTGCATAAAATCAAAAAGATAGTGCAGCCGTGGCGACTCCATTTTGGCCGAAGCTGCACTAGCGATGGCGCTCCGGCACCTTTGCGCTCATGCGGACCTCGTTGGTGAGCTCATATCCCATCCGGCCGCCCGTACCTTTTGACGAGGATTGGTCCCCCGAATCGCACGGCATTCTCCCCCGGCACAGAGCACTTGTTAACCATGACCCCGGCAGCCCCACATGCCGTGGTGCGATCTTATAGACAAATCCATTCGGTCGGTCTTGAGAGCGCGACCTTGTCTGCCATGCGAGAGATCCAAAAAGAAGCCTCCCGGGGGTTGGGAGGCTCAAGGCGGGCCGATCGGGGGCGATACGGCCTGGGAGGAGGAAGGAACCCGCATCATAGAGGAGGGCTCCCGCCCGGGCTATTGGTCACCAGGAAGGATCGATTATCAATGAGGAGGGGGTGACCTATACGCGCGGCCAAGACCTTTATGAGTGCGTTTGCGGCTTTCCCGGCGCGAACATCAGCTTGTCAGCCATACGCGCGAGTTCGGGCAGGGACCTGGTACCCATCTTCTGCATGACCTGGCTGCGATGAACCTTTACGGTAATCTCGCTCACGCCTAGATCGCCGGCAATCTGCTTGTTGAGCCGTCCGGCCACGACCAAAGCCATCACCTCGCGCTCGCGCGGGGTCAGGCTATCGAAACGCGCGCGCACCGTCGCCAATGCCTTTTCATTTTCAAGCCACACGCGGTCGCGCGCCAGGCCGACGTGAACGGCGTCGAGCAAATCCTGGTCTCGGAACGGTTTCGTCAGGAACTCGACCGCGCCCCCCTTCATCGCCTGGACAGACATGGGAATGTCGCCGTGCCCGGTGATGAAGACGATCGGCAGCTGAATATTTTCTCGTGACAGCTCGAGCTGAAAATCAAGACCGCTTTGTCCCGGAAGCCGGACATCGAGCACGAGACAGGTCGGTCCGTCGGGTCGTCCAGACCTGAGGAAGTCGTCCACAGAGGCGAGGAGTTTCACGTCAAAACCGACGGAACGCAGCAGACTGCCAAGCGCGTCGCGGATCGCCGGATCATCATCGATGACAATGATGGTTGCCTCGGTCATCGCCAGCGCCCCCCAAGGTCAACCGAAGCGTTGGGACGTGCAGGATCTGCACCCACTGCAGCAACAGCGGGCAAAGCCCAACCAGCAGAGCGCCAATGACGCGATGAGAACACTCCTCCTCTCTCCTTCGTCGATGCCGAAACGGAGTTTTTTCGCACACCAGAATGCGCGCTAATAACTTCGGCCACAAGGCTAAATGCGGGCTGCCCACGAGAGCGCTTGCGCGTCCTGCAATCTGCCATAGCGTGCCGATGCGCTCCATGGCCGGCGTCTGCCTCACGAGGGACGGGTGCCGCAAGTGTGAGCGGCGCGAGGCAGCCAAACCAAGCATTAGCGACGCTGTGCCGAGTGATGCTCGCTCCTGCACGGGCAGCCAAGCGGGGATGAAACGGATCTTCGAGCATCGATGCGACCCTCTCGCCGGCACAGTCTACGCCCGGACCATCGCCGCCGTCTGCCCGCTCATCGAGACGACGACGCGGGCCCACGACAAGCCGGCGTTCAGGCTTGCGACCACGCTCCTTGACGGCCAGCAGGTCTGAGCGAAATCATCGCCTGGGAACGCCCCTTCGGCCGGCTGGTCGCGGTCAATCGGAAGCTCAGGCGGCCTCACCGGCGCGATCAGGGCCCCTTCGGCCGGGCGATTGAGTTGGACCAGGCGCCGCACGTGGCCAAGCCGCAGCCAAAGCTCCTGGTGGCCGCGCCGCTGTGCGGCCATTTCGCCACCCTTCCGCGCGAACAGTCGAGACCTTCCTCGCACCGACCTATTCTGCATCGGCCGACCAGCCCGACGCGCGCCTGGTGCCGCTTTCGCAGGGCGCGTCGATCTCAAAATTACATCGACTGTCTCATCCCCATGAGCGGGCGCTCCTGAGCAGATGCCGCACTCGTTGCCGCAAGCCTCACACAATCTATACGATCGTATAGCTTGCGATGGCTTCGTCGCCGTTAGATACTAAATCCATCCATTCAAGCGCGCCACAACGCCAATTCGGTAAGACGCCGATCGGCGAAGTCGGGAGGCGGCAGTGCCAACCAAGAAACCTCTGATTGCGATCGTCGACGACGACGAGTCGATGCGCGAGGCTATCAAGGGGCTCATGAGGTCGATGGGATTTGACGCCGAGACCTTTTCATCCGCGGATGATTTCTTGAAGATTCCCCCATATGCGCCGCACGGCCTGCCTGGTGACGGACATCAATATGCCCGGAATGAGCGGGCTCGATCTGCACCGCCGGCTCGTCGCGCTGGGCAAGAGCATTCCGACTGTCTTGATCACCGCCTTTCCGGAAAAGAATGTGCGCGCGTCTGCGTTGGGCGCAGACATCATCGGCTGCCTGACAAAACCGTTTGGCGAACAGGTTTTGCTTGATTGCATCCGTTCTGCGCTGGCTCTCAGTAGCGAGGGCGAAAGCGGTTCATGAGGTCGCAAAGACCTCTCCTAGGCAAAGCGGGCTGCACCTCCACTTCAATCCGGGGTTCAACGGCTTCGACGTAACCACAACCTCTGGGTCCGATTTGCCGCAGTAGGCGAGGCAAACTCAAGGGATCGGAGCGCATCCAATCTAAAGCCATCCCCCTGAAAATCCCGCGCGACGCAATCCGATTACCAGAGGCTTGCATCGACGCATGATGTTCCAGAGCAAACCGGTTCGGTAGTTTTCGATCATCAGCACCACCGGGCCTTGGTCAATGCCAAAGTGATAGGGGCTCACCCACCATCCGGTCGGACTGTTTTCCACGGCATAGGTCTGGTTGAACGACGGTTTGAAACCGTAAAGGCGCGTCATGCCGAGCTTCATTCGCGCAAAGTTGAGGACTGTCGGCACGACGATCTCCGGCGCGAACGGCAGCGAGGCGACAACGACCCATGGCGCGACGGTGCCATCGTCAGGTCCGAAGGGCGCGCCACGGGCGATGTAGTCGAAGAACTCCCGGTCGACGCCATTGATCGCCTGCTTACCCCAACCTGGTCCGTCGCAGGCGGTAAACCCCCAACAATATTCCCCGTAACCCGCAAAACGCATCGGGTTGCGAATTGCATATTCCTGCTGCACGAATGATGCCTGCCGGCTGTTTTCAAAGTAGTCGCTGTGGTGCTGGCGCATGAACTCGTCACGAATGCCTCGAAAGTCTACCCACATGTGCGACAACTGGTGGGTGAAAAAGCGGCCCCGAATAAAGCAATTCGCGACCATAGATGTTTCTCCATTCATAGCTCGCGGTGTAGGCGGCGTAACTCTCCGGAGGCAGTGGATGGGTTGGCGATCCCAACCCGAGAATGTACAGCAGCAGACCTTCATCGTAACCGCGCCAACGATAGGGAATAAACCCGCTTTCCGGGTGCCAGCCATGCGTCAAAGTGGGGCCGCCATCGCAAGCCCACATCCAGTCGGCTCGCTCGTAAAGCGCCGTCGCAAGCTGGCGGATGTCTGCCTCATCGGCCGTATCGCCATCAAAATAGGTCGCTGCGGTCAGGGCTCCGGCGAACAGGAAAGCCGAATCGATGGTGGACAATTCGCATTGCCGGGCCCGGCGGCCCGTTTCGATGTCCAGAAAATGATAAAAAAAGCCCATGTACCCGGATGCATCGGGCTGTGGCCCCTGCGGGCATTCCATCAAAAACCGCATTCGCTTGCGGGTGATCTTTGCAGCTAATTCGCGGATGATTACCCCGCGCTCGACAACAACGGGGATTGTCGCCAGAGCCATGCCAATTGCCGCGATGCTTGCTGGGGCATTCGGTTCGGTTTTGTCGCGAACCAGACCGTTGTCCGGGTTCGTGCATTGGAGATAGTAAAGCAAAGGTGGTGAATTGCAGCCGCCCCAGATCCTGGTCGGTTGGCAAACGGTCGAAGGCGCGGTCGGTCGACATGATTTCGGGCATGATTGCTAACCAACTATGACGCGGATGTCGTGCGTGCCCCCGTCTTCACTAAGCCGCACATTTCTGTCCGCCATCGGTCCTTCGTCCAGTATGACGGCGCCCACTCCTCGACCGATCCCCCCTGAGTTATCGAACCGATACGGTACGTCGCCAATCCGCCTTTGCGTCAATAAAGCTGCTAGGTTGGCCGACTTGCGGGAACTCAAGGTCCCCAATGCCTCGGCTCGTCGACAAGCGCTGGCGCGGATCGGCCGAAATCGTTGCAAATGACTTCAGAACAGGGAGGAAAAACCAGCCGATCCAAACACTCCCACCGTTGCCTTCGGCGCCGACTTTGATCTTTCCAATCCTATCAGCCGGGTCCAAACTGAAATAGCCACTGCGACCTCCGCCAAAGCCTCGCAGGATAAAGCGCGATAGCTTCCGGGAATCTGGTGGAGCGGGTTAAACCAAAGGCGGAAATGAGCATGCCTAGAATTCAGAAAGTCTTCCGCAAGTATTATGGACCGAGATAACGCTTGGGACTAGCTTCAAAGGTGCCAACTGAAGGGAAATGCCCGCAACCAAAGGAAGCACAGTATGACTGATATGCTGGAGCAAAATGATCCTGCCATCGAAGAACTGATGAAAGACGCAATAACCAGTTACATGCTGGACAGTTTCGAAGTCGAGGATCGGTTGAAGGCAGCCGTCCAGAAGATCGCCGTGGAACTGCTTGCTGAAGAGCTGGCTGCTTTGAGGGAGAAGGCTGCGAAGGCCAAGTCGTCGTATACCCAGGTCGGAAATATGTTGACAGCAGCGGCTTAAGGCTAAGGTCGGTCGGATATTTCCCAGGTCTACGAGCGCAGCACCCCAATCCCGGCCAATTTGATTTGAGTGCGGAAATCACCCGCTCAGTCGCCAGCAAAACATCAGCCCCAATACAAGCATCCTCGCCAAAATGTCAGCTGGTTACTGAGCGCGAGGCTTGGGACGTTTTATTCGGCGGGCCGAGGTCCTACCCACACGCCCGCTGGTATCGCGGGGATACTATTCGCCAATCCGTCGAGCATGCCTTGCAAGACGCTCTCGGTCAGCGCCTCCATCTTGTCGTTGGGGCCGACGAGGCGGTCTACCAGCAGCAAAGTGAGACCATGCATTTGCGACCAGAAAATTAGAATAGCACCGTCAATCTTCCGCGTATTTGCGGCCGTGTTCGGAATGAGCCGCCCGAGCGCCCCGTCGCTTATCGCGTCCACCAGAAGCGCTTTCATGTTCTCTGCCGCAGTTCTTTCGACAGCAGGGCGCCCATTGTCCTGACCGGTAAGATAGCCGCCGAACATCAATCTGTAGAGCGCAGGATTGTTGACGCCGCCGGAAACGTAAGCGCGCGCTATAGCTGCCAGCCGCTCGCGCGGACTGTCGAGTTCTTTCGTCGCGGCGGTCATCTGCTTTGCAAGGAGCTCGAACCCTACCGCCGAGACGGCCGCCAGCAATTCACGCTTGTCGGCGAAATGTTTGTAAGGGGCGTTATGACTGACGCCCGCGCGACGGGCGAGCTCCCGAAGCGAGAACTCTGTGCTTTGGGATTCGCTGAGGACATCGAGTGCGGCCCCGACAATCGCCCTGTGCAGGTCACCATGGTGGTAGGGGCGCGTCTCTGTGCTGGACATGTCTTTGGTCATGATCGTCCATTTAGGTTTATAAGTTGCGCGTGTCAACTTTTTACGCAAACGATGTTGACAATGCCCACTCTAACCCTTAAGTGGGCGCTGTCAACATCGGGCGATGGCCCATTACACGCATCAGATTGGAGACTGCGACGAACAGCGCAGCTCTCTTTTGGTCGCAAACCGTACCGGAGAAAAAAATGCAGTCCTTTCGATTGCTGGGAATTGGTCTCGCCTGTGCATGTCTGGCTGCTTGCGAAGACAAAGCCGAAGTGGCGCCGCCGCCGCAGCAAGTGCGCGTCGTTGCGGCTGCCGAGGCTCAGTATCAACAGGGTGCGGAAATCACCGGTGAGGTGAAGGCGACAGTTCAGAGCGAACTCTCCTTTCGCGTCAGTGGTCGCGTTCTTGAGAGAAAGGTCGACGTTGGATCGCATGTTCGCGCCGGCGACGTCCTTGCCCGGCTCAACGACACGGAACAACAGGCGGACGTTCGCGTCGCCCGCGCGGCACTGGAATCGGCGCAGGCCGTTGTCAGACAAAAGACATTGGCTTTCGAGCGATCAAGGTCGCTCCTACGGTCACAGGCAGTTGCCGCGGGCGATCTTTGATGATGCCCAAAAGGAACTGCTGAGTGCGCAGGCTTCCTTGGAGGTCGCCGAGGCCGCGCTCGCGACGGCCGAGGACGCGCTGTCCTACACGGAGTTGAAGTCCGCCGCAGACGGAATCATCACGGCGCGCAGCATAGAAGAAGGGCAGGTGGTGTCTGCAGCACAGTCCGCCTTTACGCTCGCCCACGACGGCCCGCGAGACGCGGTATTTGATGTCTTCGAGGCATTCTTTCTGGATGGCCCGCCGCTGACCGACGTGGATGTCGCGCGAGTGACGGACCGCGCGCTCGACGTGCACGCCAAGATTCGGGAGGTCTCTCCCGTGATAGACGCGAAAGCCGGCACAATCCGGATCAAGGTCGGGCTCCAGGAGGCCGCGCTATGGCCGCTCGGCACGCCGGTGGTAGGCAAGCTCCGTTCACCGCCGCGCCAGGGGATCGCTTTGCCCTATACCGCGATCGCGTCCGCCAAAGGCGAACCCGCCGTATGGCTGGTCAACCCCGAAAACCGCTCCGTTTCGCTCCGCAAGATATCGGTCGGCCGTTACCGCCAAAGCAATTTCGTCGTGACCAGCGGCGTCGCGCCGCACGACCTGATCGTCACCGAAGGCGGAAAGTTCCTCAAGGAAGGCCAGGCAGTCTCCTGGGAAGGCAAGTGAGATGACCCTCAACCGCATATGCACCTCTCTTCCACTTATTCTATCAGTCTCCCTGCTTGTCGGCTGCGACCAAAGCTCGGTTGCAGGAGAGCAGGCAGGTCCCCGTCCCGTCAAAGTTGTCATCGCTGCGGCCGAACGGGATCAAGCGGCAAGCTTGCCTGGCGTCGTGCGAGCCCGCATCGAGACCGATCTGGCGTTCCGGACTCTCGGGCGGATGGTGTCTCGCAAGGTCGATGTTGGCGACCTGGTCCACAAGAGCGATGTCCTTGCGGAGATCGATCCTCTCAGTCTGCAGCTCGCGGTCAAGAGCGCGGAAGCCGATCTGCGCAACGCCCAGGCGCAGTTGGAGAACGCCGCGACGACCGAAATGCGCAAGCGAAGGCTCGTCCAGAGCAATGCAGCCAGCATTGCCGATCACGATCTTGCCGAACAGCAGCTCAAGTCGGCTGCAGCCAATGCTGCCAAAGCAACGGCCAGCCTTGCCAAGGCGCATGAGCAGCTTGGCTACTCCGAGCTGAGGGCTGAGTTCGATGGCGTCGTCACCGAAACGTTCGGAGAAATGGGCCAGACCGTCTCGGCGGGCCAGCCTGTCTTGAAGCTGGCACGCCTGGAGCAGCGCGACGTGGTCGTCGACGTTCCGGAGGCGCAGTTCAGCAATATTCGCCTGGACGACCGCTTTAATGTCGCCCTTCAGCTTGACAGCAGGATTCGAGCCATTGGTGTCGTCCGCGAGATCGCGCCTCAGGCCGATCCGAATACCCGCACCTATCGGCTGAAGATCGCCATCGATCGTGCGCCGGACATCTTCCGTCTCGGCGCAGTGGTCACCGCAACACCGTTTGCCGAAGAAAGGAAGCAGGCGATCGCGCTGCCAGTCTCCGCTATCCGCAGCGAAGGCGGTGCCAGCCACGTATGGGTGGTGGATCGGTCGCTAGCCACAGTCACCCCGAGGCCGGTTCAGCTCGATGACAGGGCGTCCGACGCCCGCTCCGTCCGGGTTCTGTCCGGTTTGCGGGAGGGAGAAGAAGTCGTCATCGCCGGAGTCAATGAACTTGCCGATGGACAGAAGGTGAAACTCGAACAGGAGCCACGCCCGTGAATAAATTCAATCTTTCTGACTGGGCGCTCGAGCATCGTTCTCTCGTTTGGTATTTCATGATCATGTTCGCAGTCGCGGGCGCCTTTGCCTATCTGGCGCTCGGCCGCGAGGAAGATCCATCCTTCACGATCAAGACGATGGTGATCCAGGCCCAATGGCCCGGCGCTTCTGCCGAGGAAGTGACACAGCAGGTTACCGACCGCATCGAAAAGAAGCTCCAGGAACTCGACAAGCTGGAACATACCCGCAGTATCACGACCGCTGGTCAGACGATCGTCTTCGTCGACTCTGTTGCCGGATACAAACGCGCGGGACGTAAAGCCCACCTGGTCGCGTGTCCGCAACTTGATCGACGATATCAAGCACGAATTTCCCCAAGGCGTGGTCGGACCCTTCTTCGACGATCAGTTCGGCGACGTCTATGGCAATATCTTTGCCTTCACGGGCGACGGCCTCAGTCAGAGGGAACTGCGCGATTTCGCCGAAGGTGCCCGAACGCAGATTCTCAAGATCCAGGACGTCGGCAAGGTCGACATCGTCGGTGCGCAGGATGAGGTGATCTATCTCGAGTTCTCCACCCGCAAGATCGCCGCCCTCGGTATCGACCGCGCCGCCATCATTGACACGCTGCAGGCGCAAAACGCCGTCACCCAGTCCGGTTTTGTCGAAACCGGGCCGGAGCGGGTCGCTTTGCGGGTCGGCGGACGCTTCATCTCCGAAGAGACCTTGCGTGGGATCAACCTTCGGGTAAACGACCGCTTCTTCCCGCTGACCGACGTCGCAACGATCACGCGCGGCTACGTCGATCCGCCGACGTCGCTCTTCCGCTTCAACGGAAAGCCGGCCATCGGGCTTGCGATTGGTATGAAGACGGGCGGCAATCTGCTTGCCTTCGGCGAAACGCTCGAAAAGACGATGAGCAAGATCGTACAGGATCTTCCGGTCGGCGTTTCCGTTGAACAGGTCTCCGACCAGCCCAAAGTGGTTGACGAGGCAGTGGGTGGCTTCACGAAGGCCCTGTTCGAGGCGGTCGCGATCGTGCTCGCGATCAGTTTCATCAGTCTCGGGTTCAGGGCCGGCCTCGTCGTGGCAATCGCGATCCCGCTCGTTCTCGGCATCACCTTTATGGTGATGCTCTATACAGGCATATCTCTGCAGCGTATCTCGCTCGGAGCGCTGATCATCGCGCTCGGCCTCCTCGTCGACGACGCCATGATTGCCGTCGAGATGATGGTGGCACGGCTGGAAATGGGTGACAGTCTCAGGAAGGCCGCCACTTACGTCTACACGTCGACGGCCTTTCCGATGCTGACCGGCACGCTCGTGACTGTCGCGGGATTCATCCCCGTCGCATTCAACAAGAGCAGCGCGGGCGAGTTCACCTTCACCCTCTTCGTCGTTATCGCCGTATCGCTTGTCGTCTCCTGGATCGTTGCCGTCCTGTTCACGCCTCTGATCGGTGTGACCTTGCTGCCGAAGACGATGAAGAAGCATGCCGAGCACAAGGGCCGGTTTGCGAAAGCATTCTCGAGCATGCTGCAATTCTGCCTACGCTGGCGCTGGATGACGATCGCCGCAACAATCGTTCTCTTCGCAGGATCGATCGTCGGCCTGACAATGGTGCAACAGCAGTTCTTCCCGAGTTCGGATCGGCCGGAACTGATCGTTGACTGGAATCTGCCGCAGAACAGCTCAATTGCCGAAACGAGCCGTCAAATGGCTCAGTTCGAACACGAGATGCTGGCCGGCAACCCGACGGTCGAGCACTGGTCGACATATGTCGGGAGAGGCGCGCCGCGCTTCATCCTTTCCTTCGACGTGCAGCCGGCTGACGTTTCCTTCGGTCAGACGATCATCGTTGCCAAGGGACTCGACGCCCGCGACAAGCTGAAGCAAGAAGCGGAAGCCTATCTTCAGAAGACCTTTCCCGGAACGGATGCCTATGTGAAGCTGCTTGAAATCGGACCGCCGGTCGGCAAGCCGATTCAGTACCGTGTGTCCGGCGAAAATCTGCAGACGGTGCGCGACCTGGCACGGAAGCTTGGATCGATCGTCGGCACTGACCCTTCCCTAAGGAACCTTGCCTTCGACTGGAACGAGCCGGCCCGCGTCGTGAAGATAGACGTGCTACAGGACAAGGCCCGACAGCTTGGCGTCTCGTCGAAGGATATCGCAATGGCGCTCAACACCGTCGTACAGGGAAACGCGGTGACGCAGGTCCGGGACAACATCTATCTGGTCGACGTCATCGGCCGTGCCGCAGAAAAGGAGCGCGGCTCGATCGACACCCTGCTTGATCTGCAACTGCAAAGCAGCAGTGGTCAATCCGTCCCACTGTCATCGGTCGCAACCTTCCACTATGAGCTCGAACAGCCGACGATCTGGCGGCGCGACAGAGTTCCGACCATCACGATCAAGGCCGGGATCGGCGATGCAACCCAGCCGGCGACCGTCGTGAAGGCGCTCTCCGACAAGGTTGCGGCCTTCGAAAAGACGCTGCCGGTTGGGTATTCCGTTGCAGTCGGCGGCGCGGTCGAGGAAAGCGCCAAGTCCCAGGGTCCCATTGCAAACGCGGCACCGGCCATGTTCGTTATCATGGCGACGCTCCTGATGATCCAGCTCCAGAGCTTCCACAGGCTCTTCCTGGTCTTCTCGGTTGCCCCGCTGGCGCTGATCGGCGTCGTCGTTGCGCTGCTTACCAGCCATGCGCCGCTCGGCTTCGTCGCACTCCTGGGCGTGCTCGCGCTCGTCGGCATCCTCATCCGCAACTCCGTGATCCTGATCGTGGAGATCGAGGAATTGCGAGCCGCGGGAAAGTCGCCCTGGAAGGCGGTGGTGGAGGCGACCGAACACCGCATGCGGCCCATCATGCTCACCGCCGCAGCCGCGACGCTCGCGCTAATCCCGATCTCGCACGAGATATTCTGGGGACCCATGGCCTATGCGATGATGGGGGGTATCGTCGTGGGCACGGCGCTGACGCTCCTCTTCTTGCCGGCGCTCTACGTTGCCTGGTTCCGGATACCCCGTGAAATCGAGCAGCCCTGAGATGACAACATCCTTCTTGCTCCCTAGGCGCAATGCCCAGGGGCTCACCCTGCTTGGGTTCGTTCAGACGATCGCTGCCATCCATCGCGCGTGCATCGAGCGAACCGTCCCGCTTCTTCTAACCCTATGTCTCGTTGCATCGGGTTGCGCCAACCGGGTGCAGGATGTTCTTCAGCCGCTCGCCGTAGCCCCGACGGACACGAACCGGGTCACCATGCTGGTCGCCACGACGCGCAAACCGTCGCAGGATCCTGGCAAACTCTATTCCGGCGACCGCGGGACGGCGATTTCCCTCAACAGCGTCGATGTGTCCATACCTCCCGACCGCAACCGCAAGATCGGGGAGGTGCAGTGGCCGTACCGCATGCCGCCCAAGCCGGAAAGGGAGTTTGCGGTCACGCAAGTCGCGAAAGTCCGGTCCGAAGGCAAGGCCCTGGACTGGTACCGCAGGAATCGAAACTCCAAGCGTCAGGTCATCATTTTCGTACATGGATTTAACAACACCTATGCCGACGCGGTCTTCCGCTTCGCGCAGATTGTCCATGACTCCGGAACCGACGCCGCGCCGATCCTCTTCACCTGGCCGTCGCGGGGGCGCGCGTTCGACTACCTCTATGACAAGGAGAGCGCCAACTACTCGCGTCGGGCACTGGAGGATCTCATCCTTCAGGCCGCAAGAAGTCCTGATGTTCAAGACGTGACGATTCTCGCTCATTCCATGGGAGGCTGGCTTGCGGCAGAGGCGTTGCGGGGCGTCGCCATGCGCGAGAAATCGATCCCGGCGAAGGTCAAGAATGTCATACTGGCCTCGCCGGACATCGATATCGACGTGTTTCGTCGTCAGTTCGTTGAAATGGGGCCAAAACGGCCGCATTTTGCAATCTTGACGTCGACACGCGACAAGGCCCTGGAGGTCTCCAGTTGGCTGTCGGGCGGGGTCGACCGCGTCGGTGGATCCGATCTCAGGCCCTATGCACCGTTGCTCGAAGAACTCGGCGTTTCAGTCATCGACACGACCGCCATCGCAACGAGCGATCCGCTCGGCCACAATGCCTTCGCCGACACTCCCGAGATCGTTCGCCTGCTCGGGCGGCGGCTGGCGGGACAGAGCCTGGATGGCGGAAAGGCGAGCGTTACGAAGCAGATCGGAATGACTGCCGGCCAATCTCGCCGGTTCGGCAGCGCGCGTAGCCGTTGCGGCTCCCGTCGCGGTCATCAATCCGGAGGCGCGCGAGGTCTTGAAGCGCGAGCTCCTGAAGCGGGAGCTTTCCCCGGGCGGAGGGCAGATCGTGGACGGGCAGATTTCCTACTGAACCGAAAGGCGCGCCTCAATGAGATGACCCAATCTGACGAACGCGCGTCCAGCATGGCCCTTCGGCGGGTCGCCTGCAGGATGACCAGATGATCTCAGGACGTCGAAACGACAAGGTGCCGCCGCAAAGAGGCGCGATAGGATTGGCAAATGGAAAATGGCACAACGATCGACAGCACCAGCCGGTGCGTCACATCGAATGCCAGCCGGTTTTCGCGGGTTCCGGTATCCATTTCTGCCTCGGTCGCGAGAGGCAGAATCGCCTCAGCTAGAAAGAACCATGGCCCAATAAGGTATGTTCCGGGAAGACGTATTGTGCGCAACAGCCACGCCGAGCCCGTTATAGCGTCCCAGCATGTTTTCGAGATGGTGCTGCGAGTTGATCCAGGCCGTCACCGCGGCCTCGACGCTCTGCTGGCCGGCGGCGATGTTTTCGGCCGCTGGAAGCTGCACGCCGCTTTTCGTCACGCGTGCGCCGAAACTGTCGGCCATGCCCATCAGATGCGTCATCTTGCCGGCGCTTGCCATTCGCTTGGCCTGGTAGATTGCCGCAGCGCTTGCCGCCGGATCGACGCGAAGCGCCGTCAGGCCGCTTTTGGCACGAAGCTGGTTGACGAGCGGCAGCGCCGCCGCCGTCTCGTCGTCCCCGTCCGAAGGCGTGGAGGATATTCTGGGTGCGGTCGTGCAGCTTGCGACGCCCGTCAGGAGGACAAGGCCTGATATGCGCAGCAGATTGCGCCTGGAAAGATCGATCGATGTCATGTTTACCGGCGGAAGTTGAAAAGTCGGATGATAATGAAGATCGGAATGACGACCGTTGCACCAAGCAGCAGATAATCACCGATGCGGCCGAGAGCCGAAAAACCCCGGTACCAGATCTCGCGGATGAAATCGCGGATGCTATAGACGAGGTCCAGCGGCGCCCATCCGAAAACGGTCATCACGAAACCGACAATCAGCGAAACGACTAAGAGTTTCACCAATGTGCGGCCGAGCGAGTCGCCCAGAAATTTGTTTACCTGATCGGACATGCGCCATCTCCTGTTTGCCCTGAAATACGGTTGCGGCGCGTCGCCCGCAAGCCTTTTCCGGAACCGGCCGTTCCGCCTCTGAAATAGGACTTGAGTTTTTTTGTGGCCGCCGCCAAATGCGCAGGTATTCAACGGGCCACATCATGCAGCAAAGCCAGCTTTCCTCCGGCGACGTCATCGCCGACCGCCGCGCCGACTATGCGAAGATGCTTAACGAGGGCGGCGAGCCGGATGCGGCCGCCGAACTGATGGAGCAGGCGCTGGAATTGACGCCCGTCTGGGCTGCCGGCTGGTATCGCCTCGCGACCTACCGCGAGAAGGCCGGCAAAGTGCAATCTGCGATCGAAGCCTATCGCAAGACGCTGGCGCTCGATCCCGAGGATATCTTCGGCGCAAGCCTCAAGCTCGCCCTGCTCGGTGATTCCGAAACGCCGGACCGGCCTCCGAGCCGCTATGTCGAGCGGCTGTTCGATGATTATGCCGCCCGTTTCGAAACCTCGCTCGTCGAAAAGCTGGATTATACCGTTCCTCAGAAACTCGCAGCACTTGTCGCCGCCACCGGCCGCAAATATTCGCTGGCCGTTGATCTCGGCTGCGGCACCGGCCTGCTTGGTTTTGAAATTTGCGCCCGTGCCGGGCGGCTTGAAGGCTATGACCTCTCGCACAACATGCTCGCCAAGGCCGAGGAGAAGGCGATCTACGATCACTTGGCCCAGGCCGACCTTTCTCTTGCGCCAGAAGGCTCAGGCGTCTTTGCGGATGGCGCAGAATATCGCGCTGATCTGATCGCGGCTGCCGATGTGCTCATGTATCTCGGCAATCTCGAAAGCACCTTCGCAATCGTCGATCGCCTCGCCGCATCCGGTGCGGATTTCGCCTTCTCGGTCGAAGACGCGGGCGAGGGAGACGGTTTTCATCTCGCGCCGTCGCTGCGCTACGCTCACACGGAAGCCTATGTTCGCAGCCTTTGTCGCCGTTGCGGTTTCGAAATCATCGAAACCGTCAAAACCACTATTCGAAAGGATGGCGGCAAACCGGTCGCCGGCATTCTGTTCCTTGCACGACGATAGCCTTTTGCGCATAAATATTGCGATTTGAAAATAGGTCAGCATTACTTACATATTTCGCTTGCTCGCAAGTGCGAAAAGCCCGATAATTCCATCATAGCTGACCGGCGCCGCGGAAGAACAAGCAGGAACGCCTCAGCCCGTTCACCATACACGATCCGTTGCGCGGGGGCTTCTCCGGCGCTTTGAACTCTTCTGCTGTTGGAGATTGCCGCCATGGCTCAACTCATCGGTGCCCTCGGTTTCTGGAACACCAGCGCAACGCGCCATACGCCGCTCGAAGATGTGCAGGGCATATTCTCCGGCAGCCTCGTGTCTGCACTCGGCCTTTATGTGCTCGCCAGCGCCGGGCTTCTCACCGGCAGTACGGCCGGCATCGCCTTCCTGCTGCACTATACTTTCGGCGTGAATTTCGGCCTTGCCTTCTTCCTGCTCAACCTGCCGTTTTTCTATCTCTCCTGGAAGCGTCTCGGCATCGCCTTCACGATAAAGACCTTTGTCGCCATCGGTCTCACGTCGGTGCTTGCCGATGTGCAGTCACGTTTTTTTGAGATTTCCAGCATCCATCCGGCCTGGGCAGCGCTACTCGGCGGCCTGCTGCTCGGCTTCGGCCTACTTGCGCTTTACCGCCACCGCGCCAGTCTCGGCGGCGTTGGCATTCTCGGCATCTACATGCAGGAGCGTTTCGGCATCCGCGCCGGTCTCGTGCAGCTTTCCGTCGACATGTGTGTGCTTGCCGCCGCCTTTTTCGTCACCACGCCGGAGGTGGTCATCTATTCCGTTCTCGGCGCGGTCGTCCTCAATCTCTTCCTGACCATCAACCACCGCGCGGATCGTTATATCGCGCTGTAGGTTCCCGAAGCGGCAGTTCAATCATAAACAAATCGTAACTTGCCTCCTCTCAGGCTGGGAGCGACACTCGCCCCGCGCCGGATAGATGAGGTGAAGACATGTCAGAGTTGGAAGAGCTTATCAGACGCCGCATGAACGAGGAGTACGCCAAGGGCTCCTCAGCGGAAAAGATCGCCCAAGTCATCCGTGAGATTATCAATAACTTCGATGGATCAGGTGCCCGTAGCAACTGATCGACATTTTTGCCGACCCGATTTTCATCGGGTCGGTCGCTTCGAGCTGTGCCTCAGGCATTTTGCTGCGCGCAAAATTCACGCAGCCTTCGCCGGCTGATCGATCGGATGCTGGCTGCGGAAGCCGACGGCCAGCCGGTTCCAGACGTTGATCGTGCCGATCGCCACCGTGATCTTGGTGATTTCCTCCTCGCTGAAATGCGCTTTGAGGGCTTCGAAGTCCGCATCAGGTGCGCCGGTCTCTGCGATCTTCGTGACAGCATCGACCCAGCCGAGCAGGGCGCGTTCCTTCGCGTCATAGACTGGCGATTCCTTCCAGGCGCAGATCAGGTTGATCCACTGTTCGCCAAGACCGTCATGGCGGGCTTCCTTGACGTGCATGTCGACGCAGTAGGCGCAGCCGTTGATCTGCGAGGCGCGCAGCTTGATGAGGTGGATGAAGCGGCGCTCGAGGCCGGAGCTCTGGACATATTGCTCCAGGGCGGCAACCGCCTTGTAGGCTTCCGGCGAGGCCTTTGCGAAGTTAAAACGTGGCTGCATGATCTTTCTCCTTTGGGTTATGGCTCAGAGAGCCTTTTTGCGTTCGTGGGTCTCAAGGAATGCGCAGCCGCGTGCGGCGATCCCGCCATCATCTGCGGCGGAAAGCTCGGCCAGGATGTCGGCGATACTGATCTTGGCGAGTTCGGTGCGGTAGGCGCGCTCGGCCTTCTGCATCGCAGCGCTGATCTGGCAGGGCTTGGCGAAATAGCGCTGCGGCAGCGGGTTTGGCCCGCGCTGGCGGATTTCAGCACAGCGGAACGCTGGTGCCGGTCCTTCGACGGCAAGCACGATATCGAGCAGGGAAACACCCTCTGGCACTTTCGCAAGCTTGTATCCGCCCTTCGGCCCCGGCACCGTGTCGAGAATGCCCGCGCCGGATAGCGCCTGCAGGTGCTTCAGCAGGTAACTCGTCGAAACGCCATGAAACTCTGCGATCGCAGCCGCCGACAGCACGCCGCCTTCCGAAAGCCCGGCAAGCATCGCGACGCTGTGGATCGCCTGTTCGACGCCGTCACCCATTTTCATGCGGGGTCCTCTTCAATTCGTGGATAAAAAATATCCATGATTCATCGATGTGTCAACAACCGATCGAAATCCTGCTTGCCAAGCCCGAACGGCTGGATAGAACAACCGAACATACCAAGGGGAAAACAATGGCAGAAAAAGCCGCTCTGGCCGGACTTGTGAACTCGTCGTCGGACAGACACTCGCTTTTCGATGACGCACAGGGACTTGTGGCGGGCAGCATGCTCGCTGTGCTCGGCGTCTCGCTTCTCTCCAGCGCCGGCCTTCTGGCAGGCGGCACGGCGGGCATGGCATTCCTGCTGCACTATGCGACGGGCTGGAGCTTCGGCCTCTGCTTCTTTGCGGTGAACCTGCCGTTCTATTATCTCGCCTTCCGCCGCCTCGGCCCCGCCTTCACAGTCAAGACTTTTGTGGCGATTGCACTTACTTCGGTGCTTTCGGAAATCGCGCCGCGTCTCATCGGGCTCTCGCACGTCGATCCCGTCGCCGGTGCTCTCTTCGGCGGCCTCGTCATCGGCGCGGGCATGCTGGCGCTGTTCCGCCATCGCGCAAGCCTCGGCGGCATCGGCATCCTGGCGCTTTACATCCAGGATCGCTTCGGCTGGCGCGCAGGTTTCGTTCAGCTCGGTTTCGATGGCCTCGTCCTGGCGCTCTCCTTCTTCGTCGCCAGCCCCTTCATCGTCGCCTGCTCGGTGCTCGGCGCCGTGGTGCTCAACCTCACGCTCGCCATCAACCATCGCAAGGACCGCTATATCGCCATGTGAAGCGCGGCCGCTCTTCTATTTCACGTCGGTTTCATTACCTTTGTCCCGTGGACCAGATCGAAACCGAAGCCCGCGCCGCCTTGCCCGCCTCCTTCATCCGCTGGTTCGCGGAAAAGGGTTGGCGGCCGCGCGCTCATCAGCTGGAATTGCTGGCCCGCGCCGAAGCAGGCGAAAGCACGCTGCTGATCGCACCGACCGGCGCCGGCAAGACGCTTGCCGGTTTCCTGCCGGCGCTGACCGATCTCACCCGCCGCGGCAAACGCCGGCCGGGTGCCGGCTTTAAAGGCATCCACACGCTCTATGTTTCGCCGCTGAAGGCACTTGCTGTCGATATCGAGCGCAACCTCATGAAGCCGGTAGGGGAGATGGGCCTGCCCGTCACCGTGGAGAACCGCACCGGCGATACGCCGAACGCCAAGCGACAGCGCCAGAAGCTCAATCCGCCCGATATCCTGCTGACGACGCCGGAGCAGGTAGCGCTTTTGCTCGCCAATAAGGAAGCCGAACGCTTCTTCAAGGACTTGAAGTATGTCGTTTTCGACGAGCTCCATTCTCTGGTCACGTCGAAGCGTGGCCACATGCTGTCCCTTGGTCTTGCCCGGCTACGCCGCCTTGCGCCGGGCCTCAGCACCATCGGCCTCTCCGCCACGGTTGCCGAACCGATCGACCTGCAGAAATGGCTGGTTGCGCAGGTGAAGGGCAGGGAACGGCACGCAGGTCTCGTGACCGTCGAAGGCGGCGCCAAGCCGGATATCTCGATCCTTTCGACGGATGAGCACATTCCCTGGGCCGGCCATTCCGCCAGATACGCGATCCCCGATATCTACAGGCAGCTGACCGAGCATCAAACGACGCTGCTTTTCGTCAACACGCGATCGCAGGCCGAAATGCTGTTCCAGGAACTCTGGACGGTCAACGAGGAAAACCTGCCGATCGCTTTGCATCACGGCTCGCTCGATGTCGCCCAGCGCCGCAAGGTGGAGGCCGCGATGGCGGCCAACAGGCTACGCGCCGTCGTCGCCACCTCGACGCTCGATCTCGGGATCGACTGGGGCGATGTCGATCTCGTCATCCATGTCGGTGCACCGAAGGGTGCCTCGCGCCTTGCCCAGCGCATCGGCCGTGCCAATCACCGCATGGACGAGCCCTCCAAGGCGATCCTCGTTCCCGCCAACCGTTTCGAGGTCATGGAATGCCAGGCAGCCCTCGACGCCAACTATATCGGCGCACAGGACACCCCGCCCGTCGGCCGCGGCGCGCTCGATGCGCTTGCCCAGCACGTGCTCGGCATGGCCTGCGCCGAACCCTTCGATATGCTGGAACTCTACGATGAGGTGAGGAGCGCCTCGCCCTATGCCGATCTCTCCTGGGAAACCTTCGAGCAGATCGTCGATTTCGTCGCGACCGGCGGCTATGCGCTGCGCACCTACGAACGATATGCGCGCATCCGCAAAACGAAGGAGGGCCTCTGGCGTGTCTCCAATCCGCAGGTTGCCCAGCAGTACCGCTTGAATCTCGGCACCATTGTTGAAAGCCCGATGCTGAACATCCGGATGGTGAAGCGTGGCGAGACAGGCAAGATTGGCCGCGGCGGCGGCACCCTCGGCAAGGTGGAGGAATATTTTCTCGAACAGCTTTCTGCGGGCGACACCTTCATCTTCTCCGGCAAGGTGCTCCGCTTCGAAGGCATCCGCGAAAACGAGGCGCTTGTCTCCCAGGCCTTCTCCTTTGATCCGAAAATCCCGTCCTATGCCGGCGGCAAGTTTCCGCTTTCGACCTATCTTGCCGACCAGGTGCGATCGATGCTCGCCGATCCCGACCGTTGGCACCATCTGCCGGATCAGGTCCGTGACTGGCTGTCGCTGCAGAAGGACAAGTCGATGCTCCCGAAGCGCGACGAATTGCTGATCGAGACTTTTCCGCGCGGCAGCCGCGCCTACATGGTGGCCTATCCGTTCGAGGGCCGCCTCGCGCATCAGACGCTCGGCATGCTGCTTACCCGGCGCCTGGAGCGGGCCGGCGCCAAGCCGCTCGGTTTCGTCGCAACAGATTATTCGCTCGGCATCTGGGGGCTGGAAGACATGGGCCTGATGATCCGCAACGACCGTCTCGGCCTTTCCGATCTCTTCGACGAGGATATGCTCGGTGACGATCTCGAAGCCTGGCTCGACGAATCTTTCCTGCTGAAGCGCACCTTCCGCAATTGTGCCGTGATTGCAGGCTTGATCGAGCGCCGTCACCCCGGCAAGGAAAAGACCGGACGGCAGGTCACCGTATCCGCCGATCTGATCTACGACGTGCTGCGCAGCCACGAGCCGGACCATATCCTGCTACAGGCGACGCGCCAGGATGCAGCGAGCGGCCTTTTGGATATTTCCCGGCTTGGCGATATGCTGAGACGAATCAAGGGCCACATTACGCATCGCGCATTGGATCATATTTCCCCGCTCGCAGTGCCGGTGATGCTGGAGATCGGCAAGGAGGCTGTTCACGGCGAGGCCCACGATGCCGTGCTCGCCGAAGCGGCCGGGGATCTGATCGCCGAGGCCATGGCTTGATAATGCAGGATAGACGAAATTGATGAACCGCCTGGCGCTTGCGCGTGAATTGAACGGATTGGTCGCGATGCCGGGCGTCGAAACCAGTGTTCATGGCGTTGCGGCCGTCTGCGATCCGCTCGGCGCGCTCTACCTGCCGGACGCCGGCGTGCTCGTCGTTTCCGACCTGCATCTCGAAAAGGGCGCCGCCTTCGCCCGCCGCGGCATGCTATTGCCGCCTTACGACACGCTGGCGACGCTGACGGTGCTCAGCGCCGTCATCACCCGCTACAATCCGAAGCTTGTCGTCTCCCTCGGCGACAATTTCCACGACCGGGTCGGCTCGGCGCATCTACCGGAGACTTTCCGCTCCCTGATCGACGCTATGGCCCGCGGCCGCGAATGGATCTGGATCAACGGCAATCACGACCCTGACGGCACGGTCGATCTGCCCGGCTCTTCGGTCGATGAAATGCACTACGCCGGCCTGACCTTCCGTCACGAGCCGAAGGGTGGGTGGCAAAGCGGTGAAATCGCCGGTCACCTGCACCCCGCGGCCACCGTCCGCCGCCGGGAAAAAGCCGTCCGCCGCCCCTGTTTCGCCACCGACGGCGCCCGCCTCCTCATGCCCGCCTTCGGCGTCATGACCGGCGGACTGGATCTCGGCCACAAGGCGTTGACAGGCCTGTTCGACAGGTCGTCCCTGGTCGCTCATCTTCTCGGGCGGGATCGGATTTATTCGGTGAGATTCGCGAATTTGCGCAGCTGACGTTGAGCGCTCGCCCTCGTCCATTGTGAGGCCCCTCTGGCGCCTCAGGATGAGGGCTCTCGCCGCCGTTGCTTTTCGATAGGCAATGCTGCGCTTGCTCCAAGGGCGAAGCCTCGAAAGACGAGAATGGCCACACGCCATGGAAATCGGAGCTCAATTACACCCCTGCAACTGCCGCTGATAGGTCGCTGCCATATCGGCAAACCTCTGTGCGGTCTTCTGCAGCTGCGCATTCGAGCGCCAGTCGCCGCGCTTGTAGCCCTTCGGCCCCGAATAGTAAGCGATGTAGAGCCTGTAGGCGTCGTTGAGCTGGATGCCCGTCGCCTGGCTGTTGCTGTAGTGGTACCAGCCGATGAAGTCGATCGCGTCGGCGAAATTGGTGCGCCGCGCAGCCCAATTGCCGGTCGCCGACTGATAGTGGTCCCAGGTGCCGTCGAGCGCCTGCGAATAGCCGTAGGCGGTCGACGGACGCGTCCAGGGAATGAAGCCAAAAAGCTTCGTGCGCGGCGGGCGGGCGTTCGGCTGGAAACCGGATTCCACATACATCGTCGCCATCAGGATCGGCACCGGCACGGCGTATTTCTTCTCGGCGCGCTCGGCCGCGTGCTGCCAGTTGCTGAAGAAGCCGTTGCGCTGTTCGAAGACGGCGCAGATGTTTCTGGTCTGACGAGGCGCCGTGGCGCAGCCGGCGGCGAGCGCCAGCAGCACCAGGGCGAGAAGAGTACGGGTACGCAAAACAAAACCTCTCGCTTTCGAGAGATTACTAACTCGTAAATCTTAACACTCGGTTTTTAGTCAAAGGCGAACATGCACAACGCACCGAGGCTTGCCCCGCTGCCGCAAGCGCCGGGTCTCATCACCGGTAGACCGGAACCGGGATCTTTGAACGGGCGAGCACCTTCATCGTCACGCTGCCGACCATGAATGCGGGTGAAGCCTTCGCGTCGGTGCGATGCCATGGCGATCAGGTCGCAGCCGCGCTCGCGGCTGTGTCGATGATGACCTTCGCGGGTTCGTGGTTGGTCACCTGGGTCTATCGCAATCGAGGCCATGCGTTCTGGCCCGGGCACCTGCATCCGCCAGGATCCGGTCTGCCGCTTGCTGGCTGTGCCGGTCATAGTCTTCGCGCGTGGATTCCAGCTGATCGATATTCGTGGAAAAGATAGGGAACGGTTCGACGACGGTCACGACCGCTGCCTTGGCGCCGATCTCCTTTGCAAAGGCAAGCGCCTTTTCAAGCGCATCGGTTGGAAAGCTGCGAACCTTCGGTCGGGATGAGAATGTGTTTGAGCATGGGCTGGCTCCTCCTTCAACGCTCGCATATTGACGGAGGAACCGGCCTAACACCTTGATCTACATCAAATTGTCGCGAATGTCGGCGTCACGCTGCGCTCGCCGGTTCGTAGCGCAAGATCACCGCGCCGGTCTTCAACGGTGTCGCTTCCAGCAGCTTCAGCGGTAGCTGCGCCGTCGCCGACTTGAAGTGCGGATTGCCCGCACCGAGAACCACCGGCACCAGGCAGATGCGGATCTCGTCGACAAGACCGGCCTTCAGCATCGCGTCGCTGAGTTCGGCGCTGCCGAAAATGAAAATCGTTTTGCCATCCTCCTTCTTGAGCTTTTGAAGCTCGGAAACCGGATCGCTGACGATGCGGGCATTGTTCCAGCCCGGCTCTTTCATCGTCCGCGACACGGCGATCTTTGCGGTGTTGTTCATGTATTGCTTGATCTTGTCGTTCTCTTCTGCCGTCGGCCAATAGGCGGCCATACCCTCGTAGGTCTTCCGGCCGAAGACGAGCAGGTCGCCTTCCTCGCCCAATTGTTCGGAGTATTTCTGCAGTTCCGGCCCCCAGACCAGAGTGTGGAAGTCGATGTCCCAGGGCTTTTTGCCTTCGAAGTAGCCGTCGAGCGTCATCAGATTCCAGACAACAAGCTTTCTCATGTCGATTTCCTCCATCCGATAGTCAATCCATACCACAACAGAACCGGTTGCAACAAGCAACCGGTTGAAAACTAGATAAACCGATGGCAAAATGCAAGTGGTTTTTGGAGAATGAAAAAATGGACGACCGTCACCGCTCCGGCTGCCCGATCAATCTGACGTTGGAAATCCTCGGCGACCGATGGAGCCTGATCGTGATTCGCGACATCATGTTCGGCAATCGCCGTCACTTCCGCGAGCTGCTGCAGAATTCGCAGGAGGGCATCGCCTCGAACATCCTTGCCGACCGCCTGCGCCGCCTCATGGACAAGGGCTTGCTGACCAGGGAGGACGATCCCACGCATAAGCAGAAAGCCATCTATAGTCTCACCGAAATGGCGATCGACCTCGTGCCGCTCTTTGCCCATATGGGCGCGTGGGGCCGCAGGCATCTGCCGGTGTCTGAAGAGCTCTCCATTCGCGCCGAGTTGTTGGAAAATGGCGGCCTGCGGCTTTGGGAAGATTTCATGGACGAATTGCGGGCCAAACACCTGGGCAAGCAACTGCCAGCCGGAACGCCCTCGGTGCTAGGCCGTCTGACCGAAGCCTATCTCGACGTCCTTGCGAAAAAGAAAAAGTCCGCCTGATCAATCCTTGCGGAAGACGATGCTTGCGCCCCAGCCGGTCACGATCGCCAGGAACACGGCAAACATGCCGTAGGGAATCGGCTGTTCATGAGCCGCATCGGTGAGCATCTGCTCGATACCGGTCTTGATGACGCGCAGCGGCACCGACTTTTGGGTCACGAACACACCGCTCTTGAAGAGATAGGCACGCACCGTATGCACGCCGTTCGGAATGTTGGCGGGCAGGCGAAGGCTTGCCTTGAAAAGATTGGAACTGACGAAGCGCACGCCGGTCGGGTCGCGCTCGTAGAGCCCGCCGGTCTGCTGCAGCCGCCGGAAGGCGGTGCGGAACTCGCCGAGGCTGCTGCCGTCTCCGACGAAGCCGACGGGCGTCAGTGGAATATGGTCGATGCCGATCCCCTGATCGGTGAGGTCGAGCGGTGTCACGACGTCGTCGATCGATCGCGAGCTCGACATCGAATAGGAATGCGGCACGCCCTCGAAGGTCATGGAGTCGGTATTGATCCAGATGCCGAAGACGCGTTCCTTCTTGCGCACCGTCGCATCTTCGCGCGGCCCCTCCAGAACGACGACGACGTCGTATTGGCCGACGGCAAGCAAAAGGTTGTCGGTATTGGTCAGCGCCCCGAAGATCGTCAGGTCCGCGCCGCGGAAATCGGACGTGATGGCGATTTCGCTGCTGGACGTGCCGATCTCCAGCCCCTCGCGCTCTTCTTCGGAATTCTGTCCCGGCAGCAGCATCTGCGCTGCACCAATCCCCGGCAGCAGGCAGAAGAGACCGAAAAGGCAAAGGCGCAGGCGCTTCATCAGTACGCCCCCATCACGACGGAATAGATGTCCGCGGGCGTCACGACCAGCGCTACCGCCAGGCGGATGCCGACGGCGAGAACGAGCAGCCCGAGCAGCGCCCGCAATTGTTCGCCGCGCAGTTTCTGGCCGACGCGCACGCCGTATTGCGCGCCGACGACGCCGGCCACCATCAGGATGAAGGCAAGTACGATATCGACGGAAAAGTTCGTCGCAGCCTGCACCACGGTTGTGTAGGCGGTCACGAAGATGATCTGGAACAGTGATGTGCCGACGACGACATTGGTCGGGATGCGCAGCAGGTAGATCATCGCCGGCACCATGATGAAGCCGCCGCCGACGCCCATGATGGAGGTCAGGATGCCGATCCCAAAGCCGAGCGCGACGATCGGGATGACGCTGAGGAAAATCTTCGATTTCTTGAACCGCACCTTCAGCGGCAGGCGGTGGACCCAGTGGTGATGTCCGGGCCTGCGCGGTGTCGGCGGCACGTTCTTGGCCGCGCGCCGCATGGCGTTGATGCTCTCGAGCAGCATCAGCCCGCCGACGGTGCCGAGGAAGATGACGTACATCAGCGAGATGATGAGATCGAGCTGACCGACCCGTCTCAACAGCGAGAAGATCCAGATGCCGATCGTCGCGCCTGCAAGACCGCCGACAAGCAATACGGTCCCGAGCTTCACGTCCAGCGTCCCGCGCCTGAAATGCGTGATCGCGCCGGAGATCGAGGAAGCGACCACCTGGTTGGCGCCGGTCGCGACGGCAACCACGGGCGGAATGTTATAGAAAATGAGAAGCGGCGTGATCAGAAAGCCGCCGCCGACGCCGAACATGCCGGACAGGAAGCCGACGGCCGCACCCATGCCGAGGATGATGAAGATGTTCACCGACAATTCTGCGATGGGCAGATAGATTGTCACAGCCGACCCCGAATTATGAACTGCCCCCGCCGGGCAGGTATCTTGCGTCCCGTTCGAATGGCGCATCATACGGTGAAATCGTTGCCAGAGGCTTTCGATAAACGACATGCGATCCGCGCATTACGCGAGCGATAAGTCCCGATTAATTGGGCTTTTTTCAGATTTTGTGACGACGGCGCGCGAGGAGTTTTGTTCGCGGGAGAATACCGATCCATGAGGCTAAGTATTCTCCCGCGATACTTAGCCTCATGGATCAGTATTCAGAACAGCTGAGCGGCATCTTTCTCGCGCTTGCGGACCCGACGCGCCGTGCAGTGCTCGGCCGTTTATGCGAAGGCCCGGCCGGCATCAGCGACCTCGCGGAGCCGTTTGACATGACTCTCTCGTGCTTCAGACAGCGCCGACCGCTCATGCACGCCGAAGTGGGCTTCCACGATGGCTGGGGGCATGGGTATCGAGCAGCTTGCAAGGCAAGTCGAGGACCGCGCCTGAGGGCTATCGCATCGTCACTGCCCGGCCCGTGCCAGCCCGTGCGCCACGAGCCGGTCGATGACTTCGGCATAACTCACGCCGCTTGCCGCCATTGCCTTGGAATACATGCTGATATCGGTGAAGCCGGGGATGGTGTTGATCTCGTTGACGAGGAATCGCATGTCCGGTGTCAGGAAAAAGTCGACACGCGCCATGCTGTCGCAGCCGACGGCCCTGAAAGCCCTTGCGGCCATATCCCGCATGCCGGCCTCGACCTCCGGCGGCAATTCTGCCGGTATTTTCAGCGCTGCACCGTTCTCATCGATATATTTCGCATTGTAGCTGTAGAAGCCATGGCTCTCCGCCGGCACGATCTCGCCCGGCCGTGAAACGAAGAGGTTGCCTGCCGTATCTTCCAGCACGCTAAATTCGATCTCGCGCCCACGAACGAACTCCTCCGCAAGCAGCTTGCGGTCGTGCCGGAAGCCTTCCGCAAGCGCGCCGTCGAATTCCTGGCTGGCATGGACCTTCCTGACGCCGACCGATGAGCCCTGCCGCGCCGGCTTGATGAAGAGCGGCAGGCCGAGGTCGTTTTCCAGCGCGGCGAAGGGAGGCTGTGCGCCCTCATGAATTGTCACGGAGCGCGCGATCGGCACCCCGGCCGCCTTCATGAGTTGCTTGGCGATGTCCTTGTCCAGCGCGGTCGCCGATCCGAGAATGCCGCAGCCGGCAAGCGGCACGCGGGCAACCTCCGCAAGGCCCTGCACGGAGCCGTCCTCGCCATGCAGGCCGTGAAGGACCGGAAAGAGGATGTCGATCGTTGGCAGTTCGTAAGCCGATCCGCCAGCGGGAATTGCAAACATACGTCCGCGTCCGCCCGGCACGAGGCAGACCTCGGCTCCCTTTTCCGGTTTCGCAAGCGTGCCATCCTCGAAGCTGCTCAACAGCCATTGCCCTTCGCGGGTGACGAACACCGGAATGGCGTCGTATTTCTGAGGCTCCAGCGCGCGCATCACGTTCGTAGCCGAAAGCACCGAGACATCGTGCTCGGTCGAGCGTCCGCCGAAGAGCACGGCAATGCGCAGTCGGTTTGATGCAGCAGTCATGTAAAAATCTCCGGAATAACTTGGTGTTGAAAAGCCTTAGAAGCCGACCGCGATGCCGCGGTTGGCGAAGAAGCGGTCGAAGACGGCAAGCGGCAGCGTCACATGCGCCTGGCTTTCCAGATTGTGTCCTGAAGGATTGTGGAAGCGGATGGTTTCGGGCGAGGCCGCCGTCACCAGCACCAGGTGGCCGCCCTTCGATGGTGGCTCACGCTCTGGCCAGCGGATTGCGTGATGCACCGAGGCGATGAAAAACTGCCGCTTGGAAAGAAGTTCGGGAATGGCGGCCGTATCGACATTCGTCACGGTCTCCGCGCCTAGCCCGAAACGTTCGGTGACGAACTTGACGAACGGCGCATAGATCAGCCCCTTGATCGAGGCATCGGCCTCATTGACGACATAGCCGCCATAGGTCGCGCAGCCGCGGGCAAGATCGAGCGTCGCATGGAGTTCACCGCGCGCGGCAAGGATCATCTTCAGGCAGGCCATACCGCAGACATTGACGCCCCAGCGGGCATATTCCTCGATCGTCTGCGCGCCGGAATGCCGCCACAGCGGATCGCGCATGAGCGCCGCAGAGCCCTCCGCCGCGACCGCCAGCGTCATCTCGGGCGTTTCCCATTGGCTGAAATAGGGCACGTCGGCCCGCTGAATATTCACGAATCCCCCATCGGTGATCAAGTCACGCCGGGAAATTCCACAAGCAAAACGACCCTTTTGCGGCGGACGCAAAGGGTCGTTCAAAATTGCGGCATAGGCAAATGCCACAAGATGAGCGGTCCTTCGCTTCCGTCAGAGAGAATCCTGTTAGCGTCCGGTTGCCTCAGCCGGATTTGTTCAGGCCGCTTGCAATCGACGGCCCGTGAGCTGACGGACGTAGAACGAGGGCTCACTCCCAATCAGTTTCGGACGCTTTCGTTGTCCTTGCCTCAAGCCTTGGTCGTGTTCTTGGCGTTGCGCTCCAGGAGCGCCTTTACCGTGTCGTCGTTGATCCTGCCGCTCGGCTCCTGGCCGACCGACTTCTGGAAGCTCTTGATCGCGGCGGTCGTCTTCGCGCCCATCTCGCCGTCCGGCGGGCCGGCGTCGAAGCCGTTGTTGTTGAGGATCGCCTGAATGTTGCGGATCGCCTTCTTCATGTCGACGCTCGAGGTCTTCGTGCCGTTGCTCGCCCAGCCGTCCGGGATTTCGATGCCGTTGGCCTTGTTGTCGAGCGGCTGCGGCTTCCATGCACTCGTTGCAGCCCGTGCCTTTTCAAGGTCGGCGGGCTTCATCGCCTTTGCCACTTCGTCGCGCTTGGCGCCGGCGTCCTTGTCGCCGCCCTTTGCAGCGATGGCGAACCACTTGTAGCTTTCGCCGAGGTCCTGCGCCACGCCGTTGCCGCGGGCGCAAAGGATCGCCAGGTTGAATTGGCTGTCGGTGATGCCAAGATCGGCGGCCTTGGTGAACCAGTTTGCCGCGGTCGTGTAGTCCTGCTCGCCGAGTGCGCCGGAGGCGTAGAGCACGGCCAGATTGTGCATGGCGCTGGCATTGCCCTGATTGGCAGCCTGCTCGTAGAAGGTTTTGGCCTTGCCGATATCGCGTGCGACGCCGGTCCCCTTCTCGTACATGCTACCGAGACGGTATTGCGCCGGAGCAAAGCCCTTGTCGGCGGCAAGCTGATACCAGTTTGCGGCCTGCGCCTGGTCGGCCGCCAGGCCGTTGCGGCCTTCGGTATAGCGTGCGCCGATCTCGAAGAGCGCAAGCTGGTCGCCGTTGCGGGCGGCGTCTGCAAGCGCCTGCGGCTGAATGGTATCGGGCACGGATATGGAAGGTGCCGCGGGCGAGGCATTCGTGGAAGCCGGTACATCCTTGGGCGAAAACGCTGCAGCATCCTGTGCCGGCGCGCCTGGCGTCAGCGTCGAGGCACCTTCGCCGTCAAGCGGTACGGCGTCGGTCAGGTGGCCGGGTGGTGCTGGCTGCATCGCTTCGGGCTCGGTCTGTGCCGTCCCTGAGGCGAGCGGTACTGGGGCCTCGGGTTCTGCAGGACCCGTCGGAGTGACGGCTGCGGTTGCTTCCACACTCTGTCCCGGCATGGCCGAACTATTGGCTGCAACGGGGTTCTGCGCGGCATCCGAAAGCACCGAGACTTCGGCCGGAGGCGCCTGTTCGCCACTGGTCAGCGTGCGGGCAAGGGGGAAGGCCATGATGGCGAGCAGCACGGCGCCTGCAGCAAGGATAAGTGGACGGCGGAAGCGGCTGAAGGCACCGGCGCCGCCGGCCGGCTTTGGTGCCTTGGTTTTCTTCTCCGCCTTGACCGGCTGGGCCTTTGGATCGGCTTCCATGGCGGCGGCCTGGGCTGCGCGGCGGGCGGCGGCGATATAGTCGGCGCGCTCGTTTTCCGTTGCCGGTTTCGGATTTTGGCGTGCCGTGGCCTGGCTGGCGCGTACCCGCTCCAGGATCTTCTTCACATCCGGTGCGCCCGAGCCCGGCTCCAGCGGCTCGTTCGATGCTTCCTCGCCAGGCATCAGGTCGACCGGATCGATCGACGGCGCGGGATCGATGACGGTCCGCTCGACAGCCTTCGCCTTCTCCGTCTTCTTGCCCGGAATCAGCCGCTTGCCGAGTGCTGCAAGCAGGCTGCCCTTTGCGGGCGTGGCAGCTCCAGCGGGATTGGTTGCAGCTTCGATCGCGCTCACGCTCGTATCGGCTTTGGGCGGAACATGCGCAGGCACGACAGGCTCGCTGACGCTTTCGGCCGTGCGCAGGAGCGGCGAGGCACCCTTCTGGCCGAACACGGCCTGCGTCTCGCTTTCCTCGGCACCGGCGGGGACCAGCGCGTAAGGATCGATCTCGAAATCGGCATTTGCGGCGGGCATTCGTGCGGCCGGCCGGCTGCGGGTTTCCATGTCGTCCAGCCGGTCGGCGATCTGCACCAGCGTCTCGTGCAGCGCCTGGAACGTCTTGTGCGTGCGTTCGTCGCTGCTGCGGCTAAGCTCCTCCAGATGCCGCAGATCTTCGGCGAGTGCATTTAGCGCCGACATATCGGCGGCTGGCACTCCGCCGACCTGAAGACCGCCGTTGCGGGAATAAGCCTCGACGACGGCTTCTGCCGCCTGGCGGGCCGCCTCGATGATGTATTCGTCGCTGGTCGCCATATAGTCTTCGATCGCGCCCATGCGGCGCTCGAGCTCGACGGGAATGCCGTCACCGCCGGCGCGCGGCGTATTCATCAGCGCTGAAAGACCGGCAATCTGGTCTTCGAGGTTCTTCAGGGCTCTCGAATCCGTCGGGGGCGCCGCCGTGCTTTCCTCGAGGCGTGCCGCGATGTCGCTGAGGCGCCCTTCGATGCGGCGGAATGCACCGTCATCGGTAGCCGCGCCAGGCGCAGGCTGCACGTCCATCTGGTCGATGCGGCGGGCAAGATAGTCCAGCCGTTCCGCCAGCACGTCGTTGACTGCGCCGCTTTCCAGTGCGTCGATCTTGCGGGAGATGTCGGCGAGCGTGCCGTTGAGATCTGCCTGCGGAACCGTCTTCTGGGCACGCTCGAGCATGAAGGAAAGCTGCTCGAGCCGCTCGTCGAGGCGTGCCGTCGCTTTGGTATTGGCGAGTTCCTCCACGCGCCGCGTCAGCATTTCCAGCCGCTCGGCAAGGCCCTCGGCGGGCAGGGCGTGGCTTTCCGCACTGCGGCCCACCATATCGATCTGCTCGGCCAGCGCGTTCAGCCGGCCTTCGAGGCGATGCATCAGCGCCGGGTCGCCGCTTGCCGCGCTGCGCCCGCTCGCCGCGATCGCACGGCTGATCTCGTCAAGGCGCATATCCATCGCGGCAAACTGCTCTGCCATGGCGCGGTCATGCGGCTGGATCATGCTGCCGAATTGCTCCATCGCGGTCGCGATCGCAATCAGCTTGTCTTCCAGCGCGCGCACTGCCGGGCTTTCGCCCATGCCGCCGATATGGCGCTTGATATCGTCGAGCCGATAGGCGAGCGACACCAGCTCTTCCTGCAGGCCTGCTGTGTCCAGCGCATGCAGCTGGTTTTCGAAGCCGTCCCAGCGGCGTTCCATGTGGCGGATGGAATCCTCGCGGGCAAGCCCGTCCATCAGTGAGCGCAGTTCTTCGAATTCGTTTCGCAGGCCCGCAGTCTCCGGGCCAGCCGAACGGCTGGAGAGCTGGTTGATGCTCTGGGCGAGCCGGCCCATGTCTTCGCGGATGTCGTCGGCGAAATGCCGGTCCTGCGCGCTCGTCTTGATCTCGCGCAGTTCCGTGCGCAGCGCATCCATCTCGCGCGCTACCCCGTCCGAAATGTCGCGCTTCAGGTCCTGGCGCAGGTTGACGAGCGCCTGGGCAATCTCGGTCATCGTGTCGGGCGAGGCGCCAAAAGCAGGTGCGGCCTGCGGTGCCGGCATGCGCGGGGCCGATGCCGGTTCGCGGTAAGCTGCACGTTCGGCGGCTGCGCGTTCACGACCGGCATCGAGCGTGCGCTGGCGCTCGCGGATTTCTGCGAGCGGATCAGGCCGGGCTTCCGGCCTCATGTAAGCCGGTTCGTAAGGTCTGCCGTAGCTTTCGCGCTCCGCTGCGGCCGGCTGCTGTCTCGGCTCGCGGCTTCCCTTGCCCATCAGCCCTTCGATGCGTGCCTCAAGCCCCTCGATCGTGCGGTTTAGCGCATCGAGCGATGCTCTGTCGGAATGCCGGGGGATATTGGATCGCGATCCGTTCATCTTCCTGCTCGCTTCGTCTGCTCGGGACCCTCGTCAGGGCCAGGCCATTGGCTTGAGAGACCGTTCACCGGAGAGCCGTTTATTAGACTTTTCTCAACTTGAACGGCGTAGCGGCACTCCAAGTAAACGCGAGACTTGAAAAAGGAATGCGGATCACCACTGCTTACCCCGCACCTTTCACGAAACGTGGTAAACAAGCCGTTAATGTCCGTGAAAATTTTTTAATGTTTCGGTAAATCGGCACACATTTTGAGCTAGATGCGCCGCTCCTTGATGGTGTTCATCACAAAGCTGGTCTCGATGGTATCGACGCATTTCAGCCGCGCGATCTTCTCCTTGATGAAGCGCTCGTATTGATCCAGCCCCGCGCTCATCACCTTCAGGACATAGTCGCGCGAACCGGTGACGAGATGGCATTCGAGCACTTCGTCCCAGCTGCGCACGGCAGTCTCGAACATCTGGATCTCGTCCTCGTGCTGGCGGCTGAGCCGTACGGAGGCGATTGCCGTCATCGTCCAGCCTTCCGCGGTCGGATCGACCAGCGCCGTGTAGCCCTTTATGACGCCTGTCTCCTCCAGCCGCCGCAGCCGGCGAAGGCATGCGGAAGCTGAAAGCCCCACGCGCTCGGCAAGCTCGTTGTTGGTGATCCGCGCATCGGCCGTCAGTTCCTTCAGGATTCGCCGGTCCGTCTCATCGGCAATTTTCTGCGCCATATTTCAGATTGCTCCGCAGGAAGTTGCTTCCAAAGACATCCTCCTGCGCCAAATAGCAAGAACGTGCCTCCGCATTTGATATAATTTGCTGTTTCAGTTCCAATCCATCGGCCTGAGGAGACCGTCAATGACCGCGCCGCACCCTTCGAGAACCCATATCGGCAATCACGCGCTGCATCCGGAAACGCTAATGCTGAACTACGGGTACGATCCGGAACTTTCCGAAGGCGCGGTCAAGCCGCCGGTCTTCCTGACCTCGACATTTGTTTTCAACACCGCCGAGGATGGCCGCGATTTCTTCGATTATGTGTCGGGCCGCCGCGAACCGCCGGCAGGCAAGGGTGCCGGCCTCGTCTATTCGCGCTTCAACCACCCGAACAGCGAGATCGTCGAAGACAGGCTCGCCGTCTATGAGCGGACGGAAAGCGGCGCGCTCTTCTCCTCCGGCATGGCGGCGATCGCAACCACGCTGCTTGCCTTCGTCCGGCCGGGCGATGCGATCCTTCATTCGCAGCCGCTCTATGGCGGCACCGAGACGCTGCTGGCGAAGACCTTCCTCAATCTTAGCGTTTCCGCCGTCGGCTTCGCCGATGGCGTCAGCGAGGCTTCGGTAAAAGCGGCTGCAGAAGAAGCTATGTCGAAAGGCCGGGTCTCGGTCATCCTCGTCGAAACGCCCGCCAATCCGACGAACAGCCTCGTCGATGTCGCCATGATCCGCCGCATCGCCGATGCGATCGGAAAAACGCAGGACCACACGCCGATCGTCGTCTGCGACAACACGCTGCTCGGCCCGGTCTTCCAGCGCCCGATCGAACATGGCGCGGATATCTCGCTCTATTCGCTGACCAAATATGTCGGCGGCCATTCGGACCTCATCGCCGGCGCCGTCCTCGGCCCCAAAGCGGTGATCAAACAGGTCAAGGCGCTTCGCGGCTCGATCGGCACGCAGCTCGATCCGCATTCCTGCTGGATGCTCGGGCGCTCGCTGGAAACGCTGCAGATCCGTATGGAGCGGGCCAACAGCAATGCGCGCGCCGTTGCCGATTTCCTGCGGGATCACCCGAAGGTCGAGACGATCCACTATCTGCCCTACCATGATCCGCAATCGCCGGTCGGTCGCACCTTTGCCACGCAGTGCACAGGCGCCGGCTCCACCTTCTCTTTCGATATCAAGGGCGGCCAGCCGGCCTCCTTCAAGTTCCTGAACGCGCTGAAGATCTTCAAGCTTGCCGTCAGCCTCGGCGGCACGGAATCGCTCGCCAGCCATCCGGCTGCGATGACCCATTCCGGCGTTCCGGCAGATGTGCGCCAGCGCATCGGCGTTCTGGAATCGACAATCCGGCTGTCGATCGGCATCGAGCATCCGGACGATCTGATCGCCGATCTGGCGCTCGCTCTGGACGAAGCGTAAGGGCAGGCGGCCTCAGGCCGCCGCCGTCTCCCGCACATCATCGAGCAGAAAATGCGCTACGATGTAATTCGTCCTGTAGCGCCTGCCGCTATCGGAGGTATTCTCGATACTGCCGCCGTCAGCCGGGTGCCAGGCATGGTAATGCGGATTGGTGGTGATCAGCGTGATCGCCTTGCCGGAAAATTTTCCGCCGAGCCGGTAGCGGGCTTCCGCCAATGGCCAGATGCGCTCGTAATCCTCCATCGGAATGCGGACTTTCAGAGCCTGCCTGCTGATCGCCTCGCTCCGCGATCCGTCCTCGTGGACGACCGCCGGCAGCGTCAGCGTCACTTCCTGTGCGCCGTCCAGGATGGAATTGAACTCCTCAGGCCACATCCGTCTCATGAAATCGCTCCTCCCAGGGCTCTCTTCGGTTAGCCAGCGAAATGTAGCGTGTTCGCCCGCAGAAGCAAACGCTGCTTTCAGTCAGCGCTTGCCAGTCAGCGCTTGCCAGTCAGCAGGCCAGGCTGCGCGCCGCATTCTTCAGCGCCCTCTCCAGCGACCGGAATATCCTCGGATCATCCGACTGGGCGACATTGAAGCGAAGAAAACCGCGTGCTGTCTGCGACAGACTGAAAGCATTGCCCGGCGCTAAGACGACGTTGTCGGCAAGGCAGGATTGCGCGATATCGGCAGCGTCTATGCCGTCCGGCAACTTGCACCAGACAAACATGCCCGCCTGCGGCCTTATCCATGGCGTGATGCCGAGCGGCGCAAGCCGCGCTGCCGTCTCGTCCATCGCTCTTGAAAGGCGAACGCGCAGTGCGTCCAGATGTTTGCGGTAGCTGCCATCCTTCAAAAGCAGAAGGATCAGTTCGGACGAGAGCCGCCCGCCGCCGATGCTTGTCGCCATCTTGAGGTCGGTGAGCGGCTCGATCCAGTCCGGTCTCGCGGCTATGAAGCCGCAACGGACAGAGGCAGAAAGCGTCTTGGAGAAGCTGCCGATATGGACCACACGCTCCAGCCCGTCGAATGCGGCGAGACGAGGAGCCGGCTCGTCCTCGAGATCGGCGAAGATATCGTCTTCGATGATTGTCAGGCCGGCGCGCTCGGCAAGCTTCAGCAGGCGGTGTGCCACAACAGGTGAACAGGTCGCGCCTGTCGGGTTATGGATTGATGAGTTGGTGATGTAGAGCCGCGGCCGGTGCTCATCGATCGCCCGCTCGAATGCCTCGATATCCGGCCCGCTGGGCGTCATCGGAACGCCAATGGCGTTCGCACGGTGAGCGCGCAACAGTGCATGGAAATTGAAATAGCAGGGGTCGTCCACCAATACGCCATCACCTGGCTCGATCAGAAAGCGGCACAGAAGGTCGATCGCCTGCGTGCCCGACTCCGTAAGAATGATGTGGTCGGGAGCTGCTGCAATGCCGCGCTCGCCCATGCGGCGCGAGAGTAGCTGCCTTAGCTGTGGCAGCCCAAGCGGCGTTCCATAATCTGCAAGTACCCGCCCTTCGCCGCGGGAGATCGCGCGAAGCGCCTTCCGGATTGCTGCCTCCGGCATCCAGCTTGCCGGCAGCCAGCCGCATCCGGGCTTTAGCAGTTCGGGCGCGTCTTCCAGCGACTGTCGGTAGACCCACAATGGATCGATCGCCCGATCGAGCTTCGGCCCGATCTCGGAAAGCGTAAGCGGCGCAAGCGGGCTCGAAACGTAGAAGCCGGAACCCGGCCGTGAACGGATCAGGCCTTCGCCGGCCAGCCGTTCATAGGCTTCCACGACAGTCGAAGGCGAGACCTGCATCGTCCTGGCGAAGGCGCGCACCGAAGGCAGGCGGGATCCCGGCACGAGCCCGCGTGCTGCGATCCGGCCGCGGATTTCCGCCATGACGGCTTCTATGCGCTTGCCGCCGCTATCGCGCTTCGTCGACTGTTGATCCATCTGTACTGTATCCGTATCCATAACAGTTTGTTCTGATTGTATAGCTTTGTCTCTGGCGGTTCCAGCCCTTGCGGTCGATAGCGATGAAAACGCAGGAGCATGGCGATGGACAGGACAGGCGGCTGGATCAACGGTTTTCTGGGAGTGTTGATCTTCAGCGGATCGCTTCCAGCGACGCGCGTTGCGGTCGCAAATTTCGATCCGCTGTTCCTTACCGTCGCCCGCGCCGCGATCGCTGGCATACTTGCCTTATGCTTGCTGCTCGCCTTTCGCGAAAAGCGTCCTGCCCGCGCCGATCTTTTCTCGCTGCTTGTGGTGTCGCTGGGCGTGGTTATCGGCTTTCCGCTGCTCACCGCATTTGCGCTGAAGCATATCACTTCGGCTCACTCGACAGTTTTCATCGGCCTTCTGCCATTGGCGACCGCCGTCTTTGGCGTGCTGCGCGGCGACGAGCGCCCACGTCCGGTCTTCTGGCTGTTTTCCTGCCTCGGCAGCGCCATCGTCGCGGGCTTTGCACTGATGCGCGAGGATGCCGCATCCTCGGTCGGCGATCTCTTGATGCTCGCGGCGATCATCGTCTGTGGGCTGGGATATGCGGAAGGGGGCCGGCTGTCGCGCAAGCTGGGCGGCTGGCAGGTTATTTCCTGGGCGCTCGTTCTCTCGCTGCCGGTCATGTTCATGCTCTCACTCGTCGTCATGCCGCCGTCCTTCCCGGATGCAGCAAGCACGTCTTGGATCGGTCTTGCTTATGTCTCTCTCTTCAGCATGCTGATCGGCTTCATATTCTGGTATCGCGGCCTTGCGCTCGGCGGTATCGCAGCCGTCGGCCAGCTGCAATTGCTGCAGCCCTTCTTCAGCCTGGCACTTGCGGCTGTGCTGCTTCACGAGAAGGTGAGCCTAAGCATGTTTGCCGTCACGCTGGCCGTCGTGGCCTGCGTTGCGGGAGCGAAGAAATTTGCGCGATAGAGCAGCAGGCGGAACTACGGCTCCGCCTGAACCATCCGGCATCCCGCTCAGCCGCGGAATGCCGCTTCAAGCTTGGCGATATCGAGCTTGACCATCTGCAGCATGACTTCAGTCATGCGTCGCGCCTTGGCCCGGTCCGGGTCGGCCATCATCTCGCCGAGCACGCGCGGCACGACCTGCCAGGAAAGCCCCCAGCGGTCCTTCAGCCAGCCGCATGCCTCCTCCACGCCGCCGTTCTGCAGGAAGCCATCCCAGAGCCGGTCGATTTCGGCCTGTGTCTCGCATGCGACGACGATCGAAAAGGAATGATTGAGCGGATCGAGCGGCCCGGCCTCCAGCGCCGTGAACTCCTGATCGCCAAGCCTGAACTCGATAACCTTGCAGCTGCCCTCCGGCCCGCTCGGCGTATCCGCGGGAATTACGGTCGTGCGCCGGATGGAAGAATTAGGCACCATCGAGACATAAAATTCGACCGCTTCCTTTGCGTCCTTTTCGAACCAGATATTCGTGCTGACCTTGGCCATTGGATAGTATCCTCGTCTATTTGCTGACAATGGTTGACAGCCCAAGGACGTTTCAAGCGGAGGTCCTCCGACAGGCGTAGAGATTCTTTCCCACAAATTTGCCTGCATGCAAGATTTGACGTTTACGCAAACGTCAATATTTTGTAAGAGACTCTCAAATGCCGGTCCCGTCCGGTTGCCGAATTGGAGGAATTCGAACAATGCCCGTCTACAAGGCTCCGGTTAATGACACGCTCTTCGTGCTGAACGACGTGCTGGGCATCGAGCGCTACAATAATTTGCAGGGTTTTGCCGATGCGACGCCGGATATGATCGAGGCCATTCTGGGCGAGGCGGCAAAGGTGGCAGAGGAAGTGCTCTTCCCGCTGAATTATTCCGGCGATCAGGAAGGCTGCAGGCGGGCGGACGACGGTTCGGTCACGACGCCGAAGGGCTTCAGGGAAGCCTACAAGACCTATTGCGAAGGGGGCTGGATCGGTCTTGCCGTACCGGAGGAATTCGGCGGCCAGGGCCTTCCCTACACGCTGCATGCCGCCGTTGGCGAATATACCTCCGCGGCGAACATGTCGCTGATGATGTATCCGGGGCTGACGCAAGGCGCCATTGCGGCCATCCTCGTCCACGGGTCGCACGAGCAGAAGCAGGCCTATCTGCCAAAGATGGTTGCCGGCGAATGGTCGGGCACCATGAACCTCACCGAACCGCATTGCGGCACCGATCTCGGCCTGCTCCGCACCAAGGCCGTGCCGCAGGGTGACGGCAGCTACAAGATTTCCGGCCAGAAGATCTTCATCTCCGCCGGCGAGCACGACATGACGGACAATATCGTCCATCTGGTGCTCGCCCGCATCGAGGGTGCGCCGGAAGGCACCAAGGGCATCTCGCTCTTCATCGTGCCGAAGTTCCTGGTCAATGCCGACGGCACGCCGGGCGACCGCAATGCCGTCTCCTGCGGGGCGATCGAGCACAAGATGGGCATTCACGGCAATGCCACCTGCGTCATGAATTACGACGAGGCGACCGGCTTCCTGATCGGCGCGGAAAACCGCGGCCTGAACGCCATGTTCGTGATGATGAACGAGGCTCGCCTCGGCGTCGGCCTACAGGGCCTCTCGATCTCGGAAATTGCCTATCAGAACGCCGTGAACTATGCCCGCGAGCGCATCCAGGGCCGTTCGCTCTCCGGCCCGAAGGCGCCGGACAAGAAGGCCGATCCGATCATCGTCCATCCGGATATCCGCCGCACGCTGATGACCATTCGCGCCTTCAACGAGGCCGGCCGTGCGTTCCTCCTCTGGACAGCGCTGAAATCCGACATCGCCCACCGCGCCGCGAGCGATGCCGAGCGCCAGACGGCAGATGACATCCTCGGCCTCGTCACCCCGATCCTCAAGGGCGTGATGACCGACAAGGGCTTCGATCACGCCGTCATGGCCCAGCAGATCTTCGGCGGTCACGGCTATATCGAAGAGCATGGCATGAGCCAGTACGTGCGCGACGCCCGCATCGCGATGATCTACGAAGGTGCCAACGGCATCCAGGCGCTCGATCTCGTCGGCCGCAAGCTGGGGCTCAACGGCGGCCGCGCCGTCATGGCGCTCTTCAAGGAGATCGGCGATTTTTGCGAGGAGAACCGCAACGACGAGAAGATGACCTTCTTCACCAAGAACCTGAAGAAGGGATTGAACGACGTGCAGGCGGCGACCATGTGGTTCATGCAGCATGCGATGGCAAAGCCCGACAATGCCGGCGCCGGCTCGACGGATTACATGCATCTCTTCGGCCTCGTCGTTCTGGGCTATATGTGGGCGAAGATGGCGAAAGCCGCAGAGGATGGTCTTGCGAGCGGCGATTCGCCGCGCGAAAGCTATCTCAGGAACAAGCTTGTGACCGCCCGCTTCTTCATGGAGCGCATCATGCCGGAAACCGCGCTGCGCAAGGCCCGCATCGAGACAGGCGCCGAGACGATGATGACCTTGCCCGCCGAGGCGTTTTGATTTGGGTTGCCCCTTCTCCCCGCCGGGGAGATGGTAGCCCGAAGGGCCGGATGAGGGAGCGCGCCTCAGGCGTGGCTTTCTTCTGGCTCCGGCTTTGCCGGAGACCCTTATCGCCTCGCTTGTTCGGTACTTCTCCCCGCTTGGGGGGAAGGGAAGACACGGAATTCAACGGCCACCCGGCCGATAGGGAGATGAGACAATGACCGAGGTTTTCATTTACGATCACGTCCGCACGCCGCGCGGCCGCGGCAAGAAGGATGGCTCGCTGCACGAAGTGCCCTCCGTCCGCCTCGCCGCCAAGACGCTGGAGGCGATCCGCGACCGCAACGGGCTCGACACGAAGACGGTCGACGACATCATCATGGGCTGCGTCGACCCGGTGATGGATGCCGGCGCCGTCATTCCCAAGGCCGCAGCCTTCGAGGCCGGCTATTCGACGCACGCCCCCGGCATCCAGATCTCCCGCTTCTGCGCCTCCGGCCTCGACGCCGTAAACCTTGCGGCCGGCAAGATTTCGCAAGGGGCCGATGACATCGTGATTTCCGGCGGCGTCGAAAGCATGTCACGCGTCGGCCTCGGCATGTCCGGCGGCGCCTGGTTCATGGACCCGTCGGTCAATTTCCCCGCCTATTTCATGCCGCAGGGCGTCTCGGCCGATCTCATCGCCACCAAATACGGCTTCTCCCGCGACGACGTCGACGCCTATGCCGTCGAAAGCCAGAAGCGCGCCGCCAATGCGTGGGAAAAGGGCTACTTCAAGAATTCGGTCATTCCGGTGAAGGACCAGAACGGCCTGACGATCCTTGCCCATGACGAGCACATGCGCCCCGGCACCGATATGCAGGCGCTGGCCTCCCTCAATCCGTCCTTCCAGATGCCAGGCGAAATGGGCGGCTTCGAGGCTGTCGGCATCCAGGCCCATCCGGAGGTCGAGCGCATCAACTACGTCCATCACGCCGGCAATTCCTCGGGTATCGTCGATGGCGCCGCTGCCGTGCTGCTCGGCTCCAAGGCCGGCGGCGAAACGATGGGCCTCAAACCCCGCGGCCGCATCAAGGCCTTCGCCAATATCGGCTCCGACCCGGCGCTGATGCTGACAGGCCCCGTCGACGTCACCGAAAAGCTGCTGAAGCGCACCGGCATGCAGCTTTCCGACATCGATCTCTTTGAACTCAACGAAGCCTTCGCCGCCGTCGTGCTGCGCTACATGCAGGCTTTCGACATTTCGCACGACCGGATGAACGTCAATGGCGGCGCCATCGCCATGGGCCACCCGCTCGGCGCCACCGGCGCGATGATCCTCGGTACGGTGTTGGACGAGCTCGAACGCCGCGATCTCAATACCGCGCTCGTCACGCTGTGCATCGGCGCCGGCATGGGCACGGCGACGGTGGTCGAGAGAGTTTAGTCGCGGAAGGCCTTTGGGGCGGCCTGCTCGCCTATGTCCGTCATCCCCGGGCTTGACCCGAGGATCCACCGCCTAAGGGCTGGATGGTCGGGTCAAGCCCGACCATGACGGGGAGAAAGGGGCCGTACAGGGTCGCACTGCTGAAGAGATTTCAAGGGAGAGGAGTCCCGCCATGAATACCTACAAGAACTTCACCGTTAGAACCGACGCCGACGGCATTGCGCTCGTCACCTGGGATATGCCCGGCAAGTCCATGAACGTCTTCACCGAAGAGGTGATGGACGAGCTGAACGCCATCGTCGACGCCACGGTTGCCGATACCGCCGTCAAGGGCGTCGTCATCACCTCCGGCAAGTCCACCTTCTCCGGCGGTGCGGACCTGTCGATGATCAAGTCGATGTTTACCCTCTACCAGCAGGAGAAGGCCGCAAACCCGCAGACCGCTGCGCAGAAACTCTTCGATCTCGTCGGCCGCATGACCGGCCTCTTCCGCAAGCTCGAAACCTGCGGCAAGCCCTGGGTCTCGGCGATCAACGGCACCTGCATGGGCGGTGCCTTGGAAATGTCGCTCGCCTGCCATGGCCGCGTCGCCTCCAATGCCAAGTCGGTGAAGATCGCGCTTCCCGAGGTCAAGGTCGGCATCTTCCCGGGGGCCGGCGGCACGCAGCGCGTCGCGCGCCTGGCCGATGCCCAGTCCGCCCTGCAGATGATGACGACCGGCCAGTCGCTCTCTGCCTCCCGCGCCAAGGCAATCAATCTCGTGCATCAGGTGGTCGAGCCGGACCAGCTCATCCCGGCTGCCAAGCAGATGATCAAGGACGGCCTGAAGCCCGTCGCTCCTTGGGATGAGAAAGGCTTCAAGGCGCCCGGCGGCGGCATCTGGACGCCTGCCTCCGCACAGCTCTGGCCGGCCGCTCCCGCGATCCTGCGCCGCGAGACCGCCGGGAATTATCCGGGCGCGCTTGCCATCCTCAAATGTGTCTATGAAGGCCTGCAGGTGCCTTTCGATACGGCGCTGAAGATCGAGCAGCGCTATTTCACGCAGGTGCTGCAGACCACCGAAGCCTTCTCGATGATCCGCTCGCTCTTCATCTCGATGCAGGAGCTTGGCAAGGGGGCCCGCCGCCCGGCAGGTGTGCCCAGGACCGACCTGAAGAAAGTCGGCGTCGTCGGCGCCGGCTTCATGGGCGCCTCGATCGCCTATGTTACGGCCGCCGCCGGTATCGACGTCATCCTGATCGATCGCGATATGGACGCGGCCAACAAGGGCAAGGCGACCGGCGAAGGCCTGGTGAAGGAGTCCATCGGTAAGGGACGTCTTACGCAGGAAGAGGGTGCCGCCATCCTCTCCCGCATCACTCCATCTGCCGATTACGCCGATCTGAAGGACGCCAATCTCGTCATCGAAGCCGTCTTCGAAGATCGCGAGGTCAAGAAGGACGTCATCGAAGCCGTCGAGGAAGTGCTCCCTGAAGGCGCGATCTTCGCCTCCAACACCTCGACCCTGCCGATCACCGGCCTGGCGAAAAATTCCAAACGCCCGGAAAATTTCATCGGCATCCACTTCTTCTCGCCGGTGGAAAAGATGATGCTGACCGAAGTCATCCTCGGCAAGGAAACCGGCGACAATACGCTCGCCGTGGCGCTGGATTATGTCGCCGCCATCAAGAAGACGCCGATCGTCGTCAACGACACCCGCGGCTTCTTCGTCAATCGCTGCGTGCTGCGCTACATGGCCGAAAGCTATGACATGCTCATCGAAGGCGTGCCGCCCGCGATGATCGAGAACGCCGCCAGGATGGCCGGCATGCCGGTCGGCCCCTTGGCGCTGAACGACGAGGTCGCCATCGACCTGTCGCTGAAGATCCTCAAGGCGACGGTCGCGGACCTGGGCGAAAAGGCGATCGACCCCCGCCACATGGAGCTCGTCTCCCGCATGGTCGAAAAGGAAGGCCGCTTCGGCCGCAAGAACTCCAAGGGCTTCTACGATTACCCTCCGAAGCCCGCCAAGAAGTCCCTCTGGCCCGAACTGAAGTCCTTCTACCCGCAGAAGAAGGCAGAGGGCGTGGACGTCAACACCCTCAAGCAGCGCTTCCTGGTCACCATCGCGCTCGAAGCCGCCCGCACGGTCGAAGAAGGCATCGTCACCGACCCCCGCGAAGCCGACGTCGGCTCCATCCTCGGCTTCGGCTTCGCGCCTTATACTGGCGGCGCGCTCAGCTACATCGACGGCATGGGCGCCAAGAAATTCGTGGAATTGTGCGAAACGTTAGCCGCTTCTTACGGATTGCATTTCAAGCCGACGTCGCTGCTGAAGGACATGGCCGCGAAGGGCGAGACGTTTTATGGCCGGTTTGATCCGTATGCAAAGGAGAAGGAGGTGGCGTGAGCCGCCTCAATGGTTTGTGTTTAGTCTGTTAAGCCTCAAGGTGACGGAGCAGGGGGCGCGCCCCTTCCCAGGAGACTTTCATGGCCACTATCGCCGAAATCGTCGTCGAAGCTGAAACCCCCTCGCGCCTCGCCGCCTTCTGGGCGGCAATTCTCGATGGCTATCAGGTCCGTCCCTATGACGACGCCGAAATCAGCCGGCTGGCGAAGCGTGGGTTTACGCCGGAGACGGACCCGACCGTGATGGTGGACGGCCCCGGCCCGTCGCTCTGTTTTCAGCGCGTCCCGCTGCGCGATTACAGCAACAACCGGGTCCATCTGGATATTGCCGTCGATGATGTTCCAGCCGCAATCGAACGCATCACCGCGCTTGGCGGCAGTGTCCAGCGAAGGGAACCAGGCTATACGGTGATGAAGGACCCGCAGGGCAATCAGTTCTGCATCGTGCCTGCGAGATAAAACGAGCCTTCGGTCAAATCTCGCACCCAACGACAGCGCGTATGCGCGATGCGGAGGATGAGGAAACCGGCGCATGAAAGTGCCGGACGGGTGAGGAACGCCGATATCGTATGACTGCCCATGAGGAACGAAAATTGCGCTCCTTCTCGTTCCGTCTTGCACTGGATACAATTTTCGCGTAGAAGCCCGCACATCGATCTTGCTAGATGGACTTTGTTTCGGCCATTTGTGCCGTTCCTGGCGAACTTCCTCCAAAATCGGTCTTCATCGCGTGTCGGCTTTGGCCGGTGCGTTATCTTCTACGTACGATTTTAAAGGATATCGTCATGAACACAGGTACCGTTAAGTGGTTCAACGCAACCAAGGGCTTCGGCTTCATTCAGCCGGATGACGGCGCAGCCGACGTTTTCGTCCACATCTCCGCTGTCGAGCGCGCCGGAATGCGCGACCTCCAGGAAGGCCAGAAGCTTTCCTACGAGCTCGTTTCCGACAAGCGTTCGGGCAAGATGTCGGCAGACCGTCTTCAGGCGGCCTGAGCCTCGCAAGGCTTGAGAATATCATCTCCGGAACGTGACCACGGATGTACTGGCACGTTTCGTCGAGATGGCAGGAAGGTCGGGTTAGCCCGGCCTTTTTTCGTTTGCGCCAAGCGTCTTGGATATCACTCCGCCGCTGCTCGCTTCAGCCCGGAAATCTGCGTGATGAAGGCGCGAAGGGCGGCCGGGCGCACCGGCTTGTGCTGGATGGCGATGCCGTGGCGCTCCGCCTCCACCCTGACCTCCGGTGTCCGGTCGGCGGTCACCAGCAGCGCCGGGAGATCGGTCCCGAAGCACTCCCGCAAACTCAGGATCGCGGAAATTCCGGTCCCGTCGCCGAGATGATAGTCCGCGATGATGAGATCGGGCGCAGGCTGACGCGTGTCGAAACCCGAAGCCGTGGCCAGGGAGTCGATGGCCTCCACCTCGCAACCCCAGCCGGAAATCAAGAGCCGCATGCCTTCGAGGATCTTCGGCTCGTTGTCGATGCAAAGGATCCTTAATCCCTTGAGCGGCTGCGGCAACCGTTCGGTCGGCGCTGCCGAGGACGGTGCCGCGCCGGCCTTGGAAACATCGAGTGGCATGACGATGCGGAAATCCGTGCCCTTGCCGTGCGTCGAATGCAGCTCGACTGGATGGTTGAGGACGCGGGCGATGCGGTCGACGATCGAAAGGCCGAGGCCGAGGCCGGAGGCCGTTTTCGCGCCTTCGTCGAGGCGCGCGAATTCCTTGAAGACGGTGCGGAATTTCGAGGGCGGAATGCCGATGCCGGAATCCATCACCTGGATCACCACCTGGTTTCCCCGCCGCCGGGCGCCGACCAGCACCTTGCCTGTCAACGTATATTTGATGGCGTTGGAAACAAGGTTCTGCACGAGGCGCCGCAGCAGGTTGGGATCGGAGCGGACCCGCAGCGATGTCGGCATTACGACGAGCTTCAGCTTCTTCGCCCGGGCAATCGGCGCAAAATCGGTCTCGATGCGCTCCAGCAGGCCGGCCAGCGGCACGGATGTCAGGCGCGGCCGCATGGCACCCGTATCGAGCCGCGAGATGTCGAGAACGGCCCCCAGAATGGTTTCGACCGATTCCAGTGCGGAATCGATATTGCGCACGATCGGACCGTTTTCGGACTGCGCGATACGCTCGACGAGGGCGGAGGAGTAGAGCCGCGCCGCATTCAGCGGCTGCAGGATGTCGTGGCCGGCGGCGGCAAAAAAGCGGGTCTTGCCGATGTTCGCTTCATCGGCGGCCGCTCGCGCCTCGCCGAGTTCGCGGTTCACCCGCGTCAGCTCCGCCGTTCGCTCGGCAACGCGCTGCTCCAGCGTCTCGTTTGCCTGCTTCAGCGCCTGGTCGGCCGCAACACGCTGGGTAATGTCGGTAAAGGTCGCCACGATGCCCTTGTCCGGCATTGCGTTGGACCGCACTTCGATGATCCGTGCGCCGCCGCCGAGAACGAGCGAGAAGGGTTTGTCGAGCGTCAGGAAATGCCGCACCGTCTGGCTGAGTTCGGCGGCTGGCACGTCACCGCGCTGGCTCAAGATCGCCACGATTTCCGAAAGCGGAAAGCCGACACGGCCGACATCCTCCGGCAGGTCGAGAAGCTGGCGGAAGCGCCGGTTCCAGATCGTCAGCTGGTTGGAGCTGTCGAAGACGGCAATGCCCTGGTCCATCTGCGAAAGCGCCGTCTGCAGCATGTCCTGGTTATACTGCAGCGCCTCGCTGGCCTGGTCGAGCAGCCATGCCGTGTCGGCGGAAGCGTCCTCGGTCTTCTGCAAGATCAGCGAAAGCACCAACCGCGCGGAGGAGGATCCGATGGCGCTGCCGAGCAGTTGTTCGGTGAAGTGGATGAGCGCCATGTCGGCCGGCTGGTCGTCCTCCAGTTTGCGCCCGGAATTCTGCTCGTATGTCGCAAGCGATCGCTGCATGCGCTCTTCGCCGAGATAGCGCGAGATTGCCGTTTTCAGGTCGCCGACGCTGATGCGGGTCTTCCATCCGCGGGTCGCAAATTGCGAGCGCGACTGCCCCTTCACGAAGATGCCTGCCTGGATGCGCTCCAGCGGGCGGGCGTTGCGCGTCATCGAGCCGACGATGAAGAAGCCGGTATTGATAAGCAGGCTCATCGCTGTGGCGTTGACGAGCGGATCGGCATCGGCTGCTGCAAAAAGCGCCGTGCCCGGAAAGATGAAGCTGAGGAAGGCGGTCGCGACATAGGAATAATCCGGCCCGCCGAGCGAAGGCAGAAAGAGCAGGTAGAACCAGATGACGAAACCCGACGTAAGGCCGAGAATGGCGCCGCGTGCATTCGCCCGCCGCCAGATAAGACCGCCGAAGAAGGCGGGTGCGATCTGTGCGATCGCGGCGAAGGACAAAAGGCCGATCGAGGCAAGGCCGGCCGTGCTGTCGGTCGAGCGGTAATAGGCATAGCCGAGCAGCAGGACGGCGAAGATCGCGCTGCGGCGGATGTTGAGCAGGCTTTTCGCGAAGTCGTCGCGCTGGCCGGTGCGTCCGGCAAGCTTCCGGCGCAGGAAGATCGGCATGATGATGTCGTTCGACACCATGATGGAAAGCGCAACGGAATCGACGATGACCATTGCGGTCGCCGCCGAAAAGCCGCCGATGAAGGTGATCAGCGAAACGATCTGCATCTGCCCCGCAAGCGGTAGGGACAGCACGTAAAAGTCGGCATTGCCTGCGCCGCCGAAGGTCAGCAGGCCGCCGATCGCCACCGGCAGCACGAAGAGATTGATGACAATGAGATAGAGCGGAAAGAGATAGCCGGCGAGCCGCAGCTGTTTTGCCGAGCGGTTTTCGACGACGGTGACGTGAAACTGGCGCGGCAGCATGATGATCGCAATGGCCGACAAAAGTATCAGCGTGATCCAGCGGCTGATCGGCGTCTTGTAGTCGAGGGTTGCGTTGACCAACTGGTTGTCCACGCTTTTGCGCCAAAGGTCGGCAGGCCCGTCAAACAGAAACCAGATGACGCAGATGCCGGCGGTCAGGAAGGCGACGAGCTTGACCAGCGATTCCATCGAAACGGCGAGGATCAGGCCGTCCTGGTGCTCTGTCGCATCGGTGTGCCGCGTGCCAAACATGACGGCGAAGCAGGCAAGCACCAGGGTTGCGATCAGCGGCAGATCGAGGAAGTAGAGGTTGCCGCTGCCGATGCCATAATCCGAAGGATTGACCATCGCGGTCACCGTGCTGCTGATCGCCTTCAGCTGCAGTGCGATATAAGGAATTGTGCCAATCAGCGAGATCAGCGCTACGATCGTTGCGACCGTGGGATTCTTCCCATAGCGGGCGGCGAGGAAGTCCGCGACGGAGGTAAGCTTTTCGGCCTTGGCAAGTTCGATGATCCGCCGCAGCACCGGCATGCCGAGCGTGAAGACGAGGATCGGACCGATATAGATCCCGGCAAATTCAAGGCCGCGCTGCGAAGCGAGCCCGACGCCGCCGAAATAGGTCCAGGAGGTGCAGTAGATCGCAAGGCTCAGCGCATAGACGATCGGCCAGCCGCCATCCGGTATGCCCAGCCTCTGGCTTCTACGGTCGCCATAGCTTGCGACCGCAAAAAGCAGCAGCAGATAGCCGAAGGCAAACGCGATGATGACCCAGCCTTGAAGCATCGACCCTCCGCCGGCGCGCCATCCGCCGGTTCTTTCAAAAGACATCAAGACTAAGGGAAATCGTCTGTCTTGGAAATTGCGATGATCTAGGCATTAAGTCCAAGGCGCAGGAAGGTCCTGGTTGTTTCAGATTTTGCGATTGAATAATCAATCAAGAGATGTAGCTAATAAAAACAACGGACTGTCCGTGAGAGCGCATCAGAGGGAGACAGATCGGATGCTCAATGAATTCAAGGCCTTTATCGCCCGAGGCAACGTCATGGACCTTGCCGTCGGCGTCATCATTGGAGGTGCTTTCGGCGGCATCGTCAAATCGCTGGTCGACGATATCATCATGCCGATCGTCGGTGCGCTTGTCGGTGGTTTCGATTTTTCCAACTACTTCTTCGGTCTTTCGTCTGCGGTCAACGCGCCGACGCTTGCCGCGGCCCGCGCGCAGGGTGCTGTCTTCGCCTATGGAAATTTCATCACCGTGATCATCAATTTCCTGATCCTTGCCTGGATCATCTTCCTGATGATCAAGGGCGTGAATTTGCTGCGCAGGCAGGTCGAGCGCAACGAGCAAAAGGCAGCGGAGGAGGCGCCGCCGCCGGCCGATGTCGCGCTCCTCACGGAAATCCGCGATCTGCTGGCCAAGCGTCCGGCGGTCTGATCAAGGCATCGCAGCCCCGTATTTTGCGAGGTTGATTTATCACGAAAATCGATAGGGCATCACGCATTCTCATGGGATTTGCGCCCGGTTTTGTTTTATGAAAGCGAAAACCGGAGATCTGCATGTCCATTATGAACAGCCTCAGCCCGCGCGCCGTTTCGGCGCCAGAAAGCGGGATCGTCGAAGTCGTCAATTATGCCCGGGGCCGCGATGGCCTGCTGCCGCTCTGGGTCGGCGAGGGCGATCTTCCGACACCGGATTTCATCAGCCGGGCGGCAATGGAGGCGCTGGCAGCGGGAGAGACCTTCTATACCTGGCAGCGCGGCATTCCGGAGCTTCGTCAGGCACTATCTGACTATTACGCCCGGCATTTCGGCACCAGCCTGCCGGCGGAGCATTTCTATGTCACCGGCTCGGGCATGCAGGCGATCCAGATTGCGGTGCAGGCATTGACGTCGCCGGGCGACGAACTGGTCTATCTGACGCCCGCCTGGCCGAATATCGCCGCTGCGCTGGAAATTGCCGGTGCCCGCCCCGTCGGGGTTGAGCTTCAGTTCGGGGGCGGCAAATGGGCGGTCGATCTCAATCGCATCGAAGCAGCAATCACCCCGAAGACAAGGGCGCTGTTCATCAATACGCCATCCAATCCGACAGGGTGGACCGCCACGAAGAGGGATCTCGCGAACATCCTTGAACTTGCCCGCAAGCTCGATCTCTGGATCATGGCGGATGAAATTTACGCCCGATATTTCTACGCCGGCACCCGTGCGCCCTCTTTCCTTGATATCATGGTACCGGGCGACAAGGTCATGTTCGTCAATTCCTTCTCGAAGAACTGGTCGATGACCGGCTGGCGTGTCGGCTGGATCGTGGCGCCACCGGAAACCGGGCAGGTGCTCGAAAACCTGATCCAATATTCGACCTCGGGCGTTGCGCAATTCATGCAGAAGGGTGCGGTGGCAGCCCTCAACGAGGGCGATGGGTTCGTCGAGGCCAATATCCGGAAGGCGGCTCTTTCGCGCGACATCCTCTGCGATGCGCTGATTGCCACAAACCGCGTCGAGACGTTGAAGCCGGACGGTGCGCTCTACGCCTTTTTGAAGATCGACGGCGTCACCGACAGCCGCAAAGCAGCGCTGGATATCGTCGACAAGACGGGCGTCGGCCTGGCGCCCGGAACCGCCTTCGGCGCAGGCGGCGAGCTTTTCCTGCGAGCCTGTTTCCTGCGCGATCCGCTACAGGTCAAGGTAGCAGCCGACAAGCTCTGCGATTACATTCTGAAGCTTTGACGCTCAAGGCCCGGCCGTCGCAGCCGGGCCTTTTTTGATGTCGGAAACGGTGGATCGCTAAAATTGTAGCAAAGCCGGAAATCAGCCTCTAACCACAGCAGCAAACTTACCGGTTCAAAGGCGTCCGAACGGGTGCCTGATAAGAAGATCTGAAAGGAAAAACCGCGTCAGATGCCCTGTCCGATTAAACAGGGAACGGGACATGGCAATTTTGGTGACAGGCGGCGCCGGCTACATCGGCAGTCACATGGTCTGGGCACTGCTCGATGCAGGCGAGAACGTCGTCGTGCTCGATCGCCTTTCCACCGGCTTTCGCTGGGCGGTCGCGCCTGCTGCGCGCTTCTACCTGGGGGATATCGCCGATGCTGAGGTCCTGAAGACGATCTTCATCGAGAACGACATCGAGGCGATCATCCATTTTGCAGGCTCCGCGGTCGTTCCGGCTTCGGTTGCCGATCCGCTTTCCTATTACGACAACAATTCCGGCAAGACGCGTGCGCTCCTGAGCGCGGCGATCGCTGCCGGTGTGCGCCATTTCGTCTTCTCGTCGACGGCGGCGGTCTACGGTCCGCAGAAGACTTCCGATCCGGTCAAGGAAACAGCGCCGCTCAACCCGGAAAATCCTTATGGCCAATCGAAGCTGATGACGGAGTTCATGCTGCGCGACGCTGCTGCGGCCTATGATTTCGACTATGTGGCGCTCCGCTACTTCAACGTTGCAGGTGCCGATCCGCACAGCCGTGCCGGACAATCCACGAGCGGCGCGACGCACCTCATCAAGGTCGCCTGCGAGGCAGCCCTCGGCAAGCGCGACAGCGTGCATGTCTACGGCATCGACTATCCGACGCATGACGGCACCGGCGTGCGCGACTATATCCATGTCACCGATCTTGCCGAGGCTCACCTCAAGGCGCTGCAGCATCTGCGCAAGGGCAAGGGATCGTTGGTCGCGAATTGTGGCTATGGTTCCGGCTATACGGTGCTCGACGTGCTGAACATGGTGGTGCGCCTGCACGGCCACGCGTTCAAGAATTCATATGGCGCCACGCCGTCCGGGCGATGCCGCAAGTGTCGTCGCCGACGCCACCTTGGCGCATCGCGTGCTGGACTGGACGCCGAAATACGATTCCCTTGAGACGATCGTTCGCAGCGCACTGGACTGGGAGCTGGCGCTGATCAACCGCAGGGTCGGGGAGTTGCAGGGCGTGCACCGCGCTCTTGCCGCGGCTTCCTTCTAAACGCGATTGCGCCTGTTTTTCGACGCAAAGTCCACTGGAATGAAGCGCTCCCTCTGTTTATTGATGGGAGGTCAATCGAGGGTGGACGGCGGACATGCAGAACAATCACGAACGGGAAGTCATTATCGAACGGCGCGGCACGGCGGGGATCATCCGCCTCAATCGGCCGAAGGCGCTGAACAGCCTGACACTCGGCATGGTGCGCATGATCGACGCGGCGCTCGACGAATTCGCCGATGATGACGGCGTTGCAAGCGTGGTGGTGACGGGTGAGGGCGACCGCGGCTTCTGCGCCGGCGGCGATATTCGTGCACTTCACGAAAGCGGGCGCTCGGGTTCCGGCCTTGCGGAGACGTTCTGGCGCGAGGAGTTCACACTCAACCACCGCATCGCAAGCTACGCTAAACCCTATGTCGCCCTGATGGATGGTATCACCATGGGCGGTGGCGTCGGCCTTTCCGCGCACGGGCGGCACCGCATCGTGACGGAGCGGACGAGGCTTGCGATGCCGGAAACCGGCATCGGCTATTTCCCGGATGTCGGAGCGACCTGGCTGCTGCCGCGCATGCCCGGCGAGACGGGAACATGGGCAGGATTGACCGGCCAGGAGCTGAATGCGGCGGATGCCATCTATGCCGGCCTTGCCGATTTTGAGATCCCGTCGTCGCGGCTGCCGGATGTCATCGACGCATTGGCTCGGCTGCCGGTCGGGTCATCGCCGATAGCTTGCGAGGCTCTGCTGAAGCATGTTGCCGGCAAGGCGACCGAAAGCCGTTTGCAGGCCGTTCGGCCGTTGATCGACCATGCCTTCTGTTTCGATCGCGTCGAAGAGGTTCTGGAAGCGCTCGCCGCTGATCAAGGCGAATTCGCCGCCAAGACACGGAAGACCCTGCAGACGCGCTCGCCGACGAGCCTGAAATTGACTCTGCGTCTGCTGAGGGAAGGACGGCAGAGCGTCAATCTCGCCGCCTGCTTGAACCGTGAGTTAGGGGCCTGTATGCAGATATTGAAATCCGGGGACTTTTATGAGGGCGTGCGGGCGGCGGTGATCGACAAGGATCGAAATCCGAAATGGTCGCCTTCGACCATCGAGGCGGTAAACGCAGAGGTGCTCGCGCCGTTCTTCAAACCGGCCGATCGCCCGCTTGCCCTCTAGCGCCACATACCGCGCATGCGGGCGCCGACATCGATGCGGACTTGGCGCGCCTGTTGCGTGGAGGCGCTTTCGCTCTTGACCTGCGGCCAGCCGCAGACCTCGAAAAATTGCAGCAGCGTCGCCGGGATGAAGCGGGTGCGCGAGGCATAGACGTGCCGGTCGCACTGCGCATTCTGCCCGTGCGTGAAGAAGCGCTGCGGGACGACGAGATCGAGATTGTCCCTGGCGCGCGTCATCGCGACATAAAGCAGGCGCCGCTCCTCCTCGATTTCCGCGCTGGTGCCAACGCCGAGATCCGACGGAATGCAGCCGTCGACAACGTTCAACATGAAGACCTTGGTCCACTCCTGACCCTTGGCCGAATGGATAGTCGAGAGGATCAGATAGTCCTCGTCGAGCAACGGCACGCCCGCCTGGTCGCTGGTCGCATCAGGCGGATCGAGCGTCAGTTCGGTCAGGAAGCGTTCGCGCGACGGATAGCCGCCGGCGATTTGCTCGAGCTGCAGGAGATCGGCCTGACGCGTTGTGGCATCCTCGTGCAGCCGCTCGAGATGCGGCTGATACCATTCTCGGACCAGGCCGATTTCGGCGGGCCAGCCGGCTTTCCCGGATCTCAGCTCCTGCATGACCGAAACGAAGGAGGTCCAATTCTCGCCGGCGCGCGGCGGGGCGGGCATGTCCGCGAGGGCCTGCAAGGGACTTGGATCCTCCGCCATCTGGTCGAGTGCCCGCTGGGCCGTCGAAGGTCCGACGCCCGGCAGGATCTGCATCAGCCGGAAGCCGGCGACCCGGTCGCGCGGATTGAGCGCAAAGCGCAGGACGGCCAGCATGTCCTTGACATGCGCGCTGTCGAGAAATTTCAGGCCGCCGAATTTCACGAAGGGAATGTTGCGGCGGGTGAGCTCGACTTCCAGCGCGCCGCTGTGGTGCGAGGCGCGGAAAAGCACTGCCTGGTTCTTCAGCCGCGTGCCCTCTTCGCGGTTTTCCAGCACCTTGTCGGCAACATACCGGGCCTGGTCGGCCTCGTCGCGCACCGTGACGAGGCGCGGGCGCTCGCCCGATTGCCGCTCCGTCCATAGGTTCTTGGTGAAGCGCTCCGAAGCAAGATCAATGACGGCATTGGCCGCGGCGAGAATGGGTTGCGTCGAACGATAGTTGCGATCGAGCGTGACAATATTGGCCGCCGGGCTGAATGAGGTCGGGAAATCGAGGATGTTGCGGACTGTGGCGGCGCGGAAGGAATAGATCGACTGCGCATCGTCCCCGACGACGGTCAGCCCCTGTCCCTCAGGCTTCAAAGCAAGCAGGATGGAGGCCTGCAGGCGGTTCGTATCCTGATATTCGTCGACGAGCACATGATCGAAGCGGCCGCCGATATCCTCGGCGATCAACGGTTCGGCGACCATCTGCGCCCAGTAGAGAAGCAGGTCGTCATAGTCGAGGACGTTCTGGGTCTGCTTGGCCTCGACATAGGCGGCGAAAAGTTCGCGGAGCTGCTTTTCCCATGCAGCACACCAGGGGAAGGCGTCACGCAGGACCAGGGGCAGTTCCGTCTCCGAATTCACGGCCCGTGAATAGATCGCAAGGCAGGTACCCTTGGTCGGGAAGCGGCTCTCCATTTTCGAGAAGCCGAGATCGTGACGAATGAGGTTCATCAGATCGGCGCTGTCTTCCCGGTCATGGATGGTGAAGGCGGGGTCAACCCCGATCTGCTCGGCATAATCGCGAAGCAGCCGCGCGCCGATCCCATGGAAGGTACCGCTCCAGGCCAGCGCATCGGCCATGATGCCGGAATTCCTGCCAAGAACCTCAGCGCAAATCCGCTCGACGCGGCGCGCCATCTCAAAGGCCGCCCGGCGGGAGAAGGTCATCAGCAGGATGCGGCGCGGATCCGCACCCTTGACGATCAGATGCGCAACGCGGTGCGCCAGCGTGTTGGTCTTGCCGGAACCCGCGCCGGCGATCACCAGAAGCGGACCTGCAACATGGCTACCGCCGGCAAGCGTGCCGTGTTCGACTGCCATGCGCTGCTGTGGATTGAGCTTTTCGAGATACATCCAGCCATCCGGTTGGCGCCCGCACGCAATGACGGCGCGGACAGATTAGGCGTTCCTTGAATGTTCTCGATAATGATTCCTGTCAAGCGCAAGCTTTAGTGAACGGCGGACACCACTTCCTGCCGCATGAGTTTCAAGCTCCGATCTGGCTGGAGAATGTAGGTTTCCCGCACGCGGTTGCCGCTTGAATTGTAGAAATTGTCGCAAACGGCGCTGCCGACCGGTGATTTTGTCAGTTTGGTTCGCGGCTGCCCGCCATAGGTCAAGCTGCCGGGAATGGGCGTGCGCCGGAGGATGTGCAGGCGCAGAGCAGAACCGCCGCGAAAATTGCCGAAATGATCACTTTCATTGAACTACCCCGGCCGTCGATCCGTTGCATATGGGCAACCTGCTACCGAACGCCAAGGGTGGCTTCAAAGACAATGGTTGACCCCATCAGCTCCGCGTGCCGGTATGCAACGGAAAACCGCTTTGGAGCGTCAAAGCCACTGCTGCGGTGGCGACCGGTCAGTTCGGTTCTGGCTGCTGGATCGTCTCCGGTGGCGTGTCGTCGTTTCCCCCGCCCTTGTCGAAAGGCTTGACCACCAGGATACTGAGAATCGAGGCGATCATCGCTGCAATAATGACAAGCATCAGTGTTCTCATGGCAATTTCTACTTCGGATACCGTGATTTGAGACAATTCAATTAAACTTTTTCAAGCGAAAGAAAAGTTCCAAAAGATTCTCGCGGGAATGCGCAAGAAAAAGCGGGAACAAAAACTGCATCTCACGGGTTTGATCGTCTGAATTCAACGCCGGAGACTGTTATGAGGACGACATTCCGACTGGGCGCTGCCGCCCTTCTTGTTGCATCCGTCGCATTTGCCACACCTGCATCCGCCTCACTCAAAACCGATATCGATTATTATTCGGCATTGCCGCAGGATCAGATTGCGCTCAATGAATATACCGGCGCGCCTGCCTGTGAGCCGGCCGACGCGCATTATCTGCCATCCTTCATCCGTGCTCCGGACGGCACCATCATCGGCGTCGGCTATCTCGAGATAGAAAGCGACAGCAACTGCTGAAGAGCAAGACTATGGGGATTTTGCCCGGACAAGGCTCGCCTGCGCATGGCTGGGGGAACGAGCCTCTGACCATCATCATGATGGCTGCGGTGTTTCATGGGTAGCCAGCGCTCGCGTGCAACGCCTTTGGAACGGGTTTCCAGCCTACCTGATTTCGACAGAAAATGAACAACCATCCCTAAACGGCACAGGGCAGCAATTCCGATTACAGTCGGCCGCGGTGCACCCGTCAGTGCAGCTTCAGCTTGGCTTCTTCCGCCGCCGCCAGAAACTCGGCGCGGGCTTCCTCGGCGGTCTTGCGTCCATCGAGCGCCGCGCGGCAGACGCTGCGGGCCTTAAGATAACGAAGCCCGCGGTTTGCGGGCCAAAGGTCGGTAAGGCATTTCAATGCATCGAACGGGCCGTTCACGGTTCGCGCATCGGCGTTTTCGAAGCCGACTTTGACCGGATTTCCCCATCTTTCTGTTGCCACAGGCGTATTCCTCCAGTGTTTACGCCAAAACGCGCATCCAGCCCTTTGCGTTCCCCTAACAAGGACCGTGCACACGGATATATTAGCGGGATATTTGTCGCCGGCAATCGGGATTGATCGCGGCAGATGCGCGGATGCGACGGAGGATTGAATTTTTTGGCAGAAATGATGCCGCCGAGCCGTCACGCCTGCCAGGTGACCGCTCGCTTTTTGCAGTCAGGGCGCTCTTAAAGCCAGATCTACGCCTCGCGACCTTATCGGGGAAGTGGCGGGCAGCCGAGCCCGGAGGTCCCGGTTGCCGCGTCGTCCTGCTGCCCGTTGCATTCGTGCAGGCAGGCGATGACGGAATCGCAGGGTTGACGCCGCTTGGGTTGATCGTGCTGCCGCTCCTGTTCAGATCGACGGCACCGGAATTGATCGTGCTGTTGGTGATGCCGGGATCCGTGCGGGCCGAGCCGGTATTGTTGGGAGTAGGAGCTATCGTGGTTCCGCCACCGGACCCTCCTTGGGTGCCGGTCGTTTGTGCGAGAGCAGTGGTTGCGACGGCAACCGCCACGATCGAACTCGCGATAAAACGAATAAACATGAGGGCATCCTCCATTGTCTGTTCATAGAACCGCAGTCCGTGGGAGATGGTTCGATCACAAGGAGTTGAGCGAAAGCTGTGACCACGTTTCTACTGGAAAACTGGTGCTGCCGAGTGGGATTGAACCACCGACCTCACCCTTACCAAGGGTGTGCTCTACCACTGAGCTACGGCAGCAGGACCAGGACGCATGAGCCAACGGCTGCATTGCGTGAACGGGGGGCCTATTGCCACAGCTTCTTGATAAGCGCAAGCCGCAAATTCCAACTTCGCATGTATTAAGGCCAAGGCCCTTTTTGCGTGAGGCGGAATCCGCTAAACATCAAGCATGGACGACAAGATCGAAAATGCCGCAAAGGGCCGCAAGGCGGTGATCGAAGAGCAGGCGAAACTGCGCCGCGAACGCGCTGCCGAAAAGCTTCGCGAAAATCTCGCCCGCCGCAAACAGCAGACACGGGCGCGCCGCTCCGGCCAAGCGGACGAGACAAATGGGCTTCCTGCCGCAAAAATGGACGAATCGTAATGTTCGGTTCACGGCGAATTGAAGCGTGCCCGGAATTCGTCTAAAGACCCCCATCCCTTTTAAAGGCAGAACTTTCAGAAAGGCGGGCACAGCCCGTAAGCCCATATGGATCGTATCAGAATTGTCGGCGGTAATGAGCTCAATGGCATCATTCCGATTTCCGGCGCCAAGAATGCTGCCTTGCCGCTAATGATCGCCTCGCTTTTGACCAGCGATACCTTGACGCTCGAAAACGTCCCTCATCTGGCGGATGTCGAACTTTTGATGCGCATCCTCGGCAATCATGGTGTCGACGTTGCCGTCAACGGCCGCCGCGAGCGCCAGGAAGACTCCTATGCACGCACGATCCACTTCACCTGCCGCACCATCGTCGATACGACCGCGCCCTATGAGCTGGTCTCGAAGATGCGCGCTTCCTTCTGGGTCATCGGACCGCTGCTCGCGCGCGAAGGCCACTGCCGCGTCTCTTTGCCGGGCGGCTGCGCCATCGGCACGCGTCCGGTGGATCTCTTTCTCGAAGGACTTGCAGCGCTCGGCGCAAATCTCGAAATCGACGGCGGCTATATCAACGCGACGGCACCGAACGGAGGCCTGATCGGCACGCGCTACACTTTCCCGAAAGTCTCCGTCGGTGCGACCCATGTAGTGATGATGGCGGCAACGCTTGCCCGCGGCACCACGGTCATCGGCAATGCCGCCCGCGAACCGGAAGTCGTCGACCTCGCCAACTGCCTGAACGCCATGGGCGCGAAGATTTCCGGCCAGGGCACCTCGACGATCACCATCGAAGGCGTGCAATCGCTTTCCGGCGCGCGCCACCGCGTCCTGCCGGACCGCATCGAGACCGGCACCTATGCCATGGCCGTCGCGATGACCGGTGGCGACGTCGTTCTGGAAAACACCGATGCAGCTCTGCTCGAAACGGCATTCGAGACCCTCCGCCGTGCCGGCGCGGAAATCTCGCCGACCAACAACGGCGTGCGCGTCAGGCGCAATGGTGCCGGCATCAGGCCGGTCGATGTCGTGACCGATCCGTTCCCCGGCTTCCCGACGGACCTGCAGGCGCAGTTCATGGCACTGATGACGCGCTCCTCCGGCATTTCGCATGTGACGGAAACCATCTTCGAAAACCGTTTCATGCATGTGCAGGAGCTTGCCCGCCTCGGCGCGAAGATTTCGCTTTCCGGCCAGACGGCGAAGATCGAGGGCGTGCCGCGGCTGAAGGGCGCTCCGGTGATGGCAACGGACCTTCGTGCTTCCGTTTCGCTGGTGATCGCCGGTCTTGCCGCCGAAGGCGAGACCATGGTGTCGCGCGTCTATCATCTCGATCGCGGCTTCGAGCGGCTGGAAGAAAAGCTCACCCGCTGCGGCGCGATCGTCGAGCGCGTCAGCGAATAGGGAAGGGCGGTTCTACGCCCTTTATTCCGGTTGCGCATTTAGCCGCGGCATCCTATTTCCCTTGTCGAACGCATCGCCATCCCGGCGGTGCGTGATGGATCCAGGGGTTTTGCCTGCATGACCGATTTGAAGCTTCTTGCGCTCGATAGTGAAGACCTTGCCGTGGTCTCCGCCCATATGCAGGACAGCGTCTTCAAGGTCGGGGACATGGCCTGGTCGCCGCGGGACGGGCAGTTTTCGATAGCCGCCAACCGCTTTGTCTGGGAAGATGCCCTCAACAAGCGCAAAGGCTTTGAGCGCCACCGGGCGGCGCTGATCTTCAAGCGCGTTCTGGCCGTCCGCTCCACCGGGATCGACCGCGAGCGGCGGGACGATGTACTGTCCCTGCTGTCCGTCGGCTTCGAACAGAAGGGCGAGGGGCCGGATGGCACGGTCGAGCTGACGCTTGCCGGCGCAGCCGAGATCGTCCTCGACGTCGAATGCATCGAAGTGCAGCTTGCGGATATCGGTGGGGCATGGGAAACCGCCTCCAAGCCCCGCCACCCCGGTGCGTGAAGACGTCCCCGTGTCGAATTGAGAAGGAATATCTGCGTTGGCAATCTGGCTGGATCAGACATCGGACGGTTTCGAGCAGCGCTTCGCCGCGTTTTTGACAACCAAGCGTGAGGTTTCAGAAGACGTGAACGCGGCCGTGCGCACGATCATCGACGACGTGCGCGCCCGCGGTGATGAAGCGCTCGCCGAATATTGCAAGAAATTCGACGGCATCGATTTTGCCGATGTGCCGATGCGCGTGACCGAAGCGGAAATCGATGCCGCGGTGGAAGCAGTGCCTTCCGAAGTGCTCGGCGCGCTGAAGGTTGCGGCCGTCCGTATCGAATCCCATCATCGCCGCCAGCTGCCGAAGGACGATATCTACGAGGACGCCATGGGCGTCGGGCTCGGCTCGCGCTGGACGGCGATCGAGGCGGTCGGCCTCTACGTGCCGGGCGGCACGGCAAGCTATCCGAGCTCGGTGCTGATGAATGCGGTGCCGGCAAAGGTCGCAGGCGTCGAGCGCATCGTCATTGCGGTGCCGGCAACGGGCGGTGAGGTCAATCCGGCCGTACTTGCTGCGGCCAAGCTTGCCGGTGTTTCGGAAATCTACCGTGTCAGCGGTGCGCAGGCTATTGCCGCGCTTGCCTACGGCACGGAGACGATCGCCCCGGTCGCAAAGATCACCGGCCCGGGCAACGCCTATGTTGCCGCCGCCAAGCGCCAGGTCTTCGGCACGGTCGGCATCGACATGATCGCCGGCCCGTCGGAAGTGCTGGTGATCGCAGACAGGGATAACAACCCGGACTGGATCGCCGCCGACCTTCTGGCCCAGGCTGAACATGATGCAAGTGCCCAGGCGATCCTGGTCACCGATAACGCCGAATTCGGCAAGGGCGTGGAACTCGCCGTCGAGCGCCAGCTGAAGACTTTGAACCGTGCGGAAACCGCCGCCCGCAGCTGGCGGGATTTCGGTGCGGTCATCCTGGTGAAGGACCTGAAGGATGCGATACCGCTTGCCAACCGCATCGCCGCCGAGCATGTGGAGCTCGCGGTTGCCGATCCGGATGCGCTGCTTGACGGAATCCGCAATGCCGGCGCGATCTTCATCGGCGCCCATACGCCGGAAGTGATCGGCGATTATGTCGGAGGCTCGAACCATGTCCTGCCGACCGCGCGCTCTGCCCGCTTCTCCTCCGGCCTTTCCGTGCTCGACTTCGTCAAGCGCACCTCGATCCTCCGGCTTGGTCCGAAGCAGCTTCGCGATCTCGGTCCGGCGGCGATCGCCCTCGCGGTCTGCGAAGGCCTCGACGCCCATGCGCGATCGGTCGCGATCCGTCTCAATCTCGAAAGGTGAGGCATGGCGAAGGGCGACTTCCGGCTCTCAGATATCGTCCTTGACGATACGATCGGCCGTTCGACGCCTGATGTCGAGCATGAGCGCGCCGTCGCGATCTTCGATCTCATCGAGGAAAACAGCTTCGAGCCAGTCGGCCACAGCGGCGGCCCCTACCGGCTGAAGATTTCGCTGGTCGATTCCAAGCTCGTCTTTGCGATCACCACGGAAGACGGACGGAATGTTGCGACCCATATCCTGTCACTGACCCCCTTCCGCCGGCTCGTGAAGGACTATTTCATGATCTGCGAAAGCTATTACGAGGCGATCCGCTCTGCCTCGCCAAGCCGCATCGAGGCGATCGATATGGGACGGCGCGGAATCCACAACGAGGGCTCGCAGACATTGAAGGACCGGCTTGCCGGCAAGATCGAGGTCGATTTCGACACGGCGCGCCGCATTTTCACGCTCGTCTGCGTGCTCTACTGGCGCGGATGACGGCGATGGCGCCGCCTCCGACCACGGCAGAAGGAAAGGCGCCCGGCGCGATTCTCTTCATGTGCGGGTTGAACGCCATCCGCTCGCCGATCGCCGAAGTGATCGCCCGTAGCATCCTGCCCAGGAATACCTATATACGTTCCGCAGGCGTTCGCGCCGGCGAGCGCGACCCCTTTGTCGATGTCGTACTCGATGAAATCGGCCTTTCGCTCGGGCGTCGCCAGCCGCAGACGCTTGACGAACTCGAGGATGACTACTTCGATCTGATCATCACGCTCTCGCCGCAGGCCCATCACGCCGCACTGGAACTGACGCGGTCGAGCGCCGTCGACGTGATCTATTGGCCGACGGTGGATCCGACGGTCACAACCGGGACCCGCGAGCAGATTCTGGACGCCTACCGTGAGGTGCGTGATCACCTTGAGATGCTCATCGAAACACGGCTCGTCAGGAGAAATGGCATCGCGGCGCAATCGGCGTGAAACAAAAGGAAGAAAGCCCGATCAACAAGGTTCACAAATGACCCCTGATTGTGTAGTTTCCGCGAAAATTTTAAGGCGGCCAATGCCGTCATCTCAACCGACAGGAAGAAAACCTTTATATGCCTAAAGAAGAAGTCCTCGAATTCCCGGGTATTGTGACCGAACTTCTGCCGAACGCGACCTTTCGTGTGAAGCTCGAAAACGAGCACGAAATCATCGCCCACACGGCGGGCCGCATGCGCAAGAACCGCATCCGCGTTCTCGCCGGCGACAAGGTTCTTGTGGAAATGACGCCTTACGATCTCACGAAGGGCCGCATCACCTATCGTTTCAAATAAGCTTGGCCCGGAAGCCTCAAGGGTTTCCGTTTCCGGTCGAGGGTCCATGGCGCTCACATACAAGCTCATTCTGGCTTCCGGCTCGCCGCGCCGTGTCGACCTGCTCAACCAGGCAGGCATCGAGCCCTCGCGCCTGATGCCGATGGATATCGACGAGACGCCGAGGAAATCCGAGCATCCCCGTTCGCTTGCCCGGCGCCTTTCGACGGAAAAGGCCGAAGCGGCCCTTGCCGCGATCAAGAGCGACATGGCCTGGAAGGGCAGCTATATCCTTGCTGCCGACACTGTGGTTGCCGTCGGCCGCCGCATTCTCGGCAAGGCCGAGTTCGCCGACGAGGCTTCCGCCTCGCTGCATCTGCTTTCCGGCCGCAGCCACTGGGTCTATACCGGCGTCTGCCTGGTGACGCCCGACCGAAAGATCCGCCAGAAGATCGCCGAGACGAAAGTGCGCTTCAAACGGCTTTCCGGTTTCGAGATCGAGAACTATCTTGCCTCTGGCCAGTGGCGCGGCAAGGCGGGTGCCTATGGCATCCAGGGGCTGGCCGGCAGCTTCGTGCAGAAAATGGTGGGGTCCTACACAAATGTCGTCGGCCTGCCGCTTTATGAAACAATCCTGCTGCTGACCGGCGAAGGCTTCGACGTGCATAGCCGGTGGCCTGAAGGCTGAGCCCGGAGGAAGATCACCGTGCCCGAAGAGAATAAAACCGCCGCCAAGGTCGAACCGCTGCGCAAGACGCGCCCTTGCCCGGAATGCGCCAAGCCCTCGCACCGTGATCACTATCCTTTCTGTTCGAACCGGTGCCGCGAGGCCGACCTCTCCCGCTGGCTGAACGGCGCCTATGCCATTCCGGTTGCCGAAGACGAGAAGAGGGCGGACTACGACGACGAAAAGTAGCGAAAATCCACAGCGAACCCATTCAATTTGCTTGTGAATCAGCAAAATGTCCCCGGTTGGCAAAAAACTGTCATTTGATGCTTGCCATGGCCGGACAAGATGCTATAACCCGCTCGCTTCCGGGGGCGAACCAAGGCCCCGCACTTCTTTCAACGAAGAATGTTCTGCGAAGCACGGATGCCCAGATAGCTCAGTTGGTAGAGCAGCGGATTGAAAATCCGCGTGTCGCTGGTTCGATTCCGGCTCTGGGCACCACAAAAATTCAGCAAATTTCAATTGGATCAACGGGGTGTTCGTGCAGTTGTTCTGCGGCCGGGGCACGATGACGTGATCCGCGTGCGGCAGAGCCTCCCTGCTTAGAGCCTGATTGAAGGTGCCTTAGGGTTCAGCGAATTGGCCAGATCAACGGCCATCCCATGGTCCAGCTTACCGAGGACAATGCCGTTCACGTTGGCTGTCCTGCCGGTGTGCATGTCGAAGACGGACCACTGGTCGCCCTGAACCTTCTTCGCGGTGAAGCGTGGGTTGATTGGAAATCTCATTGTTCCTCGCTTATTTGTTTCGTTCGAGGGGAACATAAGAGATTGCTCATCGACCTGTTACCCCGGTGAATGCATAGCTGCCATTCAGGGGTTAGATCGAGGGTGGCTGAAGACGAATGTCGAAGCGTCTGATCAGGCCGTTCTCTATCCGAAAAATATGGCCGCCCATCTCGTCGAACAGCAAGTTGCCTTTGAGGTCGCGCGCGGTCAGGTGGACTTCAACATCCGTCGTTCCATCCGCACCGATCGAGAAGCCGACCGGCTCCGCGTGGGAGTCGATCGTCGCCCATTGTCGCGTCCAATAGTCGCGAACGCCATCGTGTCCGTAGACATGCCCGCCCTCCAATCCGTTGGCCCACACGACATCTCGGTGCAAGAACGCCAGCACCGCTTCCATGTCGCGCGCGTTGAAACGGTCGTAAAGGTGCTCAAGAAGTTCTGTGTCGCTGGTCATCGCGCGCTCCTGAACTGCCCCGAAGGGCAAGGGTAAGCTCGTCGAGCGGCTCGGGCAAGTCTGGGTCGGGACCTTGAGGATAATGACAAGATCATTGGCAACATCGTGGGGTACCGATTGAGATCCACCCCGTGCAGCGGCGTTGATCGCTCTTTCTGCGTCTGCAGGACTGCCGATTGCGACAGAGGCTGGGTTGACCATTGACGCGTCACACGGGACGCTTTTTCGCTGCGGCCCAGACTAAAATTTAAAGGCGTCACCGCTCAGAAATCAGTCACTTTCCCCCAGGCAGATTTTGAGAAGCGGTCTGGATGGTAGGGCCGAGGATCGACGATCGGCTCACCGCCTGTGACCATATCGGCAATCAGGTGACCCGCGCCCGGCCCGATGCCGAAACCGTGACCGCTGAAGCCGGCGGCCAGGATGAAGCCGGGAACGCTCGCTATTTCGCCGATCCCCGGCACCCCATCGGGGGTACTGTCGACATAGCCTGCCCAGGCGGCAGCAATCTTGGTGTTCTTCAAAGCAGGCAACAATCCGAGGGCGCGCGAATGGGTAATGCGAATGGTCCGTTTATCGATGGCCGGATCGAGAATGCGCATGCGCTCCATCGGCGTGGGCGCGTCCAGCCGCCAGCGTGCCAGTGTCTCATGTCCAGAGCGAATTCCCTCCAAACCACCCGGCGCTAGGCTGCGCCAGCGCCGGACGAACATTGGCAGGAACTGCGGCGCGAAGCGGAACTGTTGCGGCGTCAGATCGACGCGGCCGCCGCCGCTGATTGCCAGGGTATAGCTGCCGTCGCGGCGACGGGTGGCAGAAACGGCCGCCGTATGTAGCGCGTCTGGCAGGCCAGTGGCGCCAGGCGAGACGGAAAGGATCGAAGAGCGGACCGAGGCTTGGGGAAAGCGGATGCCAAGTTGATGGCAGAACGAGGAGGCCCAGGCACCGCCGGCAAGGACCGCGATTTTAGTGCGAATTGTGCCGTGTTCGGTGACAACGCCGCAGACTCGACCACCTTCGGTCTCGAGACCGCGGGCGGCACAGGATTGGTAGACCGTTCCTCCGAGCTTCAGGAGTGCGGCCGCGACGGCCGGTGCTGCGTACGCCGGATCGGCGGTGCCGTCGGTCGGCGAAAAGACACCACCCTTCCAAGTCCTGCCGGTCGCTCGGCCGCGCTCCGTCGCCGCGGCACTGTCGAGCATATGTGTCGTGACCCCGGTGGTGCGGGCGAAGTCGCGCCAGCGCGCCCAGCCGGCCAGTTCCTCGTCATTGTTGCTCAAATAGAAGAGCCCGCAGCGGCGAAAGCCCGTGTCCTCTCCCGTTTCGGCGGCAAAGCTCTCCCAGAGGTCGAGGCTCTTCGTTGCCAGGGGCAGTTCGCGAGCGTCGCGGTTTTGCTGGCGGCACCAGCCCCAGTTGCGGCTCGATTGTTCCGCGCCGATCCGACCTTTTTCGACGAGCGCTACCTTCACCCCGCGCTGGGCCAGATAATAGGCCGCAAAGACACCGACAATACCGCCGCCGATGATTACCGCGTCGGCAGCAGCGGGCAGCTCCGTAGATGTAGTGACAAATTTCAGCGGTGCAGGCATGGCATGGTCTCCGTTTCGAACGCAGTCTAACGGTTTCTTTGCCCCATCGTTGCCGGACTTCGGGCGATGGCAGCAGAAAATTCTGTCTTGTCAAATGTGCTCAGACCTTTGTGCTTGAACACATGAGGCAGAATGAATCGACAGACACGTTCTATGTGTTAGGTTCAGCGAAAGGTGTCCGCAGCAGAATCTGCTGCGCCATTGGCTGAGATAGAGGATCCGAAAAGGTGGCCCATGAAGCTCGACAGGATTGACATCAAGATTCTCTACGAACTGCAGAAGAACGGACGCATCACCAATGTGGAGCTTGCCGAGCTTGTTGCTCTCTCGCCGAGCCCCTGCCTGATGCGGGTGAAGAAGCTCCAGTCGGAGGGTTACATCGGAGGCTACGCTGCGCAGATCAATGTCGGCAAGCTGGGTCAGACGCTTACCGTATTCACTGAGATCACGCTGAAGAACCACCGGCAGGTAGACTTTGCCCGGTTTCTCGCCGCGATCGAGAAAATTGATAATGTGATCGAGTGCCACCTGGTATCTGGCGGGTACGATTATCTGCTGAAATTCGTGACTGCCGGAATCGGCGAGTATCAAACTATCATGGAACGCCTCACCGACATGGACGTCGGCATCGACAAATATTTCAGCTTCGTCGTTTTGAAGTCGCCGATCGTAAAGGCGCACATGCCACTGACCAGCCTGTTTCCGATGTAAGGCTGTATCTTGCTTTGCGTATCTCTCCATATCACCCTGATTGAACACGAAACGCCGGCGCCTCAGCGCCGGCAATAGGCCCGAACCAACTCCGCGTCCTGCTCGAGTCCGTCGAGCCAGGCGGGGTCGAGCTTCGGCACCGAGGAAAAGAGCAATTGCGAATAGGGGTGCTGCGGAGTCTTGACCTTGGCCGGCGTGATTTCCTCGACCTTTCTGCCGCCATACATCACAACGATCTCGTCGCAGATCGCCTCGACAACGGACAGGTCGTGGCTGATGAAAATGTAGGAGAGTCCGAGCTCGCGTTGCAATTCCTTGAGGAGGTCGATGACCGCGGCGGCGACAACAGTATCGAGTGCCGAGGTGATCTCGTCGCAAAGGATCAACTTCGGGTCCGCGGCCAATGCGCGGGCAAAGTTCACGCGCTGCTTTTGGCCGCCAGAAAGCTCTCCCGGGCGCCGGTGGCGCAGATTGCGCGGCAGCCGCACCATATCGAGCAATTGGTCGATGCGGGCGCTCCGCGCCTTTCTGTCCATGCCATGGTAAAAGACGAGAGGTCGGTCAAGGATGTCCTCGACGGATTTTGCGGGATTGAGCGCGGTGTCAGCATATTGGAAGACGATTTGCATCTGGCGCAGTTGGTCGCGCGAGCGCTCGCGTGCGTTGCGGCCAAGTTCCTTACCATCGAAGACGATGTTGCCGACGGCGGCCGGCAAGATGCCGGCTATGGCGCGGGCGAGCGTCGACTTTCCGCAACCGGATTCGCCGATGATGCCGAGGTTACGACCCTTCTCCACCTTGAGGCTCACATGCTCCACGGCGCGCACGAGCGGCAGCCCGTCGCTCTGACGCTGGCCGTAACCGGCAACAAGGTCATCGATCCTTAGAAGCGGAACGGGCAGAGCCTCGGAAGGATTGACGGGCCCGCGCGGCTTCGGCTCGAACGCGGCGAGCAACTCCTGCGTATAGGGATGTTTCGCAGCGCTGAGGATTTCCTCGGTCGTGCCGGTCTCCTGCGTCTCGCCGCCTTTCAAAACGACGATGCGGTCGGCGATCTGGGCGACTACAGCAAGGTCGTGCGAGACATAGACCCCGGCGATCCCGCCCTTCTTCATGACGGCCTTAAAGGCGCGCAGCACCTCGATCTGCGTGGTAACGTCGAGTGCTGTCGTCGGCTCGTCGAAGATGACGAGCTTGGGGTCGCCGATCAGAGCCATGGCGGCTGCTAGGCGCTGCAACTGCCCGCCGGAAACCTGATGCGGATAGCGGCTGCCGATCGTCTCCGGCTCGGGCAACGACAATGCGCGGAAGAGCTCGACGGCACGGATGCGAGCGTCATCCGGCGACATGAGGCCATGGATGCGAGTGACCTCTATGACCTGGTCCATGATGGTGGCGGCAGGGTTAAAGGCGGCGGCAGCCGATTGCGGTACGTAAGCGACCTCGGTGCCGCGTATCCTGGCGCGCTGCTTTTCCGTGAGCGCGACCAAGTTCTTGCCGGCGACTGAAACAGTGCCACCCGAAATGCGACAGCCTGGGCGCGCGTGACCCATCAACGTCAATGCAATCGTGGTCTTTCCCGAACCGCTTTCCCCGATCAGGGCGACTATTTCGCCTTCAGCAATAGTCAGGCTGACGCCCTTGATGATTTCGACGCGGCGTCCGGAATCGGTGGTTGCTTCGACCTTCAGGTCACAGATCTCGACGAGATTGGTCATCATTCGCTCCGATCTCGGATTTTCTGCGGGAGGTTGTCTATCAGCAGATTGACGCTGATCGTGAGGCTGGCGATCGCAAGCGACGGGAACATGACGGCCGGTGCGCCGAAAGGCAGGCCGCCGATATTCTCGCGGACAAGTGCGCCCCAGTCGGCATAGGGCGGCTGAACACCGAGGCCGAGGAATGACAGGCCGGATAAAAGCAACACGATGAATACGAAACGAAGGCCCAGATCAGCGAGCACGGGCCCGACGATGTTGGGTAGAATTTCGGATCGAATAAGATAGAGGGTGCTCTCCCCACGGATACGCGCGACGGTGATGAAGTCCATCGCGTTAATATTGACGGCAAGTGCGCGAGCGAAGCGGTAGGATCCAGGAATGTAGATGACCGACAGCGTCAAAATCAGCACCGGGATCGAGGAGCCGACGGCAGCAACGACCACAAGCCCGAAGAGCTTGCTTGGTATGGAGTTCAGCGCGTCGAGGAAGCGGCTTAAGATCGTATCAATCCAGCCTCCAGTGACGGCGGCGATCATGCCAAGAACCACGCCGCTGAAACAGGCAATCGTCACGGCTGCAAGCGAGATGCCGACGGTATAGCGCGCGCCCATCAGGATTCGCGAGAGCATGTCGCGGCCGAGATAGTCGGAGCCGAACCAAAGATCCCGGCTCATCGGGCCGAAATAGTCGATATCAATGATTTCACCGACCGGGTAGGGGATCACGAGCGGCGCGAAGATGGCAACGAGCGCCCAGGACAGGATGATCGCAAGGCCAATCATGCCCACGACGTTGAAGCGATAGCCAAACCGGATTCCAAATTTCCGGGCGGGTGTCGAAGTGCTTGAAGTCGTCATTGTCATCGGAGCCTCGGATTGGAAAGAATGGCGATGATGTCGGCAGCCGTGATCAGGATTAGGTAGCCGAGACAGAAGATCATCGCGCAGCTTTGGATCAGCGGTAGGTCGCGGGTGGCGACGGCGTCGACCATGAGCTTGGCAATCCCGGGATAGTTGAAAATCGTCTCAACGATGATCACGCCACCCAGCAGATATGAAAGCGAGAGTGCAACGGCATTAACGATCGGCCCGAGCGCATTGGGCAGCGCGTGACGAAAGACAATGCGCGGTCGGGAGGCCCCCTTGAGTAGCGCCATCTCAACATAAGGCGTGTTGAGCGTCTCGATGACTGCAGCGCGCGTCATCCTTATCATCTGCGCCGAGACGACGAAGGTCAGCGTGATCACCGGCATGGCATAGACTCTCAGCATATCGCTCAAGCTGTGAACCTCGTTGGCGAAAGAGAGCGCCGGCAGCCACTTCAGGTAGACGGCGAAGATCAGCACGGCTGAGGTCGCGACCATGAATTCGGGGACGGAGATTACGCCGATCGTCAAAATGGTGACAATCCGGTCATAGAGCGAGCCGCGCAGCATGGCAGCGGTGATTCCGAGCGTCAGCGCGATCGGGACCGAGAACAGGGCGGTCACGCCGGCAAGCTTCATGGTGTTGATGAAACGTCCGGCAATAAGATCGGCAATGGGCATGTCGTTGGCATAGGAGGTGCCGAGATCGCCATGCAACAGGCCGACAATCCAGCGCAGGAAACGGAAGAGCGCCGGTTCGTCGAGGTGCATCGCGGTGCGCAGACCGGCGACGGCCTCGGGTGTGGCAGCCTGGCCGAGAAGGATGGTTGCCGTGTCGCCCGGCAGCAGTGTCGTCGCGAAGAACACTGCGAAGGAAACGATCAGCAAAGTGACCACAGCAATGAGCAATCTTCCAAGGACAAGCGATAGGACCGGGTTTTTCACACGCGTTCCCTTTCAGCGTTCGAGATGGTGTTCCGCATCCAAAGATGCCCGGGGCTGCGCCAGTGCGGAGAGCCCCGTGGCCAGTTGCTTCGTCAGGCTTCAAGCCAGACGTATTCGGCAAAGGCATAACCCATCTGGCCGCCCAGCGGGTTCGCTTCCAGGCCCTTGAGTTTGGCCGTGGTGGCATCGACGTTCGAAATATAAGCCGGAATGATCGTGCCAGCTTCTTGGGCGACCATAACCTGCATGTCGTTGTAGATGGCCTTTCGCCTGTCCTGGTCGAGCGAACCGCGCGCTTCGCTCAGCATCTTGTCGAACTTCTCGGACTTGTACTGGCTCTCGTTCCACGGCGCATCGGAAGCGTAGAGCAGCGAGAACAGGATGTCCGGTGTCGGGCGCGGATTAATGTTGCCGAAATGGACGGGGGCCTTCAGCCAATAATTGTCCCAATAACCGTCGGACGGAACGCGCTGGACGTCAAGCTTCATGCCGATTTCGGCACCGGCCGCCTGGATGATCATCGCCATGTCGATTGAGGAGTTCGCCGCGTCGGACGCGATCACCGGGATGGACTGCCCCAGAACGCCGGCCTTTTCGAAATGGAACTTGGCTTTTTCGGGATCGAATGCGCGCGCCTTTAGGTCTGCATTATGATAAAAGTTTACGGGCGACACCGGCTGGTCGTTGCCGACCACAGCCAACCCGCGGAGCGCCGACTTGACGATCTGCTCGCGGTTGACGAGAGACTTCATGCCTTCGATGAAGTCCCGCTTGCTGCCAGGCTCCATGTCGAGCCGTATGTTGAGATCGGTGTAGTTGCCCGAAGTCGTCTTCGACAGCACGAAAGCGTCCCCTTGCGTCTCGATCAAACGCATCGAGCGTGGATTGATCGAGGCGGCAAGATGAATGTCACCCGAAAGCAGTGCGTTGACGCGTGCATTGTCGTCGCTGATGGCAAAATACTCGAAGGAGTTGACGTTCGGGCCCGACTTCCAGTAGTTCTTGTTCTTGACCCCGATCGACCGCACGCCGGGCTCGAAGGCTTCCTTGACGAAGGCGCCGGTGCCGTTTGCCTTCGAGAAATCGGTGGTGCCGTCGGCGACGATCATGAAGTGGTGCATCGATAGGATGGTCGGCAGGTCCGCGTTCGCATTGGCGAGGGTGATCTCAACGGTCTGTTTGTCGACTGCCTTGAAGCCCGTCATTTGGGCGGCGATTTTCGCGACCTTCGAACCGACCGCCGGGTCGAGATGGCGCTTCAGCGAAAAGATGACGTCCTCTGCCGTCAGCGGCTTGCCGTCGTGGAAAGTAACGCCGCTCTTGAGCTTGACGGTCCAGGTTTTTGCATCCTTGGATTCGATTGCTTCCGCAAGCTCCATTTGTGGGACGCCGGCCTGGTCGAGGAAGGTGAGACGATTGTAAAAGGAGCAGCAACGGACATAGTCCGTCGAAAGCGATGCCTTGGCCGGGTCGAGCGTATCGGCGGTCGATGACGACCATCCCGCCGCCTTCAGCGCGCCGCCGGAAACCGGCGTGGCGGCGACCGCCCGCGAGGCGCGACCGAGGATGAGGCCGCCCGCCGACATCGCCACACCGCCGGCCAGCATCATGTGAAGCAATTCGCGACGCGTGGCGCCACGACGGATGGCATTTTCGACCATCGTGTCGTCGGATGTGGTCCAGTTTGTGATCTTGTCGTTCATGGCATTCCCCTTTTCGTGGTTTGATTGGCAGGTCTTCGTCTTGGTGCGGAGTTCAGTCTCGCGTTCAAGATTTCTCATTCACCTCGCGCAGCGGCCACTGCATTGGCGAGGCCGGCCATGGAGGTGAAGTGGTAGTCGGGCTCGGTGAATTTGGCCGGCTCAATGGTGCCGCCATATCCTTTCTGTCCGTGGCGTCGCTCGATCCAACAATTACTGATCCCTAGCTCCCGCGAAATTCCGATATCGTGGTACTGGCTTTGGGCAACATGCAGGATTTCATGCTTTGAACGTCCTTCGGCGGCTACGAAGTCGAAAACCTTCTCAAAGAAGGCGGGGTCGGGCTTTTCAGTGCCAGTGTCATCGGCGGTAAAGGCGGCGTAAAACGGGCTTCCCAGTTCCTTGGCGAAGAAATCGAAGGCCCAACGACGTGCATTGGTCATGGCCACCAGGCGGTAGTCCTTGCCGAGCTGTGCCAGTGCTTCGGCGCTGTCGCTAAAGGCTTTCCAGCGTTTTGCGGAATCGCGCAGCCGCTCGCCGTATTTCCGCTCGATCGGCAGGCCGAGCTTTGGCGCGATCGCCAGATAGACGCGAACGAGATCATCCGGGAAGAGGTCGGCATCCCTGGAGTAGCGCGCTGCTCGGTAAAGGCTCAGCGCCTCTTCACCGTCGATGGCGACGCCCGCGTCAGCGGCGATGCCGGCGAGACACTCCGTAAGACCGCCCTCGAAATCAATCAGCGTGCCGACGACATCGAAGGTCAGATACTTGAAGTCTGGAAGGCTCTTGCGCATTTGCAAATCCCCAGTTCTCGGCCTTCCATGGGAAGGCCGGCTACGTGAAGAAGGATATTCTGTTCCCTGGCGGGATGATGCTCCCGCTCTTGGTGAAAAAGGCACATGCTCCTGGGAACCGGCCTTTTTCTGGAATTGAGTTTGGCAGCTGTCCCAAACCAGAAGTCTCCGAAATTACGCCGCTGCGCGGCACAAAATACCGAAGATGACGGTTCCGCGACATTTTACGGTCGCCATTCTCAGCCCATAAGGGCACGCCGGACATCGGTGTCCGCGAGCGTCTCGTCGAGCGTCTGCCGTGTGCGTTCGACGATTGCGTCGATTTCCGCTTCCGTGCAGCAAAGCGGGGGGGCGTAGCCGAGCACGCCATGGGTGAAGGCGCGGATGACGAGGCCGTTGTTCCAGGCACGGTCAAAGATGCGGCGTGCCGGCTCGGCGTCAGCCGGCAGGGGTGTCTTGCGCTCTTTGTCGACGACGAGCTCGACGGCAGCCAGCATCCCGCGGCCGCGGACATCGCCGACGAGGGGATGATCCCTCAGGCTCTCAAGCCCGGCCATCAGGCGCGCTCCTGCCTTCCGGCCGTTTTCGAGCACGCCGCCCTCGTAGAGCCGCAGAACCTCAAGGCCGACGGCGGCGCTAACGGGATGTGCCGAATAGGTATAGCCATGCCCGACAGCAGACGTGCCGGCGCCGTCGGCGATCGTCTGGTAGACATGCTCGGACATGAAGAGGGCACCCATCGGCACGTAGCCGGAGGTGAGGCCTTTGGCGACCGTCAGGAAGTCCGGCACGATCTCGTCCTCTGAGCAGGCAAATAGCGGGCCGGTGCGGCCGAAGGCAGTGATGACTTCATCGGCGACAAAGAGGATATCGAGATCGCGGCAGAGGTCGCGCATCGCCTTCATCCAGCCTCTGGGTGGCACGAGCACGCCGCCCGAGCCCTGGATCGGTTCGGCATAGAATGCCGCAACGCGATCGGCGCCGCCCAACTCTTCGATCTTCTGTTTCAATGCGGCAACAGAGGCAGCGATGATGGCCTCAGGGTTAGGGCCGGCGGGGTTTCGATAAGCATAGTGGGAGGGAATCTTGTGCTGCCAGTCGAATGGCAGGCCGAAACCGGCATGAAAGGCTGGCAGGGCCGTCAGGCCGGCTCCAACTGTCGAGGAGCCGTGATAGCCCTGTTCGACTGAGATGAACTGGTCTTTCCCGGGCCGTCCGCGCGCATTCCAATAGTAGCGGATGAAACGGATCGTGCTGTCGACGGCATCCGAACCGCCGAGCGTGAAATAGACATGGTTGAGGTCGCCTGGCGCGCGCTCAGCGAGTTCGGCAGCGAGCCGGATCGCCGGCTCGGAGCCGAGGCCGAAATAGGCGGTCGCGTAAGGAAGCTCCCGCATCTGCCTTGCCGCGGCCTCGACGATGCTGTCATGGCCATAGCCCGCATTGACGCACCACAGGCCGGCAAAGCCGTCGATCAATTGCTTGCCGCTCGCATCGGTGACGGTTGCGCCGGAGGCGGATGCGAGAACCCGCACGCCCAGATTTTCGTGGCTGCGATAGGAGGCGACCGGATGAACGAGGTGCGCGCGGTCGAGTTCGATCAAGGAATTGCTAAACATGACGGTCTCCAGGTCAGCCTAGGGCTTGGTTGGCGAGGGCAAAAGTGGCGGCAGCACGATCTGCGAGGTGGTGGATCTGCGGTTTGGCCATGGCGATGCCGCCGCCGACGTGGGCGAGGCCTAGTTCCACGAGCCAGGGCGAAAGGTTGCTGTCATCGGTAGTGTCGACCCTGAGGAAGCGTCCCGGTCGCTTCGCAATGAAATGTCTGACGAGTGCTTTGGCATCGGTGAGACTGGCGGCGACGACGGGGCCAATCACTTCTCCGCCGCCGAAGGTGCGAAGTGCTGCGTAACCGGAGACGCGGCCGTCTCGACGGATGACGGCGAACTCACCAACCCCGGCGACATAGCTGATGAGCCGCTCACGATCGGCGCCGAAAGCGACACGGTCCAGTTCGGCGATCGCAGGAAGGTCGGTGGCGACCGCGTCCTGGGTTTCCGTTGGCACGGCGATCTCTCCGACAATGCCTTGGTGCTGCATGACGATGCCGATCTCACAAAAGCCAAGCTTTTTGTAGAGAGGCAGACCTTCGGCCGTCGCCACGAGCCTCAGCGGCCTGTCTGCCGCGATCTGGAATGCAGCGTCCATGAGCCTGCGGCCAAGACCGCGGCCGCGCATCGCCTCGTCGACGATAACCATGTTGATTGTCGCACACTCCGCCCGATATGGCGTCATGAGCACGGTGCCGACGACCTGGCCGTTCTCAACTGCTACGAGCCCTTCGCTGAGCGCCAGTGCCATCTGCCAGTCTTCCGGCCGGTGCGGCCAGCCTGCCTTCCGAGAGAGGTTGACGGCAGCCCCAAGGTGGTCGGGGCCGAAAGTCACAAGGTCGATCTGACTTGCTTGCATTGGAATGTCCTTCGTTTCTGCTCGCAAGTGTGAGGCAGTGTCGGCCGGAAGATCGTCTGAAGGACACGGCCCGGACGGTATCTTATGGCTTTGCAGCCGCATGCCGCCGCATCTTATGCTGGCTGGGACACGCTCGAGAGATGCGTTGTCCCAGAAGAGAGCGCAAACCGCACCCAAGGCGCACAACCTTCTGCCAAAGCCGGCTTTGGATACGAAAGAATCTGCTTTGATCGCTCGGATTTCAGTCGAGCTGCAGGATCAACCTCGGCCTATGATGGCTACAGTTGAAACCGCCACAGTATAGGATCAGGCCATGACTCGCTTCCGCCCGAAATACATCACCTTCGACTGCTACGGCACGCTGACCAACTTCCAGATGGCGGAAGCGGCGCGCGATCTTTACGGCGAAGAGCTCGACGAGCCGCGCATGGCTGAGTTCATCAAGAACTTTGCCGCCTACCGTCTCGACGAGATCCTCGGCGATTGGAAACCGTACAACGAGGTGGTTCACAATTCGCTTGAGCGGACCTGCAAGCGCAACGGCATAAAATTCCACGAGGCAGCCGCGCAGATGGTCTACGAGCGCGTGCCGACCTGGGGGCCGCATCCGGATGTACCGGAAGGTCTTGCCAGGGTTGCCAAGGAAATTCCGCTGGTCATCCTTTCCAACGCGATGAATTCACAGATCATGTCGAATGTCGAAAAGCTCGGCGCACCATTTCATGCCGTCTATACCGCCGAGCAGGCGCAATCCTACAAGCCACGCTTCAAGGGCTTCGAATACATGCTTGATATGCTGGGCTGCGGGCCTGAGGACATTCTTCACTGCTCGTCCTCATTCCGCTACGACCTGATGTCGGCGCACGATCTCGGTATCAGGAACAAGGTTTGGGTCAATCGCGGCCACGAGCCAGCCAACCCCTACTACGGCTATGTCGAAATCCCGGATATCTCTGGCCTGCCTGGCGTCGTCGGGCTCTGACGGGGACATGGCGATGAAGTTCAAATCCTACTGGCACGACACGGCGCCCACCTTTCAAGGCGCCGTGCAAGGCCCTGTCGAGGGACATTATGACGTCGCCGTCATCGGCGCCGGCTTCACCGGGCTTGCCGCGGCGCGCCACCTTGCGAAAGCGGGCGCCAAGGTCGTGGTGCTGGAGGCGGAACGGATCGGCTGGGGGGCATCGGGACGCAATGGCGGACACCTCAACAACGGCCTTGCTCACAGTTTCCTGTCCGCCAAGGCTGCACTCGGCGTGGAGCGGGCCGTCGCTCTCTATAAGGCGTTCGACGATTCCATCGACACGATCGAGGCGATTGTCGCCGAGGAGGGGATCGACTGCGATTTCCGTCGCTCGGGAAAACTGAAGCTCGCGTCCAAGCCGCAGCATTTCGATGCCATTGCTCGCAATTTCGAGGCTGTCCACGCCGAGGTTGATCCGGACACGGCACTTCTGACTGCGGCTGATCTCAAGGGTGAAATCGGCTCGCCTTTTCATGGCGCCATGCTGTCGAAAAAGAGCGCGATGATGCATATGGGGCGCTATGTCGTGGGGCTGGCCGATGCCGCCGCTCGCCATGGCGCCATCACTTTCGAAAAGGCAGCGGTGACCGATCATCGGCAGGGTAACGGACGGCACAGCCTGACGACGGCTCGGGGCACATTGACGGCCGATCACGTTCTCGTGGCGACAGGTGCCTACTCGCCTCCGATCTTCGGCTACTTCCGCCGCAGGATCGTTTCGGTCGGCAGCTTCATTATCGCCACGCGCCCGCTGACCGATGCCGAAATTGCAGCGACGATGCCTGGAAACCGGACCTGCGTGACGTCGATGAATATCGGCAACTATTTCCGGCTGGCGCCCGATAACCGGCTGATCTTCGGCGGCCGCGCGCGGTTTTCGGCGACATCCGAACAGAGTTCGGATGCAAAGAGCGGAGAAATCCTCCGGGGGAACCTGCTTCAGATTTTTCCGCAACTTTCGGGCGTTGAGATCGACTATTGCTGGGGCGGGCTTGTCGATATGACCAAGGACCGTTATCCGCGTGCCGGTTACGTCGATGGTGTCTGGTACGCCATGGGCTATTCCGGCCACGGGGCACAGCTGTCCACGCATCTCGGCATGATCATGGCCGACGCCATCCTCGGCAAGGCTGATCGCAACCCGATCAAGGGCCTCGACTGGCCGGCCGTTCCTGGCCACTTCGGCAAACCCTGGTTCCTGCCGTTGGTCGGCTTGTACTACAAGACACTGGACCGGTTTCAATAGCGAGAAACGAGAAGGTGCAATCTAAGTTAGCTGCGGAACCATAGGGATCCACGCAGTTTTCGTCGCATCCGCCGACCTTCTGTCGCTGGACTTACTCGACGCGCAGCACTAGGCCGGTCGCATCGGTGACGAAGGTGCCTTTGGTTTGGTCAAGAATCACCAGGGCATTGCCAAACGGATCACGAACGACGGCGCAACGGCCGATCGGGATGTCGAACGGCTTCTTGATGATCGTGCCGCCCGCTTCGACGAAGCGCTCCAGCGCGGCGTCGACACTGTCCACAAGCAGGTCCACCTCGGGACCCAGATCGGTATGCAGGACAAGCTCCGTGTCCGTTCCTGGCATTCCCAACCCAGCTGCCTCTGGCGATCGCCAGAGAAGCGGATGCCCAAGGGCTTCGGAGTAGAACTCCAGAGCGGCATCCAGGTCCGCCACCTTGAGCATCACACAATCGATCCTGTGGAACAGTGGTCCGCTCATGGCACTTCCGGCGTATGTGGTGGGTTCGGCAGATAGGTATGGATGAGCGTGTCGAACAGCTCGCAGGCGAGGACTTCACCATCCTCGGTGAGTTTGCTGCGGCAACGAAAGCGCTGGCGGCCGTTTCCGGCGCGGCCGTGCTTCACGACATCGGTATGGCCGCAAGAGGAACCCCTGCGGTTCTCCAGGACCATCTGGGTCCGGCGTTCGATGGCAATGTCACCGCGTCGAGCACGAGCCAGGCGCCGCAGCAGTTCGGAAAGCTCGAGGCATTGCGCCGGATCAAGTTGCTCCGCCACGCTCGCCTTCAGCCTCTCGACCTCCAGATCGTCCATTTTGCCGCTCCAAAAGCGGCCGCAACACTACGCTCCAGCCCGTTCCGGAGCAACCGAATCGGCTGAATCCACAGCCAACTCAAATTGCGCCAATGAGACAGGGCGCCAGGTTGAGTTCACCGGCGCCCGTCTCCATTCGCTCTCACCGGTCGGTCAGGCGAGCCCGCCGATGTGAAAGCTTTTCATTTCGAGATATTCCTCGATGCCGCATTGCGCGCCCTCCCGGCCAAGGCCGGACTGTTTGACGCCGCCGAAGGGAGCGACCTCGGTCGAAATGGCCCCTGTATTCAGGCCGATCATGCCGAATTCGAGTGCTTCGCCGACACGCCAGGAGCGTTTCAGGCTCTCTGTGTAGAAATAGGCCGCAAGGCCGAAAGGCGTGGCGTTGGCAATGACGATTGCCTCTTCCTCGCTGTCGAAACGGAAAAGCGGGGCAACAGGTCCGAAGGTCTCTTCGCTGGCAAGCTGCATGTCTGTCGTCGCACCGCCAAGCACCATAGGTGCCGCATATTGATCGCCTGCCGGCATGGAGCCCGCGGTGGTGAGGATCTTTGCTCCCTTTTTTACCGCATCGTCCACGTGACGATTGATCTTATCGATCGCCGCCTTGTTGATCATCGGCCCGATATCCGTGCCGGCATCCGTGCCGGCCCCAACCTTCATGGCCGATACGCGCGCGCAAAGTTTGGCGGCAAAGGCCTCGTAGACACCCGACTGGACGAGAAGGCGGTTGGCGCAGACGCAGGTCTGCCCGCCATTGCGGAATTTCGATGCGATTGCGCCTTCCACGGCAAGATCGAGATCGGCATCGTCAAACACGATGAAGGGCGCATTGCCGCCGAGTTCGAGGCTGAGCCGCTTGACGCTATCGGCTGCGCCGCGCATCAGCAGCGAGCCGACGCGGGTTGAGCCGGTGAAAGAGATCTTGCGGACGGTCTGGTTCGCCATCAGTTCGTCGCCGATGGCGGCTGGCATGCCTGTGACGATATTGATCACGCCGTTGGGGATGCCCGCGCGCTCAGCCAGGACGCCGAGGGCCAGTGCCGAGTAGGGGGTCAGCTCCGATGGCTTGACGACCACCGTGCAGCCTGCGGCGAGCGCCGGCCCCACCTTGCGGGTGATCATCGCATTGGGAAAATTCCACGGCGTGATGATCGCCGACACGCCGACAGGCTCCTTCAGAACGACGATCCGCCGGTCGGCCGTCGGGGAGGGAATGGTCGTTCCGCCGATGCGGCGCGCCTCCTCGGAGAACCATTTGATGAACGAGGCGCCGTAGCGGATTTCGCCGCGCGCCTCCGTGAGCGGCTTGCCCTGCTCCCGGGTGAGGATCAGCGCCAGATCCTCGATATTTTCGAGCATCAGATCGTGCCAGGCCTCCAGCAACGCGGCACGCTCGGCATTGGTCTTTGCGCGCCACGGACCAAAGGCCTTTTCCGCCGCGGAGATTGCCGCCCTCGTATCGGCTCCATCCATGTCGGGCACCGTGCCCAGCACATGCTGCGTCGCCGGGTCGATCACCTCGATCGTGCACCCGGCTGCCGCCCCGCGCCATTCACCGTCGATCAGCCCTTTTTGGCGAAGCAGGCTGCTATCTCTCAATCCGTTCATTCCATCCTCTTTCATCAGAGCATTCCGTTTCTACAATTCCGATCGCAAAGCCGCTGCGTACTTTTGCTGGAAATTCTCTAGTCGAGTGCCGAAAGCACCGATGCCGTGATCGCGTCCGTCTTGTCCTTGCCAGGAACTGCGCCGATGCCGCGTGCCGTCGTCGTCCCGATTGCGGCCATCACCTTTCCGGCGGCAGCCGTTTCTCCGAGATGCTCCAGCATCATCGCGCCTGACCAGATGGCGGCGATCGGATTGGCGATGCGGAGATCAGCGATATCGGGCGCGGAGCCGTGGACGGGTTCGAACATGGATGGCGCTGAGCGATCGGGATTGATATTGGCGGAGGCTGCGAAACCGAGCCCGCCCTGTATGGCGGCGCCAAGGTCGGTCAGGATATCGCCGAACAGGTTGGAGGCGACCACGACGTCGAGGCTTTCCGGCGCCATGACCATGCGGGCGGCCATGGCGTCGATATGGTAGCTGGTCACCTCGACATCGGGATATTCGGCGGAAAGCCTCTGGGTGATCTCGTCCCAGAAGACCATCGAATACTTCTGCGCGTTGGACTTCGTCACCGAGGCGAGCTTGCCGCGTCGCGCACGCGCTTGCTCAAAGCCGAAACGCAGGATGCGCTCAACCCCCTTGCGGGTGAAAATCGAGGTCTCGACCGCCACCTCACTGTCGGTACCCTGATGGACGCGGCCACCGGCGCCGGAGTATTCGCCCTCGGTATTTTCACGAATGCAGAGGATGTCAAATCCGTCAGCCCTTAATGGCCCCTGCACACCCGGCAGCAGCCGGTGCGGGCGGATATTGGCATATTGCACGAAAGCCCTGCGGATCGGCAGAAGAAGCCCATGCAGAGACACGGAATCGGGCACTTTACGAGGCCAGCCGACGGCGCCAAGCAGGATGGCATCGAATGATCTGAGCGTTTCGATGCCGTCGGCGGGCATCATGCTGCCGTTCTCCAGATAGAAGTCGCAGGACCAGGGATAGCTGGTTGCATCAAGAGAAAATCCGTTCGGGCGAGCCGTCTTTTCGAGCACGGCCCAGGCTGCTTCCGTCACGTCGCGGCCGATTCCGTCTCCGGGCAGAAGGGCGATCTTGTAGGTTTTCATCGCAGGTCCTTACAGGCTGATGAGCACGCTTTTGCTCTTGCGGTTGGCAAGATAGGCTTCGCGGCCGAGATCCTTGCCGATGCCGGACTGCTTGTAGCCGCCGGTCGGCAGGATATGGTCGCGTGAGCGACTGTAACGGTTAACCCAGATAGTGCCCGCCTGCAGGCGGCGGGTGAGCCGGATCGCTCGGGAAAGATCGCGAGTGAAGAGCCCGGCCGCAAGTCCATAGGTTGGGTGATCGGCCAGCATCAACGCCTCCTCCTCGTCGGCAAAGGTCTGTAGGGTGAGGACGGGTCCAAAGATTTCTTCGATGACTGCTGGTGAGAACGCGTCGCGAACGGCGATCAACGTCGGCTGATAAAAGTAGCCCGGCGCATCCATCGGTGCGCCGCCCAACAAGCATTCGCCCCCCGCCGAAACAGCTGACTCGACAATGCTGTGGATGCGGTCCAACTGGCGCTTGGAGATGATCGGCGAATATTGGCTCGTCTCGTCCCAGGTCGGCGCCGCCTTCACCATCTTCATACGCGTGACGATCGCTTCGGCGAGAGGTGCAGCAATGGATTCCTCGACGATCAGCCGGGAGCCGGCGACACAGGCCTGGCCGGCATTGGAAAGTATGCCTTGGGAAATTACCAAGGCGGCCTTGTCGAGATCGGCATCTGCGAACACCAGTTGCGGGCTCTTTCCACCAAGTTCCAGTGTCATCGGCTTGACGCCCTTGCGGGCGATATTGGCCATGATGGCAGAACCGGCTGCGGTCGAGCCGGTGAAGCTAATCTTGGCGATCTCCGGATGGCCGGTAATGGCATTGCCCGTGACCTGGCCGTCGCCAAGGACGATGTTGATGAGACCTGCCGGCAGGCCGGCCCGGATTGCCAGTTCGGCGAGATAAATGGTCGAAAACGGCGTCATTTCGGACGGCTTTAGAACCACCGCATTGCCGGCCGCAAGTGCCGGACCAAGCTTCCAGCCAGCCATGGAAACAGGAAAATTCCAGGGCGTGATGGCACCAACCACTCCGTAAGGTTCCGCCATGATCATGCCGAGATTGCTGTCGTCCGTCGGCACGAGATCGCTTCCCTCCTTATCGGCGAATTCGGCGAAGAAACGGATCTGCTCTGCGGTGACGGCAATGTCGCCGGAGACAAGCTGGCCGACGGGGCGTGTTGAGGAAACCGCCTCGAGTTTCGCAAGCGTTTCGGCCTCGCTCTCGATGAGGTCCGCCCAACGCTGTAGCGCGACAGTACGCTCGCGCGGGCGTACGCCGCCCCAGTTGCTCACCTTCAAGGTCTGTTTGGCGGTTTGGACAGCGCGATCAACCAGGTTTTCGTCAGCGACCGGGCAGCCGCCATAGGCCTTGGCATCGGATGGGCGATGCATGTCGATGACGCCTTCGGCCGCTACCAGCCGGTCGCCGATAAAGTGTCCGACCGGCAAGGGAAGTTTGTCCGGATCAAAGCTTAGTGTCATTGCGCGTCCTCTGCGTGGCTTAAAGGCGAGGATAGGGCGATAACAAAAGCAGCATGCATCGACTGGCGATGCCTGGACGGCGGAATATTACGTTTTGCGCGACGCCGCAGTCGAATCTTCGGCGGTGGCGCCGATGCATGGCGCATCTCCTTGTGTGATCAATGAGAAGATGCGCGGAGGCAGCCGTTGAGACCACGAAAGACATGAAAGGAATCCGATAACCTGCGGTTATGGCTCGCGCGGCTCTGTCTCGTCCGGCTTCAGAACGGTCATGTAATATTCGGGATGCGGAGCCGGACGGTAACCGGCCTTCTCGTAGACGGCGTGCGCGTCACCGGTCGCCAGCATGCGACTGGTGACGCCGGCGAGCTCCGGATGGCTGCGGATCTCTTGGCGAGCCAGCAGGGAGCCCTCTGCCACGGTGGGCCGGCAGTGTGAAGACATCGCGCAGTTAGGCGAAGACGGCATCGTCGGTGACGACGCGGCCGAAGGCGGCGAGGGTGCCGTCTTCGGCGTAGACGCCAATCGGCAGAGAATATTCCAGCGCTCGCTGCAACTGGTCCAGTGTCATGCCGCGCGCCCAGTAGGAATCGGCCGCCAGGAAGCGGTGGACCGTTGCCGGACCGAGGCGGGCGCGATCCGTGCTGAGGAGGAAGATTCGAAGACGATCGGGTCGCGCCGCATCGGCGTCACATGACGGTCACATAAATCTTGCGCACGGTCTCGATCGTCTTCCAGACCCCGACAAAGCCTGGCTTCATGACGAAACTGTCGCCGGTCTTATAAATGACCGGCTCGCCGCCTTCCTGGGTGAGCTCGACGACGCCTGAAAGGATGTGGCAGAATTCGAAGGTTTCGCCCTTGATCGAGCGAGTCTCCACCAGGGGTCGCTTCCCAGACACCGGTATGGACCATCTCTCCGCGGGCGACATCCTGCGCCCAGGTCTTGAAGGAGGGATTGCCCGAGATCAGCCGTTCGGGAAGAGGGTCGGACTCACGCGGCGCAAAGGTCGGGTTCTTTTCGATAGTCTTCAACAGGGACATGGATTTTCTTTCCTGTGGGTTGATAATTCAGTAGCCGCGGTGGCGATCGACCAGCCCGATAGGGTCGAGGCCGGCTTGGAAGCGCTTGATGTTTTCGATCACCGCCATAGCGGCGGTTTCGGGTTGGGTGACGCTGGCGATATGCGGCGTCAGCAGGATTTTCGGATGGATCCAGAAGGGATGGTCTGCGGGGAGCGGCTCCGGATCGGTGACGTCGATCACGGCGCCGGCGAGATGCCCACTGTCGAGGGCGTCGAGCAGTGCCTGATGGTCGAGCTGCGGGCCGCGGCCGACATGGACAAGCGTGGCACCGGCCGGGAGCAGCGCAAAGAGCTCTGTGCTGAGAAAGCCGCGCGTTTCGTCCGTCAGCGGCAGCAGGCAGACAAGAATGTCGGTGGAGCGCAGCAGTGTATCGAGGCCGTCCCGGCCGCTCAGGCACCTGATTCCGTCGATTTCGCGCGGGCTGCGGCTCCAGCCGGACAGCGGGAAACCGAACGGCCTCAGACGTTCGAGCACTGCGGTGCCGAGCATGCCGAGGCCAAGCACGCCGACACGGCGTTCTTGAGCCTGAACCGGAGCAATCGCCTGCCAGAATTGTCGTCTCTGTTGCTCGAAATAGGCTGGTAGGTTGCGATGCAGCGCGAGCACGGCGAGCGCCACGTATTCCTGCATCATTCGGGCGATGCCCTCCTCGACCATGCGGACCACCTTCACATGCGCGGGGACGGCATCGATGCGGAATTGGTCGACGCCGGCGCCGATGGAAAAGAGTATCTCGAGATTGCGATAACGCGCGAGATTTTCCGGCACCGTCCAGGTGATCAGGTAGCGCACCGCGTCCGGATCGACTGTCTCCGGGTCCAGTGAAAAGGGAATGTCGGGCAGTTCGTGCGCAAACGCTTCGGCGAAAATTGCGCCGCGCTTGGCGTTGGAGTTAAAGAGGAAGGTCATCGTGGTTCCTTCGTGATCGTCAGGCGCTGCAGCGGGCGCCGAGCGCCTCGATCACCGCCTGGCAGGCGAAGAGTTCGTCTGCGCAGATGAATTCGTCCGGCTTGTGGGCACGACCGATGTCGCCAGGCCCGCAAATGATCGCATCGATGCCCGCCCGCTGGAAAAGCCCGGCTTCCGTGCCAAAGCTGACGGCGGCGAGCGGCTCGCACCCGGTCAGGTCCGCAAATAGCGTTGCAAGCGGCGCATCGGCGGCAAGCGAAAGCGCCGGATAGGCACTGAGCTCCTGCCATTCAACCTTGAAGCCGTGTTCAGTCAGCGCTTCGGCGGCGGCACGGACGGGTGCGAGCAGCACGACGGGATCAACGCCGGAAATTGCGCGCGCCTCGAACTCGGCTTCGCACGAATCCGGAATGATGTTGACCGCCTGTCCGCCCCTCAGCGTGCCAATCTGGAGAGAGGAATAGGGCGGCTCGAAAACGTACTCGAACGGACCTCCTGCCAGCCGGTCGGCTTCCCTCGCGGCTTGGGCGAGCACGCCGGCGATACCGTGAATGGCATTCAACCCCTGGTCCGGCCGAGATGAATGACCGGAACGACCGTTGACCGTCAGCCGGGCGGCAGCCTTGCCCTTGTGCGCACGGATCGCGCGCATGCCGCTCGGCTCGCCGATGACGGCGCCGAGCGGGGTTTTACAGAGCTCAGGCAGGCGCGCGATCATATGCGGTACCCCTCGGCAGCCCGCCTCTTCGTCGTAGGAGAAAGCGAAGTGGATCGGACGCCGGAGCGGCGCCTGCGCGAGGCCCGGAGCGGCAGCAAGACAAGCGGCAAGGAAACCCTTCATGTCGGTTGCGCCGCGACCATATAGTCGGCCCGCTTCGGCGCGCAGCTGGAAGGGGTCGCTCGTCCAGCCGCTCTCGGCAGCCGGGACCACGTCCATATGACCCGAAAGGATGTAGCCAGCCACGTCCCTCGGGCCGATGGTGGCGAAGAGGTTCGACCGGTCACCCTCCGGGCCGGGAAGGATCGTGACGTCGACGCCGTGGCTTTGTAAATAGTCGCGGATCCAGGTTAGGATCCCGGCATTGGGCGTGCCGACAACGGAGGGGAAGCTAACGAGCGTTTCAAGGATTTCCATTGCCTGCATCATTGTTGCCCTCAAAGCATACCCTGCTTGCCGAAATCGGTGCCGTCGATCATGCGTTCGTGTTGAGTTTAGACATCAACCCAGGCGTTACATGCCGAAATCGCGCAAGATTTGGTCGATTGTTGTGTTTCCAGTAACCTCACAAGCAATTTCTGTCGGTTGCCTTGGCATAGCATTAAGTCGCCCTGCCGATGCGTGATCGCGCTCGGCGTGAAGATCGGTGTTCAGGAGAAACGCACGTGGTTCCAAAGGAATCGAGAGTTGTCGACAGTTTCGATATGCGCATTGCCGATCTCAGCACCACAGAGCTTGATCGGCTGCATGCGCTATCGATTTCTGTCGGATGGCCGCATCGCGCCGAAGACTGGCAGTTGCTGCGGGAAATCGGCAAGGGCATCGTTGCGATGGACGAAATCGGCCGCATAATGGGCTCTGCGATGTGGTTTCCCTATGATGTGCGTTTTGCCACGATCGGCATGGTGATTACCTCTCCCCGTCTGCAATCGAACGGTGCCGGGCAATGGCTGATGGGCCATGTGCTGGATCGGCTTGAAGGGCGTGACCTTGGGCTCAATGCCACGCGAGCCGCGCGGCGTCTGTACCAATCCCTGAATTTCACTCAAGAGGGGACTGTCTACCAGTGCAATGGCGAAGCGATCGCTCCGCCGGAACTTGATCCACCGATCGGCAGCGTGCTGCGGGCGTTGGAGCCTATGGATCTGGATGCCATCGTCGAGTTAGACAAGGCTGCCTTCGGTGCAGATCGCAGGATATTGCTGGCCCGACTGCTGGCATGCTCCAATGGCATCGGACTGATGCGCGGCGGCAAGATCGAGGCTTTTTCGCTTTGTCGGCCGTTCGGGCGTGGCCACGTCGTCGGGCCTGTTGTGGCCGCCAGAGACGGGGATGCAATCGCTGTGGTTCATCCGCATGCCACCCGACATGCCGCCTCCTTCCTACGGCTCGACACCCGCGAAAGAGACGGGAGGTTTTCCGAGTTTCTGTCCCGCTGCGGCCTTCCGGTCTACGACACCTTGACAACCATGTCGCTCGGGCGACGTTGGCTCGCTGTGCGTCAAGGTGATGCGCCACGCGAGCCCAGAACCTACGCGCTCGCCAGCCACACACTCGGCTGATCTAACGCAATCTGTCCTGCCTGGGGAGGTAAGCATCCATGGCGGCCATCCCGCTCTGCGAGCCGATCGAAGAACCCGTCGTGCGTATCGAGCACGATCTGCTCGGAGGTTCGCGTTGCTGACCGCTATTCCAACGCGCGGTGAGACCCTAAGCAAAGCGTAATGGACTAGCGCTGCGATTGCAGCGCGAAGCCAACTCAGACAATCCGAGGAGTATTTCGTGGCATCCCATCGTTACCCTGTCCTGGAGTCCGTAAAGACACGAACGCTTATCGACAATGAGACTTATCTCGAATGGTATAAGGAGAGCGTCGAAAATCCCGATGCCTTCTGGGCCGAACATGGCAAGCGCATCGACTGGTCGAAGCCCTTCACCAAAGTCAAGGACGCGTCCTTTGAGGGCAATGTCTCGATCAAGTGGTTCGAGGACGGCGAAACCAACGCCTCACATAACTGCATCGATAGACACCTGAAGGACCACGGAAACCAGGTCGCGATAATCTGGGAGGGGGACGGGCCCTCGCTCCACAAGAAGATCACCTACAACGAGCTCTACGAGCATGTCTGCCGCATGGCGAACGTGTTGAAGAAGCATGGCGTCAAGAAGGGTGAGCGCGTCACCATCTATATGCCGATGATACCCGAAGCGGCCTATGCCATGCTCGCCTGTGCCCGCATCGGCGCCGTGCATTCTGTCGTCTTCGGCGGGTTCTCGCCGGAAGCGCTTGCCGGCCGTATCGTCGACTGTGGTTCGACGTTCATCATCACCTGCGACGAGGGCGTTCGCGGCGGCAAGCCGGTGCCGCTGAAGGACAATGCCGATACCGCGATCCACATCGCGGCCCGCCAGCATGTGACGGTCGGCAAGGTCCTCGTCGTGCGCCGGACCGGCGGCAAGACGGGCTGGGCTCCCGGCCGCGACCTTTGGTACCACCAGGAAGCGGCGACGGTGAAAGCCGAGTGCCCGCCTGTGAAGATGAAAGCGGAGGATCCACTGTTCATCCTCTATACCTCCGGCTCCACCGGTAAGCCGAAGGGCGTCTTGCACACGACGGGCGGATATCTTGTCTATGCGTCGATGACGCATGAATACGTCTTCGACTATCACCATGGCGATATCTATTGGTGCACGGCCGATGTCGGCTGGGTGACCGGCCATTCCTACATCGTCTACGGTCCGCTTGCGAATTGCGCGACGACGCTGATGTTCGAAGGCGTGCCGAACTTTCCCGACCAGGGCCGCTTCTGGGAGATCATCGACAAGCACAAGGTCAACATCTTCTATACCGCTCCGACAGCGATCCGTTCGTTGATGGGCGCCGGCGACGATTTTGTCACCCGCTCGTCCCGCTCGTCCTTGCGCCTGCTCGGGACGGTCGGCGAGCCGATCAACCCGGAAGCCTGGGAGTGGTACTACAATGTCGTCGGCGATGGCCGTTGCCCGATCGTCGATACCTGGTGGCAAACAGAGACCGGCGGCATCCTGATCACGCCGTTGCCTGGTGCGATCGACCTGAAGCCGGGTTCAGCGACCGTCCCGTTCTTCGGTGTGAAACCGCAGCTGGTCGACAATGACGGCAAGGTGCTGGAAGGCACTGCCGACGGCAACCTGTGCATTACCGACAGCTGGCCCGGGCAGATGCGCACGGTCTATGGCGACCATGAGCGCTTCATCCAGACCTACTTTTCCACCTACAAGGGCAAGTATTTTACCGGCGACGGCTGCCGCCGCGATGAAGACGGCTACTACTGGATCACCGGTCGTGTCGACGATGTGCTCAACGTCTCCGGCCACCGCCTCGGCACGGCCGAGGTGGAGTCCGCGCTCGTCTCGCATAATCTGGTTTCGGAAGCCGCGGTCGTTGGCTACCCGCATTCGATCAAGGGACAGGGCATCTATTGCTACGTCACGCTGATGGCCGGCAACGAAGGATCCGATGAGTTGCGCCAACAGTTGGTGAAGCATGTTCGCACGGAAATCGGCCCGATCGCATCTCCGGACAAGATCCAGTTTGCGCCCGGCTTGCCGAAGACCCGTTCCGGCAAGATCATGCGCCGTATCCTGCGCAAGATTGCCGAGGACGATTTCGGCGCGCTCGGAGATACGTCCACGCTTGCCGATCCCGCGGTCGTCGATGACCTCATCGCCAATCGAGCGTAGACATTCTCTGTGTTGAACCTCTCTCGCAGCGCGGCATCCGCCCTACCGCACAGGGTTTATTGCGGCTATCGCAGGGCGACCACCAAACCCCAGCCACTTACCGATCCCCACCCCCGCAGCATTCCCCGTCGCCACGCACGCCGTCAGCAAATACCCGCCGGTCGGGGCTTCCCAGTCGAGCATTTCTCCGGCGGCGAAAAGGCCGGGAATGGCACTCAGCATGTAGCCATCGTCAAGCGCGCTCCATTCGATGCCACCGGCGGAGGATATGGCCTCAGTGATGGGGCGGGGGCGGGTGAGAGGGATCGGCAGGGATTTGACGTGGCTTGCGAGCTTCGATGGGTCCTGAAGGTCGGTTTCCTTTGCGAGTTCGCGCAGCAGGCCGGTTTTGACGCCGTCGAGGCCGGCGCCTTTGCGGAGGCGGTTGGCGAAGCTGCCTTTCCTGTCCTGGCGGGCGAGGTCCTTTGAAAGGCGCTCAGCGCTTCGGCCGGGTGCGAGGTCGACAAGCAGGGATGCGGGCTTGCCGGTTTCGAGCGCGTCTCGCAGTGCTGCGGAATGGGCGTAGACAAGACTGCCCTCGATGCCGTGGCGGGTGATGACGAATTCGCCGGGGAAGGTGCCGGCGGGCGAGGTGGCGGTGACTGATTTGAGCGGCTCGCCCGCGAAACGGCCGCGAAAGGTCTCGCTCCAATCGACGTCGAAGCCACAATTGGCGGGGCGGAACGGCGCGATGCTCACGCCCTTTTCGTGGAGCCACGGTACCCAGGCGGCATTCGAGCCGAGGCGCGGCCAACTGGCGCCGCCAAGTGCCAGCAAGGCGGCATCAGGGTGGATGACACGATGGCCTTGCGGCGTTTCGAACGCGTAGCCGCCGCCTTCGAAGCCGGTCCAGCGGTGGCGTGTCAGGACCGAAACGCCGTGGGCTTCCAGACGCGCGATCCAGGCGCGCAACAGCGGCGAGGCCTTCATGACTTTCGGGAAGACGCGGCCGGAGGAGCCAGTGAAGGTCTCTGTGCCAAGCCCTTCCGCCCAGGCCCGGACATCGTCGGGCCTGAAGCCGTCCAAGGCGGGGCGCAGCCGGTCGGACGCTTTGCCGAAGCGGGCAACGAAGCGCGCATAATCTTCCGAATGGGTGATATTGAGGCCGGACTTTCCGGCGAGCAGGAATTTGCGCGCCACCGTGGGCATCGCTTCGTAGATGGTGACGGCGTGCCCGGCTGCCGAGAGTACCTCGGCCGCCATCAAGCCTGCCGGTCCGCCGCCGATGATCGAGATCTGTTTTTTCTTCATGGCTCGCCTGATACAGGATTCATATCTGCGCGTCTGCGGATTTGCGGTAAAGCACGAATTGCGGGCGACCGGCAAACCCATTACTTGAGAAGTATATCAACGGAGTGTCCCGGCATGGCCGACCTCAAGGCAAGACCAAGACCCACAGGCGCCACCGCCGTTCTCGGGCGCACCGGCTTTGCGCATGTCACCTCGGCGACGAAGGGTGAGCTCGACATCGTCACCAGCCCGTCGCAGCCGGGTTTCAATCCGCTGGACTTGCTTTATTCCTCGCTGTCGGCCTGCCTGGTGTTGAGCGCGCGCATCGCCGCAAGCCAGATGGGCGTCCTCGACAGGATCACTGAATTGACTGCTGACGTGACCGGCGAGAAGGCGACGGAAGGGCCCTCGCGCGTTGAGATGTTCAATATCGTCTTCGCCATCAAGGGCGACATCGACGAGAGGACGCGGCAGAAGATTGCGCATGCGGCGGAGGAAATCTGCACCGTAAGCAATACGATCCGCGGCAATCCGCAATTCGCTACCGAAATTTTCGGCTGAGGCCGCTGACTGTCGAATACTTTTGCCTGCCTTTGTCGTTCCTGCGCTATCGTCGGCGGCCCTCATCTGGTAATTCGCTGCCGATCGCCGCTTTCACTGCTCGCGGCGCAGAAAGCATCGAGATCATGTCGCAGGCCGCTTCCGCAACCGTCGAAACCGCACCTTCCAATCGCCTTGCCCTCGCGGCACTGATCCTTGGCGGGGCGGCGATCGGCGGCTCGCCGATCTTCGTGCGGCTGTCGGAAGTCGGACCGATGGCGACGGCGTTCTGGCGCGTCGCGCTCGCCCTGATACCGCTCTTCATCTTTTCGCTGATTAAGAAGGGTAAGGATGCCGGGTCAAAGCCGGAAAAGCTTTCGGACTATGCGCTTCTGGTCCTGCCAGGTGCGATCCTCGCCATGGATCTTGCTGCATGGCATCTTTCGATCACGATGACATCGGTTGCCAATGCGACGCTGCTGGCCAATCTTGCGCCCGTCTTCGTCACGGTCATCGGCTTCCTGTTCTTCCAAGCGGCGGTGACGCGGCTCTTCGTTCTTGGCCTTGCACTGGCATTGGCCGGCGTCATCATCCTGAAGGGCGGGCCTTCGGCCTTTGGGAACGGGGACCTGCTGGGCGATGGCATCGCGATCGTCGCGGCGTTGTTCTATGCCGGATACATCCTTGCGATCGGCAGGCTCAGAAGCCGGTTTGATACCATCCGCATCATGCTCTGGAGTACGGCGTCTGCGGCGGTTTTCGTATTTCCGCTGGCTTTCGCCTTCGAGGATCAGATCTGGCCAGCCACGGTCTACGGCTGGGCGATGGTTTTCGGCCTCTCCTTCGTCAGCCATGCAGGCGGGCAAGTGGCGATCACTTATGCACTCGCCTATCTGCCAGCCGCCTTCTCCTCGCTGACGCTGCTGCTCCAGCCCGTCGTCGCGGCAATTCTCGCCTGGATACTGCTCAACGAAACGATCGGCCCGATCCAGGCGATCGGCGGGGCAGTCGTGCTCGCCGGGATCATGATCGCCCGGCGAGGCTGACGGGATCAGGCGACTGCGGCAGGCCGCACGCGGCGGGCGTCGAGGATGGCGAGCGCCTCGTCGACGGTTGCGGCAAGGGCTGCCTTTTCGGTGTTGCAAGTGCCCCAGGCCTCGATGAAGCTGCTCGTCTTGCCGTAGCTGTTGTCCAGCACGCAGTGATCGGCGCCGATCAATACGCACATGATGTGGCCGTGCATGCGGTCGGTGATGACCTGGCGCGCCGAGCCGAGCAAGGCCACGCCGCGATCGAAACGCTGCTGTGCGCGCTCGCGATAGGCAAGCTCCGTCATGCGGGCGCGTCCGCCGATCTTCCCCGACATCAGGCCCTTCAGGATCGCGGTATGCTTGGTTTGCCGCTGGAAATCGGCGGGCTCGTCCGGCCAGTCGGATTTGACGGTGCCGGGACGTCCCGTGGCAGCGGTGAGATCCTGCGGAGTTCCGACTTCCTGATCTTCGCGGAGGTTGAGCAGCAACTCGTGCTGCGGGCCCGGGCGCGCGACCGGGCCGATGCAGAAGGCCATGTCCGGGCAAAGGCGCGTTTCGCACTGGAACCAGCGGCGCGCGAATTCCAGGCTCTTCTTGTCGCGCACCAGGAGCGTGAAGTTGCCGTGCTGCTCGATGGCGCGGGCCGTGCTGTCGATATTGGCCTGCTCCCTGAAATGGATCGTCTGCGGCATCTGGACGATCGGGCGGCCCTTGAATTTTGTCAGCATGCCTTCGCGGAACTGGCGATAGCCGGCCCATATGTCGCCGAAATTGCCGCCGCCGTGCAGGAAGATGCGGCCGTTGCCAATTGTCGCGAGCATCCGCTCCTCGTCGTAGGTCGGAATCTCGGTCACATAGGCCGGCCGCGTCTTGCGGCGGTCGAAATAGGCGAGCTCCCCGAGCCAGATGGCGCTGTCGCCGATATTGTAGTGGTTAGGGAAATCGAGCAGCGCGAAGCGCTCCGCCGGATCGACAAGATCGGAGAGGTTGTTTGCGATCAGACCCTGGAGGCGGTTGATGATCGTAATGTTGGTTTCCTGCATAAAAGCTCCTGTTTGCTGGCCAGGCGGCGAAGCTAGGCCTCAGCCCGTTTGCCGAACGGCAGCAGCGACTTGCCGAGTGCGATGTAGGGACGGATGGCCTTTCTGCCGAAGATCGGAAGAAAGGCCAGATAGATGACGGCACCAAGGCCGATGCTGAGGCCGAGTGACAGCCAGCGGCTTTGAAGATACCCGGCGATATAGGGATGGGCGAACCAGACGCAGAGAGCCATGACAGCGCCGCCGCAGAAGGGAAGGGCAACCGCCTTGAAAGTGCCGGCTGCATCGATCCCGGCATATCTGCTCAGCACATATTGCTGGTAAGGCATCGTCAGCCAGGCCCGCAGCACATAGCCTGCCGCCACCGCGAAGATGCCGTAGGGAACCAGCAGCCAGGTGAGGATCAGCGTCACCGCAAGCTGGAGCGCGGCGACCGAGAGGATCGATTCCGCGCGGTTAACGGCCGAGAGCGCCGAGGATGCGAAGAAGTTGGTGACGAAAGGCACGGACATCAGCACCAGAACGGTGGCGATATCGCCGGCATTGCCCCATTTGTCTCCGAAGAGCAGGGCGATCATGTCGTTCGACAGCGCGCCGAAGCCGAAGAGCAACGGGATCGTGCCAAGTGCCGCGGCACCGACGATCTTGTTGTAGGCGTTGCGGAAGGCGGTGCGATCGTTCTGCAGGCGCGACAGCGTGACCAGCGAAACACTGCCGATGGGCGCCAGCACGGCCTGGCCGATCAGTTCGATCAGCCGCCAGGCGATGCGATAGCGGCCGACTTCGACGGCGCCGTACCAGCGGGAAATGAAGATATCCTGCACGCGGGCAAGCAGCATCCACATGAGCTGCGTCACCACGAGGCTAACGCTGAAAAGGAAGACCGAACGGAATTTTTCGAGATTGAAGCGCAGGCGCGGCATCCACGGGTAAGACACCCAGCCGAGGACGACGGTGACGGCCGCATTGACGGCAGTCTGCGCCACCAGCGCCCAGATCCCCCAGCCGAGATAGGCGCAGATGACAGCCGTGGTGCCGGAAAGCAGGCTTGCAGTGATGCTCTGCGCTGCAAGGCTCTTGTGACCGAAGTCGCGCGCAAGCCGCGCATTGTGGATAACCGCAAGCGAGGAAGGGGCAGCAGCGGCGCGAGCCACTGCAGGATACCGGCCACCGAAGGATCGCGGACGAATTGGCCGTAAGAGGGAGCGAAGACGAAGACGAGCAACGCGACGATGGCGCTGAAGGCGACCGTTGCCCAGAAGCAGGTATCGGCAAGTTCCTCGTCGAGATCGAGCTGCCGGGTAATCGCATCACCGAGGCCTGCATAGGCAAGCACACGGCCGATCTCGACGAAAAGGCTGGCGAGCGCGAAGGTTCCGAAATCGGCAGGCCCAAGGATGCGGGCAAGGATGACGAAGATGACGAAGGTTGCGACGGTGCTCCACGCAACGCGGATCACCGACCAGAGGACGGAGAGCGCGGTCTTCTTCTTCAGGTCGGCATGCGCAACTGCATTATCTGCCATTCAGATTCCAATCGAATGTGGCACTGCCGTCCGTGAGGATCAGCGGCGGATCGCCGTTGGCGTCGCGGTGCGTCTGGCGCTCCGCCAATAGGCGAGCATGCCGGTAATATTGTCGCGAAGCTGGCGGCGGTAGGTAAGCCCCATTTCCTCGCTCATTTTCCGGCCACCGATCAGTTCCTTCAATGCCTGGCGGATATCCCAGCGCAGCATGCCGCGCATGTTGGAGCGCCGGTCGAACATGTATTTCGCATAGAGCGCGCCGTTGCCGAAGGCATAGCCCGCGTGCAGGTGGTGGATGTCCTCGATCTTGCGGCGGCCATGGAAATGCTTGACGACGAGATCGGGAAAGTATTCGACGCGGATGCCGGCGTTGGAGGCGCGGTGAATATAATCCGTATCCTCGCCGGAGCGAAACCGCGAGCCGGCGCCGAAGAGCGGATCGAAGAGGCCGATCGTTTCGCAAAGCGCCTTCGGGAAGGCCATGTTGCAGCCGTGGATGAAGCCGCCCGCGTGGAGCTCGCTGGTCAACACGGCGGGCTCGCGTTCGGTCTTGATGGTGACGGGAAGATCGCGCGCATCGCCAAGCTCGACGCGTCCTCCGCGCATGACGATCTCGGTATCATCGGCGAAGACCGCATCGATTGCCGTGAAGTAATCTGAGAACACTTCGCAATCGTCGTCCGTAAAGGCAAGGATACGGCCGGTGGCGGCGGCGATCCCTGTATTGCGAGCATTGGCAAGGCCGGGTAGCGTTTCGTAGATGAGATTGGTATCGATCGGCGCGGAGGCCGCCCATTTGCTGAAGATATCCGAGGTGTCGTCGCTCGACCCATTGTCCACGAAGACAAGTTCAAGGCGCAAATGGCTTGCCTGCCGCGCGGCGGTGGCGATAGCATCCAGGCAGTTCAATAGGCCATAGGCCCGATTTCTCGAAGAGATGATCAGGCTGATGTCAACAGGCCGAGGAGGCATACGTTTCCCCTTCTGTGATCAATGTCCGGGCGAAGATAGGCCGCACATCGAGGATCGGCAAGGATTTTTTTGCAGTGCAGCAAAATAGAACAGATGCTGAAAAAATAGAAGAAATAAGGTAATTTGTTGACGAAGACCTTTTGTTTGGCGATGGATAGAATATCCAATGAAGAAACATGTAATAATAATTTATAGTTATTGTATTTAATGACTTAATGAATAGCTATCAGCAAACTTAGTTGTGTTTTGTTGTTTTTATTATGTGAATAAATTGTGATTTTATCTGGGGCGAGTTCAAATAATATTTGAGTTTAGAGGGATGGAATGGTTCCGTTTTCATTGAAGCAAATGCAGCGATCAGCGAACTGAGAAATGCCGACAAGAGTTGAGCAAAAAAGCTCTACCGACAAAGATGCCAGCTCGAAACACATCTGGACTAAACTCGCTGGAGGAAGTCCGTTCCAAGAAATCATCACACTTCGGAAGTCGTTCTGGAGTGCTATTGCGGGACGCTAGCTTGGCGGTCTTTCTGCAGAAGCCACTTTTGGATGATCGGCACATCGGCATCGCCGAGGTCATGGCCGCCAAAGATGACGTCCGAATCGACGGTCGCGCCGGAGGCTTTCAGCCGTGTCCGAAGCTCGTTCGCATATTGGCCATAAGCGTCGGTCTTGCCGCTGATGACGAGAAGATCCGTGCCCGTAAGGTCGGCATGCGGATAGTCCGTTAGAACCGGCATGGAGCGGAGCAGCACCGCGCGATGTATCAGGCTCGGATGCAGGTAGAGCAGCGAGTTCAGCAGATTGGCGCCGTTGGAATAGCCGACATAGACGATTTTCTTCGGGTCGAGGCCGTAGGATTTGACGGCGCTGTCGATAAAGGCGGCGAAGGCTTCCGCCTCGTTCTTGATGTCGTCCTGATCGAAGGAGAACGGCGTTATGCGCTTGTACCAGCGCGGGAAACCCTCTTCCGTCGCGCGGCCGCGCACGCCCAGCAGTGTAGCGCGCGGCGCCACTTTATGCAGCAGCGGCATCAGCGTCGTCTCGTTGCCGCCCGATCCGTGAAGCAGCACGAACACGCTGCCATCTGGATCCGGTGGCGTATAGAAACGGTGGACGAAAGGCAGATCGCGATAGTTCACGCGAGGTTCACCGGGCATGGAAAACTGCGGCAGGACGACCTTCAGGTCCTCAAGATTGGTGATCGCATCCTTTGACGGCAGGAAGAGCTTGGAGCCGAGGGTTTCGGCCGGTTCGTCGACGGTCATGCCGGGCTCGTCCGTTGCAAGCTCGGCGAGCGTGCCACCGGGCTCGCGGGCATAGAGAGAGCGGAAATATTTGCGGTCATGCGTGCTGGTTGCCGAGGAATTCATCTTCTCGAGCGCTTCGTGAACCGTCGACAACTGCGCATCGTCGGTGGCGCGGAAAGCCACGTGATCGACCGTGCCTGTTCCCGGTGCACCGGACCAGAAGCCGCGGGCATTGCGGACATCGATGACGTCGCCCGACTGCGAGACGAGACGATCGATCGCGCCCTTGCTCACCTGGAAGCGATAGCCGAAGTGACTTTCGAGGAAGCTGCGGCTTTCCTCAGGCACTTCCGTCAGCATGGTCGCGCCGCGGATGCGCTGCACGGCGTGCTCCACCGGCACCGGACCGCCATGCCAGGGGGCGGCACTCTTCAGTTGCCTGTTCCCGGCAAGTTTCAGAATGATGTTGTCGGGATCCTTGAGGCGCAGCACCGTCTCGCCGAACTCGTCTCCTGGCCCCTCCATGCGCAGACCGAAACTCATTGCCCGCGTCAGCCAATAGCCGATGCTCGTTGGATCGATGGCAAGCGCGATCTCGCTGATTTGCCCGAAGCCAGCGCGTCCGGGCGAACCATCTTCCCAGGCGAGGAAGGTGACGAGCGAACCGGCCGTGCCCGTAGCGTCGCCATAGAAGAGATGTAGCTGCGTCGCGTCCTCGAATCCGGCCGTCTGCTTGACGAGCCGCAAGCCCAGGAAGCCTGCGTAGAAATCGACGTTCGCCTGCACTTTGCGGGTAATCGCCGTGACGTGATGTATTCCAGAAACCATCGATAGCAGTCCGGATTGGAAAGGAGTGGCGAGCAATGCCAGAACGAGAGCTGATGCGAAAGTCATACTAGTGCCGTGGAAGATTGCCTTGATTGTTCTACACATAAAACGAACGAATCGCCGCGCGGTTGCAATTCCAACGTATCAACTTTCTCCAATGCCTCTTCCAGTTGCTGCAGGTTTGGCGGCTTCACCATATAAGCGAGCGCGCCAAGCTCCTTCGCTTTTTGAATATCGCCTTCGTCGCTTGACGTACTGAGGATGCAGACCGGAATCCCGCTGAGCCGCCCATCGGCCGCAAGCGCATTAAGGACCTCGAAACCGTCCATGATCGGCATGTTGATGTCGAGCAGCATCAGGTCCATCGGCGGCTGATCGGCTATTGCGGCACGCTGCTCGAGCAGCAGCATCGCTTCACGACCGTTGTTTGCGACATGGAGATTGAAGCTGACTTTCTCGCGGCGCATGAGCTTCAGTTTCAGAAGTTGTATGTCGGCCGGGCTGTCTTCGACAAGCAGCACCTCGGCAAGCCTGCCCGTCCCCTCCGTCGCCTGGTCGGAATGCCGGACGCTCTGGGCCGCAGGCATGGTTGCGGGCGCCGCGACGGCTGCCTGTGCAAGGGGTATTTCGAGGATGAAAATCGCACCGCCGTCGCGTGCCTCGCACCAGATCGCACCGCCGTGCAATTGCGCGATGCGGCGGCAGATGGCCAGACCGAGGCCGGTTCCCTCGATGCCGCGGCCGACGAGCCGTTTGAACGGCTGGAAAATCAGCTCGCGATGGGCGGGATCGATGCCCGGGCCGTTGTCGCAGACGGAAAGCCGGCAAACGCCGCTATTTGCCGTCGCAGCGATCCTAATTTCCGGTGTGCGGTTTTCGCAGTAGCGGATCGAATTCGAAACGAGGTTTTGCAGAAGCTGGATCAGCAGCGTCGCGTCGCCCATCACTTCGGGCAGGTCTGCCCGGCTGATCACCGCTTGACGGCTTTCGATCTGCCGATGGAGGTTATCCTCCACCTGATCGAGCACCCGAGACGAGCGAGACAGGCTTCAGCTCCAGCTCGCCAGAGGCCTCGAGCTTGGTGAAGCCCGAAACCTTGACGATCAGATCCTCCATGTGATCGGCAGCGCTCAGCACATAGTCGAAAAGCTCGCGATCCTCAGGCAGCAGCGATGGCGAACCGTGCAGGATCTTGCTGAACGACTTGATTGTCCTCAGCGGTTCCTTGAGGTCATGCGCCATTGCTCGGGTGAAAATTTCAAGGGATTGGCGTTTCTGCTCCAGTTTGGTCTCCAGTGCGCCGTGCATGATGGCGTTCTGAATGCAGCGGTGCAGCCCTTCTGGCGAAAGCGCATCCTTGGTCAGGTAATCGCGTGCGCCGCTCTTCATCACCTCGACGGCAACCGCCTCGTTGCCCTGGCCTGTCAGCATGACGACATTGGCGGAGGCATCGAGTTCGAGGATTTGCGCAAGCACTCCGAGGCCGTTGCGGCCGGGCAGAGAGTAGTCGAGCAGGATGCAGTTCGGCCGTTTGCGGGCGATCATCGCGAGACCCTGATCGCCGGTCTCGGCCTCTGCCAGCGTGTAGGTCGTCCCCGTTATACGGCCCAGCATGCGACGGTAGAAGTCGCGGTCGTCCATATTGTCGTCGATGATCAGTACCGAGCAGACTTCTGCCAATCGTCACTCCTCCAGGGGCAGTATGGCAATCTCGAACCAATATTCCTTCAGCCTTTGTATGGCTGCGAAAAGGCCGTCCAGATCGACGGGCTTTTGCACATAGGTATTGGCGCCGAGGGCATAGCAGCCCTCGATGTCGCGCTCGTCGTCGGAGGTCGTCAGGATAACGACCGGTATCTTGTGCCAGTGCGTATTGGATTTGATCGCCTCCAGCGTCTTGCGGCCGTCGAGCCCCGGCATGTTGAGATCGAGCAGGATCAGACCCGGCCGCGGACTGATGGTCGCCAGCATATCGAGAGCCTCTTGTCCCGAAGCCGCCCAGTAGATCGGGTTGCGCAGGTTCGTGCGCTTGAAAGCACGCATCGTCGCTTCGAAGTCGTCCTCGCTGTCCTCAACGATGAGGATCGGTTGCGTATCACGCTGCTGCATTCTGCTCCTCGCGCTTCCTGCCCAAAGTGAAATAGAACGTCGTGCCTGCGCCAACTTCCAATTCCAGCCATATCTCGCCGTTGTGGCGGGCGATGATCTTGCGGACGAAGGTCAAGCCGGCGCCCGTTCCGTCATCCGAATCCTGCGATTTTTCCAGGCGTTTGAAAATGCGGAAAATATCCTCATGGAATTCCTTGGGTATGCCTTTGCCGTTATCTTTAACGAAGAAGACGTTGCGCGCCGTCGTGCCGTCCCTGGCGACGAAGCGTTCGAGATAGCCGATACTGACGAGCGGATGAGGCTTGTCGTTGTACTTGATCGCATTGGTAATAAGGTTCCGGAAGACTTCCGTGAGCCGCAGCGCATCACAGACCACTTCCGGCAATTGGCCATCGATGACAACCTTGGCATGGCGCTCCTCCAGAAGCAGCTCCATGGTGGCGATTACATCCTTGATGACAAGATTGATGTCGGTCCGCTTCACCGCAAGCTGCTGCCGACCGATCCGCGAAAAATAGAGCAGGTCGTTGACCAGCTTCTCCATACGCTGGCTGAGCCGCACCAGGCGGTTGAGGCGCCGTACGCCATCCTCGTCGAGGAGGCCTTCGTAGTCCTCCAACAGGAAGCGCGAGTGGTTGTGGAGCCCACGCAGCGGCTCCTTCAAATCATGCGAAGCAATATAGGCGAACTCGTCGAGGTCGTGATTGCTACGTTCGAGATCGGCGGTATAATCCTCAAGTTGCGCCAGCGTCGTCTTTAGCCGCTCCTCCTGGGTCACGCGGTCGCTGATATCGCGCACAATGCCGACGAAGGCCTTCGTTCCGCCGCTCTTTACCTCGCTGACGGAAACATCGAGCGGAAAGGCGACGCCATTCTTGCGCTGTCCGGAAACCTTGCGCGTGGTGCCGATGACGCGCTGCTCGCCGGTTTCGGCATAGTGGCGCAGATAGCCGTCGTGCTCTGAATGATACGGTTCGGGCATCAACATCTTGATGTTCCTGCCGATCACTTCCTGCGGCGTGTAACCGAACATCTGCTCGGCCGCCGGATTGAAACTTAAGATCGTTCCCTTTTCGTCGATCGTGAGCACCGCGTCCGGCGTGCTGCGCACCAAGGCGCTGAAGCGGATGCGTTCGGTCTCGAGGTTCAACCTGTTCCGCACGTAGTAAAATACGAGCAAAGCAATCAGCCAGAGCATGACGAGGGTGATCGCCCGGTTCGTAACCTCCTGCCAGAAGCCTACGTTGTCGTGGCGCACGGCGAAGAAGCCGAGCAGGACGAGGATGGTGCACACGAGGGCGAAGAGAAGCGACGCCTTCCGGTTTCTGAACCAGAGAGCGGTCAGCACCAGTGGCACGTAAAGAATGCCATTCGCCACACCAAGCGGCGTATAGAGGTCTGCGGTAAGCCCCGTGAAGCACACGAGTGCGGGAACCCAGAGCGGTATTCGGCCACGGCTTTCGGGCTGCCGCCACCAGGCACTTGCGAGCAATCCGCCGCCGAAGAGCACCATGCCGATCGCGGTTGGCAAAGCCATCGTTGCATAAGGCCCCCAGCGATAGCCTTGTTCGGCATTCGTGATGTAGCTGGTAAGGGCGATCATGCCGAGCGTGATGACCACATAGCTCACCAATTCCTGGACGAGCGGCGCTCGCGCGACCCGCCAATTCTGAGCGGCGATCAGCGACAGATTGCCCATCAGGAAAATCACGGCCGCATTCGGTCCCATGCCGCCGCCGATCTGAGCGGCAAAATCGGGCGATATAAGAATATCGGTCAACAGCCGGTCGGTGTGATGAACGGCGCGGCCGAAGATGGTGATCTCTGTCAGCCGGGCAAGCGCGATGACAACGACGATCGCCGAAAGTGCAGTTGAAGGCACGGATACCAGCCGCCGGCCTGTAACGGACGTGGCAAGGGCGCCGCCAGACAGAACAAAGCAGAGTGCCGTGTTGAACGCCATCGACGGAAAATCGGGGACGACCGCGATGATGACTTCGAGCTGCAGGAGCCAGCCGGCCAGCGCGCTGAGGCCGAGAAGGGCAAGCAGAGAGCCGATAGCGGTGACGGCGGAGCGATAGCGCTTCCGCTTTTTCTGCGGATCGTCCTGCAGTCCTGCCGCTGCTGCATTCCACACGTCGTCACACCTCCCCAGTCGCGTGCCAATTTTTTCCGAAAACCCGCAAGACACGATAGGAAAACGCATGGTTGCGCGACCGATTCATCGGTTGGCGGTCCGCCGCTGCTATCGATTGGAGGAAAATGCGGCTAGTGTTGCGAAAACGCACAATCGAGGAGCGTTCCGAGACCGCCGGATGCGAGCACCGATGCCAGTCATATTTTATATCGATGACAGCAGGGATGATCTTTTCTACCTCGACTATATCCGCAAGAAGGAGCGGATCGCTGTTGATCTTTTCTGTTTCGCAACGGCGGAGGCGGGTCTTGCCGCCTTGGAGCACCGATCGGCCGAGCGCGCCGCGCTTCCAGACATGCTCATCGCCGATCTCTATATGCCCCTCGATAGCGGCCTTGCGCTCATTGCGCGGCTTCGAGCGGAAGCCCGGTTCAAAACGATGCGGCTTTGTGTCTGTAGCGGATCGGATGCCGAGGAAGATCGGCAGCGCGCTCTGGTTGCGGGTGCTGATTCCTATCTTCAAAAACCCCTCGACTTTGCGGCGATTCTGCGTCCCCAAACGTCGCGCTGAAGGGAAGACCGCGCGACAAAGCCGCAGATCCGGCCTTTGGCGCTGCTGGAAACTGCGATTGACAAGGCCGTTTCAGAATTTCAAAATACACAACCATGGGGAAGAGGAGTGATTGAGCACTGAGAGAGCCGACCGACCCACATTCGCCGCCACGAATTTCAGCCAACCCCTTAGCTGGGTGGGTCTATCAGCTCTCTCGCGCTTACTCCGGCACTTCTTCCGCTCTTCATGGATGGTGAACAACGGAATTGCGATACCTAGGTAAGAACTACGACTATCCTGTGTATCACTTGCGGTTGAGAGAATTGATGTCGTTTCCGCTTTTCAGGATATTGGGGTCCCCATCCCTTTATCCTCATCAATTGTCTCGCGGAATTCTTCTAACTGCTCGCATGCACGACGTATATCCCAAGATTTCGGGATGAAGATGACTTCCGGAGGTTCGACATAAGGATTTTGCGGGAATGACCAACGCTGCGGCGGTTCCATTTCACACAGGGCCCGAGCTCAGCCGGGCGATCAATCGCACCGACTTTTTCCGCCTCTTCAAGGCGGCGGCACAGCACTATCACTTCGATAACTTTGCGCTTGCTCGGATTTCCGAGGCGAACGCGCCCTTCGGCGAGCGCGAAATCGTCATCACCAATATTGCCGAACGCAGGGTCCCGCTTTTCGTCCGGATGCTCAAGGAGGCGCTGGGCGCGCTGAAAGCAAAGACCGCGCAGTTCCTGACGACGCCGGTCTACGGCAAGAGCGGATCGATCGGGGCCGACCTCGTATTCAACGAATTCAATGGCAATACCTTTCTGCTCATTCCTCTCTTCACGCCGGAGGGGCGGCGCTACTGCCTCGTGCTCAGCGGCATACGGTCTGAGCCCGATCAGGGAGAAATTGCCGACGTTATGCTCGATGCCATGCGTATTTTCGACAAACTTTACGAGGAAATCTTGACGCAGGAGATGTCAGGGCGCCTGACGCAACGGGAGGCGGAAATCGTCAAATGGACCAGCGAGGGCAAGACTTCAGCCGAGATCGCGATCATTCTCGGATTGTCGGAGCACACCGTCAATTCTCATATCACCGCCGCCGCCAGGAAGCTTGATGCAGTGAACCGCGTTCATATGGTGGCGATTGCCCTCAGGAATGGTTTGGTTTCGTGACCGGGGAAAACAGCATGAGCGCCGAAGCGGTTCCGGGAGATGCCGTCAAGGTCCTGTTCGTGGATGACGAATTCGTCGAGTTCAGGTCGCTGAAGAAGAAGATTGGCAGCCTTTCCGAACCTGCCGTCGACGTCGAATATTCGCAGTCCATCAGCGACGCGCTGGAGAAGGTCAAGGGCGGCCGGTTCGATCTCATTCTACTCGACAACCGACTGCTGCCGAATGCCGATTTCCGCGAGACGGTGCCCGCGCTTCGTGGCATCGGCTACACAGGACCAATCGGCGTTGTTTCAACGGACATTTCGGATGGCTATTTCCAAGAGTTTCCCGACTATGGCGTCGATTTTCGTATCGGCAAGGATGAGATCGACGCGCGGACGCTGCAATATATCATCCGCGAATTCGTGAAGTACGACCTGCCCGACTTCTGGAAGGACGACTACACGATTTGATAGAGTTCAGGCGGGCAGCCGGATAGTGAAGCGGCTCCCCGTGTGGTCCGAATGGCTGAGCGTCAGTTCGCCGCCAAGCGCGCTTAAGAGGTCGCGCGAAGCCGTCAGTCCCAGGCCGGGACCGGTCACGGCGCCTGGCTGGGGCAGTTTCCAGAAAGGTTCGAATATCCGCTCCTGATGGACCGGCTCGATGCCCCGCCCGTTGTCGGAGATATGGATCAGCCAATCGCTGCCGCTCCTTTCTGCCGCCAGGTCGACACGGGGATCGGCCGCCCCCCGGTAAAGCAGCGCATTGCCGAGAACGTTCTTCAGCACGGTCGAGAGAAGGGCCGCATCACTGTTGAGAGTTGGAAGCGTGCCATGGCCGATACTCGCGTCATGGGCACCCATCTCGGTCTTCAATTCCGTCCAGAGACCGTCGACGAGCGGGCCGAGTGCCACCGGAGCTGGCGAAACCTGCGGCGTGCCGGCAGCAAAGCTCATCAGCGCCTTGGTGAGGCGTTGCGCAGTCTGGGCTTTCTGAAGGATCGCCGTGAGGCTTTCGAGCTGTTCGCCATCGAGCTTCTCGCCGAGCTCATCCAGGAGGATTTCCGCATACATCGCGATGTGCCGGAGCGGCGATTGAAGGTCGTGTGAAGCCGTCGCCAGAAAACGCCTTATGCGCTCCTCGCTGGTGCTCGAAACAGCAGTTGGCGTTGGACCGGATGACATTGAGACGCAACCTCCCGCTTCTTTGAAGTGAAAATAGAAAAAGGGCGCCGGTTCGGCAACCGGCGCCCTTTCGGAATGTCTGTGTCGAAGATTTATTAGCCGATCGACTTGCGCGGCTCGGTGGCTTCCGGCGGAATGATTTCCGGCTCGGCGCCAGCGGATGCCGCCACTGCCTTGGCGTGGCGGCGGCGCCAGTCGCCGAGGAAGAGCAGGATCGGCGCTGCGATGAAGACCGACGAGAGCGCGGCGACGGCAATGCCGAACACCATCGGGATCGCAAAGCTCTCGACCGCGCTGCCACCCCAGATCGCCATCGGAAGCATGGCGAGGAAGGCGGTGGCTGAGGTATAGAGGCTTCGGCCGAGCGTTTCGTTGATCGACTTGTCGATGAGTTCGCGAAGCGGCATCGACTTGTAGAGGCGCATGTTTTCACGCATGCGGTCGTAGACCACGACCTTGTCGTTCACCGAATAACCGACCAGCGTCAGAAGGGCCGCGATGGCCGTCAGGTTGAAGTCAAGCCCGGTAAGCGCGAAGAAGCCGATGGTCTTCGTCACATCGAGGATGAGGGTCGCGATGGCGCCGACCGCAAATGGCCATTCGAAGCGCGCCCAGATATAGACGAGCATCGCCAGGCTTGCGAGAACGACCGAGAGAAAACCGGCGACCGCGAGCTCGCCGCTGACCTTCGGGCCAACGACTTCCGTCCGTTCGATCGTTGCCGACGGATCGACCTTGACGATCTCTGCCTTCAGCTGATTGACGGCGGTCGTCTGCGCTTCTTCGCCCCCCGGCTGGCGCTCGGCCCGGATAAGCACGTGGTTGCTGTCGCCGAAGGACTGCAGCGCCACTTCGCCAAGGCCTAGTGCATCGAGGCCTTCACGGAAGGAGGCGAGATCGGCTGGCTGTGCCGTCTTCACTTCCAACTGGATGCCGCCGCGGAAGTCGACGCCGTAGTTGAGGCCCGGCGTGACGAACAGCACGACGGAAATGATGGAAAGGGCGGCGGAAAGCGCAAGGCCGAAGAAGCGCGCTTTCATGAAGTGGATTTTCGTACCGTCCGGAACGAGGCTGATCGGAAGCAGCGGCTTGATGTTGATGACCTTCATCTTCGTGCGGCGGACGATTGCCATCATCGCGACACGGACGATGGAAACGGCGGTGAACATGGAGATCATGATGCCGAGGCCCATGGTGACGGCGAAGCCGCGAACCGGGCCGGAGCCGAACCAGAACAGCAACACGGTCGCGATCAGCGCCGTCATGTTACTGTCGACGATGGTCGAGTAGGCGCGGCTGAAGCCGGCGTCGATCGCGGCGAATGCGCCGCGGCCCTTGCGGGTTTCTTCACGGATACGCTCGTTGATGAGAACGTTCGCATCCACCGCCAGACCGATGCCGAGGACGACACCGGCAATGCCGGGCAGGGTCAGCGTCGAGCCGATCAGTGTCAGGCCGGCGAAGGTCAAAATCACGTTCAAGAACAGCGCGACGTTTGCGAGCAGACCCCAGCCGCCATAGAGGAAGAACATGAAGCCGACGACCAGTGCGAAGCCGATGAGGCCGGAGGTCAGGCCCTTCTTGATGGCGTCACCGCCGAGGTCGGCGCCGACGGTGCGTTCCTCGATGACGGTGAGCTTGGCGGGAAGGGCGCCGGCACGCAGCATTGCCGCGAGCGTGGTGGCGCTTTCAGCCGTGAAGCTGCCGGAGATCTGGCCGGAGCCGCCGGTGATCGGTTCGCGAATGACGGGCGCGCTCAGCACCTTGCCGTCGAGGACGATGGCGAACGGATTGCCGACATTCTGGCGGGTAATATCCGCAAAGCGGGTTGCGCCGGCGCTATCGAAGCGGAAGCTGACGATCGGTTCGCGGGTGTTTTGGTCGAAGCCGACGCGGGCGTCCGAAAGGCGGTCGCCGGAGATTTCGACGCGGTCTTCCACAGGATAGGTGTTGCCCTCCTCGTCTTTCATCATGGTCACGCCCGGTGCCGGGGCGTTGTTCGGGGCAAGCATGTGGAACGTCATCTTGGCCGTGGAGCCGAGCAGCTGGCGCAGGCGGGTCGGATCCTGCGTGCCGGGAAGCTGAACGAGGATACGGTTTGCGCCAACGCGCTGGATTGTCGGTTCGGCAACGCCCACCTGGTCGACGCGCTGGCGGATGACCTCGAGGCTCTGCTCGACGGCCGAGTTCACGTTCTGTGTGATACCGGCTTTGGAGAAGGTCATCGTGACGTTGTTCGCGCCGCTGGCAGCGATATCGAGGTCGGACTGACCGGCGGTAAGGCCGACGCCCACAGGGTTCGCCAGCGTCTGCAGATCAGTGATGGCGGCATCGCGCTGCGTCGGGTCCGTCAGCGTCACGACGATCTGGTTCTGGTTGCGGGCGACCGAGCTGGTCGCAACACCCTTTTCGCGCAGCACGCGGCGGGTATCCTGCAGGAGCGATTGCAGGCGTTCCTTCGTCAGTTCCGATTCATCGACTTCGAGAACCAGGTGCGAGCCACCGCGGAGGTCGAGACCAAGGGAGACCTGATCGTGAGGCAGCCAGGAAGGTACGCGGTCGAGGACGTTTTGCGGCAGGACGTTCGGCAACGCCGTGAAAATGCCGAAGAGGATGATCACCGTGTAGGTGAGCACCAGCCATGGTGAGGTGCGCATGTCGTTGTATTCCTTGAATATGCATATACCGGCGCGGTGCGCTGGCGGTGTGTCATGTGATTTTGCAAAGGCGCGATGGTCGCGATATCAAGCGGCGGGCGGGGCTCGCGGCTGATTGCCCGGCAGAGCGGCCGGACGAAGCGCAGTATCGATCGGCGGCAGAGCCGCAGGCGGGCTCCACTTTGCGAATTCGAGATGCGGCGGTACCGGCAGCGGGACTGGACCCAAATCGTGAAGCGTTTGTTTCGGCGCAAGCCTACGATCGGCGGCGAGAATGCCGCGAACCGCCTCGCGCGCCGTCAGCTGGGGCGGCTGCGTTTCCTTGCCGGGCAAGATCAGCGCATTATTGTCTGAGGCTGCGGGACCGAGAATGAGATTGCCGCCGATGAGAAGGCCGAAATAGGCGGTAATCGCAAGGACGAGCGAAACCGCGATGCGGGCGCTCAACCGGCGTGCATCGAATCCTTCCGCATCATTCTTTGCGATCTCGCTCTCAAATCGGCTCAAAAGCGTAAAAACCCGTCATTCACTCTCGGACCGGCACTGCGGCCGCGCCCGGAATTGTATCAGTCCCATGCCCATCTTCATAGGCCGGACTGTCATGATGCACTTGGGCGAGCCGGTCAACCATTCCCATGGCGATTTCTCGCTCGCCCATGATGACGGTATCGGCGCCGTACTGTTTCAACTCGTCGACTTCAGCGTCCGAATGGGCGCGGGCGACGATCAGGATCGACGGGTTCAAGCTGCGGCCGTACTCGGCAACGCGGCACGCTTCGAAGGCATTCGGGATGGCAATCACCAGGCTGCGCGCGCCGGGAAGATTGGCGAGATCGAGCACTTCGCGGGCGCCGGCATTGCCGAGAACCGTCTCAACGCCCTGCCCAGCAAGCTCTTCGATCCGCTTTTCGGAATGCTCGATGACCAAGAAAGGCGTGCCCGAAGACTTAAGGTTCTGACCGACGATGCTGCCGACGCGGCCGTAGCCGACGAGGATGGCGTGGCCGGAAAGCGACGTCGGCTGGATTTCGTCTTCGGGTTCAGCGGGCTCGATGGTTTCCTCTGCGGCAGCGGCTACTGGAGCCTCCTCCCGCCTCGGACGGTGGAGAAGCGGGCGCATGCGGTCGCAGGCGAAGAAGAGCAGCGGGTTGAGGATGATCGAGATGAGTGCGCCTGCGAGGATGAGATCGCGGCCTTCTTCCGGCAGCAAGCCGAGATCGACGCCGAGGGCGGCAAGGATGAAGGAGAATTCGCCGATCTGTCCCAGGCTCGCGGAGATCGTCAGTGCCGTAGCGGCCGGCTTTCGAAAGACCAGCACGATGAGAAAGGCGGCGACCGACTTACCGATGACGATGATGAAGACGGTTGCCAGGATGGGCAGCGGCCTTTCGATCAGGATGTTCGGATCGAAGAGCATGCCGACGGAGACGAAGAAGAGCACAGCGAATGCGTCACGAAGCGGCAGGCTTTCCTGGGCGGCGCGATGGCTGAGTTCGCTTTCTGCAAGCACCATGCCGGCAAAGAAGGCGCCAAGTGCAAGCGACACGCCGAAGAGCTTCGCGGCGCCGAAAGCGACGCCGAGCGCAATGGCGAGCACGCCGAGGCGGAAGAGTTCACGCGAGCCGGTATGGGCAATCCTGTGCATCGTCCAGGGAATGAGCTTGCGGCCGAAGACAAGCATGAGGGCGACGAAGAGCGCCACCTTCACCAGCGTCATGCCGATGATGCCGGAAATGCCGAGATCGAGCCCGAACAGGCGGTTGAGGCCGGCCGAAAGCGGCTCGACCGGCGCATGTTCACCACCGCCGATGCTGGCGGCTGCGGGTATCAGCACGAGCGCGAGGACCATGGCCAAGTCCTCCACGATCAGCCAGCCGACGGCGATCTTGCCGCGTTCGGTTTCCACGAGGCGGCGTTCCTGCAGCGCCTTTAGGAGAACGACGGTCGAGGCGACGGAGAGCGCAAGACCAAAGACGAGACTGCCACCGGTCGACCAGCCCATCAGCGCGCCGAGACCCCAGCCGAGCAGGGTCGCGAAGCCGATCTGGGCGATGGCTCCCGGCACGGCTATGCCGCGAACCGAAAGCAGGTCCTTGAGCGAGAAGTGCAGGCCGACACCGAACATCAATAGGATGACGCCGATTTCGGCAAGTTCGGGCGCGAGATCCTGGTCGGCCACATAGCCCGGGGTGTGTGGGCCAACGAGAATGCCGGCAACGAGATAGCCGACAAGCGGCGGCAATCTCAGGCGGTTGGCGATGGCGCCAAGGATAAACGCGAGCACGAGACCTCCGACGATCGTCGAAATCAAAGGCGTGTCGTGCGGCATCGCTCTCTCCCGGTCTGGAATTCCTGCTCAAAAGTGACATATATGGCTTATATTGATCAATATGGGTGGATTGAGATCATGGGTCAAGGCGCAAAGGAGACGATTCTCACGCCTGCTTTATGCCGGGCGGCACGCGGTTTGCTCGATTGGACGCAGGCCGAACTCGCCTTCCGGGCATCGGTTTCGCGCAGTACAATACGCGACTACGAAGGGCAGAACCATGAAATCCACCGCGCCACCGAGGCGCAGCTGCGCCTGGCCTTCGAGGACGGCGGTGTTCGCTTCGTTGAAATTGAAGGAGCGGGGACAGGGCTTTGCCTGCCTCCCGCGGCCAGTCCTTAGCTCGGCGGTCTAAGGCAGCTGGCAGGCGCTTTGTAGGCATTGATCGTCCTGCCGCGGTAGTAGCCGTCGGCCGGCTGCCAGCTTTTGACCAGTTCCGGTGCCGCGGCTGCGCAGGTCAGTTCGTTGCGGGTGACGAAGAGAACCTGATCCTGCACATCCACCGGCAATGCGAAGTTCTGCTCGTAGTAATTGTCCGGGAAGCCTGTGGGCGGACGCGAATAGATCTTGAGCGGTTCGTTCCTGAGCGTATGGAACATGTCGGCGATGAAATCGCGATTGTCGGTGACGACGATGCCAAGTCCGGCCTGCTTGGCTAGCACACCGGCTTCGCGGCTGATTTCGCTGCGGCCGAGATAGCGCTTCATCGCTTCATTGCCGCCCGGAAGTATCAATTGATGCGCAAAGATCGTCGCAAGCGGAAAAAGGAAGCTCGCAACGCCACCGACGATGAGCGAAATGCGCAGGCCCTTCGGCCATAGCTGCGTGAGCACCCAGACGGCGAGGACCGTACCTGCGACATAGGCCGACACGCCCCAATTCGCCTCGGCTTTGGCGACGAAGGCCTGCAGGGTGATCAGCAGGACGACGGGCATGGAGAGCCAGATGAGGAGCTTTTCTTTCTCGCCGCTCTTGCCTTTGAGCATGCGCCAAATCGCCCAAAGCATCGCGAAGAAGACGATCGGCCCGACGACCCCGAACTGTGCGGCGAAGAATTCAAGCGCGCCGCCAAAGTTCAACTGCATCTGGTCCCACTTCGCGATGTCTTCGGTGTGGCGCACTGTGGTCGCGTCATGGGTGACGTTCCACCAAAGGTTTGGTGAAGCGACGGCGAGGGCGGCGGCGACCGAAATGAAGAAGTCGCGCCAGGCAATCCGCGCAGCCGGAACCAGAAGCAGCGCGATCAGCCCGCCGGGAACGACAAAAAGGATCGCGTATTTCGACAGGAAGGCGCAACCGAAGGCGACACCCATGACGAGCGCAAGTGCGCCCGAGCGCTTCTCGGTCAGTCTGAAATAGGCCCAGAGGCCGATCGTCATGAAGAACAGGAGAACGACATCGGTGGAGAAGAAGACGGAGGAGAGCGCGACGGCAGGCATCGTGATGTAGATGACACCGGTCCAGCCTTCGATTTCGGGACCGGCAACGCGCTTTGCGAACTGCATCAGCAGCAATGCCGTGGCCATATGCACGAGAGGCCCGCAGAGCCGCACCCAGAAGATGTCGGTTGAGCCGGCAATTTCCGTCATCGACCGGATGAACCAGGCAATCATCGGTGGCTTCGAATAATAGCCGAAGTCGAGATTCTGCGACCAGAACCAGTATTGCGCCTCGTCGACGAAGAAATCCGTCGTGTCGAAATGCAGCGTCACAATACGCCACACGGTGACGGCAAGAATGATGAAAAAGCCGGTTCTGGCAGTCATGAACAACTTCCGCTGAGCTTGAGGCGCCTGCGATACATCAGAGGAAGAGGGCTGCCAACGGGGCGGCGCAAGAACGCCGCACTATGCCGCAGGCGGCAACTGCATTCAGAGCACGCGGAGGGTGAGGCTGCCGCGATTGGCCTCGATCCGGTCGAGCAGGGCGATGGCGGCCAGCGTAGCGATCGCGATGAGGCAGGAACCCAGTCCAAGAACAATCATTGCTCTATCCTTAACGACATCATGTCATGTCTGAGGTGCCGGATATAGCATGGAGCTTGCGCGGGACTTGTAGCGCGCCTGCAACTGCGCCGGACTATTTCGTTGAACGTGCTCGAAATGCTTGGAAAGGGCGCTTTGTTAAAACGCCTATTAACCTTCAAGCAAGGAATTAACCATAAACATTGCGAGACACGTCGGAATGGGAAGATGTTTGCTCGTTCCCACCAGGCATGAAGCCGTCCCGCCGTACCGGCTCGATCCGGTATCCATCTCTTTTCCGAAACAGATTTGCTGATCGGGATACTTCCGCCGTCCGGTTTGCGCCGGTGGCGACAAAGGTCGTTTCCCTGCATTGCGCTCGTCGGATGGAGCACAACGGTTTTTCACCGGACCTTGTCCGGAATGTGGTTGGGGATAGGCATTGGGGCAGGACATGCCATCAGATCAGGCCAAGGGCGCGCAGGCAGGCAGCCTTCGCGATCGCCTGCGCTTTGCCGGTCTCGATGCCGCGCAATGCGAGGCGGTGCGCCGTCACCGGCCGATGCTCGAAGCCCGGCTGAAGAGCGGTCTTCGCGACCTTTTCCAGCGCTTCCAATCTTTCCCGGACGCGGCCTGCAATTTCCAGAACGATCGCCAGCTCGATCGCCTGCACGATCTTCAGTCCACCCACTGGGACGTGCTGACCGATGCGCGCTTCGACAGCCTCTATGCAGAGCGCGTCAAGGTTCTTTCCGATAGCGAAAGTAAGATGGGGCTCGATCCGCGCTGGCACGTGGCCGGCCATGGCGTCATGCTGGAGCATATCATTTCCGGTCTTGCGGGCGAGCTCGCAGGCAAGCCGCTGCTGCCGGGCGCCAAGCGCCGCGCGAAAGAAATCTCCGAGATGATGACGGCCATCATTCGCCTCGTCATGGTCGATGTCGAAATCGCCGTTTCGCTTCGCTTCAACTCACTGCGTGCCTCCCAGCAGCGCGCGCTTGCCGAGCAGCGTGAAAACGACAAGGCGGAAATCGCCCGGATTTTCGGTGACGTGGTCGACGGCCTGGCGGCCCGCGACCTGACCGTGCGCGCAGCCACCGATGGCGATGCCTACGCCGATATCGCCGTTGCGCTCAATGCGGCACTCGACGGCGTTCAGGCTGAATTTGCGGCAATCAGCGAGCGCACGGCAAAAGCCGAACTCTCCACGCGTTCGCTCGCGGCTGCCTCGCAGGGCTTTTCGGGCAATGCAGCCGGTCATTTGCAGCAACTCATGACATCGGCAGCAGCGCTTGAAGCAATCGCCGGAAGCGTCCGCAACGGCGCATCGGAAAGCCGCGCTGCGGAAATGGCCGCGGCCTCCACCCGCGCGGCGGCAGAAGAGAGTGGCCAGGTCGTCGGCCACGCCATCAGCGCGATGGCGGATATCGAGCAGTCCGCCGAAAAGATCGGCCAGATCATCGGCGCAATCGACGAGATCGCCTTCCAGACGAACCTGCTGGCTCTGAACGCGGGTATCGAAGCCGCGCGTGCCGGCGAATCCGGCCGCGGCTTTGCGGTCGTGGCGCAGGAGGTGCGGGCACTTGCCCAGCGTTCTGCCGAAGCCGCTCGCGAAATCAAGTCGCTTGTCACGACGACCAAGGCGCAGGTCGACGCCGGCGTTCAGATGGTCGGCCGCACGCAGGATTCGATCGGCAACATCGTGCGGCAGGTAACCGGCATCAATGCGGCGATCGCGACGATTGCAAGCCAGACGGGCGAGCACGCGGCAAGCCTCGACACAGTGACAGCTGACGTCAAGGCGCTTGGCGGGCAGGTTGCCGACAGCGCGGTATCCGCCAACCGCGCAGCCGAAGGCGCCGATCATCTGCACACGGTGATCCTCGAATTGGGGCAGACGATCCGCGCGTTCCGCATCGCCCGCGAAAATGCCCGTGTCGAGGCCGCGCCGCTCAGCGCTTCCCGCCAACGCAGTCTCGAAATCGCGGCCCGTCCCGCCACGCTGGACGAGCAATACGACAACGAGGATTTCGGGTTTTCCCGTCCGGCTGTGAGTTTCGGAGGCGGCCGGAATGTTTACTAACCTATCGGAATATGACCTCGCCTTAGTTTTGCGGGCACGGGACAAGGGGACAAGGAAAAGCTGATGGCAGCAAAGAAGAGTGGGAAGACGCTGAATTTGGCAGCGGTGCTTGACCTCAACGAGGCTTCGGCCTTGCGCGACAAGCTTATCTCAGTGCGTGGCAGCGATCTTTCGATCGATGCGTCCGCCGTTGAGCGTCTCGGTGGCCTGTGCGCTCAGGTCCTGATGGCTGGCGCGAAGACCTGGAACGAGGACAAGCATTCGTTCACCTTCACGAAAGTGTCCGATGCATTTCACAAAACCATGCAGCTGGTTGGCGTCGACATCGACCACCTGCTTGCCAAGGAGATCCGGCAATGAAGAAAAAAGTGCTTACCGTGGACGATTCACGGACCATCCGAAACATGCTTCTCGTGACGCTCAACAATGCGGGCTTCGAGACGATCCAGGCAGAAGACGGGGTTGAAGGCCTTGAAGTCCTGGAAGAATCCAACCCGGACGTCATCGTGACCGACATCAACATGCCGCGTCTCGACGGTTTCGGCTTCATCGAAGGTGTTCGCCGCAACGAGAAGTATCGGGCGATCCCGATCCTGGTGCTGACGACCGAAAGCGACGCTGAAAAGAAGAACCGCGCCCGCCAGGCCGGCGCCACCGGCTGGATCGTCAAGCCGTTCGACCCTGCCAAGCTGATCGATGCCATTGAGCGCGTAACCGCTTAAACCCAGGATTCTCTCCTATGGATATGAACGAAATCAAAGAGATCTTTTTCCAGGAATGCGAGGAACAGCTCGCCGAACTGGAATCCGGTCTCATGAAAATGAATGATGGCGATCGCGATCCGGAAACCGTCAATGCGGTGTTCCGTGCCGTCCATTCGATCAAGGGCGGTGCCGGCGCCTTCGGTCTGGACGATCTCGTCGCCTTCGCCCATGTGTTCGAGACCACACTTGATTGCGTTCGTTCCAACAGGCTTGAGCCGACACAGGATGTCCTGAAGGTCATGCTGAAATCGGCCGACGTGCTTGCGGACCTCACCAATGCCGCCCGCGACGGCGGCAGCGTCGACGAGAGCCGCAGCCGCGGCCTGGTGAAGGAACTGGAAGCGCTGGCGAACGGAGAGCTGCCGTCTCCTTCCACAGCCGCTGAAGCGCCGACACCGAAACCTGTGGCAAAGGCGGCGCTTGCGCCTACCCCCGTGGCGGAGGCCCCTAAGGCGGCCGATGACAGCGGTTTCCAGCCGATACCCTTCTCCTTCGACGATTTCGGCGGCGAGGAAGAGGCCGGCTCCGGTCTTCCGGTCTATGAAATCACCTTCAAGCCGCGCTCCGACCTCTATTCGAAGGGCAACGACGCCACGCTGCTGCTACGCGACCTCTCCCGCCTCGGCGAGATGAGTAGCTACTGCAACATGGAAGATCTGCCGGGCCTCGACGATCTCGATGCCGAAGCCGCCTATTTCAGCTGGAATATCACGCTGAAGACGGACAAGGGCGTGGATGCCATCCACGCCGTGTTCGAATTCGCCGAATGGGATTGCGACCTGGCCGTCAAGGCGGTCGAAGCCGCAACCTCTGTATCGTCCAACGACGAACTGCCGATGATCCCCGTTCCCTTCGACCTTTCGATCCTGGATGAGGGTGCCGCCGAGGCACCGGCGGAGCCGAAGTCGGATGCTGCAGCTGCCGTGGCCGCCGCCGAGACGGCTTCAAACGTCACCCAGATGGCGGCCGCCGCGGCTCGCGTCGAAAAGAAGGAATCCGCCGCTTCGGCTGCCGCAAGCGCTGCCGCCGCTGCCCAGAACAATGCCGCAGCCGGTCAGACGATCCGTGTCGATCTCGATCGCGTCGACCGCCTGATCAACCTCGTCGGCGAGCTGGTCATCAACCAGGCGATGCTCTCCCAGAGCGTCATCGAGAACGACACGACCGGTACGTCGTCCATCAACATGGGTCTCGAAGAGCTGCAACAGCTCACCCGCGAGATCCAGGACTCGGTCATGGCGATCCGCGCGCAGCCGGTTAAGCCGGTCTTCCAGCGCATGTCGCGCATCGTCCGCGAAATCGCCGACATGACGGGCAAGACCATCCGCCTGATTACCGAAGGTGAAAACACCGAAGTCGACAAGACGGTCATCGACAAGCTGGCCGAACCACTGACGCACATGATCCGCAATGCGGTCGACCACGGCATCGAAACGCCGGAGAAGCGTGCAGCAGCCGGCAAGAACACCGAAGGCACGGTTCGTCTGACGGCAAAGCACCGTTCCGGCCGCATCCTGATCGAGCTCGCCGACGACGGCGCCGGCATCAATCGCGAGAAGGTTCGCCAGAAGGCAATCGACAATGATCTGATCCCCGCCGACGCTAACCTTTCGGACGAGGAAATCGACAACCTGATCTTCCTGCCGGGCTTCTCGACGGCCGACAAGATCTCCGACATTTCGGGCCGCGGCGTCGGCATGGACGTCGTCAAACGCTCGATCCAGGCCCTTGGCGGCCGCATCAACATCACCTCGCGTCCGGGCCATGGCTCCGTCTTCACGATGAGCCTGCCGCTGACCCTCGCCGTCCTCGACGGCATGGTGGTCACGGTCGCCGGCCAGACGCTTGTGGTACCGCTGACCGCCATTGTCGAAACACTGCAGCCGGAAGCTGCTGCGATCCATTCATTCGGTGCGAACCACCGTTTGATCTCGATCCGTAACAGCTTCTGCCCGCTGGTCGATGTCGGCCGCATCTTGAACTTCCGCGCAACGCAAGCAAACCCGGTCGAAGGCGTCGCACTGCTGGTGGAATCCGAAGGCGGCGGTCAGCGCGCGCTCATGGTCGATGCGATCCAGGGCCAGCGTCAGGTGGTCATCAAGAGCCTCGAGGCGAACTATACGCATGTGCCGGGCATCGCTGCGGCAACGATCCTCGGCGACGGGCGCGTGGCGCTCATCCTCGATGTCGATGCCGTCGTCGGCGCCTCACGCGGCCAGGCACTGAAACCTGAAATGTCGTTGGCAGCAGCTGGATAGCGTCATGTCGTACACCGTGAAAAATCTGAGCCAGGGGGATCTGCGAGCTCATCGCGTTCCGCATCGGCGACCAGGAATTTTGCGTAAACATCATGTCGGTTCGCGAAATCCGCGGCTGGACGCCGGCAACGGCCATGCCGCATTCGCCGGCTCACATGAAGGGCGTCATCAACCTGCGCGGCGCGGTGCTGCCGATCATCGATCTTTCGGCGCGGCTCGGCATGAAACCCGCCGAGCCGTCGGTACGCCACGTCATCATTGTCGCGCAGGTCCGGCGGAAGGTCGTCGGCCTGCTCGTCGACGCGGTCTCGGACATCCTCACCGTGACCGACGACAATATTCAACCGACGCCGGAAATCTCTTCCGACATAGAGCGCCAGTTTGCCCGGGGCATTCTTGCGATCGAAAAGCGGATGATATGCCTGGTCGAATTGGAAGCCCTGCTACCCCGATACCGAAAGCGAAGCTGCATGAATGCGTTGAGTGCAAAAGATCTCAGGCAGGGGAACCCGGACGAAGTCCTGGCGAGCGGCGAATATCCGCTGACGCGCCGTGATCTATGGAAACCGCCGCGATGATCTACTCGGATGCAGGGATTTTCCTGAACGAGACCAAGGCTTCGCTGGTCTATTCGCGTCTTTCCAAGCATATCCGCAATCTCGGCCTGTCAGGTTTCCGCGAATACTGCTCGCTGGTTTCTTCGCCTGCGGGCGCCGCGCCGCGCCGCGAAATGCTTTCGCACCTGACCACCAACTTCACGCGATTCTTCCGCGAGAACCATCACTTCGAGCACCTGCGCGACCACGTGCTGCCGGAGCTTCTCAATCGTGCCAAGACGGGCGGGCGTGTCCGTATCTGGTCGGCCGCATCGTCCGATGGGCAGGAGCCCTATTCGATTGCGCTGACCGTGCTTTCGATGATGCCCAACGTCGCCGACTACGATTTCAAGATCCTTGCGACCGATATCGACCCGAAGATACTCAATCTCGCTCGCGCCGGATGCTACGACGACACGGCGCTCGAAACCGTATCGCCGGCCATGCGCAAGCAGTGGTTCAAACTGGAAGTCAACGTCGTATGCGCCGCAAATTCCAGGTCGATGACCGTGTCAAGCGCCTGATCACCTACAACGAGCTGAACCTGATGGCGAAGTGGCCCTTCAAGGGCAAGTTCGACATCATCTTCTGCCGAAACGTCGTGATCTATTTCGACGAACCGACGCAGATGAAGATCTGGTCGCGCTTTGCCGAACTGCTGCCGGAAGGCGGCAATATCTTCAACATCGGCCACTCCGAGCGCGTTTCCGGCGAAGCAAAGCATGTCTTCGACAATATCGGCGTTACCACCTATCGCCACACCACAAAAGGATTGGGAGAAAGGGATGAGCGCACCGGCAAGAGTTCTCGTCGCTGTCATGACTTCCCGACGATGCGCGGACTGATCAGCGCCGTCCTGAGTTCCGACCCGGACGTCAACGTCATCGGCCAGGCGGGCGATGCGCTGGAAGCGCGCGAGGCGATCAAAAAGCTCAATCCCGATGTCGTCACGCTCGACATCGAGATGCCGAATATGAACGGCCTGGAATTTCTCGAGAAGATCATGCGGCTTCGCCCCATGCCGGTCATCATGGTCTCCACCATGACGCATCGCGGCGCGGAGGCGACGCTCGCCGCGCTCGAGATCGGGGCCTTCGATTGCGTCGGGAAAGCCTGCCCCCGGCGAGCCGCGTCCCTTCGGCGATCTGGCCGAGAAGGTCAAGGCCGCCGCGCGCACGCAGCGCCAGTTCGTGCAGCCGCCAGAGTCTCCGGTTCCGCCGGTATCGGTCGCCGATTTCCGGGTCGGACGCAAGATCGTCGCGATCGGTTCGTCGACGGGCGGCGTCGAAGCGCTGATCGCGGTGCTGCAGAAGTTTCCGGCGAACTGCCCGCCGACGGTCATCACCCAGCACATGCCGCCGACCTTCACGAAGAGCTTCGCCGACCGGCTGAACCGCCTCTGCGCCCCGGTCGTGGAAGAGGCGACGGATGGCGCGCGCCTAGCAGACCGGCAAGATCTATCTGGCGCCGGGCGGGGAACGCCATCTGCAGGTCGCGAATGCCGGTCCGCACCCTGCTGCCGGCTTGTCGAGCGCGATCCGGTCAACGGCCATCGCCCCTCTCGGTCGATGTGCTCTTCAGATTCCGTCGCCGAGCTCGCCGGCCGCAACGCGCGTGGGCGTGATCCTGACGGGCATGGGCCGCGATGGCGCGGCCGGGCTCTTGAAGATGCGCCATGCCGGCGCGCGCACTCGTCGGACAGAACGAAAAGACGTGTGTGGTCTATGGCATGCCGCGCGTGGCCTATGAGCTCGGCGCGGTGGAGCAGCAGCTGCCGCTGGCCTGCCATCGGCGAAGAAATCCTGAAACTGACCAGCCGCCCGCAAAGGAAGGTGACTGACTAATGCTTCGATCGCGGAGAAAGATCAAAGTTCTGATCGTCGACGATCAGGTCGCGACCGCCGGCTGCTGCTCAGCGATGCGCTGACCCAGCTCGGCTTCAAGCAGATCACGGCCGCCGGCGACGGCGAGCAGGGCATGAAGATCATGGCGCAGCAGCCGCATCATCTGGTGATCTCGGACTTCAACATGCCGAAGATGGATGGTCTCGGTCTGCTGCAGGCCGTGCGCGGCCAACCCGGCCACCAAGAAGGCCGCCTTCATCATCCTGACCGCGCAGGGCGACCGCGCGCTGGTGCAGAAGGCCGCCCAGCTCGGCGCCAACAACGTGCTGGCCAAGCCCTTCACGATCGACAAGATGACGCGCGGCGATCGAGGCGGTGTTTCGGAGCGCTGAAATCGATGTCGAGGCTGCGGCCACGCCGCGTTCATATCATTCAGGGCGAGTGGAAGGTCCTGAGTGATCCCGACGTGGTTTTGACGACGATCCTTGGTTCGTGTGTGGCTGCCTGTCTGCGATATGCCGTTGCCGGTGTCGGCGGTATGAACGACTTCTCTCCCAGGCACGGGTAACACGCCGATGAATGGCGGAGACGCAACGCGCTATGGCGTTCACCTGATGGAATTGCTGATCAACGGCCTTCTGAAGCAGGGCGCGCGCCGCGACCGCCTGGAAGCCAAGATTTTCGGCGGGGCGAAGACGATCTCGACTTTCTCTAATGTCGGCGAACAGAACGCCGCCTTCGCCATGCAGTTCCTGAGGGATGAAGGCATCCCGGTCGTCAGCTCCAGTACCGGCGGCGAACACGGCCGCAAGCTGGAATACTGGCCGGTTTCGGGCCGCGCGCGCCAGTACCCGCTGACCGGCGCTGAAACGCAGAAGACGGTGGCTCTCGAACAGCGCCCTGTCGCACCCCACAAGCCGGTCGAAAAGAGTATCGAATCTTTCTGATGACAAGGATCTTTCTATGACTTTCAGTGGAACGATAGAGCTGCCTTCGCCGGTCGAAGCGCTTCCGGATATCCTTATGCGTATCGTTTCCGAACTGCATGATGTCGCCTATCTCATCGAACGCATCGAGCCGCAGCTTCTCGAAATCGGCGGTGCCGATGTCCTGCACTCGCCCGATAGCATGAAGATCATGCAGGGCATCGATCTTGCCGTTCAGAAAACCCGCGGTCTCGCTGAATTCATTGACACGATCACCGGCGAGATTCCGCAGAGCTGGGCTGTCGACGTTGCGACCGCGCTCAGCCTGGTCAAACTTGCAGAAATGCAAAAAGCGCTCGGCGGTGCCACGCGCCACGGCCATTCCCAGCCGCTCAGCAAGGCGGCGGGCGACTTCGATTTCTTCTGATTTGAAAGCTCCCGACCTGCCCTGACGAAACGCTCGCACAAGTTTCGCCGTCTATCAACAAATGAGGCAATAAGCCTGTTTTGTCTTTCTGACGGATCGTGCGAGAACAGAATGAATCTGTTAAATCAATTAGTTCAGCTCATTGAGAACTTAGGTTCGCTGGGGCGAACACGCTTGTTGGCGCTCGCTGGCGTTGGCGTTTTTTCAATTGCAATTATCTTGGCTGCTGCCCTTTCGTCAACAAGCCGGCGCAGGAAACGCTCTATGTCGGCCTTGATACCCCTGACCTCAACCAGATCAGCATGGCTCTTCCGCGGAAGCCAATATCGGCTTCCAGGTCGGTTCCGACGGCTCAAGTATTACTGTGCCTGCCGGTATGACGGGCAAGGCCCGCCTGCTGCTTCTTGCCGAGCGGGGCCTACCCGACGGCGCCAATGCAGGCTATGAACTCTTCGACAATGTCGGCTCACTCGGCCTCACCTCCTTCATGCAGGAAGTCACACGCGTGCGTGCGCTGGAAGGCGAGATAGGCCGCACCATCCAGTCCATTTCAGGCATCACCGCTGCTCGCGTCCATATCGTTATGCCGGAAGTCGGGAATGAGGAAACTTCCGTAAGGCCGAAGCAGAAGCCCGACAGCCTCCGTCATGATCGGGGCGAGCGCTGCGAGGCGGGCCGCCGTGCCGCCACCTCGAATTCGCCACCTCGTCGCCTCAGCCGTGCCGGGGCTTGATGTCGATGACGTGACGAATGTCTTGATTCCGCCGGCCAGTTGCTCGCGTCTGGGGACGAGGCAAGCAACAGCTCGCTGAACCGCTCGCTGAACATCGTCCAGAACGTCCAGCAGGAAGTCGAATCGAATATCGACAAGGCGCTGGCTCCGTTCCTCGGCATGGATAATTTCCGCTCCAGCGTGACCGCCGATCTCAACACGGATGCGCAGCAAGAAATTCAGGAAACCGTCTACGATCCGGAATCAAAGGTGGAGCGCTCCGTGCGCGCGACCAAGGAAGCCTCGCAGTCGCAGCAGAAGCAGTCCGATAGTGCAACGACCGTCGAGCAGAACGCTTCCCGCAGGCCGCCCCCGAGCAAGGTGGCAGCAATAGTCCGGAATCGCAGGACAAGTCGGACAAGAAGGAAGAGCAGACAAACTACGAGATCAACAGCAAGACGACGGCCACGACTCTGCAACAGCTATGAGATCGAGAAGCTCTCGATCGCCGTTGTCGTCAACAAGGGCCGTATCGCCCAGATGGTCGGCGAACCTGCGGATCAGGCGAAGATCGACTGCTCACCTCGCCGAGATGCAGAAGATCGTCTCGTCGGCAGCCGGTATCAGTGCTGATCGCGGCGACGTCGTCACGGTGACGGCCATGGACTTCCTCGAGAACCAGCTTCTCGAAGATGCCGCCGGCGGCGTTCGCGTCCTCGACATGCTGAGCCGCAACCTGGCGGGCATCATCAACTCGCTGGCCTTCCTGGGCGTCGCCTTCGTGGTGGTCTGGATGGGCGTGCGGCCCCTGGTGCGCAGCATCAGCGGTGGCGGTGCGGGCGTCATCGGCGACACGTCTTCAGAAAGCGTTGGCCTGGAGCGGCCTCGATTTCGCACCGGCCGGTGGAGCGGCTGCCGGCGGCGCGCTGATGGACGGCTTCGGTTCGGACTTCGGCTTCGACAGCACGGAGGATCTGCTCAGCCTGGGCGACGACGACGGAAACTTCAACCGCCGCGTCAAGGAAGGCCCGGAGCGGAAGCTCGCGCGAATGGTCGAGATCAACGAGGAACGCGCCGCGAAAATCCTCAGGAAATGGGCAGTGGACAACGCCGCCTAAACGAAAGGCCGGGAGACCGGCCTTTTTAACGTCTTCACCCGCCCGCTCGCCAGATCACGGATTTGTTATCGGTAGCTGCCGTGCGGGACATACTTTACACAAGATTGAAAAGGGCACTCGATTACTCCAGATCGAGGCGAAAGCGGAAGTCTCTCTTTAAACAAATAAAAAGTAAATCGCTTGGTAGGAAGACTGCTAAAGCCGAAAATTTTTTCTGTAAATACATATTCATATGTCACGCGCTGCAGCGGCGGGTTTTTTCTCTCGATACTCGAATTAATGTTAGCTATGTTTAAAGTATATATGAATTGTGGCGCAGAATTACTTATATGGTGACTCGCCTAAATGGAGTGGCGTGTTGCGAGATTGAGATAATCACCATAAGATTCCAGACACCTTAATCAAGCGATGTCTGAGCGCGAATCACGCGCACGGAAAGCGGCAAGAGTAAATCCCAAGAACTCGGATATGGTAGTTTCTATCGTCTGACTTACCCTTGGGTGATTCGTTCAGTCATTGCCGCAGGCCGGCGTCGGCCCTGCGCAGACAATGCCTTGCAGGAACGGGCACTCAGCCGCGGGACGTCGCCTATGGATATGCACATACTGCTTAAGGGCGAAAATCAGGTCGCGAATTTCGTTGGTCTCCAGGCCGTCAATCTTTGCTCTCGCCAGGAGCTCATTGGGCAGCTCAGCGAAATTGCCGACAGCGGGAGGTTGCAGGTCGCGCTTCGCACCCTGACGGACTACGTTGGAGCGTCCCATTACCTGCTGGCGCGATCCGACCTCATCCAGGAGGCCGGCCTCGATTTCATCGTGTCCTCGGACTGGCCGTTCGATCTCGTGAAGGACCTGGCGACGTCACTGACGAGCAGCTATGCACGCACGACCGAGCTGGAAAAGTGCGTGCCGCTCTTCCAGCCAAATTTTGATCTTCTGCCCGACAATGCCGACGTGCCGGATGGCGCCAGCCGCCAGTATTGTTCGTTGACGTTAAATGTCGGCCGTTCGCGGCTGTGCCGCTGATGTTCCTCTTCGGATGACGGCTTCATCCTGTCACCGGAGCGGCTGCGGGACGTGGGACTCCTTGCAAGTTATCTTGCAAGTTCGCTCCGGGGCGGGGGCGCCCGGGCGGCGCGCGATTTTGAGTTGACGGAGCGGGAGCTCGAATGTCTCTTCTGGATCGCCGAGGGCAAAACCAGCGATGAGATCGCGATGATCCTCGGCATCTCCCGCAATACCATCAACAACTACATTACGAGCGTCATGCGAAAGACGGCGACCAAAACTCGCTCCGAGGCCATAGCGTTTGCGGTGAGAAATAATCTCGTCTAAGGGGAATTTATGGGGCATTCGTCAAGCAGGGCGATCGGTAGTACGGAACACATACGCAGCGTGCGCTTCAACAGGATAAGCAGCCGCTCCGACCTTTTTCCGCGGCTGGTCGCGATGCAGAAGCTGGCGGATGCCCAGAATTTTGCGGTCTACCGGATGAGCGGCTCAGGTCTGCCGGCGAAGCAGCGCCTGGTCTGCGAACTGGAAAACTGGGGACCTTCGGCAGCGGCGGCCGCAAGCAAGGCCCTTGTGGACGCTTATGGCGATGCGCTGCTGGACCATATCGAGAAATCGCTTTTGCCTCTGTCTTGGGCCGGCGGCCATGATCGCGCCGCGCCCGGTTCAGCCGATTTCGCGCCATTCATGGCGCGGCTGAAGGACGGCATTCTGCCATTTTCAGGCCTCGCTTTTCCGGTGCGGCTCGGTGCTGCAGGAAATGGCTTCGTCGTCCTTACCGGCGATTATATTGATCCCGGCGGTGACATGATCGTAGAGCTTCATGGCCGTAGCTGCCAAATCATGATGGATCTGCTGTCGCTGGACGAACGCCGCGCGGCGGCGGCAGAAGCGTTGAGCGAGCGCGAGATCGCTTGCCTGCAGCTTGCCGGCGACGGACGCATCAGCGAAGAGATAGCTGACAAGCTCGGGCTCTCGGTTCATACGGTGAATGCTTACCTCGGCTCGGCGACGATCAAGCTGGATTCGGTCAATCGCATCCAAGCAATCGCCAAGGCGATTCGCCTCGGCTACATCAGCTGACAGGCCCGGCGCGGCGGACCGGCCGGGCTCTTTATGCCTGATGTTGGAAAGCTCGATCAGCCGGCTAGCGCCTGCAGCGGCCGGGTATTGTACCGGCTTTCGCGCAGGCTGCGTTCGAAAAAGGCCGTGTTCACGTCTGGATCGGAGGACGGTTCATGAAAGGCGATGTGATTGATCTCGATGCCGGCATGCTCCTCCGCCAGGGTCAGCTGCGCATAGACCGTCACGCCGTGCGGCTTGATCTCGAGATCGAGGACGACCTCCGGCTTGCCCCCCATTCCAGCGTGTAATTGCCTCCAAGGCCGAAATTGACCGTGCCGGGATGAAAGAAGAGCTCCGCAGCCGAGGCCACCAGATCGGCGATGCTGCCGTAATACTCGAAGCGCAGCAGCGAAATCAGATCCGAAGCGTCGAGAAGCCGAAGCTCGGTCGCAACCGGGCTGATGGCTTCGGCAAGAATTCTTTCACGCTGAGAAGAGTAGGGGCATTTCTTCATTCGGCTTATCTTACCCGTTTGTTCCTGGCGTCGGCGGCGTAAACCCGGTGAATGAGCTCTGCCACTGCCTTGTAGAATACTGACGGGATGACACTATCGATCGAGACTTGCGCAAACATGGAGCGTGCAAGGGGCGGATCTTCGAAAACCGGAATTCCGTTCTTTTCGGCTATCTCTCTGATTTTCAACGCAATGAGGTCCTGACCCTTGGCGACGCACCACTGGCGCATCGTTTTCTTCGCGCACGTAGCGCAGGGCCACGGCATAGTGCGTCGGGTTGGCGATGACGAGCGTGGCGCGTTCGACATTGGCAATCATGCGGCGGCGGGCACGGTCGCGCATCAGCGAGCGCTGGCGGCCCTTCACGAAGGGATCGCCCTGGGCCTGCTTGTTTTCTTCCTTCACTTCATGCCGCGTCATCTTGAGTTCGGTGAACCAGTGATGCCGCGACCAGAAGAAATCAGCGATCGCAACGACGGCTGTCGCGAAAAGCACGACCAGCACGATCTTGCGCATGATCTTCATCGTCCGCTCGAAAAAGGTTTGCGGGTCGGAGAACATCGCATCGATCGCGTTGAAATATTCGCTCTTCAGCACGAAGAACATGATCACGCCGACGATCAGGATTTTGAACAACGATTTGCCGAATTCGATGAGGCCGGGCAGGCTGAATATGCGCGAAAAGCCCTTGGCCGGCGAAAGGCGCGACAGCTGCGGACGGATGCGTTCGAGAACCGGAGTGGGCAAATTCTGGCTTATGGATGCTACGACGCCGAAGATCATGAACAGCAGCATGGCCGGCGTGAGAAGCACGGCGCTCACCCAGCCGAGATGAACGAAGAGTGACATCGCGTCCGGCCCGGTCTCGATCTTCCACTGGTCCGGCTGCTCGAAGATGTCGCGAAGCAATTCGCTGACGCGGCTGATGCCGTCGGGCAGATAGAAGGTCAGATAGATGAAGGTCGCAAGAACGGTGGCAAAGATGGGCACTTCGCGTGAGAAGGGCGTATTGCCTTTCTCGGCCGCATCGGCCTGCTTTTTCGCTGTCGGGGCTTCTGTTTTGCTGTCCTTGTCTTCATCAGCCAAGTTCGCGGCCCTCCATCAATGGAAAGGGCCGCGGCAAGGCGCGGCCCGTTCCGAAAAGCGTAGTCTCGTGGTGCATCGCGATCAACGCCGTGAGCGGCCTCTCGTCGGGTTGTCAACAGAAGCAGAAGCTTAGGCGGCTGCCGGCGCTTCGCCCTCCATCTCCTTGAGCTGGATCTGGCCGGAATTTGCCAGACGAATCGCTTCCTGGGCGACAGCACGCCGGGCAATGGCGATCTCGCGCGGATTGATGCCGACAGTGCCGCTCTGCAGGTCCGATTCGATCATTCGTCGCTGGCGCGGGCTGATCGACGAGAGAACGGCTTCGCGGATTTCGGCCGACGCGCCACGCAAAGCCATGGTAAGAATGTCGGCGGAGATATCGTTGAGCAGCATGACACGACTGCGCTGCGGCATGAAGAGAATGTCGTCGAAGAGGAAGATCTTCGGGCGAACCTTGTTGACGGATTCGCGGCTGATCGACTCCAGCGAAGTCAGCAAGGTATCGACCTGCGGCTTGTCCATCTCGTTCATGAGTTCGGCAACCTTGTTCGAACCGATCGAATTCTTCTCGGCCTCGACCTCGGCCAGCAGCGTCATCACCTGCTTTTCGATAATTTGCGCGACCTTGGGGCTGACGGCATTTCAGGTTCACGGTACGGTTCATGATGTCCGCGCGGCGACTGTCGGGAAGCTGCATCAGCACCTTGGCGCCGAAGGAAGACGGCATCATCGAAAGGATATAGGCGACGGTCTGCGGATGTTCGCGCAGCAGGAACTTGCCGATGAAGGCCGGATCGCCCTCGCCGAGACGGTCCCAGATTGAGGTTTCGTATGCCTGGAACGCGGTGCGGCGGCCGAGAAGGCTGTCCACCTCGTCCGGGGTCAGGCCCTCCTCGAGAATGCTCTCGATGGCCTTGGCATTGTCCATAAGGCCGGCGCCTTCGGTAAAGAGATCTTCGAATTCGGCTACCAGGCCAAGAAGTTCATCCGGCGGAATGGCCCGCAGAGCCTGTGCGGAAGAGATAATCGTCTGCAACTCGGCCTGGGTGAAATACTTCAATAGCCGGCCTGCGACTCCCTTCCCCATGGCGAGGAGTACAGCCGCTGCCTTTTCAGCCTGGGTCAACGGTTTCCCGGCAAGTGCGCCGCCGAAATCGTCAAAGTCCATCATGGTCTAACCTCTCCGCCCCTAACCGGGGTCAGGCTTTTCTTGTGCTCAAAACTTCTATCAATTTAACCCCGAAGCGGGTGTCGTCATTCTCCAGGACGGTGATTTCGCCACGTGCGATCTTGCGGCCGTTCACCATGATTTCAACTGGCTCGCCGATCTTCTTGTCGAGGGCGATGGTCGCGCCTTCGTTGAGATTCATCAGGCCGGAAACCTGCATGCGGCTGCTGCCGAGCATGATCTGGACGTCGATCGGAATGTCCATGATCAGTTCGAAGTTCGAAGACAGCGCGCTGCCGAGCGGTGCCGGTTCGGCGCTCGCGCGCGGACAAAGCGGTATCACCGAAATCCGAAGTGCCGCCAAAGTCGCCGCCGCCGAAATCGCTGCTGTCGAACGATGTCGCGGCTGCGCCATCGCTGCCGAAATCGCCGAAGGCCGACAAATCGGTGCCGGTTCCGGCGCCGAATGCATCGGCTTCTTGGCCCAACTCCGCAAGCCCGCCGTCCGAATCCTGCTTCAGAACCCCGCGGAGATCATCGATCGCCTGGTCGAGATCAGCTTCGTTGCCCGCAAGCTCCAGTGACAGATCGTCGTTCTGCTGTGTTTTCTTCGTAGCCATGAAATCACTATTCCAGTTGAAACTTGCCTCAAACTGCCGTCGCAGCCGAGGGGAGGGGAACCGATTAATTCATTAAATGACGGATGAGCTCGTCGTCGGAGCTGATCGTATCTTTGACCCGGACAGTATAATTTTCGCCGGAACGCCCGAATTCGCACACATACAATTCCTTGCTGTTGGCGCTGACCTCGACACGGACGTCGCCAGTGTCGCGGAACGGAATGACATCGCCCGGCGCGAGCTTGGAGATGGTGCGCAGCGTCAGATCCTGAAGGCGGATTTTCGCGTCGAGCGTCACATGCGAACGGTGGACCTGTTCGGTGAGCTGTTCGGTCCATTCCGTGGACTTGGTGGACTGGTTCGTTGCCTTCGGTGCGGAAATCTGCGTCTTGAGCAGCGGCGCCTGGGGAACGATCACCGAGAACTCCGAGGTGATACCCGAAAGCGTGATTGACATGTTGATGGCCGAGGCGAATTCGTCCGGCATATCGCTGGAAGGATGGGCGCGGAATTCGTGCGGATGCGGCGGCTCAAGGTTCGGTTCGAAACCGCCAGGTGCATTGACGGCGGAACGGAAGACATTGGCGATCTTCTCGAAAACCATGACCGCAAGTTCAAGCTCGATGACCGAAAGCGACCGATCGGCCGGCTGTTCGATCGTATCGGACGCAGCCCCAAGCAGGTTTTCCATCAGTGTGATGACGAAGCTGTTGCCGCAGGCAAAGGTGATGTTCTGCGACCAGTTGCGCAACGTCGCCTCGACGAGGGTCACGTTGGCGTCGAGTTCGGCAATCAGATCGTTCTTGTGGCCGGAACTGCAGCCGAGATAGGCGACGGCGATGTCCAGCCCGGTTTCGCTCTTGAAGATATCCGGCAGGAATTCGCCATAGACCTCCGACAATGAAGCGCAGCGCTTTTCTATGGTCGCGCGGTCGCCGAGGCGTCCCGTCAGCTTCGCAAGAAGGACCGGATCCATTGCCGGCCTTTGAGGGGAAAGGTTGCTCATCGTCGTTTAGGCCGCCTTGTTCTCGCCACCCGGGTTCATCATTTCCTGTTCGACCGCGTCGATTGATGGACGCTCGTAGGCAGAAATCGTCTTGCGGCCGTATTCGAGGGCCACTTGCGGTACAGAGCCGTTCATGTAGGCAAGCAAGGTCTGCTTCACGATGACGTAGAGGCGATGCTGCTTCGTGCGCACGACCTTGATCTGGGAGACGAGCGGCGAGCAGAGGCAATAAGACAGCAGAATGCCGAGGAATGTGCCGACGAGCGCCGAACCGATCAGGTGGCCGAGGACTTCCGGCGAATCGTTGATGTGCGCCATGGCCTTGATGACGCCGAGAACGGCGGCAACGATACCGATCGCGGGGAAAGCGTCGCCCATGATCTGGATGGCGTGATAGGGCTTCATCTTGTCGTGCAGGATCGTATTGATCTCTTCGTCCATCAGAGCCTCGATCTCATGCGAGCGGGCATTGCCGATAATGATCAAGCGTACGTAGTCGCAGATGAATGCCGTCAATTCCTTGTTCTTCAGGATCGTCGGAGCTGACAGGAAGATCGAGGATTCGGCCGGATTGTCGATATGCGCCTCGATCTCGTTGCGTGATTTCGTGCGCAGGTCGCGCATCAGCGAATAGAGGACACCCAGCGTATCGAGGTAATTCCGCTCCTTGGGCACCGTGTGCTTGAAGGCTTCACCGAGTGCCTTTCCGGAATCCTTCACCACCTTCATCGGGTTAGCCATGATGAAGCTGCCCAGGCCGGCACCGCCGATGATGACGAGTTCGAAAGGCTGCCAGAGTGCGTCGACATGGCCACCCATCGCCATGAAGCTGCCAACGATGCAGCCGCAGGTAATCACAAATCCGATAATGATATTCATCGTCAGTCCAAACCTGAACGTTGTTCTCAACCTCAGGGATAGGGTTGCTGGCTTGCGTGAGGCTGATGGTTGGCACTTTCGAGCCCGCATTCTGCATGCCAGCTTCGCACAAGGATTTGCCGTCAGGTTCAAGGTGACGAATGGACCAATTCGTCCGTTTCTGAGATGCCGCCTCAGCGAAACCGTGGTCGAACAAACGACAGGAACCCCGGTTTTCGTTCCGTTCATCGCCAATGCCAGGAGCCTATCATGCAATCCGGTCTTTATGTTTCCTTGTCATCCCAGATGGCGCTCGAAAAGCGCCTGACGACAATCGCGGACAATATGGCGAACGTGAACACGACCGGATTTCGCGGGACGGAGGTGAAGTTCAATCAGTTGCTGAGCGACACCGACAACAAGCTGAACGCAAAGGTTGCCTTCGTCTCGCAGGGCAACGACTATCTATCCGGCGACAGCGGCGAGCTGCAGCACACCGGCAACATGCTGGACTTTGCGATCAAGGGCGACGCCTGGTTCGCACTGGATACGCCGGCAGGTCAGGTTCTGACCAAGGACGGCCGGTTCACCATGAAGGACACGGGCGAGCTTGTGTCGATCCGCGGATACCCGGTTCTCGACGCTGGCGGCGCGCCGATTCAGCTGAACACGGCGGGCGGTGAGCCCAAGGTCGGCAATGACGGCATGATCTACCAGGGCGGCCGGCAGGTTGGCTCGCTCGGTCTCTTCGAAGCCGATATCAGCAAGGGTTACCTCCGCTATGAGAACAGCGGCGTCATGACCACGGAGACGCCGCGGGCCGTGACCGACCGGTTCAATATCGGCATCGAGCAAGGCTATCTCGAAAACTCCAACGTCAACGCGATGCACGAAATCACCCAGCTGATCGAAGTCAACCGCGCCTTCGAGAGCATCGCCTCGCTGACGGCCGACAGCGAAAGCTCCTTTAACGAGGCCATCAAGACGCTGGGTGGCAGCCGTTGAGTGAAAGGTTTGACGGATGACCAACATGCCGCTGACTGAAGAGGCGCTTTCGCCGAAGCTGGATCATCTGGCCGGTCTCGTCAGCCGCTATGCCAAGCCGGAATATGCGGTCGCACATGGCGGCCATGTCCAGACGATCGCCGCCGGCCACTATACGGTAAGCGGTCTTTCGCGCCACGTCCGTCTCGGCGAATTTGTCGCCCACAAGTCGGCGACCGGCATCCATCTCGGCGAGGTCGTCCGCGTCGAGCCGGAACTGGCCTATGTCTGCCCAATCGAACCGGGTGAGCCGATCGGCATTCATGACACGGTCATCCGCAAGGGAGCTTTTCGAATATCACCGGCCGAAAGCTGGTGCGGCCGGACGATCAATTCGCTTTGCGAACCCATCGATGGCCTTGGCCCGATCGTTGAGGGCCTCGATCGCCGCTCGATTTCCAATACCGCGCCGCCTTCGATGACCCGCAAGCGTGTCGAGAAGGGCTTCCGGACGGGTGTCCGCGCCATCGATATCTTTTCGCCGCTATGCCACGGCCAGCGCCTCGGCATCTTCGCAGGCTCCGGCGTCGGTAAATCGACGCTGCTCTCGATGCTCGCCAAGGCCGATGCCTTTGACAGGGTAGTCATTGCGCTCGTCGGCGAACGCGGCCGCGAAGTGCGCGAGTTCATCGAGGATACGCTCGGCGAGAACATGAAGAAGTCGATCGCCGTTGTCGCGACCAGCGACGAGAGCCCGATGCTGCGCAAGATGGCGCCGTTGACGGCGGTGACGATCGCCGAACATTTCCGCGATCAGGGCGACAACGTTCTCCTGATTGTCGACAGCGTCACGCGCTTTGCCCATGCAATCCGTGAAGTGGCGACGGCATCCGGCGAGCCGCCGATCGCCCGCGGCTATCCCGCATCCGTTTTTACCGAACTGCCGCGACTGCTCGAGCGTGCGGGTCCCGGGCCGGAAGGCACAGGAACAATCACCGCAATCATCTCGATCCTCGTCGATGGCGACAATCACAACGACCCGATCGCCGACTCCACGCGCGGCATTCTCGACGGCCATATCGTCCTGCAGCGCAGCCTTGCAGAGGAGGGTCGCTATCCGCCGATCGACCCGCTGGCTTCCATTTCGCGCCTTGCCCGCAAGGCCTGGACGCCGGATCAGGAAAAGCTGGTCTCGCGCCTGAAGGCGCTGATCCATCGCTTCGAGGAAACGCGCGACCTGCGCCTGATCGGCGGCTACCGACCGGGGGCCGACCCGGATTTGGACATGGCGGTCAAGCAGGTACCAATTATTTACGATGTTTTGAAACAGTCGCCGGGAGACCGCGAGTCGGCCGATGCCTTTGCTGACCTGGCGGCAGCGCTCAAGACGGCTGCCGGGATTTCGAACCAGCCGTCGACGATCCCGACGAGACCCAGAGGCTAGCTTTGACCACCTTCGACGATGATGACGAGCGCATCGCTCCCTTGAAGCCACTGGAAAAGCGGCAGGTGCTGATGCTCGACCGTGTGCTGACCGTGACCGGGCTTGCGCTCGCGGGTGCGGCGGCGTTTTTCCCATGGTATGTCTTCTTCAACGAGGACAAGTTCTCCATCAGAGTCGAACAAGGTGACCGGAGCCGTGACCTGCCGGACTGGCCGGAACGCAACGTTTTCAGCGTCTCGCCGCTTGCGATGGTCAACAAGAACGAGGTGGAGAAGAAGCCGGCGCTTCCCTTCGACCCGCTGACGACCGCGACGGTTTCGAATGTCGGCAGGGAGAGCAACAAGGGTATCATGCCCGACGACCAGCCGTTTCCAGCCGTTTCCGGTTTCAAGCTGCTGCATGTCGCCAACGGCCGCGCGCTGATCGAGGATTCCTCGGGCATGTATGTCGTGCGCGTCGGATCGATCCTCCCGGACGAAAGCCGTCTTGCCACGCTGGAAGAGCGCGACGGCAAATGGGTGATCGTCACGTCCAATGGTCAAGTCTACCAGAACAATTGATCGCGATTGCTGTGATCAGTGGAGGCTCCGCGCGTGCGACGGGGTCCCTTTCCTTTTGGTGCTTCCATAAAGATAGCTTCGGCGAGAAGCCGAAATTCCCCGTAAGTCTGACGCAAGATTGCCGCCCTAGGGTCCTCTCAGTAAAAACGGAGAGTTCCCATGCAACCGATTCAACTTTTCGACTTGGCCTCGCGGCAGGCGGAATGGCTGACGATCCGTCAGGAGGTTGTGGCCGGCAATATCGCGAATGCAAACACGCCGAAATTTCGTGCCAAGGACGTGACGCCTTTCGAGGCCGTCCTCGACAAGGCCGATATCACCATGGCCCGCACCAATCCGGCGCATCTCAGCGGCAACGATTTCAGCACCAGCGGCGGCATCGACGTCAAGGAAGCTGCACTTGACCAGGAAATCGGCGTGCAGGAATCGGGCAATACCGTCGGCCTGGCGGAGGAACTGTCCAAGTCCGGCGAGATCAAGCGTCAGTACGAGTTGAACACCTCTTTGGTGGGCTCCTTCCATCGAATGATGTTGATGACCGTAAGGAAGTAATGTCGTGGATCCCTTGTCAGCAGCAATGAAGATCGCAGGTTCCGGGCTCGAAGCGCAGTCGACGCGCTTGCGCATCGTCTCGGAAAACATCGCAAACGCCCGTTCGACCGGCGATACGCCCGGCGCCGATCCCTATCGCCGCAAGACGATCACGTTTGGCGAGGAGGTCGATCGCGCCGGCGGTGTGACGACAGTGGGCGTCAAGAAGCTCGGCGTCGACGAATCCGAATTCACGACGGAATACGATCCGAGCAATCCGGGCGCCGACGAGCGCGGCGTCGTCAAGCTGCCGAACGTCAACATGCTGGTCGAAATGGCGGACATGCGCGAAGCCAACCGCTCCTATGACGCCAACCTGCAGACCATCAAGCAGACCCGCGACCTGATCTCCTCCACGATCGATCTCTTGAAGAGCCAATAATGATCAACACCGTACAGAACGTTAGCTCTCTTTCCGTAACGCGCGGCCTCGGCAGCGTTGCGACCGAGAATTCCTCCACGGGCCCTTCTGCCGCCGAAAGCGCCAAGAACGACCAGAGCTTTGCGGCCGTTCTCGGAAACATGGCAACGCAAGCCGTAGATACCATGAAAGGCGCCGAAAGCATGTCCTTCGCCGGCATCAAGGGCACGGCGACGACCCGCGAAGTGGTCGACTCCATGCTGCAGGCCGAGCAGACCCTGCAAACCGCAATCGCAATCCGTGACAAGGTCGTGTCGGCCTTTCTCGAAGTCACCAAGATGCAGATGTAACTGGATTTAAGGACGAACCGATGAGAGCGCTCGCCATTGCGGCTACGGGCATGGATGCCCAGCAGACTAACCTCGAAGTGATCGCGAACAACATCGCGAACATCAATACGACAGGCTTCAAGCGTGCACGCGCCGAATTCACCGATCTTCTCTACCAGACCGAACGCGCCAAGGGCGTGGCAAACCGCGCCAATCAGGCGATCGTTCCGGAAGGCGCCAATATCGGCCTCGGCGTGCAGACATCTGCGATCCGCAATTTGCACATTCAGGGCGAGCTCAGCCAGACCGGCAACGATCTCGACGTGGCGCTGATTGGCAAGGGTTTCTTCCAGATCGAGGCCCCGGACGGCACAACGCTCTACACACGCGCCGGCGCTTTTAACAAGAACGACCAGGGCCAGCTCGTCACCGTCGATGGTTATGAAGTCGTCCCGGGCATCACGATCCCGACCGGTTCGACGGAACTGACGATCAGCCGGTCCGGTGAAGTCACCGCAAAGCTCCCGGGCCAGACGGATCCGACGACGCTCGGCCAGCTGACGCTTGCAAGTTTCGTCAACGAAGCCGGCCTTCAGCCGCTCGGCGACAACCTTTTCCAGCAGACGCCGGCCTCCGGCGACCCGGTCGTCGGTACGCCGGACGAAGAGGGCTTTGCGTACATGAAGCAGGGCTACCTGGAATCTTCGAACGTCGATCCGGTGAAGGAGATCACCGAGCTGATATCGGCCCAGCGCGCCTATGAAATGAACTCCAAGGTCATCACCACGGCCGACGAAATGGCCTCCATCGTCAGCAAGAACCTGAAATAAAGAGGAAAGGGCCGAACATGATGTTTCGCCGGGCGAGAAATATCGTCGCTTTGACGGCATTAGCCTCGGTTGCGATCGCAGGCATCTTCATGCCCGGCGCCGCGAGCGCCGGCATGGGCTATGCGGTCGTGCCGACGGCCATCATCTATCCCGGAGAAACGATCAGCGGCGGCCAGCTTCAGGAGGTCGAAGTCACCAATCCGAACCTTGCGAGTGGCTATGCGAAATCCATCGACGAAGTTCGCGGCATGATCTCGAAGCGCACGCTGCTGCCGGGACGGACGATCCCTGTTTCGGCGCTGCGCGAGCCTTACACCGTCACCCGCGGATCGCAGATTCGCCTTATCTTTCGTATCGGCGCGATGACGATCTCGGCGGCAGGCTCGCCGCTCGAGGACGGCTCTACCGGCCAGGTCGTTCGTGCCCGCAACATGGATTCAGGCGTCATCGTCAGCGGCACCGTGCTTGCCGACGGCACCATACACGTGGCGGCAAAATGAAGATTGTCTCTCGCATTTTTATCGCACTCGCGGCCCTTTCCATGTGCATGGCGCATGTGACGCCGGCATTTGCGCTGACCTCGCGCATCAAGGACATCGCCTCGCTGCAGGCCGGGCGCGATAATCAGCTCATCGGCTACGGTCTCGTCGTCGGTCTTCAGGGCACGGGCGACGGTTTCCGCGCTTCACCGTTCACCGAACAGTCGATGCGCGCCATGCTGCAGAACCTCGGCATTTCGACGCAGGGCGGCGAATCCAATGCGAAGAATACCGCGGCTGTCATGGTCACGGCGAACCTTCCGCCCTTTGCGAGCCCCGGCAGCCGCATCGACGTCAGCGTCAGTTCGCTGGGCGACGCGACCTCGCTGCGTGGCGGCACGCTCGTCATGACGTCGCTGTCGGGCGCCGACGGTCAGATTTATGCCGTCGCGCAAGGCTCCGTCGTTGTCTCCGGCTTCCAGGCGCAAGGCCAGGCTGCAACGCTGACCGAGGGCGTCACGACGGCCGGCCGCGTTCCGGGCGGCGCAATTATCGAGCGCGAGCTTCCCTCGCACTTCAAGGATTCCGTCAATCTGGTGCTGCAGCTTCGCAATCCGGATTTCTCGACGGCCGTGCGCATTGCCGATGTGGTGAACGGCTATGCCGCTGCCCGCTTCGGCGGTCCGGTCGCGGAGGCGAGGGACGCGCAGGAAGTTGTCGTCCAGAAGCCGCGTGTGGCGGACCTGACGCGATTAATGGCCGATATCGAAAATCTCGTCGTCGAGACCGATACGCCGGCGAAGGTCGTGGTCAATGAGCGCACCGGCACGATCGTCATCGGAGCGGACGTTCGCGTCTCGCCGGTCGCCGTCAGCTACGGAACTCTGACCGTACAGGTTACCGAGCTGCCGCAGATTATCCAGCCCGAGCCCTTCTCGCGCGGCGTCACAGCCGTTCAGCCGCAGACCGATATCGCCGCGCAGCAAAACGGCGGACGTGTCGCGATCCTCGACGGTCCGGACCTCCGGACCCTGGTTGCAGGTCTCAACAACATCGGCGTCAAGCCGGATGGTATCATCGCAATCCTGCAGGGTATCAAGTCCGCGGGCGCCCTGCAGGCGGAGCTCGTACTGCAATGATCGGCTCGAAGTTCGACACCAGAATTTCCAAACTGCTACGGCGGCTCTCGTTGCCGGCTACCGTGGCCGTCCTTCTTTCCATCCCCGGCGCGTTCGCCCAGGAAGCCGCAAGACCTGCCGGCGACCTGAGCTCGGAAGAGGAAATCAAGCAGTTCTGCACCAACATTGCCGATCCGGCGCGCGACCAGCGCTATCTGCTGCAGAAGCAGGAACTGGAGAAGCTGCGCGCCGATATCGACGCCCGCATGGCGGAGATGGACAAGCGCAAGGCCGAGTATCAGGACTGGCTGAAGCGTCGCGACGACTTCCTGAAGCAGGCCCAGGCGGGCCTTACCGACATCTTTAAGAATATGAAGCCGGATGCTGCGGCGCTGCAGCTTCAGGAAGTCAAGATCGAGGTTGCGGCGGCGGTGATCATGCGGCTCGGCTCGCGTCAGTCGAGCCTGATCCTGAACGAGATGGACCCGCTGAAGGCGGCCGTCATCGCCAATATCATCGCAAGTGCGTCCGATCCCAATACGTCGAAGGATCCCTCATGAACAAGCGTTTCCCGGCTGTCATGGCCGCTGTTGCCCTACTAGCCGGCTGCCAGTCGCCGCAGGCTGTGAGGGAGATCGGCCGGGCGCCTGCCATGAGCCCGATCGGCAGTGGCCTTGCTTATGGCCAAACACCGCAGATGGCGCTTTATCCGAAGCAGCCGCGCCAGGTAGCGCAGGGTTATTCGCTGTGGAGCGAATTCCCAGGCGGCCCTCTTCAAGGATGCGCGCGCACTCAACGTCGGCGACATTCTGACGGTCAATATCCAGATCAACGACAAGGCGACGTTCGACAACGAAACCAATCGCAGTCGCCAGAATTCGAGCGGACTCAATTGGGATGTGCAGGCGAACATCTTCGGCTGGAACCCGACCTCCCAGACGGACATCACCTACGGTTCCGACACGAGCACTGACGGAAAGGGCAAGATCGAGCGTTCCGAAAAGCTGACGCTCCTCGTCGCGGCTGTCGTCACCGGCATCCTCGAAAACGGCAACCTCGTCATCAGTGGATCGCAGGAAGTCCGCGTAAACCAGGAAATCCGCATCCTCAATGTTGCCGGTATCGTGCGCCCGCAGGACGTCGATGCCGAAAACCAGATCTCCTACGAGAAGATCGCCGAAGCCCGCATCTCCTACGGCGGCCGCGGCCGCCTGATGGAAGTGCAGCAGCCGCCGCGCGGCCAGCAGGCCATCGATCTCTTTTCGCCGCTCTAAGGCCGGATGACCATGGCAGACGCAGAAGAAACCGACGGCAAGCCGAAAGCGAAATCCGCCATGCTGATCATGGTGGCGGGGCTGCTCGCGCTCACCCTACTCGGTGCCGGCGGCGGCTGGCTGCGTCGGCACGATGATTGCCCCGAACGTCAAGAGCGCCGAGCGGGCGGAGGAGGCGGCACGAAACGGCTTCGGCCAGCGGCGGAGAGAAAAAGGAAGGCGAGGGCGCACTTCCCCATATTTCCACCGAGGCGAACAACGTCGTCCAGCTTGAGCCGATCACGTCGAACCTCGCCTATCCCTCGGAAAACTGGGTCCGCCTCGAAGTGGCGCTGCTCTTCAACGGTCCGCCTGATGTGAAAGTGGCCGAGGATATCCACCAGGATGTCCTGGCTTACATCCGCACCGTTTCCCTTCAGCAGATCGAAGGGCCGCGCGGCTTTCAATATCTCCGGGATGACATACAGGAACGTGTTGACCTGCGTTCGCAAGGACGAGTATCGAAGGTCATGTTCAGGACCTTTGTCATCGAATGATTCGAATTCATAGTTTTCTTCGCTGCCATGATGGCGGCGCCGGAATTGGCGGTTGCCCAGCAGCTGCCGACAGATCTTTTGAACATACCCGTCGATGGCTCCGTCGCCGCCTGGATCATCCGCACCTTCGGCCTTCTGACCGTCCTTTCGGTTGCGCCCGGCATCCTGATCATGGTGACGAGCTTTCCGCGCTTCGTCATCGCCTTTTCGATCCTGCGCACGGGCATGGGGCTTTCTTCCACCCCTTCCAACATGATCCTGCTTTCGTTGGCGCTCTTCATGACCTTCTATGTCATGTCGCCAACCTTCGATCAGGCCTGGCAGAGCGGCGTGCAGCCACTGCTTTCCAACCAGATCAACGAGCAGGAGGCCGTACAGCGCATTGCGGAGCCCTTCCGCACCTTCATGGCCGCCAACACGCGCGACAAGGATCTGGCGCTCTTCGTCGACCTTGCGCGTGAGCGCGGCCAGACCGTCCAGACCGGTGCCCAGATCGACTACCGTGTTCTTATTCCGGCTTTCATGATTTCGGAGATCCGGCGCGGGTTTGAGATCGGCTTCCTGATCGTCCTGCCGTTCCTCGTCATCGACCTGATCGTTGCAACGATTACGATGGCGATGGGCATGATGATGCTGCCGCCGACCTCGATCTCGCTGCCGTTCAAGATCCTGTTCTTCGTGTTGATCGACGGCTGGAACCTGCTGGTCGGCAGCCTGGTGCGATCCTTCAGCTGATCTCCACTAACGAATTCCGATCGGCCGGCATGGCCGCGATGAAAAACCGCCGGGCATTGCACCCGGCGGTTTCCTTCATCTTATACAGCAGCTATTCCGCCGAGTAGAACGGCTCTGTACGCCGCGGCAAAGCCGGCACGTCGATGTGATCGGGATCAAGGCCGTTCCTGGCGCGCTCAGCCATCATTTCATAGGCTTTTTCCAGGTGATGGCAGAAGCGCTCCGCATCGAAAAGCGGCATGATCGGGCCGTTGGCTTTCAGGCGCGCCTTGTACTCGGCGATCTTTTCGGGATTTTGCGCCAGCTCGACGGCCAGGTCTTCATAAGCCTTCAGGTCCGGGGCAACAAGTTCGGGCAGGCCGATGGCGTGCTGCAGGCTCTCGCTGACGCGCGACGCGAAGTTCGTGCCCTTGACTGTGAGGACCGGCAGACCGCCCCATAGCTGCTCCGACGTGGTCGTGTGACCATTGACCGGGAATGTGTCGATGCCGATGTCGGCTGCCTGCTGGCGGGTGATATGTTCTTCGTAGGTGACACGCGGGCAAAAGATGATGCGCTTTTGCGGGATGCCGGCCTGCTGGAACCTCTTCGAGAGATTTGCCTGGTTCCGCGTCCCGTTGGACATGATCCAAAGGACGCTGTTGGGCGCGCGCTTCAGGATATTGCACCAGATGTCGATCGTCTCGGCGATGATTTTGCGGTTGCCGTTGAACGAAGCGAAGATGAAGGCATCTTCAGGCAGGCCGAGGTCGGCCCGCGTGATCGGCTTCGGTTTCGGACGATTCGTTCGGGTCATTCGGCTGGTAGCTTTCCGGCATCCGGCAGAATTTCTCATGGTAATACGGCTTTGCCGCATCCGGAAGGACGAAGCGGTCGCCGATGACGTAGTCGAGATCGATGTTGAGCGTGCTGCCCGGAAAACCGAGCCAGGGCGACATGAACAGGTGCCAGCGGCAGATTGAAAGACGATGCCCGGCTGCCGGCGGTGTGGCCCTTCAGGTCGACCATGATGTCGATGTTATGCTCGCGAACGACGGCAGCGATTGCTTCATTGGAAAGGCCGTACACATCGACGACGTTCCCCCAACGGCTGCGGTCGGTCGTGTTCTTCGCCAGATGCTCCGGCTCGGTGTGGCAGAACAGCGTAATTTCGAAGCGGCTCGTGTCGTGCAGTTCGAGGATGCGCTGCAGGAGCTTCATCGTCGCGTGGTGATCCCAGAAGTCCGACGACATGTAGCCAACGCGGATCTTGTCGGACCAGGCGTGCGGCATCTTCCGCCGCATGGCGACGCGTTCTGGATTGAGGGGGGTCGTACCGATCGTGGCAAACCGATTCAGGCTCTCGTCGCCGTTCCAGTGGAGATGGTAGAACGGGTTGTCCTTGCGAAGCACGTCGAGATCGCCTTTGGCGATGCGCTCGATGATCGGAGCGCTGTGTTTGTCGGTTTCGTCGAAATCGTTGAACTCGCGCAAGAAGACCAGATAGAGAAAGCGGAAAGCGATATTGCCGGGGTACCGCTTGAACAGATTGCGCGCGAGCATCTGGTTGGTCTGATCATGCAGGTCGTCGGTCAGGAGCAGGGCGGCGAGCCTGGAGTGGTCCGGATTGGAACTTTCCGACAGCACTTTCTTGAACGGCTTTACGATGTCGCGCTGCTGGCGGTTCAGGTAGATCGAGGTCAGGATATAGGCGAGCTCGGCGTCATCCTGCGCCTTCGAAAGATTGCGCATGCCGATCAGCAATGCGTCGTCTTCGTTCCCGCACTCAAAATGCAGACGTGCGGCCTGCTTGTGGTATTCGTAGGCGTTCGGGCTGTCGTATTGAGCAGCGAGCGCATAGGATCTTGCCGCATCTGCCTTGAAGCCCAACTGCAGAAGGTTCTTTGCAAGCAGCGCGTAGGTTTTGGCGTCCTGTTGGCTGTCGATGAGCTGGTTCAGTGTTGCAAGCGATTGGGTATAGCGGCCCATCTGGTAGTCTTTGGAGGCTGCCGAAAACGAAACTTTGCTGTTCAAAACCAACTCCGTGCGGAAATATCCGTTTGAATGTCGCCGTTCAGGGTCGCGCCCACGGCGCCGCAAAGGCGCAATTATCCCAACCCTGGTTCATCGCATATTGCCGGGCGAAGCTTGCTTGAAACAGGTGACCAGTGGATGCGCTCTACGAAATATTTTTAGCTTGAGATTACAGATGTTTACCGCGCATTAACTACGCCTGCTGTCGGCGTTCGGGCACTGCTTCGTTTTTAAGAAGTTGGCAAGCATTGGCTGCGAGATTGCTCCCCGACATGACGGGTTTGGGCCAAGAACACAGGGCACCGAGGGGCATGAAGCTGCTCCGTCATCGCCGGTAAGCAGTCCGGTAATGTCCTCCTTTTGTATCTAGTTTTCTAGGGGACAGACTTATGACAAGTATTAATACGAACAACTCTTCCATGGCAGCTCTCCAGACGCTGCGTAACGTCAACAAGGGCCTGAACCGAACTCAGAACCACGTTTCGACGGGTCTGCGCGTCGGCTCGGCTTCCGACAATGCTGCCTACTGGTCGATCGCAACGACCATGCGTTCCGACAACAAGGCGCTTTCGGCCGTTTCCGACGCACTCGGCATGGGTGCCGCCAAGGTCGACACCGCTTACACCGCGATGGACAGCGCCATCGACGTTGTTTCCGAAATCAAGGCCAAGCTGGTTGCCGCGACTGAAAACGGCGTCGACAAGGCGAAGGTCCAGGAAGAAATCAGCCAGCTGCAAGCGCAGTTGATGAGCATCGCTCAGTCGGCTTCCTTCAATGGCGAAAACTGGGTTGCCGGCGCAAACAACACCACGAAGAGCGTTGTTTCGTCCTTCGTTCGCGACGGTTCGAACGGCGTCTCGGTCAAGACCACCGACTACAAGCTCGACAACACCTCGGCCGGCAACGTGCTGTTCGGCATGAGCGGCGGCTCGATCGAAACCTCCACCGGCATCCTCGGCACCTCGACGGGCGCAACCGGTTCCGTCTACTCGATGGACATCACCAACTTCACGCTGGGCCAGATCTCGACGGCTCTGTCCAACGTCGAATCCGCACTGAAGGCGATGACTTCGGCTGGTGCCGAGCTCGGCTCGCTCTCCACCCGCATCGAACTGCAAGACGATTTCGTCTCGGCTCTGAGCGACTCGATCGACTCCGGTATCGGCCGTCTCGTCGACGCCGACATGGAAGAAGAATCCTCCAAGCTCAGCGCCCTGCAGACGCAGCAGCAGCTGGCGATCCAGTCTCTCTCGATCGCCAACTCCTCTTCGCAGAACATCCTGTCGCTCTTCCGCTAAGAGCGGTCGAAATCGACAAGCACGGGTTTTCGCGGCCGGGTCATCCCGGCCGCGAAATGTTTTAAGAACAGGTTAATCAAACCACATTTAACATTCAGAATTCATTAACTAAATTTCTTTCTTGGCTTCAGTATTCCTTAACCATCTTGCTGTTTCCTAAGCCCATCGAAACGGCGAGTTAACCTTAATGGATACGGTTAACAGGCATGAGGCTGATCGCTGTGGGCCGGCTAAAAATTCCGGAATGTCCCTTCCTTGTTTTTCCTGCCAAAGGGGCAAATAGACATGACGAGTATCGTTACCAATAACGCTGCAATGGCAGCTCTCCAGACTCTCCGCGGCATCAACCAGGGCCTCGGCGAAACCCAGGATCATGTTTCGTCCGGCCTGCGCGTCGGCAAGGCCGCTGACAATGCTGCCTACTGGTCGATCGCAACGACCATGCGTTCCGACAACAAGGCGCTTTCGGCCGTTTCCGACGCTCTCGGCCTCGGTGCCGCCAAGGTCGACACGGCCTATGCTGCGATGGACAGCGCCATCGACGTTGTTTCCGAAATCAAGGCCAAGCTGGTTGCCGCGACTGAAAACGGCGTCGACAAGGCGAAGGTCCAGGAAGAAATCGACCAGCTTCAGGAACAATTGCTGAGCATTGCTCAGTCGGCTGCCTTCTCTGGCGAAAACTGGGTTGCCGGCGCAAACAACACAACGAAGAGCGTTGTTTCGACCTTCGTTCGCGACGGTTCGAACGGCGTCTCGGTCAAGATGACCGACTACAAGCTCGACAACACCTCGGCCGGCAACGTGCTGTTCGGCATGAGCGGCGGCTCGATCGAAACCTCCACCGGCATCCTCGGCACCTCGACGGGCGCAACCGGTTCCGTCTACTCGATGGACATCACCAACTTCACGCTGGGCCAGCTCTCGACGGCTCTGTCCAACGTCGAAGCCGCACTGAAGGCGATGACTTCGGCTGGTGCCGAGCTCGGCTCGATCTCTACCCGCATCGAAATGCAGGACGATTTCGTCTCGGCTCTGAGCAACTCGATCAACTCCGGTATCGGCCGTCTCGTCGACGCCGACATGGAAGAAGAATCCTCCAAGCTCAGCGCCCTGCAGACGCAGCAGCAGCTGGCGATCCAGTCTCTCTCGATTGCCAACTCCTCTTCGCAGAACATCCTGTCGCTCTTCCGCGGCTAACAGGTCGAAGAACATACTCCTGCCGGCTCGTCCGGCAGGCCACGATAAGCAAGCCGCGCTTTGTTGGAGCGCGGCTTTTTCTGTTGGCGTTAACTATTCGTTAACCATTTTGGCGTCTTCTGCGCTCAACGAAACGGCGGGTTAACCAATATTGATTTTCGGTTAACAGGCATGAAAGCTGACCGCCGCTCCCGGTAGTCCGGAATGTCCCTTCCCAATATATGCCAACAAGGGGCAATCATTTTATGACCAGTATTTTGACCAATGTCGCTGCAATGGCCGCTCTCCAGACGCTGCGCGCCATCAATGACAGTCTGGAGGAAACTCAAAATCATGTTTCATCCGGTTATCGCGTAGAAAAAGCAGCCGATAATGCCGCCTATTGGTCGATCGCAACGACCATGCGCTCCGACAATAAGGCGCTTTCGGCGGTCTCCGACGCTCTGGGCCTCGGTGCCGCCAAGGTCGACACTGCCTATTCTGCGATGGACAGCGCCGTCGACGTGGTGACAGAAATCAAGGCCAAGCTGGTTGCAGCGACCGAGAAGGGTGTCGACAGAACGAAAATCCAGGAAGAGATCAAGCAGCTGCAGGCGCAGCTCCTCAGCATTGCGCAATCCGCATCCTTCTCCGGCGAAAACTGGGTCGCAGGCAACGAAACGAAAAGCGTTGTCTCCTCCTTCGTCCGCGACGGCAACGGAAACACTTCCGTTACGACCACCGACTATAAGCTCGAACTCCTCGTCGACCGGCAACGTTCTGTTTGGCGTGAGCGGTGGCGCAATCGAAACCTCGTCGGGCATTATCGGCTCTTCGAACGGGACCATCGGTTCAATCTACTCGATGGACATCACTTCCTTCGGAACGGAGGGGATTTCACTCGCTCTGACGGCCGTCGAACTCGGCCTCGAGGCGATGACGAGGGCAGCCTCGCAGCTCGGGTCGATCTCGACACGCATCCAGCTACAGGAGGATTTCGTCTCAGCGCTCAGCGACTCGATCGAACTCGGGTGTCGGCCGTCTCGTCGATGCAAACATGGAAGAGGAATCCAGCAAGCTGACGGCATTGCAGACGCAGCAACAGCTAGCGATCCAGTCGCTGTCGATTGCCAATTCCAGCGCGCAGAACATTCTCTCGCTCTTCCGCAGTTAAGCTTCAGGTTGAAGCTAAGCCAGGCACAGATCCTGGCAAGCGGCGGCTTGCGGCCGCAATAACAGACAGCAAATCGCGCCGTTATGGCGCGATTTCGATTTTGGAAATCAAGAGCTTGCGTCAAGCTTGCCGGTGCGTTCGGGGGATGCGTTCAAGCTCTTGCCGTCAAGGTAAATGTCGGGTTAACCTCATTGTAGAGTTGATTTGTTTGCGACGTACCGGCCTGGAGGGACCAGCCGGCGGCATGAAGCCAGTTAAGTCGCTGCCGGCAATCCGGCCTGTCCCATTCATTGTATTTCAGGGATTAATCGATGGCCTACACGATCACAGACGTAGGCGCGTTGAACGTGCTCACTGTTCTTCGCGGCGTTAGCAAGGAAGCCGACACCGTTCAGCGGCAGGTATCGTCGGAGCTGCGCGTCGAGACTGCGGCGGATAATGCCTCCTCATGGGCTTCGGCAACCACCCTGCGGTCGGACGAAAACGCGTTGAAGACGGTCGGCGATGCACTAGGTCTCGGTGCCGCGAAGGTCGATACCGCCTATACTGCGTTAACCTCGCTTATCGACGTGGTCTCGGAGATACGCAAAACCGTCGTATCGGCGACCGACCCTGCCAATGATCGCGACAAGCTCAGCGTCACGATGGAGCAGTATAAGTCACAGCTGGAAAGTGCCGTGAATTCCGTCAATTTTTCCGGTGAGAACTGGCTGTTGAACCGAGATGCGACGGCACCTGTGCAACGGTCGGTCATCGGCGGCTTCGTCCGCGGTCCGAACGGTGAATATTACCCGCAGAATATTACTTACCCGGCAGCCAATACGATCATGATCGATACGAACAACGCCAGCCGCGGTCTTCTGACGAAATCGATCAGCGCCGATCCGGACGCGGTGCCGGCCCGCAATTACTATCTGCTCGATGTGGGTTCGACGACGTCGGCGGCTGGTACCGAAATATCGATCTCCACAAACTCGACGTCGCAGGACCTGCAGGACATGCTGACGGTATTGGACAATATCCTTTCCAGCCTCAATGCCACCGCCGCGGGCCTTGGCACGATGAATTCCCGCATCGAAGACCGACAGGATTTCGTCGCCACGCTTTCGACGTCGCTGAAGACAAGCATAGGCGCCCTTGTCGATACTGACATGGACGAAGCGTCGGTCCGCCTGTCCGCAGCTCAAACAGCACGCGATATGGCAACCGAAGCACTTTCTGTCATGAACACGTCCGCGAGCAAGGTCCTGATCCTGCTCGAGTAGTGTCGGCCTGAACGGCAGGCGTGGAGCCTGCCATTCATCCTCGCACAAGTTTGGGTTTCTAGTCTGAAGAAGAAACGCTGTTTGAGCCGTGCGAAGGCTGAAGAATGCCTTCGCGTCCGTTGCCGGCGTGAGTGTTTGGTTCGTGCAAGGCGGGATGCGCATGTCGAAATTGATTGCAGATGCCGGGTGGTTTCAATGAGCGCTATGCTTACTCGGTATTTGAAGGACTTCGGTGAGACGAAACCTGCCGCACCGGTCGTCGATACGGACAACTTCGCCGACGAAGTCTTCGGCGGTTTTCCGGACATCCCGCAAGAGCCTGCGGTCGATGTCAAAGCCGAGCGCCGTGAGGCCTATGGCGAGGGTTATGCCGCAGCGACGGCCGAGCTGACGGAGCGATACGAGTTGGAGGCGCAGACGGTCGCGCTTGTGCACCAGCGCGAGATTGAAGAACTGACGGCAAGGTATGAAGAAGAGACGGCAGCAGTGATTGCACGCCGTCTCGATGAGATCGCGGCGGAGGTCGCAAATCTCGTAAGTGCGGCAACCGCGAAAGCGATTGCGCCGATGCTGACGCAAGCGCTTGCCGTCCAGGCGGTCTCAAGTCTTGCAGCCTTGCTACGCGAAGCGATCCTGGAAGGAGCGGCAGGTTCGATGACGGTTAAAGGCCCGGCGCGGCTTTTCGAATTGCTGAAGGGCGAAATGGGTGAAAGGCCGGATCTGCTGCGTCATCAGGAATCCGATGACGTCGATCTCTCTGTTGACGTCGGCGATTCCGTGTTGGTTACGCGCATTTCCGCCTGGTCTGCCAGCCTGAAGAAGGTTCTTGAATGAGTGAAAGCGAAAACCATCACCACGGCAGGAACGAAGTCATCATCGTCAAGCGACATGGCGGCGGCGATCATGACGGCGCGCATGGCGGCGCCTGGAAAATCGCCTATGCCGACTTCATGACCGCGATGATGGCGTTCTTCCTCGTCATGTGGCTGGTCAATGCAGCGAACGAGGAAACCAAGGCCTCCGTCGCCACCTATTTCAATCCGATCAAACTTGCCGATGAGAAGCCCACTGAGAAGGGCTTGAAGAAGCCCGTCGACCAGGCCGATGGCGATCGGAAGCAGGATAAGTCGAAAGAAGAGGAAGAAGAACCCACCAAAGGCGCATCGGCCGCGAATGGTGACGATCAGACGTCGACTTCAGGCGACCAGAAGAATTACTCCGAAGCCGATTTCTTCGAGAACCCCTATTCGGTTCTTGCCGAAATCGCCCAGGAAGTCGGCCAGCAGGCAAATGTCAGCGCGAAAGGCGAGGGCGGAGCAAGCGATTCGGGTCCCGCAACCGGGGCTGATGGCGGAAAGGCGTATCGCGATCCGTTCGATCCGGATTTCTGGACAAAACAGGTCGAGGTCACGCATGCCGACAAGGCCGAACCGGCCGCAGCCGACGAGGCCGACCCCCAACAGAAGCCCGATGCGACGGAACTGGCGAAGGCAGAGGCTCTCAAGCCCGCAACCGCAGATCAGGCGTCCGCCGCAGCAGGCGAAGCGCAGGACAAAAGCGCGCTCTTGCCGGAAAAATCAGGTGAAGCCGCAGCCGAGGCACAAAAACCCGGCCAACAGCAGCCTGCCGATGCACCGAAGCTCGCCGACGTGCAGAAACAGGCCGAGGAACTGCAGCAGGAGATCGCCAGGCAGATCAGCGGTATTGCGGGCAAGCTTGCGGAGGGTTTGACCGTCACTGCAGCAGAGGGCGGCCTGCTCGTCAGCCTGGCCGACCAGAACGACAGTTCCATGTTCAATATCGGCTCGGCCGTTCCCCGTAAGGAAATGGTGCTGGCGATGGAGAAGATCGGCGAAATCCTGAAAAGCCGTCAGGGCGCAGTCGTGATCCGCGGCCATACGGACGGCCGGCAATACAAGGGCGCCGACAATGAGAACTGGCGTCTTTCCATGGATCGTGCGCAAGGCAGCCTATTACATGCTCGTTCGAGGCGGGGTGGACGAGAAGCGCGTCTCCCAGGTTTCGGGCTTTGCTGACCGGAGGCTGAAGTTGGCCGACGATCCATTCAATGCCGCCAACCGCCGCATCGAAATCCTGGTTCAGGCGGATCAAGGATAGTCTCATGGCGCGCCCGCAGCACCGGCATCTTCTCCTGGCTCTCGCACTGGCGATCGCTTCGCCAGCCGTCGCTGCGGATGAGGATCAGGCGAACCTGGCGCCGTACAAGATGTTGCGTTCGCTGCAGTTCGTACAGGACTCGGTCGCCCTCGGCGATCATTCGGCGGCGGAGATGCAGCGCTTCATGCTCGGCACGATCGATCAGCGCCTGCGCAGTGCGGATGCCTCACGTCTTCGATGATGACCGCAATGTCGATGCCGCACTCGTCTATGCCATGAGCGGCGGCAATCCGGCCACGCTTGAATATCTGATCGCCCGTGGACGTGAACGGCTATTTCGACACTCGTGTAACCGATGTCTTGCGCAAGTACCTGAGCGGCAAGGGCCTGCTCGTTGCAAAGACACTGGTCGATACCGCAAATGAGTACCGCGACAAGAAGATCGGTCCCTATCTCGCGCTTGTCGGCGGCAACGTCATGGTGGCGCGAAGCCCGCGCGAAGCGCTCAAGCTCTATGATCAGGCGCGGCTCTCGGCGCCCGGAACGATCGTCGAAGAGGCGGCCCTGCGCCGCTCGGTGGCAATTTGCGTCGAGGGGGGTCTCCTTGACAAGGGGCTTGCCTATTCGCAGCGCTATGTTCGGCGGTTCCTCCATTCGCCCTATGCGAGCCAGTTCGCCGATCTTTTCGTCAAGCTTGTCGTCGACCACGACCATGTGGAGACGGAAGATATTGTCAGCATCGTCTCCTTCATGGACGAGTCGCGGCGGCGCGAGGTCTATCTGCGCGTTGCGCGCGCCGCCGGTATTGCCGGCAAGGCGGAGCTTGCGAGGACGGCAGCCGCATACGCGCAATCGCTTGCCGGCGAACCGAACAATGCGCTCGGCGCGCTCGCGGATTTCTACGGCAACATGGCCTTAGTCTCCACGCCCGACGTGGGTGCGGCCGCAAGGAGCATCAGCAGCGTTGCAGACAGCGAGCTCTCCGCGCGCGACCGCGCGCTACGCGCTGCGGCCAAATCAATCGCCGAACAGGTGCTGCAGCCGCCGGATCCGGCAAGCCTGACACAAGCGTCCGATTCTAAACCTGCTAATGAAGAAATTACTTCTGAACAGGCAGCCGTATCTTCGGCCGACGGATCCCAGCCCGCAGAGATCGCGGCGCCCTCCAAGCCTGCTGACGATGGGGCGGCGCCGGCGCTGATGCCGGACGGTGCAGGGCAGGAGGCTGACCCGTCATTCAAATCGTTTGTGACGACGAGCCGTTCGAAACTCGATGAAATCGACGGTCTCTTGAGCCAAGAGAGCAATTGAAATGATCGATATGAGCGTTACGGGGGAGCGGCCGCAACCGAGGCGTCGTCAGCCGCCAGAGGCAATGGTCCGGCAGCCAAGGGCGGCGACGCTGGTAATGGCGGCTTTTCGGACGTGCTTTCGAAGGCAGGAAACAGTCCGCAAAACAGTACCGGCGGCGAGCCTGCTGGGGCCCCTGCGACTGATGATGCCCAAACAGAAGTCGATGAAGGCGCTGCCGGCAGTATCGCTCTCAGTCTACGCGATCGCGCTCGCAGCAAGCCGATGATCGCTCTCAGCGATGCATCGTTGAAACAACAGGCCGCGACGCAGCCTCAGACGGTTGCAATCGTCACAGGCAAATCCGGCAAGGATCAGATGAAAAGCCGCGTCGATACGACTTCGGCAAAATTCGAAATCAAGGAAGACGCCGGCGAAGTCGCGGAAGATGCACATGTCGCAGAAGACGAAAAATCGGCAAAGCCCTTGGAGAGCAAGGCCGGAGCCGATGAAGGCCCTTCGTCGGATGCGACGTCTGTCTCTGATGCGCTTGGTCTTTTGAACAAGGATGCCACGGATACGGTGATCCCGGTGGCATTCCTGGCTGCAGCCCATGTGAATGCCAAGGACGATATGGCCGGCAAGGAAAAGGGTGCCGGCCGTGGCACTGGTATTGCGCCTGCGGCCGATGCGCTGGCGGCGATCAGCGCCAGCGACGCGCAGATGCCGGCCGTGGAAGACGCAGCCAATCTTGATGGAAAGACGTTCCGTTTGAGCCGCGCGGACGGGCGCGGCGAGTCCATGGACATCCGTATCGGTGCTGACCAGGAAGCGTCCGCCGCCAAGGCGAAGAGCGATATCGAAAACGTCACGGTTCTCGATTTACGCCGCTATATCGGCCTCGCGCAGAATTCCGCATCCGTGACCGCTGCAATCCTTGGCGACAGGGAGTGGACGGGTGCGATGCAGCCGAGTTCCGCACTGTCGAACGCGGCCGAATGGACGAGCACCGGCAAGGTCGTCAACACCTTGAAGATCCAGATGACGCCGATCGACCTCGGCCTCGTGACGGCAACGATGCGCCTTTCCGGCGATGCCCTGAACGTCGATCTGAAGGTCGAAACCGGTGCGGCCTATCGGCAGCTCAAGGAAGATCACGGCAAGATCATCGAGGTGCTTCGCAGCCAGGGTTATGCCATCGACAACGTCACGATCAGCATGGCGCCGGTAGAAAAGCCCGACGCGGGGAACCAGGCAAATGCGCAAGAGCAGTCTTCCCAGCAACAATCCCTGCAGCAGGGGCAGGGCGGTGAAGCGCGCGAGCGCCAGGCCCAGACAGCACAGCGGGGCAATGGAGGCCTTAATGGGGCAGGGGAGACAAATGTTGAAGATGCTGCTCCTGGCGCTTCTGGCGGCGGCACTTCTGGCAGCGTTTACCTCTGAGACGCGCGCCGCCAACGGTGCCTGCGAAAGGGAAATCCAGTCTGCTGCCGCTAAATACGGCATACCGGAAGGCATTCTCTATTCCGTGGGCCTGACGGAAACCGGACGCAAAGGTTCGCTTTATCCCTTTGCGCTGAACATAGAAGGCAAGGCAGTCTTCCCGCCTTCCGAGCTGGACGCCATGAGGCAGTTTTATTCGGCGCGAAAAAGCGGGGCAAAGCTCATCGACATCGGCTGCATGCAGATCAACCATTACTTTCATGGCGAGAATTTCAGCTCGGCAGAAGCGATGTTCGACCCGCACCGCAATGTCGAATATGCGGCGAAGTTCCTTCGCAATCTTCACGACCGGCATGAAACCTGGACGATGGCGGTAGCCAGATACCACGCCGGACCAAACAACGACCCTGCGCAGAAGCGGTATGTCTGCCGCGTGATCGCCAATCTCGTCGCTACCGGCTATGGCAAGTGGACTCCCAATGCGAGTAACTTCTGCCGATAACTGATGCAAGCAAAAATAGAAAAATGGCGTAACAAAACGGAATTGTGCCATAATGTGGCAGGAATCTGGCACGAAAATTGGGTTCACAAGTCCTAATTTACCCGCCTGTTAACTTTTCCACGAAATTTTTGTGTGCATAACTGAGACAGGCATACTACATATAGAGCAAATCGGTACCCAGATTCTTAATCAACTATTAATTCCTGCCATTGAGTTCCAGCAGCTTGTCCCAGATTTGTGCGATTCGTACCCATAGATCATCGAGGTGCCACACTGATTCGGAGGCGGACGAATGATCGTAGTGGTTGATGAGCGTGAGCTCGTGAAAGATGGTTACACATCACTGTTTGGCCGCGAGGGCATTCCCTCGACCGGCTTTGATCCAAGCGGAATTCGGCGAGTGGGTGCAAACGGCGGCGGATTCCGATATCGCGGCTGTCGAAGCTTTCCTGATCGGCCAGGGCCAGCGCAGACCTTAGAGCTGCCACGGGCGATCCGGGATCGCTCCCATGGCGCCGGTGATTGCGGTCAGCGACCAGCACTTCGCTCGAAAACACCCTTGCACTTTTTGATTGCGGCGTCGACGATGTCGTCCGCAAGCCAGTGCACCCCCGTGAAATCCTGGCGCGCGCCGCTGCAATCCGCCGCCGCCTGAAAGCGATTTCGACCCACACCGATATCGGCGCGATCCGCGTCTTTTCGGACGGCCGCGATCCGGAAATCAACGGTGAAGTCTTTGCGCTTCCTCGCCGCGAACGCCGCATTTTCGGAATACTTGATCGCCAACCGCGGCCGCCGCGTCACCAAGACCCAGATCTTCAACGCCATCTACGGCATCTTCGACGAGGAAGTCGAAGAGAATGTCGTTGAGAGCCATATCTCCAAGCTGCGCAAGAAGTTGCGCAAGAAGCTCGGCTTCGACCCGGTCGATTCGAAGCGCTTCCTCGGCTACTGCATCGACTGGAACTGATTTTTAGCGGCGGGCCTGGCGCCGCGGAAACGTGCCTTTCAATATTTCGCTCAGGCAGCTCCGCTACAGACAGCTTCACGCAAGGCCCGCCAAATACTCTCCAAGCTATCACAGGAAAACGAGGTTTTCAGATGAGCATTTTTGGCAGCATGAAGACGGCAGTGTCGGGGATGAACGCACAGGCAAACCGCCTGAGCACCGTTGCCGACAACATCGCGAATGCAAATACCACCGGCTACAAGGCTGTCTCGACGGCCTTCTCCTCTCTGGTCCTGCCGTCCACGGCAGGCAACTACAATTCCGGTGGTGTGCAGACGTCCATCCGTCAGGCTGTTTCCGACCAAGGCGACATCTCCTACACGACTTCTGGCTATGACCTCGCCATTTCCGGCGACGGCTTTTTCATCGTGCAGGGCGCCGACGGCACGCCGGTCTTGACCCGCGCCGGTGACTTCACGAAGGACGACGAAGGCAACCTCGTCAACTCGGCGGGCTTCACGCTGATGGGCTATCCTTATGGCTTCGTCCGCTCCCGCCGTCGTCGTCAACGGCTTCGACGGCCTCGTTCCGATCAATGTCCTCGGCGACCAGAAACTGGAAGCCGTGCCGACGGCGAATGGTACGTGGACGGGCAACCTCAAGCCATCTTCGCCCATCGAAACCACTGCGGCAGACGCTCCCGAGCGCAAACAACGCAACGGCCACATCCGATACGCAGAAATATTCGATCGTCACCTACGACAAGCTCGGCAGCAAGGTGATGTACGACATCTACTTCACAAAGGTCCCGGTAACGACCGTGGCGCCGCTGCCGCCGACTGGCACCGCCTACGAATGGGAAATGGCCGTATTCCGCAACGCCGACAAGGCCGCGACTGGCACGAGCTCCTTCCCGTACCTCTTCCGCTGCCGTTGACGTGAAGCGGGTATATTTCGACAGCTCGGGGCAGATGCTGACGGATGCAACGCATACCAGCGCCACGGACATCATCGATCCGGTGACGGGTCTCACCATCAATATGAGCCTCGATCTGTCGCAGGTCGGCGACAGTTGGTCCGGCACCGGTAACGTCGAATGGACAGGGCGCGAACTCGCCGGTCGATACTCACCATCGACGCCGATGGTGTGGTGTATTCGAAATACGACGACGGCAGCACCAAGCCCGTCTTCCAGATCCCGCTCGCAAACGTGCCGAGCCCCGATCTGCTGACGCTGATGTCCGGCAACGTCTACTCAGCGAACGGCAGGTCCGGCGTCACCGTCACCGGCTTCCCGCAGACGAGTGGCTTCGGAAAGATCCAATCGGGCGCGCTTGAAGGCTCGAACGTCGATATGGCGGGCGAGCTCACGGAAATGATCGAGTTGCAGCGCAGCTATACGGCAAACTCGAAAGTGTTCCAGACGGGTTCGGACTTGATGGACGTCCTCGTCAATCTCAAGAGATAAGTAAGGTAACGGCTAAGCCATGTCGCTCACTTCCGCACTTAATACGGCACAGGGCATATTCAACAATACAGGCGCTCAAAGCAGCGTCGTATCGAACAATATCGCCAATGCCGGCAATAAGGATTATGTGCGTCGGCAGGCGATGCTCACCACCTCCTTGAACGGCGCGCAGGTGGTCAAGATCAACCGTGCGCAGGAAGATGCTCTCCTGCGCCAGTACCTGAAGAGCAATTCTCAAGACAGTGCCCAGCAGACCCTCTTGAACGGCTTGGAAGACATCAAGTCCGTCATCGGCGGCAACGATTACGAGACGGCGCCCTCCACCTACCTTGCGGTCTTTCGTGACAAGCTTAGCGCGTTTAGAGCCGCACCGAACAGCACGATCGCCGGCCAGGGCGCCATCACGGCGGCGCAGGACGTCGTGAACTCGCTCAACAATGCGACCAACGCTGTCCAGCAGGTGCGCATGAATGCGGACAAATCGATTGCAAATTCCGTAGAAGAGCTGAATGAGCTGCTGGCGCAATTCGAGACCGCAAACAACGCCGTCAAGTCTGCCACGTCCTCCGGTGCGGATCCGTCGCAAGCGCTCGACCAGCGCGATGCCTTGCTCAAGCAGATTTCGGGGATCGTGGGCGTCACGACCGTCACCCGCGATAACAACGACATGGTACTGTATACCTCGGACGGGGTGACGCTCTTCGAGACCATTCCGCGCGCGGTGACTTTCAAGCCGACCCAGAGCTACGGCGCCTCCACCGACGGCAACGGCGTTTACATCGATGGCGTGGCGCTCGGTAAGGGTTCGGGCGGCACGACGTCGGCGCAGGGCAGTCTCCAGGCGCTTCTCCAGCTTCGTGACGACGTCGCGCCGACATTCCAATCCCAGCTCGACGAAATCGCCAAGGGTCTCGTTGCGTTATTTTCGGAAACGAACACGGCCGGAACCAGCACGCTGCCGGGTCTCTTTACCTGGACGTTGCCGAGCGGGCTTCCGGGCGGAACGCCGACGACGGCCACGATCATCGACGGCATTGCTGGTTCCATCACGGTCAATCCGGCGGTAGTGACCTCGCTGGGCGGCGATCCGATGAAGCTGCGCGACGGTTCGATCAACGGCGCCGCGTTCAATCAGAATACCGCTGCCAATGGCGGCTACACCGCGCAGCTCGACAAGCTCTACACGGCCATGGGCGCCAAGATGGATTTCGATCCGGGCGCCGGCGTAATCGGCTTCAACTCGGTGACGGGTATCGACTCGAATGTCAGCATCATGGATTTTTCGTCTAGCTCGATCGGCTGGTTCGAACAGTACCGCAGCGACGCGAGCGGTGCCACGGAGAACACGGCGGCAGCGCTTTCGCGATCCGACGAAGCCTATTCCAACGAGACCGGCGTCAACCTGGACGAAGAGCTGACGCTGCTTCTCGACATCGAACAATCCTACAAGGCGGCGACGAAGATTTTGAACGCCATCGATGAAATGTTGAAGTCATTGCTGGATATAGCGAGTTAAGCCATGAAGAGCTCTTTTATTTCTAGTTCAGCCATTCAGAACGCGATGCGATTGACGATCCGCCAGTCGCAGAACCAGATGGTCAAGGCTTCGATTGAAGCCACCACGAAAACCTACGCCGATATCGGCGTATCGCTCGGCATCGACGCGGCCAAGAGCGTGAACTATGCGCGCGAGCTTGATCGGATCTCCTCGTTCAAGGACAGCAACTCCACCGTCAATCTCCGTCTCGAAATGTCCCAGAGCGGGTTGGCCGACGTGCAGAAGGCGAGTGATGCACTGGTCAAGAATCTGACGGCGCTCAAGGGAAGCCAGGCATCGACCGCCATCACCGTTACTCTCCAGTCCTCGGCGGCGGCACTTTCGCAGCTCATGGACACCGGCAACATGATCACCGGCGGCGAATACCTGTTCTCCGGTGTCAATACGGACGTTCCGCCACTGACGGATCGCAGCGCCACCGTTGAAGCCGATATCGTCACCGCCCTGAACACTTACGCGACCGGGCTTTCCAAGCCGGTCAGCGCCTTGACCGCGGCTGAAATCGATACCTTCATGACCAGCACCGTGGAGCCGATGTTCAGCGCTGCGGCATGGACGAACCCGGCCACAGGCTGGTCCAAGGCCTCCAACCAGAACATGACGAGCCGGATCAGCAACTCGGAAGTCATCACATCGTCCACCAACGCCAATTCCGACGGCATGCGCTACCTCGCAATGGCCACGGTGATGACGAATGCGCTGATGCGATCAGGGCCTTGGCAGCTGATGCCATGGACGCGGTTTCCTCAGCAGCGCCATCGGCTATGCGGCGCAGGCGACATCCGGCCTCGTGACGCAGGCAGAGCCAGCTCGGCCTGTCGCAGGAGCGCGTCGAGAAGGCGAACGACGCTCTCGATGCCGAGGCTGACCATCATCAACAACAAGGTCGTGGACCTCCAAGGTGTTGATCCTGCACGAAGCTTCGACCCTCGTCAAGACCTTGGAAACGCAGCTCGAAACGGCTTACACGATCGTATCGAAAATACAGCAGCTGAGCCTCAGTGAATTACCTTTGATGATCAAAGGCGCGCAATACAAAGAAGGATGCATGAATGTATCAATTCTCTTATGCCGAGGTCATGCAAGACTCGGTGACCGACGCGAAAGAGCGGGAGCGGCAAGTTCTCGACCGGTCAATCGAATTGCTCTCGGCTGGCGCGCGACAAGGAAAAGTACAGCCGGGAATCCGTTGAGGCACTGTTTTACACCCGGCGTGTTTGGGTGAGTTTTATCGAGGATCTCAAACATCCCGACAATCAGCTCCAGATCGAGCTGCGGGCCAACCTGATTTCGATCGCAATCTGGATTTTGAAGGAATGCGACAAGATCAGGCGACGCCAATCGAGTAACTATCAAGGCATTATCGACGTTACCACCATCATCAGGGATGGACTTAAATGAAAAGTACACTTCGCATTTCGCTAAAAGCCGGAGAGAGAATCTTCATCAACGGCGCGGTTTTGCGCGTTGACCGCAAGGTCGCGCTGGAATTCCTGAATGATGTGACGTTTCTTCTTGAAAACCATGTTCTTCAGCCGGAAGACGCCACGACGCCGCTGCGCCAGCTCTACTTCATCGCGCAGATGATCCTGATTAATCCGGAAGGCAAGGAGCAGTCGACGGCGATGTTCCGCAAGTCGATCACCATGCTGCTGACCTGCTTCAAGAACGAAGAGGTTCTCGCCGAGCTGAAGCGCATCGATGGCCTCGTCTCGACGGGGCGCGCATTCGATGCGCTGAAGGCGATCCGCGCGCTCTATCCGACCGAGGACGGCATCTTGAACAACCAGGAAATGCACCCGGCGATGGTCGAGCAAATCCGCAAGGAGATCGCACCATGGCGGTAGACGGCGTTTCCAGCGTCGGCACGACGTCGACCACGCAGACTGCGCAGCAGAAGGCAACGCTCAACTACGACAACTTCCTGCAGTTGCTCATCGCGCAGATGAAGAACCAGGATCCGACGGATCCGATGGACGCCAGCGAGCAGATGTCGCAGCTCGCAAGCTTCTCGCAGGTCGAGCAGACGATCCAGACCAACACGAAATTGGACACGCTGCTCGCAAGCTCCAGCCTCACCCAGGCAGGCAGCTACATCGGCAAGTACATGACCAGCGCCGACGGCACCGTGAAAGGCACTGTCGCCTCGGTCAAGGTGTATTCCGACGGAATTATCGCGACGACGACGGACGGGAAGAGTATTCTCGTGCAGGCGGGAATCACTCTCGCGGATGAAGCGCCGACGTCAGACACGTCGTCGTGAACTGACTTGCAATGAACGCAATAATGGTCCGGCTACTGCGGGGCGGACCGAAAGGCGATATGAGGTTGCCTGACGATGAATGAAGCCGATGCACTCGACCTTTTTCAGGCGGCGATCTGGACCGTTTTGATCGCAGCCGGCCCTGCGGTCGCTGCTGCCATGATTGTCGGCCTCGTCATTGCGCTGATCCAGGCGCTGACGCAGATTCAGGAAGCGACGCTCACCTTCGTTCCAAAGATTGTCGCCGTTCTCATTACCGTCGGCATTTCCGCGCCGTTCGTCGGTTCCCAGATCTCCATTTTCACCGACATGGTCTTCTCGCGCATCCAGTCTGGCTTCTGAGCTACCTTCGCGCAAGCTTCGCCGGTTAATTCTCGATCCGAACTGGGCAGGGCATACCTGCCTCCTCTCATGAAGAGACGAGAATCGAAATGGCGCAACCACCTGCACTCCCCCTTCCGAAATCTGCTCCGAGCCTTCGTGATGTCGGTTTTGCCCTCGGCATCATGGTCATCATCTGTGTGCTCTTCCTGCCGATTCCGCCGTTTCTGATCGACTTGGGGCTGGCCTTTTCGATCGCGTTTTCCGTTCTGATCCTGATGGTTGCCCTCTGGATTCAGAAGCCTCTCGAATTTTCGTCCTTCCCGACCATCCTGCTGATCGCGACCATGACGCGACTGTCGCTAAACATTGCAACGACGCGCGTAATCCTTTCGCATGGCAATGAGGGACATGACGCCGCCGGCGGCGTGATCGCCGGTTTTGCAAGCCTGGTGATGTCCGGCGATTTCGTGATCGGCCTGATCGTGTTCCTGATCCTGATCACCATCAATTTCATTGTCATCACCAAGGGTGCGACGCGTATCGCTGAAGTCGGCGCGCGTTTCACCCTGGATGCGATCCCCGGCAAGCAGATGTCGATCGACGCCGATCTTTCCGCGGGCATCATCGACGAGAAGGAAGCGCAGCGCCGTCGCAAGGAGTTGGAGGAGGAAAGCTCGTTCTTCGGCGCCATGGATGGTGCCTCCAAGTTCGTCCGCGGCGATGCGGTCGCGGGCCTCCTTATTACCTGCATCAATATTTTCGGCGGCATCATCATCGGCTATTTCCGCCATGACATGCCGATTTCCGAAGCGGCCGACGTTTTCGTCAAGCTCTCGGTCGGCGACGGCCTCGTCGCCCAGATGCCGGCGCTTATCGTTTCCTTGGCGGCCGGCCTTCTCGTTTCGCGCGGCGGCACCATCGGCTCGACCGACCAGGCCGTCGTCAATCAGCTGAGCGGTTATCCGCGCGCGCTTTCCGTTTCCGCCGTGCTGATGGCGGTCCTGGGCCTGATGCCCGGCCTGCCGACAGTCCCCTTCATGTTCCTCGGCGGCCTCATGGCGTTCGGTGCATGGTTCATTCCGAGGCAGATCGAAGCAGAGAACAAGGTCCGCCGCGAGCAGGAGGAAAAGAAGGTCGTTCAGACCAAGGAGCTCGAAAAGGACTCCGTCAAATCGGTCCTGCGCACCTCGGAAATCGAACTCGCGCTCGGCAAGATGGTGTCGACACGCCTCCTCGGCGCACACCAGGAACTCGCCTTCCGGGTCGGCAAGATGCGCAAGAAATTTGCAACGCAGTATGGCTTCGTCGTTCCGGAGATCAAGGTCACCGACGATATCAGCATTCCCGAGAAGTCCTACCAGATCCGCATCCACGGCACGACGGTGGCATCGAACGCGTTGCGTGTCGGCGAAGTTCTGGTCGTCACCGGCTCTGGCCGCAAGCCGCGCATTCCAGGAGACGAAATCCGCGAACCGGCTTTCGGCATGCCGGCGGTTTCCATTCTTGAGGCTTTCGCCGAGGACTTGAAACGCGAAGGTTTCCAGCCGATCGACAACGTCTCGGTGGTCCTCACCCACATGAGCGAGGTCATCCGCAACAACTTGCCGCAGCTTCTCTCCTACAAGGACGTGAAGGTTCTGATCGACCGTCTCGATCCCGAATACAAGAAGCTCGCAGACGAGATCTGCACCTCGCATATGTCGTATTCGGGCCTGCAGGCCGTCCTCAAGCTGCTGCTTGCCGAGCGCGTCTCGATCCGTAACCTGCATCTGATCCTGGAAGCCGTGGCCGAGCTCGCGCCGCATGTCCGCAAGACCGAGCAGATCGTCGAGCATGTGCGGATCCGCATGGCGCAGCAGCTCTGCGGCGACCTGGCGGACAATGGCGTGCTGCGCGTCCTGCGGCTCGGCAGCAAGTGGGACATGGCCTTCCACCAGGCGCTCAAGCGCGACAACAAGGGCGAGGTCGTCGAATTCGACATCGACCCGCGCAGCCTTGAGGAGTTCAGCGAGCAGGCAACGAAGGTTATCCGTGAATTCATGGACCGCGGCCTGCCATTCGCCCTTGTCACATCGCCCGAAACACGCTCCTATGTGCGCATGATCATCGAACGGCTGTTCGCCACGCTTCCGGTTCTTTCGCACGTCGAACTGGCCAAGGGCATCGAGATAAAGATTTTGGGCTCCATTTCATGATTTCCGACCCGCAAGGGACTGTTTTGGCGCTCTTCCTGGTTTTCTGCCGGATCGGCGGCTGTGTCCTTGCAATGCCAGGCTTTTCCTCGGCGCGCGTGCCGGAACTGCTGAGGGTCTTTGTGGCCGGCGGCCTTTCGATCGCCATGCTGCCGGTTCTTTGGGATACGGTTTATCCGGCCGTCAGCAACACTGGCGCGACCTATATCGGGCTCATCGTCAGCGAATCGCTGATCGGCGTCATGTACGGCTTGCTGGCGCGGCTCTACACGCTGGGCTTCCAATTCGCCGCCAGCATCATCGCCATGATGGTCGGATACACCTCACCGGGTGCGGCAGATGTCATCGAGGATTCGCTGGAAACAAGTCTCTCCGGTTTCATCACCTTTGCCGGAATGATGATCCTCTTCATGATGGACTTCCATCACATCGTGTTCCGGGCGCTGATCGATTCCTACTCGACGATGCCCTTCGGCGGCATTGCCGATATGCGCGCCAATCTGATTTCGCTCACCGATACGCTGCAATCGACGACCTACATCATGCTCCGGCTCGCAAGCCCGTTCCTCATCTACAGCATGATGTTCAACGTCTCGATCGGCTTCATCAACAAGCTGGCGCCGCAGATTCCCGTGTATTTCATCTCGACGCCCTACATGCTGCTTGGCGGCTTGTTCCTGTTCTATTTCTCGGTTTCTGCCTTGATCAGCCAGTATGCGCAATCTTTCCCAAGCGTGTTTATCGGAAGATAGCGGATGGCGGAGAAGACCCGTTCGGAAAAACTGAAGCGGCTCGTCGCAGTGCAGCGGCATCTGGAGCAGATGGCGGAATACGACCTTGCCGAAACGAGCCGCCAGCGCGCCGAGGTCAACCAGTCGATTGACAATGTCGTCATGGCGCTCGGCTCCATGGATCCGGTCCATCGTGCGTTTTCGCAAAGCTATGCCGACCGGTTCGAGCGGCTGAGCACCAAGGACAAGCAGCTGACCGGCATGCAGCAGCTGCACGAGATGCGCCTGCAGCGCGAGCGGGCCAAGGGCGACCGGCTGGAAGAGGGCATGAAGGAAGCCCTTGAAGCCGAACGGCGCGAGGCCGATGACAACGCGGTCTACGATGTCATCGATCAGAAATTTGCAACACCAGCCTCCAGCAAGCTTCAAAAACCATAATCCCTACAACTTAATTTAGAGGATTGTGACATTGGCTATTTCACCCCCGAGTGATCTGGTCCTGGATGTTGTCAAAGCCGCCGACCCGATGGAGGTTCAGGTGGCCCAGGAGAAATTGAAAGCGAGCCGCACGGCGTTTCGGGCAACGGGCCTTGCCGAGAACGGCGATGGCTTTTCTGCCAAGGTCGACGTGCTTGATAGCGCCACCGGCCTCGACAACGTCGAAAATCGCGCCAAGTCTGAAGAGATTCCGGAAACCTACCGGAAGTTCGAGGCCATGGTGCTTCAGAATTTCATCAAGAACATGCTGCCGAGCGACAGTGAACAGTGTCTACGGCAAGGGCGCTACGGGCGACATCTGGAAGGGCATGATGGCCGAGCAACTCGGCAACGTCATCTCCGAAGGTGACGGCGTCGGCATAGCCAAGCAGATGTATAACGAGGCGCTTCGCAAGAAGGAAGGCGCCATCGTGAACGCGTCGGCGGACCAGGATGACCGCAAGGTCGCCTTCAGCATGATCGACGAATTCCAGCGCAAGACATTCGGCACGCCAACGGCGGATGCCAAGATCAATAATGAAGCATAACCGAGGATAAAATGGAAATCATCTCGAATGAATATCGTATCAAGTCGGTCCTCGGCCGCCTGGAAATGATCATTGACAACGAGAACACGCGGATCGGCAGCGACCCGCAGTTCGATCTCAAGGTCTCAAATGCACATAAGAGCCGCTGCCTCTATGAGCTGTCGATGCTCTTCCGTGATACGGACCCGGCCGAGCTTGCTGCGTCGCATCTGGAACAGCTTCACGGGCTGAAGCAGAAGCTGACGCTGAATGCCCGGCGCGTTGAGGCACATCTCGAAGCCGTTCGTGCGGTTGCCGACCTGTTGAAGAATGCCGTTCAGGATGCAGATGCCGACGGCACCTATTCCCAGGAACAGTTCGTCGCGCGTGATGCCGGATGGTGAAGCTCGTCCTGACAGGCATCTGGGTTTGCGCCATCACGCTTGCTTCGGTCTATTTCTCCGTGAAGCTGGCGACAGCGCCGGCCCCGCCGGCTGATAATTCGAAGCAGAGCCAGCTTGAGCTTGTGAAGGGCGAGACAATCACCGTACCGATCATCGGCGACGGCGCGGTGACTGGTTACTTCCTCGGCCGCGTGTCCTTCATGATGAACAAGGATACGGTCAAGGGCATGACCCTGCCGCTTACCGAAATGACCACCGACGAGCTTTTCACCCTGCTCGTCGGCAATAAGATGGTCGATATCAGCAAGCTGAAATCCTTCGACCCGCAGGCCTTCCGCGACGCGATCAAGAAAGGCATGAACGAGAAACTCGGCGGCGAATACGTCTCACGAGGTCATGCTGGAGCAGCTCGACTACCTTTCCAAGGACGACGTGAAAGCCAACGCCTCCGGCCAACAGAAGAAAACGGCCGATCCGGTCAAGATCATCGAGCCCCCGCCACCTGAAGCTGCGAGCGCTGCGCACTAGTTTCGCCGGCTTCGCCTGCGCCGTTCAGGTGAAGCGCAAAGCCGGTTGCGCCCGGTTCGCCGAGCTCAGCGCGTAGCTGCATGCTGGGGATCAGATAGTCTCCGCCATTCTGCTGACGATATGGGATAGGTGGGGTGGACTCGAGCGTGCGCATCCTCTCACGCAGGCGCTCGGCTGCGCGTTCGAAGCCGGCCTCGTCCAGACGCATCGACCCTGTAAGCCACGAAAGGCGGAAGAACGTCATAGCCCGGGTAATCGAGGATTCCATGATTGATCGGGAATAGCAGGTCGTCGATCGGTCCGTTGACCCCGCGGGTCGAGTAATGTTCCTGCCAGCCGCCGGCAGTCACAATCAACATGGCCCCGCTTGCCCGCCAGTGCCCCTTCGCCATAGCGGTCAGCCCCATCGCTTGTCGCTGTGCTCGCCGACGCCGTAGGCGAAGCCCATAGGCATAGACCCGCTCGACCCAGCCCTTGAGGATTGCCGGCATGCTGAACCACCAAAGCGGAAACTGGAGGATCAGCATATCGGCCCACAGGAGCTTATCGATCTCGGTTTTGACATCCTCGGTCAGCGCGCCAGTTTCGAAAGCTCTCTTGGATGCAGCGACAGGTATGAACCGCGTATCAGTTACCAGCGACGGAAAGTCGGCACGGTCGATTTCGGATTTCCAGCCCTCGGCATACAGGTCGGACACGCGCACCTCATGGCCCTGGGCCTCGAGCTCCTTCATGGCAACGTCTCGCAGTGCCCCATTGAGCGAGCGCGGTTCGGGATGAGCGAAGACAAGCAGAACTTTCATGGTCAGTGATCCTGTGAAGGTGAGAACTGACCCATAGGTAGACAGGGTTTAAATCATCCACTAGATGTGCGTAATGGATAAGATTATGCCGAATAGTGGATAGTTCAGACGTGACGCTGGAACGTATGCGAACCTTCGTCCGCGTTGCCGAACGCGGCAGCCTCTCGGCCGTTGCGCGCGAGTTCGGGGTCGGTCAGTCGACGGTCACACGGCATTTGCGGGAGCTTGAGGAGGCCGTCGGCGCGCCTCTGCTGAGCAGGACCACCCGGCGTGTCGCGCTGACCCATGAAGGCAGCCGATATTATGCCAACAGCGTCCAGATCCTGCGCCTTGTCGAACAGGCAGGCGATGAGGCGCGCGGCACGCGTGGTGCGCCGTCCGGCACGATCCGGATCTCCTGCACTGCGGCTTTTGGGGTTCTGCACGTCAGCCGGCTGATCTTCGCGTTTCAGGACCGCTATCGCGATATCGAAGTCGACCTCAGCCTTACCGATGAGCGCGTCGACCTTGTGCGGGAAGGCGTCGATATCGCGCTTCGCTTGGGCCCGCTCACCGACAGTTCGATGAAGCTGCGGGCGCTCGGCCAGTCCCGGCGTCTGCTCGTCGCGTCACCGGACTATCTTGCAGCGCGGGGGAAGCCGGTTGTCCCGCAGGATTTGCTCGGTCATGAAGGCATCCGTATGTCGAACGTGGCAGGGAGCGACATGCTCGCTTTGCGGGGGCCCGGCGGCGAAGACCATGCCGTGCCCTTTGAAGGGCGCTTTCGGGTCGACCATGGGCTTGCTGCACGCGAGGCCATTGTCGCCGGGCGCGGCATCGCACCTACCCATCGATGGCTTGTCGACGATCTCCTGACGGCTGCCAAGCTTGAGGTGATCTTGCCGGACTATTCGCTGCCGCCTGTCCCGCTCAGCATGCTGATCGTCCCCGAACGCGCCGGCGTTGCCCGGGTCCGGCTGCTGGTCGACTTCCTCGTCGAGCAGATTGGCGGCATTCCAGGGATCGAAAAGCCGCAGCGCTTTGGCGCACAAGCTTAACAAAGCCTTGAAAGCGGCGGCGGAATTCGAACGACTTTTCTAAGAGTTGTTTGAAACCCACCTGCTATAGCTCCCTTCATATCCCTGGTGCAGCGTTGGGGACTTCCTGCAGGCGGGCGGGTGCTGCCGGTTCGTAAAAACCTGCTGGTGCGGAATGTATCTTGTGTTTTCCGGGATGTCGGGCGCGTGAAGCACCCTGGCTGGAGGTTGGAATGAACCTGATCGCGAATTTCGCGGTTCTCGCATCGCGCCGCACGATCTTCGACGTGCCGGTGTGCGACCTCGGATGGGACGACGCGCTCGTCTTCATCAACGAGCTCGCCTCCTTTCCTGTCGGCCAGACCGTCATTTCCTTCGTCAACGCTCACAACATGCTGATGACGCTGCGCGATAGCGAATACCGGGATATCCTCCTGCAAAATCTCGTCCTGCCGGATGGCATCGGCCTGAACATCGCTTCCAAGATAGCGCATGGGGCGCCGTTCCCTGCCAATCTCAATGGCACGGACTTCGTTCCCGCGTTTCTGACCTATATGGAAAATCCGCGTCGTGTCGGCCTGATCGGCGGCAGGCGCGAAGTCGTCGAAAAAGCCGCAGCGAATTTCCGCAAGCATGCGCCCTGGCACGAATTCATCGTCATTTCGGACGGTTATTTCGACAAGGAGAACCCGACGGAGCTCATTGACGAGGTTGAGCGCCAGGACCTCGACATCCTGATCATTGGCATGGGAACGCCGCTGCAGGAGAAGTGGGCGCATCATCACATTCGCGCCGACCATGCTCGGCTTGTTCTGACTGTCGGGGCGCTCTTCGATTTCATCTCCGAAGTTGTTCCCCGCGCTCCGGAAACCGTTCGCATGATGCGGCTGGAATGGGCCTACCGGATGCTGCAGGAACCGGCCCGTCTCTGGCGGCGCTATGTACTCGGCATCCCGGTCTTTCTGTTTTACGTGATGCAGTACCGCTTCAATCGCCGCGAGCGCATCCTTAGCCAGGCGGGCAACAACAGCGTCCCCTTGCCGTTACCGCAGGAACAGAGCGAGGGGGCTCACTCGAGACCCTGCTTCTTGCCTCGGGCAGTTAACCATTTCTTTGCCATGAAAATTTAGAGTGCCTTAATCATCCGCTTCCTACGGGCGGCTCGGCTCGTGCGCATGAGATATGGCGTCATGTATGACAGCAGGTTAAAAGGCAGCATTGATAGGCGTCGACTGGCAACGGCGGGGCGCGTCGATGCACGAGACCGAAATCTCGAAACCCTGCCCGTTCGCCCCTCGGAGGCCGAACTGCTGAGGGTGATCGGAAAAGCACTCGAAGAGCAGCGCCGGCAGCGGAGCGCACCGCCCGAACCGCCGCACCTGGTCGACCGCATCGAGACAATCCTCGAAACACGTCTGCGTGCTGCAAACGATGTCCGTCCTGCGGAGCCATCGCAGCATAGACTGGCGGCGCCTGCCGAGGCCCGGCAGGTAGATGCAGCAAATCTCAACGCTCGGCCCGTCCGCCGCCGCAATTTGGCGAAACCGATCGGCACAATCGCAGTGGCTGCCTTGATCGGCGCAGGCATCCCCTTGCTGATGTCTACCGACACCCCCCATTATGCGGCGGAGGCGGCATTTCATGTGCAGGCGGCCAAAGCCGAGCGCGGCGCCGTGACCGCGGCAGCCGTGAGCCGCCTGCTTTCCGGCCGCACCATGTCTGCCGCCGTTGGAGCGCTGAAGCTCGATCGCGATCCAGAGTTCACCGGCGGCCAATCCACGATCGGCGTAGCACTTGATCTCCTTTCGGGCAGTGGTGCAGCGGCCGACGCGGCCTCGCGTGCGGAAGCGGCGCTTGCAGGAATGGTCGAGGCCAATGCGGATGGAACGCAGGGCACAGTCCGTCTGAAAGTCACGACGGCCGATGGCGCCAAGTCTTCGCGTATCGCTTCCTGGCTTTCCGACATGCTGACGTCCAGCGGCCCTCCTGCATCGGCGGAGGCAGGCGCAGGGTTGCGCAAGGCCTATGAGGACGTGAAGGCGCAGCTGGCCGCCTTCACCGCAAGCAGCGGCGAAGGCAACGTCAAAGTCGCAAGTGATCTTCAGCAGCGCATCAACCAGCTTGACGCCGATCTCAAGATCGCCGAGCAGCGGATCACGCTTGCCAAGCAAGAGGCCGATCGTCTCAAGGTGGCCAAGCCCGGCGATGTGCTGAACGGTTCCTTGCCGATCGAAGTGATCTCCCCTGCGCTGCAGGACGCGCGCGACAAATACGTCACCGAGAAGGCGACGCTGGCGCTGCTTTCGAACGAGCTCGGTCCGCGCCATCCGCGCCGTCTCGGACAGCAGGCTGTCGTTGACGGCCTGAAGGACAAGGTTGCGAAGGAGCTGGCTCGCCAGGCCCAAGAGGCAAATGCCGCTCTCAAGGAAGCCGCAGAAGCACGAAAGACGCTGAACGATCAGCGCAACACGCTGATCGCCCGGAGCCGGGACACCGGTGTCGATCTCGCCAAACTGACCGAACTGCGCGACAAGACAGAGGCGGCGAGATCGCGGATGGCCGATGCCGTTAGAGCGACGGCTTCCATCGCCGCTCCGATCACCGCCGCCAAGCCGATAAAGACCACTGCCGTTCGCCTCCGGCCCCGGACTGCCGCTTCGCTCTGGTGTCGGGGCTGCACTTGCAATGGCGATCGGCCTTGCTGGCATGCTTGGTTTGCGCCTCCTGCGAGAGCGTCCCGCACGTGCCGCGGAGACGCTAGCGGTCCCGGAACAGCCGGAGGTGGCAGCCGGTGAACTCGAACTGCTGCGCGATCGGCTCGCCGGCCTGCGCGACAGGCTGCAATCCCACGGCGCCGGCCATCATTGATCTCTGCCGCGGCATCATCGAAATCGCGCGCGGAACCTCGTCATGCGCAAGCTTCTTATCCTCGCCAACGCGCTCCTGCGCGACGGTCGGGTATGGTCCGTCAAAGCCGCTTGACCAACACAGATACTTTAGGGCCGGGAAGATGTTAAAGCTCTTGCATTTGGCGCTTTTAAACAGGATACGGCGTTCTGAGGCAAACAGCGCGGCTGGCGAGAGCCTAGTTTGCGCGCGAGGCAGGGCAGGAGAATCGCGTGACGACAGTGATCGATGGCAAGCAGGTGGCCGCTTCGATAATCGAAACAGTAAAGATGGCGACGGCTTCGCTGGAAAAGCAGAGCGGCGTGAAGACCGGGCTTGCCGTGGTGATCGTCGGCGACGATCCGGCAAGCCATGCTTATGTCAATTCAAAGAGCAAGATGGCCAAGCAATGCGGCTTCAAGTCGGTACAGCACACCCTGTCGGCCGAGACGACGCAGGAAGAGCTTGCCGCGCTCGTTTCGTCACCTCAACGCCGATCCCTCGATCCATGGCATCCTCGTACAGCTGCCGCTGCCGAAGCATCTAAACAGCGAGCCGATCATCCAGTCGATCCTGCCGGAAAAGGATGTCGACGGGCTGCACGTCGTCAATGCCGGCAAGCTTGCGACTGGCGACCTTGAAACCGGCCTCGTCTCCTGCACGCCGGCCGGTGCCATGGTGTTCGTCCGCCGAATGCATGGCGAGGACCTGTCTGGGCTGAACGCCGTCGTCATCGGCCGATCGAACCTCTTTGGCAAGCCGATGGCGCAGTTGCTGCTCAACGCCAATGCGACGGTGACGATTGCTCATTCGCGCACCAAGGATCTGCCTGCCGTCTGCCGCAATGCCGATATCCTGGTTGCGGCCGTCGGCCGTCCGCAGATGGTCAGGGCCGATTGGGTGAAGCCCGGCGCCACCGTCATCGATGTCGGCATCAACCGCATCGCCGCACCGGAAAGGGGCGAGGGCAAAACACGGCTGGTCGGCGACGTCGCCTTCGAGGAAGCATCGAATGTTGCCGCGGTGATCACCCCGGTTCCCGGTGGCGTCGGCCCGATGACGATCGCGATGCTGATGGCCAACACCGTCATTGCCGGGCATCGCGCGGCCGGCCAGACGCCGCCGAAATTTTGAGGCCTATCGCGGTGCAGGGCCGGTCGAGGCCCTGACGATCAGCTCCGCTTTCCACAGCTCGTGCTCCGGATAGGTGCCGATCTCTTTGACGGTGCCGATCAGGCGCTGCGCAATGCGGGCGCCGGCGGCACGAAGAGATGAGCGCGTCGTCGTCAGCGGAACCGAAAAATTCTCCGGCTTCAGAAGCGGCAGCTCGTCGTCATGGGCGATGAGCGAGATATCCTCACCGAGCTTCAGGCCAGCCTGGTTCAGGGCGCGGATCGCGCCGAGTGCGAGCACGGTGCTGGAGCAGAGGACGGCAGTCGGACGCTCCGGCATCTGCAGAAACTGCTCCATCGCGATCAGGCCTTGCTCGTCGGTCATCAGCGAGTGACTGACGCAGGTTTTGGAAAGGGTCAGTCCCCGTTCCGACAAGGCCGCGACGACGCCGTTCTTCCGGCGGATCGCAAAGTCGAGATGCGCCGGCCCGTTCATCAGCGCGAATCGCGTATGGCCGAGCTGCAACAGGAGTTTCGCGGCATCGTAGAAGGTGGTCTCGTTGTCGACATCGAGATAGGGATAATCCGGCTCCGAGCCGAACGAGCGGCCATGGACGATGAACGGCATCGCCAGCGATTTCAGCATCGCCAGGCGCGGGTCGTGAGCGCGCATATAGGCAACGAAAAGCGCATCGACATTGCCGCTGATCGCGAGGCGGCGAAGTGCAGCCACTTCGTCGTCGGGGTCCGAGGGCATGATGACGAGATGGAAGTCCTGCCGGACGGCCTCCTCTCCGAGGCCGGCCAGGAACTCGCCAAAATGTATATCCGATTGATGGCCAGGCGCCATCGGCATCACCAGTCCGATCGAACCCGCCTTGCCGGTCGCCAGACGCTGAGCCGCCTTGTTCGGCCGGTATCCCGTTTCCTTGACGGCGCGAAGCACACGTTCGCGCGTCGCCTCGTTGACTTCGGGATAGCCATTGAGTGCACGGCTGACGGTCGTCTGCGAAAGACCAAGCAATTCCGAGAGCTGTTTGAGATTCACCTGCCGCGTTCCTCCTCAGCGCCCTCAACACACGCCTCCCTGCGTCCAAAGCGCTTTCAATTATGTAGCAACTGCGGCGCTTGAACTCAAGAAAAATCGCTCCATATTCCCCTCCAGATGCCGCTGCAATGGGCAATGCAAGCGTCTCGTTCCGCGGTGTTTTTGAAATGGCTTGACTCTTTTCTGCCGAAAGTGAAATGAGTGTCAAAGCGCTTTGAAATTTGCTCTCGGGAGGTTGGGAAGCGCCGTTGGGATTGTGATGGGAGGTTGATCACATGAAGAAAATTCTTTTGATGGGCGTTGCCGTAACGGCGCTGTTTGCCGGGGCAGCTTCTGCTGCCGACCTGAAGTTTCCTCCAGGTCAGGATACGAAGTTCAACTGGAAGAGCTATGACGAGTTCAAGGCAGCTCACGCCGATTTGAAAGGCGAGCCGCTGACAATCTTCGGGCCGTGGCGCGGTGAGGACGAGGCCTTCTTCCGCAGCATTCTCGCTTATTTCACTGAGGCGACGGGCGTCGATGCCACCTATTCATCCTCCGAAAACTACGAACAGCAGATCGTCATCGATACGCAGGCGGGCTCGCCTCCGAACGTCGCGATCCTGCCGCAGCCCGGCCTCCTGGCCGATCTCGCCAGCAAGGGCCTCCTGACGCCGCTGGGCGAGGAGAATTCCAAGTGGGTGAAGGACAACTACGGCGCGGGCGACAGCTGGGTCGGTTACGGCACCTACAAGGGCAAGGACGGCAAGGACGGTTACTATGCATTCCCGTACAAGGCCGACGTGAAGTCGCTTGTCTGGTATGTTCCGGAAAACTTCAAGGAAGCTGGATATAAGGTTCCGACCACGATGGAAGAGCTCCATGCCCTGACGGACCAGATCGTCAAGGACGGCGGCGTTCCGTGGTGCATCGGCCTCGGTTCTGGCGGCGCGACCGGCTGGCCTGCGACCGACTGGATCGAAGACATCATGCTGCGCATGAACAAGCCGGATGTCTATGACAAGTGGACCACGAACGAAGTGAAGTTCACCGACCCGGCCGTCGTTGCCGCGATCGATGAATTCGGCAAGTTCGCCAAGAACGAGAGCTATGTCGATGGGGGTGCTGCGGCCGTTGCTTCGACCGACTTCCGCGACAGCCCGAAGGGTCTCTTCGCCGTTCCGCCGAAGTGCTACCTGCACCATCAGGCTTCGTTCATCCCGTCCTTCTTCCCCGAAGGCACCAAACTCGGTCAGGACGCCGACTTCTTCTATATGCCGACCTATGCGGCGCATGCCGACCTCGGCAAGCCGGTTCTCGGTGCCGGCACGCTTGTCTCGATCACCAAGGATTCGAAGGCCGCCCGCGCTTTCGTCGAATTCCTGAAGACGCCGATCGCGCACGAGGTCTGGATGGCGCAGTCGAGCTTCCTGACGCCGTACAAGGGTGTGAACACGGCGGCCTATGCCAACGAGCAGATGAAGCGGGAAGGCGAGATCTTGACGACGGCCACGACCTTCCGCTTCGACGGTTCGGACCTGATGCCCGGCAAGATCGGCGCAGGCGCCTTCTGGACCGGGATGGTCGATTTCGTCGGCGGCAAGTCTGCGGAAGACACCGGCAAGGAAATCCAGGCCTCCTGGGACGCCATCAAGTAATCGCGATGCCGGTGCCGCGGGAAACCCGCGGCATTTCTGGCACGAATGACCGGACCCGTGGGGGGCCGGTCAACGCCGGATACTATGATCAAACGCATAAAGAAGTTGACGGTAACTGGTGTCGGCCCTTCAACATAGGCAAGGGTAGCACGGGGAGGGACGAATGCTGTCGCAGATAGTTTCCGCGTTGGGCGTTGTGGTGGTGGCGGTATTCGCCTGCTCGGCCTACTTCTATTTTTCGAACAAGATTCTGGATCTGGCGCTACCCGTGAAGGATGGCGACATTCGTTCGGCAGCGCGCAATCTGAACCGCCGTGCGATGATCCGCCCGTGGCTCTTTCTCGGGCCGGCGCTGTTTTTGCTGATCGTCTATCTCGTCTACCCCGTCGTGGCGACCCTCATCCTCTCCTTCTACGATCGCTCCGGTGAGCAGTTCGTCGGCTTTGCAAATTACCAGTGGGCCTTCGGCGATCGTGAATTCCGCCAATCCATCTTTAATAATATTCTCTGGCTTGCCGTCGTTCCGGCGGCCTGCACGTTCTTCGGCCTGGTCATCGCAGTGATGACCGACCGCATCTGGTGGGGCAACATCGCCAAGAGCATCGTCTTCATGCCGATGGCGATCTCCTTCGTCGGCGCATCCGTCATTTGGAAGTTCATCTACGAGTTTCGCGGCGGCAACGACACCCAGATCGAACTCTCGAACGCGATCGTGCAGCTTTTCGGCGGCACGCCGCAGGTGTGGATTTCGGTGCCCTTCTGGAACAACTTCTTCCTCATGGTGATCTTGATCTGGATCCAGACGGGCTTTGCCATGGTCATTCTCTCCGCGGCGCTGCGCGGTATTCCGGAAGAAACCATCGAGGCGGCTGTCATCGACGGCGCCAACGGCTGGCAAATCTTCTGGCGCATCATGGTGCCGCAGGTCTGGGGATCGATCGCCGTCGTGTGGACCACCATTACCATTCTCGTGCTGAAGGTCTTCGACATCGTTCTGACCATGACGAACGGTCAATGGAACTCGATGGTTCTTGCCAACCTGATGTTCAACTGGATGTTCCGCGGAGGCGGCGATTCCGGCCGAAGCGCCGTCATCGCCCTCATCATCATGCTGGCCGTGACGCCGATCATGGTCTGGAACGTCCGCCGCGCCAATCGCGAGCTGGGAGGCCACTGAGATGACGCTTGCCAGAGATTTCTTCAAGATTGGCCCCGCTCGCCTTTTCGTGCACTTCGTTGTTCTGGTCATCGTGATCCTGTGGCTGATTCCGACGCTCGGCATCTTCATCAGCGCGCTGCGAGACAAGGATCAGCTCGTCGTCTCCGGCTGGTGGACAGCCTTCGCCGGCTCCTCCCGAACCGTGGCATCCCGCCTTGGACAGCCCGACCAGCAGAAGCAAGAGGGCGCGACCTATGTGATCGCCGGCAATGTCCTGGAAGGCCAGGAGGGACGTTCGATCAAAGCCTTCGGCACGCGCGTCCAGCAGCCCGCTGCCTACAGCGCCGATGAGACCGCCGACCTCGGCGACGGCGTCTCGCTGCTCGTCAACAGCGACGGCAGCTACCGCTACACAAAGAATGCCCCCTTCGGCCCGGACGACGGTGGCCGGCGCGTCTACGTTTCGATCGCAACGCCGCCGGAATTCACGATGCAGAACTACCGGACGGTTTTGACGGGCGAGGGCATCGGTCAATCCTTCATCAATTCGCTGACGGTGACGATCCCGGCGACCATCATTCCGATCCTCATAGCTGCCTTTGCAGCATACGCCTTGAGCTGGATGGAGTTCCCGGGCCGCGCGCTGTTGATCGCGCTCGTCGTCGGCCTCATCGTCGTGCCGCTGCAGATGTCGCTGATCCCGCTTCTGCGCCTCTACAATATGGTCGGCGCGGCTTTCGATGCGCCGTCCAAGACCTATCTCGGCATCTGGCTGGCGCACACGGCCTTCGGCATGCCGCTGGCCATCTACCTGCTCCGCGCATATATCGCAGGGCTGCCGAAGGAGATCATCGAATCGGCGCGCGTCGATGGCGCCAGCGATTTCGAAATCTTCGTCCGCATCGTTTTGCCTCTTTCTTTCCCGCACTTGCGTCCTTCGCGATCTTCCAGTTCCTCTGGGTGTGGAACGACCTGCTTGTTGCCATGGTCTTCCTCGGCACCGACAGGCAGCACCTCGTGCTGACCGGCGCGCTGAACGCGCTGCTCGGCTCGCGCGGCGGCAACTGGGAAATCCTAACGGCTTCGGCCTTCGTCACCATCATCATACCGCTGCTCGTCTTCTTCGGGCTGCAGCGCTATCTGGTGCGCGGCCTGCTCGCCGGTTCGGTCAAGGGGGGCTGATCATCCCAACACGACACATCCCGCAGGAACAGACATGAGCATGGCATCCCAAACCAATTTGACAGTCGACAAGGACTGGTGGCGCGGTGCGGTAATCTATCAGATCTACCCGCGCTCCTTTCAAGATTCAAACGGCGACGGCATCGGCGATCTGAAGGGCATCACCGCCCGCCTTCCGTATGTAGCAAGCCTCGGTGCCGACGCGATCTGGATTTCGCCCTTCTTCACCTCGCCGATGCGCGATTTCGGCTACGACGTTTCGGACTACGAGAACGTCGATTCGATCTTCGGCACGCTGGTGGATTTCGACACGATGATCGCCGAGGCCCATCGCCTCGGCATCAAGGTGATGATCGACCTCGTCATCTCGCACAGTTCGGACCAGCACCCCTGGTTTGCCGAAAGCCGTTCCAGCAAGACGAATGCAAAGGCCGATTGGTATGTCTGGGCGGATGCAAAGCCGGATGGCGCGCCGCCCAACAACTGGCTGTCGATTTTCGGCGGCTCGGCATGGGCGTGGGATCCGCGGCGCATGCAGTATTACCTGCACAATTTCCTGACCTCGCAGCCGGACATGAACCTGCACAATCTGGAAGTACAGGACCGGTTGCTCAATGTTGTCCGCTTCTGGCTGACGCGCGGCGTCGACGGCTTCCGTCTCGACACGATCAATTTCTATTTCCACGACCAGCAGTTGCGCGACAATCCGGCGCTGCCGCCCGCGCGCCGCAACGCTTCGACCGCGCCGGCGGTGAACCCCTATAATTTCCAGGAACACATCTACGACAAGAACCGGCCGGAGAACCTGGAATTCCTGAAGCGCTTCCGTGCGGTTCTGGAAGAGTTTCCGGCAATCGCGGCCGTCGGCGAAGTAGGTGACAGCCAGCGCGGCCTGGAGATCGTCGGCGAATACACTTCCGGAAACGACAAGATGCATATGTGCTATGCCTTCGAGTTTCTCGCCCCCGATCCGCTTTCGCCGGAGCGCGTGGAAGAAGTGATGGAAGATTTCGCCGCCGCAGCGCCCGATGGCTGGGCGTGCTGGGCATTTTCCAATCACGACGTCATGCGTCATGTCAGCCGCTGGGGTTCGCTCGTTGCCGATCATGACGCATTTGCCAAGCAATATGCTTCCCTGCTGATGACCCTGCGTGGCTCCGTCTGCCTTTATCAGGGTGAGGAGCTCGGCCTGACCGAAGCCGATCTTGCCTACCAGGACCTGCAGGATCCATACGGCATCCAGTTCTGGCCGGAATACAAGGGACGCGACGGCTGCCGCACGCCTATGGTCTGGGACTCGCAGGTTTCCCAGGGCGGGTTCTCGACCGTCACGCCGTGGCTGCCGGTGCCGGTCGAGCATATCCTGCGCGCCGTCAGCGTGCAGCAGGGCGACGAGAATTCCGTGCTCGAGCACTACCGCCGCTTCCTCGCCTTTCGCAAGCAGCATCCGGCGTTTGCCAAGGGCGAGATCGAATTCGAGCAGCCGCAAGGCGATGCGCTTGTCTTCACGCGCAGATATGGCAACGAGCAATTGCTCTGCATTTTCAACATGAGCCCGGTGGAAATCAACGTCAGCTTACCGATGGGAGAATGGCAGGCATTGACGGGACACGGTTTCACCAGCAACAACTACGGCGACAAGATCGATATTCCCGCTTGGGGGGCGTATTTCGCCCGTCTCGCGTAAGGATCAGGAGGGGAGCATCACATGACTGGACTTACTCTAAAGGAAATCCGTAAATCCTACGGCTCCGTGGATGTCCTCCACGGCATCGACCTGGAGATCAACCAGGGTGAGTTCATCGTCTTCGTGGGGCCGTCGGGTTGCGGCAAGTCAACGCTGCTGCGCATGATCGCCGGCCTAGAGAACATCACGGGCGGCGAGATGTATATCGATGGCCAACTCGTCAACGATGTCCCGCCCTCGAAGCGCGGCATCGCCATGGTGTTCCAGTCCTACGCGCTTTATCCGCACATGACAGTCTTCGACAACATGGCTTTCGGCATGAAGATCGCCGGCGAGAGCAAGCAGGAGATCGATCGTCGCGTGAGAGCCGCCGCCGAAAGCCTGCAACTCACCAATTATCTCGACCGCCTGCCAAAGGCGCTCTCCGGTGGCCAGCGCCAGCGCGTTGCGATCGGCCGCGCCATCTGCCGCGACCCGAAGGTCTTCCTCTTCGACGAGCCGCTGTCGAACCTCGATGCAGCGTTGCGCGTCGCGACCCGTATCGAGATCGCCCGCCTCAATGAGCAGATGGCCGATACCACGATGATTTACGTCACCCACGACCAGGTCGAGGCGATGACGCTTGCCGACCGTATCGTCGTCCTGTCGGCCGGCCACATCGAGCAGGTCGGCGCACCGCTGGAGCTTTACGAGCGTCCGGCAAACCTCTTCGTTGCGAAGTTCATCGGCTCTCCGGCCATGAACATCATCCCCTCTACCATCAGTGAAGCGGGTGCCACCACGACGATCACGCTCAAGGGCGGCAGGTCGGTCACGCTCGACATTCCGACCGCGGCTTCCGAAAAAGGAAAGACGGCAAGTTTCGGCGTGCGCCCTGAAGACCTGCAGATCGCCAATGGCGACGACTACATCTTCGAAGGCGAGGTCTCGATCGTCGAAGCGCTCGGCGAAGTTACCCTGCTTTATATCGAAGGCCTGATGCCGGGCGAGCCGATCATCGTCAAGCTGCCGGGCATCACCGACATCAAGAAAGGTCAGAAGATGAGGTTCGCTGCTGATCGCTCGAAACTGCATCTTTTCGATGCCGAAGGCCACACTTACAGAAGGTAGGAGACTATTTTTGGGCGGTTCTTTGTGAGCGCCTGAAACGCAGCAATCATCACTTTCTGTTAAACATCCGCTGCTAGCTTTCCCCTCATAGTTTCAAGGGGAATCAGGGTCGTGGGTGCATCCAATCCATTGCCTCCAGGGCATTTTCTCAACAAGGAAGAATCCTTCATGTACGACCGCGAACAGCGGTTCAAAATGGAGGATACGATGAACGCTGCGCGGATCGAGTACACCGAAAAGGGGGTCATGCACATGGCGTCCCGGCGCTGCGATATCATACGAATTTCGATGAGCAGCGCGATCCTGGCGATCCTGACGCAGTTCACTTTGCCGAAGCAGTTTTATCTGGATATTCCCGATGCGCGCATCACCAAGGTCGGCTGCATGCTGATGCGGGTGAACACCAACAACACCATCGAGGTCCGCTTCCTGCGCCTGCTGACGCAGAAGGAAATGAACAAGATTTTCGTCTACAGCACGCATCCGGCGCATCGCGACTACGTTCTAGACGTTCGCGCCTGATCGGACATTTCTGGAATTGAGCAAGCCCGCGATCCGTTCGCGGGCTGTTTGCGTCAGTGGAAGAGGACGCTGGCGCCGTGGTCTGAGGTGCCGACGGAGCGGCGGAACGGAGCGAAGAGCTCGCGCCCCATGCCGAATTCATTGTCCGAAAGATCGGCCGTCACCGGCTCGCGGTCCGCCAGGGTGGCGGCATCGAGGAGGACTTCCAGCGTGCCGCGGATTGCATCGAGACGGATGATGTCGCCGTCCTTGATGCGGGCGATCGGCCCGCCCTCGACAGCCTCCGGCGTCACATGGATCGCAGCCGGAACCTTGCCTGACGCGCCGGACATGCGTCCGTCCGTCAGGAGGGCGACGTGGAAGCCGCGGTCCTGCAGTACGCCGAGCGGCGGCGTCAGCTTGTGCAGCTCCGGCATGCCGTTTGCCTTCGGCCCCTGGAAGCGCACAACCGCCACGAAGTCGCGGTTGAGCTTGCCTTCCTTGAAGGCGTCCTGCAGCTCCTGCTGGCTATGGAAGACGATCGCCGGTGCCTCGATGATATGGCGGTCCGGCTTCACCGCGGATATCTTGATGACCGCCTTGCCGAGATTGCCGCGCAGCATCTTCAGGCCGCCATTCGACTGGAACGGCGTTTCGATGCTGGCGAGCACCTTGCCATCGTGGCTCTTTTCCGGTGCCGGTTCGCGAACCACCGTGCCGTTGTCGCCGAGGCGCACGTCGATCGTATAGGCTTCAAGACCCTGGCCGGCAACAGTGCGCACGTCATCGTGCAGCATGCCCTTCTTCAAAAGCTCCTTGATGAGGAAGCCCATGCCGCCTGCGGCGTGGAAATGGTTAACATCGGCCAGTCCGTTCGGATAGACGCGGGCAAGCAGCGGGATTTCCTCGGAGAGTTCGGCAATATCCTGCCAGGTGAGCTGGATGCCGGCAGCGCGCGCCATGGCGACGAGATGCAGCGTGTGGTTTGTGGAGCCGCCGGTTGCATGCAGGCCGACGACGCCGTTGACGATGGAGCGCTCGTCGATCATTTCGCCGGCGGGCGTGAATTCGTTGCCGAGCGCAGTGATCGCCAGAGCGCGCTTTGCCGCCTCGCGCGTCAGCGCTTCGCGCAGCGGCGTGCCCGGATTGATGAAGGAAGAGCCGGGCAGATGGAAGCCCATGATCTCCATCAGCATTTGGTTGGAGTTTGCCGTGCCGTAGAAGGTGCAGGTTCCCGGGCCGTGATAGGACTTGGACTCGGCCTCGAGCAGCTCGGCGCGGCCGACCTTGCCTTCCGCATAGAGTTGGCGGACACGAGACTTTTCGTCGTTGGGCAGCCCGCTGGTCATCGGCCCCGCCGGCACGAAGATCGAGGGCAGGTGGCCGAAGGAGAGGGCCGCGATCACGAGGCCCGGCACGATCTTGTCGCAGACCCCGAGAAAGAGCGCCGCATCGAACATGTTGTGCGACAGACCGATGCCGGCAGACATGGCAATCAGGTCGCGGGAAAAGAGCGACAGCTCCATGCCCGGCTGGCCCTGCGTGACGCCGTCGCACATGGCCGGGACGCCGCCGGCGACCTGGGCAATGCCCCCAGCTTCCGCCGCAGCTTCGCGGATGATCGCCGGATAGGTCTCGAACGGCTGATGGGCCGAGAGCATATCGTTGTAGGCGGTGATGATGCCGAGATTGGGCACGCGGTCGCCCGCCAGTGCATCCTTTTCGGAGGGGGAACAGATCGCAAAGCCGTGGGCGAGGTTGGCGCAGCCGAGTATCGAGCGGCTCACGCCGTTGGAAGTCGCGGCCTGCAGGCGTTCCAGATATCGCTCGCGCGTCGGTTTTGATCGTTCGACGATGCGGGATGTGATCGCGGAAATGCGTGCGTTAGCGGACATGGGAGGTATCCTGCCTTGGTTGCTCTCAAGTTTGACGTTCGGCGGCTCTGCCCGAAGGCTTGGTTTTACGGCGCCCAGTAGATTTCGACCGGGGAAGCCGCCCGGCGCAAAACGGCCCGGATCGGCATCTCGGCCTCTTCTCCGGCATTTTCCGCTTTCGCCAGCGTATCTTTCTTACCCGCGCCTTCGATGTGAAGCACCAGGAGCCCGGCATCCTGAAGGCTGGAGAAGGTGAAGGTCAGGCGCGGCTCGCCGGCGCCTTCCGCTTCCATCGTGATGATGCCGCGCGGCGTCGCCGGATCGAGCGCGGCTGCAAGGTTGCTGCCGTCGGGAAAGAACGATGCCGTGTGGCCGTCGCCGCCCATACCGAGGATCACCACATCGAACGGGTTGCCAATCGCTTTCGTCTCGGCAGTCGCAAGCTTTGCCGCATCTTCGGCAGAGCCTGATTTGTGATAGAGCGGCAGGAAGCGCGCCGCCTTCGCCTTGTTCTGCAGCAGATTGTTCGCGACCAGCAGATGGTTCGAACGCTCATTGTCCGCGGGAACGAAGCGCTCGTCAACAAGCGTGACGGTTACCTTGCTCCAGTCGAGGTCGCGGACGGAGAGCTCTTGGAAGAAGGCCCTCGGGGTCGAGCCGCCGGAAACGGCGATGCTGGCCGCTGCGCGGGCTGTGATCGCTGCAGAAAGCCGCTCCGTCACCTTGTCTGCAAGGCCGCTTGCAAGTTCCGCTGCATTGGTAAAAGCATGCAAGGTTGCTGCCATCGGTCGCGATCCTAGATGTTGTCGTGCCAGGTGCGGCCTTCACGCTCGATGAGCGCGATGGCCTGGCTTGGGCCCCAAGTGCCGGCGGTATAGCCTTGAACGAGCTGGCCGGTTGTTTCCCAACCCTTGAGCATCGGATCGACCCACTGCCAAGCGGCTTCAACTTCGTCACGGCGCATGAAGAGCGTCTGGTTGGAGCGGATGACGTCCATCAGCAGGCGCTCATAGGCGTCCGGATTGCGCACATTGAAGGCTGACGCAAAGCTCATGTCGAGCGAGACGCTACGCAGGCGCATGCCGCCCGGGCCGGGATCCTTGATCATCAGCGACTGCTTGACGCCTTCGTCCGGCTGCAGGCGGATGATGAGCTGGTTCTGGTTGATGCGGCCGGCCGCCTGGTCGAAGATTGCGTGCGGGATCGGCTTGAAGGTAATGACGATTTCCGACATGCGGCCGGTAAGACGCTTGCCGGTGCGGATGAAGAACGGGACACCCGCCCAGCGCCAATTGTTGATCTCGGCCTTGATGGCAACGAAGGTTTCGGTGTTCGAAACGCCGCCTTCGAGCTCTTCGAGGTAGCCCTTGACCGGGCCGCTGCCGGAGGCGCCGGCGCGATACTGGCCGCGCACGGTGACCTGCTCGACGTTGGAAGCATCGATCGGCTTCAGGGCCCGCAGGACCTTCAGCTTTTCGTCGCGGACCGCCTCGGAATCCATCGATGACGGTACTTCCATGGCGGTCAGGCAGAGGAGCTGCAGAATGTGGTTCTGCACCATGTCGCGCAATGCGCCGGCGGTGTCGTAATAGCCGGCGCGGCCTTCGAGGCCGACGGCCTCGGCAACCGTGATCTGCACGTGATCGATGTAATTGGCGTTCCACAGCGGCTCGTAGAGGGCGTTCGCAAAGCGCAGCGCCATCAGGTTCTGCACCGTTTCTTTGCCGAGATAGTGGTCGATACGGAAGATCTGCTCTTCCTTGAAGACACGGCCGATCGTATCGTTCAGTGACAGCGCCGAGGAAAGGTCGCGGCCGATCGGCTTTTCGACGACGATGCGCGTCGACTTGGTGATCAGCTTGTGTTCGGCGATCTTCTGCGAGATGTCACCGAAGATGCCGGGTGCGACGGCGAGGTAGAAGGCGCGGACGCGGTCCTTGCCCTCGTCCAGCAGCTTCTTCAGCTGATCCCAGCCGCCGTCAGAACGCGCGTCGACGGAGACATAAAAGAGGCGCTTGCAGAATTTCTCGACTTCCGCCTCGTCATACTCGCCCTTCTTCAGATGCTCCTTGAGGGCATCCTGCGCGAACTTGCGGTATTCGTCATCGGAAAGCGGGCTGCGCGAAGCGCCGATAATGCGCGTCGGCTCGGTGAACTGGCCCTCGATCTGGCGGTGATAAAGGGCGGGAAGGAGCTTGCGCTCGGCAAGATCGCCGCTGCCGCCGAAGACGACATAATCAAAGGGTTCGACGGGAATGATCTGGCTGCTCATGAGCTCTTCTCTCAATCAGGCTGGTTGTGGCCGTTTTAATCTAATCGATTTAAAAAAGCCAGTGTGCGATGCAATGAATCTGTCGGGTCTCGGTTTTAAAGCGAATTGCACCGGGAGGAAATCCCGCAATCGCCCTTAAAACTTGTCGCGCAGCGCGAACCACGACAAGGCGAGGAAAAGCAGCGGCGCGCGCATTGCCGCACCACCGGGAAATGCCGGAATATCGAGCGCCTTGAAGAGCTCGAGATCGGCTGATTTTCCAAGCACCGTTTCTGCATAAAGTTTGCCGCAGTAATTTGACAGCATCACTCCATGGCCCGAATATCCGCCGATTGAGGTGACGCCCGGCATCACTTCGCGCACGAAGGGCTGGCGCGGCATCGTTATGCCGACGCTGCCGCCCCAGGCGTGCGTGATCTCGATGTCCCTGAGTGCCGGATAGATTTCGGCGATCTGGCGGCGGATATGTTCGCTGATATCGCGCGGATTGTCGGCGGTATAGGCTTCCCGCCCGCCGAAAAGCAGTCGTCCATCCTTGGACTTGCGGAAATAACGCACGACGAAACGCGAGTCTGCGACGGCTTCCCCGCCGGGAAGCACGGCAGGATATTCGTGGAGCCGCACGGTTGCGCCGATGAAGGAGCGGATCGGCATGACATGGCTTGCCGTCACCGGCTCCAGATTGCCGATATAGCCGTTGCAGGCAATCAGCGCGCGGGACGCGGCAATTGTGCCCTTCGGCGTTTCGATCGTCACCTTGCCGCCGCCCTGGCCGATTGCGGTCGCCTTGGTCATCTCGAAAATCTGCGCCCCGGCATTGGCCGCAACGCGCGCCAGCCCGATCAGCAGCTTCAGCGGATGAATGTGGCCGGTGCCGGTGTCGCGCACGCCGCAGTAGTAGCGTTTGGAGCCGAGGCGTTCCTGGGTCTCCTCTCTGTCCATGAACCGCAGATGCGGATAGTCGTAACGAAGGGCCGCAATCTCGGCATTTTCAGAGTAGAAGCGCGTGTAGCTTTCCTTGTGCGAGACGTTCATCTGGCCGGGCATGAATTCGATGTCGATCTGATGTTCGGTCGCAAAATCGAGCAGGTGTTTCTTGGAAGCCTCCGCAAGATCGAAGAGCGCTTTGGAACGCTCGTAGCCGATCTTCTCCTCCAGTTCCTCCGGCCACCAGCGCTGGCCGGTGCCGAGCTGCCCACCGTTGCGGCCGGATGCCCCGTCGCCGAAACGGCACGCATCGATCAGCACGACCGAGACGCCGGCTTTCGCCAGATTGTATGCCGCCTGCAAGCCGGTATAGCCGCCGCCCACGATGGCGACGTCGCATGTCTTCGATCCGTCAAGCTGCGGATAGGTCGGCCGCTCGCCCACCGTCGCCTGGTACCACGAAACGCCCGGCGCGATGGGGCTCTGCCAGTTTTCTTGCACCGTCATGCGGCGGCCTCCTCACACGTTGAGCAGCAGGAATTCGCGTTCCCAGGGGCTGATCACCTGCATGAAGGTTTCGAACTCTCCCCGCTTCACGCCTGCATAAAGGCCGATGAATTCCTTGCCGAACACCTCCTCGAATGCCGGTTCGTCTTCCAAGAGTGCTACGGCTTCGAGCAGGCCGCGCGGAAGGTCGATCGACCCTTCATTGGCTGCGTCCTCGGTCGGTGCCGTCGGCTCGATCTCCTTGATGATGCCGAGAAGGCCCGATGCCAGCGAAGCAGCCAGGGCCAGATATGGGTTGGCATCGGAACTCGGCAGCCGGTTTTCGACGCGCCGTGCCTGCGGGTCGGAAACCGGCACGCGGAATGCGGTGGTGCGGTTGTCGTAACCCCAGGCGTTGTTGACTGGGCAGGACATGTCCGGCGCAAGGCGCCGGTAGGAGTTGACGTAGGGCGCCAGCATCACAAGTGCACTCGGCACATATTTCTGCATGCCGCCGATGAAGTGGAAGAACTCCTTCGACGCCGATCCGTCGGAATTGGAAAAGACGTTCTTGCCAGACCCGATGTTGACGACCGACTGATGGATATGCATCGCCGAGCCCGGCTGACCCTGCATCGGCTTCGCCATGAACGTCGCATAGATATCGTGCTTCAGCGCAGCCTCGCGGATGGTGCGCTTGAACATGAAGACCTGGTCGGCAAGCTCGATCGGGTCGCCATGGCGCAGATTGATCTCGAGCTGCGCTGGGCCCTCCTCATGGATCAGCGTGTCGATCTCGAGGCCCTGTTTCTCGGAGAAATGATAGATATCGTCGATCAGCTCGTCGAACTCGTTGATGCCGGCGATCGAGTAACCCTGGCCGCCGAGGATCGAGCGGCCCGAGCGTCCCTTCGGCGGGCGCAACGGATAATCCGGGTCGTCGTTGTTGGCGACGAGATAGAATTCGATCTCCGGCGCGACGACCGGTTTCCAACCGCGTTCGGCGTAAAGTCCCATGATGCGCTTGAGGAGGTTGCGCGGTGTATAGGGGACCTCCTCGCCTTCCGAATTGACAATATCGCAGATCACCTGCGCCGTTGGATCAGTCTCCCAAGGAACGACGGAAAGCGTCGAAAGGTCGGGCATCAGCTTGAGGTCGCTGTCACGGGGCTCGTAGCGGAAGCTCTCGGTCTCCTCGGGATATTCGCCGGAGATCGTGTGGCGATAGATCGCCGAGGGCAGGGCGAGCGACGTATTGGACGTGAATTTCGATGTCGGCATCATCTTGCCGCGCGGAACGCCGGCGAGATCCGGGGTGATGCACTCGATGTCCTCGATGCCGCGTGCGCGAAGCCACTGCGCCGCTTCCTTCCAGTTTGCCACACCGCGCGAAGATCCGGGATCTGGGGGAATTTTCGTAGAGGCAGGCACGTTTCTGGCAGGCTTCAGCGTCGTCTTCTTGGGTGACATGACACACATGTTCGCGGTTGATCGGAAGGTCATCATAACGGGAGTTTGGCAATTGGCGAGGGGCGGCAGCGTTGACTTTCGCCATTTGATAGAAAAAGAAGGCGCCATTCACAGAAGGGAAATGGGCTTGAGACTGAAGAGCGACGTGATCGTCATAGGCGCGGGCGCCGCCGGAATGATGTGCGCCATCCGCGCCGGGCAGCGCGGCCGCTCAGTGGTCGTGCTCGATCACGCGAAAGCGCCGGGGGAGAAAATCCGCATCTCGGGCGGCGGCCGCTGCAACTTCACCAATATCCATGCTGGCCCGAAGAACTTCCTGTCCGCCAATCCGCACTTCTGCAAATCCGCCCTTGCACGCTTTACGCCTGCCGATTTCATCACCATGGTCGACCGGCACGGAATTGCCTGGCACGAAAAGTCGCTCGGCCAGCTCTTCTGCGACAACAGTGCGAAGGACATCATCCGGATGCTGCTCGACGAGATGCGGGCGGCAGGTGTGCAACTGCGGTTGCAGACCGAAATGCTCACCGTTGAAAAAGACAGCGACGGCTTTCGCGTCAGGACGTCCGAAGGCGAATACGAGTGCGCCTCGCTCGTCGTGGCGACCGGCGGCAAGTCGATACCGAAAATGGGTGCGACCGGTTTTGCTTACCGCATCGCCGAACTGTTCGGTCTCGCGCTCGTCGAAACGCGCCCGGGTCTCGTGCCGCTGACGCTCGATCCCGTCCTGCTGGAAAGCATTGCGCCGCTTTCGGGGATCTCGGCGCCGTCCGAAATCAGGCATGGAAAAACCGGCTTCCGCGAGGCCCTGCTCTTTACCCACCGCGGCCTCAGCGGCCCGGCAATCCTGCAGATATCCTCCTATTGGCGGGAAGGGGATGAGATCGCCATCGATATCGAGCCGGATGTCGATCTTCTGATGCATCTGAAAAAAGCCAAGCAGGCGAACGGCCGCCAGTCGGCCCAGACGGCGCTCGGTGAAATCCTGCCGAAGCGGCTGGCGCACTATCTGACGGAACGCGAAGCCATTTCCGGCAACATGGCCGATCTTTCGGACAAGGGGCTTATCCGTCTCTGCGATGCGGTGCAGAACTGGAAGATCAAGCCGTCCGGCTCGGAAGGCTATCGCACCGCCGAAGTGACGCTTGGAGGCGTAGATACCGCTGGGCTCGACTCCCGCACGATGCAGGCGAAAAGCGTACCCGGCCTCTATTTCATCGGCGAATGCGTCGATGTGACGGGATGGCTCGGCGGCTATAATTTCCAGTGGGCCTGGGCCTCGGGTTTTGCCGCAGGTGAATCCTTGTAGGCACGAATCTGGAGCAGGAGATTCAAGACTCGTTAAGAAGGTTGCGCCATCGTGTCCCAATGGCCGTTAGGAAAGAGCTTCCTAAATTGCGCTTTACCGGCAAGCCGTTTTGATGGATTGTTGAGTCTTGAAAGAAGTGAGGATCTTCGCATGAACAGGAACGCTCGACGCGCCCGCGCCATCGCAATCGCTCAGGCAAAGCCTGATACGAAGCTTGCGACCTCCCGCTTCCTCATGCTCGCGGCCGGTGCAACGGCGGCACTTGTGACCCTCCTGATCGTTCAGGGCTTCTGACACATCCCTTTCGTCATACTTTTTGTGCTCTGTCCTTGCGCGGCAAACTGCTGGGCGGATACGACGATGCGGGAAGACACGATTTCAAACGGTTCAGCTTATCTGAATATTAAGATATCTTCTGTCACATTCACCGCGAATGTTTGGGCATCGCCGCTTTTGTGCCGGAGATGATTTGGCAATGATTGCCGCCTGACCCTCGGGTTCCCCAGTGTCCCACAAATCAGCTCGATGCACTCGGCCGGCGCCGATTTCAGCCGGTGGGAGGAGTGGTGTATGGAAGGCCGGTATCGCCATGTTTATTGACAAGATCCTTTCGCGCTTCAAGATCAAGACCAAGGTTCTGATCTTCGTCCTGCCTTTCGTGATCACCATTTCCGCCGTCGGCCTGACAGGCCTTTATGCCTCCGGCCTGCTGCAGGGCCGCATGGAGATTTCAAACAGCGTCCTCCAGTCGCTAAGTGGCTTCAAGGATCTGTATGGCTCGATGGGCGATTTCCTGCAGATCACCAACCAGGAAGCACGCGACAAGCTCTACACCGACATAAAGACGCAGCGGGATACGCTGAAAGCCACCCTGAACCAAATCGGCGACAATGATGGCCGCGAGAACCTGCAAGCCGCGTCGGACGGCACGGCTGGGATTGCGGATACCGTCGGCAAGCTATGGTCTCTTCATGAACAGGAGCTGGCGCTTCGCAAGTCGATCGATGACGCACAGAAGACGCTGATCAGCAGCCGTTTCAATGTCAATTACGACGCACAGCAGCTCGAGGAAAATATCCGCAACGACGAAGGCAATGCCACCGCGACGCTCCGCGCCGCCGATCGGCTGTTGAAGGGTGGCGATACGCTTGCCTCTGTCATGACCGCCTTCAACAAGGCGCAGGTGCCTGCCGACAAGTTGAAGGTCGTCACCGACGCGATCCCGCAGATCGCCAAGGCGCAGCGCCTCATCGAAATCTCCGTGCCGCAGAACCAGAAGAGCATGACGCAGTCGATTGCCCAGACGATCAACGACCTGAAGACGCAGGCGGCAGCCCCTGATGCAGCGACCGATGAAGCGATTGTCAACCTTGGCCGCCTTGTTTCCCGCTTCCGCCAGATGTCGACCTATACGCAGTTGACCGCCACGCAGATGATGCGGGAAGCGACGACGACCTTCGTCGAGCTCGACGGCCGCATCGCTCAGACGAACTCCGTTCTCGAAGACACTCGCCGTCTTGAGACCTCGATCTATTCGCTGCAGCTGGTGCTCGGCGAATTCACCGCCAAGCCGAACCCGGACAACCGCGTTCGCCTGCATCAGGAAATCACGACGCTTGGCACCAACCTGAACACGCTGCTTGCGAGCGCCAAGGGCATGGACTTTGCGGAAGACATCGTTGCCGCCATGTCGCCCGCACTGGCGTCCATGGACAGCGACGGCGAAAAGCTGGTCGCGACAATCGGCCAGCGTACCACTGACTATGCAGCCGCCCGTCAGCAGCTCGATAGCGTCTGGGGCCAACTGACCACCTTCGCCGAGCTGCAGAAGCAGTCGGCAGGAACCGAGCGCACGCAGGCAAACAGCATCTCCGTTCTGACGACCGGCCTCGGCATCCTCGTCTCGATCGTCGGCGGCTTCGCCCTGGTGCTGACGCTGCAGCGTCCGATCGGCCAGATCACTGCCGCCATGCGTCGCATTGCCGACGGTGCGCTGGATACCAGCATTTCCGGTGAGAAACGGTCCGACGAGATCGGCGACATGGCCCGTGCCCTCGGCATCTTCAAGGAAAATGCGATCTCGAAGATCCGCATCGAGGAAGAAAGCGAAGAAGAGCGCGCAGCCGCCGAACAGGAGCGCCAGCGCAACGACGCCGAAAAGCGCGAGATGGATCGCCAGATCGAGCTCGCCGTCAACGAGCTTGCCGCTGGCCTCGAACGTATGGCGCAGGGCGACATTTCGACTACGATCGAAACGCCGTTCATCGGCCGCCTCGAGCAGCTGCGCCAGGATTTCAACGGCTCGATGCTGCGCCTCCAGGCAACGATGAGCCAGATCCGCGACAATGTCGAAATGATCCAGGGCAACGGCAATCAGATGGCTCAGTCCGCCGAAGATCTCGCAAAGCGCACGGAGCATCAGGCCGCTTCTCTCGAGGAAACGGCGGCTGCTGTCGAGGAGATCACCGTCACCGTCCGTTCCTCGGCGGCCCGTGCCAAGGATGCCGACCAGGTCGTTCGCGAGGCCAAGCGCAGCGCCGACGATTCGGCAACCGTCGTCAGCAACGCCATCGACGCGATGACCCGCATCGAGGACGCATCGCGCCAGATCGAACAGATCATCGGCGTCATCGACGAGATCGCCTTCCAGACCAACCTCCTGGCGCTGAACGCCGGTATCGAAGCCGCGCGGGCAGGCGATGCAGGCAAAGGGTTTGCAGTCGTTGCCATGGAAGTCCGCGAACTGGCGCAGCGTTCCGCCGCTGCCGCGCAGGAAATCAAGGGCCTGATCAACAAGTCGACGACGGAGGTCAGCTCAGGCTCGCAGTTCGTGCAGGAGACTGGTACCGTGCTTGCAAAGATCAGCGCGCAGATCGTGACGATCAGCCAGCATGTCGAGATGATCGCCCGTGCGAGCCATGACCAGTCGAGTGCGCTGCAGGAAGTCAACGCGACCGTCAATCAGATGGACCAGATGACCCAGCAGAATGCCGCGATGGTGGAGGAGACGACAGCCGCGAGCCGCGAACTTGCCGGTCAGGCGGATGCGCTTCTCGGTCTCGTCCAGCAGTTCAAGATCGACGGCGAAGGCTCCGACGCAGCGTTCTATCGCGCGGCATAAACCTTGCGCCATCTTGCCGTTCGGCAAGCGGCTTCGGTCTCCGGAGCCGCTTTTCCTTTGGTTGCAAACTGGCCATTCCGGTGCGGCTAATCCGGAAGGCAGGCAGCAGCTGTCAGCGGGCCAGTGGCAACGTCTTAGAAGGCAAGCCGGCTGCGAGAAAAATCCTTAACGCTTTTCTCCTATTCTTACTTTGGTTGTACTCACCGGAGGTCTTCATGCCGCGATTCTTTTCGACGTCAATCGTGCGTCAGGTGGTTGCGATCACGCTTGCTCTGCTCGCCATCAGCACCGCGGCGATCGTCGCTGTCACGCACCACAATCTCGGCCGATACGTGATGGAAAGCGCCGTTTCGGACGCAAAGGGCGCAAGCCGCACGATGGCGGTACTCTATGGTGCGGCGGATGCGAACGCGGCTGTCGGCGTGAGGGGGGATGAGCTTCTCTCCGTGACGGAAGAAGGCATTCCCGAAATCAAGGACCATGCCCTCGTCGATCGCACGGCCCAGTCGATCGCCGGTGTCGCGACGGTCTTTCAGAAGCAGGGCAACGACTATGTCCGCGTTTCGACCAACGTGAAGAAGGAAGATGGCAGCCGCGCTGTCGGCACCAAGCTTGCAGCCGATCATCCCGCGCAGCCGGTTCTCGCGAACGGCAAGGCCTACTACGGTCCGGCGCAGCTCTTCGGCCGGAATTTCATGACCGGCTACTTCCCGGTCAAGAGTGCCGCCGGCGCCAATATCGGCATCCTCTTCATCGGCATTCCGATGGAAGTCTATTTCGCCCGCATCAATCACCTGCAGACGATGGTTCTCGGCGTCGGCGCTGCCGTCATGCTGCTTGTCGGCGTGCTTGCCTTTTTTGCGATCCGCGCCTGCGTGAAGCCGCTGTTTGCGCTGACGCAGACCGTTCATTCGATCTCCGCCGGCAATCTTGACGGCACAATCCCCTGCCTCGAGAAGAAGAACGAATTCGGGGAGATTGGACGTGCTTTGGCCGCCTTCCGCGACAGCGCCCGCGCCCAGCAGGATCTCGAGGCGCAGGCTGCGGAACAGCGGGCGTTGAACGAAGCCGAGCGTGCCCGCAACGACGCCGATAAGCGTTCGCTCGATGGTCAGATCGACTTTGCCGTGAACGAGCTTGCGGCCGGCCTCGGACGCCTCGCCAAGGGCGATGTCTCACAGACGATCGAGACGCCGTTTGTCGGTCGGCTGGAGCAGTTGCGCGTCGATTTCAACGCATCGCTTGTCCGCCTGCAGGATACCCTCGTGCAGATTCGCGAGAACGCCAATGCCATCCAGCGCAATAGCGGCGCGATGCTGGCATCAGCCGGCGAGCTTTCCAAGCGAACCGAAGCGCAGGCCGCCAGCTTGGAGGAAACAGCAGCTGCCGTCGAAGAGATTACTGTGACCGTGCGCTCGTCTGCAGGGCGCGCTTCCGAAGCAAACAACGCGGTCACCGCCACGAAGAAGACCGCCGACAGCTCCGGGGTCGTCGTCAGCGAGGCCGTGGCCGCCATGGGGCGCATCGAGCAGGCTTCGCAGCAGATCGAACAGATCATCGAAGTCATCGACGACATCGCTTTCCAGACGAACCTTCTCGCCCTCAACGCCGGTATCGAAGCGGCGCGCGCCGGCGAGGCGGGCAAGGGGTTTGCGGTTGTCGCACAGGAAGTCCGCGAATTGGCACAGCGCTCCGCCGATGCCGCCCGCGAGATCAAGGGTCTGATCGAGAAGTCCAGCCAAGAAGTGACGGCAGGTTCTGCGCTGGTGCAGAAAACCGGCAGCGTGCTCGCCTCGATCAGCGAGGAGATCATTGCGATCAGCAAGCACGTCGAAACCATTGCCACGGCGAGCCAGGATCAGTCGGCGGCGCTGCAGGAGGTCAACGGTTCGGTCAACGCCATGGACCAGATGACCCAGAAGAACGCGTCGATGGTCGAGGAAACCACACAAGCAAGCCGCCAGCTCGCCGACGAGGCCGACACGCTGATGAGCCTGCTGCAGCAGTTCCGCATCGAAGCGTCGGCGCAGTCTCACGGCCGGGCAAGCCAGGCAGCCTGATCGGGCTTGCAGCTTGAAGGTATGGAGGAGGATCGCGCCGGAAAGGCGCGGTCCTTCTGCCTTTTGAGGCTGATGCTTGTAAGCCACGCGGTGACGCTTACGAAAGGCGAGCTTCCAAAATCCCTGTAGAAGTCATCCTCAGTCCTCTCACGTTTTTGGATTGGATGGTCGTTCTGCGAAAGGCCGAGAAAATTGGCAATCATGATCTGCTCGATCATTGGTGATGTCCTCCGTTAAAGACATCCCTTCAAATACACATCAAAAATCGCTTCATAAACATCGAAAATCCGGCTATGTTTTTCATCAATGAAAAATACCCCGTGGGACTCCTATCAGCTTTTCCTGCAGGTCGCGCGCCACGGCGGGCTCACCGGTGCGAGTGTCGCGAGCGGCTTGAGCCCGGCCACGGTCGGCCGGCGTATGCTTGAACTGGAGCAGGAAACGGGACGGATGCTGTTTGCCCGCAGCCAGACCGGCTACCGCTTGACGGCCGACGGTCAGACGCTCCTCGACCATCTCCAGGAGATGGAAGCGGCGGCCCGGAAAGTCGATGCCTGGCGCCAGGCCGGCGAGGGCGGCGCAACGGTAAAGATCGCAACCGGCACCTGGGTGGCCTGGCTGCTGACAGAAAACTTCTCCGCAATCCGCATGCCTGCCGACGCTTTCAACATTGTGCTGACGATCGGAGAGGCGCGGGCCAATCTCGCCTACCGCGAGAGCGATATCGGCATCCGCGCTTTCGAGCCGGACGAAGCCAATCTCGCCGCTCGGCTTTTGGGCGAAGTCGCTTATGCCGTCTATGTCCGGCGCAATGCCGGCGAATTGGAAAACCGATGGATTGCGGTCGCTGAGGATGAGGCCATTTCTGCCTATCTCCGCTGGCCGTACCGCCAGACGCCGGAGCCGATCGGAGCGACGGTCAACCGGCCCCGGTCACTGCCGGACCTCGTCCGTGCAGGTGCGGGAAAGGCGGTGCTCCCCTGCTTCGTGGGTGATCTCGATCCGGGACTGCAACGGCTCGGCGGCGAGCTCGCGGAGCTGCGCCACCGGCAATGGATCGTGTTGAACAACGAGGATCGCCATCGCCTGGAAATCCGCACGGTCGCAGATCGTATGACGAAGCTGCTGAAAAGCTATGCCGATCTTTTTGCCGGCAAGCGCGCCAGCCGCAGCTGAATTCTACGGCATCAGACGTCGCACAAGTGCGACCTGGCTGTTCACGCCGAGCTTGGAATAGATGTTCTTCAGATGCGTCCGGGCCGTCTCGTAGCTGATGCCATGCAGCTTGGCCGTCTCGCGCGGCGAGAGACCCGCGGCGATGGAGGAGGCGATCCGCAGTTCGCCAGCGGTCAGTTGTCGCTTTGCAGGCAAATGATCGTTCAATTCGGGGCGCGCAACGGGTATTCGCTCGATGACGACTGCTGCGGTCGGCCCCTGCAGGAACTCGGTCATGATATCGGAGGTGAGGCGCACGAGCGTGCATTTGAACGAGGCGCGGGCAGAACTGAACCTCGCGGTGAACGGCCCTGCCGCGGCGGAGGGGCGGTAGCGTGAAAAAGAGGCGAGGTGCTCGAGGAAATCGCGATCGCTGGAGCTCAGACGTCCTGTTGGCGTGACGCTGATCCCGGCATCTGTGGCGAGCATCTGTTCCGCGGCAAGATTCATCGATCGGATCTGGCGGCCTTCGCTGATATAGATGAGCCCGACGCCGATCGCGTCGAACAGCGAACGGCCCATCTCATTGCCTGCTTTGTCCCGGCGCATGAAATCGAAGGCCCGCTGCAAATGCGGCGCAAGTCGCGTCAGGAGATCGGCGTTGATCCGGTTGAACCCGGTGTCGGTGCTCGATGTCAGCGTCGATAGATTGAAGGACCGGTTGTTCTCACGAAGGATCGTCACGCCAACGCTGCTGCGGCAGCCGATACTGCGCAGAAAGTCATTGTAGAATTCCGTTTTGACGAGTTCGACATGCGGCAGCATCTGGTCGGCGATGACGCCGAGGCCGACCGGCCGGACGGCTGCCTTCGGCATCCACGGGTTTATGGTGCAATAATACCGGTTGTAGCCTTCCAGGCCGGTATCGTCCAAGCCTGAGCAGAGCGAAAATGCACCGGCGCCCGCCACGCTGTCGTGGTAGAAGAGCGTCGTCTTCGCATCGGGCATTCTCGTGTTGAGGGTGTCGAGAAAGTCCTGCCAGTCCGTTTCGCCAAACAATGCGCCATAGACCAGGTCAGTGAGAGATTCGAGATTGGCGTGCGTCGTGACGGGCATCCGGCGTCTCGTATGAGCGGATGCTTATTATGCCCGCCTTTCGTGACAGTGACAATTACGTCGAATAACGCAGATGGCGGCGCCGGAGCGGCGCCGCCATCTCTGTTCCTACATCCTGTTGGCGACGACGACGGGGATCAGGAGATCGCCCCAATTGCCGTCTCCGCCATGGTGGCGGGCGGAGCGCACGAGTTCGACCGAGACCCCGGCCTCTACAGCCTTCATCACGGACTGATTCAGCCGGTGCAGGTCGTTTGCGAGCATGCGGATCGTGGCCTGCTGATCGGCGCTCATGCTGGAGGATTGTTCGTCCGCTCTTTCGCGGACACGTGCGATGGAAGCCATGGCCTTGTCTCCTTTGGTGTGGCTATTCGGCTGCGGGTTTGAACTGGGCGTGTTCGGTCGATTCCTTCATTGCGGTCGTCGAGGACTTGCCGCCGGTGATGGCGAGCGAGACGGCATCGAAGTAGCCGGTCCCGACTTCGCGCTGATGCTTGGTCGCTGTGTAGCCCTGTGCCTCGGCGGCGAACTCGGCCTGCTGCAGTTGCGAATAGGCGGCCATCTGCCGGTCCTTGTAGCCGCGCGCCAGTTCGTACATGCCGAAGTTCAGCTGGTGGAAACCAGCGAGCGTGATGAACTGGAATTTGTAGCCCATCGCGCCGAGTTCCCGCTGGAACTTGGCGATCGTCGCGTCATCGAGGTTTTTCTTCCAGTTGAACGACGGTGAGCAGTTGTAGGCAAGCAGCTTGCCGGGATGGGCCTTGTGCACGCCCTCGGCAAAGCGCCGCGCCTGCTCCAGATCCGGCTTGGAGGTTTCGCACCAGATGAGATCGCAATGCGGCGCATAGGCAACGGCACGGGCGATGCAGGGCTCGAGGCCATTGCGCACCTGATGGAAGCCTTCGACCGTGCGCCCGGCATCGTCGTCGACGAAGGGCCGATCGCGCTCGTCGATGTCCGAGGTCAGAAGCTTTGCCGCTTCCGCATCCGTACGGGCGATGACGAGCGTGGGAACCCCCATGACGTCCGCGGCAAGCCGCGCCGCGTTCAGATTGCGGATGTGGGCCGAAGTCGGAATCAGCACCTTGCCACCGAGATGCCCGCACTTCTTTTCCGATGCCAGCTGGTCCTCGAAGTGGACACCGGCAGCGCCAGCTTCGATATAGGCCTTCATGATCTCGAAGGCATTGAGCGGTCCGCCGAAGCCGGCTTCGGCATCGGCAACGATCGGCGCAAACCATGTTTCGACGGAAAGTCCCCGATCCTCCGATGTCTCGATCTGGTCGGCGCGCTGAAGCGTGCGGTTGATCCGCTTGGCGAGTTCTGGTCCGGCATTGGCGGGATAAAGCGACTGGTCGGGATACATCGCCGAAGCTGTGTTCGCATCGGCTGCGACCTGCCAGCCGGACAGGTAGATCGCCTTCAGTCCGGCACGGACCATCTGCATTGCCTGGTTGCCAGATAGCGCTCCGAGCGCATTGACGAAATCATCCTGATGCAGCAGTTGCCACAGCCGGTTCGCCCCCATCTCGGCAAGCGAATAACGAAGTTCGACGGAGCCCCGCAATCTCTTCACGTCCTCGGGCGAATAGGGCCGCTCGATACCGTCAAAACGGCCTGCCGGAGCATTGCGGATAAGCTTGTCAAATTCTGTCACGATTTCCTCCTTCGCGATAATCATGTCCTCATCGGCTATGTGACATAATTTACAAAAACACTCGCGATGCCAGGAAAAGCTTGATTTTTAGGCGGGAATTGAGGTTAGGTTGCGAGAGCATTTACAACATTAGTTTGTTAATTTGTGAATGTTTGTAAATTCTTTCAATGCGGGAGGTGTCATATGGTCGAGCGGAAGATATTTGCTGGTCCGAAAGTTCGCCGGATCCGCAACGGCCTGGCGGTCACGCAGACGGCGATGGCCGAGGCATTGGGAATTTCGCCATCCTACCTCAATCTGATCGAGCGCAATCAGCGGCCATTGACGGTGCAGCTCCTCTTGAAGCTGGCGTCGGTCTACAAGGTCGACCTTGAGGAGCTGCAGAGTGAGCCTGGAAACAATCTTGCGCAATTGCGCGAGGTTTTCGCCGATCCCTTGCTTTCGGGCGAACTGCCCGGAGACCAGGAACTCATCGAAGTCGCAGAAGCCGCGCCCAATGCGGCAAGCGGTGTCGTGAAACTCTATCGCGCCTATCGCGAGCAGGCTATGCGGCTTTCCGATTTTGCGGTCCTGATGGCGGGAGAGGGGCAGGCACCGGCCGCTGGCGCGCGGCTGCCTGCAGATGAAGTGCGCGACGTGCTGGAGCGCCGGTCTGCCTATTTCGGCGCGCTTGAAGAGGCTGCGGAGGCTTTCTTCGTCACTCTGCCGGCGGGTGAGCGCGCGCAGGTTCTGAAGGACTGGCTGCAGAAGGAGCGTGGCATCGGCGTCCGCATCCTGCCGGTGCACGTGATGCCCGATCTGCGTCGCCGCTTCGACCGGCATTCCATGCGGCTTTTTATTTCGGAGCGCCTTGCGGCCTCCGATCAGCTCCAGGAAATCGCCGTCGAGGTCTCAACGCTCGCGCTTCGCGAGGCCATTGCGCGAGAACTGGAAACATTCAGCCTCTCGACGCAGGAGGCGAGGCGCATTGTCCGCTTCGAGCTCGCACGTTATGCAGCACTTGCGCTGATGATGCCTTACGATGCGTTCCTTTCCGCAGCCAAAGCATCGCGTTATGACATCGATATTCTTTGCGCGCGCTTCGGCTGTTCGTTCGGCCAGGCTGCGACACGGCTGACGATGCTGCAGCGGCCAGCGAATGCCGGCGTTCCGTTCTTTGTCATGGAGGCCGATGCCGCAGGCCATCGGCTGCGGCGGGGAGGAGCGGCAGGTTTTCCCCACGCGCGCTTCGGCGGCGGCTGTCCGAAGCTCAACATCCACGCTGCCTTTCTCCAGCCGGGCCAAGTTCTGGCCGAGGCTGCCGAGATGCCGGATGGCTCCGCGTATCTTACCATAGCGCGGACGCTTGAAGGGCCGCATGCGCCATTTGGCGAACGGGTCCGGCGTACAGCACTTCTGCTCGGCTGCGATATCGCGCTCAAAGACAGCACTGTCTATGGCCAGGCCCTCTCTGCGAACCTCCATCCGGTGGCAATCGGGCCTGCCTGTCGCCTTTGCGAAAGGAAGGGCTGTCTTGCGCGCGCCGAACCGCCTGTCACTCGCCCGCTTGGGTTAGATGAGATGGTAGCAGGGCTCAGTGCCTTCGATTTCCAGTGACCGGTGAAATCATTGAGAGTGCAGGATTTTGCGCTTGTCGCCTCACAAAATCCTTTCTAGTCTACCCGAAAATCCAGAGGGAAACGGTGTCCGGGGTGATGCCTGCAAAACGCTTATAATAAATGGACAGGAGATAATATGAGGTCGAAGAATCGCAAGACTTGCGGCCACGGCCGTCGTTGCCGTTTTCGCTGCAGCGCCGGGCTTTGCGCAGGAGCGTGTCGTCAACGTCTATAACTGGTCGGATTATATCGACAGTACCATCCTCGAGGATTTCACCAAGGAAACCGGCATCAAGGTCGTCTACGACACCTTCGATTCCAACGAGACGCTTGAAACCAAGCTTCTTGCAGGCGGGACCGGCTACGATGTCGTCGTTCCGACCGTTTCCTTCATGCAGCGCCAGATTGCTGCGGGCGTTTATCAAAAGCTCGACAAGTCGAAGTTGCCGAACCTGAAGAACATGTGGGACGTGGTGATGAAGGGCGTCGCCACCTTCGATCCAGGCAACGAGTACAGCGTCGACTACATGTGGGGCACGACCGGCATCGGCTATAACGTGGACAAGGTGAAGGCTGCGCTCGGCACTGACGAAAAGCCGAACTGGGATGCGCTTTTCGATCCGGCCAAGGCCGCTAAGCTTAAGGATTGCGGCATCTATATGCTGGACTCGCCGACGGACGTCATTCCGTCCGTTCTTGCCTATCTCGGCCTCGATCCGAACAGCAAGAAGCCGGAAGAGCTGGAGAAGGCACAAGATGTCCTGCTCGCCGTCCGTCCCTTCGTGCGCAAGTTCCACTCCTCCGAATATATCAGCGCGCTCGCCAATGGCGATATCTGCATTGCGCTCGGCTATTCGGGCGACGTGTTCCAGGCGCGCGATCGCGCGGCCGAGGCAAAGGCTGGCGTGAATGTCGACTATTCGGTTCCTGCCCAAGGCGCGCAGATCTTCTTCGACGTCTTCGGCATCCCGAAGGATGCGCCGCATGTCGAAGAGGCCCATGAATTCATCAATTACATGATGAGGCCGGAAGTTGCCGCCAAGGCATCGAATTTTGTCTTCTATGCCAACGGTAACAAGGCGTCGCAGCCGCTGCTGGACAAGGAAGTGATTGATGATACCGCGATCTATCCGACGCCGGAGATCATGGCTAAGCTCTTTACCGTGCCGCCGCTCGATCCTAAGGCGCAGCGTCTCGTGACACGAATCTGGACCAAGGTCGTTACCGGCCAGTAGTCGAGACTTCGGCCCGGGTGGAAACGCCCGGGCCTTTTCTTGACGACTGTCGGCCATGGGGGAGGGCCGGTTCTCAAATCATGTCTCGGGGAACAATATGAAGTCACTTGGCAATATTCGCCGCACCTTCGCGCCTTGGGCCGATCCGGCTTCCAAGCCATTTATCTCCTTCAAGAACGTGACGAAGAAGTTCGGCGACTTTACCGCCGTAAATGACCTGTCGCTGAATATCTATCATCGCGAATTCTTTGCATTGCTCGGCGCATCGGGCTGCGGCAAGTCGACATTGTTGCGCATGCTTGCGGGCTTCGAGCAGCCGACCTCCGGCGAAGTGATCCTCGACGGCACGAACCTGGCAGGTACTCCGCCCCACAGGCGGCCGGTCAACATGATGTTCCAGTCCTATGCGCTCTTCCCCCACATGACGGTCGAGAAGAACATCGCTTTCGGCCTTCGCCAGGACGGCATGCCGAAGGACGAGATTATCGAGCGCGTTATGCAGATGCTGAAGATGGTGAAGCTGGAGCAGTTTGCCTCCCGCAAGCCGAACCAGCTTTCGGGCGGTCAGCGTCAGCGCGTGGCACTCGCCCGCTCGCTTGCCAAGCGCCCCAAAGTATTGCTGCTCGACGAACCGCTTGGTGCACTCGACAAGAAGCTGCGCGAGGAAACGCAGTTCGAGCTCATGGATCTGCAGCAGAATCTCGGCCTCACCTTCGTCGTCGTGACCCACGACCAGGAAGAGGCGATGACGATGGCGGATCGCATCGCAGTCATGAGCCACGGCAAGGTCATCCAGGTGGCGACACCGGCGGAAATCTACGAGGCCCCGAACTCGCGTTTCGTTGCGGATTTCATCGGCGACGTGAACATCTTCGACGGCCAGGTTGCTTCCGCCGGGGCCGGTACGGTCGAGATTGCGGTCGACAGTGGCCTCACCATCAAGGTCGCGACATCCGATAAGCCTGCAAAGGGCAGCAATGCCGGCTTTGCGATCCGCCCTGAAAAACTGAAGGTGCTTCGTCATCCGCCGCCGAACTCTTCGGTTAATGCGGCCTCCGGCGAGCTTTGGGATATCGGCTATCTCGGCGATATGACGGTTTTCCATGTCAAGCTGAAGAGCGGAAAGGTCGTGAAGGCTTCCTCGCTCAATGCGCAGCGTGCGGTCGATGATCCTTTCACATACGATCAGGAAGTCTGGATCTCCTTCGCCGAAGATGCCGGCGTGCTGCTGAGGGATTGACCATGGGCAAGCTCGGTTCCGCGATCTACAGCCGCCTCGTGATCATCGTTCCCTATGCTTGGTTGCTCATCTTCTTCCTGGCGCCGTTCTTCATCGTCTTCCGCATCTCGATGTCGGCAACGGCGATCGCGATGCCGCCCTATACGCCCGTCTTTTCGCTCGGCGATGGCTGGACCGGCTTTTGGGACAAGGTATCGACCTTCTCTTTCGAAAATTACAGTTATCTCGTCGACGATCCGCTGTATTTCAACGCCTATGTCTCGAGCGTCGTTATCGCCGCGATCTCGACATTCCTGACGCTACTCATCGCCTATCCGATCGCCTATGGCATGGCGCAGGCCCCTCGCAGCATCCGTCCGACACTGCTCATGCTCGTCATCCTGCCGTTCTGGACGAGCTTCCTGATCCGCGTCTACGCCTGGATCGCGATCCTGAAGCCGGAAGGCCTGCTCAATCAGGTGCTGCTGGCCACCGGGATCATCGACAGTCCGCTCATCATCCTAAACACCAACATCGCGGTCTATATCGGCATCGTCTACTCCTACCTGCCGTTCATGGTTCTGCCGCTCTATTCATCGCTGGAAAAGATGGACGGGACGCTGATCGAGGCCGCGCAGGATCTCGGGTGCACGCCGATCACGGCCTTTTGGCGTGTGACGTTCCCGCTTTCGCTGCCGGGCGTTATCGCCGGCTGCATGCTGGTTTTCATCCCGGCCGTCGGCGAATTCGTCATCCCCGACCTGCTCGGCGGATCGCAGACACTGATGATCGGCAAGACGCTCTGGAGCGAGTTCAATTCGAACCGCGATTGGCCGGTCTCCTCCGCAGTCGCGACGATCCTGCTGTTGATCCTGGTGATCCCGATCGTCTTTTTCCAGAACGCGCAAGCCAAAGCCGACGAGCAGGGAAGGTAAGCCATGCTGCAATGGACCCGCTTCAATATCGTCTCGGTCACGCTCGGCTTTGCCTTCCTCTATCTGCCGATCGTCCTGCTCGTAATCTTCTCGTTCAACGAATCGAAGCTCGTCACCGTCTGGGGCGGCTTCTCGACGAAATGGTACGCACAGCTGTTGTACAATCAGGCTTTGCTCGACGCTGCCTGGGTGACGGTGCGCGTGGGCGTGCTCTCCGCCACGTTGGCTACCATCCTCGGCACGCTCGCGGCGCTCACGCTCGTACGCTACACGCGGTTTCGCGGCCGCATGCTTTTCTCCGGGATGGTCTATGCCCCGCTCGTCATGCCCGAGGTGATCACCGGCCTTTCGTTGCTGCTGCTCTTTGTGGCGATCGGATTTGACCGCGGCTTCTGGACGATCACGCTGGCGCATACGACGCTGACGATGTGCTTTGTCGCGGTTGTCGTGCAGTCGCGTCTGGTGAGCTTTGATCATTCGATCGAAGAAGCGGCGCAGGACCTCGGCGCTCCGCCGGTCCGGACCTTCTTCGAGGTGACGCTGCCGATCATTGCGCCTGCCGTCTTTTCGGGCTGGATCCTGGCATTCACCTTGTCGCTCGACGACCTCGTGATTGCGAGCTTCACGTCAGGCCCGGGCGCCACGACCCTGCCGATGCGAATTGATAGCCAGGTGCGCCTCGGCGTGACCCCGGAAATCAATGCGGTCTGCACGATTTTGATCGGTATCGTGACGGTCGGGGTCATCTGCGCTTCGCTCGTCTCCAAGCGCCGCGAGATACAGCGGGAACGCGATGAGCGTGCGGCAGCCAACGCGCCTTGAAAATCACTGGGCGCCCGGTAGCTGCTGATTGATCCGCGGAACCGGTGAAATCACCGGGTTCGGCCAAGAGCCGCCGACGAAGAACGGCAGAAGCGGCAACACTGCCTTCTTGGCGTCATCCGTCGCCTGCAGCCATCCGGAAAGGGCCGGTCCGTTGGATTCGTACGGGATGATGCCTGAAAGGGTCAGCGTCTCGTCTGCACCTCCTGAACGCTGACGCCGCGAAGCTCGGCCGAGCCATCCGCGAGAGTGGCAGCCACATCGATCCGATTGAATTCGAACGCGCGGCCCGAAACGGCGCTCAGCGGGAAAAATTTCTGTTGAACGGCCTGGCTTCGGATCGCTTCGATGTCAAGGCCGGCGATCGAGCCCGCATTGCCGTGGAATGCCAGCTGTCCGCTCACGTCGGCAGCACCTGCCGTCCAGATCGGCTTGTTGGTTTTCAGTGAAATGTCGAGCGATCCGTTCGCGAGCGGTAATGGGCCCTTCAACTGCAACCGTTCGATCAGCCCAGCAAAATCGGCACCGCGGATCGAGACCTGCAGCTTGCCGCCGCCATCGAAGTTCCCGCGCGTTGCCTCCAGATGCGCCGTCATCTCTCCGCCTTCGAACTGGCTGTCGCCGATATCGAATTTGGCTTCGTTGCTGGAAACGATGATGCTTGCCCCCACATCAGAGAGCTGGAAGGGCGGAAGCTGCATTTCCTTGGCGGAGAGCCTGAGGTCGACATCAAGCTTCTGCAGCGGACCGCCATCTTCCGGCGCGCCCGCTTCGCCGGCGGCCAGGCGCAGAGCAAAGGCGTCGAAGAAGGGCTTGAGGTTCATACGGTCGAAGGCCAGCGTGCCGCCAAGTCTTGCCCGCGCGTTTGTTCCAATGGAGATGTCCATGACGCCGGTTGCATTCGCATCGTTGAGCCCAAGCGCGACTTCGTTGAAGCGCAGGCCGTTGGCGGCGGAAAATATGTCGCTCTCGATCGAAAACGATCTCAGCGTCTCGACGTCCGGAATGGATTTGCCGGACCAGGCCAAAAGCGCCGGCAGGTCGGGAATATTGACCGACATGTTGCCGGATAGTCCGGCAAGACCTGAGATACCGCCGATACCGGTGAATTCTGCCGTCACGAGCTTGGAGGTGAGTGCGGTTTTGATCTGAGCAACCTTGCCACCGAAGATCAGCAGCGGGCTACTGGACGAGAAGTCGAGCTTCAAATCTTGCCCGCTCGTTCTCGCGATCAGCACTGCTGTCATCGGGCTTGAAAGCCGCGGCCAGGTGATATCGGCGGTCACGCCTTCGAAATGATAGGTCTTGCCGCTTGCAAGGTCGGCGACATTGAGCGTGCCGTCTTCGACGGTGATCGCACCGATCGTCGCATCAAGCCTTTGATCGAGGACTTCGGCTCCACCTTCCTGGCGCGCGCTGGTGATCGCCTTCGCAAGCTGCCCGGCATAGGTCCAGTCGATCAGCCCCTGTTGGTCGCGCGTGAGGGAAAGATTGGGGCGCAGCAGGTGGAATTCATGAAAGCGGGCGCTGCCGCCGATGGCGTCGATGAGGCTGAAATCGGCCGAAAGGCTCTCGATCGTGCCGAGCAGCTTGTTGCCGCTGCTTTCGGGCTGGCGGATGGTAATCTGGTTCAGCGTAATGCGCGGTGTCGGCCAGAATTCGAGAACCGGCGTGCCCTTGATCTCGGCCTGATAGCCGGTCCATTTCGACAATACGTCCTCGATGCCGGAGCGCACCAGTCCGCTCGAAACGAGGTAAGGGGCGGCAACACGAAGCGCCACGAAAGTGATGGCGGCGAAAAGGATCAGGCTGGTTGCAATTCGCGCGAAACCCGGCAGCCAGCGGGAAACGGGTATCATCTTGCGCCGCCATTTTGGTTGTCTTGACGTACCCATAAGCTCCGCCAGTATTTTCAGCTGCTTATCCGTTAGCTATCGATTTCGCCGGATATATGAAACGGGAGACATATGCAAATCTCGGAGAGCCTGTGTCCGAAAGCGATGCACACTTTATAATGCGGTGCAGCATGGTATATAGCGGATAATAGGGGAGGAGATTAAATGAGTGACACCGTGCCGCTTTGGGTGCCTTCGAAAGAGTCGATTGAGGCAAGCCCGATGCATGCCTTCGTGCAGCGCTGCAATGCCGAGTTTGGTCTAGAGTTTGAAACCTATCTGGACCTTCATGCCTGGTCGATCGATGAGCCCGAAAAGTTCTGGACCTCGGTTTGGGCGTTTTGCGGTGTGAAGGGGGAGCAGGGCGCACGAGCACTCGCCGACGGCGATCTCATGCTCAAGGCTCGTTTCTTTCCTGATGCGAAGCTGAACTTCGCCGAGAACCTGCTTTCGAGCGAAGGGCCGGCTGACGCGATCGTCTTCCGCGGCGAGGACAAGGTCGAATATCGCTGGTCGTGGGACCGGCTGCGTGCTCTCGTATCCCAGCTGCAGCAAGCCTATCGCGCGCTCGGCATCGGCGAGGGGGATCGCATCGCCGCGATGATGCCCAACATGCCGGAGACGGTCGCCTGCATGCTGGCCGCTGCCTCGATCGGTGCCATTTGGTCGTCCTGTTCACCGGATTTCGGCGAACAGGGCGTGCTCGACCGCTTCGGCCAGATCGGCCCCAAGCTCTTCATCGCCTGCGACGCCTATTGGTATGGCGGCAAGCTGCAGGATGTGAAGGCGAAGGTGGCTTCGGTCGCAAGGAGCCTCGGTGCTCCGGTCGTGATTGTCCACTATGCCGGCGATGCCGCAGCGGTTGCGAGCGAGACCCCGAAGGCGATGACGCTGGAAGAATTCATCAAACCTTACCAGCCAAAAGCCGTCGAGTTCGTGCGGCTTCCCTTCGCGCATCCGCTTTATATTCTCTTCTCCTCCGGCACCACCGGTGTGCCGAAATGCATCGTTCATTCCGCTGGCGGCACGCTATTGCAGCATCTGAAGGAGCATGTGCTGCATTGCGGCCTGAAGCGTGGCGAGAAGCTCTTCTATTTCACCACATGCGGCTGGATGATGTGGAACTGGCTTGTGAGCGGCCTTGCGGTAGGCGTCACGCTTTGCCTGTTCGACGGCTCGCCCTTCGCGCCGGACGGCAATGTGCTCTTCGATTATGCGCAGGCTGAAGACTTCGCGGTTTTCGGCACTTCCGCGAAATATATCGACGCGGTGCGCAAGGGCGGGCTGACGCCGCGCACAACCCATGATCTTTCGAGCCTGCGTCTCATGACATCCACGGGATCGCCACTTTCGCCCGAAGGCTTCACCTTCGTCTATGAAGGCATCAAGGAAGACATCCAGCTAGCCTCCATCTCGGGCGGCACGGATATCGTCTCGTGCTTCGTGCTGGGCAATCCGCTGCAGCCGGTCTGGCGCGGCGAAATCCAGGGGGCGGGCCTCGGCCTTGCCGTCGACGTATGGGACGATGAAGGCAAGCCTGTGCGCCAGCAGAAGGGCGAACTGGTCTGCACCAAGGCCTTCCCGTCGATGCCGGTCGGCTTCTGGAACGATCCGGATGGCGCGAAATACAAAGCGGCCTATTTCGAGCGCTTCGAGAATATCTGGTGCCATGGCGATTTCGCCGAATGGACGGAACATGGCGGCCTTGTTATTCATGGCCGCTCCGACGCGACGCTCAACCCCGGCGGTGTGCGCATCGGCACCGCTGAGATCTACAATCAGGTCGAGCAGATGGAAGAGGTGGCCGAAGCGCTCTGCATCGGCCAGGATTGGGAAGACGACGTCCGGGTGGTGCTGTTCGTTCGCCTCGCGCCGGGCGCCGCATTGACCGACGACCTCGTCAAGGCCATCAAGACCCGCATCCGCACCGGGGCCTCGCCCCGCCATGTGCCGGCGAAGATCATCGCGGTCGCGCGATATTCCCGCGCACCAAATCCGGCAAGATCGTCGAGCTTGCGGTGCGCGAGGTCGTGCACGGGCGGCCGGTGAAAAACAAGGAGGCGCTCGCCAATCCCGAGGCGCTCGACCTTTTCGTCGGACTCAAGGAACTGCGCGATCTGATTTCAATCGTAGAGATGCACCGCAAACTATAAGATATCGTTTGATAGTTTCCCGTCGACCTGGATACCTTTCGTTAAGAAAGGTTGGTCAAAGGTAAAAGCAAGTTGGGGCTGCGCATGAACGAAGCAGCTTTGCCTTGCGGGCTCCCGAAACATGATGTTGATCGACTAAGCTCTTGTTGAACAGCACTAAATTCCAGGCAGCCATTCGTGGCTGCCTTTTTTTGATTCAGCCTGCCAGCACGCGCTGCGACGGGAAGGTGACCTCGACCAGCGTGCCCTCGTTCGGCGCCGAATTGATCGAGAAGACCGCCCGGTTTGCATCCACCATCGCCTTGGTCAGCGGCAAGCCGAGACCCGTGCCGTCGCCGCGGTGGCGCGACTGGGTCGGAAACCTGCCGGAACGGCTTCATCGCTTGGTCGAGCTCGCTGCGCGTCATGCCGATGCCGGTATCGCGGACACGCAGCACGACGCTGCCATTCGCTTCATATGACGTTGAAACGACGATCTGACCGCCTGACGGCGTGAAGCGGATGGCGTTGGAAAGGATGTTGAGGGCGATCTGCTTGACCGAGCGAAGATCGGCAACGACATTCGGCACCGACTGCGACAGCGCCGTGCGAATTATGACGCGTTGTCCGTTTGCCTGCGGCTGGACCAGAGCCACGGCCTCCGAAATCGCCTCGTTGAGGCCGACGGATGCGAAATCGAGATCCATCTCACCCGCTTCGATCTTCGAGATATCGAGCAGATCGTTGACGATATCGAGAACATGGCGGCCCGAGCGGCCGATGTCGTTCGCATATTCGATGTAGCGCGGATGGCCGATCGGTCCGAAGCGCTCGCTCGCCATCATGTCCGAGAAGCCGATGATGGCGTTGAGCGGCGTGCGGATTTCATGGCTGATGCGCGCCAGGAAATCCGTTTTGTGGGCATTCGCCGTTTCGGCGGCGCCCTTCGCATTGCGAAGCTCGTCCTCGGTGCGCTTCCACTGGGTGATGTCGCGGATGACGGCGCAATAGCCGCTGGAGGAGGTGAGCCGGCCCATGGTCATGAACAGCGGAACAAAGCCGCCGGATGACTCGCGGCCGATCACCTCACGCCCGTCGTTCAGAACGCTTGCGACGCCGTGGCCGGAAAGGCCGTTCAGATAGTCGAGCACTGCCTTCTGGCTCTCATGCGCAAAGAGCATCACGAAGGGTTTGCCGCGGGTCTCTTCCTCATCATAGTTGAAAAGCGCGCTTGCCGAGCGGTTCATCGATCGAATGTCGCCTTCTGCGCCGATGACGACCACGCCGTCCGTCGCCGTTTCCAGGATGGAGCGGAGTTCTTCCACCTCGACCTGCAGCTTGGCGACCTTTTCGACCATGCGGTCGGAACGGATGTCCGGACGGGTTACTTCGTTCTGAGACGGCGCGACCGTCACTTCCTTCGACAGGCATCAGCGCCAGCATGAGCGCGCTGGATTCTTCCCAGCGGATCGATTGCAGGCGGGCAGTGACCGGTACGAGCGAGTCGTCGGCCGTCACGAGCACCATTGCGCCCGGGCGTCCCGCTTTTTCATCCAAGTCGCGGCGTTGAAGCAGCGCGTCGATCCCGCCCACATCGCTGAGATCCTCGAGCGAAGCATAGCCGGTCAGACGCATGAATTCGGGATTGGCGTGGATCAGCGCATCGCCGGCATGGACGAGCACGGCAACCGGCAACTGGTCGACGGTGTTGGCCGATAGCCCGTCCGTCATCTTCACCCGCGGCGGGATGGCACTGTGCAGCACTTCGATCGGGCTGAAGGTTTCGTGCAGGCCCTCGGTGGCGTCGTCCCCACCCGGCTCCGCCGTTTCGACGTGCTCTTCCGTTCGCTCCGCTGTATCGGCCGGTTCTTCGGCGGCCGTGCTCGCGCTCTCGAAGATTGCCTCAGTTCGGCTCGCCTTCGGATGCAGGTTCTGCCGGCTCTGTGGAAGCCGGGCTCTCTGCAGCATCGGGCTCGGTGGGGGCCGGCTCATCGTCGCGAACGCCGAAAGCCTCCAGGCGTTTGGCGATCTCGCGGAAGTTTGCCTGCTCGGCCGCGCTCAGCGTCGGGCCTGCTCCATGGAGTTGAACGATCTTGTCCGTCAGCCGGCGGCTCGGCGTTTCCACCACGCGCAGGACTGGCGGCTCTTCGCGAGGCACGGTTTCGGAGGCTGCCTCGGGCTCCGGTGCGGCTTCCGGCGCTTCCGGCCGGGGCTGCACGTCGGATGTCGCCAAAGCAGCCTCTTCCGGCGGCTGTTCGAGGCTGGCCGTGTCGCGGCCGAAGGCATCGGCGCCGAGCGTCAGACCGAGCGCCAGCGGATCCTCGGTGGCATCGGAAAGCCGGACAACGCCGAAGCCCCGGAAGCCGTCGAACTCCCGGTTGCGCGTATAGGTCGGCAGCGCGGCGAGATCGACGGGAACGATCAGGCTCGTCCCCTCGATCGGCCAATGGATCGTCTTGCCTGACCATGTGTCCCGGCGCTCGAGTGCTTCGGCGATCTTGCCTTCGGGATCGAGGTTGAAGAGTGCCGCAATGTCGGAAAAGGCAACGCCGATGATATTGGCTGCGTGTGGACCAACGGCGTCGGCGAATTCACCCGACACTTCGCTGAAGTGGCCGTCGGCGTCGATCTTCCACACAAAGCGCGTCGCGCGGCTGTTCGGCTTGAACGCAAAGCCGTTTGCTGTCGGCGGGGTGGCAACCTTGTCTTGGCCGCCATCTTCGGTTTCGTGCCCCGGATTGCTTCCGGCAGGTTCGATCTCGCGCCGCACCTCGGCATCGGCAGGTTCTGTCACGGTCTCCGCGTCTACCGTATCGTCCCCGGCCGGCTCAGCGTGGTCGGTAAGCGGCATCTCGGGTTCGGACAGGATAAGCTCTTCGGGTTCTTCGTGATCGATGAGCGGCTCATCTGCGGCTTCCGCTACGGGCTTGGTTTCCTCGCCGTCGACAATCTCCAGCCCTTCTTCGAGGTCCTCGATATGCGCAACTGCATTGAGCGCGTCGTCGAACTTCGCGCCCTTCGGCTCGTCGATATGGTTAACGGCGGCTGTGGATAACGGCTCTTCCGGCGCTGCCGCGTCGATCGGGTCGAGATTGCCAAGCACGGTTTCGACGGCAAAGAGAAGATTGAGCGCCGGTTCGTCGCTGAGCTTGCCGACGGCAGCGGGCAGGTAACCCTTGCCGGTTGCGACCGGCCGCTTGACGAGCCGGTCGGGATGGGCGCCTGCAAGGTTCGTCAGCGTCTTGGCGGTCTGCTGGGTGATGCCGAGCGACGCAAAGCCGGGGGAGGACGCGATGACGTCGCCTTCCGCGCCGATCACGGCCATATGCGTATCGGGATCGTCGAGCCCCTGTAGCATTCTCGCTGCGGTTTCTGCGGCAGGAAGTGGTTGTGAAGAAACGGGAACCGAGAACAAAATGCCGCGCTCGCCGGACGAAAGCCCGATCATTTCGGCCGTTGCTTGGGCCGGAGCCCGCTGGAAGCCCTTGGCGATCCGGATCACTAGGCTTCTAGTGTCGCCGATCGCGGCGAGCTGGCGAGCGGTCGTCTCGATCTGGCGGAAGGTGATGTCGGTGCGATTCACGCCCTGATCGAGAAGATCATAGACGGCGGTCTGGCTGAAGAGTTCCGCACCGGCGCCATTGGCCCAGAGCAGGCGGGAAAGGTCGGCCGAGAAAAGCACCATTGCTTCGCCACGCGAAAAGCGTTCCCGCACCCGTTGATGCACGGCAATGTCGATGAACGGGTATTGGACTGCGGGCATGTCGGAACCTTGTCCCCTTTCGGCCTCTTGAAAAATTAACAGTCTATTAATAACGACGCGCCGGAAATGGGTCCAGCGCAGGGGTCGGGTTTCGGGTGGAAAGGTTAATTCGTTGTGCGACGCACAATTATGTTGCAATGCACAATGGAATGCCTTATATAAGATATATCCAAACTATGCAGGCGTTATCGGCCTGAACCCAAGGAGCTTAATTCGATGGCTAACATAAAGATCGACGACGTTTTTTCAATGTCCTCCTTCGACCCTTCCAAGTTCGCCGAATCCTTCCGCGACTTCGCGGAAAAAGGCGCCCAGCAGTCGCGTGAAGCCTATGCAAAGATGAAGGCCGCCGGCGAAGATGCCGGCAAGACCCTCGAAGCCACGGTTCAGACCGCGCAGGCCGGCACGGTTGAAATCGGCCTGAAGGCGATCGACGCACTCCGCACGAACGCTGAAAATTCCCTCTCGCACATGGAAGCTCTGCTCGGTGTGAAGTCGATTGTAGAACTCGTCGAACTTCAGACCGCTTTCCTGCGCAAGCAGGCGGAACTGACCGTCGAGCAAGCGAAGTCGATGCAGGAAACCTCCAAGCAGGTTGCCGAGAAGCTCGCAAAGCCCAGCAAGGAAGCCGCCGAAAAGGCCATGGCCTCCTTCAAGGCTGCCTGATCCCATACGGGTGCAATCAAACAAAAGGCTGGACCCTATGTCCGGCCTTTTTGTACATTGAGGGGAGATAGGACTTGAATTAATTTCCAAGTCCTCGTATGTGACCCCCGTCGCGCCGAGCGCGATTTGTGCGGTTGTAGCTCAGTTGGTTAGAGCGCAGGTTTGTGGCACCTGAGGTCGAAGGTTCGATCCCCTCCAACCGTACCATTCCTCTCAAAAAACCGAAATTCGGCAGATCCACTTCGGCCGTCCGGCTTGTTATCTGCTGAACTATTGCCCTCTGGCACTGGCTCCCTATCTAGCCACCGCAGCAAAGGTAAACTTTGTGTTATATTGCGTTGCAAAATGTGAGCCGGAATGTCATTTTGTGCCGGGGGTTACATCAGAGTGCTTTTAGAAGGAGACTTTAATGTCCATTTCTCTCAAGAATCTGGATGAATTCAAAGCGACGGTGGTTTCCGCGATGAATGTTGCCGCCGAGGTCAGGAAAGCGCGTGAGGCCGTTGGGTACAGCGTCGATGATCTGGCGGTCACCTGTGGCCTCGTCACCAATGAAATCATCGAAATCGAAAATGGGGAAAATGCAGATCCTGCAAAATTGCGGCGCATTGCTGCCGCCTTGCAGGTTCCGCCGTCCGATTTCGTTCCTCTGTAAGTCTACACTGTGAACGAACTAAAAAGCCGGTCAAATTTGACCGGCTTTTTTTCGGCTTTGCGCCACGCCCTCCGAAATGATGGAACCTGCCCATCCTCCCGCCGTTTTACAGGCGACGGGAGAGATGAGAATGTCAAAAACGCTTCTTTACGGTGCAACCAAGGTCGAGGAGACGGACGGCGCTCAGGCGCCGGTCGCAAGCCTCGAAGAGTTCCGGTGGAAGAGCCGGGTTCTAGTCATTTTCGCCGACAGGGACAATAGCCGCGCTGCGCGCCAGGAAAACCAGCTGCTTGCCGATCGCACCGGCCTGGGCGAGCGCGACATGGTCGTTCTCAAGATTTCCGGCAGTACGGTCAAGCCGATCTTCGGCGCAGGCGGCAATCTGAATGAAGGGACGCTTCGAAAGGAGCTTGGGGCTCCCGAGACTGGTGAATTCGGAGCCGCCCTTGTCGGCAAGGATGGGACGGTGAAGCTCAAGGTGAGCGAGCCGGTGAGCAACGGCGAACTCTTTGCCATCATCGACAGCATGCCCATGCGTGCAGCCGAAGCCCTGAAACCCGACAAGTGAGCAATCGAAGACGGAAGGAGCACGATGTCCGTTCCCAACGAACCGATCCCCGATCAGCCGCCGATGCCCGGGCCTGGCTGGAAACCGGAGCCGCCTGTCAAGGAGCCGGATCCCGATCGCCTGCCGGACGAGACGCCCAATCCCAATCCGGACGAAAACGACGAGTCTCCAAAGCAGGCCGGCGGTCAGAGAAATATCTGCCGTTCCGCGCCGACCAGCTCCTGAAGAAAATCGGCGACGGTGCGTACGCGCACCAGATCGCGGGCGCTCTCGTGATAGGTCGTCCAGTAGGCACGCCGGATCGAGACATCGGGCAGGATACGAACCAGTTCGTCATACTGCCGGGCGATGTAGTCGTGCAAGATTCCGATACCGGCGCCGGAACGCACCGCTTCGGTCTGACCGGTCGCCGAGGAGATCTCAAAGCCAGCGCTCCAGTTGCGCATGACCTCGCCGGTGAAATTCAGCGATTGAGAGAAGAGCAGGTCCTCGACATAACCGATGCGGCGATGCTGCTTGAGCGCTTCGTTGTTGTCGGGCAGGCCGTTTTGTTCGGCGTAACCGCGCGAGGCATAGAGCCCCAGCGTATAGTCGGTCAGCTTCGAGGATACGAGACGACCCTGTTCGGGTCGTTCCAGCGTGATGGCAATGTCCGCCTCGCGTTGCGAGAGTGAAAAGGAGCGCGGCACTGGCACCAACTGGATTTTCAGCTCCGGATGGCGCTCGATCAGCCGTCCGATACGCGGGGCCAAAAAGGAAACGCCGAAGCCGTCCGGCGCCCCGACGCGGACCGTGCCAGCGATAGCCGTGTCCGTGCGGCCGAGGTTGGCCTGCGCGGCGAGCATTTCCGTCTCCATCCGCTCTGCCGAGGCGAGGAACACTTCGCCTTCGGCAGTCAGTTCGCAGCCATTGGTGCGGCGCGTGAAGAGGCCGAGTCTTCAGTGCCGCCTCGAGCGACGTCACGCGCCGCGAGAGGGTGGCGTGGTTAAGCCCCAGCCGCTTGGAGGCGGCAAGGATCTGCCCCGTTCTCGCTACGGCGAGGAAGATGCGGACGTCATCCCAATTCATGTCCTTAAGTCCTTGCTGCCCAAGTCCCGAACCTACCTCGCCAAGTGATCGCCGGTCTTAGCGCGCAAAATGATGGGATCGACGTCAATGAGTGACAGCGACCTGACCATGCGGGCGGTCAACGACTTGTACTTGAGGAAATGCGGCGTCTGGAGATGGGCTTCGTAGTCCTCCTGGCTGGCATAGACTTCGAAGATGCAGATTTTATCCGGACGATCCTTGATCGCGACCGCGTATAGGGTCAACACGCCTCGTTCGGACGTGACCGACGCCTCGATTTCTTCAGCCAGGAGCGCACGATAGGCATCGAGCTCCGCAGGGTCTATCTCCAGTTCCGCCATTCTCACGACACGTTTGCCGCTCATCGATGGGCGACCTCCTCTTGCGTTCGGCCTCTTGCGCGCGCGGCTGCCCCCGGGTTGCGCCTTGGAGAAGGCCTGCTGGAGGAGTGCGCGCAGGTTGGGGCTTCGATTTTTGCACAACGGTTGCTTATCGCATTGCATTGATTTGTGCAAATTGAAGTGCGATTATGCGCTATCAACGGAAATCAAGAGGAGGCACATCCATGCGTGAGATCGGTCATTTCATTGGCGGCAAGCATGTTGGGGGCAAAAGCGGCCGCAGCAGCAACGTCTACAACCCGGCAACCGGTGAGGTCCAGGCGACGGTCGCGCTCGCAAGCCTCGAGGAAATCCGTGCCGCGGTCGAAAACGCCAAGGCGGCGCAGCCAAAGTGGGCCGCAACCAATCCGCAGCGCCGCGCCCGGGTCTTCTTCAAGTTCGTGGAACTCTTGAACAAGCATATGGACGAGCTTGCCGAGCTGCTCTCCAGGGAGCACGGCAAGACCGTCGAAGACTCCAAGGGCGATATCGTCCGCGGTCTTGAAGTCTGCGAGTTCGTCTGCGGTATCCCGCATCTGCAAAAGGGCGAATTCACCGAAGGCGCAGGTCCGGCGATCGACATGTATTCCCTGCGCCAGGCCGTTGGCATTGGCGCTGGCATCACGCCATTCAACTTCCCAGCCATGATCCCGATGTGGATGTTTGCGCCGGCAATCGCCTGCGGCAACGCCTTCATCCTCAAGCCCTCCGAGCGCGACCCGTCCGTTCCTCTGCGTCTGGCCGAACTGATGATCGAAGCCGGACTTCCCGCCGGCATCCTGAACGTCGTCAACGGCGACAAGGCCGCCGTCGACGCGATCCTGACGGACCCGGATATCGGCGCCGTCACCTTCGTCGGCTCCACGCCGATCGCCCGTTACGTCTATGGCACCGCCGCCATGAACGGCAAGCGTGCCCAGTGCTTCGGCGGCGCGAAGAACCACATGATCATCATGCCGGATGCGGACTTGGACCAGGCCGTCAACGCGCTGATGGGCGCAGGCTACGGTTCGGCGGGCGAACGCTGCATGGCGATCTCGGTTGCGGTTCCCGTCGGTGAGGAAACCGCAAACCGCCTCGTCGACAAGCTGACCCCGAAGATCGAGTCGCTTCGCATCGGCCCTTATACCGATGAGAAGGCCGACATGGGACCGCTCGTCACCAAGGAAGCCTATGCCCGCGTCAATAGCCTGATCGATCGCGGCGTCGAGCAGGGCGCGAAACTCGTCGTCGACGGCCGCGGCTTCAAGCTGCAGGGTTATGAAGACGGCTATTTCGTCGGCGGTTCGCCTCTTCGATCACGTCACGCCTGACATGGATATCTACAAGACCGAAATCTTCGGACCTGTGCTTTCAGTCGTTCGCGCCAAGAACTACGAAGAGGCCCTCGATCTGCCGATGAAGCACGAATACGGCAACGGCGTCGCCATCTATACCCGCGACGGCGATGCCGCCCGCGACTTCGCCTCGCGCATCAATATCGGCATGATCGGCATCAACGTCCCGATCCCGGTTCCGCTCGCCTATCACTCCTTCGGCGGCTGGAAGGCCTCCAGCTTCGGCGACCTCAACCAGCACGGTACGGACTCGATCAAGTTCTGGACCAAGACCAAGACCGTCACCGCCCGCTGGCCGTCAGGCATCAAGGACGGCGCCGAATTCGTCATGCCGACGATGAAGTAGTATCGAAAGCAAGTGAATACGCGATTCGGGGGCCGCGGCCCCCAATTTCTGCGATTTTAAGTTGTTAAATTTGCAGACGCGTGCTTCTCAACATGAGGAAGTTTTCACCCAGACGCCGCATAGGCCGGCGAAGGGGTAGGGAAACAGCGAATGCTTTTGAAGAACCGAGATGTCTGGCGGACACGCGCGGCAAATCGCGTTTCGAACGCGCGAAATTTACGGGCAGCGGCCTCGGAGTATTTCGGCATCTGGATCGTGAACGTGCTTCTCACGATCGTCACGCTGGGTATTTATTCGGCCTGGGCGAAGGTTCGCCGCAACCGGTATTTCTATGGCAATACGGTCCTGCTCGGGCGCAGCTTTCGAATATCACGCGACCGGCAAGCAGATTGGATTGCTGGCGCTTTCCTACTCGCGATCCGCCGAAAGCGAAGCCGATCGCAGGTCCGTCGACCTCATGACAGGTCCGGTATGGACCCGGCCGCGATCGTGCGCTTTTTCGATCTGATCGAGACGAAGCTCGGCGATCACTCCGAAACCAGCATGCTCTCCACCCATCCCGGTACGCCAGAGAGGAAAGAGGCCATCCTGAAATACGCCGGAAACGCCGACTGAAATGGCGCGGCAGTGGCTGGCGGTGCAAACGTGAATGTGAATTTCATATTTTGGAATTGTTCAAAACTACGAAAGCCACTATATAGCATCCATACGGCTATCCAGCCCGCGCGATTCAGGAGAACGGCATGCGATTGACGAAGCAGACCAACTATGCGGTTCGCATGTTGATGTATTGCGCTGCCAATGAAGGACATCTAGAGCCGGATTCCCGAAATTGCCAAGGCATACGGGGTTTCTGAAGCTCTTTCTATTCAAGATCCTTGCAGCCGCTGAATAAGGCGGGCCTGGTCGAAACCGTCCGGGGCCGCAACGGTGGCGTCCGGCTCGGCAAACCGGCGAAGGAGATCAGCCTCTTCGACGTCGTCAAAGTGACCGAAGACAGCTTTGCGATGGCCGAGTGCTTCGAAGACGGCGCGGTCGAATGCCCGCTGGTCGACAGCTGCGGTCTGAACTCGGCGCTGCGCAAGGCGCTCAACGCTTTCTTCGACGTGCTGGCCGAATATTCGATCGACGATCTCGTGAAGGGCGCGCCCGCAGATCAATTTCCTTCTCGGCCTGACTGGCGAAGATTTCCGCAAACCCGCCATCAGCGCTCCGGCTGCCTGACGCCTGACACGTAATAGTCGAATATCCTCATTGACCGCAGCTGCAGCATGCAGCTGCGGTTTTTGCGTTTAGCTCCTCGTGGATTGAATGCCGGCAGGCAATTTCGCGTATCCAAAAAGCGCGAAATTATACCAAAAGCGACAAAAACTCAGCTTCTTGCGTGCCGATTATTTCCAAATGAGGCCGATTTTTGACGGAAAATTTCTAAAGTTGTCCAACTGGAAAAATTTTCTGCGGATACCGTTGCTTTCAGCAAATAAATATCGTTCCATCGGCCCGCTGATCGGGATATTTGTGCTCGATCTCCAAAGATCAAAAAGAACAAACCTGGGAAACAAAATTATGAAAAAGCTCTCCGTCCTGCTGGCAGCGACGGCCCTGGCTTCGGTCATGGCGACGTCGGCCTGGTCAAAAACCCTTGTCTATTGCTCCGAAGGTTCGCCGGAAGGCTTCGATCCGGGCCTCTACACCGCAGGCACGACCTTCGACGCGACCTCGCGCACGGTCTATAACCGCCTCGTCGAGTTCAAGCACGGCAGCACCGAGATCGAGCCGGGTCTCGCCGAAAGCTGGACCGTTTCCGACGACGGCATGGTCTATACCTTCAAGCTGCGGTCGGGCGTCAAGTTCCAGACGACCGAGTTCTTCACGCCGACGCGCGATCTCAACGCCGACGATGTCATCTTCTCCTTCGAGCGCCAGCTGAAGGCCGACAATCCGTGGAACAAGTATGTCGAAGGCGGCTCTTACGAATACGCCGCCGGCATGGGCTTCCCGGAGCTCATCAAGTCGATCGAGAAGGTCGACGACCTGACGGTCAAGTTCACCCTGGCGACATCCCGAAGCGCCCTTCATGGCCGACCTCGCCATGGACTTTGCTTCGATCCTGTCGAAGGAATATGCCGACAAGCTCGCGGCTGACGGCAAGATGAACCAGATGAACCAGATGCCGCTCGGCACCGGTCCGTTCACCTTCGTCGCCTACCAGCCGGATGCCGTCATCCGCTACAAGGCCAACGAGAGCTACTTCAAGGGCAAGGAAAAGATTGACGATCTCGTTTTCGCGATCACCTCCGACGCTGCCGTCCGCGCGCAGAAGCTGAAGGCCGGCGAATGCCACATCATGCCGTACCCGAATGCTGCCGACGTAGCCGAATTGAAGAAGGACGAGAACCTGACCGTCATGGAACAGGCCGGCCTCAACGTTTCCTACGTTGCCTACAACACGCTGATCCCGCCGTTCGACAAGGTTGAAGTCCGCAAGGCTCTCAACATGGCGATCAACAAGCAGGCGATCATCGATGCCGTCTTCCAGGGCGCTGCAGCGGTTGCCAAGAACCCGATCCCGCCGACGATGTGGTCGTATAACGATGCCGTCGAAGACGACAAGTACGATCCGGATGCGGCAAAGAAGATGCTTGCAGATGCCGGCGTCAAGGATCTTAAGATGAAGCTCTGGGCGATGCCCGTCTCGCGTCCGTACATGCTGAATGCTCGCCGCGCAGCTGAACTGATGCAGGCCGACCTCGCAAAGATCGGCGTCGAAGTCGAGATCGTGACCCATGAATGGGCCGAGTACCTGAAGCTTTCCTCCGCCAAGGACCGTGACGGTGCCGTCATCCTCGGGCTGGACCGGCGACAACGGCGATCCGGACAACTTCATGGACACGCTCCTCGGCTGCGACGCTGTCGGCGGTAACAACCGCGCGCAATGGTGCAACAAGGAATTCGACGACCTGATGACCAAGGCCAAGACGACGGCAGATGTTGCCGAGCGCACCAAGGCCTACGAGCAGGCTCAGCTGATCTTCAAGAAGGAAGCTCCCTGGGCAACGCTTGACCATTCGCTCGTCTTCATTCCGGTCAGCAAGAAGGTTTCCGGCTTCGTCCAGGATCCGCTCGGCTACCACCGCTTCGACGGCGTCGACATTTCCGAATAACAAGAATTATGCAAGAATGCCCGGCTAACGCCGGGCTGGCCGGCGGTCAGGCTCCCTGACCGCCGGAAACTATTGGAACATCTGCCATGTTGCGATTTCTCATCGGGCGCCTCGCGGTCCTGATCCCAACATTCCTCGGCGTCACGCTCATTGCCTTCTCGTTCATCCGCATGCTTCCCGGCGATCCCGTCATGCTTCTGTCGGGTGAACGCGTGATGGCGCCTGAGCGTCACGCCCAGATCATGCACGATCTCGGTTTCGACCGGCCCATGTACATCCAGTACTTCGATTACCTCGGCAAGGTGCTGCAGGGCGACTTTGGAACGTCGATCGTCACCAAGCGCCCGGTTCTCGGTGATTTTGGTGCGCTCTTCCCGGCAACGCTCGAACTCTCGCTTTGTGCCATTCTTCTCGCGGTCTGTCTTGGCGTGCCCGCCGGCGTCTTTGCCGCCGTCAAGCGAGGCACGTGGTTCGACCAAAGCGTGATGGGGGTCGCCCTTGTCGGCTATTCGATGCCGATCTTCTGGTGGGGCCTGCTGCTCATCATCTTCTTCTCCGGCTATCTCGGTTGGACGCCCGTTTCGGGCCGCATCTCGCTCATGTATTTCTTCAAGCCGGTCACTGGCTTCATGCTGATCGACAGCCTGCTGTCGGGGCAGGCGGGCGCCTTCCGCTCCGCCGTCAGCTACCTCATTCTGCCGACGATCGTGCTTGCCACCATTCCGCTCGCCGTCATCGCGCGCCAGACGCGCTCGGCGATGCTCGAGGTGCTTGGCGAAGACTATGTGCGCACCGCGCGCTCCAAGGGCCTTTGAAGCCGCTTCGGGTCGTTGGCGTGCATGCGCTGCGCAATGCCATGATCCCGGTTGTGACGACCATCGGTCTGCAGATCGGCGTCCTGCTTCGCGGGCGCGATCCTGACCGAGACGATCTTCTCCTGGCCCGGCATCGGCAAGTGGATGGTCGATTCGGTCGTTCAAGCGCGGACTATGCGGTGCGTCCAGGGCGGTCTTCTGCTGATCGCCGGCATCATCATGCTGGTCAATCTGATCGTCGACGTCACCTACGGCTTCATCAACCCACGCATTCGGCACTAGGAGCGGTCCCGATGAGCACGACAAACAGTCCAAACCGGCACGGTCGCTGCAAAAACCGCCCAGCCCATCGGCTCTTGCGGAGTTCTGGTATTATTTCTCGCGAAACAAAGGCGCCGTCATCGGCCTCGCCGTTTTCACCTTCATTCTCGTCGTCGCGCTATTTGCGCCGCTCGTTGCGCCGCATACGCCAAACGAGACAGAATCGGCAGATGCTTCTTCCTGCTGCCGTCCTGGCATGGAAGGCGGCAGCTCGTCCTTCCCGCTCGGGACGGACGCCGTCGGACGCGACATTCTTTCGCGCCTCATCTATGGCGCGCGCTTCTCGCTCTTCATCGGCGTTGTCGTCGTGACGCTCTCGGTGATCGTCGGGCGTTCTGCTCGGCCTCGTCGCCGGCTATTTCCGCGGCGCGCATCGATATCGCGATCATGCGCCTGATGGATATCATCCTCGCCTTGCCCGTCGCTGCTTTTGGCCCTCGTGCTGGTTGCGGTCCTTGGCGCCTGGCCTGATCAATGCGATGATTGCGATCTCCATCGTCAATCAGCCGCATTTCGTGCGCCTGACGCGTGCCTCGGTCATGGCCGAGTCGTGAGAAGCGAGTATGTCATCGCCTCCCGCGTGTGCCGGTGCCGGCACCTTGCGGCTGATGTTCAACGACAATCCTGCCGAACTGTCGCGGGCCGCTGATCGTTCAGGCGACGCTCGCCTTCTCGGCGGCGATCCTCGATGCTGCCGCCCTCGGCTTTCTCGGCATGGGCGCCCAGCCTCCGACACCCGAATGGGGCACGATGCTCGGCCGAAGCGCGAGAGTTCATCCAGCGCGCCTGGTGGGTCGTAACGTTTCCCGGGCCTTGCCATCCTCGTCGACCGTGCTCGCCATCAACCTGATGGGCGACGGGCTGCGCGACGCGCTCGATCCCGAAGCTGAAGAGGTCCTGATGCCACTTCTCGATATTCAAAGATCTGACGGTCGAATTCCAGACGTCTGTCCGGCCTCTTCCGCGCCGTCGACGGCGTGATCGCTCACGCTGCGACAAGGGCGAGATCCTCGTCGATCGTCGGCGAATCCGGCTCCGGCAAGTCCGTTGCGATGCTCGCGCATGATGGGGCTTCTGCCCTGGACGGCGAAGATCACCGCTGACCGCATGCACTTTCGACGGGCAAGGAACTGCATCGGCATTTCCGGCCGACAGCGCCGCAGGATCGTCGGCAAGGACATGGCGATGATCTTCCAGGAGCCGATGTCGCAGCCTGAACCCGTGCTTCACGGTCGGCTTCCAGCTTGGCGAGACGCCTGCGGCTGCACCTGGGTCTGAACCGCAAGGCAGCGCCGCGAGCGCTCGATCGAGCTCCTGAGCCTGGTCGGCATGCCCGGCGCCGGACAGATCGCCTGGTCGAACTATCCCGCACCAGCTGTCCGGCGGCATGAGCCAGCGCGTGATGATCGCCATGGCGCTCGCCTGCAATCCGAAGCTCTTGATCGCCGACGAGCCGACGACCGCGCTCGACGTGACCATCCAGGCGCAGATCCTCGATCTGCTCGTGCGCCTGCAGAAGGAGCAGGGCATGGCGCTGGTGCTGATCACCCACGACATGGGCGTCGTCGCCGAAACTGCAGAGCGCGTGCAGGTGCAGTATGCCGGACAAAAGGTCGAGGAGCAGCCGGTGAAGGCACTTTTCCGCGACCCGCATCATCCCTATACCGCCGCATTGCTTGCCGCCCTGCCCGGACGCGTGCCCAAGTCGGCCAGCATCTGCCGTCGATCGCCGGTGTCGTTCCCGGCCAGCATGACCGCCCGGCGCGGCTGTCTCTTTGCGCCGCGCTGCGGCTACGCGACGGTCGAATGCGATCGTGGTGTCGTCCGCCAGGGGCCGGAGCTTGGCCTGTGCGCTATGCAACTATCCTTTGAAAGACGGCAAGCCGCTCGGTCATCCCGGCGTGATCGCCGAAGCAATCCGCTGGAGACTTCGTATGACCGGCGCCGTTCTCGAGGGCAAGGATCTTGCCCGCTTCTACACTGTCAATCGCGGCATGTTCAAACCGGAGGCGACCGTCAAGGCGCTGAACGGCGTGAGCTTCAGTCTGCATCCCGGCAAGACGCTCGCCGTTGTCGGCGAATCCGGTTGCGGCAAGTCGACGCTCGCGCGCCTGGTCACGCATGATCGAAGACCCGACGGCAGGCGCAGCTGCTGATCGACGGCAAGCCTGCCCGCGTCGGCGACCGGAGTCTGCCGCAGCCAGGTGCAGATCGTTTTCCAAAATCCTTACGGATCGCTCAATCCGCGCCAGAAGGTCGGTGCGATCCTGGAAGAGCCGCTGAAGATCAACACCAATCTCGATGCCGCACGCCGCCGCCGCAAGGCAGAGGAAATGATGGCGCGCGTCGGGCTGCGGCCGGAGCATTACGATCGCTATCCGCACATGTTCTCCGGTGGCCAGCGCCAGCGTATCGCCATTGCCCGCGCGCTCATGCTGCGGCCGAAGGTGCTGGTGCTCGACGAGCCGGTTTCGGCGCTCGACCTGTCGATCCAGGCGCAGGTGCTGAACCTGTTGATGGATCTGCAGAAGGAAATGGGGCTTGCCTATCTTTTCATCTCGCATGGTCTATCGGTCGTTCGCCATATCGCCGACGATGTGATGGTCATGTATCTCGGCCGCCCGGTCGAGACGGGGCCGGCGGCCGAAGTCTTTGCGCACCCGCGTCATCCCTATACGGCGGCACTTCTGTCGGCGACGCCGATCGCCGATCCCGATCGCGCCAAGAGCCGCATCCGTCTGCAGGGCGAGCTTCCTCGCCGCTGAAACCGCCGAGCGGCTGTCATTTCAACCCGCGTTGCTGGAAGGCGCAGGACTATTGCCGCCGGGTGGAGCCTGAGCTAAGTGGAGAGGGCGAACAAAAATACGCCTGTCATTTTCCGCTCGACTGAACGGACGCAGGCGACGACGGAGGACCGAATGCCGGAGCGGACGAACAAGGCCCATGCAATCATCGTCATGGGCGTCAGCGGCTCGGGAAAATCCTCAATCGGCGAGAAACTGGCGGAGGCGCTGAGCCTTCGCTACATTGAAGGCGACCAGCTTCATCCGGCATCCAATGTCGAGAAGATGTCGAAAGGCATTCCACTGACCGATGCGGACCGCATGCCTTGGCTCGACCTCATCGGTGAAGCCATGAAGGCGGCTCTTGGAAAAGGCAATGGCGTCATCGTCTCCTGCTCGGCGCTGAAGCGCATCTATCGCGAGCGGCTGCGCGTCGCGGCCGGCGGCAATCTCTTCTTCGTCTATCTCGAAGGTTCCAAGGAGCTGCTGAGCGAGCGGATGGGGCATCGCTCGGGTCACTTCATGCCGACGTCCCTGCTTGAAAGTCAGCTCGAGACATTGGAAGTGCCGACCGGCGAGCCAGGGGTCGTAACGGTGGATATCGATGACACGATCGAAGACATTGCCGAGCAAGCTCAGAAAGAAGCTAGCGCCGCTCGGCGTTGCCTGACCACGATCTATTGACGGCCTCTTAGAAGCGGCCATCTTTGAGTGCTCAGAGAAATCCAGTGCCCGGAGGACTTGCCTTGAGCAGGGCTGAACTTTCAGCGATCTATCGCGACTACATCGCCTGCCTGAACGCGCGGGGCTGGCAGCGGCTGGGGCGCTTTGTCGGCGACGATGTGCGCCACAATGGCCGGCGGGTTGGCCTGGCAGGCTATCGGGCGATGCTGGAGCGGGATGTCGAGGAGATTCCCGACCTTCGTTTTGACGTCCAGTTGATGACGTCCGACCCACCCCTTATGGCATGCCGGCTGGCTTTCGATTGCACGCCGAAGGGAACGTTCCTCGGCCTTCCAGTCAACGGAAAGAGAGTCTTTTTCACCGAAAACGTCTTCTATCGCTTCGATCGGGAAAAGATCGATGAGGTATGGTCGATCATCGACAAGGCGGCCGTCGAAGCACAGCTCTAATGAAGGCCGCCACGACTTGTCGTGCCGCTAGGGATTGAAGCGCTGCGGCGAATAGGCGGAAATATTCGATGAACGGCGTCCCCCCGGTGATCAGTTCCGCCAGCACGCGGCCGGTCACCGGACCGAGCGTCAGGCCGTGGTGCGCATGCCCGAAGGCGAACCACAGGCCGTTGTGCCGCGGCGCCTTGCCGATGATCGGCATCATGTCCGGCGTGCAGGGGCGCGCGCCCATCCACGGCTCCGGATCGAGCCTGCGTCCGAGCGGAAAGACGGTACGGGCGACTTTTTCTGCGCGGTCGAGCTGAACCGGTGTCTTCGGCGCGTCGAGTGCTGCGAATTCCGCACCGGTGGTCAGCCTGATGCCGCGGTTCATTGGCGCGAGGAAATAGCCGCGCTCGGCATCGAGCGTCCAGTTGTTGAGGACGGCATTGCCTTGCGCCGCATAGTGCATGTGGTAGCCGCGCTTGACGCCAAGCGGAAAGGAATAGCCGAGCCGCTTCGTCGCAACCGCAGCCCAAGGACCGAGCGCCATCACCGCGTCGTCTGCCTCGATCGAGCCTTCGGACGTCATGATTTTCCAGCCGGAACCCGACTGGCCGAGCGAAACGGCATCGCCGACAACAAAGCGGCCGCCAAGGCTTTCGAAATAGCTGCGGTAGGCGGCCGTCAGCGCTTGCGGATCAAGGACCGACCAGGGATCGCGCCAGCGGATGCCGCCGGCGAAGGTCTGCATGAGGCTCGGCTCCATGCGGGCAATGTCGGCGGAAGACAGCGTTTCGTAGCTGACGCCGAATTCCTTCTGCCAGCTTTCGGCCTCAGCAAGCTCTTCGTCGCGCGTTACCTCGGTCCGAAAGACCTTCATCCAGCCATCCTTGCGGATCAGCTGTTCTGCATGCGACGCCTCGATCAGGTCCTTGTGCTCCAGGATCGAGTTCTCGATCAGCGGCGCATAGGCACGGGTGATCATCTCATGGCGCCGTGCATTGGAGTTCCACCAGTATCGGGCGAGGAAGGCGAGCTGGCTCGGGAGTGCCTTCAGGTGATAGTGCGCGTCGATGCGGTTGTTCAACGCGTAGCGCAGCAGCAGTCCGATCTGTTGGGGAAAGCCGTAAGGCACGACACCTTCACGCTGGATCAGTCCGGCATTGCCGTACGAGGTCTCGCTGCCGGGATCCTTGCGGTCGATCAGCGTCACCTGCCGTCCGCGCCGTTGCAGATGGATTGCCGTCGAAACACCGACGATGCCGGCACCGAGCACGATTGCGTTCTTGGTCATTTTTCCTTGCAGCCCACTGAATTCCAAGGGACGAAAATGCCCTTAGGATTGCAATGGCGCAATTGAAAAATCGCATTTTATTTCAAAATCATTGCCGTTTTGAGTGCGGCATTTTCGGCACGGATGCGGATTGCAAGCATGAGCGCATTCAAGATGGTGAAGGCGGCCGCGTAGAGCGGCATGCTGAAGGCAAGCGGCAGGACCGCGATTTCCCCCGCAACGATGGCATAATTCGGATGCCGGATGTAGCGATAGGGCCCGCTACGGACGAGCGGCGCCTCCGGCAGAACGATGATCCGCGTCGTCCACCGCTCCTTGAGGGTGGCGAGCACCCAGAGGCGGAGGATTTGCAGCAGCATGAAGATGCCGAACCATACAAGGTTCACCGGCCTGTCCGAGGCGAGCAGCCACAACCCGCCGATCCAGGCGGCATGCAGGGCGACCATGTAGGGGTAATGTTCCGCCCCGGTCTCGCGTGCGCCTTTTGCAAGAAGCGCGGCCGTGTTGCGCCTGGAGAGAACAAGTTCGCCGAGCCGCTGGATCGTGACGAAGGTCAGAAGCGCAATGGACGCAAGCATCATGCCGTCCTCCGCAGCGTAACGCAGCTTGCGGAAAATCCTGGTCCCATGGCGATCATCGCAGCGCGCTCGGGCAGACCGGCGCGGATTGCGCGTTCCAGCACGAAGAGGATGGTTGGCGAGGACATGTTGCCATAGTCGGAAATCACCGCGCGCTCGTGATCCAGCGAACCGGGCGCGAGCGAAAGCGCACTTTCCATTGCCGCCAGCACCTTGGTCCCGCCCGGGTGGCATATGAAACGGTCGATATCCCGACGCGACAGGCCATTGCGGGCAAGGATCGCGTCGACAGCGGGACCAAGCTCCGTCTCCGCGAAGGGCGGCAGCGACTGCGCAAGTACGATGCCGAAGCCTGTGTCGTCGATCTTCCAGCCCATAATGTCGAGCGTGTCGGCAAACAGATGTTCGCCGCAAGATTCCACTTCGGCGATGCCGTCTCCACCATTGCGAAGCACGCAAGCTGCAGCACCGTCGCCGAAGAGTGCGGTTGCGATGATATTGGGCCGCGTCAGCTCGTCCAGCCGGAAGGCAAGGGTGCAGAGTTCGATCGTCACGAAGAGCACGGTCTTGCCCGGTTTGCCCTTCGCCAGACGCGACGCGATGCCGACGCCCGAGACGCCGGCAGCACAGCCAAGCCCGAATACGGGAACGCGCTCGATATCCGCCCGGAACCCCATCTTTCCGGCAAGCTGCGCATCGAGGCTCGGCGTCGTAAACCCGGTGGAGGAGACGGTGACGACGCAATCGATGTCGCTTGCCTGCAGATCGGCCTGCCGCAGTGCCTTGGTCGCCGCTTCGATGAAGAGGTTGCTTGCGACCTCGGCATAAGCGTCCATCCGGTCCTGCCAGCCATGCGGCTCGTCGAACCATGAGAGCGGTCGCGCCGCATGTCGCTTGGTAATGCCCGCATTGTCGAAGACGCTCGCAAGATGCCGAAAGTCCTGGAAGCGGCCGGCAAAGAGGCGGGCCGATGCCTCGGCTGCTTCTGCCTGCGTGATGATGTGTTCGGGCACGGCAATGGCAAGGCTCAGAAATGTGACCGTATCGTTCACGGCATTCTCCTTTTGCCCCCGGCGGTAAAGCGGAGAACACCTCTGACGGCGATTTATTCGTACCGGTTTCGTCACGAAAAGGTGATGGAAAAATGCCTTGCGCCGTCCGAATAAAATGCCGGGCAGGCGTGTTCTTTCGCGGCAAGGTCATTTTCCCGGAGATATCCCATGACGACCACGATTGTCCGTATCGCTTCTCTCGTCCTCGGCGGCTGCATCGCCGCCTCCATGCTTTCCACTCCCGTCTTCGCAGTCGGCGGCGGTGGCGGCGGCGGCGCGAACACGCCCACCTGCAAAAAGGGTCAGATCTATGACAAGAGGTCGAAGCAATGCGTGAAGCAGCAGAGCGCCAATGTGACGGATGACAACCGCACCGACTATGCCTATTCGCTGGCAAAGGCCGGCCGCTACGAAGAAGCGCTGGCGATACTCGATACCGTCAAGGACCAGAACAATGCGGAAGTGCTGAATTATCGCGGCTACGCCACCCGTAAGCTCGGTCGCACGGACGAAGGCATCTCCTATTACCTTCAGTCGGTCAAGCTCGATCCCCAATATGCGAAGGTTCGTGAATATCTCGGCGAAGCCTACGTCGTCAAAGGCCGCATCGATCTGGCCAAGGAGCAGTTGAACATGATCAAGGCGATCTGCGGCACGGGTTGCGAGGAATACCAGGACCTCAACGCCGTAATCCTCGATCCATCGAAGATCTGAAAAGAGGCGGCGCGTGGCGGCAAGGAGGGATAGTCGAATGCCGGTCGCGCGCGCCACATTTCCTGCCTATAGTCGCCTGGAAACGGGATTGCCGCTTCGGCTGGCGATCCCCGGAAGACGAACTGGGGCGGAGGCGGCCATCGCGAGCGAAGCGGACATCAGGAAAGGCCTGACAGAGAACCTTGCCAGGCTCTGGCGTTATGGTCTCGTGCTCTCGCGGCAGCGCGATGTGGCCGATGACCTCGTCCAGCAGACCTGTGTCCGGGCGCTGGAACGCGGCGGGCAATTCGAACAGGGGACGCGGCTCGATCGCTGGCTGTTTTCGATCCTGCATTCGATCTGGCTGAACGAGGTCCGCTCCCGCAAGGTCCGCCAGGGCAAGGGCTTGGCTGATCCGGAGGAAGCACTGGTCTTCGACGGAGCCCGCGACACCGAAATGCATGTCATGGCAAATCAGGTGCTGCTGCAGGTGGACGCGCTGCCGGAAGCACAGCGCAGTGCCGTCTTCCTCGCCTACGTGGAAGGGCTCTCCTATCGCGAGGTGGCGGATGTATTGGCCATACCGATCGGAACCGTGATGAGCCGGCTGGCGGCAGCACGCGCGACCCTTTGCGGAGCCATTTCGGACGAGGGACGGCAATGAGCAACGATATCAACATACCCTCTGACGAAGAACTGACGGCCTTCATCGACGGCGAACTGCCGTCGCAGGATGCTGCGCGCATCGAAGCGCTCGCCAATGCCGACGAACGCGTAGCCGCCAGGTTGGAATTCCTGTCCCACAGCAACCTGCCGTTCAAGGAGGCCTTCACCCCGCTTCTCGCTGCCGCGCCGCGGGCGAGCCTCGAAACGATGCTTGCCGCAATCCCCACACAGCGGGAAAGTAGGGGCTCAAGCTTTGCGAGCCGCCGCGGCTTTCTCGGCGCGCTTGCCGCTTCGGTGGTCGTGGGTGTCATTGCAGACCGCGCCTACCTCGGCATCAGCCACAGCCTTTCGAAGGACGAGGGCGCCGAATGGCGCGCTGTCGTCGCCGAATATATCTCGCTCTACACGTCGGACACGCTGGCAGGTCCCGTTCCGCCTGCCGATGTGCAGAGCGTTCAGCTTGCCCAGATCGACCGAAAGCTCGGGCTTGCACTTTCCCCCAGGATGGTTGCGTTGCCAGGGGTAGACTTTAAGCGCGTGCTGCTCCTGGAATATGACGAAAGACCGCTTGCCCAGATTGCCTACCTTGATCCCGAGACCGGCCCGATGGCGCTCTGCATCATCGGCTCGGACAAGGGTGAAAAGGCGCCGGACATCGAAGGCCGCGAGGGCATGAACATCATCTACTGGTCCAGCCGGAGCCATGCCTTCATGTTGATCGGCCATGCCCCGGCAGACCGGATGCAGGAAATCGTCGATGGCCTCAGGTCAAAATTGACGGCATGATCGCCGTCCCGCCATCATGATGACCAGATTGCATGGTGTTGCCGATCATCTCGATACGACAGGGACCGGCGTTTCAGTATGGATTGGATCAATCGTTATATCGACGAGCCGCTGCTTTCCGGCGCGGCGCGTACGCTGCGGGTTTGGCATGTCTACACGGCGCAGCATCCGGAGCGTTTGGAGCCGGTGTGGAACCTCGCGGCGCTTTCGTTCCTGGCAATCGCAAGCCGGTACAATCTCTCTGGACAGCCTCTTGTCCTCAGCCTTGCGGCATTGTTCATGCTGGCTCTGCCGTCCATCTGGAAGCTGGCTTCCTCCGCAAGGGTGGGAAGGAGCGGCTATGATGCCCGGCGTTACAAATCTCTCCGAGCCCGAGCGATCAACAAGCGTGAGGCGGAATGGTCTTTGCGGATGACCGTTCTCTTCGCCTCGGCCGGACTGCCATTCGTGACGCGCATTGATGATCCCATCGGATCGGCGTTCATGGCTGGCGCATGCATCTGGTTCGTGCTGACTGCGCCCGTGAAGTTCTATCTCGAAGCAGCAGAGCCACCCGCCCCCGACGAAGGCGACCGCACGCATCAGGGCATCCTCCAGTTCGGCTGATGCCCTGAAACCAGGCGTTCTGGAACCAATTGCCAAGGGTAGCCGTTGATAGATCAGAATCGAAAGAGGAGTTCACCATGCTGTACTACGCTTTGGTATTTCTCGTCGTAGCCCTGATCGCCGGCGTCCTCGGATTTGGCGGGATCGCAGGCGCTTCGGCTTCCATAGCACAGGTTCTTTTCTTCATATTCCTGGTGCTGTTCGTCGTGTCGCTCGTCATGCGCCTGATGCGCCGCGAATAGTGCGACGAAATGAGATGTTTGAAAAACCCGGCGTCGTGGCGCCGGGTTTTTTGCGTCGATAGGGCGCGATGTCATCCGGCATCAGCCGCGACCCCCGAAACAGATCTTAATGCGGAAAAACCTGCGACAGCCTCGCCGCCCCGTGGCATAAGGCCTCCGAAAAACTTTTCTGGGTCCTTATCGCATATGATTCGTATCGAAAACATCAGCAAGCAGAACAGCCACCGCATCCTCTTCATCGAGGCGACCGCAGCGCTCAACAGAGGCGACAAGGTCGGCCTCGTCGGTCCGAACGGTGCCGGCAAGACGACCCTTTTCCGGATGATCACACAGGCGGAGCACCCCGACGAGGGGCAGGTATCCGTCGATAAGGGCGTCACCATCGGCTATTTCAATCAGGATGTCGGCGAGATGGAGGGCCGCAGCGCCGTATCCGAGGTGATGGACGGCGCCGGCCCCGTGAGCATCGTTGCTGCCGAATTGCGAGAGCTCGAGGCTGCCATGTCGGACCCCGAGCAGGCCGACGACATGGACAGGATCATCGATCGCTACGGCGAGGTCCAGGCGCGCTATGAGGAGCTGGACGGCTATGCCCTGGAAGGACGCGCGCGCGAAGTTCTGGCCGGTCTCAGCTTCAGCCAGGAAATGATGGACGGCGACGTGGGCGCACTGTCCGGCGGCTGGAAGATGCGTGTAGCCCTTGCCCGAATTCTCCTGATGCGTCCTGACGTTATGCTGCTTGATGAGCCGAGCAACCATCTGGATCTGGAAAGCCTTATCTGGCTGGAGGAGTTCCTGAAAGGTTATGACGGCGCGCTGCTGATGACCTCGCACGACCGCGAGTTCATGAATCGCATCGTCACCAAGATTGTCGAGATCGATGGCGGCAACTTGAACAGCTATTCCGGCGACTATGCCTTTTACGAGCAGCAGCGCGCCCAGAACGAGAAGCAGCAGCAGGCACAGTTCGAGCGCCAGCAGGCGATGCTCGCCAAGGAAATCAAGTTCATCGAGCGCTTCAAGGCCCGCGCCTCGCATGCTTCGCAGGTACAGAGCCGTGTGAAGAAGCTGGAGAAGATCGACCGGGTGGAACCGCCCAAGCGCCGCCAGGTCGTCTCATTCGAGTTTCTGCCGGCACCGCGCTCGGGTGAAGATGTCATCAGCCTGAAGAACGTGCACAAGAAATACGGCAGCCGAACCATCTACGAGGGGCTGGATTTCATGGTGCGGCGGCGCGAGCGCTGGTGCATCATGGGCATCAATGGCGCCGGAAAGTCTACGCTTCTGAAGCTTGTTGCGGGTTCGGCGGAGCCGGATGAAGGCAACGTCGCTCTCGGTGCCAGCGTCAAGATGGGATATTTCGCGCAGCACGCCATGGATCTCTTGGACGGCGACCGCACCGTACTTCAGTCGCTGGAAGATAAGTTCCCGCAAGCGGGGCAGGGCTCATTGCGCGCGCTGGCGGGCTGCTTCGGATTTTCCGGCGACGACGTCGAGAAGAAATGCCGGGTGCTCTCGGGCGGCGAGAAGGCGCGGCTCGTCATGGCAATGATGCTCTTCGATCCGCCGAACCTCCTTGTGCTGGACGAGCCGACAAACCACCTGGATCTGGACACCAAGGAAATGCTCATCAAGGCGTTGTCCGAGTACGAAGGCACGATGCTGTTCGTTTCGCACGACCGGCGCTTCCTGGGCGCTTCGTCCAATCGGGTGCTGGAACTCACCCCCGACGGTATTCATCAGTATAGCGGCGGCTACACGGAATACGTGGCGCGCACCGGTCATGAGGCGCCTGGCCTGCGCAGTTGAGCAGAGAGCAATAAGCGCGCGCGCTTAAGCGCGCTCTTCCCAGATTTTCGCCAGTTCGACGATCGTCTTGACCGCTTTCTCCATATCTTGTCGGCTGACCCATTCGAGCGGCGAGTGGAAGGCGTGGCCGCCTGCAAAGATATTGGGGCAGGGCAGGTTCATGAACGAAAGCCGCGAACCATCGGTCCCGCCGCGGATGCTGCCGCGCACCGGCTCCATTCCGGCGCGCCGGATTGCCTCGACGGCGTTCTCGATAATTTCCGGATGGCGGTCGAGGATGGCCTTCATGTTGCGATATTGCGGCTTGACTTTGAAGCCGTAGGAGGAGCCGGGATAGTCCGCCATGACTTCGTTTATGATGCTCTCCAGCATGGCTTCCTTGGCTGCGAGGCCATCGTCATTGAAGTCACGAACAATGAAGGTTGAGGGCTGCCTTTTCCATCGAGCCTGTGACGCCCGTCGGGTGAACGAATCCCTCTCTGCCTTCGGTCGTCTCTGGTGCCACGTTCTTCGGCAGCCGGCTGATGATCGCGCCGGCGATCTTGATGGCGTTCTCCATCTTTCCCTTGGCGAATCCAGGATGGATGGCCACACCTTGAATAGTGATCTCGACGCCATCGGCGGAGAAGGTCTCGTCTTCGATATGCCCTGCCGTCTCGCCATCCATGGTGTAGGCAAACCGGGCGCCGAGCTTTTCAAGGTCGACCTTGTCGACGCCACGGCCGATTTCCTCGTCCGGCGTGAAGAGGATCTTGATCGTCCCGTGCCTGATATCCGGATTGTCGACCAGGATTTGCGCTGCCGTCATGATCTCGGCAATGCCGGCCTTGTCGTCGGCCCCGAGCAGCGTCGTACCGTCGGTGGTGATGATGTCGTTGCCGATCTGGTCGTTCAGCGCCGGATTGTCGCCGACGCGAATGATCTGCTGCGGATCGCCTGAAAGCCGAATGTCGCCGCCGCTGTAGTTCCGCACGATTTGCGGCTTGACATTCGTTCCGGTGAAGTCCGGTGCCGTATCCATATGCGAACAGAAGCAGATCACCGGCACTGGCTTGTCCACATTGGACGGAATGGTCGCATAGACATAGCCGTGTTCGTCGAGATGCGCATCCGAAAGCCCGATTGCCAGCAGTTCCTCGACCAGCACACGGCCGAGGTTTTTCTGCTTGTCGGTGGAAGGCTGCGTCGACGACGTCAGATCCGATTGCGTGTCAATAACGACATATCGAAGGAAGCGTTCGGTAACAGTATCGGTCATAGGCTCAAGTCCAGTGCATGATCGTCAGCGATGGACTGCTGTAACCTTCATCCGCGTTGCGGTGAAGGCTTTTTTGCCTCGGCGCCTGTGTCAGCGGGCGCAGGCAGGCTTCGTATGGCGAGCATTGACGATCAGTCGGAACTTCAGAAGGCAACGGAGGACAGGGGCTATTACGGCTACTTCAAGATACTCAAGCGGCAGAGCGCCAACATCGCCGGCGGCGCCTATGACTATACCATCAACGGAAACATGATCGCCGGTTTCGGCCTCGTCGCCTGGCCGGTGACATACGGTGAAACCGGCATCCACACCTTCGTGGTCAACCGCAACGACATCGTCTATCAGGCGGATCTCGGAGAAGGCACGGATAAGCTCGCGTCTGGCATCGAGCGGTTCAATCCGAATGACAATTGGGCCGTGACCGAGGATTGAGCGGTTTTCAATCCTCCGGCAGGGTGAAGACCGCGCAGGGATCAGCGATGCCGCGCAATGCGTGTTCGCCCAAGGGGATCAAGGCCGTTGCCGTCTCCTTGGCGACAGCGCCCGAGATGAGCACGCTGTGACCAAGGGGCTTGCAGAGCCCTTCGAGCCGGCTGACCAGGTTGACCGCGGGGCCGATGGCGGTAAAGTCCAGCCGGTCGGCCGCGCCGATATTGCCCCATAGCATCTCTCCGAAATGCAGTGCCATGCCGAAGGGCAGCGATGGCAGGCCCTGCGCCTGCCGCGTCGCATCGAGATGAGCCATGCCGGCGCGGGCGGCGGCGACCGCGCGCAGCGCCGCCTCGCAAGCCTCGCCCGGCGCGCCGGCGGTCGGGAAGATCGCCAGCACGCCGTCGCCGATGAACTTCAGCACTTCGCCCCCGAAAGCATGTACCGCCCCCGTGACGCGGTCGAACCAGGCGTCGAGGGCGGTGATCATGACGGAGGGCTCTGTCGCTTCGGACAGCGCTGTGAAATCGCGCAGATCGGCGCAGAGCAATGCGGCGCGGATGGTCTCGCCGGCACCCCGGCAGAGCGCGCCGGCCTGCACCTGCGCGGCGCTGCGTCGGCCGAGATAAGCCTCGAGCAGCGTTGCCAGCGCCGCCCGTGCGGCCAACGCCGCCAGGGGTGCGGCGGCAAAGCGCGAGGCCTGTCGCAGCCGGTAGGCCTCGGCGGGATCGAATGGTCGGCACCCGGCCCAGCCCAGCACCGGGCTGTCCGGAGCCGGGCCAACCGTCTCCTCCAGCACGGGGCCAAGTCCGGCAAGCCAGCCGTGTCCGGCCTGACCGGGCGGACCGCCGGCAAAGCCGAGCGCCTCGATCACTACCCCGGTTTCGGCCCGCCATAACCAGGTGCGGCGGGCGATGATCGGATGCGGCACGGCAAGCGTCAGGGCTGCGCCGGCCAGCGGCAGGCCGTCGGCCAGCAACCGGCCGCCGAGCTCGGCCAGGAACAATTCGGGGTCGGATGAGGCGCCAGCCTCGTCGACCAGCCAGGTGAGGGGGGCGGGCAGATCCATGCCGCGATCATGCCACGGGGGCCGGAGGCTGTCATCCACGCCGTGGCGACGCCATGTCCGCCTGCCCTTGTCGGAGGACATTCCGCGACAAGACGTCATCGAGGAGAGGCGACCCCTCGGACGAAGCTCCGGACGGCTGACCGTTGCCTGGTAATCGCCTCAAGGCGGGCGTTTCGGGAGCTGAATTCAGTCATATCTGCCATGCATCGGATCCGGGCCCGGGTCGCGTCCGGCTGCCACCTCGACCAGCCGGCCGAGGTAGTGAGCCCAGCCTTCCGCGTGGCCGGCGCATTGTTCGGCGTTGGGCAGGCCAGTGTGGGTCAGGCGCAGCAGCGTCCCGTCCGGCTGCTCGATCAGGTCGATCTCGACCAGGCTCGACCCCGGCGGCACGATTTCGCTGCCGTCCCAGCCGAAGCTGTAGGCCAAACGGTGCACCGGCACCACCTCGCGAAAGGAGCCGCGGGCGAAGCGAGCGCCGGTGACGTTGACCAGATAGATCCCCCCAGGCTGCGGCTCGATCTCCGCCTCGGTACCCATCCAGCGCAGGATTTTCTCTGGATCTGTCAACAGGGCAAACACCGCCGAGGGCGGCGCCGGGATATGCGTCTCGCGACGAACGACAAGGGCCTCTTGCATTGGTCTCTCCTGTGGTTGGTTGCTATTGCCTGCCCCGTTTGAGGCGCAGAATGGACGGGGGATGTCCCGCTTGGCGTGAGACAGCATGTAGGCAAACGCTCACCCGCAACAAGGGCACCGGCCACCGCTTGCGATGGCAGCGCCAGATGATTGCTGCTTATGCCACCGGGCGCCGCATCTTTTGCGTCGGATCAATACTGATCGTGCCGGCGTAGCCACTCCATCGGGTAGTTTAAACCGTCCTCACCACGGCCTTTCGGCACGAGGTCGAGGTACTGGTAGGCGCCATTGACCATGTCGATGCCCCGCTCATAGCAGGAATAGGTGTGGAACACCTGGCCTCGCTCGTCCTTATAGAAGACGCTGATCCCTTCCTCTTCTGAGCCAGTTATCGCGCGGCCCGGTTGGTAGTTGTAGTACGCCTCGCCCTTGGCGACCTCTTCCGGGGTGAACGAAACATGATAGTCGAAATTGAAATCGCTGCCGTGGGACGACACCCATGGGAAACTCCAGCCCATGCGCTTCTTGTAGGCTTCAATCTTGGCCAGTGGAGCACGCGGGACCGACGTGAATGTCACGTCGCGATGATTGAGATGCATCGGGATGCCATTGAAATTGTCTGCCCAGAAGGAGCATGACTTGCACGCATCCTCCCAGTCAGGGCCGAGCATGAAGTGATAGACGATCAGTTGAGAACGCCCATCGAAGAGATCGGCGAACGAGAGGGCGCCGTCCGGCCCCTCGAACTGATAGGACTTCTCCACGCGCTCCCAGGGCAACGCCATGCGGCGGCGCGTCAGCGCATCACGCCGGCGCGTGAATTCCTTCTCGGCAGTGAGCAGGTCAAGGCGCACCTTCAGCCATTCCTCGTGCGAGACGACTTGATTCTGCATCGTTATTCTCCTGTTTGTTGGTGCTTTGCGGGGCGAAAGCCGGATCGGGACGACAGGTTCCGCTTCGCCGGCTGGAGATCAGCTTCAGCCAGGGCGCCAAATGAAACGCGCTCATCAGCAAGTACATCGGGACCATTCCGGTCAGCGGTGACGTATGAGACCCGGCAAAGCAGATCATGTCCGTACCGCCAGAAACCGACGTCAACAGCGCCATGACCGCGAAGGTCGGGGCCGCCGCGAGGGATAGACAATCGGCGGCACCGAGAGCCGCCAGGTGGCCGCTTTCGCCGGAGGAGCCCAAAGTTTCACGCCGAGCAGCAATCATCGGTGTGACCTCCCCGGCGAAATTGCTTGTCGTACTTGTCGTGGTGGCGCCACCAGACGTCGTGCTCGTTGCGCCCCATAGGAGCACGGTCGAGCCATTGGTACATACCCCACAGGCCGTCCAGACCGCGCGCATAGCTGGAATAGGTATGGTAGACGATGCCATCGTCGAGCACGAAGGCACTGAGGCCCGGCCTGTCGCGCGTATATGTGGCAACGTCGGTTCCGGTCATGGCTGCGATCTGCGCGACCGGCCCCTCGCTGCCACGCACCTGCCATTCCTGAACGGTTTTTCCTGCGAGCGGCTCAGGTGCTGGCGGCTCGCGATGGAAATTGTATTCTATGCTGCCCTCGCGCTGCTGCTCTTCCGTGAACCAGACGCCGAAGTCACGGTTGAAGTCGCCACCGTTCGACGACGCCCAGGGAAAGGTCCAGCCCATCCGCCGCTTGAATCCCTGCAGCTTTGCGAGCGGTGCGCGTGAGACCGCCGAGAAGGCGACATCGTGGCTCTCGAGATGGACGACAATGCCGTTGAATCCATCGGCGATCGAAGAGCAGGACGGGCAGCCGGCTGCATAGTCGGGGCCGAACATGAAGTGATAGACGAGAAGCTGCGAGCGGCCCCTGAAAAGATCCACCAGCTTGGCGCTCCCTTCTTCGGTCTCGAACCGGTATTCCTTGTCGATCCGAACCCAGGGCAATTCCTGACGCCGCAACGCCAATGCGTCGCTGCGCCGTGTCAGCTCCTTTTCATCCTTGAGCAGGTCGAGCCGTGCCGACAACCACTCTTCGCGTGTTCCGGTTACATGTGCCGTCATCGTTCTTCTCCAATGGCTGTCTGTCGCCGTCTCATTTTCGGTGCGGCGTGTTGCTTGCTGGTCGTGAATAGACTAGGGCCGGATATCGAATGGTGGGAGTTACAAGTGTGACGGGATTCCGATGGACTCGCTGATCACTGCCGCGGCACGCGCCCTTGCCGCAGGCGATCCCCTCGGCGCGTTGAAGCGGGTCGCCCTGCGCGACGACGCGCCAGCGCTTGCGCTCAGGGGTATTGCGATGGCACAGCTCGGCGATCTCGTCCGTGCCACGGCTCTCCTCAAGAGTGCGGCGCGCGCGTTCGGCCGCAAGGAGGCGGTGGCGCGCGCAAGGTGTGTCGTCGCCGAGGCCGAGATCGCACTCGTCTCGCGCGATCTCACCTGGCCTGCGAAGGCGCTCGATGCAGCGCGGGCGACCCTCGAAGCCCACGGCGACCGCATCAATGCCGCCCATGCACGGAATGTGGAGGTCCGGCGCCTGCTGCTGATCGGCCGCCTTGACGAGGCTGAGCGTATGCTGGCTACGCTCGACGCAGCACCACTCCCGCCCGCGTCGAGGGCCGCCCATGAGTTGGTGGTTGCGGGGATCGCCATTCGGCGTCTCCAGACGAAAGCGGCGCGCGAGGCTCTCACGCGGGCAAGGCACGCCGCGAGCGAGGCAGACATCCCTGCGCTCATGGCGGAGGTAGAACGAGCATCCCTCCTCCTGATAACGCCCGCAGCGCGCCTGATTGCGCGTGGTGAGGAACGCCCCCTCCTGCTCGAGGAGATCGAAGCGCTCCCGGCGTCCGGTGCGCTTGTTGTGGACGCGTGCCGGAATATCGTGCGGGACGAGCGGCTGGCCGTCCCGCTCGCGACGCGCCCGGTATTGTTCGCGCTTGCCCGTGCGCTGGGCGAAGCCTGGCCTGGAGACGTGCCGAGGGGCACGCTCATCGCACGCGCATTCCGGGGAAAACATGCCGATGAATCCCATCGCGCGCGACTGCGGGTCGAGATCGGGCGGCTGCGCGCGGAAATCCGGACGCTTGCAGATGTGAAGGCGACGAAGCGAGGCTTTGCGTTGGCGCCGCGCCGAGCTTGCGAGATCGCTGTGCTGGTGCCGCCCGTCGAAGAGCAGCATCCGGCGGTGCTCGCCTTTCTCGCCGACGGCGAGTCATGGTCGAGCTCAGCACTTGCGATTGCGCTCGCAGCCAGCCCGCGCACGGTACAGCGGGCGCTCGAGCAGCTTGCCGCAGCAGGCAAGGTGCAGTCTTATGGTCGCGGGCGGGCGCGTCGCTGGATGACCCCGCCTGTACCGGGATTCCCGACAATCTTGTTACTCCCCGGTGCGCTGCCGGGTGATTAAGATCAGGGCCTGAGCTGAGTTGAAAACCTGAAACGACAGGGTGGAATCATGAAAAGATCCGCAGCCGAAATTCTCCGTGAATATGGACCTTTTCCCGGTGCCGAGCAGGTGCACGGCGTCACCTTCGACGGCCGGCACGTCTGGTTTGCGTCCGGAGACAAACTGAACGCCCTCGACCCCGCGAGCGGAGAGACGGTGCGCTCTGTTGATGTTGCCGCGCATGCAGGGACCGCCTTCGACGGCGAGCACCTGTTTCAGATTGCCGAGGACCGCATCCAGAAGATCGACCCGAAGACCGGCCGCGTGCTCGCCACGATCCCGTCGCCCGGCGGCGGCGACTCTGGCCTTGCCTGGGCCGAGGGCACGCTCTGGGTGGGGCAATACCGGGACCGCAAGATCCATCAGATTGATCCCGAGACAGGAGCGATTCTCCGCACCATCGAGTCCAGCCGCTTCGTCACGGGGGTCACCTGGGTCGACGGCGAACTCTGGCACGCCACCTGGGAAGGTGACGAGAGCGAGGTCAGGCAAATCGACCCTGAAACGGGAGAGGTCCTGGAAGTCCTCGCTATGCCGGCCGGTGTGGCCGTCTCCGGTCTCGAATCCGATGGCGGCGATCAGCTCTTCTGCGGCGGCGGAAGCAGCGGCAAAGTGCGGGCCATCCGCCGGCCGAGGTGAGACGCGCCCGGCGCCGGGGACATATGGTGACTAACCCGACGAGTGATCGAACCGACGTCACGGACGACAAACATATCGCGTCAAACGCGACCCGAACCACCCAGAAACACAAGGATTAAAGATGATTTAGCGAGAACTGGCTTTGAATCTTGATTATCACATGATATCAAAGGCTTAGTGGACTCGCAATTCGTCTGTTTTTCCGATCGTGAGCGACCGTGGATCCCACGTTGCGCCTCGGTTTTGGGTCACAGTCACCAGCTACGCAAAACGGCACTAATCTTCGCTTCCGGGGCCCAATCCGGACCTTCAGCGGTTTTATATCTGCCGCGAAAGCAGCATGCCTTTGCCGTTGCTCAGGAACGTCTCAGCCTGGCAAGACGACCGGCATGGCGAAGGGTTGTACGGGTCCCCTCAACGAAGTTCCTGGCATTCGATCAGTTCAATCCGACCCTTGCCCTTGATTTCTACGAAGCCCAGTGAGCGCCCGCGACCCCGCTCGCGAATGCGATGCCACGTGGCCCCGCTGGTCGCTACAGTTCCAGGGCTGGCATGGGCTGCGATCCGGGAGGCCATATTCACCGTGTCGCCCCACAGGTCGAACACGTACTGCCGGTGCCCGATGATTCCGGCCACAACCGGACCGAATTGAACGCCGACATCGCACCTCCCATTTGGGCTCGATGCGGCGTGATGCGCGTCACCATGTCGAGTCCGCATTGCAAGCTGGCAAAAACCGGATCTGGCATGCGGATCAAACAGGCCGGCCGTAGCCATAAAGGCGTCGCCGATAGTCTTGATCTTCTCCATCCCATGCTGACGGACGATTCGTTCGTATTCGCCGATCAGCGCCTGAAGATCCTCCACCACTTTCTCTGGCGGGTTCTCATCGCAATAGGCTGTGAAGCCAACGACATCACAAAATAGCACCGCGACTTCGTTGTAGCGGCGGGGCCGGACCTCATTGGTCGCTTTGAGCTCACGCACCGCGCCGGCGGGCAGGATGGCGTACAGAAGCTCGTCGGCTCGGCGCTTTTCGTTTTCGATTTGCTGCGTATAGACCGCCTCTTGGTCGCGCAGCCTCTTCTTTTCCAGGCACGCGGCCACGCGGGCACGCAGCAGAACCGCGTTGAACGGTTTTGCCAGATAGTCCTCGGCACCGAGGCTGATGCAGCGCGCCACATTGTCGATCTCATCGACCGCCGATATCATGACAACCGGAATGTTGCGCAGCGTTGTGTCGGCTTTCAGGTGCTCGAGCACCTGGTAGCCGTCCATTTCCGGCATCGTAATGTCGAGCAGCACGAGGTCGAACGGTCTCGTTGCCAGCATTTCGAGCGCCTCCCGTCCATTGCTGGCGCATGCCACGTCCCGGTAGCCTTCCCGCTTCAAGCGCTCGGTCAGACGTGAAACGATTGTCCTCGTTATCATCGACGACGAGCAGGAGCGGGCCCAACCTCGGTCATGGCATCGACTCCTTTGGGAGCAGGGCCTTGATCTTTCCAAGCAGGCGCGCGAAGTCGACGGGCTTGGTATCGAAGTCATCGCACCCGGCTGCCAGTGCTGCTTCGCGGTCGCCAGCCATCGCGTGCGACGAGAGTGCGATCACGGGAATACCGTCGCGTCTCAGCCAATGCCTTGAGACGTCTTCGTCGCCTCCCAGCCGTCGAGGACGGGAAGGCTTAAGTCCATCAGGATGAGCGCCGGGGCGTCCGATCGTGCCCGCGCCACGCCCTGATCGCCATCGGTGGCGACGACTGACCTCGTAGCCTTTGCGTCTTAGCCGCGCGGACAGCATGTAGATGTTGTCCTCATTGTCCTCGACATAGAGGATCCTAACCATCACGGCGATCCTTGTTCAGGTGAGCTTATGCTTGACAAGGCTGTATCGAGCAACCATCTTGCGCAATTCCTCCATGAAGGTCGTCGCGGCTGAAGGCGGTCTTGGCGAGCACGCGCTCGACGCCACCGTTCAGACGCCGGTGGTCTTCCTTGCCAAGGGTCGCCGCCGTCACAACCACGACCGGCATCGGCCTTGAAGGCAGGCTGCTTGTCGCAGTTCGATAAGGAACTCGAAGCCGTCCATTTCCGGCATGATGAGGTCGAGAATGATCAGGTCCGGAGAGCGCGCGGATGAGCCGTTCCAGCGCGACCCGGCCATTCTCGGCCTCGTCCACGATCACAACCCTCGGTACTCAATATGCGACGCCATTGCTGGCGCGTGTTCTCATCATCTTCGACGATCAGAACACGAAGCGCCGGGCCTAGGCGCGCCCGACCAGAATTTGGCGATCAGTTTCCGGAGCGCGTCGCGGTCGATCGGCTTCATCATGTAATCGGCGGCACCGAGCGCATAGCCCCGATTCCTCTTATCGGCCATGGTGAGCATCACCACGGGGATACTCGCCAGCTCCGGATCCGCCTTAAGTTCCTGCAGGACGCTCCAGCCGTCGCAACCCGGCATGAGCACGTCAAGGGTGATGAGCGCTGGCTTCACCTGCCGGGCCAGATTAAGGCCTTCGGCGCCGTCCTTGGCCGTTATCGACATCGCAACCCTCGCGGGCGAGAAACCGGCGCATCTGGTCCCGCGCGGCCTCATCGTCATCAACGACGAGGACGACGTTCGAGACTGCGGCGTACGCGATCATCAGCGGCGACCCCGGTGCCAGGGGCCGGCTGCTCTTCCAGCGCGTGAGGGCCGACATCGATTGCCGACGGCAGCCACACCGTGAACTTGGTACCGGCGCCGGGGGTGCTGTCCACAGTGATCTGGCCGTCCATCGCGCGGCACAGGCGTTGGCTGATGGCAAGCCCTAGCCCGGTGCCGCCGTACTTGCGGGTGGTGGAACTGTCGGCCTGACTAAACTCCTGGAACAGGTTCTTCATCTGCTGCGGCGTCATACCGATGCCAGTATCGGCGACGGTGAACATATGACGCCACTCGCCCCCATCATGCATTCGCGCAGGCCGCCCCAATCGTCACTTGACCGTTCTCCGTGAACTTGCAGGCGTTACTCAACAGGTTGAGGAGGATCTGTCGCACCCGAAGCTGATCGGCGCGCATGCTGCCAATGTCATCCGGGCAGTGGATGATGATCCGGTTGCGGTTTTTGCTGCGCAAGGGGCTGCGCGGTTGTGGCGGCATCTTTCACCATTCCTGCGATATCGAACTCCTCGATATGCAATTCCAGGCGGCCGGCCTCGATCTTTGACAGATCGAGGACCTCATTAATAAGCTTGAGCAGATGCTTGCCGGCGCCCGAGACCCGACTGAAGCGGTTCGATCGAGTTCGCCCTGGCCGGCTTCGCTCGCATCTTCCTGCAGCATCTCGGTAATGCCCAGGATGGCGTTCAGTGGCGTGCGCAACTCGTGGCTCATGCTGGCAAGGAACTTGCTTTTGGCCTGTGTCGCCGCCATGGCCGCGTCGCGGGCGATTTCGAGCTCCGTTTCATGCCTCTTGAGCTTGCTGATATCGGTGTAGACCGCGACCGTGCCGCCGCCGGTAATGCGCCGCTCATTTACCTGAACCCAGCTGGTCATGGCTGCGATGTTGAACCAGCGTCTGCTTAGGGTTGCGGTGTGCCTCAAGGCGCGCGGCGAGCCATTCCTCCTCCCGTGCCTTTCGCATCCTCGACGAGGCCCTGTTTCACCGCCTTACGGACAATCGTCTCAAATTGCGCACCCGGCACGACGGCATCGGCTATGCCGGGATAGAGGATTTCCCTATAGCGGCTGTTGCACAGAACAAGCCGGTCCTCAGCATCGTAAAGGGCGAAGCCCTCGGAGATGCTCTCGATTGCATCGACGAGTCGCTGGCGCGCTTCGGCGACCTCACGCAGGTTTTTTTCCTCGACCTCGACCGCAGTGTCACGGAACAACAGAAGCGCCTTGGCCATGCGGCCGATCTCGTCGCGGCCCGTGGCAGGCAGTGGTGCCCGAAGATTGCCGCCAGCGATGGCAAGCATGCTTTGGCTCAGCCCCGACAAGTCGGGCAAGAAGATTGCGGTCGACATACAACCAGACGATCAGAACTGAACTCAGGAGGCTCAGACACTGCTGAGCCAAGAACAACGCCGGTACCGTAGCGCTGGACGGTCGCAGCTTCGCGACCAGCCTCGGATGATGTCACGGTTAGCCGCAGCCACCAAGCTGATCCACGGCAACGGTCAGATTCCGCGAGAGCTGAGTCGTTCTCGACCAGAAGCTTCCCGCCGTTTGCGAGCAATGCGAGCTCATCCTCACGCGCCTTGTGCAATGCTCTTCCGGCCCGTCGATCAGCCCCTCGAACTCGTCAACGCGCCGGCGGAACCGCGCCCGCAGCTTCTCATCGATCTCCGATGTCACCGCCGCAAGCGCTTCGACCGAGCGGCGCAAGCGGAAACGACATCAGCGCCTAGGTCGCCGGGCGTCGGCGCAACCGCCGTTTTGAGCAGCGCTTCGTTGATCGCCGAAATCTCCCGTTGGGCCTTTTGTTGCGGGATGTAGGCGGAAATTGCCTGCGCAAGCTCTGTCGTAGCCGCCGCGCGTGCTTCGGGTGGTACGGCGGCATCCGCCACGGTTAGCACGCCACTGGGGGACCTTGGAGTTCATCACGAGGATGCCGGGTGCCACAAGACGCTCGCTTGCGATTGTCGTAGCCGACAAACGGCCCAGCAGTTCCTCTTTGCGTGCAACCACACGCGAGGCGAGCGGCGACAAGATCGTTGAGAGCGTTGAGATTGCGCCGTCAGGCCAATCACTGCGGCTTCGATCTCAGCCACCGCCGCCGTGCTTGCCGCGGTGCCTTTGAGCGCGGCGAGCAACTCTTCGAGGCGCGACATCTCCACTCCGATCGCAGCCGAGACCTCGTTGTGCTGAACCGTGCTAGTCGTCGCAAGTACGGCCGGCGTAGTGGCGGCGACCCGCTCAGCTTGGCGGGAGAGCTCGAGCGATGCAAGCGCCGAGGGGACCCGGCGCTCCGTGATCCTCTCGACGACCTCGCCCACTTGCAGGAAGGCATACACGGCTGCAGCGGTTGCGAGCACCGCGAAGGTGCTGATACCAAAGAAAGCGAAGAGCAAGCGGCCACGTATGCCGAGACGTTCAAACATCGCGGCGACCCATCGATCCGGCTGATGTGGTCAACATGGCCCGCACAGCTCTTTTACTCAGCACGCGATCGGCAGTGATCAGCGTCGCGTTATTCCAATGGCACGTATTCGCCACCCTTCCAGATATACCATACCCAGCTCTGAACCGTGAGGTCACCCTTGTCGTCAAAGTCGATACGGCCCAAGTACAGTATCAAATCGAGTGGCCGCGCAATGAAGCAATCACCTTCGCGCACCTCCAGCGAACCGGCTTCCTTGAGCGCCTGCGCCCAGGCCTGAACGGCGCCGTAGCTCAGCAGCGTATAGCCTGCGGGTTCGAAGTTTTCTGCACGGAACCGCTCCACCACCGGGGCCGCTTCGGGGGTTCGGCGTGGCGTCCGCGGAGAACGTGAAGAGGGTTCCCTCAGCGGCTGGACCGGCGATTAAGCGCAAATTCCTCGGTCGCCAGAGCATCGCCTGAGATGAACTGAACCGCGTAGCCTTGGTCGTGTGCAGCCGCGAACCATCAGCGCAACTTCAGCATGATAACCACCGACATATACCACGGCGACTCCCGCGAGCCTTTAGTGCAGCGATTTCAGCCGAGTAGTCGTTCTTCGCAGGACGCGTACGCCTGGTAGATCGCCTCGGTCACGCCCCGCTTGTTCAACTGCTTTCTGGTCTCGTCGGCTAGGCCCTTGCCATAGGTGGTGCCGTCGTGAAGGATCGCAATTTTCTTGTTGCCCCAATGATCGGCCAGGTAGTTGCCGGCCACGCCGCCCTGCGCATCGTCGCGACCAATGACGCGGAACACGTTGGCATCGGCCTAGCTCGGTCAGCAGCGGATTGGTCGACCCCGGTGAAATCTGCAGAACTCCCGCCGCCTCATACACCTTTGATGCCGGGATCGAGGCTCCAGAGCAGTAGTGCCCGACGACGAGAACCACACCGTCAGCCACGAGCTTTTCGGCGACGGCCACCGCTTGCTCTGGATCGCAGAAGTCGTCGACCGCGATGAGCCGCACCCGCTGGCCTAGAACGCCGCCCGCCGCATTGATATCGGCCACGGCCATCTCTGCGCCACGCTGCCCCTGTTCGCCGATCCACGCGAGCCGTCCGGTCATCGCGGCTGAAACGCCGATCAGTACCTCAGCGTGCGCGGAGTAACTGACCACGGCTGCAAGCGCGAAAACTGCAACGGCAAGGATTCGGTGCATGGAAACAGCCTTCCGCCTTGATATCCCAATCTTGTGCCACGAGCGCGGTACCCGCAAACTGCGCAGCGGGACGCCTCTGTCATGATGTGGCACTTGCGACCCCGCCGCGATCAGCAATCTGCTGTTCCAGCTGCGCCTAGTCGCCATGCCTCGAAATATCCCATGCGGCGCTTGGGAGTGATATGGCCTTTAGTGTCGATGGCGCTGAGCAGGGCACGTTCGTGGCGGAGCACATGAGCGGCTCCGTCGCGAAGGGCCGGCAGCGGGGCTTGCCGAGCGGAACTGCCGAATTTCGCGACGTCTATTCGTATGGTCGGCGCTTGCATGAAGCGATGGAAGCCGCGAGGAGGGGGGCGGCGAAAAAGGGACTGCCAAAATCCGCCATTATCTGAGACAATTACGTGGGGAGGATTACCTCTAAAGCTCGCTCAGCCGCAGAGGGCGGTTTCGAATCTCGTATCCCGTCGAAACATCCTTGGATCCTGCCCCGTCCGCAGCGATGAGTCTGCTGTCGGCAAGCATCTAGCGAACATCGTTCATTGTTCAGCAAACGCGAGCCAGGAGCACTTCACATGGTAACGTGGAAACCCGATCCAAGTTTTTATCCGTCACCGCGAATGGCTATGAAGGCTGCGCCGGAGACACTTGCCTATGTCGTCGCCTTCGATCCGACGCGAGCGGTTCCCGACGAACTCGCGGTCGTCGATGTCGATCCGCAATCAGCCTCCTTTAGTCAGATCGTCACATCGCTTGCGATGCCTAATGTCGGTGACGAGCTGCATCATTTCGGCTGGAACGCCTGTTCATCCTGCCTTTGCCCGAATGCGCCGCATCCGCATGCAGAGCGCCGCTATCTGGTGGTGCCGGGATTGAAATCCTCGCGTATCCATATCATCGACACCAAGCCCGATGGCCGCAGGCCATCGATCGTCAAGGTCATCGAACCCGGCGAAGTCGCCGAGCGGGCCGGTTACTCCAGGCCGCATACGGTTCACTGCGGACCAGAAGGGATCTATGTCGCAGCACTTGGCAATGCCGAGGGTAAGGGACCGGGCGGCGTGTTCCTCATGGATCACGAGACATTCGAGGTGCGCGGCCAGTGGGAAATGGATCGCGGACCGCAACAGCTTTCCTATGACGTCTGGTGGCACCTGGGCCACGACACACTCATCACCAGCGAGTGGGGCACGCCGGATACGTTCGAAAACGGCCTGATCCCGGAAATCCTGCTCGGCACGAATGCCAATTGATGGAGACGAATGATGGTGGTGGTGGTGGTGGAATTGAATGGAATGGAATGGAATGGAATGGAATGGAATGGAATGGAATGGAATGGAATGGAATGGAATGAATGGAATGGAATGGAATGGATTGAATGGAATGGAATGGAATGGAATGGAATGGAATTGAATGGAATGGAATGGAATGGAATGGAATTCCATTTGATGGTGGTGGTGGTGGTGGTGGTGGTTTCAATGGAATGGAATGGAATGGAATGGAATCAAAAAAAAAAATGGAATGGAATGGAATGGAATGGAATGGAATGGAATGGAATGGAATGGAATGGAATGGAATGGAATGGAATGGAATGGAATGGAATGGAATGGAATGGAATGGAATGGAATGGAATGGAATGGAATGGAATGGAATGGAATGGAATGGAATGGAATGGAATGGAATGGAATGGAATGGAATGGAATGGAATGGAATGGAATGGAATGGAATGGAATGGAATGGAATGGAATGGAATGGAATGGAATGGAATGGAATGGAATGGAATGGAATGGAATGGAATGGAATGGAATGGAATGGAATGGAATGGAATGGAATGGAATGGAATGGAATGGAATGGAATGGAATGGAATGGAATGGAATGGAATGGAATGGAATGGAATGGAATGGAATGGAATGGAATGGAATGGAATGGAATGGAATGGAATGGAATGGAATGGAATGGAATGGAATGGAATGGAATGGAATGGAATGGAATGGAATGGAATGGAATGGAATGGAATGGAATGGAATGGAATGGAATGGAATGGAATGGAATGGAATGGAATGGAATGGAATGGAATGGAATGGAATGGAATGGAATGGAATGGAATGGAATGGAATGGAATGGAATGGAATGGAATGGAATGGAATGGAATGGAATGGAATGGAATGGAATGGAATGGAATGGAATGGAATTAATAATATATATATATATATATATATATATATAATAATAATAAATAAAATAAAATGAATGGAATGGAATGGAATGGAATGGAATGGAATGGAATGGAATGATTGGAATGGAATGGAATGGAATTTAATGGAATGGAATGGAATGGAATGGAATGGAATGGAATGGAATGGAATGGAATGGAATGGAATGGAATGGAATGGAATGGAATGGAATGGAATGGAATGGAATGGAATGGAATGGAATGGAATGGAATGGAATGGAATGGAATGGAATGGAATGGAATGGAATGGAATGGAATGGAATGGAATGGAATGGAATGGAATGGAATGGAATGGAATGGAATGGAATGGAATGGAATGGAATGGAATGGTGGTGGTGGTGGTGGTGGTGGTGGTGGTGGTGGTGGTGGTGGTGGTGGAAACTGAATGGAAAAAAAAAAAAAAAAAAAAAAAAAAAAAAAAAAAAAAAAAAAAAAAAAAAAAAAAAAAAAAAAAAAAAAAAAAAAAAAAAAAAAAAAAAAAAAAAAAAAAAAAAAAAAAAAAAAAAAAAAATTCTTCCAGCAGGCTGGCCGCCGGCGAAACGGCGGTGCTGCTCGGTTTCCTCCAGCAACGGAACGGCGGCGGCGGCGGCGGTTCCGGTGGAGGTGATCGGATCTTGCGCCTGCAGGAGCTTGAAGCTGGTGGCGGCGAAACCGCAATGCGATCAGCTTGTTGCCCTGGGCGTCCTGGCGGCGGCGTTCGCCGGCAGCGTTCTGCCGGCGTGGTTCAGGCCGTGCGCGCCATCGCCATCGGACACGCCGTATCGATAGCGCTGCGCCTGGCTCCAGGAGCCCTGGTCGGCGGCCGGCACTCTTCGTCAGGCCCAGGATGGCGTTGCGCGCGGCAGGCTGTCGAGCCGCAGGCCTCGTAGGCTGGGCTGCTGCTGGCATCATTTCGTCGGACACGGGCGTCGCGTTCGTATCGGCATGCGCACGGGGCTTGCCGGTCTGGCGTTCTGGTCATTCCTGATGGCGACTGCCCATGGGGCCGGACTGATGATCCTGCCTGCGTTGATACCACTTTGTCTCGCGGAGTCACCACTGCGCGAAGTCGGCGGGGATGGGTCGGCTGCCATCGCGATCGCCGCGGTCGGCGTCCACACACTTGCGATGTTGGCGGTTACAAGTCTCGTTGCCCTGGCGGTCTATCGCTGGATCGGGCTCGAGATATTGCGCAGCGCCTGGCTCAACGTGGATCTCGTACGGACGCTGGTGCTGCTTGGCACCGGTTGCGTGCTGCTGATCGTCTAGCGAAGACGAGAAAGATGCGCTGAAGTGAGGAAGTAATCCGTGTGGTGCTCTTCGATCGGCTTGGCGAATCCGCGAACGCGGCACATCCAAGAGGCGAAAGCAACCCTACGTCGTTGACACAATCATCTGTCGCGTGCCCTCGAGCGCAGGTATTTGGACGCGAGGTCAGTTCACGACGTGGGAATATCAGATAGCGAATACGGCGTTTACTTTAGCCGAAACGTGTGATTGGCCGGGGAATCTCGTATTATAACATTATTTCAAATGTTTAGCCAAACGGCCTTTGAGTTCCATGATATTTTTTCCGCGCGAGCGACCGTGGACGCCACCTTTGTGCCCTGGCTTTGCATTTCAGTCATCAAGTGCGACGTCCTTGCGATGTCAGTTCGATGAAGATGGACCTTTTGATTTGAGCGCGTCGTTGATGGCGTCGATCAGGAAGGCGGCCGGGAAACGGCTTCCGTAGATAGGCGATGCAACCTGCTCGTGTCGCCTCAACTTTCAGAGTGTCGTCTTCGAGAGCCGTGATGAAGATCACTGGAAGGCCGGAGCGCAGATTCTTCCAATCGACGTTGCAGCTCTATCCCGGACATGCCGCCCAGATCAACATCCAGAACAAGGCATTCCGCGTTGTTTCGCACATCGCGACTGAGAAACGATTCCGCCGACGTATACGCCTCTGCCAGAAATCCGTGGGCATTCAGCAGCCGCAGGACGCTCCTTCGCATGCTTGCATCGTCCTCAACGACCGCCACCGTGCGGCGCAGGCTTTCCAACTCGTGCCTCTCTTTCGCTCGTGTGGAGGATCTTCGGCCCGTGCATATGACTGTAGGCCTTCCACGGGACGTCGGATATTGTCCAAAAGGGAAACTGCGCGCTCATGAACGCTACAGCGGTCTCGCGTCGGGATCGAGGAGGCCGCTTTTCTCGGCGATGGAGACCGCTTCGGCCAACGAACGCACCCCAAGTTTTTCCATGATATTGTGGCGATGGGCCTTCACGGTCCTCTCGGAGGTGCCAAGGGCATAGGCGATTTGCTTGTTGAGATGGCCGCGCACGATCAGGCCGAAGACCTCGGCTTCGCGAGGTGTCAAGCCAGCCACTAGCGCCTGCAGCGCGCGAATGCGGTCGTGCTCCACACGCCGCTTTTCGTATTTGACGAGCGCTCGTTGGATCGCCTCCAACAAAATATTGCCGGACGCCGGCTTCTCCAGAAAATCTTCCGCGCCGGCCTTCATTGCACTGACACTGGCCCTTATGTCGCCTTGGCCTGTGAGATACACGATCGGCAGCAGGGGTGCTTCCTCCGAAAGGCGGTCCTGCAGTTCCCGACCGCTCAACCCAGGCAGCTGGAGGTCAAGGAGGATGCAGCCAGGCCCGATGGCAGGCAATTGCGCGAGAAACTGATCGCCTGATTCATAGAGAGCCACACGGAAACCTGACGCCGACAGCAGCCGCCCGACTGCTGTCCGGAAAGATTGGTCGTCATCGACGATGTGAACAACGGTAGCTTCGAATGGATTTATCCGCTTCGGGCAAGAGGCAGGACAACACGAAAAACAGCTCCGCCCTCGGGGCGGTCGTCGGCCCAGATCTTGCCGCCATAGGTTTCGACTATTGCGCGCGCGATGGAAAGGCCAAGGCCCGTCCCGGTGGGCTTTGTCGTGTCGAACGGCTCGAAAACGCAGGCGAGCTGTTCGTCAGGGATACCGCGGCCCGTATCGGAAATCGACAGCTCGACCTCGAGGATTCCTTCGTGAGCGTTGTCTCAAGCACGAGCCTTCTTTCAGTCGTTACCATCTCCAGCATCGCGTCTATGGCGTTGATCGCGAGGTTGGGATTAACCTGCTGGACATGGACCTTGTCGGCTCGGACCGGCAGCGCCCGTGGGGGGCGGTTGGAACTGACAACAACACCCTTCCGCTCCGCTTCGCCGTGGAGGATTTGTACGGCACTGGTCGTCACTTCATTGAGGTCGAACTCTTGCCAGTCGATCTCGCTTCTCTTCTTAAGCAGGCCTCTCATCCGCGAAATGATATCGCCAGCGCGTTGATCGTCGTCTTGAATGTCTATCAGGATCTGCTCGATCAGCTTGAGATGCGGGCCTCTCCGATCGAAGAATGACCGCAGCCGCTTCCGCGTTACTGCGGATAGCACCCAGCGGCTGGTTGAGTTCGTGCGCGATCGACGCCGACAGCGCGCCGGCTGTCGCGGACTGATTGAGGTGAACCACTTTTCGAGGAGACGGCGGCGCGATTGGATTCTCCGCCTTCCGGCGACGGAGGCGTTCGATAAGCAGACCACTGATGACGATCCCCTGTGCCATGATGACGGCAAATGCCGCAACCACGGCGAACCAGTGTTGCTCCCAAAAGGTTGGTTCCCTGAACATCTGGACTGTGCCCGGAGGAAGGTTCTTCTCCGGCAGCCCCCAGTGCTGTAGTTGCCTCGCGTCTGCGATATAGGTCTGGGGAGAGCTCGAGGTCGGAGATCGGCTTGCGGGCGAGAGCATCGAGTGCCAGGTCCGCCGCCGGTTAGAGCCCAACGACTCGAACGTGACAACGTTGCCACCGACAGTGCCGTAGTCGATGTAGGTGGGATATGGACCGTAGATCGGAGCGCTGGCAGTCTGCGATATCTGTCTGATAGCACCGCTTCACGCGGAATGAAATTGCGGCCGGCGCTATCTTTGAAAATCGTCAGCGCGAGGACGATGCTGTTCCGGGGAAACTGCGCGGCCCGCTTGGTGAACTCGTCGATCGTCATGTCCTCCAGATAGGTCGTTTCGTAGTCCTTGGAGAATGCCGCAAGATCGGCCCGCGCCGTGGCGAGCCACCACCGATCGAATTCTGAGGATCCGCCGATAATGAAGAGATAACGCGCCTCGGGCTGGAGTCCGCGCGCCATCTCCGCTGTCTTTAAGATGTCAAACTCGGTGAAGGCACCGATCACGTCGCTGGGTAAGTCTATTTTTTCGGCGGTGGAGCTACTGAAGCCGGCGTGGATTATCTTTGCATTCTCTGCAAGCTGCTTGCGGTTCGCAATGATGAACCTTGCCGACTGCTCGCCGAGCGCAACGATCACATCAGGACGACGATCAGCATATTTGGCCGAAAGATACTGCGCCATACGATCAACGTGGGCGCTTTCCGGGAATCTCGAAAGGTCGAGAAATTCGGAGAAAAGATCGATCTTTCCTTGGGTGGCGTCCAGCAGCCGCGTCCTCACGGCCTCTCCGGCGGCGGTTGTTGCCGCTATTCGTTCATCGTATGGGTAGAGAATGAGAACACGGGGAAGCCGGTCCACGATCTCCATGGACGCGGATGGTATCCAAGCGAGCACTACGAGAAGAAAAGAACAGAGGGCCGCACACCGACCGAGCCGGTCCGATCGAAACGCCCACTTGCGCCCAAGCCCATAGCCTTCCCCCGAAAAAGCTAATCGACGAATAGCAGTTAAGCCAAGTCGCATCGGCCTTGCAACCGTTTAAATATATTCCATAAAGCTTATAAAAAGCCATGGTTGCCCGAAGGTACAATATCGGCGCGGATTGCCATCCGGTAAGGTGCGAGCCATGAGTGTCCTTGGCCATCTGCAACGGATGCTCAGGCTGGATGCCGTTCCGACTGAAGGGCGTCCGCAATTTGATATTGCTCCATTTGTTTCGATTGAATTCAGAGTAAATCCGCGACCGGCGGCGCTCGGTTGCCGTGGTGCGTTTGGATGAATCATCGCTCGGCCGGAAATCACACGGGAGGAACTCAATATAAATCGCAGGATAATCTGCCGAATTGGAGCAGTGGCTGCTTCAACCGTTCTTTGGTCTACCGCATCGCCTCTGCAAGCCCAGGACGCGCCAGCAAAGCCCAACATTCTGTTCATCGTTTCCGACGACACAGGCTACGGCGATCTCGGGCCCTATGGCGGTGGCGAGGGTCGCGGCATGCCGACGCCGAACATCGACAAGCTGGCGGACGAAGGCATGACCTTCTTTTCCTTCTACGCTCAGCCAAGCTGCACTCCAGGCCGCGCCGCGATGCAGACCGGCCGTATTCCAAACCGCAGCGGCATGACGACGGTCGCCTTCCAGGGCCAGGGCGGCGGACTGCCTGCAGCCGAATGGACATTGGCATCGGTGTTGAAGCGAGGCGGCTATCACACCTACTTCACAGGCAAATGGCATCTTGGCGAGGCTGACTATGCGCTGCCGAACGCTCAGGGTTACGATGAGATGAAGTATGCCGGGCTCTATCACCTCAATGCCTACACCTATGCCGACCCGACGTGGTTCCCGGACATGGATCCGGCACTCAGAGCGATGTTCCAGAAAGTCACCAAAGGCGCGCTCTCCGGCAAGGCCGGCGGACCGGTGACCGAAGACTTCAAGGTCAACGGGCAATACGTTGACACGCCCGTGATCGACGGCAAGGAAGGCGTCGTCGGCGTTCCGTTCTTTGACAGTTACGTCGAGAAGGCGGCACTCGAATTCCTCGATGAAGCCGCCAAGACCCCGGATGAACCATTCTTTATCAACGTGAACTTCATGAAGGTGCACCAGCCGAACATGCCGGCCCCGGAGTTCGAGCATAAGTCGCTGTCGAAGTCGAAGTACGCAGAACTCGATTGTGGAGCTCGACACCCGGATTGGCCGGATCATGGACAAACTGCGTGAAACCGGAATGGACCGGAACACGCTGGTTTTCTACACCACGGATAATGGGGCGTGGCAAGACGTCTATCCGGATGCCGGGTACACTCCGTTCCGCGGTACAAAAGGCACTCTGCGCGAGGGCGGCAACCGTGTTCCTGCGATCGCAGTCTGGCCGGGCAAGATCAAACCTCGAACCAAGAGTCACGATGTTGTCGGTGGTCTCGACCTGATGGCGACATTCGCCGCGGTCGGCGGGGTGCCGCTGCCCGACAAGGACCGCGAAGAAAAGCCCATTATTTTCGACAGCTATGACATGTCGCCGATCCTGCTCGGCACCGGAAAGTCGGAACGCAAGTCATGGTTCTACTTTACCGAGAATGAGCTCTCGCCGGGCGCGATACGCTACAACAACTACAAGTTCGCATTCAACATCCGCGGCGATGACGGAGCCTCGACGGGAGGGCTGGCTGTCGACTCCAACCTCGGCTGGAAGGGTGCGGAAAAATATGTAGCCACGGTTCCCCAAGTGTTCGATCTTTGGCAGGACCCGCAGGAACGTTACGACATTTTCATGAACAACTTCACCGAGCGGACCTGGATGGGCGTGGTCATGGGCGAGGAAATGAAGAAGATCATGGCCACCTACGTGCAGTACCCGCCTCGCAAGCCGCAAAGTCTAACCTACAACGGTCCGCTCACACTGTCGGATTACGAACGGTTCCAGTGGGTACGGGACTCGCTGGCAAAGGAGGGCGTGAGCCTTCCGATGCCGACTGGCAATTGATTTGCGCGCGGCGGCCCGAATTCGGGCCGCCGGCAACCTTCACCATGAGCAAGGGAAGTTTCGGACACGCTCTCGGTCAACGATCACCGGCAATGGATCCACCTGCGATACTGGAAGATGTGGCATGAGGCGTTTCTGAACGGGTGCAGGCTGCCGGCCCGTTTCGGGCAGCCAGGGAGGAATCCATACCATGAGTGGGATGAAAACATCTGGTTTGGTCTGCTGACTTCCGTTTTTGTTGCGACAGCAGCAATTGCGCCGGTAGCCGCGCAAGATCAGGAAAAACCCAACATCGTCGTCATTATGGCAGACGACGTCGGCATCTGGAACATCGGCGCCTATCACCGCGGCATGATGGCGGGGCGCACGCCGAACCTCGACAAGATCGCCGCCGAGGGCATGCTATTCACAGACTACTACGCCGAGGCGAGCTGCACGGCTGGTCGCGCGGCCTTTGTTATGGGCCAACTTCCAATTCGCACTGGCCTGACCACCGTAGGCCAAGCCGGCGCCACTGTCGGCATGCCTGCAGAAGCAATGACGATCGCGACGGCGCTCAAGGACTTGGGCTATGCCACGGGGCAGTTCGGCAAGAACCATCTCGGCGACCGCAACGAGTACTTGCCCACGGTCCACGGCTTCGACGAGTTCTTCGGCTATCTCTATCACCTCGACGCCATGGAGGACCCGTCGCACCCCGGCTATCCGCAGGAGCTGCTGGACAAGGTCGGCCCCCGCAACATGGTTCACAGCTTTGCGACCGAAACCGACGATGCAACGGTAGACCCGCGCTGGGGCAAGGTCGGCAAGCAGAGGATCGAAGACGCCGGCACTCTTTATCCGCCTCGGATGGAGACCGTGGATGAAGAAATCCGCGATGTCGCCTTCAAGTGGCTGGACAAAGCGAAGGCGGACAACAAGCCGTTCTTCCTGTGGCTCAATCCCACACGTATGCATATCGTGACTTATCTGTCACCCAAATATGAGGCTTTGCGCAATTCGAAGAACGGATGGTCGCTTCAGGAAGCGGGCATGGCCCAACTCGATGACATCGTCGGCGCGACCATGCAGAAGTTGAAGGACATGGGCGTGGACGACAACACGATCGTCGTGTTCACGACCGACAATGGGACGGAGACCTTCACCTGGCCGGACGGTGGCAACACGCCATTCAAGGGGCAAAAAGGCACCGTCTATGAAGGCGGCTTCCGCGCCCCCGCGATGATACGCTGGCCCGGCAAAGTGCCCGCGGGCAAGATCGAAAATGGCATCATCTCCGGTCTCGACTGGTTCCCCACTTTCGTTGCCGCTGCCGGCAACCCGACCATCAAGGAGGAACTGCTGAAAGGCAAAACCGTCGGCGACAAAACCTACAAGAACCATCTCGACAGTTATAATCAGATGGACCTGGTTACCGGCAAGGGACCCTCAGCCCGCCAGGAGGTGTTCTATTTCGGCGAAAGCACTCTCGGAGCGGTGCGCGTAGGCGACTACAAGTATCGCTTCATTGACCAGCCCCACGGTTGGATCGGCGTCAAGAACCAGCTCAACGCGCCCACCCTGACAAACCTGCGCCTGGACCCGTTCGAGCGCTTCGGAGATCCTGAAAACGGGACTTTGGATGGCGCGCAGGGAAATTTCATGGGCTGGTTCGTCTACGAGTTCTGGCGCTTCGTGTTCGTCCAACAGCAGGTAGCTGCCCTCGCCCAAACGGCAATCGAGTATCCACCGCTGCAGAAGGGCGCAAGCTTCAACCTCGACGCTGTGAAGGCGCAAATCGAGGCAGCGGTTAAACAACGCGCAAGTCAGTAGCACGGCGTCAATCGGCGCGGCTGATCGCTCTTTGCGGTCGGCCGCCAATGAATATTTCGCCTGTCGATCCGCAGACATATAGCAGCCGTTCGACAACGTGATGAAGATAACAATACGGAGTGTCACATGCTTGCGAAGTATGATCTCCCCGGAACTGACCCGGCGCGTCATATTGGCTGCCGCCGCGGCTCTGCTCGTCGCTCCCCTCGCTATCGCCCAGACCGACCCTCTTTCCTCCTGGAACGACACCGCCCCGAAAGCGGCGATCGTCGCCTTCGTCGAGAAGGTGACAAAGGAGGGGTCGCCCGAGTTTGTCCCGGAACAGGAGCGCATTGCCGTGTTTGACAACGACGGCACGCTCTGGACCGAGCATCCGATGTACACTCAGCTCGCCTTCGCGCTCGACCGCGTCAAGGTGCTTGCTCCTGACCATCCGGAATGGAAGGACATGCAGCCGTTCAAGGCCGTGCTCGAGGGCGACATGAAAACCCTGGCCGCATCCGGCCAAAAGGGCCTCGTAGACCTCATGATGACGACGCACGCGGGAATGACTACCGACGACTTCCAGAAGGTCGTTACCGATTGGCTTGCCACTGCGCTCGACCCGAAATTCAAGCGCCCGTACACCGAGCTGGTCTACCAGCCGATGATCGAGCTGCTCGCTTATCTGCGCGCCAACGGCTTCAAGACCTTCATCGTTTCGGGCGGCGGTATCGAGTTCATGCGGCCATGGTCAGAACAGGTCTACGGCGTCCCCCCAGAGCAGGTTATCGGCTCGTCGATCAAGACCGAGTTCAGGATGCGTGACGACACGCCGACCTTGTATCGCCTGCCGCAAGTCAACTTCATCGACGACAAGGCGGGCAAGCCGGTCGGAATCAACGAGCATATCGGCCGCCGACCGATTGCCGCCTTCGGTAATTCCGACGGTGACCTTGAAATGCTGCAATGGACGACGATGGGCGGTGCGCCCGCGCGTTTCGGCATGCTCATTCATCACACCGATGCGGAACGCGAATATGCATACGACCGTGACAGCGAAATCGGCCGCCTTGACAAGGCGCTTGATGCGGCAGCGATCACTGGTTGGACCGTGGTCGACATGAAGGCCGACTGGAAGCAGGTTTTCCGGGAGAAATAGGACAGCATCTCGCGCAGTTATCCATCTGCAACAAGAATGGACAGGCGGACTTGCCGCTTGTCCGGAAGCTCGAGGAGATCCACAATGAACATCCATCATTTCGCAGGCTTGATAGCCTTTGCTGGAGGTTTTGCACTGGCATCAACTGGTGCACTCGCCCAGGATTCCACCAAGAAACAACATGTGCCGCTGGCAAATAACTTCGGCCAAGTCACGCCAAGCGCTCCGGTGCCGTCACTTGCGGTCATCAACTCGGATGGCGCTAAGATTGATGACGGAAAGCTGGTTCTGACTGGCGTGTCGGCAAATTCGATCGTATTTGCTGACCGACCGGTGCGTGCCGCCGGACATGTAGCCACCGAGCAGTTCATCATGCAGTGGGATGAAGGCAAGGATAACTTCGCGATCGATCCTCCGAATGCAACGGTGTCGGTGCTGGGAGGTGGCGGATCTGACGTGAGTGACGTCGTGGTCACTCTGAAATCGCCAAAGCTGGAAGGGACTACTCTCACCTTCGACGTTGCCGTTCTGGAAGGAGGCCTGAGTGGTGCGGCCGGTCCCGCTGCGGTTTTCATCGATCATTTCGGCGGTAGTTTCGGCGGCGGCGGATTCCGCGGTGGGGACCTCGGCGCGAGCGGGGTCCATGGAAGCTTCGCGCGCGTCAACGACGTCAATGTCAACGTTGCCCATGTCGGAGGCAACTATTGGCACGCCCCCGCCTATAACGGAGCCTGGTATCGCGGTGGTGCGGTTGCCGCGGGAGTGGTGGCTGGCGCCGCCGTCGGGGCCGCGGCAGCCAATCCATATTACTACCCGCCACAATGCGGCTACTATCCGTACCCACCGTGCTACTAAGTCTAGTCGGCACGAATGCAACCGTTCCCAACAGATGGTCGAAAGGCTCGGGCTGATTGGAGGCTGGCCAGTTGTCTTTTTGCCCGATGCTTGGTCGCGCTGCCGGGTGCAGCGGGACCTTTGTTCCAGAGCGATACGGGAGCGTTCGATTGACGGGGTTTGTCCACTCAGCGGCAATTATTCGGGCAGCCTTATTGTTTGGCGCCTTGCTTGTGTTCGCCGCACCGATTGTTGCCGCCGAGACGGCTCCGCCTGCCGCCGTTGATCGGCGGATCTCAATCCACGACGGATTCGTGGACGAAAAGACGTGTGCAACCTGTCATGGCGATCAGGCCGCCGCCTTTGCCAAGTCGCACCACGCCAAGGCGATGGCACTTGCCAATGACAGGACGGTGCGGGGCAATTTCGACAATGTCCGGTTCGATTACGACGGCATCGCCACGAGTTTTTTTCGCCGCGACGGCCGCTTCTTCGTTCGGACCGAAGGGCCGGACGGCAAGCAGGGGGAATTCGAGGTCAAATACACCTTCGCCTATGAGCCTTTGCAGCAGTATCTGATCGATCTGGGCGGCGGCAGGCTGCAGGCTCTCGACGTTGCCTGGGATAGCGACAAGCAGGAATGGTTCTGGCTTGGCGAAGGCACGCCGGCAAAACCGGGCTCGACATATCATTGGACAGGTTCGTTCTACCGATGGAACCGCACCTGCATCGACTGCCATTCCACCGATCCTCGGAGCAATTTCCAGCCGGAGACGAACGACTATAAGTCAACCTATGTCGCGACCAGCATCGGCTGCCAGTCCTGTCACGGCGCTGGTGCCAAGCATGTCGAATGGGCCGAGGCGGGGTCGAAAGGTGCTTCAATACCCGTCGGTCTAGGTCTGGGGTTACCGCAGGTCGACGCGAACACCTGCTTCGGTTGCCACTCGAGACGGATCAAGCTCAGCGACGGCTATGCTGCGGGAAAGCCATTTCTTGATCATTTTTCGCCGGCGTTGCTCCGCCCGGACCTCTACTTTCCGGACGGGCAGATTCTCGACGAGGTTTTCGAGTATGGCTCCTTCCAGCAGAGCAAGATGGCAAAAGCGGGCGTCACCTGCCTTGATTGCCACAGGCAGCACGAGGCAACGTTGAAGGCGGATGGCAATGCCTTGTGCACGCAATGCCACACGAAAACCGCGTCGGAGCGGTTCGCCAAGAATGACCCGAGCGGCATGTTCGATACCCCGGCCCACACTCACCACCCGGCCGGTTCGAGCGGCGCGCAGTGCGCCAACTGTCACATGCCGGAGCGTACCTATATGAAGGTCGATCCGCGGCGCGACCACTCCTTCGTGATCCCGCGCCCCGATCTCTCCGTCGCTTACGGAACGCCGAATGCCTGTACGACGTGTCATGAGGGCAAAACCACTGCCTGGGCGGCGGAGAACATGGACAAGTGGTACGGGACCGCCTGGCGTGCGCGCCCGACGACCGCGCACGCCTTCGCCGCAGCTGCAAGAGGCGATCCGGATTTGATCGGGGCTCTGCGCAAGCTTGTCGTGGACAAAGAACAGGCGGGCATCGTCAGAGGCAGCGCGATCGCGCAGATGAGCCGCATTGGCGGAGCCGACGTCGTCGCTGACGTAAAAGCGGCCGCGGGAGACTTCGATCCTTTGGTCAGGCTGGGTGCCGCAGAAGCGGCCGGCAGCTTGCCGCCCGAGCTCAGATTGGAGGCTATCGGCAATCTGCTTGGCGATGAAACCCGCGCGGTGCGCGTGGCTGCAGCGACGGCACTCGGCAGCACACCGTCGTTGGATCTCCTTGGCAATCAACGAAAGAGCTTCGATGCCGCCGTCGAAGACCTGCGTGCCTATGTCGAGGCCAACGCCGACGTCGCCGAGGCACAGAACAACTACGGAACCTTCCTGTTCGGCCAGCGGCGCGCCGGAGACGCGGAAAAAGCGTTCCGACAGGCGATCGTGCTCGACCCGGCGCTTGCGGGCCCACATATCAACCTTGCCGAACTCTACCGCGCTACGGGCCAAAACGACAAATCGGAACGCGCCTACGCCGAGGCCATCGCGATCTCGCCCGATCACGCGGATCTGCGCTACGGACATGCGCTGTCGCTCGTTCGCGAGAAAGCAATGCCAGAGGCGATGCGGGAACTCGATGAAGCCATACGACTGGATCCGGGAAATACCCGCTACAAGACGACGCTTGCCATCGCACTCGACTCGCTCGGCCGGACGCAGGAGGCACTCGACCTGCTCGGTCGCGCAGTTGCGGGTGGAGAGCTCGACGCCGAGCTGCTCGGATCTGCGGTCAGGTACGGACTGAAGCTCAGACGCTTTCCGGAGACACTGGAATATGCCGAGGCGCTGGCCCGCCTGCGGCCGGACGATCCACAGGTTGCGGAGCTGGTCAGACAATTGCGGGAAGTAACCGGTGCAAAATGATGGCAATACACACGATCAACCAGTCGCCTCCGCACGACCAAGTATTGCTGTGCTTCGACCCCAATACTTGCTATCTGTAGAGAACTGATTTGTCTTTGCGAGTGCGCAGACAGCTTGGGGACGCGTGCTGCGCTGAACATGACTTAGGCTCGGGGGAAGCGTGAGCAGTCTTCGCAGTGGTGGCATCCGCGTCACCTCATCATCGTCGCTTCGTCGCCTTCAGCGGCTGTCGCTTTGCGTCGCGCTCATCGTTCCTGCCGGATGTGGCGGGCATCCAAAGGGCGTGTTGACGCCCATTGCCGATGCGTCGCCCGGCTCGAGCCGGGTCAGCATGCTGATCACCACCACGCGTGGCCGCTCGGAGCGTGCCGGAGAGATGTTCACGGGCGAGCGGGCACGCGCCCCAGCCTTTGCGGACATCACGGTGTCGATCCCACCTGTTCGCAAGGTCGGTGATGTCGCCTGGCCAAAGAGGCTTCCCCCCAATCCGGCGACCGATTTCGCGACTCTCAAGGCCGAAGAGATCAGCCAAGAGGAGGCGAAGACCTGGCTCAACGCCGCGGTGAAGAAGAGCCCCGACCGCAGCGCGTTCGTCTTCATCCATGGGTTCAATAATCGCTTCGAGGATTCCGTCTACCGCTTTGCGCAGATTGTCCACGATTTCAGGTGTCCGCAGCGCTCCCATTCTTGTGACCTGGCCATCGCGAGGTAGCCTGCTCGCCTATGGATACGACCGCGAAAGCACCAATTACACGCGAAACGCCCTTGAGAAACTGTTTCAGTATCTGGCCGCCGATCCGGAAGTGAAGGAGGTCTCTATCCTCGCGCACTCGATGGGAAACTGGCTGGCCCTCGAAGGGCTACGCCAAATGGCGATCCGCAACGGTGGTCTGCCACCGAAGTTCAAGAATGTGATGCTTGCTGCTCCGGACGTCGACGTGGACGTGTTTCGCTCGCAGATCGAGGACATGGGCAAGCGGCAGCCGCGCTTCACATTGTTCGTATCCCGCGATGACCGCGCGCTGGCCTTTTCGCGCAGGGTCTGGGGCGACATCCCCCGGCTGGGCTCGATCGATCCGGAGGAAGCGCCCTACAAGGACGAGATGGAAACCAATGAGGTCACCGTCATCGACCTCACCAAGGTGAAGGCGGGCGACGGTCTCCACCACAGCAAGTTCGCGGAATCCCCGCAGGTGGTCCAGCTCATCGGCGCGCGCATCTCCGAGGGCCAGACGCTGACCGACAGCCGGATGGGCCTTGGGGATCACCTGATCGCCGGAACGACGGGGGCGGCGGCAGCGGCCGGCAACGCCGCAGGCTTGATCCTTGCCGCTCCGATGGCCGCGGTTGATCCGCATACCCGAGACAACTACGCCCACCACGTAAGCGGGATGGCTGGACACATCGGCGCAGAGCAGAAGATTGCGGTGAACGACTGCACATCGAAGCAGGCAGCGGCACGGGATCCGGCGTGCCGCGCGGTGCAGAACTGAGGAAGTAATGGGGCAACGGTGCCTTCCGACAGAAGGGGATTGGGATGAAGCTTTTGAAACTCGGACTTTGCGCGGCTGTCGCCGCCATGATTTGCAGCGGCGTCCAGGCGGCCGACGTATCGCCGCTCCTTACTCAGGATCCAAAGCCTGCCGAAGTGCCGGAAGGCTGGACATTCTCGATTGCTCCATATCTGTGGATGGCCGGGATATCCGGCGAGACGGCGCAATTCGGGCTGCCCACGGTGGACATCGATGCCGACTTCGGGGATATCCTTCGCCATCTCGATTTCGCTTTCATGGCGGCAGGCGAAGCCCGATACGACCGTTTCAGCGTCATCGGCGACGTCATCTACACGAAGCTCTCCGCCGATGGCGAGACTCCATTCGGGGTATTGGCGACTGATGTCGATGTCACGTCGGAAAGCTTTTCGGGTTTGCTTGGCATAGGCTACGCGCTCCTCGACGGTCCGGCCGGACATCTGGACATCGTCGGGGGTGCGAAGCTGTGGTCGGTCGACACAACGCTCTCGTTCAACGGCGGCCTTCTCGGCGGTGTTGAGACAAGCGACAGCGCGCACATGGGTGGATGGCATGGTCGGTTTGCGTGGGAAGTATTCGTTCACGCCGGAGATCTATCTGACGGGATGGGGACTGGTCGGCGGCGGTGGAGCCGACATCGACTGGGATGTCGCCTTGGGCGTCGGCTACGATTTCAACGACAGGATTTCAGCCATCGCCGGATATCGAGCCCTCGGAGTTGATTACAGCGACGACGGCTTCGTGTTCGATGTTGTTCAGCAAGGACCGATCCTCGGGCTCGCCGTGCGCTTCTAGCGCGATTTCGCCTCTGACAGCCTGGAGCGCATCGCGACAGGCTGTCGACGCCGGCCATCGTCAGCTTTCGTTGAAGAGTTTTGTTACAGGATCGTGCAGATTAATCACCATTCAGCGCCGGAACCGACCCAGCAATATTGGCATTCAGAACTTTGTCATGTTCGCCGCCGGTGGGTTGGGTGATCGCTCGAGGGTCGCCTTGTATTCCCCCACTACCTTCAGCAGCGGTCCGAGAACCCAGTTGTACATCTCGCCGATATTGTGCTCCTCCTGCGGGATCCGACTCAATGTTGAACACCTTCGGATACCCGTTCATGGGTGCGGCGCCGGATCCGATACCGCCCATCAGCGTCGCGCCGCCTGGGCCGCTGCGTCCAGGTGCTACGTCCACAAAATAGGCCCGGAACTGTTTCCAGCGAACGGCGACCAACTCGGAACCCACGAAGGTCAGCAAATGCTCTCGCCGTCCTCTATCATTCTCGCCGCGCAGCAGATCGATCTGGTTGATACCGTCGATCGGCCTGTCGTCGGGCACCTTGCCGTCTGCCACGTGCGCGAAGGTGGGGAAGAAATCCATGATCGAAAACATCGCGTGGGAGGACCGTGGCCTGATCCGTTGCGGCCAGCGGATCACGGCGGCGGTGCGGATCGCGCCTTCGCTGACGTCACCCAACGCGCCGCGATAGGGTCCGGTCGTCCCCATGTCTGGCATGTCGGTGCCGAAGTGGCTCGCTCCGGGGCCGTCCGGTCCATTGTCGGAAGCAAAGACCACGATGGAGTTGTCCGCAATGCCAAGCTCCTTCAACGCATCAAGCATCGCGCCGACAATTGCATCACCCTCCATCAGAGAATCGCCGAACTGTCCTATTCGGGATGCATATTCGAAGCGTTCCGAAGGCAAGTTCGGAAAGTGCGTCCGGGAAATCGGCAGATAAAGAAAGAACGGCTTGCCCGCTGCCGTCTGACGCTTCATGAAATCGACACCGTGATCCACCAGCTCCCAGTCGATCTCGCGGCGCACTTCCTCGGTGTATGGCTTTACCAGCTTTAATGGTTCTCCCCGTTTGGCCTCAACAATGTGCGGTCCCTTGTTGAGGGGGATGTCGACGGACTTGGTCTGGCGGCCCTGGCGGATCATGCCGAACGCATCCCAGGTATCACCGGGCGGGATTCCGTAGAACTCGTCGAACCCCTGGTTCTGCGGCTGGCTATACGTCTGCCCGCCGAGGTGCCACTTGCCGAAGATCGCAGTAGCGTACCCCGCGTCGTGCAGCATCTCCGCCATCGTGATTTCGTCCGCCGGCAACGAAAACGGGGTGCCTGCAACGGCGACCAGGGAGAGGCCGGAGCGGATGGAATAGCGCCCTGTCATCAATGCGGCGCGCGACGGCGTGCAGGATGGCTCGACCAAAAACTGAGTCAGCCGCAATCCTTCAGCGGCGAGTTGGTCGATGCGCGGCGTCGGCGATCCGCGCAGCTCCCCACCGCCGTAGGCGCCGACGTCGCCGTAGCCAATATTGTCCGCCAGAATGAACAGGATGTTCGGCTTTGATGGCTGCGCAAATGCCGTTCCCACAAGCAACGACTGAGCGACGAGACACAACCCGATCGCCAGTGCCCGGCGCGTCTGCCGCCACAATGTAAGCCGTATCATGCTGTGCCTCCACTTGACTACCGGCCCCGAAATATCCGACAGGCGGATACTGTGGTTCATCGGAGGATATCCATCAATCAGGCAGGCGCTGGCGCTCCTGCGACTCGTGGAAATGTCTTCTGTGACCAAGCGGTCGCCGCTTCGGGAGTGTTATGTGATCCAGTCTGTGGGTTAAATTAAAACTCTGTCTATTGTCCTTTGGGGAAACGGCCACAAGCCGTCGTGAGATTCGTTGCAGCCAGGGACTCGAAGCGGCCGCGCAGTTTCGATGGTAGCGGCAAAATGGGCGTCCAATTGGACGTCTGGCATGATGGGTTCGTCGGTCGGCTGGATGTGATTGAAACAGACCGTCGTCGATGCGCGGATGCGGCCTGTCCCTCGAGCAATACGGAAATTGAGCGATTGAAGAACGCAAATGAATCGCACGAGAAAATAATTTCCGCTCCGTCACCGCTTGAAAACGTGGGCTCGGTGGTACTGCAGGAATTGCGACTGCGGCCGATCGTCAGGTCGTGGTGGAACGAGCAGACGTCGTTTCGGATTGACGAAGCCGTGTGCGATGCGAGCCTGCGGGCGAGCAATTTGTTCGAAAAGTCCATGTGGATCACCCATAAAGGGTTGGCTACGGAGCCTTGATTCTCACATGATTTCAAAGGCTTAGTAAAAGTTCCTTTGAATTTCCGATGTTTTTCCGTCGCGAGCGACCGTGGATGCCACCTTTGTGCCGTGGCTTTGGGCCTCAGTCAACCGGCGTGCAAAACGGTAATAATTTCCGCTCTTGCGGCCTAAAGTGGACCTCGCACGTCAGTGTGTTAAGGTCGGAATCGGGTTACTCGAGCCTTAGCCGGTATTCGCCCTGAAGATCTGCGGCGAACGCGCCGACGCGCCCTCCCACGCTAATCGAATGGCGGCAAAGCTTCCGTGATGGCTGCGGCGATCTGATCCTCGTTCTGACCACCGACAATCGAAGCCGACCCGAATTGAAATGTCGGCACCGATGACACGCCACTGGCGCGCGAGGCCGCGATTTGCTCCTCCGTGATCGCCCTTTCTTGAGAATTGGCGATCAGCCGGCGCGGCTGTACCCGAGAACGTCGATCGGGCCGAAGCTGAACGACGTCCGAGGTGCCCCGGGTCTCATCTCAAGCTGAAAGTGCGTATTCTCGGACGTTGTCCTCGTTCTCTGCCCAAGCGATCTCATGCTTCGCTGCTCGAGCTAGGAAGCCGGATCGCGTAAGTCCTTGAGCTTCGGCGAAAGCGTCAATTTGCTTGAGAACATCCTCGGGAAGAGTGATGTTGATGCGGACGGCCTTCTTACTCTCGGTTTTCAGGGAAACAAGGATGGCGACTCCGTCCTTGTTGTCAGGGTCGGCCATAACAGCGTCTAGAGACGACGGCTCCCGAATAGCTTCGCCATCCTCCAGGAGGCCTTGAACGTGAAGGGATAGGGCTTCTTCTGCCATACGGCGCGCATCGTCTAAGTCAGTGCCGGCAGTCACGACGCCAGGAAAATCAGGAAAGGAAACACCGAAGTCGCTATCAGCGTCCTTATGGATCAGTCCGATATAGTTGCGCATTGGTTCACCTCAGTTTTAAGCCGGATTGCTTTTCTATGCTTTTGAGCGTCCCGATCGGGATATCCCGCTTCGGATGGGGAACGGTCACTCGGCCTGCCTTTTCGGGATGCTTGAATTGGACGTGGCTGCCTTTCGTGGCTACTACGTACCAACCGTCTGCCTGCAATGCCGAGACGATGTCGCCACTCTTCATGAGTTTGTTATACACATTCGGTGTGTATAAATCAACAGCGAGTTGATTTGTTCCTGAATCTGAAGCGATCATTGAAGGGAAAGCGCTCCTTACGATCCCGAATTTCTCAATCCCACGCGGTCTTCGGCCGCTTTTCTTTTCCAACATCGGAGAATGTCATGACCCGTAGTATTAACGCGGAGGGGCTTTCGCACATCAAGAAGTTCGAAGGCCTGCGACCCGAGCCTATCGAGATGTCGCGAACAGCCTCGATCCTCCGATTGCGCGATCAAAAGCCTCGATCCGCTGGCGACCAGCGCCGGGGCGGATGAGAATGACGTCCACTGCAAGGGCACGGTTGTCGATCGCCACAGACAACATTTCCAAAAGCAACATGTCCAGCGGACGGTGACCTTTCCAATCGCCTGGATTAGCTCGCTGTTCTTCTCGATATGCCAGAGGACCGTAGTCACATCCGCACCACCTATTCCCTTTGTTCGGCCACGGCCGGGCAAGTCCTTCTGTCACGAGTACCCTGCCAGCGTCTCGTCCGTCTGGAAGAACCGCCCTTACGAGGGCGCGGCGGTCGGAAGTCCGATCCTTCCCTCCGCTGTTGACGAGCCGGTATCCCTCGACATGAGCGACTGCAGCCGTAGCTTCGCTCGCTCCCCGATTTCCTTTTCCCGATCGCACTCCGCCTCAATGGTTTCCGGCGTGTCGATATCCAGCAGACGCCATTTCGTGCCTAGCTCCCAGCCGGTGTCCCCGTCTACGAGACAGGTCAACCGACGCGCGACTCTGTCTCCCCAGAACAAGTCTCGATCGCCTCTGAAGGTGTGGCCATGATGGCCGTACCTATCCCCACGGATGCTGCTGCGATTCGGATATATCTCATTGTCGTATCGATACGAATTGAACCGCTCCGCCACAATCCTCCCCAGGCACAGACACAGGCCTGCCGACAGCCCACGGCCGGAACGACATGTCCATCGTGGAAACTCCCAAGATACGCGATACTGAATGGGGTTTGGTGCCGACGCTCTCATGGCGAGGGGGATTTGGACCCGGTCACGTCATGTCGCGCGGCTTCCGCCATGTTGCAATCCATGTTGCTTGGAGTTGTCGAGGTCACAGGGAAACGCCCGGAAATGTGGGGGGATAAGAATGCAACATCGCGCAACATGAAAATGCGCAAAGCGTTGCCCCCTGGGGAGGTGAAGCAATTGATTTTGTGTTGGAAAGCGGTTGGCTGTGGAACCTGGATTCTCACATGATTTCAAAGACTTAGAGAAATCGCCTTGAAATTTCCTCTGTTTTTCCATCGCGTGCGACCGTGGATGCCACCTTTGTGCCCTGGCTTTGGGCATCAGTCAAATGGACGGGTATCGGCAATAATTTCCGTTTTCGGACCTCAAGTTTACGGTGAGGCGGCCATAAAGCGCCCGTCAGCTTTGCGCCCGCACGTCGGTCATAGAGGCAGTTGTTGCCTCTGCCTAAAAGCAGCCGTTGTATCGGGCTGGCGCGACGACATCCGTGCGCCATGAGCCACTACGACGTCCACCTTGAGCGGAAGTGGACAGCAAGTTTCGGGGACGCTTAGCGGGAAGCTATCGTACTGGCTGCCCACACTGTGTCTAAGAGTCCCGATGCGCGACCAGCGATTTAGTCGATCTGTGCGCCTCCTGTCGCATTGGCCATCGTGGCTGTCATGCCGGCCGCCAAGTCGCTGGCCAGGAGTACCGCCGCGTCAGCTATTTGCGCGAGCGGCGTCACACGCCGCAACGGGGTATCCTTGGCGAACTCTTTATGGATTTCATCGAAAGTCATACCACGCTCACGCGCAGCCATCGACCAAACGTCGTGAACGCCGGGAGAGTTCTGGGGAGCCCGGCGAACGAACCCACGTGACCCTCACTCCTAAGGGCCCGTTCTCTACTGCTAACTGTCGCAAAAAATGCTCGACGGCAGCACAGGCAATTCCAAACCCGCCCACGTTCGGGAAAGCTTGGCGTCCAGCGTTCGCACTGATACCGACGATGGCACCACCACCGTTGCGCGCCATATGATCCGCAACTGCAGTTCCGGTGTAGAACCACGTTGTGAGACCGGTTTGAACGGGCCGAAGAACTTTCTCTAATGAAATCGTCCCGAGTGGCTCACCTTGCGTGTCGCCCCAATCGATCGCGTTGAACATTATCTTGACCGGACCCGCCTTATCGGAGATCAGCGCGAGTTGCGCCTCAACAGCTTGCTTGTCCGTTGCATCCACAGGCATCACCTCCGCCATTCCACCCCGCGTCCGAATATCGTCCGCAACCGCATCCAACCGATCCTTGTGACGGGCCGCCAGGAAGACGCGAGCGCCTTCTCGGGCAAATGCCTTTGCCACGGCCGCTCCAACAGCCCCACTGGCACCATAAACAATTGCATTTCGATCTTTCAGCAACATGCACCTCTCCTTTTTGCCACCGTTTACATAAGCTGGCACTAGAAGACGATCGCGAGTTCCGCCTTCCGACATTACCAAGAGAGATATTGCGAGCATGCTGACCGTTTTCGGTTAGGCGTTTGCGCGATCCCAGATCACTGAAGGCGACATCGAACGTCCATTTGGTCAGGGCGTGGCCTTGAGCAGAGAGTTGGCCTGAATTTGCGCAGAGACCTCGAGCAGTTCATTTCGACCGCGGTGCCGCCGGTGGCGGACTCGCTTCTGCGACGGTCAAACTCGTAAAATGATCATGAGGGTTCCCATCCTAATGGCCGCTTAGGGCCCAACTGCCGACGACTGATCACGAATAGGAACCCTCGTCACAGATCAAGAAATCCGAACCCGTGCCATGGTCGTCCAGCAAAAAACCGGACGTGCCGTACAGTTCGAGATCACGGCCGACGTCAGGGCAAGTTTGCTTGCGTGGCTTGAACGGAGAGGCGGTACAATTGACGACTACGCCTTTCCCAGCCGGGTCGATCATGCCGATCATCTCAGCACTCGCCAATATGCCAGATTGGTCGATGAGTGGGTCACTGCAATTGGGCTACGATGCGAAGACTACGGCACACACTCGCTTCGACGCACGAAGGCCGCGATGATCTACAAAGCGACAGGCAATCTTCGTGCAATCCAGATCCTGCTTGGACATGCCAAGATCGAGAACACGGTTAGGTACCTGGGCGTGGACATCGAGGATGCGCTGGAACTTGCGGAGCATACAGAGATTTGACAATGTGCGGCCCCGCTGGGTGCGGGGCCAAGCTGTAGGGAAAAGCATTTCAGATTTTCGCAGTTCTATCGAGCGGCGATGCGCCAACACCAGTCATTGCTCCTCATTTGAGCGAGTGGCTGCAGAAGGTTGAAACCGGGCATTCCCCTGGTGCGCAGTTACGCCAAGCCGGCCTTGCGAAGCCCGTCCACCACCAACTCGAAATCCGCGGGGTTCTTGTAGGGCAGCACTTTGCGACGGTATTCCAGGGAGTAGTCGGGATTAACCCGGAGCACCTCCTGCCAAGCCGCGCGGGCCTCGTCGAAACGGCCCAGATGGCCATAACTGGAAGCCAAAAGCGCGCGAGAAACATCGGTAACGGGATTGCGGGTCAGCCGCTCTTTCAGCAAGCCAACTGCATGTTCGTACCTTCCCAGTTGAAACAACGCCAATGCCTGGAAGTGCAGGAGCACATCCGGAAAGTAAGGGTTCAAGACCTTCGCCCCATCGAAATACTTGAGCGCCTCGTCGGCCCTGCCCGAGTAGTACAGCGCCTCGCCGAGGCTGACGTGCCCTTCAGCGAAGTTCGGATTGAGGATTATCGCACGCTGGGCCTCGCTGATGGCCATATCGTGTCGTCGCGCATACAATTCGACGATGCTCAGCGCCCAGTGCGCCCTAGGATCGCGATCATCCAGCGCTACCGCCCGCCTCGCAAGCTCTTCCGCTTGCTCGCGCGAATTCGGCGGTGACGGGCTCCATCCGTTCAAGTAGTCGAGTCCGTGGGTAAGGGCCAGGAACGCGTGGGCCGAGGCGAAATTCGGGTCCAGCTCGATTGCACGTTGCAAAAGATCCCGGGCGGCGATGTTCGTCTCCTTCGTCAGCCGGTGCCACAGCTCTCGGCCACGCAGGAAATAGTCATAAGCCTCCACGTTGCCAGTGTGCTCTGGCACCAGCCGCTGCCGGTCGCCTTCCGTCAGGTTGATGGCCAGCGCATCCACGATCTGCTGAGTGACATCGTCCTGAACCGCGAATATGTCGGTCAGGTCGCGATCGAAGCGCTCCGCCCACAGATGGCCACCCGAGGCTGCGTCGATAAGCTGGGCGGTGATCCGTACCCTGTTGCCGGATTTACGGACGCTGCCTTCCAGCACGTAGCGTACGCCGAGGTTTCTGCCGACCTCCTGCACGTGGACGTTCTTGCCCTTGAAGGTAAACGACGAATTGCGGGCGATGACGAAGAGCTGCGGCAGCTTTGAGAGAGCCGTGATGATGTCTTCCGAGATTCCATCGGCGAAATACTCCTGCTCGACATCACCGCTCATGTTGGCGAAGGGCAGCACGGCGATCGACAGCTTCGGCGGCGGTACCGTCGCCAGCCGGCTTGTCGCGGATTCGGAGTTCGCGGTTGCCTTTGCCTCGGCGGTGCCGACACGCAGCGAATACACCCGGATCGGCTCGGCGATGTTCTTGAGCTGCGTGTTGCCGAGATCGCTGACCGAGAGGTCAAGCCGCGCCTTGACCTGACGATAGGCATCCTCGGATAGGCAGATGGCGCCAGGCGCCGCGACGCCCTCCAAACGCGAGGCGATGTTGACGCCGTCGCCCATTAGATCACCGTCGCTTTCCTCGACTACGTCGCCGAGATGAATTCCGATCCGGAACTCGATGCGGCGCTCCTGCGGCACGCCGGCATTGCGCTCGACCATGCCATTCTGCACTTCCATAGCGCAGCGCACGGCGTCTACCACACTGCGGAACTCGACTAGCGCCCCGTCCCCTGTGCGTTTGATCACGCGTCCGTTGTGCACGGCGATGGTCGGATCGATCAGGTCGCTGCGCAGTGCCCGCAACCTCGCCAAGGTACGTTCTTCGTCTGCGCCGGCCAGCCGGCTGTACCCGACCACGTCGGCAGCCAGGATCGCTGCTAGCTTCCGGTTCTCGCTCATCGAGCCATCTCCCTAGTCGCCATAATAACACGAAGACACAGGGAAGGAGGAAAGTTCGGTGTTCCAGCGTGCCGGTGGGTGAGATCCAGGCTCGCCATCTGTTCACCCTCATGCCTGAAAGCTTACGATGCTGAGCACCGATCGCGAGGCGCGCTTGACGGTCTGGATCTACACCTTCGAGGGTGACAGGGGATGCCGTGCTGCTCTCGACAGAACCGCTTTGGTTTGCAGCATCCGGTCCCCAAAACGCGGCCGATGTCTTCTATCAGTTGCTGGTCGACCGTGCCGTCGATACCTGATGCCGCGGCGGCCGCCCGTGGCAGGATTGGGAGCGTGGTACGTTCGCCTCGTGCCCGCTGAACTGCGCCCTGGTCGACCATATCTAGCTCGTGATGGGTCGATTTTTCGCGTTCACCCCGTTCGCAGAAGGAAGGCGGCCGACTTCGCCGACGATGTTCCGGCCTCACTGCAAGCACGGCCCCACACTCATGTTTGGGGAGCACTCAGCAGGTGACGAGATCTGTGTGGCCGAAACCCCTAGAGTAGTCGAGCACGGAGATGACTGTCGGCGTCGAAGAGCGATTGCGACGCCTGTGACCTGAAGCAACGCTGCTGCCCAAATGCAGGTGCTCGCAAGGTACCGCGTGATCTCAACGAAGATGCCCGCGATGTCGCCCGAGCGATTGCTGCCACGCCCGAATATGAGCAGTCCCGACATCGTCGCAAGAAGGTCGAGATGCTCTTTGCTCACCTTAAACGCATTCTCCGGACGGCGCGTTTGAGGTTGCGAGGTCCGTGCGGTGCAAGAGACGAATTCCTGCTCGCAGCAACCGCCCAAAACCTTAGGAGACTCGCGAAACTGAGACCACACAGGGCACCGCAGGGCGTCATCGCCGCATAAAAGCGGAGGAAGGCAATACGCTGCGCAAAGCGTGGGGCAGATATCTGATGACTTTCATGTAAAGCCGAAACGGCTCGACGCGTAGCTAATCCGGCGAGTTTTTCAACGGTATCGGCCAACACAGGACATGCCGCTTCCGGCCGGGGTACTGCCGGACGGCAACGCGCTCTCATAATGGTCATCGAGCCACCCGTCGCTGTTGCTGCAAAGCGGACATGACGCAGTGACAACGCGGGTCGCAGTTGCGCCAAAAGCCGCCATTCCGCCCCATGCGGGTGATTAGATCACGAATTCCTCCTCGTACGTCTGTGGCTCGGGAACGACCGTAACCTCCACCGGAACGATCCAATTGGCCGCGTAGCTCTCGCAGTCGGAACGCTGGAGGTCGGGCTGCACGCACCCCGCCCCATCGATCGCGCGACATCGCAGTATATATCGCCCCACTTCTTCAGGGGTCCACATGTACTCCCACAAGCGCCATGCAAAGGGACGTTCTGTTTCGAGGAGCCTTCCCTCGCGCCAGCCCCTGCCATCTCCGGTGCAGACCTGCACCTGCCGGATAACAGCCTCTCCGCTCCAGGCGGCTCCGAAAATCCGGTACGGTTGGCCGGCGATGAGACGCGCCCCCTGCACGGGACGCGCGATCTGCGCTTTGACCTCCATCTCCGCAAGGGGGACCAGCCTGGGTTCCCCGAGGCTGCGCTCCCAACGGAAATAGTCGCGCGCCTGCCAGTAGCCAAGGAACGGTTGCTCCACAACCGTGATATGCGTGATCCATTTGACCCAAGCCATGCCGAACCAGCCACCCACGACCGCGCGTAGCGGGTAGCCGTGATCGCGCGTCAACGGCTCCTCGTTCATCGAATAGGCAAGGATCGTGCTTTCAGCGACGGCCTTCTCAAGCGGTAAACTGCGCGCAAAAGCGATGGGGCCGGGAGAAGCCGTTTTCTTGTTTGTGTCGACGACGCCGCTGTCGGCGCCTGCGAGCAGAACCTCACGTGCGGTTCGCTTAACGCCCGCCATTTCCAAAATCTCGCGCAGAAGAACACCTGTCCACGCGGCATTGCCGACGGCTCCGTTCTGCCACTGCAAACCCTCCTTCGGCGGCACATAGTAGACGCGCCCGTTCCCTGCACACTCGACGACGGCGGTGAAAGTCGTGCTCCGCATCGCCTTGATGCTGTCGAGGTCAAGTTCGATCGGCCGCTCCACCGCCCCGCCAACGCGCAATCTCCAGTCTCGCGCATCGATGTCCGGCGACGGGAAATGGTTTCGCACGAAGAACAGCTCGGTTGGGATCAGCCAATCGGAGAGCGACGCAAACGGAAACTCGATGTTCTGTGGGGATTTCTGTCGAACTATTAGACTGGGTTGCTGTGGTGTCGGCATCGTCCTCGTCTCCCCTTTCAAGAGCACAACGTCGGCTCTCGGTCGCGCGAATTCCGGTACGATCACACCGCCCCTCGCAGTGCGTCTGTCGCATTCCGCCTTCGGGCCGCATTCTAGCACATACCGCACGTTCCTCGGATCGACCTCGAACGGCAGCAAAGGGGCCGACGGCGGTCTTGACCGCTTTGCGCCCGCATCTCGTTCGTCAAAGCCACGTTGAGCAACTTCCAAAAGCGGACTTCGCCAGCGCCCGCGCCGGAACTTCGCGGCTGCGGACCCACCCAACAGTCTCTGCGAGCTTCGGCCACCGCTTAACCGGCGGTTGAAGCGGAAGTTATGGGCAGACGGTCGAGAAGGCGTGATCGCGTCCATTCTTCTGGGCTGGCAAACCACGCCCACTACCACCAGAATTGGATCCGCTCTGGGAGGCTGGACGATCAAAAGACGAAAACCTAAAAGAGAGTAAGCCCAAACCCGCCTCTTGAAGGAGCAGAAAAAATGAAACGCATCGAGATGGAGGTGAGCGGCGGCTGCCAGTGCGGTGCCGTGCGCTACCACGCAACCGCTATGCTTGACAATTCGCATCTCTGCCATTGCCGCATGTGCCAGAAAGCCTCGGGCAACATCTTTGCCGCGCTCGTCGCCGCGCCCGATGATGCGCTCACCTGGACGCGCGGCAAGCCGAGCGTCTGGAAGAGCTCGGAGCTTGTCGAGCGCGGTTTTTGCGCCAATTGCGGCACGCCATTGTTCTTCCACCACCTCGAAAACGGTCGCACCAACCTGATGATCGGTTCGCTTGACGATCCGCACGCCTTCTCGCCGCTTGCCAATACCTGCACCGAGAACATGGTGGCATGGTTCGATACGATCACGGGCATAGAAAATACCGGTGCGACCGAAAACAACGGCACCGACTGGGCCGCGGCGATCAAGGAAAGCAACAACCAGCACCCTGATCACGATACCACCTCATGGGCAGTGAGGGGGCGTGATGGCTGAGTCCTATTCCGGCGGTTGCCAGTGCGGCGCTGTCCGTTGCCGCTATTCCGAAAAGCCGTCGTGCCGGAAACCAACGACAGCAACAGCTTCAAGATGATGCACGCAGGGTGCCTGAAGGTCTGCTCTTTAGCTAATTCGTGCCTCGAAGCAGCTCGTCAGTTTCCCGCCCAAAATAGAACGTTCTGTTTCTCGCAGGATCTACATCAGGCTTGGGTTTTTCCCCTAGGTATCGACGGCACACGGGGCTATCATAGGGCTCACTGGGGGTGTGCGATGACAGACGTCTCGATACGCCGGGCGGACTTCATGATGGTCCTGGTCTATGCTTCGGACCTCGCCACCGGCCATTCTCGCGACTTCGCGCTGAAATCCTGCGTGCTCTCAATGCGGATCGCCGAGCTTGCGGGTGTTTCCGATGAGGTTCGGCGCAATGCCTACCACCAGTCGATGCTGCGCTATGTCGGCTGCAATGCCGACACGGACCTTCTGTCGGCCACCTTCGGCGACGAAATCGCGCTCCGCCAGGATCTTGTCGGTCTCGACATGGGCAATCGTGCGGAACTGGGCAGGGTCTTCGTGCAGGCCTTCAAGCGGTTCTACAAAGTGGCGGACGTCGACCACTTCATCCGTATCTTTTCGACCAAGGGCGCCGACAAGCGCCGGCTGCACGGCTCGAAGGGCGCAACCGTCTTCCGCGACCCCAGCGAGCCCGACCGCGTCTGGGCGATCTTCGACTGGGACGCCGAGGGCTGGAAGAATTTCGTGTCGGATCCGGAGGTGCCCGCGATCCTGCAGGAAGCCGGCCATGTCGGCAAGCCGCAGGCGGCACTGCTGCTCGGCCACTACGAGGCCTGAGGTCCCGCACTGCGCGCCGCCTGCCGCCCGGCGGCGGCGCGCCCGACGAACCCCCAGATTTGGAGAAATCAAATGGATCCAAAACCCATCAAGATCGGCCTTATCGCCGAACTCACCGGCCCGTTGTCTTTCATGGGCATCGCAAATGCGAACCTCACCACCATGCTCGTCGACGATATCAACGCCAGGGGCGGCCTCCTGGGCCGGCCAGTGAAGGTCGTCATCGAGGATGGCGAAACCATCGACGGCGTCGCCAAGACAAGGACCGCGAAACTGATCGACGTCGACAAGGTCGATGTGGTCGTCGGCGGCATCTACAGCTCGACCCGCCAGGCCATCAAGAGCGAGGCGGTTACACGGGGCAGAACGCTCTACATCTACACCGAGCAGTACGAGGGACAGGAAAACGATCCCCTGATCTTCTGCACGGGGCCCGTGCCCGCGCAGCAGGTTGAACCGCTGATACCATGGCTCATGAACAGCACCGGCGCGAAGAGGTTTTATTTTCCGTCGGCCGACTACATCTGGCCCCATTTGCTGAACAAGGCCGCGAGCCGGGTGGTGCGCGCCAATGGCGGCGAGATCGTCGGCGAGGAGTATTTTCCGCTGGACACCGTCGATTTCCGGCGGACGGTGCAGCAGATCATGGCGAGCGGTACCGAGGTGGTTTTCAATACCATCGTTCCGCCGGGCCTGACACCGTTCCTCGAAGAACTGCACAAGGCCGGTTTCGGCAAACGCGGCGGCAAGATCGTCTGCACCTACTTCGACGAGAACTTCTTCAATCTGGTGCCGTTCGAGCAGATCGAGGGCCTCTACAGCTGCCTCGACTACTACCAGGAACTCGACGATCCGTTCGGTCGCGCGCTCTTGCGCCGCTACAGCGAACGGTTCTCCGGCAGTGCCCTGTTGACTGCGGGCAGCGGGTGCACCGGCCACTATCGGGCGATCAGGATGTGGGAAGCGGCGGTGAAGGAGGCCGGCACGGTGGAGCGCGACGCGGTCATCCGGGCGCTCGATCACGCTCGGATCAGCGAGGGACCGGGCGGCCCGGCCGAAATGGTTCCCGGCCAGCACCATGTTCGCATGAACATGTACATCGCGCAGGCGCAGGGCGGTCGATTCCGGGTTGTGAAGAACTTGGGTCCGATCGATCCCAACGAACGAGCGCGCGCTTAGCGACAAATTCCAACTAGGCAACGCGGGGTAGCTGGCGGCGTCGATCACTGTTCCTCCAAGTGGCGGGGGCGGCTAGATATTGCCCTCGCCATCAACCGGGCCGATAATGGCTGTACCAGCCACACCCACGAGAGCGACCGGCAAATCAGGACGCGCTATCTGTGCCGCGAGACTTGAAGTCGCTGACGGGCGACTATTCAATTCCCGCTCTTGGCGCAATCGTTACGCGATACGCTGGACGCGTCGGTCCGATTTCTAGTCTCGCCATCCCGAAAACGGACAGTCCGCAAACGGCCCCCAAAGCGGCCATTGGTCCTACCACGGTTGCGTGCGTCGGTCCTCTGCAGATTGCGCATCGGAAAATACACAAGAACTTTCTGCTACGCGCATGCCGCCAAAAATGGTAATGCAGGCAAGGGGCGGTTTCGTCGAGGGACATGCGCCGCCTGCAGCAGGGGGGTGCGTCGTGCCAATCGCCACCGTGTCCAGCCGGATGCTCTCCGTCACCGAGGAAATGCGCACGGTCATGGATTTTGCGCGAAACGTCCTGGAGGGCGACGGCCTGGGGCCTGATGCCTGCGATTTCATGTTCGGCAATCCGCAGGAAACGCCGTTGCGTGGATTTGTCGATGCATTGATCCGCCACGTCGAGCCCAGGATGTTCACTGGTTCGGTTATAAAAAGTACGAAGCGCTGGCGCGCGAAACGGTGGCCCGTTCGCTCAGTGAGGCGCGAACCGTGACTACAAGCCAGAAGACATTGCGACCACCGCGGGAGGGTTCGGCGCGATAGCGGCTGCGCTGCTCGCCGTGCTCGAGGTGGGACGGGAGGTCATCTATCCGCGTCCCGGCTGGCTCGCCTATGGTGCCCAGATTTCGCGGCGCGGCAGGGACACCCGTCGCCGTCGACCTAGCACCGAGAACCTATGACCTCGATCTCGAAGGATCGAGGCAGCGATCACCCCGCGCACCCGCGTGGTAGTGGTCAACACGCCGCACAACCCGACCGGCCGCATCTTTCCCCGCGCTCAACTCGACGCGCTCGCCGACAAGCTCGTGGCCGCGTCCGAAAGATTTGGCAAGGTGATTTATCTCCTTGCCGACGAGCCCTGGAACAGCGCCAGTAAAAGATGTTGCCGCGGCGAATAAGGTTCTCGACGTCGTGGCGGACCGCCATGGGTTTGTTGCCCTTGCCTGCCACCTGAGACGCCGCTACGCGACTTTTGCGTAGGCATCACCTGTGGGCTACAGTTATGGGCATCAGGTCGCCGGCACGACTGGAAAATCAAGGAATTAAGGGCTTTTAGGGAGAATTGGCTGGGGAACCGGGATTCGAACCAAGATTCGACTGGAGTTACAGAGTTTTCTAAAGACATTGAAAATGCTAAAGAAATTCCATCCATGTCGCGCCTATGTCGCGTTGACTGCGAATAGAGCCTGCGCCTTGCAGCCGCCACCGCCGCCCCTTCATCAACCGCCGGAAACAAATGTCCGTAGGTGTCAAAAGTCACTTGGATGGAGCTATGGCCCATGCGTGTCTGCACTGACTTCGGCGTCAGTTCGAGCCCGCCGTCTATCTTCCGGTTGATGCACCATGAAGCGTACCAGTGACGAAGCGTATGGAAGCCTGAATACTTCGGATACATGATCGGATTGCCTTCCTCGTCGACCTTATCTGAGGCAACGGACACGCCTGCCGCCAGTTCCGTCACCCACAATCCGCGGTGGAGCATATTGTTGTGGTATTCGATGTTTCCGGCCCGGTTGGCGAAGACAAGGCCGGCGTCGTTCTTCGGGCACGCGAGCTGCCATTCCTTTAGCGTGTTCACGACGATCGGGGGCAGGGGCACCGTGCGTCGCCCGGCCCCGCTTTTCGGCATCCCAACAACGCCATAGCGATCCGCGCGTTGACGAACGTGCAGGATGCCTTTCTTCAAGTCTACGTCTTCCCAACGCAGGCCGCGCGCCTCGCTTGCCCTAAGTCCGGTAAAGATCATCGTGACGAGCAGCTGGCCGATAACGACCAGTAGCGGCGTCGAGGATGGCCCGGATCTCCAAATTCGTGGGGATGTCCGTCCCGACCCTCAATTTCGCCTTGGCGCGCTTCTCTGACGCCTTCGTCCCCGATCTGGCCTTAGACAGCTCATGGACAGCATTTCGCACCACAAGGCCGCGTCCCTGGGCGTCGGCAAGGATGCTGCCGAGACTGACCGTAGCGCGCTTGATCATCGCGGCCGATCGCCCTGTCTCCCGTAGCTCATCCTGAAAAGACGCGCACCCACGGCACTGTGACCTTCGTCAGCTTCACCGTGCCGGCGAGGGGCACGATATGCAGATTGAGGTGCTGGCGGCGCTGGTCCATCGTCGTGCGCTCCAGGCCAGCCGCATCGCCAGATTTGAGCCAGAACTTGCCGGCCTCCTCGATTGTGATGGTGGCACTGTCTGCAACGTGAACGCCCTCCCTGACCTCGACAGAGGCCGTAGCGGCGAAGGCATCGGCTTCCTTCTTCTTCGTGAAGGTTTTCAGCCGACGCTTGCCTGCAGCGTCTCTGTAATCGACCACCCAGGCAGCCTTTTGTTCACCTTTCGGCGTTGTCCATTCTCGTTTGCGGACACTCACTGTTTCTCCTCCGAAGCTGGGCGTTCAAGCTCAATCATCCTTCTAGCTTCGCCTTCTCCGATCCAGACCTTCAGATTCTCTTCTCCACGGGCGATGCGGTCGAGACTTATTTGGACGAGACTATTCACCAAGCTGTCATTGAGCCCTGACATTGGTGTAGACAGCTCCCATTCCAGACTTAACTTCTCGATGCCGTCCATAACCTCGCTGTCCAGTTTGACAATGGATGGCCGCCGTTCGTCGGCGATCACTTTCCATAAATCTTCATTGGCAGTGGTCAGTCGCCCGAGCACCGACAAGAACTTGCTGCTTTGCGTTATGTCGCCTGAGCGAGAATTTTCTTGAATATCGCGAAAGTAGCGCGATCGAGTGATCGATCTCATCGACCAGTTCCTGAAGACTCGGCTCCACCGGGAAAAACCTCTCGGAGAGCGTCCAAGATCTCCGAATTCATCGATCTGCCACTTTCTTCAGCGGCGCGCTTTATTTGGTCGCGCATGCCCGGCGGAAGCCGAAGCGGAAACTGATCCGACCCGCGTCCTGGTTTCATAGCCATTACGATCTAATCCCCTGCAATGAAATCACAGTAATTTTTTTCTGCTTGACGTGCAAGCAAATTACGGTAATTTACATTACGGTGATTTCATTGCGCGGAGGTTAACGCCGAATGACAAAGAACGCCGAAAATACGGTTCCAATCGAGTTGATTTGGGGCGCTGAAGAAATAGCCAAGACGATCGGCAGATCACGCCGCGCCGTCTTCCACATGCTCGATAATGGCGAGCTACCTGCCAAAAAAGTAGGCGGCCGCTGGGTCGCTGAACGGGGCAAGCTCCTGAGCTTCTTCACTGAAGCAACGCCGGATCATGGGAACAACGAGAACGGCGTCATGACGGCGCAGCAATTCTCCGCGCAGAACCCGGCGCCACATCCGGCCGTGCCTCTCCTCCGATCGCACTTTAATCTGTCCGCATTGGAGACATGCGAAGTGATTGCCATTGCTCGGCCGTTTCGGATCCTCAGGAGAGTGCACGGATGGAGAAAGTTCGCCTCCATCCCTCCGCGGATCTGGCAAGCGGACCTCAAGGCCGTACGCGGCGACCTCGATGCCATCGCTGTCCACTATCATCTCACCACTAGCGGCCACGCCAACATGCTCGGCCTCTACTACGTCCCGATCGCGTACATCGCTCACGAGATCGGATGCACCATGGAAGGGGCATCGATGGGGCTCGAAAGCCTGATCCGAGCTGGAATTTGCGCTTACGACTATGAGCACGACCTCGTCTGGGTCTGCCGGATGGCCTCTGATCAGATCGCCCCCCAACTTTCACCGAAAGACAAGCGAGTGAAAGGCATTGCTGAACAGCTCGCCATGCTGCCTATCTCCCCAATAACATTGGATTTTTACCGGGGAGTACAGACTTCCTTTCCACCTTCACGAAGAGTTCTGCTTAGAGGAATTTGAGTTGGCCTGTTCCGATCTGCAGGGAGCCCCATCGATGCCCCTTCGAAGCAAGAAGAAGGAGAAGGAACAGGAAAAGGACCTAGGACAAGGAGAAGGACCATCGGGCTTAGGAGGGTGGAAAGCCTCAAATGCTGAGGGCTACGGCGGGAGTCCGTTGCTGACGCCTTATCCCAAACCCGCGAGTGCTGCAGATGGAAAGCGCCTTCTCGCCGGCCTTGGTATCCCGGAGCGTGCGGTCGCCAAACATCTCGACGCGCTTATGGTCGGCGAACTTCGGCCGTTCGACATTGAAGAATGGATCACAGAGGCGGAGTGGGGAGCGTCATGAAAAGGGACCCTGATCGCCAAGACCGAAGGGTTCCGCTCATAGGTGTGGCAAGACACCGGCGCCGGAGCCGGATCCGGCAGGAGGAAGTGCAATGAAGAAACTAAATCAGATAGACCCCGATCTTAGCGAGGACATCCTCGACGCCTTACAGCGGGCCGGGATCATCCGCCTGGATCGATGCGTTGGGCTCATATCGAGACCAGAGGGTGGCCTACGTGTTGCCACTATGGAGGAAATCGAGTTGCTTCTCAAACCTACTCACCACTAAGACCGGCAACGCCGGAGTCGAAGATCCGGCAGCAGAGGGGGGAAGGACAATGAACAACCTCGAAATGTTCGCATCTGCGAACGGCTTTCGCTGGTTCCCGCCGTTGGAATGGGTTTTGTTTCGGAATCTTGGCGATCTTCATACGGAAGCAATCCGTATCACCAGAGCACAGGTCGCGCTCCGTGGTGGCACACCTCCGCTCTGGCTATTTTGCCTGCCTGACCAACTCCAAGTCGTGGGCATGGATTGGGCGGCCCCGGCGAAATGTATTCGACATTCACCTGGATCCGTCGGTTTTTACGGGTAAACAGCATCAACATGTACGCTCACGTTACGGAGGTTTGGATGCACGACGAATTAATTGACGGGGTCTCTGTCAAAAGTTTTAACCGCGTCGGACCGTTCTACGAGACCTATTTTACTATCAGAAAGAGGAAGGCTGGGTCTCAGCTAAAGCCCGATTTTAATATGCAAACCCGGGAAGCCTTGAATCTGTTCTCGATGCATCGTCCTCCCAAACTTCGCGATGAGGATTTTGCCGCCACTGGGGCCACCGAGCGTGTTTTCGATCGGAAATGTTAGGCCTAGAGGGCACCTGAAGCTGCCGTAATCCTGATTGGGGGACGATGCACTTAGAGATCCCCTAGAGACGCGACCCACTTGGCGCGATTTCGGGGACGCGTTATTGTGGTATTATGGCACCGCTTTCAAACCAACGTCACGAAGCTTTCGCCCGTCTCATGGGCGGGGGAACGGCGTCGCGGGCCTATTCCGGTATCTATCACGTCACCGGTAGCGTGGCCGAAGTAAACGGTTCCAAGCTGCTAAGGAACGCTAAGGTGGCCGACCGGGTGGGAGAACTGAAGGTGCAGGCGAAAACAGACCACAAAAACTGTCGCCTCCTTAGTCACCGATCTCGACGAGGCCATTGTTTTCGCACGAAAATGCAAGAACCCGTCCGCTGTCGTCGCCGCAATCGCGCTGCAGGCAAGGCTCCTTGGCCTCGAGGCTCCGAGGCAATTGGAGGTGGTTCCACCGGCCAGCGCCGCTACCGACAAAGGTCCTGGAACTGACCGAGGAGGAGTGGACGGCGCAGTTTTCGACGGGACCGGGACCGAGGCCCGCGTTGACCGAGGGGGCTAAGCGTCTGAAGGCGGAGAAGCGGAAGCTGAATGGCCGCACGCGCGATTATCAGCGCGGCCCTGAACAAGCCATCGAGGCCGCCAAGGCAATCGATTGGGGCGATGACGCAGCGGAGATCGAAATGCCAAGCAGAAGGGTGATCGATCTCGATTGATGCCCGCCGTGGTGGGGTGGCTGGTTGAACCCACGCCGATCATGGCTCGCGGAGGCCGTTCGCGTCGAAGATAGCCGAGCCCACTAAGAAGAGGAGGCCTTGATGGAAACCCGGAAGACAGCGCCGAACCCGGTCACCCGCGAGGAGCTTGTCAATGATCTCCGAATGATAGCGGAACAGGCGGAGGCCAGCGGCGACAGGGTTTCCGCCGTCCGCGCGCTGAAGTACGCGTGGCGCATCGAGCATGTCTGCAATTAAGCCCATGCCACTCCGCATCGGCCCCGCCATCGCGCTTGTTGAGACGATTGCCCCGATGATAGGCCGCTTCGCACCGGGGACGCTTGCCGGAATAGCGCGGAGGGATTGCCGATCTGCGCCGCTGCCGCACGAAATTAATCAAAGCCGAGCGAGAAAACGCCACCCTGCACTCACATCCGCCAGCATTTGTCTGGCATCCGCCCAGGTGCGAGGAAATGTCCGGAGCGCGATCGTCAACGCGACGGGATGCTCGCGGGCGACATTGGCGAAGTTGGGCAAAGCGGGCAAAGGTGAAGGCGGAAAGTGTGATCGGCCCCGAAAAACTGCGATGACCTGCCGCTCATCCGGCGGATGTCGGTTAAGTTGGTTTTTCCGCGACATCCAGCGAAATCTCGACAACTTTCCGACCGCTGCAAGATCCGCTGTGATCGCCAGGAAAGCCTGGCGCATTTCGAACCATTCAGCCCCCTCGATCTGCTGCAAGGACTGCTCCCGCTGCTTGCGGGCAGCAAGCGTGGTCGTATCTTCCTGGTTTTTCAGGCGGAACCCCGCTTGGGAAAGAGCCGTCTCATTGAAGCCAGCAGGAACAAGAACGAGATTGCCCTGCGAAGCGCGGATATCGAACTGTTGCCCGTACAAGGCACCCGTCAAGACGACAGCATCCGTGAGAAACAAGATGTGCAGGCCGGAAACGAGGTGGCGGAACCAGTCTTCGAAGGCGGCTTGGCGATCCGCGAAGTGCGATACCGCGTCGACGCAGACCACAATGTCGAAGGAGTTGTCTTCGAACGGCAGAGGCTGACCGCAATCGGCGGTCAGAAATTCGGCCCTCTGTTGCGCGCCGCCTGTCAGTGGAGACTTTTTCAACAACATCGATCCGACGCGGACGTTCGGAGCACTCAGCTCGACCTCGCATCTGAGGTGCCAAAATTGACATCGGTTAGGAACAGGGGGGACGACTCAAAAAAGACGCGGGCTTGCCCAAGCACCAGCGGCATGGCGAATTCGCTGTATACCGCGATCACCTTTCGGCCGAGCGTCGTCCCTCATTTGGTTCGCACCGCATTAGATGGACGACGCTGAATGCCAATTGCGCCTGGGCCAGGCTGGCAAGGTGCGAGTCGCCCGACGACGACGGAGTGGCGCGGCAATGCCAAGCGTTAATAGCATTCTGAGCCGGCGCATGGCGGCTTGTTAGCTGGAAGCAGGCCTAACTATCTAACTGCCGTCGATCGCCTCGCCGATGCGGGCGATCGCCTGCTGATAGACACTCGCGGAGTTCCAGCCAGCGATGGCGCCCATGTTGCCCTGATAGCCCCCGCCGGCCCGCCAGCCGTGCGCCCTGAGGAAGTTGGCCGTGGACATCAGCGCGGTACTCTTGTCGCGCACGTTCCTGCTGCCGACGCCGTATTTCAGGACGTTCCCCGGCAGGAACCCGGTCTGGCCGATCTCGCCGTGCGTGGCGCCGACCGAGCCGGCACTCAGCGCGCCGCTGTCGACCAGCCTGAGCGCGATGGCATGCGGCGCGAAGAATTGCGGGCGGCGGCAATCGTAGGCGAGCGTGACGATTGCCGAAACAGTGTTCTGGTTGCCCATGGAGGCGCCGAAGCCGGTCTCCATACCCCAGATGGCGAGCAGCACCCCGGCGGGCACGCCGTAGTTACGCTCGATGTTGTCGAAGAGTGCTGCGTTTGCCGTCTTGAGCGAACGGCCCTTGGAAATAATCGCGGACCCGCCGCGTCGTCTCATAAAGTCGTCGACCGGCCGCTGAAAGCCTTGTTGACGGAGCGGTCGGCCTGGATAGTCCTTACGGGCGTTATTTGGCACACGGCAAGCGCTGCAAGACCCTTTCCCTTGACACCGGCGGCCTTTGCCGTCTCGGCAAACTCCACTTTCCACTGTTCAAATCCGGCAGCGCTTTTGCCGCATGAGGCCGCCTGAGCAACGCACGTTAGATGGCAGAAGGCGAGGGCGCCCGCCGCAGCAATCAACTTTCCTTAGCAAAGAATGCCATGTCGCTCTCCTAATATGCCTGAACCATCATGTATCCGGCCGCATGGCGTCACTCCTTCACTTGCGAAAAGCTAAATGGTTGCTCGCGCGCTCGAGAAATGAGAGCAGATCAATAATGGCGATTGTGCGAAATAAAGCCAGTCATGGCGATTGGACCATGACGACTGGAGGACGGCGGAATGGCCGACTCAATGGTCGGATCGCGACCTAGAGGCCCGTGGAGAGGGGTCGATGTCCGGGATGATGGCAGCGAACGCGCCCCAAACGCGCGGCATGGCCAACGTGCGGCCGTTCGGAGGCTGTCCGGCGTGTCGCCCGAAAGCTCCGCCGAGGTTGCCAGCTTGGCGACAATTCAAAAGGTATTAGAGAGAGCAAGAGACGGTACGAAAACGCCGTTTTCGCGATCGTGCAGGCCGCCATCATCAAACGAGAATGGGGATCAATCGCTAATTTCTGCGCTGCCCATAACCATCCGATTGGCGACACGCCGGGGGTGGGAAATGCGGGCCATGTTTGCCGTAGCCGCGAAGACTACGGTAACGTCGACGCCTTTATTGAGAGATTTCCAGGAGATGCCGCTTGGCCCTCAACGGCCGTGGGGACGCCCGGTCGCGGTAGGCATGGCGCCTACCGCATCCTGTAGGAAATGCAGCATGATCGGTCCAGATCATTAGTGTAATGAAGACGGTTAGGCTTTGGCTAGCTCCTCTATGAGCGTTTCCGTGTTCATGATCCGACGATCTGTCGCTGCTCGCTGCGCGCCTGTTTCCGAGTTTCGTTCCCGACGGAGACGAACCAGCTTCTCGCGTATCATTTGGCGCTCAAGGAAGAGCTCTTAACGGGTTAAAGACGCCTTCGCCACACTCACGCCCGCGCCGTGCCCTCAGGCGCGCCGCACGTAACCCTTGAAGCTCAGGAAGGTCGCCCAGCGTGCCGGTTATACAGCGCCGCCACGACGGTAGAGGCGCGGCCGCGTATAGATGGTCGAAGCCGACTCGCAATCGCGACCTGGGGCAAGACGATGCGGATGATGCCGCCGATTGTCATCAGCCAGCCCAGCACTGTGATGATCACGCGCCAGTCCATCTGCCATCTATTGTGCAGGTTGACGATTGCGAGGCCGGCGAGCAGCGACAGTAAACCGGACAGATAGAACAGGATGCCAGAGTGCAGCGCCTCCGCGATCATGCTCTCATACATGCCGAGATTGACCAGCATGCCGAGCGCGATCAGCGACGAATGTCGGCCCTAGAGAGCCTGGCGAGAAACAGCGATCGATCCAAGAGGCACCTCCGCCCCACGCTGACCGATCAATATGTAGGTGTAGGAAGCCAGCGCGTCAAATGTAGGACGTGGCCCCTGCACCTCCAATGAGAGGCAGGAACCGCTTACATCGGCCCAGTCCATCGCCTACCGAGCAAGAGAAAAACGATATAATGTGTTACGAGCAGTGCGGAACCGAAACGCCGATATTTATAAGCCGGCCCCATAAATGGTGCGGCATCGTAAACAGTGGCACGCGCAATCGCGTCGATTAGGTCAAGAGTTCCTACGATGTTGAAAATTGCGACAAGCGAACGAGCGGCACGCGCTATCTCAGCCGACACAGCCCCAATGGCGATAAGCGCCAATACTGCAGTGAGAAGATCCCCGTATGCGGCCGGCGTTGCGAATTCCCAAGGGATCCCAGCATAGACAGCGCCAGGAGCGAGGAAACATTAGTCCCAAATGTCGCAAGGAATGCAGCAGAAGTATTGGCCGCACAATGGCAGAAGGTTCCAACTCTGAAAGCTTCGGGATGAGATAGATTTAGCGGCTATCCAGAATACGAGCGTGCTGAACAGCAGATTTACAGTCAGGATATTCACGGAAGCCTCCGCAAAATGTTTGATTTTCTAAAAGCCATCCGTTTCCTTGGCGAGGGAATGTTAGCAGGAATTGCAAGCAGTCAGTCAACATTGCGCGCCAGTGCCGCGCGAGCGGCTTCGTCCTTGGATGGAACCCGGTCTGGAAGCAACTTCGCCGAAGGAGTGAGCCACATGGACGGGATCCTAAACGCCCCGGGAACCGAGCGCGATGTCGCGCCGCACGGCCATTGCCTATGCGATCGGACTGCCGCTTTCGCTGCTTGGATTGATCTTCCTGCCGGCCGGCACAATCGCTTGGCGGCCCGGATGGATATTCCTTACAGTTCTGATTTTTGGCTTTGGCACTTCGGCCCTCGTGCTCGCCCGGGTCAATCCTATCATCTACCGCGCGCGCAGCCGGTTTCAGGCGGGCACAAAAAGCTGGGACAAGGCGCTGCTTGCGGTCATCCTGCCGGCGATGGCAGCGATCCTACCGGTCGCGGCGCTCGATGCCGGGCGGTTCCATTGGTCGGCTGTTCCGGCTTGGGCGGTGCTATCGGGCTATGTCGGTGTGCTGGCGGGCATCGCGGTGACCGGATGGGCGCAGGCGGTGAACCCGTTCTTCGAGCCGGGCGTCCGAATCCAGTCCGAGCGGCATCAGCGCGTGATCGATATCGGTCCCTACCGTTTCGTGCGTCACCCCGCGATATATCGCCGCGCTGTTCCTGTTCTTCGGCATGGCGCTTGCGCTGGGCTCGTTCTGGCGCGCCTCGGTCCCGCCGCGCTGGCGGCGGTGCTGCTCGTCGTGCGCACGTCCTCGGGAAGACCAGCTGTTGCGGGCCGAGCTTCCTGGATATGACGACTTTTCCCGTCGGGTGCGGGTGGAGATTGGTCCCCGGCGTCTGGTGAAGGCGGGGATTCGATGCCGGCTGCCGAGCACGAGGGGGCGTGTTAAGGCAGTCCGACCTTTCACGGCGTCTTCTCCGTCTCATCCTGGGCCTGATCCTTCTCGTCGTATCGGCCGTGGTGACGACCTCACGGCGCCTGCCTGCACTGCAGCATCGGCCTCGTCGCTGGCCGAGCATGGTGCGAGTGGGCGCCCTGGACCATGGGAATGCGACACCGCCGCTACGAGGCAATCGTGACTGAACGACCGCTTTTCCCTCGCCAGCGATAGCCGCTTCGGCAAGCGCGGCGTCGCCGTATGGAGATCACGCCGGTCAGACGCCGATTGCGATCAATACTTGGCAGAGGGAAAACTTGAACCTCGCACATGTCGCGCACTACGTCGTCAATATCCTCGTCCAAGCAATATTTGACACCCAGCGTCATCACGTCGCGGACCCTGGCATCGCCACCCAGGCCATCGACCAAGGCCCGGTCCATCAGATCCCTGCCCGTGATCATGCCGATGCGACCGCCAACCTCACCGTCAAGCATGACACCAATTTCGTGATCCGTCCTTGTTCGGACGATCTCCGAAATTATCTGTTGCGGTAATGTGATCTCGGCGTTTCGGGAGATCATGGCGTGTACTCGGACGGCCGTTCAACGGTAACGTCGCCGATCTTAGACAGCATCACGAATTGCTTGAATGTCTGGAACGACTGGAACGCAGCCGCCACGTTAGTCCCTGTCTGGAAAGGGGCGCTCGGCGTATTGCCGGCAAGGTTCGTCTGCGTCGACCAGAGGGACTGCCAGTAGCTCCACAAATGATCGCCCATTGAGTGGCTCGAGGCGACCATTACGCCGGTTGCGATCTGAGGCTGCGGATTGGCGCCCGGGAAGCGCTCACCCGTCTTGATGTAGGAGGCCATGAGATAAGGCATGTCGTGGCCGTCCATGTGGGCGAGCCCCACATACTGCACGCGGACAGCGCCCGTGCCGCTTAGGTCCAGCATGTCGGCGGCCTTGCTGGAAACATCGATGATGCGACCCTGACGATAGGGACCGCGATCGTTGACGCGCACGATGAGCGAAGAACCGTTTTCAAGATTGGTCACCCGCACATAGCTGGGCAACGGAAGGGTCGGATGCGCGGCGGAAAGGTGATCCAAGTCGTAAACTTCGCCGTTTGCGGTCAGGCGCCCGTGAAAAGCCGAGCCGTACCAGGAAGCGACTTCCTTCTTGTCGTAGGTCGGGTCTTCCTTCGGATAGTAGCGCTTGCCTTTCACAACATAGGGCTCGCCGACCATATAGTGGCCGCCGCCCTTGGGAATATTCTTGCGGTAGACGACCCGCGATCTCGCCTTCACGCCGTATGCTTTTTCGGAAAAATAGACCTTGCTTCCGTTCTTGTTCGGCGTTTGCGTGGTCGCACAGGAAGCAACGCTGGCGCAGACCACCGTGATTGCCAGCCATCGCAAGCCTTTGACAGCCGTATTTGCATTAACTACCCCCTCCAACGGTGGCGACAGCTTTCCGTGCATCTCCGGCAAGCCTCGACACAAACGCTCATGTTGGCCACGCGCTCACTGTGCATTGGGGCGAAGAACAGACTGTCGATGCATTGCTGTATTCTGGGGTCGGGCCATTAATTCGTTCCGTCGGTGAACTAATATTAAAAACCGGGACCCAATGCCAAAAGTTCCACTGTGACACGCGATTTTGCGCCGCCCTTTTACTTGGGCAACTGACATCGCCATCCGGACGCCGCCCCTCGGCAGTGAAAACGACCCCCGCCGAACGCACCGCGCGGTTGCCGTGCAAATTTGACATGGCGCTGGACTGGATCGTCAGGTGACGGAATCGGGGTTTGCTCACCGCAACTGTGCGGCCATAGTGGCAAGCTGACTGATCCACACTAACGCGAATTCTGTTCGTCAAGGGCCGTTGCCGTACAGAAAAGTATACTTTCTAGCACAGCGCATCTTGTGCGTATTCTTTGCGTACATTAACTATGTGCAAATAACTCTCTGAGAGGAAAGTGTACACAAGTGGCAATCGTCGGATATGCGCGCGTGTCCAGCGTCGGACAGGATCATGGGGGACAGGTGGAACGGCTGAAAGCGGCCGGCGCGACGAGAATCTTCCAGGAAAAACGCTCTGGTGTAGACCGTGAGCGTGAAGAGCTGAAAAAGTGCCTCGACTATGTGCGGGAGGGTGACGCGCTGCTGGTAACGAAGCTCGATCGCCTGGCCCGCTCCGCTGTCGATCTGCTCAACATCGTTAAGGAAATGCAGGCCAAGGGTGTCGCCTTCAAGGCGCTAGACCAAAGCCTCGACATGACGACGCCGGCCGGCAAACTGCAGCTCCAGGTCCTCGCGGCCGTTGCTGAGTTTGAAACTGCCATTCGGCGCGAGCGGCAAATGGAAGGTATCGCACGTGCAAAGGCCGAGGGGCGAACGGGGCGGCCGAAAAGAGGTCACGGAAGCAATCGCCAGGGACATATGCACGCGCCGGACCTCGGGCGAAAGCTTCCGCTCGATCGCGAAGAGTGTGGGTTTCAGCGTGGCAACGGTCCAGAACGTCTTGAAGAGCGCGCCAAGCAAGCAGACGGGCTGTGGGTGCGGATCGAGGGTTTAGTCCGCCGCTCGATTGATTAGTTGTCGATATCGATTTGGCGCTTGGTCCCAATTTGGGTGTCTCCGCATCGGGCAATGGTCGGTCCGACGCTAACCTGCTGGCGAGGTTGGCTTCGGTGCCAGTAGACGAGCCGGTCGTGCCGAGAGAGACCCAAAACGCCGAGCCCGTCGATCGCTCCGAGCCTGCGCGCGCCGCTTGGCAGCGGCTACGGCACGCCACGTTACGGGACTGGCGCGAGGAGGAGGCCTAGGTGATTTCACCTCCGGCCGATCTAATCTAATGAGACGATCCTGCGGTCGATGGAGGCATCATCCGTGAGGCGGCGGGAGCTTGGCCATGGCTTCGATGAGGACCAGGAGAGACATCAAGCGGAAGCGGTTCAACAACCTTGATCAGTTTCCGGCGCTGGCTCGCCTGGGACTGCGTTTTTCCCAAGCGATAAGGAGCTGCAGCCATGATCAGATCGATCGGCGAAAATCTGAAAACCTCGCTTAAATGGATGAGCCGAGAGACTTGCATCGGCATCTCATTGCGCTCGTATCGACCGGTACGATTATGGAGGCCGAGAAATGGCGCGACTTCGGCCATCGTAGGGCCGGTTCCCTCTCGAGCTTCTCTTAATGCTTCGGAAATACCCGATCTCTGGATCAGACGTTTCAACGAGACCTTTCTCATCGATATATTTCTCAAGCTTGCTCGTCAGGCTGCCCATGATTATCCCATCCCCTCTTACATCACCGGCACAGCGTCTGGCTACTATCACCGCCGATCGACGTCTCCCGACTGGCAGGCCAGGATTTCAGCCTGGTGACATGCTCCGCCTCTACATTTGGGGCTATCTCAACCAAGTCCGATCATCGCGACACCTCGAGCGCGCATGCGTCCGGGACCTCGAAGCGCTTTAGTTGATGCGCCGGCTGGCCCGGACTACCGCACCATTGCCGCGTTCCGGCACGACAATCCGGAGGCGATCATCGCCGCCAGCGCGGCCTTCGTGGGGCTCCCCTCTGCCGGGAGCAAGGGCTCGTCGGCGGGCGCGTCCTGGCGGTCGACGGCACCAAAATGCGGGCGGTGGCGGAGTCCAAAGAATATCGCGGGCGCCGAGCGTCTCGCCCGAGACATCGCGCACACCGAAACGGAGGTCGCCTACTACCTCGACCGGCTCGACATCATGGACGAGACGGTGGCCCAAGGCTTCGAGGATCAGCCGCTACACGGCGAGAATTTCGCGGCCGCCATAGCTTCGCTCGAGCGCCGGAAGGATCGGGCCGTTACGCGCGGTGGTTCCACACTCTTTACCTAATGCGATTTAAAGCTGCAAAAAGGGGGTCGCTTTTCTACTAAGGGCGATCTAGAGGTGTGAATACCCATCAAGGAGTAGCGAATGTCAAGTTTTTTGTACGGCCGAACGATCATTGATTTATCATCTTTGTCAGGCCCACGCGTTTATTCAACAGATCTTCTCCCCGCTCTGTTCAAGTCGAGCGATCGGGAGGGTAGCGTCGCAATTGCTTCCCAGCTCTGAAAATCAAGCTCATCACGAAAGGTCTCGTTACTCTCAACAGCGTCTATCTGCTCTCACCGGGCGGCGTCGCCCTGTTTGAGAATGATACCGGGTTGTTCGACGGCAACGGGATTCTGCCGGCCTTCCGCGACGATCAAACAGAGCTTGATGATCTGGTCCAACGCAACGAAGAGCTTGCCGCAAGCGGGATCGAAGGCGCCCGCCTCGACGAGCATCTCGCAAAGCTAAAGAACTCGCTGACAAAAATCTTGCCTTGGAAACTTGCGGAAAATGGCGAGAGCCTGCGCACCCTTCTCATCAATGGACTGACGAATGACGGCTCGCTGATATCCATTGAGCTTGCGAAGGAAGGCTTCGGTCAGGCCGCCAGACAAGAGCTGGTAAGTGGCATCCGAAGCGCTGACATGAGCGCCAGCACCAATGTTCGAAATCTTATGAACGTCAAATCGGAAATCGCGTCTCGTTTGCTGCAGGCATTTGTGACGGCAAGCTACCACAAAGTAGGAGCTGCCGTCGTCAATTGTGAAATCGGTACGGATCTCCACCCGCTGTCTGAATACAAAGCTGCGGACATGCTGCTGGCCGCCCGCTCCGCTGATGGTGGTCAGGACAATTGTCGAGGAAGCAATCTTTCTGGACACTTTTGCGGCGACCGCCCTCTCAGCGGTTCAGGGGCTAGTCACGGGCGATAGCATCATCGATGCGATTGATTTCAGGACGGCGCATAAATTGAGCGAAGCGCTTCGTGAGCAGGGTTTCCAGGCCGAGTATGACAAAGCGCTGAGCAAGATCATGTCGATCCATCCTTTAACCGTCCCAATCTGGAAAGCATCAATATCGATGACATCACCCAGGCGGTGACCCATCTTCATGGACTTTTCGATGAGGCCATTATGCGTGAACTGTCAAACTATCGGACAAAGGGCCAACTCGAAGCCAAGCAGCGGATAATCCAGGTGGGCGCGGACCTGTCCCGCGATGCTGCGGGCCAAATTCCAGGTCTGAGCAATATCGTTTCCATCTTCGACGCCGTGCAGCATGCGAAGGAAGGCGTAGCCACCGGCTGGGAGATGTTGATACTCCGCGATACCCAGAAAGCGCTGGTGGAGGGCGCCAAGAAACGGCGAGACAAACACGAATGTCAGCCATCAACACGCTCTATGCCGGCAAAAGCAGCAAATCGAAGCTGCTCGACGGTGTCGCGCTTATGACCGACCTTTATGTAAAAGCAATCGAACGCGTCTAATTATTCAGCTGGTCCCGGATCTCATCCGGGGCCAGATCCTCTATGCCAAGCTTCTTCGTTGCCCACAGGCGAAACTTATAGTGATAGCGCGCTGCGGCACCAGACGCCGCTTGCTCCTCAACTGCGAGGCTGTTGCCGATGAGTAGCGGCTTTAAACCGGTTTCTGCTTCAAACTGCTTTCTCAGGTCAGTCGACCGCCATGCCTTGTTAAGCCGCGTGATCCAAGCCGCCGAGGATTGTAGAGAAGTCATTGGCTGCATCGGTCTCTTCCAGTGAAACGAGAACATTCAACGAACAGGCTACTGCACTCGCGCGATTCGTTCAACAAATGATCGACGGTTGCTCGTCAATTCCTACCGTATCCTAAGCAAGTGTCGTTTTGAACTTTTGGTACTGCGTTGCAGGTTCTACGAAAAGATTGATCACATCAAGGACATTCTGCATCATCTCTTTGTGCTACCGCTACCTGGCGTTGTGAGCAGTGATCACGACGACTTCGGCAGCCGTTACGACTCCCGCAGCTTTGTCAAAATCCTGTCAATTAAGGCCTTGGCGGATGCTGAATTCGGCGAGCACTCATAGACAAGACTGCAAAACCGGGCGAATGCCTTGCGCTCGCTCGAGGCCATTTCCGGTAGTTCAATCTGCAATGGTGGAGCCGATCTCAGCTGGCATCGTATTTTGCTCGAAGAGTATCGACAGTAAGCCCATGTTGCTCAATCTCCGCCGTCTCGAACACCGGATTTCTGAGCGCCCTTTTTACGCGGGAAAAGCTTTCTTCGGTGCGTACCGCCAGCTTTTCCTTTTCGTCCGCGTCGATCACGCCTTGCGCGAGAACGTCGATGGCCTGCTCAATCTGTTGACGTTGAAGCTCTGCCTCGCGCAGCCATTTCCGCTTCACCGAACTCGTCCGGCTTGGCGATTTCTCTCGCTATCGGACCAAGCTGATTGACCAAATTGGTGTAATGCGCATTTTGCTCGAAATGATCGCGTCGGCCGTTGGGCACGATCCTGCGGTCAACAACATGGATCTCTCCGACTGCCCAACCATTAAACCGCGTCTCGGGGGAAAAGATCCTCCAGAAGACTATTCTCCCCGATCTGCACATTTCCAGCCCTTAGCCGTAAACCCTTGACTCCGGCTGAATTTGGAAGTGCCCCTTCGTAATCGTGGTGAAGAATCGAAACGATGGCGGCCGGCTCGCCTTCCATGCCGGAGATTTCGCGGCTCATGGCCAACCGGTCAAATGAGATGGCTTCCCCGACCACTTGAATCATGACGTCGCGGTGAGGCCGGTAGACAGGTGTTTCGCTTCCGTCGATGTGAATTTCGAGCTCACCCAGGGCCACGACAGGTGCAAGTGCCGCTCGTATTTCGGATGCATGTTTCGAAACTCAGGAAAACTGGAACTGGTCCGACTTGGCCGAGGTAATCATCCACAGCGGTGGCGCTCATGAGTTTATCGCTGCGGATTCGAATAACGCCGCGAAGTTCTACCTCAAAGAAATGTTCCGGGTAGTCTCCTGCGGCGGCTTTCTTCGAGGGGTGGCAACACTCCGAATTAAGTCCTCAATGCTGCCCTCAGCCTGCCGTAGCAGCGACTTCAGTTTTCGGCAATCCCAAGCGAGCTCCGCGACACGGTCGTCGCCGACAGCTCTTGAGCGAAAAATTAGTTCCTGGGCATAGCCCAGCCCCGCAAGCCGTCCCACTCCACGAAAGCCGCGGGCGGTCGTCCCACGTTTGCCGCTTGCTCCAAGCGCTCCCATTTTTCTCGAAAAGTCAGCATTCTTAACGCCGGTCCCGTTGTCCCGAATGCGGATCGATCGCGTCGCTGTGTCGATATCGATCGTCACCTTTCCAGGCTCGCTTCTAAGGATGCCTGATTGGCGTGCATCATCGATCGCATCGGCGGCGTTTTGAATATATTCGCGATAGATAGTCATCGGATCGACATACATTGCGCTCGACACGAGCTCGAGCACGTCGCGACCAATCACGATGTCGTCGATCGACTCTGTAGCCCCCTGCTCCTTTGCAGCAAGGAGCGCTGCTCTATCGGCGCGAACTACGGGCTCCATGCTCATGCGACAATCCTTTGCTTGGGTTCATTCGCCTGCTGAAGCCGCAGGCCCGTCTTCCTCGTAGTCAAGTCCGGCATCCTCGACACGCTCGTCTTCGGCAAGTCCTAAATCCGATATCGATTCCAATCGAACGAGCTCCTTTTGCTTCACCCAGATCGAGCTCAGCTCTTCCTTGGATGCGGGAGATAGAAGCGCAAGATGTGGCGGACTTTGTCGTGGTTGGCAAAGTCGCTCAAAAGCACGAATTCACGCGGATCCCGCGAGGAGAGAAGTTCCATCAGTTCGGCGCGCCGTACTCGTCGAGCTCGGCAAATTCGGTCTGAAACGCATAGAGCTTCTGGTCGGGATCGAGGCGCTCATACCAGGTACGATTGAAAATAAAGTCGTGTGGCAGCATCAGGATGCGCGCGTAATCGTCAAAGGTATCTCCAAAGGCGCGCTTGAAGAATTCCGGCGCACCGCTGACGATGCGGGTTGCCTGCAGGATGATCTGCATCGAACGCAACTGATAGCGGGACCATTTCTCGCCGATGTGACCTCGGTCGGGACGGTTGGTGGGCTGGTAGCGCATCGGGAACGACCAGATGCGGATCCCCAAGCTCTTCGTTCAGCGAAACATCGAGTTGCATGCGCTCCAACAAGTCTTCCTGGTCGTCGTGGAAGTTATAAAGCATGTAGTTCGACAGTTCAGTCAGGCCATATTCAGCAGCGTAACGAACGGCTTGCTCATAAGGCTTCCTAACCCCAAGGTGGTCGAACGCAATCCGCAGCGGCTTCAGGCAGATACTCGACAGCTCACGAAGATACATCGGATCCTTGCACAGGATGCGCGCGTCGACACCCTGGTTGAAATCGACACGCCGCTGCACCGGGACCTTCGCGCCTGGCCGCAACAGCTTGGCGCCGGGAATAAAGCCAAGGTCCCGTATTTCCGCGATACTGTCCTCGAAGCGCGGCGAGGCGACAACGTTGTTGTCCATCAGGATCAGGTCCTTCTTTGGACCGTAGTGCTGGTCGATGGCGCGTACGAGGTCTGTAAGCGATTCCGTGTCGCGCTGCATGCCCTCAAGCTTTGGCACGCCGCAGAAGTGGCATTTGCGAATACAGCCGCGCGATGTGTAGGCGAAATAGGCGTCGCGCACCGGGTAACGGTAGCCAACCTGTGACAGGATACCGTAGTCAGGGACGAGATCTTCGATTGGCCGGCTGGCGATATCGCTGGCGTAAAGTTCTTCCGAAAACTCATCGAGTTGCAGGGACACCGCAGGCGCCTCGGACAGGAGACCCTTGATGAAGCGAATGCCGTGCCAGGCGCGCTCGACGAAGCGCTCGTGCATAAGGGATGCGGCAATGCCGCCAACGAAAACTTTGTCGGCTTGACCATTCGCCACCTCGAGCGCGAAATCGATCGATTGTGAAATCTTCGGATATTCGAAGGAAAAAAGCGTCGTGACGTAGATGCGGTCCCAGGCTTCGTTGAGAACCTGATCGGTCTTCCCCCTTGATGAAGCGCACCCGATCCTTCTTGCCACGCGGGCCGTGGTATCGCGCGATCTTCATCAGACCAAGCGGTGGGTATTTGTTCTTGTATCCCGGTTCGATCAGAAGAATGTTCTTGTCAACCATTGACCACCTTGTAGCGTGCGCGCTTACGTGCATCGCGAATGTATTCGATGGCGGCTTTGACCCCGCCCTGACCGCCAAAACCCTTGAGCGGGCCAGACGTTGACCAATCGATAGAGCCCGCAAAGTCTGCCAACGCCGTCGTGAAGGCATGTTTGTCGCAGGCCTGGCCCATTTCCCTGCACTCGATGAAGATGTCGGCGGCTATACGCATGAGCGCATAGACCCCTATCCCTTTGGTCAGCATATGCCGTCGCGGGTCCGCCCATTCCCTGGGCATGACCGCTACTACCGCCCTCCAGAAGTCGAGAACAGTCCTGGCGGCGTCGTCAACGGGGTGATCCGACAGGATCCTGCTAGCCTTCAGAAAGTCATTCACCGCCTGCTGCATCATACGCAGCGAAGCAATCCGCTTCAGACCAGACGTCGTCTTGCCGCCGAGGTTTAGGCGGCGGAGCCAGGCGTTCCTCGATGTTGTTGAGCTGCAGCGCAATGAACAGCTCGGGTCGGTCATCCGCCAGAGACTTAGCGAGGTGCGCCTCATGATAGTCGAGGAGGCTCGTGCTCAGACCCTTGGCCTTGCTGTTGATGATGCTGAATACTTCCATTTCCTCTCGCTGGGAGAGGCCGATGAAGCACATGAACGGCAGCGGGATTGGAAGGTCACTCAAATGGCCCAGTCGATGTTGGCAATCGACCTGGGCCATGATCTTCCCTGCATTGGCCGAAATTTCCAATTGCACTCTGCCATCCGGCAATTCGACGATGCGCCAATCGCCTTTGGCGCACGGTCGCAGGTTTAACGTCAGAGGTATCGTCGAGCTATTGGGTTCCTTGATGTAGCGTCGGAAGTCCTGACTGTGGCGCTCGTTGAAGGGGCGCTGATAACCGCGACCGCCGTCCTCATCAAGGATGTCGGGAAAACTCAGTTTGTAGAGCAGCTCAGCAGGCGCGAACCCCAGCAGAACCTGCAGATGGGCGGAGCGGCCCGTAAGGCAGTCGATCACTATGGGGAGGGACACGGCGCTAATTAGCTTCCTCCAAAGTGCAGTCATACTGCATTTTGTGCAGCCTAACGCTGCAGGTCAAGAAACATAGTGAAACTCAACGAAATTCGGCCCGAATCGCACTGTGGACGTTTAAGCAATTCCCTTGCATATGAACGGCGGTGCAGACTTTACTTCGGAAAAATGGGAGCAAAAGTGATTCTTACCATGACTGTACCGCATCTTCGGCCAATCGTCTCTGGACACGAGATCGGTGCAGAATTGCACCGAAGAAAAAGTAAGGAAATTTTCAAGACCGTTGCAGCATCCACGAAGAAGCTTATCGCCGAGAAGGTCAAGCTCGAGGAGGCAGACGGTTGGCGCAGCGTCAGAAACAATGCAAAGTCTACCCGCCTGGCCAAGCTCAAACCTGCGGATGAGCAGCTTGAGGACGAGGTCTGGAGCCTCTTAGCTCAGATGGGCTTCAAGGAGATGAGCAAGGGCCGCCAATTTCTTGTTGCAGTTGAGGATGGTCTCCCACCACGTCAGATCGACGTATTCGCCAAGGATGATGAAACCGTCATAATCGTCGAATGTACGCAGAGGGACGCGCCTGGCAAAAAGAATATGGCGAGCCTTATCGAGAAAATACGGGCTATTCGAGAGCCTGTTTTGAAATCGATCCGCGCCTTCTCTACGGGCCGCAGGCCAAGTTGAAAGTCAGGCTTGTCATCGCCACTAGAAACATCTCGTGGAGCGAGTCGATCTCGACAAGTGCAGGGAGGCCCAGATTGCCGTCATCGCTGACAGCGAGATTGACGATTATGCGTCCCTCGGCCAGCACCTCAAGCACGCCGCCCGGTACCAATTTCTCGGCCACATGTTCGAGGGCCAGAAAATCGACGGCCTGGCCACGCAAGTTGTAGCTACCTGTGGAAAAATGGGCGGCGAAACGTTCTACACCTTTCTTATCCGCCCAGATGACCTCTTGAAGATCGCCTATGTGGGGCACAAGGCCAGCCGTGACATTGAGAGCCTTGAGACATACCAGCGCATGTTACAGCCGAAACGGCTCATCAAAATTGCAGAGTACATCAATAGCGGGGGCAAATTTCCAACGAACATCGTCCTCAACCTGAAAACCGCCAAGCGATCAGGATTGAGATTCGACGTCAAAGAGAAGATCGGCGAGGAGACGTTCGGCGTTCTCCATCTGCCTGCCAACTACGCCTCGGCCTGGGTCATCGATGGCCAGCACCGTCTGTATGGATATGCACATGCCAGGCAAGGTAAGGGATTTGCTGAGGACAAAACCACCATTCCAGTCTTGGCCTACGAAAATCTGTCCGCCCACAAGGAGATGGATCTCTTCATTGATATCAACAGCAAGCAAGTAAAGGTTAGCACAGGGCTGCTTGTCGAACTCTATTCAGATCTCCATCGGGCTCAAGCGATCCTGAGGAAGCGTTTCAGGCCCTACTGTCGCGAATATCTTCACGCCTCAACACCTCGAAAACTTCCCCGGTCAATGACCGGATGGTTGTCACCGGCAAAAAAGACCTCTTACAGATGCCTGACACAGACCTCTATCCGCGATGGCCTTGAGGTCGCAAAAGTGGTCGCTTGGCACTTTCAGCAAGGGCGCAGTCGTCCCAGGCCCGCTCTCGACGGCAAGGGTCGATGCATACGATGCAAACCTTAAGAAGGCTATGTCCGTAATCGGCGATTGCTTTCGGTTGTTCGCCAACCAGCTGGCAAGCCATTGGACAACAGGCGATGGGCCAGGTGGATACCTTTGCACCAACAACGGCATTAGAGCCCTTTTCCACGTTATAAAGGATGTCGCAGATCATATTCGACACAAAGACGGTTCCGATCTGTATTTGCTCACAGCCGAAGAGACATTCGCCGAGATTTCGCCGTACCTGCAAGCGCTCGTTGACTATTTCAAAGCAGCGACTCCACAGGAGATACAGTCCTTCCGACGGATAGGCTCCTCACTGACTGCGGTGAGGCAGCAATCCTTTGGCCTAGAAGCGCATATTCACGCAAAGTTCACGGATTTCGGTCCCTCCGGGTTGAAAGAGTATCTGGACTCTCGCGACGTTGTGGGGACTGAGGAAGCCGCTGCTAAGGTCACTAAGATTTACCGTAGGCTGTTTGATTATGTAATCAGTACGCTTAAGAAGCATTACGGCACGGTCAGGAAGGCGTGGTGGACGGAAGGCATTCCCCTTAAGATACGCCAGGAATGTACCGCAGCGTGGGAAGCAAAGAATAGAGAAGGAGAAGAAGAATCCCAGCTGTACCTCATAAGCTACATTGATATCTGCATCGCCAATTGGGATCTCGTGAAGGACGTTATCTCATTGGATGCGAAAGACACGGGCAACAAGAAAGTCAACACAAAATGGATAGCAGAACTTAACGAGATTAGACAAGGCACGACCGACCCGGAGCGTGCGCGGAGTTCTGAGCACGAAACAGGTTGCCTTCGTTAACGAGATTTTTGAAAGGGTCGAGAAGTTTCTGCCCGAGGAGAATGCACAACGACAGAATTCGCCAGCCGTCGTATTGGGGAGCGACTAACTGGACAAATCGCTGTTGACACATGTGCGGCGATGCGCTGGGTAGGAGTGTGGGACATAGCGTTTCTAAGCATTATCCGTTGCTGTTCGGGAGCAGCTTTCGAATCGGCGATATCGCCGCACGGGACTATCGAGCAATCCCGCAGCCCGATGAGTGCCGGGCCGGAACCGGAAGCACTCAAGCACAAAGATCGCCCTGTGGGGCTGGATGTGACCGGAAAGAAGCGCAGCCGGACAGGTTGCGCTGCGCCGTACCTGCCAGGCAAACTAAGAACTGACCCCCTTGTCTCTGACACCAGGATTCGCAAGCAACTTGGCGGTAGCTATAGCGCGGCGATCAGGATGAGACGCGCATTGCCTCGCCTGAACTGCTCCCTAAAATCGGTGTGTTGCCTCAGCTAATTTGCTCCCGAAGAAACGACCTCAGGAGCTGTGATGAGGAAGGTAAGCATGGCGACACGGGCGGAATTGGTGACGGCGATCAGTGGACGCTACGTTTTAGGCGGTCGAGCCGAGAAGGCGAGGATGTTGGACGAGTTCGTGGCTCTCACGGGCTTTCATCGCAAACGCCGGCGATCTCGACCGTGCACGCGGTGCTCGACCGCAACGGGCTGGTCGAGCACCGCAAGCGACGGCGCAACAGGGCTCAGGGAAAGATTGAACAGTGCATTGGGGCTGGCGAAGAGCACGCCGTTGTCGGTTCTGATCGCACTGGGTAAGCCGAACTCCTTGAAGACGCGCTCGAACACGGTGAAGGCGTAGGCTTCCTTCGTCGTGTGCAGCGCTTCGCAAGCCAGGAGATAGCGGCTAGCGAAATCGGTGATCGTCAATGGATAGCAGTAGCGCTTGTCGGCGAGCATGAACTCACCCTTGTAATCGGCGCACCACAAGTCGTTCGCTCACAAGGTCTGGGAGAGTGGTGAACTGGGCTGTTGGAGGATCTTGAAGCCGCCCGTCAAGCTGCTGATTTACTAAAAGAAAAATGGTGCCGCTTACGTGGAGCGATATCGCTAGACCACCCAGAGACCGTAAGCGCCTGTTATTATTTCACAATTAGTTGTTTCATCTAAGCTATTTGATGCGTCAAATATCCGCCGTTGGGCTCAGTGGTGGGTATCGCAATGCGGCTCAAAAGGCAAGCTAAAGGTGAGCATAGTCGCACCAACGATAGCTTCCGTGTCAAAGAATTCCTCAAAAGGTGCCCAGAAGAGGACCGGCAGCGACTGTATCCGAACCGTTATTGATTTCATTGGATTTTATTAGCCATATTGTCAGTCTCGTGTATCAGTTATGTGTAGCATCCCAATCATTCTGATTTAAGTATACTGAGTGGATCGCGGCAATAGAGCAGTCGCTCAATCACCCGCCCATCTAGTCGACGCGGCTCCTCATCACGGCAATATCAGCCAATTTCTTTACCCGGCGCAGCAATTAATGCCACACTGCTTGAAACCAATAGGACACGCAAAGGCACCTGTTGTAGTAGCTACAATTATCGCAACGCACAGCATCACCGTTTTCATTTGAACCTCCTATGTTTCGTAGGACATTTTTGATGCCACGTTTTTCTCCATCATCCGTTTGATCAAGACCGCAGCACCAATCTGCTTAGAAATATAACTGGAGCTCCATTTCCCATCGCTTGCATATCCGCCTGGCCTTGAAACGGAACTGAAGTTCCAGAGATATGCTGAAGGCACCTTATGATATCGATATCCAAACCCATTGTACTTTTCAAATCGATAGAGACTGCGCTCGACAGTCCAACTTGACGCCGAAAGTCCCGAAAATCCTTCAAGCTTTAATGCGTCACCCGCACTTGACGCCCAGGCCCTCACTGGATCCCAAGGATTTGGAGGCCATGGTGGAGGAGGACGATTTTTTGGGACCTGCTTTGTCAACGCACGCAAAGGGTCCCCGTTGTGAAGGTGTCCTAAGAAGTTCGCGCTTGCTTCGCGGAGGTGCAGAGTTGCAATGAAGTACCACGGCACGTTCGTTACTTTTTCAAGTGCTCGGTACTGTTGCACGTTCCGGTCTCGCGTGAAGAACGTGATCCATCGGTCAATCTCGGCAGTATGTTCGGATTTAACCGCGCACTTATCAAAAAGTTCTCGGTAGTGGCTGGACAGCTCTGAAAACGCAGGAGGCGTGGTCTTTCGCGTGCGGGTTTGTAACGCCGCGTTCAAGCGACTCAAAGCCTGACCGCTATCGATGGCTAGTCCGGCAGCATCCGAGTTCGGGCTGGACACTGTGGCAACGACAATCTCAGCTAGTAGAAGCTGTCGATCCGCGTCCGTTACAAGCCCTCCAGGCACCGCCTCCGGCGACAAAGCACCGACCTTAACTGCCCGCGATAAAATATCCGAAAACTCCTGGGTGTCCTTGGATTGGCCTAATGCATTCAGCGGAAGGAGGGACGCCAAGGCACCGAAGCCGACGAGGCCTTGTCGCCGTGTGAGCAAGGATACCATTTCACTTTCCTCCGTAAAACTTGCGGTGGTCTCTTTGATCTGTCGCCGAAAGCAAGAACTTCGGTGATCCTCCCCCGCCGCAGGGATAATGCATAACGGATGAGCTATCGTATGGGCTCAATGCTTTCCAGTTTTTGTCCTTCTCTTCATAGAACTCGCACCCTTCAATTCCGCCGATGTGGCTATGGCGATAGCCAAGGACGTGCCCAATCTCGTGTCGGATGATCCCGACTTTGTCGTATTCGATCTGCTGAAAATATTCCGGCCCAATGATCACATATCGGGTGTCTCGCGGATCGTTAGGGAAAAATGCCAAGGCGTAAAATGCTCGGGCGTTGGGATCTTTTTTTACAATGAAGGTCACATCCGATAGGGATGGTTTAAAGTCGTGTTCTGGTTTATGTGTTATCGACAAGCCGCAGCCGCAGGACTTAGTCCAGGCTGGTATGGCAAGTAGAAAATTCTTCCTAATCAGTTTGTATTCCGCGTTGGTGAAGGACCGTTTGTCGATTGCGAAAGTCAATGACCGGTGGCCAAGCGGCCACTTATCTGCAAGACCATTTCGAAACATGACATTCAGTTCGGAATTATTAGCCACAGGAACCGGAGTGGCGGAGTTTATTCGGGCCCAGACCTGCTGTTGCGTCAGCCGGAGGTCTCCCTCCAAAACATAGAAAGGTTCTCTGCCGTCATAAACGACCCGCGGCAGTTTAGACAATAGTTCGATGAAGGCAGCGTCATCTGTAGACTTGCCGACCGCATTTTGAAAATCGGCGCTCGTTACATCGACAGCCTAGGTTTGCGAAGCAATGGAGAACAGAAAAGCAAACGCGATGCGAATGCCGAGCAGAAATAGTTTCATCGAACCTATCCTTTTGTCCCGCATAATCGCGGGAGTTTGGCCCTCACAACCAACTCCTTACAAGCGGCTTCCTTTATGCTCATTATACTTACCGCCTCGTTTTTCCGCGCTAATACCTTGCAATCCTTATCTCTTTCGAACCCTGCATGGTGTAAGCCGATTACGCGACCATCGCTTTCGTCGAAAACCGGGGCGCCCGATGCGCCAGGATCTGTGTCGCAGTTGTGGAAAAAGAACTGCGGGCGGTCAGCTTCAGCGACGGAAGCACAATTTCTGCTAAGATTTTTTGCAAGAGACCGAGCATGGTGCACCACCAACAGGTTACTTGTAGCTTCATTTCCAACTGCTATCTCGACTGGAATCGGCAAGCTGTTAAGAGGTGCGCCAGCCGCAAGCGGCTCTATCTTTACAAGCGCAAAATCGAGGGCGGGATCAGCGGTAATGAGTTCTCCGCATCCAAATTGGGAGGACGACGTCCCCCCGTCCCACCTAAAATCCAATAAGCAATTGCTCAATACCTCGGAATTCCAATACAACGTGCTGTTAAGCCACTTAGCTCCACCACAATGCCAGTTCGTTAATATAGTATGGTCTTCCACGAGGACGCTCGTGCACGTCCAGCTTTCGAGATCGCCACTTGGAGACGTGCCGCTTGTAAGAAGAAAAGCAACCGGATCCGCCAGTCTCCTTATTACGTCCCCCGACTTGTATGCTTCATGCCAATCGGGTTCAGGCTTTTTGGTCGAAAACAGATGCACTTTGTTACTTTCAGCGGGGTACGCGATTGCCCCTACAAGGGTAACCTCTTCAGTTGGCTTTAACCCCAAAACCTCAATATTGAGGCGGTTTCCACGGACGCGTTCAGTCCAAAATCCCTTGGTGGCGGCAACATTGCTGGGCCGACGAATTAGGAGTATAGGGGTCGCCCTACATCATCACGGACAAATATCACCCATGAGCCCGCCGCTGGGATGTTGTCCTTGATTTGAAGTCGCAAGCTACTCGTCGGCGCGTTTTGAAAGTCGTCGTCGCTGACAGTTTTGAAGTTTTTCTTGCTTGATAATACGTATCCAAGCCTCTGCCACGTGCCGAAGGATGACGTTGCCTCTCGATTTGCACAATCATTATTGTCCGCTAGGACCGTGCTTGAGACAGAGGCCCACGTAATGACAATCGCAAGACAAAACAATTTAAATGGCCAAGATATAGTCATGTCTGCTCCTCCAGACCTGCGACTAATAATCAACCGTGCCACATCTATGCCGCTTGTCAATGTTTTATTTAATCGGTAGAATAGAATTGTACATATTTCCTGATGTAGACTGGCTGTGAGGATGCAACATGAAATTGCTGCAGCAAGTTTCTTTCGCCACAGTAACGTTCCTACTAGCTGAGCACAGCACTGCTTCAGCCAGAGCCGAGATGAAAGATGCGCCTTCGGTTGTTATTACCTTCGACGGAGGTAAGGTTTCCGAAAATATCCGGGACGTACTAAATGTATTAGAATTATCCGGGGTAAGCGTCTCAAGTGAACCATCTGTACTGAAAAAGGGTGAGACGGTCTGCAGCGCCCTACTTCATCTGGGTTATCCGGAACCGTGCAATCCTATGCTCCAAGTGGTGGCAAGGATTAACGGGCGAAGTGAGGAATTACTGGCAACGGTCGCCGCCGGTGAAACAATTTTATTTCCAAGCATATTTCTTTCGACAAGAAAAAGGGAAACAACTCGCTATCGCACGGAAGAAACAGGCACGTACATGGAGAACATTACGAAAAATTGGTCGCATTTTCAGTTTAAAGTGGACGGTAAGATCGAGAATAAATTCGTTACAACAGTGACCTATGTACAATATGAAGCGGTCGTAGCAGCGAAGACTGCACAGCTCGCCCACAAAGGCTATGATTCGCTCATCGAAAGCGATCTTCAGAACATCTCCATTAGCCTCCGCGGCATCGGCGGTTCGACAATCAAACTTAATTCAGGTCCTTCCACAGTAGACAAAAGCCTCATTGAGAACGCTTGCAAGCAGGGCATTACGTGGAGCGATGTCGATTACTCGGACTACATCGATATGGATGCTGATGCCGTTCATTATTATAGCGATGCGCGAAAAGATAATACGTTAACGAAGATCAATGTAATGCTGATGGACGGCCCCCTATCCCCCGCCGGGAATTTGTATCCGACACTAGGAGCGGGCGCCCTTAGATTTTTCTCGACCAAAACTTGCGGGTGGGTGGCTTTTGAGCAACTGAAAAATCATGCAAACCTCATGGCTGGAATAATCGCCAGCCAAAGGGCAACGGGGTTCGTAGGTATTTGGCCCAGAGTTAATATTAAGCCCTTTAATTTATTCGAAGATATTGGGCGCGTGATGGAAAATGTCGCTTACTATCTGCAGTCAGACAACGACTCCAGGCCTGACGTGTATTTGTTTGCCTCTAGTATTGAGCCAATAGGCACGGAGACCTACTGGAATAACCCTGACGCAAGGCTGCGAACAAGCGAAGGGAGTGCCATCGAAAACTTTCTGAATATCGTGGTGACCGCCGCACCACCGGTAGAAAATGGCAATGCCCTGGTTGTGAACGCTCAGCTCAGAAAGTTTCCCCAAAATTTTGGAGATAACGCGAACGTAATCGTCGTGACCGCTTGTGAGGACTGCACAAGGGGCGCTGCTAAGCTGACTGAGAGAGCCGGTGTTTCAAATCCAGAAGAAGGGCAGATTAAGTTTGTGCACGTTGCCGCCCCTACAGGTACTGTAACTGGCTGGGTAGGGGATACAGAAATCGCTAGCACAGACGGCGGAACCTCACAGGCAGCCGCTTACGTGGCTGGAATGGTCGCCGGAATGATAGCGAAATATCCGACGTACTATGCGTATCCGCCTATCATAAAGTATCGCGTCCAAATTTGTTCTTGGCCACTTCCAAGTTTCCGCGGTGGCCAGGTTAACGAAGAAGTCGGAAAAATCGCCGCTGGAGTGGTGGATCCAGGTGTATGCCTCCTTGACCCTTCGAAAACGTGGCTGAAGCGAGGAAACGGCTGGGAGCCCATCGATTTTGCCCACTGGGAGAAAGATGTCACAATCGACCGAGCTTCTCCGAGTAACGCCTTGCGACTTATGAGAGTAGCCGGGGCTTCGCCCGGTAGCACTGAGTGGCGTGTTTACTCCAAGCGAGAGAATCGCCCTTCCCCCCGGAGGCCCGCAAAGGGTTTGGGCTCGATAAACCAAATAGTCGATGCTCAAATTTCCGCCAACGCCGCGCTTGTAACTTGCGCCGGTGAACGAATTAAACTGAGCGACGTCAGCGATCTGCTGTTCGTAACTACCAACAACCCCGGCGATTGCCCTGCTGTCGCTGAAGATATCACGTCGTCGCCAGTCAAATGAGGGGACAGTTCATGCGCAGGCATTTTATCGCACTAATCGGCGCGATTGCACTCACATCCTGCAATTCCGTTGCACTAACGGACGTAGCCACGAAAATTATTGATGAAATCCAAAGAAATTGCAAATTTCGCGCCGACCGGCCACCAATTGTAAAAATTCTAACGAAGCACCTTCCGGGACTTAGAGACGTGGACGAGGTTGCCGGGGCGGTATGCGATGCCGTAACAGCACCAACCTCACCGGGGGCCTTAGTGCACGCCCCACGGTGGCAGGAGTAGTTGTGACGGGCAAGCCAACGCACTGACAGGCATCGGCCATCCAACGCCAACGGATAAATTTAGTAGGCCGACGGCTATTTGTCCGTGCGCGGTTCGAGAGGCAGACGCCGCTGCAGCCTTTCGTTTATTGGCTGGCTAAAAGATTTCGATGTGCTGAAAGAAGTCGGCTAGACCCTGCTCTACCCCTGCAGCCTGTTGAAGCCGAGCAATATCGAGCCGCGTGGAGAGTTGACTCGCACTCATCGGCTTCTCGTACTCCGGCCAGTTCTGCTCCAGCTGTTGGACTGCGAGAATTGTGGTTGGCGGGCGTAGCGTGGCACATCCGGGTAGATGACGTAAAAGCATAGCTTCGTGGGCAGTGTCTTGCCAAATAATGATCGCGCCGGTCCTATTCAGTATCGGTTGAATCCGTTGGTCTCTCTGTGGCGTCACGCCGATCTTATCGCGATCTAGTAGCAGAAATTTAAGATCAAACAACTCGCGATTGCGCTCCTCGCGCGTAATGGTTCTCTCCGCTGTCTCGCACAGCGCCAGGGGATCTCCCCCTCCCAGCAGTTTGGCGTCTATATGGAGGCGCTGGTGAACCGTCTCTAGAAGCCGACTTACAAGCGAAGCGTACCCGCGCTCGCTCTCGCCCTCGCAGCCAACAAAGATGCGGCGGCGTTGAAGTCTTTGCCGTGGATGAACCCTGTGTCGTGGATGAACTCTTGGCTGGCGCACGGACTTACCCAAGGTTTGGGAGCGCGCCATAAGCGCCGCTTAGGTACTTCGTGTAGAAGTTATCATCGGGGGAAATGCCAACGAATTCGCTCAGTTTGTAAACGCAACTACGCCCCAGGCCGTCTTTCTCGCAAAAGAGCACTTCCTCCTTCGTAAGGAAATCAAGCAGTGAGGCATTGTGGCATGTCATCCAAAGTTGAGCGTCGTGCGGATTTCTTTCCGAATCGTGGAACCACCTGAGGATTTCGGGCAAAATTGCCGGATGGATAGATGCGTCCAATTCATCGATCACAGCAATTCCACCAAATTCGAGCACTTGAGCGATCAGGGGATAGATCTTCAGAAAACTCTTGGTTCCCTGGCTTTCGAGATAAAGTGGCATTGGGACAGATAGGCCCTCGTGGCGGAATTGCATTTCGTGGCCACCATTTGCCGCTGGAAACACCTCGACCTGTTGAATTCCGAGATCAATTCTTGAGATCTCCCGATTCAACCTACCTAGATGATCCTGATTCCCCGCGTAATATCGGACCATATCAGCATCGTCGGTCTCAGTTCGTTCGATGAAAATGTTGCCGTAAACTTGAGAACCTAGGTTCCAAACAGCCGTGGCGTAAGGATGCTTGAGCTGGAACAACGTTGAAACTAAGCTGGCATTTGGGCGCAGGATCTTCTCAATCGCTCCACGGAAGCCAGCCATCCCGAAGGCCTTTGCGGCCTTAACGCCTCCGGCCCCATCTCTATTAAACAGCGTTACCTTCTTGTGGTTCGGAGGGGGCCAATAATAGAGAGCTTCCCGAAGGACGCGCGCCGGTTCTGCCCGGAGACCACCAATTTCTATCTCATACCTGTAACGGCACTGCACAGCGCGCGGGTTCTCAATTTCAGTGATGTCCGCAATGCCAGCAAGCTCTATGGCCAGACGGCAAGGCAAACCAAATGCCTCCTCATCATTGAACCGATCAAGCATGATCCTTGAATTTGCTGCGCTCGAAAAACTATGCAGCGCAAATTGCACGATGAACGTCAAAGCCTTGAGGACAGTTGATTTGCCGGATGCGTTCGCGCCAAATATTGCGATGGTCTTCGGAACCCTTTCCTCTGAACCACGCCAGAGAGGACCGAACCTCCCGTCGACATCGTCAATTGGTGTCAGTGAGCGGAGATCGATTACCTGTGGCTCGCGGATCGAATAGAAGTTCTCGATCTCTAGCCGGTAAAGCATTCTCGGTTTCCCATTTTGGCGAAAATCTACAAGAGAGCGAAGCAGTTAAAAGCGAGTTAGACGCGCCGACTTCATTGGGTCAATAGCATCCCCCACGATTTCGTCTGGGGCAACGGCCCGATGCGTAGCTCGCAAAAAGTCGCGGCGCGAACCGCTAGGTTCTAGATGCTGTAGCAAATGGGTCTTATCAGCTTCGACAGCGCGCGGCGTTTCTGGATCTCGAAAGAAAACAGAGGGGCGCACTCGTTCGCACAACTTATCTTTTCGGCCATGAGTAAGGCGCCCTACGAACAAAGCCGCCTTCGGATTTCCCAAAGAGCGGCCTCATTTCAGGAGTCGGCTGTTTGTAGGAAATGCATTAGGCGCTCTTTCCTTCAAGCACGCGGTAGACGGAGGCTCGTCCAATGCCCAACGCCTTCGCTATCGCTGTAGCACCGTGTCCTGCGTTATGCATGGCCTCGACCTTCTCAACGTCAATAGAAGGCTTGCGGCCGGCGTAGACCCCAGCGGCCTTTGCCTTGGCAATACCTTCAAGTTGACGCTCCCTTCGCAAGTTGGTCTCAAACTCAGCGAAGACACCTAGCGTCTTGGAGAAACGCCTTTGCCGCTGCTGTGCTAGTATCGATGGGAGTTTCGGTCGAGCGGAGAGCAACGCCCTTTTGCCGCAAGTCGCCTAACGATTGCCTGAAGATCTTCGATGGAACGCGCGAGACGGTCGATGCGAGTGAATACCAGCACGTCTCCCTCTCGCATGAACGTGATTAGGGTCTCAAGCTCTTCACGGCCTTCAAGGGTCGTGCCGCTGCGCTTCTCCTCTCTGACGAGTTCACAGCCAGCCTTAAGCAGGGCCTCGCGCTGAATGGTGAGATCTTCGTCGCTGGTCGATACGCGGGCATAGCCGTAGACGGTCACAAGAAAATCCTTTGTGCCTGAGAGTGAAATGGCGGCTTCCTGTGGTCGACGGACCGTAGCTAGCCTCCGTTCGGCAATGAGGCTGCGCTGTAGGTCGAGCCTTCGATGGTTGTTGAGGCAACGTGGATGTGCCGAGCATTCGGCTCGGTGGTCAATTTAATGCGGATCATTGGGGATATTCTCTTAGATGAGCGTTTCCTCCTGTGCGGTACGACTACAGGACACGCGTTCTCTGTGCCGGGGGTTATTGCCATTGCGAGTGTTCTGGTAGGCAACACTTATTCGCTGCCTTCTGGTGTGTCGGTTTTATTCGCTGCGCTATCTGGTAGGTGGGTCTTATTCGCAAGCTTCTGGTACGGCACTCTTATTCCGTGGTCTTCCGGTAGAAGGGGTCTTATTCCTGCGCTTTCAGGTAATTGTAAGCGCGAATTTCCCCCGCACCTTTTGCTCTTGAGTACGCTGAGGCATGAGATGTCCACCAAATAGGTGGACACCAAATCATGGAAGAAGATGAACAGAGACTGCGTGTGAGGCTTGTGGGCAGCGACGGCATCGTCGATATGATCCCATTTCGGTCAACCGCCTTGTTGCGGCTTGCCTTGAACCAGGCGTGTCGGTATCGCGGCTTGCGCTTGAACACGGGGTGAATGTCAACCTCCTGCGGAAATGGATAAGGAAGGCCACGTCGGTCCATCCTGTGCCGCTGTCGTCAACATCGGCGTTTATTCCCGTCCAGGTCAGCACGGATCGCGCTCTGCCAATGCAGAGCAGTGCGTTGGAAACGCATGCCACGCCTGGTGGCGAGCGGCGGTTGAAACCAGAGAGGATCGACTTTCTGTCCTTTCCAGCCAAGGTGAGCGCGTCACTGCCGAACGGTGTAAATCTGACACTGGAATGCAGTGATGTAAAAGCGTTGGCAGCGATAATCGGAGTGCTGGGTGATGTTTAGGCTTAGGCTTAGGCTAGGCGTTGATCTCAAGGTTTACCTGCATCGTGAGCCGATCGACTTTCGAGCCGGCATTAACCTGAGAGAGAACTTCACGTGCTCATGGATGACACACGATACCATTAGCGAACCAGAATAGGGCGTATGGTCAACGGGCAAGGCCGCCGTAAACTTCGAGCCTCTGAGTCGGTCGAGGAGATGGAGCGGAACGCGCCGTTTGAATTGGGCGTTCACTGTGCCTTTGCGCTTGGTCGGTCGATTCATCCGTATTACCATTAGACTGCCGTGTCCCTGTCTTGGGGCTCAGTCGGTCAATCTCTATCCCTTGATTTCATTGAATGAATAATGATTTCAATGGAGAAAAGGAAGGTTGGTGCCGCTTACGTCGACTCGAACACGTGACCCCATCATTACGAATGTTTGGCTCAGTCAGTGCTTCCGAAGGCTGGAGGTGACGGTAGATTGGCTGAAGCGCTCAGCCGACGCTATGGACGCGCAAAATCGCCCCTTGGGCGCGCATCATCACTATTTTGTTCTGGCGTGCGCATGCGATCAAATTAGTAGGTAGAATGCGACTCTCAAACTCGCAAAAGTGCGAGGAGACGGATCTTTCCATGTTGCATTCCATGTCGCGTGGATTCGCCGCGCGTGAGTGAAAATCGTTGGAAATCAACGAAACTGATTTGCAACACGACGCAACATGAAGTCGGCAACTTTGCCAAGTTTTGGTTCTTTTAAGTCGCTGATTTCATTCAAAAAAGTGTTTGGCTGGGGAACCTGGATTCGAACCAAGATCGACGGAGTCAGAGTCCGCTGTTCTACCATTGAACTATTCCCCAGCAGGGCGCGGCCGGCAAAGCGGCTCCGCTGGTGTGCGGCGCTTATAAACAAAAGCCGGAGGAATGCAAATACTGTTTGGAAAAATTTCTGCACCCTAATCGGGTGAGGTTGAGCAGGTCCCGATTTTTTGAATCCAAAAAGAATTTGGCGATTTTGCATCGCGCTGGTATTCTCGCGGCAACGCAAAAATCTAATGAGCGCCTGCTGCATACCGTCATGGACTTGCGCGGCGCGTGGAAAAACGAACGTGGAAGACCCCGAAGGCGGCGCAAAGCCGCAATTTGACGGGGCGTCAGTGGCAGTGCGCAGGGACGGCAAGAAATCCCGGCGCCGGAAGGGCAAACGGGGCGGTCAGTCCCGCAACGCGCCTCATGCCGCTTCGCAGGCCTCCTCCGAGACATCCGGAGAGGCAGCGCGCCCGATGGAAGCTGCAGCCGGGAACCCGGCCCGCAAGCGCAAACGTCGCCGCCGCGGTAACGGTGGCCAGCGGCATGATGGCGCATCCCCAGCGATCCAGCAGCATGAAAAGCCGGCTTCGGCCGCGCAGGCCGATGGCGACGCTTCATCCAGCCGCCGCAACCGGCGCAAGCATCGCGGAAAGCGCGGCCTGCAGGGCCGTCCGCTGGCGCCTGGCAAGCCGGTCGGCCAGCCGGGGATCGCCCAGCCTGCAGCCATTGCCAGGGATCCCGCCATTGCGAGAGCCGCAACAATAGCTAAGGCCAATGGGCATTCCGAGCCTCGAAACGATGGCTTCAATCGCGGCGGCCGGCCGCCTGAACGCGAGCGCCGCGATCAGGCCGCCGAGCATCCCTGGCCGGACGAACTTTATGCCGCTCTCGACCTCGGCACGAACAACTGCCGCCTGCTGATTGCCCAGCCCACCCGGCCGGGCCAGTTCCGCGTCGTCGATGCCTTTTCGCGCATCGTGCGCCTCGGCGAGGGGCTCGCCGCGAGCGGCCGCCTTTCCAACGAGGCGATGGACCGCGCCGTCGATGCGCTACGCGTCTGCGCCGGAAAGCTGAAAAGCCGCGAGATCCGCCGCATGCGACTGATCGCCACCGAAGCCTGCCGTCAGGCCGCAAACGGCGCCATTTTCCTAAATCGCGTCGTTGCCGAAACCGGCCTCGAACTCGAGATCATCGACCGCGAAACGGAGGCGCGCCTTGCGGTATCCGGCTGTTCGTCACTGGTCGGCCGCGAAACGCGTTCCGTCGTGCTTTTCGATATCGGCGGCGGCTCCTCGGAAATAGCGGTCATCCGCATCGGCGAGAATCGGTTCAGCCGCCTTGCCAATCACATCACTCACTGGACCTCGCTGCCGGTCGGCGTCGTCACGCTTTCCGAGCGCCACGGCGGGCAGCATGTGACGCCGGAGAGCTTCGAGAGCATGGTATCGGAGGTGGGGGGCATGCTTGCGCGGTTCGACTGCCCGGAAATCGAGGTCGCACATTCTGGCGATTTTCACCTGATCGGCACGTCCGGCACGGTGACGACACTGGCGGGCGTCCACCTCGACCTGCCGCGCTACGACCGCCGCAAGGTGGATGGCATCTGGCTTTCGGATGACGAGGTTTCAGCCATGCAGGCGAAGCTTCTCTCATGGGATTTCGAGAGCCGCGCCGCCAATCCCTGCATCGGGCCGGACCGCGCTGACCTGGTGCTCGCCGGCTGTGCCATTCTGGAGGCGATTCGCCGCCGCTGGCCGAGCCCGCGCATGCGCGTCGCAGACCGCGGCTTGAGAGAAGGCCTCTTGACCGACATGATGGCGGACGACGGCGTCTGGCGGCGCCATCGAAACCGCCGCGGCCAGCGCGCAAGGTAGGGACAGAATGACCAAGGCACCGATCGCGGGCAACCGCACCGGCCGCAAGCTCGGCCAGCGCGTCAAGAAGAAGAAGCTCAAGGCCTCCTCGCGGCAATGGCTGCAGCGCCATATCAACGATCCCTACGTGCAGCGCGCGCAGCTTGAGGGCTACCGGGCGCGGGCTGCCTTCAAGCTCCTGGAGATCGACGAGAAGCACAATATCCTCAAAGGCGCCCGCCGCATCATCGACCTTGGCGCCGCACCGGGCAGCTGGTCGCAGATCGCCGCCAAGGTGACGGGCTCGACCGACGAGGATGTCCGCGTCGCGGCCATCGACTTTCTGGAAATGGCGCCGCTTCCCGGCGTGAAGATCCTGCAGCTCGACTTTCTCGATCCGGACGCGCCGACGAAACTGATGGAAGCGGTCGGCGGCACGCCGGATCTGGTGATGTCCGACATGGCCGCCCCCACGACCGGCCACCACCGCACGGACCATCTGCGGACGATGCATCTCTGCGAAGTTGCCGCGCATTTTGCCGTCGACGTTCTGGGCGAAGGCGGCCATTTCCTTGCCAAGACCTTTCAGGGGGGCACGGAGCGCGAATTGCTCAACATGCTGAAGCAGCATTTCCGTCAGGTGGTGCACGTCAAACCGGCTTCCTCGCGTGCCGAGTCGGTCGAGATGTTCCTGCTGGCGAAGGGCTTCAAAGGCCGCAAGCCGGTCACGGACGCTGTGGAAGCTTGATCTTTGGCTTCGTCTGTGGCGATGATGGCGGCTTGCAGGATTGGAATGCCATAATCTGATGCTACTCTACGTCACTCTCGGAACCAATGACATCGAGCGCGCCCGGCGGTTCTATGACGCCGTACTGCCGGTGCTCGGTTACAAGCTTCAGCGTCTCTCTGACGAGGAAATCGGCTACTCAGCCGATGGCGACACCCGCTCGCGCCTCTGGATCGTCACGCCGTTCAACCGTCGCCGTGCCGCCGCCGGCAACGGTTCGATGATCGCGCTCAGCGCTGAAACGCGCGCGGATGTCGATGCGTTCTATGCGGCGGCCCTCGCGGCGGGCGGTACTGATGACGGCAAGCCCGGCTTGCGCTCCTATCATGCGAATTTCTACGCCGCCTATATCCGCGATCCCGACGGCAACAAGCTTGCCGCAGTCTGCGAAAAGCCGGAATAGCAGGGCTTATTTCACCGCTTGTTGCTCGGTCTCGATGGCTGGGCCGATCCGCTTGGCGCGATGGCCCGAAACCAGCGCCCCTGCATTCCTATCCATGCGAATGAAGGGGATTGTCGCCACGACCGTCAGTCCGGCGATGACGTAGAAGGCCAGGTGGAAGTCGGCGACCTGCAGTGCCTCGCCGCGGAAATAGATGGATGTCTCGAGGATCGCTGCGGCCACGGCAACGCCGAGCGCGAGGCTGATCTGCTGCATCACCGAGCTCATCGATGTGGCCTGGCTCGCTTCTCGATCCTCAATGTCCGCAAAGGCCAGCGCGTTCACGCCGGTGAACATGAACGAGCGCGAGAAGCCGCCGATGAGCAACACCGTGATGATGACGAGATGCGGCGTTGCGGGCGTGAAGAAGCCTGTCGTGATTGTGACGATCGTTGTGACCGCGGCTGCCGAAAGAAGCGTCGTGCGGAAGCCGGTGGCGGCGAAAACGCGCCGTGCCATGAATTTGGTAGTGATCGCGCCGATTGCGCCGGAAAAGGTGATGAGGCCGGACTGGAACGGTGTCAGGCCAAAGCCGAGCTGCAGCATCAGCGGCGTCAGGAAGGGCATGGCGCCGACGCAGATGCGGAACAGGTTGCCGCCAGTCGTAGCAGTGCGGAAGGTCGGGTTGCGGAAGAGGTTCAGGTTCAGGATCGGGGCCGGGTGGCGCTTGGCGTGACGCACATAAAGATAGCCGCAAAGGAAGCCGGTCAAGGTGGATGTGACACCGATTGCCGGCGGCAGCGCCGGAAGGCTTACGACCGAGAGGCCGAAAACGACACCCGCGGCGGAAAGCGAGGTCAGCATGAAGCCGGTGAAGTCCAGTTTCGGCGGCATGGTTGCTTCAACCTCCGGCAGAAAGATTGTTGCAAGCCAGACGCCGATGATGCCGACCGGCACGTTGATCAGGAAGATCCAGTGCCAGCTGAAATAGGTGGTGATGAAGCCGCCGAGCGGCGGACCGGCGAGGGGACCGACAAGGGCGGGAATCGTCAGCAGCGCCATGGCGGAAACCAGTTCGCTCCGCTGGGTGGTGCGTAGGAGAACGAGCCGGCCGACCGGCGTCATCATCGCGCCGCCCATGCCTTGCAGGAAGCGGGCGAAGACGAACTCGACCAGATTGGAAGATACTGCACAGAAGATCGAGCCGATGACGAAGACGCAGATCGCAAGCCGGAAGATGCGCTTGGCGCCGAACCTGTCCGCCATCCAGCCGCTGACTGGAATGAAAACCGCAAGCGACACCATGTAGGAGGTCAGCGCCAGCTTCAGCGTGATCGGCCCGACATGCAGGTCGCTGGCGATCGCGGGCAGGGCGGTCGAAATGACGGTGGAATCCATCTGCTCCATGAAGAGCGCGACGGCGAGGATCAGCGGAACAATGCGGTTCATAGGCAAAAGCCTTGGGCGACTCTTGGGAGGATGGCTCGGAGGCCCGTGCTGTCTAGTCCCAGTTGCCGCCTCTGCCAATCCCTGAAACTGCGGGAGCTGCGGGTTTGCATCACGTGTGCGTGAGACGGCGGTTCCCGGCAACTTTTCCTTTCAAAATCGACATAGGTTCAAGCCGCCGCAGCGGGAATCACAGACGGAGATATTTTAAGAACGGGCCACCGCTTCATGCCGAAGACCGACCAGTTGGACATCTGATCCAGACGCATGGCAGCCATTACGCGCCCGGTGCATGCGCCGGGCGTTTTGCTATTCCCTTCCTGTCATAGACGTGTTACGAGCCCTCGCCAACTTCCAAAGCAACCCTTGCACACCGCCGGTGCGGAACGATTCGTTCCGGGTGGGTCGCATTTTTCTTAATTGAAGGAAATTGGCCATGGCTCGCATCATAGAAACGGCAACCGGAGCGGACGCGCTCACCTTCGACGACGTGCTCTTGCAGCCCGGTCACTCCGAGGTCATGCCCGGTCAGACGAACATCGCCACGCGCATCGCGACCGATTTCGACCTGAACATCCCGATCCTCTCCTCCGCAATGGATACCGTCACCGAAAGCCGACTGGCGATCGCCATGGCGCAGGCCGGCGGTCTCGGCGTCATTCATCGCAATCTGACCCCGATCGAGCAGGCCGAGCAGGTTCGGCAAGTCAAGAAGTTCGAAAGCGGCATGGTCATCAATCCGGTGACGATCGGCCCGGATGCGACGCTTGCCGAAGCGCTGTCTCTGATGAAGACGCACGGCATTTCCGGCATTCCGGTCGTTGAGAAGTCGGGCCGCCTCGTGGGCATCCTGACCAACCGCGACGTCCGCTTTGCCTCCGATCCGGCCCAGAAGGTCCACGAGCTGATGACGCGGGATAACCTCGTCACGGTCAAAGAGAACGTCGATCAGCAGGAGGCCAAGCGCCTGCTGCATTCGCACCGCATCGAAAAGCTGCTGGTCGTCGATCCGGAAGGCCGCTGCGTTGGCCTCATCACCGTCAAGGATATCGAAAAGTCGCAGCTGAACCCGAACGCATCCAAGGATGCGCAAGGCCGTCTTCGCGCTGCCGCCGCCATCAGCGTCGGCGATGATGGCTTCGAGCGTGCCGAGCGCCTGATTGAAGCCGGCGTCGATCTGCTCGTCGTCGATACTGCGCACGGCCATTCGCAGCGTGTTCTCGATGCCGTCACCCGCGTCAAGAAGCTGTCCAACTCGGTTCGCATCATGGCCGGCAACGTCGCGACCTCGGACGGCACCAAGGCACTGATCGATGCCGGTGCGGATGCCGTCAAGGTCGGCATCGGCCCAGGCTCGATCTGCACGACGCGCATAGTCGCCGGTGTCGGCGTGCCGCAACTCGCCGCCATCATGTCGGCTGTCGAAGCTGCGCGCGCTCAGGATATTCCGGTCATCGCCGACGGCGGCATCAAGTTCTCGGGCGACCTTGCCAAGGCGATGGCTTGCGGCGCTTCGGCCGTCATGATCGGCTCGCTGCTCGCCGGTACCGATGAAAGCCCGGGCGAAGTCTATCTCTATCAGGGCCGCTCCTTCAAAGCCTATCGCGGCATGGGATCGGTCGGCGCCATGGCGCGCGGCTCGGCAGACCGCTACTTCCAGGCGGAAGTCCGCGACACGCTGAAGCTCGTGCCGGAGGGCATCGAAGGCCAGGTTCCTTATAAGGGTCCGGTCTCCGGCGTCCTGCACCAGCTCACGGGCGGCCTGAGGGCAGCGATGGGTTATGTCGGCGGCAAGGATATCAAGGAGTTCCAGGAACGCGCGACCTTCGTGCGCATCTCCGGCGCCGGCCTTCGCGAAAGCCATGCCCATGACGTGACGATTACCCGCGAAAGCCCGAACTATCCGGGCGTAGGCGCCTGATCGTGACTGCGGGCAGCCGGATACCCTCCAGGATGATCGGGCTGCTTGCCATTCTCTGCCTCGCAGTGTTGGCATGGACGACCTTCGGCTTCGTCCTGCCATTCCGCCATGAAACCGGAGAAATGGTGCTCGACACCTATTTCACCGGCTATGATCAGCCTACGGTTACCGCCATGCAGAATGTGCTGAGCGAAAACGATGTCGCGCGTGCGCTGCTGCGGAGCATGTATCTTGGCCCGGAGCTCGTCCTGCCGGCGCTGGTGACGATGCTTCTTTTCACGATTGTGGTGAAGCTCCAGCCGGGCGGCAGCTATTTCGGCAAACCGATGCATCCAGCGTTCATCAAGACGATCTACGTTTTGCCGTTCATCTACTGCTTTGCCGATTATGCCGAGAATCTCTCCAGCCTGATTGCTTTCGGTGACAGCAGCGCCGCCGCGTCCGCCGCCGCGTTGCTGCCCTGGATGACAAAGCTGAAATTCGCAGCACTCGCCGTTTCGGCAATCGTCATCCTTCGTTTCGTCCTGATCCGTCTGACACCTGGCGGTGTCGACGGGCGATAGGCTGGAAAGTGCCGGAACTTTCCTCTACTGCTTTGAAAAATATGAGAGAAGCCGCAGAGGAGACACTATGACCGGCTACGAAATGTTCTGGCCCATTATTGCCCACGTCGCGCTGGTCTATGGCCTCTACATGCTGCTCAGCGTCCGCCGCCGGAAGGCGGTGCAATCCGGCAATGTGAAACTTTCGGACTATCGCGAAAACCGCAGCGAGCCGCCGGAAAGCCTTTTCGTCAAGAACAGCATCGCCAATCAGTTCGAGCTGCCGGTTCTCTTTTATGTCTGCTGCATCCTGCTTTACATCACCGAGGCCGACAATCTGGGCGCCCTCATGCTCGCCTGGATCTTCGTGGCGTTGCGGTATGCCCACGCTTTCGCACATGTGACGAGCAACCGCATGCGCTTGCGCAGTCCGCTCTTTGCTGCCGGATACGTCGTGCTTGGTGCCATGTGGGCGTGGCTTGCCGGCTGGATGGCCTTCAGCGGGTAACGCAGTTTTGTTCCTGCGTTATCGTCGGCTGACCTATCATCTCTCATCAGGCTTTGGCTCAGCGAGGAAAAGAGGAGGTTCACATGGACAAGCCGGAAATCACGCAGGCGATGATCAACGCCTATGACGAATACACGCATCTGACGCTCGACCGCCGCAGCTTCATGGACAAGCTGACGAAACTTGCAGGATCGGCAGGTGCTGCCGCCGTCATCGCGCCGATGCTTGCGGCAAACAAGGCGAGTGCGGAAATGGTCCCGGCCAACGACGAGCGGCTGAAGGCGCAGGATGTCACTTATCCCGGCGGCAGCGGCGAGATGAAGGGCTATCTGGTCGAACCGAAGGAGGCATCCGGAAAGCTCGGCAGCGTTATCGTCATTCACGAAAATCGCGGCCTCAACCCGCATATCCGCGACGTCGCCCGCCGCATGGCGCTGGAAGGCTTCGTGGCGCTGGCGCCGGATTTCCTATCTCCGCTCGGCGGCACGCCGGAGAACGAGGATCAGGCGCGGGACATGTTTGGCAAGCTTGAGCCGGCTGCAACTGTCGCGAATGCCGAAGCAAGCCTCAAGTACCTGACGACGCTTCCCTCTGCCAATGGCAATGTCGGCGCCATCGGCTTTTGCTGGGGTGGCGGGGTCGTCAACAATTTCGCGACGCAATCGCCGGAGCTGAAGGCAGGCGTCGCCTATTACGGTGCGCAGCCGAAGGCTGGCGTGCCGAACATAAAGGCGGCGCTGATGCTGCACTATGCCGGCCTCGACGACCGCATCAATGCCGGCATCGACGCCTACAAGAAGGAACTGGAAGCAAACGGCAAGAGCTTCCAGATATTCGTCTACGACGGCGTCAATCATGCCTTCAACAACGACACGTCCTCGGCGCGATACGACAAGAAGGCGGCCGATCTTGCCTGGAGCCGCACCGTCGAGTTCTTGAAGAAGAGCCTGGCCTGATCGGGTTGCAACCGCCGCGTTCGTGCTCTTGAAAAACAGCACGGCCACAGGCTCGATGCGATCCGTGCAGCCGGCGGCTGCCGAATAACTGACCCACAGCTTTGAACGACCAAATCGGGGCTTATCACCCCGATTTTCATATGCTTCTGGCGTCTGTTAAAATGCGAGCTTTTCGATTTACGGCGCATGAATACCTGCATGCCATATCGCTCGGATGCGCCGGTTTGAGCCATCTTCCGCCGCTCAACGATAATTCATGGGAACGATATGAGCGCGCAGGGTATGGATCGCATCGGCCTTCGCCGGAAGCCGAAGCAGGAACGCAGCATCCAGAGACTCGATCTGATCCTTGCCGCCGCCGCAGAGCTGATCGCGCAAAAGGGCGTCAGCGCCATGCGCATGACGGAGCTCGCCGCTGCCGCCAAGGTGCCGATCGGCTCGGTCTATCAATATTTCCCTGAAAAGGCGGCGATCGTCAAAGCGCTCTTCGACCGGCATGCGGCCGCAGTCCAGGCGAAAACGGCCGTCATGTTCTCCAACGTCCAGTCCCTCGATGAAGCACTGGATCTGATCTCGGTGATGATCGACTGGTACTATAACGAATACCGCAACGACGCCACCTATCTCGGCGTCTGGATGGGAACGGAGACCGACCAGGATCTCTTGCAGCTCAACATCCAGCACAGCAATCGCGTGGCCGAGATTTTCCTCGAGGCGATAAAGCGCATCGCCCCGGAGATGCCGGAAGTCGATATGCAAGCGCGCACTTACCTTTTCAGCCACCTGATCGGCGCATCGATCCGCCTCGCGGTCAAGAGCGAAGAAAAGCTGGCAAAAAGGATGCTGGACGAATGGAAGCACGTCATCCGCGCTTCGCTTTTCGCCGAGGCGGCCTGAAGCCTACCAGCTGGGTACCATGTTGGCGGCCTTCAGGCGCGGATACTGCCGCGCATAGGCCGTCTTCACATCCGGTTCCAGATTGTCGTCGACCACCGCAGGCGTGATGTTGTCGAGGCAGGCGGTGATATGCGCCGTGATCGCATTCATCAGCGAGATTGAAACTCCCGGACGCTTCATGATGCCGATCTGCACCGGCGGCAGGGCAGGGAAGCCGTCAGCCTGGCTCAGAACCTTCATGCCTGTCCGCAATGCCGATTCCGGCATCACCGAAACCGCCATGCCGGCAAGCACGGCAGCGGCAACCACCGTGCATGACCAGCTTGTGAAGAGGATCTGATGCTCGCGGCCCACGGCATCGAGCGCCGAACAGGCAAGTTGCCGCCACTGGCAATCGCGGCGTCCGACAGCAAGCGGCACAGGCGCGTCGTCACGGAGCGGGTGGTTGGCGGAGCCGACCCAGCAGAGCGGCTCGGTTCTGACGACGTCGGACATGCGTTCCCGCGGGTTATGCGTCACCAGCGCGATGTCGAGCTCGCCCTTGTGCATGCGTTCTGCCAAATCCACCGAGGGCTCGCACACGATGTAAAGCTCCACATTCGGATGAGTCTTGGCGAAACGGCCGATGATCTCCGGCATGTAGCGGTCGGCGTAGTCGTCCGGCGTGCCGATGCGCAGCATGCCTTCGAGACGGTTGTCGTCGAAAGCGGCGATTGCCTCGTTGTTGAGGCGGATGATACGGCGGGCGTAGTTCAGAAGCTTCTCGCCCTCCACCGTCAGGCGGTTGCCGCGGCCGTCCTTGATGAAGAGCTGCTTGCCGATTCGTTCCTCGAGGCGGCGCATCTGCATCGAGACGGCGGATTGCGTCTTGTAGACGCGATCGGCCGCCTTGGTGAAGCTGCCGGAAATCGATGATGGCGATGAAAGTCTGCAACTGGTCAATATCAAGAGGCGCGGACATGGGCTCACCTATAACGATTGCTGATAATAACCATTAGAAACATTCGTTGGACTGATCAATAGGTCTTTGGCATCTTCGGGATGCAAATCAAGCAAAGTGACGGACAGACACCCTGCTGTCCTGCCTAGGTTTCAGCCCTCCTTCCGCTCGACCTCGCGGGAGGGGTGGGCTGTTGCGCCCGAAAGAAAGGAGAGTTCGATGCGCATGATTGACCAGACAGTAGAACTCGACTGTGCCAAGCAGCCCGCGACGTTTTCCCAGCGTCTCGGCGGAACCCTTGTGCCGCTGACGGCTCTCTTTCGCGCATTCCGCAATCGCAGAGCGATCAACGGCCTGAATGACCTCGACGACAATCAGTTGCGGGATATCGGCCTGACGCGGGCCGACGTTACCGCCGCCCTGTCGACGTCGACCTTCTTCGAAGATCCGTCGGCACATCTGACGAACTCGGCGCGCCGCCGCTGGCGCCTCGCGATATTCCGTTCCTACGTCGATTAGGAGCGGCCAGTTTCCCCGCAGGGTGATAGCCAATAGCCCTGCCGCTTGACCCGGTGACCGGCTTTCCCAAGCTGTCTCCGGGTTTTTTTATATCTTGGAGGAAGGCTGGCCCTTCTTAGGCAGATAGGTCTCGAAGATCGCTTCCATGCTTTTCTGATAGCCCCTCTGCACCTCAAGCCCGCTGTCGAACATGGTGTTGAGCATCTTCAGGTAATTCTCCGCCTGCTCCTTGGCCTCTTCTTTCGGAGGCTCGGGCGCCTTTTGCGCCGCCGGCTGATTGAGGCTTCCCATCATGTCCTGAAAGGCCTTGGCGAAAGGATTGTCGAGGAACGGGTTGGCTGGAGCCTTCTTGGATTCTGGCTGCGGCGTGCTGAACATCACCTGCATCGCTTGCGTGAACGGATTGTCGAAGATGCTCGGCTCGGGTGCTGTTTTCGGCTTTGGCGCAAAACCGGTGCTTTCCAGCCATTTCTGGATCGTCTCGCCCATCGCGGTATTGATGAAAGGGTTGACGGGCGAGGCCATCTGTCCGGTCGCCTGCTTGAAGAGCCCGCCCATCAGCGTATCGGCCATCACCGGCAGCATCTGCTTGTAGATCTCCTGGCCGATGCCGGTCATCTGCGCGGCTTGTGCGGCGACGGCGCGCGAAACCTCCTTGGAGCCGAAAAGCTGGCCGAGGATATTATTGCCGTCCGAGATGCCCTCCGGGGTGAAGGCCTTCGTCATGTCCTCGAAATATTTGGCATAGTTGCCGGATGCGACCGCCTGCATCAGGCCCATGAAGTCATAGGGATTGCTCGTGCTGCGCTTCAGCCCGGCGGAAAAGGCGGGCATCAGCGCCGCCATCGCCTTGGTCGCCTGTTCCTGGGCAAGGTTGAATTGCTTGGAGATCGCGTCCATCGCCGCGCCATTCTGCGCCTGCATCATCATGTCGAAGAGTGGCAACATGACAGTCCTCCCCCGCTTTCTAGTGCTTGTGAATCGCCACTATAAACGGAAATCGGAATGCGCAAACGGCTTTTTGCCGAAGAGTTCAGTACTGATATTCCTCGAAGACCGGCTCGACGGAGTGCTGCCAGCGGCCGTTGTAACGCGCCAGCAGGTCCTCGGCGAGCGTGGCTTTTTTCGCCATCACCTCGTCGAGCGGCGATAGGAAGATGCTCTCATCCTGGCCTTCTTTGTTCAGCCGGTTGCGCGACTTCAGACCCGCCTTCGAAATACCGATGACCTCGCGGGCGGTTTCATAAAGGGCGTGGCCGCCGAACTCGGCCTTCAGGCCGGCCGTTGGAACGGCATCGCGCAGCGCGCTGACTTCGGCAAATGTCCAGTTCTTCGTCAGCTGATCGGCCGCATCGAGCGCCGCTTCGTCGTATAGAAGGCCCACCCAGAAGGCGGGCAGAGCACAGATGCGGCGCCACGGGCCGCCGTCTGCACCGCGCATCTCGAGGAAACGCTTCAGGCGAACGTCGGGGAAGAGCGTCGAAAGATGGTTCGTCCAGTCGCCCATCGTCGGCTCCCACGCGGCGACCTTGCCCTTTAGCGCGCCGTTCATGAACTGGCGGAAGGTGACGTCGGTACAGTCATGATAGTGGCCGTCGCGGACGATGAAGTACATCGGCACGTCGAGCGCCCATTCCATGTAGTGCTGGAAGCCGAAGTCGTCGCGGAAGGTGAAATCGAGCAGGCCGGAGCGCCGGTTGTCCGTGTCGCGCCAGATGTCGCCGCGCCAGGAAAGCATGCCATTCGGCTGACCTTCGGTGAAGGGCGAGGACGCGAAGAGCGCGGTTGCCAGCGACTGAAGCTTCATCGACACGCGCATCTTCTTCTGCATGTCGGCTTCGGAGGCGAAGTCGAGGTTCACCTGGATCGTGCAAGTGCGGTACATCATGTCGAGGCCCTTGGTGCCAACCTTCGGCATGTAGCGGGTCATGATGTCGTAACGGGATTTCGGCATGCGCGGCGTCTCGGCGAGCGTCCATTTCGGGCTGCCGCCGATGCCGAGGAAGCGGATGCCCATCGGCTCGGCGATTTCGCGCAGCGTCGCGAGATGCGAATTGGATTCCCTGCAGGTCTCGTGGATCGTTTCCAGCGGCGCACCGGAAAGCTCGAATTGGCCGCCCGGCTCGATCGAGATCGCGCCCATACCGTGCTGCTCGGCAAGGCCGATGATATTTTCGCCGTCCATGATCGGATCCCAGCCGTTCTTTGCCTGCAGGCCCTTCAGAAGGGCTGAGATGCTGGCTTCGCCGGCATAGGGAACCGGGTTGTTGTCCGCACGGAAGAAGGCGAACTTTTCATGCTCGGTGCCGATGCGGAAGCGCTCCTTCGGCTTGTTCCCCGCGGCAATGTAATCGGTCAGCTCCTGCACCGAAGAAATCGGTGTCTGGTCAGTAGTATCGCGAGCCATTCAACGTAACCTGTATTCTGGGGAACGCCCGGTAGCCCGGGCAATTGGAAGGGTGATTAGTGCCGGTCTCACGTATGTTGCAAGTGAAATTCTTTCAACGACGCATCAAAAAAATAGCAGGCTGTTTCAACGGAGCCTGATTTGAAGGTTAATTCCAGTCGCCGACGGCCGCCTGGATCACCGCCATGGCCGCAACCGCAGCCGTGTCGGCGCGCAGGATACGCGGCCCGAGGGGGATGGCCGTGACGAAATCGAGGCCGCTCAGCCGCGCGCGCTCCTCCTCGGAAAAGCCGCCCTCCGGTCCGACGAGCAGCGCAAGCTGCTTTTCCTCGATCTTCGAAAGCAGTGGCAGCGGGTTTTGCCCCGCATCGCCCTCGTCGCAAAATATGATCCGCCGCTCTTGCGGCCAGTTGTCGAGCAGATCGAAGAGCTTCACCGGCTCGGCAACTTCCGGGATGGCGAGGATGCCGCATTGCTCTGCCGCCTCGACAGCATTGGCCTTCAGTTTATCGAGATTGGTGATCTTGCCCTGCACATGTTGCGTCATGACCGGCTGCAGCACGCCGGCGCCCATCTCGACCGCCTTCTGCACGAGGTAGTCCAGGCGGCCGACCTTCAGCGGCGCAAAAAGATAGTGCAGGTCGGATGGAGCCGGCTGGGGCCGGGTCTGCTCGGTTGGCGTCAGCAGGATGCGCTTGCGGGTCGGAAAGGAAAGGCTCGCCTTCCATTCTCCGTCTCGGCCGTTGAATACCAGGATTTCGGCGCCGTCCGTCATGCGCAGCACGTTGGCGAGATAATTGTACTGGTCGGAACTGGCCTCCACCCGGCGGCGCCCGGCGACAAGGAAGCATCGACGAAAAGCCGCTGCATGCGGAAATTGGCGCGCATCTCAAACAATCCCGATCAAACGAAGAGGGCGAACATAACCCAATAGAGCAACGCCGCAAGCGCCGCCGACGCAGGCACGGTAATGATCCAGGCGGCAATGATGGTCATGAAATGCGAGCGCCGCACAAGATAGCGGCGGCGCGCCTCATGAACGTTCGGATCTTCCGGTTCCTCGATCGCCCAGGCCTCGGCCTTGCTGCGCATATATTCGATGCGGCGCTTGGAATTGCGCGTGTACCATTCACGGAAGAAACCGACGCCGAAGACGGCGCCAACGGCGATATGCGTCGTGCTGACCGGCAGTCCGAACCAGGACGCGACGATGACGGTGAAGGCCGTCGAGAGTGCGACACAATAGGCCCGCATCGGATTGAGTTTGGTGATCTGCTCGCCGACAAGGTGGATGAGGCGCGGGCCGAATAGCACCAGACCGACGGAGATACCGAGGGCACCGATCAGCATCACCCAGAGCGGCGCGTCACCGCCGGATGAAAGGCCCGATATCGAACGCACGATCGCCGAAAGCGGGCCGATGGCGTTCGAAACGTCGTTGGCGCCGTGTGCGAAGGACAGCAGCGCTGCAGAGCCGATCAGCGGGAATTTGAAGAGAATGCGCAGCGAACTGTTGCGGTTTTCCAGGCCTTGCGATTGCCGTGCGACGATCGGCATTGACGCTGCCCAGGCAACGAGGCCGGCGGATAATCCGAATGCAAGGATCGTCGGTGACGAAAATCGCCCGGCGGGCGTGAGCTGCAAGATCATATAAGCCGCAAAACCGCCGGTCATCAAGGCAATCAGCGCCGGAACCCAGCGCCGTGCTGCCGCGATCTTGTCGTCACGGTAGATGATCAAGGTCTTGACGAGGTAGAGCAGGCCAGCGGCGATCACGCCGCCGATCAGAGGCGATGTCATCCAGCTTGAGGTAATCTCGACCATGACGCGCCAGTTGACGGGATCCGGTCCGACAGCGGCAATTCCGGCACCGATCACCGCGCCGACGATCGCATGTGTCGTCGAGACCGGCGCGTTCAGCCAGGTCGCAAGATTGATCCAGAGCGCTGCGGCCATCAGCGCGGCCATCATGATCCAGGCAAGCAGGCCTTCGGGAACCTCTACGGCATCGATGATGCTCGACGAGATCGTTCTGACCACCGCTCCGCCGGCGATCGTTGCTCCGAGAACCTCGAAGGCTGCCGCGATGACGAGAGCCTGTGCCATCGTCATGGCACGCGCGCCGACGGCGGCGCCGACATTGTTCGTCACGTCGTTCGCGCCAATGTTCATGGCCATGTAGGCAGCGAGCGCAGCAGCAGCGATGACGAGAACGGCGCCCTGCCGGTCGAAGACGTAGACGCCTGCAAAAAGCATCGCCAGACCGAGGAAGATCAGGCCGAGGCCCGGGGCGACCAGCTTGCGCGCGACGAACTTCGCCGCGTCCTCGGCATGGGTGATTTTGTCGAGGTCCTTGTCGAGCGTTCGTTTCGTAAGAACGGGAGTTCGGCTGGGCATTCTGTTCCTTGGGGCAAATCCTGCTTTAGCGCCCCTTTATCCTAGCAGCGCAAGAAGGCAGGAATCATTCCGCTGGAATCTGCCTGGGCAAGCTTGCCTGAGGCCGCTCGCTCATCCTTCGCTTGAAGAGCAGGAAGAGATCGCGAAGCTCGGGCTCGTTGACGCGCTTGACCGCCTCGTCGCACGTTACCCACTCGATCCTACGTTCGCCCTTTTCCTTGAAGTTCTTGGCGACATCGGTGACCTCAAGCACATAGACCTGGACCTTGCAGGTTACTTTCAGTCCGTCCTTCAGCATCTTCGGATAGGTGTAGGAGCCGAGCGGCTCGTGTTCGACAGCGCCACGCGCACCCGCTTCCTCATGGGCCTCACGGGCGGCAACTTCATAGGAGCGCTTGCCGTTCATCGGCCAGCCCTTAGGAATGACCCAGCGGCCCGTATCGCGGCTCGTCATCAAGAGAACCTCGACCTCACTGGTCTTCTTCTTCACCCGGTAGCAGAGGGCAGCATATTGCAGTCGCGGCGGGCGACGGAACATCAGCTGCACATCAGAAACCAGTCGGGCAAGAATCGTCAATTGTCGGGTCACCTTTTAAAGCTTGCCTCAGGAATCACTAATATAAGTTTCGCATGGAAATCTTGCACGGTCCATGCGCCGTTCGACGGTAGAGGACATGATATACACTTCGAATAAGGAAATTCGTTGCCGTTCCGCTTCGGAATTCCGTCAGATCGTGTTCTGATTCCGTCCGTGCACAGCTGTTCAATATGCTCCCGACTAACGTTTCATTCAATGCCGGGGACATTTGTTCCTCCGGATTCTTTCAAGATATGGTGACTATGCGTCTTGCGCCGCCCAATTCTCGTGCGTTGCCTAAAGTTCCCAGTAGGGAACCGGGCCGTAGAGGTCGGCGAGATAGTCGATGAACAGGCGAACCTTGGCCGGTAAAAACTGCCGGCTGGGGTATACTGCGGAGAGCGCCACGTTGCGGGAGCCCTCATAGGCCGGCAGCACCTGCACGAGATTGCCGCTCTTGAGTTCATCCCCGATATCCCAGGTGGAGCGCAGCGCGATGCCGAGCCCCGCGATCACCGTCTCGCGGATCACCTCGCTGGAATTGGTGACGAGCATGCCCTCCGGCCGCAGGCTCATCGCTCCGCCCGGTCCTTCAAGGCGCCATAGCTCGTTGTTGTGCGCCGGCAGGCAGCGATGGTTCTTCAGGTCGTCGATGTTTTGCGGCATCCCATGCATGTCGAGATAGGAAGGCGCGGCACAAAGCAGGCGCCGGACCGGCGCGAGCCTTCGAGCGACGAGGCTGGAATCGGTGAGCTCAGCAATGCGGATTGCCAGGTCGAAGCCGCCGCCGATGATATCGCTTAATTCATCCGTCAGCACGAGGTTGATCGCAAGCTCCGGGTGTGCGTCCATGAACGCCTTGAGATGCGGCGCAATATGCATGCGGCCGAATGAAGTGGGTGCCGAGATCTTTAGCGTGCCGTGCATCAGCGCCGAGCGGCCGGAGATGTAATATTCCGCTTCCTCCAGCCCAGCGAGAATGCCGAGCACGCGATCGTAGAAACCCTTTCCGGCCTCGGTCAACGAAATCTGGCGGGTCGTGCGTTGCAAGAGACGTGTGCCGAGCCTGTCTTCCAGTCGTTTGATGCGCTTGGAAACGACGGCCGGCGAAAAGCCGAGCACCCGCCCGGCAAGCGACATGCTGCCGGTCGAAACGACCTTGGCAAATATCTCGAGATCACCCAGATTTGTCATATTGCTTTTAGACTTTTTCCCTTTTGGCATAAATGCCTAGCATTTGCGCCAGTTTCGGGAAAGTGCTAAGCCAAACGAGCCGGTTGTCGTGGAGGACGCGCCGGTTTCGCCGCCATTCGTCCGAAGGAAGCGCGCCATGTCCGACGCCATCTCTTTTCTCGCTCCGCGCGCCGATGTGCTGGCCCGCCGCCGCCAGATCGTCGCCGATCTCGTCGACTTGCTGCCGCCCGAATGTCTCATTCACGAGGCGCGAGAGCTCGTGCCCTTCGAAACAGATGCCTTCGTTGCCTATCGCCGGGTGCCGCTTGCCGTCGCATTGCCACGCACCACCGGCGAAGTCGCAGCCGTGATGAAATATTGCCATCGCTACGGCATTCCGATCGTGCCTCGCGGGGCGGGCACGTCGCTCTCAGGCGGCGCCATCCCGCAAGAGGATGCGGTCGTGATCGGCCTTTCGAAGATGAACCGCATTCTGGAAATCGATTATCAAAACCGGGCAGCCGTCGTCCAGGCGGGCGTCACGAACCTCAATATTTCCGAATCGGTCTCCGCGGATGGTTTCTTCTACGCGCCCGATCCCAGCTCGCAGCTGGCCTGCACCATCGGCGGCAATATCGGCATGAATTCCGGCGGTGCGCACTGCCTGAAATACGGCGTCACGACCAACAACCTGCTCGGCGTGAAGATGGTGCTGGCGGATGGAACGGTGATCGAGCTCGGTGGCAAGGCGCTGGATGCGGGAGGCTACGACTTGCTGGGTCTGGTCTGCGGCCACGAGGGACAGCTCGGCATCGTCACCGAAGCGACGGTCCGCCTGATCGCGAAGCCCGAGGGTGCGCGGCCCGTGCTCTTCGGCTTCGACAGTTCCGAGGAAGCCGGCTCCTGCGTCGCCGATATCATCGCAGCGGGCATCATTCCCGTGGCGATCGAGTTCATGGATAAGCCGGCGATCGAGATATGCGAGGCCTTTGCCCATGCGGGATACCCGCTCGATGCCGGCGCGCTGCTGATCGTCGAGGTCGAAGGCTCCGAGACGGAGATGGACGGCATTCTGAAAAACATCGTCGAGATCGCCCGCCGTCATGGCGTAAGATCCATTCGCGAGAGCCAGTCGGCGACGGAGGCGGCCCAGATATGGAAAGGTCGCAAATCCGCATTCGGGGCCACGGGGCGGATTGCGGACTATATCTGCATGGACGGCACGGTGCCGCTCAGCCAACTTTCCTATGTGTTGAAAAAGACGTCGGAGATCGTCGATCGCTACGGTCTGCGCGTCGCAAACGTCTTTCACGCCGGCGACGGCAACATGCACCCGTTGATCCTTTTCAATGCCAACGATCCGGAGGACGCAGCGCGAGCCGAGGCCGCCGGCAACGACATCCTGAAGCTCTGCGTCGATGCCGGCGGCTGTCTCACCGGCGAACATGGCGTCGGCATCGAGAAGCGCGACCTGATGCGGCATCAATTTACCGACGTGGATCTCGCTCAGCAGATGGCGGTGCGCTCCGCCTTCGATCCGGGCTGGCTGCTCAACCCGTCCAAGGTCTTCCCGCTTGATGGGCGCGCCGCCGTATGACCGATTTTCTGCCGGAGACGGAAGAGGCCGCAGTCTCGATCATTCGTGAACACGCGGCCGCGGGTAAGCCGCTTGCCATATGTGGCGGCAACACCCGCTCGGGCTTCGGCAATGCTGTGGCGAAGGACCGCTTGCGTTCGACGGGTCTGACCGGCATCGTCTCGTACAATCCCGGCGAGATGGTCATGACCACGCGCGCCGGAACACCGCTTGCAGAGGTCGAGGCGGCGCTTGCGGAAAACGGGCAGATGCTGGCTTTCGAGCCGATGGACCACCGCCCGGTCATGGGCACGTCCGGCGAGCCGACCATCGGCGGCGTCTTTGCCGCCAACGTCTCCGGTCCTCGCCGCTTCGTAGCAGGCGCGGCGCGCGACAGCCTGCTCGGCATCCGCTTCGTCAACGGCAGGGGCGAGATCGTCAAGGCGGGCGGGCGGGTGATGAAGAATGTCACCGGCCTCGATCTCGTCAAGCTTCTCGCCGGTTCGCACGGCACGCTTGGCTTGCTGACGGAAGTCACCTTCCGCGTGCCGCCGCGGCCGAAAACGGAAGTGACAATCGTCGTCTCCGGCCTCAATGATGTGGAAGCAGCCGCTGCGATGGCCGCGGCGATGGCACAGCCGGTCGAGGTCTCAGGTGCGGCCCACCTTCCCTTGACCGTTACCTGGAAATTCCTCCGCGGCAAGCTGCCGCAGGGCGAAACGACCGTTCTCAGGATCGAAGGTCTGCCGGGCTCCGTCGAAGCGCGCGCTGAAAAGCTGGCGTCGGCGATGTCGGCCTTCGGCACGGTCGCGAGATTGGACGAGCCCGCCAGCCGCCAGCTCTGGCGCGAAATACGCGATGTGCTTCCTTATGTCGATGAAACGATGCGCCCGGTCTGGCGCATCTCCGTCGCTCCGACCATCGGCCACCAGCTCGTCGCCGCGCTGCGCCTCGAAGCTGGCGTCGATGCGTTCTACGATTGGCAAGGCGGCCTGATCTGGATGCGGATGGAGGCCGATCCGGAATCGCAGCTCATCCGACGTTTCATCAAGGCGCTGGGCGGCGGCCACGCCACGCTGATCCGGGCAACTGACGCGGCGCGCGCTGCGGTATCGGCGTTCCAGCCGCAGCCCGAGGCCGTCGCGCAGCTGTCGGCGCGGGTGAAGGATAAATTCGATCCGGCGGGAATACTCAATCAGGGAAAGATGGGGTGATATGATGGCCGTTATCCGCTTGTGGCAGCACCCCCCTGTGTCCCTAGGGGACATCTCCCCCACAAGGTGGGAGATTGGCAATGCATGTCGTGCGCTCTTTCCGCTCTGGTCCAACTTCGACGGCAAGGCCGTCTCATCCGATCCTCCCCCGTGTGGGGGAGATGTCTGGAAGGACAGAGGGGGGTATGTCTCCCCACGGCCGGGAGTTGCCTGATGCAAACCAACTTCACCGCCGAGCAGCTCGCTGATCCGCACGTCGCCGAATCCGAGAAGATTCTGCGCAAATGCGTGCATTGTGGTTTCTGTACCGCGACCTGTCCCACCTATGTGACGCTCGGCAACGAGCTCGACAGCCCGCGCGGCCGCATTTATCTCATCAAGGATATGCTGGAAAACGGCCGGGCCGCGGATGCCAAAGTGGTTACACATATCGACCGCTGTCTCTCCTGCCTGGCCTGCGTGACGACGTGTCCCTCCGGCGTCGACTACATGCATTTGGTCGATCATGCCCGGGCCCATATCGAAAAGACCTATAAACGCCCTTTCATGAACCGGTTCACGCGCGCCATGCTGGCGGCGGTGCTGCCCTATCCGGGCCGCTTCCGCCTGGCGTTGAAGCTTGCGAAGATCGGTAGGCCGCTCCAGGGCCTGATGCGTGCGCCGGCCTTGAAGCCGTTTGCCGCGATGCTGGCACTTGCGCCGAAACATATTCCGGCGCCATCGCCCTTCTCGCGGCCGGCGGTCCATGCTGCGAAGGGGGAAAAGCGCGGCCGGGTCGCGATTGTGACGGGCTGCGCTCAGCCGGTGCTCGATCCCGCGATCAACGAGGCGGCGATCAGGCTTTTGACCCGCCTTGGCATCGAGGTGGTAGCGCCCGCCGGCGAGGTCTGCTGCGGCTCGCTGGTGCATCACATGGGCCGGGAGGAGCAGGCGCTTGCAAGCGCACGGGCAAACATCGATGTCTGGACGCGCGAGATCGAGAAGGGTGGTCTGGACGCGATCATCATCACCGCCTCCGGCTGCGGCACCACGATCAAGGATTACGGCCACATGCTCCGTCTTGATCCCGCCTATTCACAAAAGGCGACAGGCGTGGCGGCATTGGCGAAGGACATAACGGAATTCCTGGCATCGCTCGACCTGCCTGCCAATGTGCCGAAGGGCCTCACGGTGACCTATCATTCTGCCTGCTCCATGCAGCACGGCCAAAAGATCACCATGGCGCCGAAACAACTTCTGAAGGCGGCCGGCTTCACGGTGCGCGATCCGGTGGAAGGCCATCTCTGTTGCGGTTCGGCAGGAACCTACAACATCATGCAGCCGGATATCTCCGCAGCGCTGAAGGTGCGCAAGGTGAAGAACCTTGAGGCGACGAAGCCGGATGTGATTGCAACCGGAAATATCGGCTGCATCACGCAGATCGCGACCGGCACAGCGATCCCAATTCTGCATACGATTGAACTGCTTGATTGGGCCTATGGCGGCGATATACCGCAAAAATTAAGAGGTCTTCCGTTAACGTGAGTCGGGCCGGTTTTCGGCCGGTCACGGAGTTCAGCGCTATGGGGCGTACAATCATATTGCTTGCAGGTCTGCTTGGCGCGGCAGGGGTTGCTCACGCCGACAGCCGTTTCTTTTGCTCAACGGACGATAATAGCGCGCGGTTCACGATCGAAAGCGGCTTTCAAGACGAGGCCGGCCACAGGCTCAATCATTTCCGCGGCGCGCTGATCGTCAAAAACAACTCGGTTCCCGAGGCCTTCAGGAAACGCGTGTTCGATTCCAGCAAACTCACGAACCGCTGGTCGCATGACGGTGAACTCCGCCTCGAGATTTTCGATGATGGCAGCGAAGACGCCAAAGACCAGTCACTGAGCCTCGTCATTCTTGCCGAGGGCCGTGGGAAGAATTTTTCAGGCACCTACGGACTGATGGTCAGCGGCGACGGAAAGCCGTTCACCGCCAGCGGCAAGGTCAGCTGTGGCTCCAAGTGAGCCGTAACAGCTTGAACAGGCCGCAACAATCTTACCCAACGTCAATATGAAAAGGGCGGCACAAGGCCGCCCGTCGTTATCAAGTAATCAGCGACGTCAGCCGCCGCCGAAGATGGTACGCAGCACGTCGATGCCCCTGTCCTGGAAGGCGACGTTGCCTTGCTGGTTGCCGGGGCCGATGACGATCACCTTCGTGCCGACCGGCGCGCGCGAATAGAGATGGATGACGTCATTATTCATCATTCGGATGCAGCCGGAAGACATGTTGAGGCCGATCGTCCAGGGTTGATTGGTGCCGTGGATGCGGAAAATGGTGTCGCGTCCGCCCTTGTAGAGATACATGGCGCGTGCGCCGAGCGGATTGTCCTCGCCGCCCTCCTGAAAGGCGGGAATGATATGGCCCTTGCGGGCTTCGCGGATGCGCATCTCGGCCGGCGGCGTCCAGCTCGGCCATTCTGCCTTGCGGCCGACCTTGACGACTCCCGACCATCCGAAGCCATCACGCCCGACGCCGATGCCGTAGCGCGTGGCGCGGTTCTTCGATTCGACGAAGTAGAGATACTTGTTGTTGGTATCGACGATGATCGTCCCCGGTGCTTCGTCGGTCACGAGCCGCACGAGTTTGCGCTTATACTGCGGCTTGACGAACTTCGATTGCGCGACGCGCACGACCGGCGCAGCATCGTGCGCTGGTTGGGCAACGGCGGGCATTATTGCGACGGAAAACGCAATGCCGGCGGCCACAAGGCCGGAGGCGACTTTCAGCATGATTGATTCCCCTCAAAAGCAAGATCGGGCTGAAGCTACCTGAACTTCAGCCCGATTCAAGATCAGTTGCCGCCGCCATTGCACTTTTCGAGTATGCCGGCCCGGATGTTCTTGCAGAGCGGAACTAAATTTGGGCGTTACATGACGATAACCCGCGTGCCCACGTTGACGCGTTCGTAAAGGTCGACAACGTCTTCGTTGCGCAGGCGGATGCAGCCGGACGAGACGGCGCTGCCGATCGTCCAGGGTGCGTTGGTGCCGTGGATGCGGTAGAGCGTCGAGCCGAGATACATGGCGCGCGCGCCGAGCGGGTTCTCCGGGCCGCCATCCATGCGCGCAGGCAGATAATGGCCCTTGGCGGCTTCGCGGCTGATCATGTCGGAAGGCGGCGTCCAAGCCGGCCATTCCGACTTACGGGTGATCTTGTGCGCGCCGGCCCACTCGAAGCCTGGCTTGCCGACGCCGACGCCATATCGCCGGGCCTTGCCGTTTGCCATCACGAGATAGAGAAAGCGGTTGTTGGTGTCGATGACGATCGTGCCCGGCTTTTCCTTGGTTTCGTAATCGACCATCTGCGGCAGATATTGCGGCTCGATCTGATGGCGGATCACCGGTACTCCGGGACGAACGGCCGCAACCTGCTGCACGGCCGGTGCCCGGCGGAAGAACCGGCGCTGGAAGAAGCCGCGCGGCTGCACGGCCGGGCGCTGATAGACGACGGGACGGATGCCGCCACCGAGCTGGTTGAGCCACGGCGCGGTGAGATCGGGGCTGAGAACGACCGGCGGGCGGCTCGCATAGCGATCGTCGCCGAGCGCCGGCGAGACAAGAAGGCCGATCAGGCCGGCGGCAATCAAGACGGATTTCATCATCGGACGAACTCTCTACAAATGACCGAGAATGCATGAGGGCGGCATTTCTGCCTGACACAATGCTGCCATCATCCCGCCAGCGAATGGTAAAGATCGATTCATTATAAGCCGGCCTCCGCAATAAACTTTTCGTCAGGGTTACTCTTCGGTTTGGAAACAAGGTTTCTAAATGGTAAAGCCGGATTCTGAGCGCAGGAGCTGCGGAGAAGAATGAGCGAATCGGGTATCATCACCGGCGACGACGGCAAGAGCCGCTGCCATTGGCACGCAAATCTCCCCGACTACATGCGCTATCACGACGAGGAATGGGGCCGGCCGGTCACCGACGATATCCGCCTCTTCGAGAAAATCTGCCTCGAGGGTTTTCAGTCGGGCCTCTCCTGGCTGACGATCCTGCGCAAGCGCGAGAATTTCCGCGCCGCCTTTGCGGGCTTCGATTTCGAAAAGATTGCACTTTTCGACGAGCGGGATATCGAGCGCTGCCTTGCCGATCCCGGCATCGTCCGTCATCGCGGCAAGGTCGCCTCGACAATCAACAATGCACGGCACGCGATCGCATTGAGGGCCGAATTCGGCTCGCTCGCGCATTACTTCTGGAGCTATGAGCCACAACTCCACGAACGTCCGGCCCTCGTTGACCGCCAGCATGTTGCCGCCAATCCGACGACGCCGGTTTCGGTAAGGATATCGAAGGATTTGAAGAAGCGCGGCTGGACCTTTGTCGGTCCGACCACAGTTTATGCCTTCATGCAGGCAATGGGTCTCGTCAACGATCATATCGAAGGCTGCTTCTGCCGTGCCGAAGTGGAGGCGATGCGCGCGGCATTGGTACGCCCGTGAAAGTGTGGGTCCGAACCGCTGCGGCAGTCGTGTTATCCACCACGGCGGCATTTGCTCAGGCGCCGCAACTCGACCCTGGCGAAAAGCTCGAGAAGTTGCAGTTTCCGGCCGTTACCATGCAGATCAAAGGCTGGACCAAGTTCGGCAACAGCGATGTCTATACTCTGCCGGTGCGTGCTGGTCAGCGCGTGAAGATCAGCTTCACGACCAAGAGCCAATTCGCCTTCCTTGCGATCTTCGACCTTTCGAAGACGGATGACGAAGCTTTCTTCGGTACGGACGAGGATGGCACGACGCTAGATGTGACCGTAAAGGAAAACACCACGTGGTTTCTGCGGCCCTATTATTCCAAGGTCTCGCCTCGCCGTGGCCTCGGGGCGCCTTATACGCTACTGGTCGAGCCGCAGCCAGTCGGCGAGCCGCAGCCCGCCACACCGCAAGAGCAGGAGCGCCCTTCACTCTTTCCGCCGGCACCCTCGAAATCCGGCACCGGCGAATAGGTCAAGATAGTGCGCCGAGCAAGCTGCCAAGCTCGCCAAGGTGGGCGATCTTGCGAAAGCGTGGCGCATCCTTCGGTTCGTCGACGTGCTCCAGAACCCAAGTCATTTCATGCGGCACGAAGACGCCGTAGCTTCCGGCGGCAATCGCCGGCACGATGTCGGATTTCAGTGAATTGCCGACCATCATCGCCCGCTCCGGACCATCGCCGACCTTCGAGAAAATCCGGCGATAGGTGACTGCGGTCTTCTGCGAGACGATCTCGACGGCATCGAAGAAATCGCCGAGACCGGATTGTGCGAGCTTGCGTTCCTGGTCGAACAGGTCGCCTTTGGTGATCAGCACGAGCAGGTAATTTCCCGACAGCGCTTCAAGCGTCTCGCGCACATGCGGCATGGTCTCGACCGGATGGGACAGAAGATCGCGGCCCGTATCGAGAATTTGGGCAATCACGCTCGTTGGCACCTTGCCTTCGGTGATTTCGATCGCCGTCTCGATCATCGACAGCGTGAAGCCCTTTATGCCGAAGCCATAGTGGCTGAGATTGCGCTTCTCGGCCTCCAGCAGGCGCTCCGAAATCTTCGGACCCTCGGCGAAATCGGCGAGCAATTCCCTGAAGTGCTCTTCGGTCAGCCGATAATATTGCTCGTTCTGCCAGAGCGTATCATCGGCATCGAAGCCGATTGTCGTCAGCGCATGTGTGCTCATCTCAAGCTCCTGCAATCCATGAAGCAATCTATTGAGCGGCCGCGTCGAGACAAGGGCTTTTGCTTTTTCGTCGCAGCACGTTGCAGCGGCGTTGAAAAGCAGGGGATCGGCATTAGGTAAAATATTGCCTACCTGCAGCCAGCCCTGGCTGTGCCTGACACGTGCGGGCCAATAATCAAAAAATAGCGTTCAGCAGTCCGCAAGCGGCCGCTTGCGGCCGACACAAGGAAATTTCTCCATGCGATACAATCAACTCGGAAATACAGGACTTTTCGTCTCGGAAATCTGCCTCGGCACAATGACGTTCGGCGAGGCGGTCAGCGGCACCATATGGGGTTCCATTGCCGATGTGGACCAGAAGGCGGCAGACCAGATCGTCGAGCGCTCGCTCGCTGCCGGCGTCAATTTCATCGACACCGCCGATGTATATTCCTCCGGTGAATCCGAAAGGCTGCTCGGCCAGGCGCTGAAAAACCTCGATGTCCCGCGCAAGGACGTCGTCATCGCCACCAAGGTTTACGGCGTCATGGGTGACAAGCCGAACGATCGCGGCGCATCGCGCGGTCACATCATGGATTCCGTCGAGGCCAGTCTGAAGCGGCTGCAGACGGACCATATCGATCTCTACCAGATCCACGCAACCGATCCCGTCACCCCGATCGACGAGACGCTGCGCGCTTTCGACGATCTCATCTCGCGTGGTCTCGTGCGCTATATCGGCGTTTCCAACTGGCAGGCGTGGCGGATCGCCAAGGCGCTGGGCATTTCCGAGCGACGCGGCTTCGCCCGCTTCGAAACCGTCCAGGCCTACTACTCGATCGCCGGCCGCGATCTCGAACGGGAAATCGTGCCGCTGATGAATGAAGAGAAGATCGGCCTGATGGTCTGGTCGCCGCTCGCCGGCGGTCTACTGTCCGGCAAATTTGGCCCCGGTGCGCCTGGCAACGGCGAAGGCCGCCGCGCCAATTTCGACTTTCCGCCAGTGGACAAGGACAAGGCCTGGGCCTGCGTCGCCGTCATGCGCGAAATTGCCGAGAAGCACGGCAGCAACGTCGCAGCCGTTGCGCTCGCTTATGTCCTCGCAAAGCCGTTCGTGACCAGCCTCATCATCGGCGCGAAGCGCATCGATCAGCTCGACCAGAACCTTGCCGCCGTCAAGCTGAAGCTCGATGCCGGCGACATGCAGAAGCTCGACGAGGTCAGCGCGCTGGCGCCGGAATATCCAGGCTGGATGCTGGCTCGCCAGGGTGCCGCCCGCCGCCCGGAACCGTTCGAGCCGAACGCCTGAGAACGGCGAACTGAAAACGCCGGTGCGGGAATGAACTGCCCCCCGAAAGTTGGACAACAGCCTTCGGGGGGTTTTACTGGCCTTACCTGCCGTGGGCTTTCAGCCAGGCGTTCATGTCCGCGATCTCGGCTTCCTGAGCCTTGATGACGGCTTCGGCGAGTTTGCGGATGTTCGGGTCCTTGCCGTATTGCAGCTCGATCTTTGCCATGTCGATCGCACCTTGATGATGCGGGATCATGCTGCGGACAAAATCTGCATCGGCATCGCCGGTCATTTCAATCGCCATATCCTTGTGCATCTTGGCGTTCGCCTCGGCAAAGGCCTGGCTTGAAGGACCCTGGTCGCCCATCGGCTTGCTCATGTCCATCTGCATATTCGTATGCATCGGCATATCTTGATTCATGTGCATCGTCTTATCCTGGGCAAGCGCTTCCTGGGCAAGCGCTGGGGCGGCGAAGGCGACGGCTGCGGTAAGGGCAAGAATTTTCAGAGACATGGGACTTCCTTCCTCTGTCTGACATAAGTGCTTTTGCGAGGCAGATACCGCGCGATCGGTATGCGGAAAGTATTGTCAGACAAGGCGGGGAGGTGGTGCCTGCGGTCTAGGGCGAAGATCGGCGAGCGCATGTGCAGCGGCCGGTGAAGGATAGGCGAAGAGAGACTTCGCGCTTGTATCGATCGCGAGCGGCGGAGGCGCGATAAGACATACCGCGCAGAAGGCCATATGAGCCGTGTCGCCTGTTGCGCAGGGATCCTTGGCTGCGCCATTCTCATGCCCGGCCGTATCCATGCCGGCCATATCGTGATGCGTTTCGGCCAGGACGGGCTGTTGCATCGACGCGCACGTAGGACAGCCCGCCAGCGCGGACATCGCGCTGTAGAACAGCCAGGCGAAAAGCATCGTCGTGATGGCGAAGACACGCATGCCATCAAGATAAGCAGGCCCGGCAAGGAAACCAAGCGACCCATGTGTGAATTTCAAAGCTTTGCCGCCTTGCGCAACGCCTCATTGATGCGCCCCGCCAGCCCTTGCCAGTCGCCTTGAAGTCGTCTTCGGTCCCTTCGGGATTGTCGGAGACGTCTAATTCAGTAGGCGGCAATGACCTTGTGGACGATCTGGTAGTCAGCGCTTTCCTCGCCGATCGGGGCGACCGGCCATGACCAGTGGGCGTTGGCCGCAGGCGGCAAGACGCCATGTAAAAGGTCGTTTTCCTCGTGAGTTTTACCGCAGCGGTCGATGACGGCGTAGGAGATGTCGGTCAGAAGGCAGGTTCGGCAGGGCAAGGCGGCCAGATCGGAAAGATGAGCGTCGATCAGCCGAGCCACGGTGTCATCGGGCATCCTGCCCGGCTCTTCCGCCTCATAGCGCCGCTTCACGCCACGGCCGATTTGCGACAGCAGATTCGCCGAGACCGCGAAATCGAGATAGGGCACCGACCGCAAGAAGCCGAGCGGCTCCACCTCTTTCCTTGCCGCGAGATCGTCATAACCGGAGAGATCGCGCTCGATGAGCCGGACATTGCGGTAGCCCTTCGTCTTCAGCCAAAGGCGTACCGACGCGACGTGCACGAGATCGACAAGAACGACCGTATCGAAGCTCTTCGAAAGCTCCTGGATCGGCACGTCGCAAAGCAGGCCTGAGCCGAGCACGACGACCGTGCGTGTCTCGCGAAGACCGCCCATCGCGGAGAGGATAGCTGTGCGGCTGTTCTCTTCATGCTCCGCCCACGCCCGGCTACAGCGCCTGGCGCGGGACCAGAGGTTGATGGAATAGCGGATGAACTTGCGGTTCGCCTTGCCCGTGACAGGCAGCGTCGCGAGATAGTGAAGTGCCTCGATAATCATGGTCGTTCCCGCAATTCGGTGGGCTGCCCTTCGATCTTCGATTCTGGCTGGCGCTTCAAGTCCCTTCGCCCTTGCCGCTATCGTCCCAATCCGCTAGGAAACCGCCACTGTCACGATTGAGCGGAATGCGTTGGAAATGAACGAGAAGCAGAAGAAACCACAAAAGCTCAAGGCCCGCTTGCCGCGCGGCTTCGTCGACCGTTCGGCCGCCGATATCCGCGCCGTCAACGAGATGACCGCGAAGATCCGCGAAGTCTATGAGCATTATGGTTTCGATCCGGTCGAAACACCGCTCTTCGAATATACCGATGCGCTCGGCAAGTTCCTGCCGGACAGCGACCGTCCGAACGAGGGTGTCTTCTCGCTGCAGGACGACGACGACCAGTGGATGAGCCTGCGCTACGACCTGACGGCGCCGCTCGCCCGCCATGTCGCGGAGAATTTCAACGAGATCCAGCTACCCTACCGCACCTATCGCGCCGGCTATGTGTTCCGCAATGAAAAGCCAGGCCCCGGCCGCTTCCGCCAGTTCATGCAGTTCGACGCCGACACCGTCGGCGCGCCAGGTGTTCAGGCCGATGCCGAAATGTGCATGATGATGGCCGATACGCTGGAAGCCCTCGGCATCAAGCGCGGGGATTATGTTATCCGGGTGAACAACCGCAAGGTTCTGGATGGCGTGCTGGAGGCGATCGGTCTCGGTGACGAGGACAAGGCAGGCCAGCGCCTCAACGTGCTGCGCGCCATCGATAAGCTCGACAAGTTCGGTCCTGAGGGCGTGCGGCTTTTGCTAGGCGAAGGCCGCAAGGATGAATCCGGTGACTTCACCAAGGGCGCGGGGCTGACTTCGCAGCAGATTGATCGATTACTTGATTTCATCAATATCTTGCAGACGGCAGAAACGGCACTCGGTTCACATCCGTTGGTTCAAAACCCGGTGGCCAGTGCCGAGATTGATGGAGGGGCTATTTTTGACACGCTTCACAACAACTTCAAAGATTCTCCTAAAGGCATTGAAGGGGTTCTTGAGCTAAAGCAGATTTGGCAATTGGTTGAAGCAGCGGACTACGGTCCAGATCGCATCAAGATCGACCCCTCGGTTGTCCGCGGTCTCGAATACTACACCGGCCCTGTCTACGAAGCCGAACTGCTCTTCGACGTGACCAACGAAAAGGGCGAAAAGGTTGTCTTCGGCTCCGTTGGTGGCGGTGGCCGTTATGACGGCCTCGTCTCCCGCTTCATGGGCCAGCCGGTTCCGGCAACCGGCTTCTCGATCGGCGTTTCGCGCCTGATGACGGCGCTGAAGAACCTCGGCAAGCTTGGCCAGAGCGAGGTCATCGAGCCGGTGCTCGTCACAGTCATGGATGGCCAGGATATGGATGCTTTGGGTCGCTACCAGCGCATGACGCAAGCGCTGCGCGCCGCCGGCATCCGCGCCGAAATGTTCCAGGGCAACTGGAAGAAGTTCGGCAACCAGCTTAAATATGCCGACCGCCGCGGCTGCCCAATCGCCATCATCCAGGGCGGCGATGAGCGTGCCCAAGGCGTCGCGCAGATCAAGGACCTGATCGAAGGCAAGCGCTTGTCCGGTGAGATCGAGGACAATGCCAGCTGGCGCGAGGCGCGCGTGGCGCAGGAGACCGTCGCCGAGGCCGATCTGGTGGCGAAGGTGAAGGAAATCCTGGCGGCTCAGGCGGAGGATCGCGCGAGGGCGGGCGGCAATGGGTGATTTTCCACTCCCCAGCCCCTCCCTATTCGCCTGGTCGACCGCGCTGCTTTTCGGCGATCGCCGCGGGTTAGTCCTTCCCCCTTGTGGGGAGGGGTTGGGAGGGGGACTTTATTTGGGAGCCACCCCATGGTCCTGATCAACCTCCCCGATTTCGCCAACGACCTCCTGGACGAATTTGCCGCCCGCAAGACGGAACGGATCGACACGCCGGTCATCCAGCCGGCCGAGCCCTTCCTCGACATTGCCGGCGAAGACCTCCGCCGCCGCATCTTCATGACGGAAAGCGAAACCGGGGCCAGCCTCTGCCTGCGGCCGGAATTCACCATTCCCGTCTGCATCCGCCACATCGAGACTGCAACCGGCACGCCGAAACGCTATTCCTATCTCGGCGAAGTCTTTCGTCAGCGCCGCGAGGGTGGAAACGAATTCTATCAGGCAGGCATCGAAGACCTTGGCGACATCAATATCGCCAGCGCCGACGCCCGCGCGATCGGCGATGCGACCGGCATCCTGGCGCGGCTTCTTCCTGGCAAGCGCCTCACGGTCACGCTGGGCGATCAGGCCGTCTTCGAAGCCGTGGTCCAGGCGCTCGGCCTACCGCTCGGATGGCAGAAGCGGCTGATCCATGCCTTCGGCAATATGGGTCAGCTTGAAGCGCTGCTCGCGAGCCTCGTCAGCCCGCAATTCGTGACCGATCTGGATGACGATGTCGCACGGCTAATCGCCGCCGGCGACGAGACAGCACTCATCGCCCACATCGACGCGACGATGCACAGAACCGGCTATTCCTCGAACGCCAGCCGCTCGCCGGCTGAAATCGCCCGCCGGCTGAAGGAGAAGTTGGTCCTTTCGGAAACGCGCCTCGATGATGCGGCCTTCCGCGTGCTCGAAGAGTTCCTGTCGCTGAGGGTGCCGCTCATCAATGCGTCGGCCGCTCTGGCCGGTTTTGCCGATGCCGCCGGGCTGAAGCTCGGCAATGCGCTCTCTCGCTTCGATGGCCGGGTGGCCGCCCTCGGCAATGCCGGGATCGACCTCGCCTCCATCGATTATCGCGCCGCCTTCGGCCGCCCGCTCGATTATTACACCGGCCTTGTCTTCGAGGCGGGCATCCAGGGTTCGTCCGCCGTGCTCGCAGGCGGCGGACGCTTCGACAGGCTGTTGACGCTGCTGGGCGCCAAGGACCGCATTCCAGCCGTTGGCTTTTCGCTCTGGCTCGACCGCATCGAAACGGAAAGGGCGGCCCTATGACCATCACCATCGCGCTGCCCTCCAAGGGCCGGATGAAGGACGATGCCTCGACACTCTTCGAGCGCGCCGGCATGAGGATCATCGCCGTCGGCAATGAGCGCTCCTATCGCGGCCGTGTCGAGAGTTGGGACGACGTCGAGATCGCCTTCCTGTCGGCCTCGGAAATATCGCGCGAACTCGGCAATGGCACCATCGATTTCGGCGTGACCGGAGAAGACCTAGTGCGCGAAGGGCTGGCGGAAGCCGACAGGCGCGTCGAATTCTGCGCCCGCCTCGGTTTCGGCCGCGCCGACGTGGTGGTTGCCGTTCCTGAGATCTGGCTCGATGTCGACACCATGGCCGATCTTGGCGATGTCGCGGCCGACTTCCGCGCCCGCCATGGCCGCCGTTTGACCATCGCAACCAAGTATTGGCGGCTGACGCAGCAGTTCTTCTCCAGCCAGCATGGCATCCAGCTCTACCGCATCGTCGAAAGCCTTGGTGCGACGGAAGGGGCTCCGGCCTCCGGCTCCGCTGATATCATCGTCGACATCACCTCGACGGGCTCCACCTTGAGGGCGAACCATCTGCGGGTGCTGAATGACGGTGTGATCTTGCGGTCGGAAGCCTGCCTCGTGCGTGCCCGCAAGGAGAGCCACGCCGGTGAGCCGTCGGTGGCGAGGATCATAGAGGCGGTGCGCAGCGCCCTTTGATGTCTGCAAAGAACCAAACGAACAACCCGCCGTCTTCCGACGGCGGGTTTCTTACGCTTGGGAGGATGTTGCGCGCTTAGGCGGCAACGGCATATGCGCCGCGGCGTGCATCCAGCGAATAGGCGCCCGGGCCAAAGGTGGCGAGGAGGATATAGGCGCCGGCAAGCGTCAGGTTCTTCATCAGCATGATCTGGTTGAGCACGTTGATCCAGCCATTGGCTGCAGCCGGAAAATCCGGAACGTTGATCGTGCCGCTGTGGAAGACGAGGCCGGTGAAGGCGCAGAAGAGGGCGAGTGCCCAGCCGACGATACGGGTCTGGAAACCAACGAGGACGGCAAGCCCGGCAACAAGCTCAAAGAGGCCAGCGGCATAGGCGAGAAGCGTTGCGGCAGGAAGGCCGGCACCGCTGATCATACCGGCCGTACCGGCCGGATCGGTGAGCTTGCCGAAGCCGGACATGATGAACATAAACGAAAGCAGGATGCGGGCGACAAGAAGGACGATGTTGGTGGTATTCGACATGGACGCGATCTCCGTTTGAATTGCTCTGGAGGTCCCCGTGCCCGGCACCGTTTGAACCCCGATTGGCCGGTGTTGTCGCCTTTTTTGGTTGCGATGAAAAGATAAACAAATGAGGATGGTTTGTTCACTAATCTGAAACGATCACTCCGCTGAGCGGCTTGTCTTTTGCTTCGCCGGTCTTCTATGTTCGGCCACCAACTCCCAGGAGAAGATGGCATGGCAGACCTTTCCGCATTTCCGATCACCAAGCGCTGGCCGGCGCAGAACCCAAATGTCATTCAGCTTTATTCGCTGCAAACGCCGAACGGCGTGAAGATAGCGATCGCGCTGGAAGAGCTCGGTCTGCCTTACGAGCCGCATTACATCTCCTTTGGAACCAACAGTCAGAAGTCCCCCGAATTCCTCTCGCTCAATCCGAATGGTCGCATACCGGCAATCATGGATCCGAACGGGCCAGGCGGGAAGCCGATCGGCCTCTTCGAATCAGGCGCGATTCTCCTCTATCTCGCGGAAAAAACCGGCCAGCTCCTGCCCCCGGATGCTGTGGGACGCTACGAGACCATCCAGTGGGTGTTCTTCCAGATGGCGGGCGTCGGCCCGATGTTCGGCCAGTTCGGCCATTTTTACAAGTTCGCGGCCGACAAGGTCGCCAACAATTCCTATCCGATGGAGCGTTACCGCGACGAAGCCAAGCGGCTGCTAAGCGTGCTGGAAGCGCGCCTTGAGGGACGGCAGTGGATCATGGGCGACGCCTACACCATCGCGGACATCACCACATTCCCATGGATCCGCGGCGCCGACATCTTCTACGGCGGCCGCGAAGTCCTGGACTACGCGAAGTTCCCCTCCGTCATGGCCTGGCTCGAACGCTGCATCGCGCGTCCGGCAAGCGCCAAGGGTCTGAACATCCCCGTGAAGCCGGAGTAATCCGGCCTAAAGGAAGAGGCTGGTCGCAGGAACGGCCGTTAGAATTAGCGGCTTTGCGGGAAGCTTTTTATGGCAGTCGTTCTATATTTGTTCCACATCTCGTGTCATGTTCGCGTCTAACGAGGCGAGTCTGGGAGGTAGCAGATGGAAGACAAGCGCACTGCATTTCGCAAACTGCACGAAGCACCGGGCGCGTTCATTATCCCCAATCCCTGGGATATCGGCACAGCCCGGATTTTAGCTGCCGTGGGTTTTCCGGCGCTCGCCACCACCAGCGCTGGCATGGCGTTCTCTCTGGGCGTCGCGGAGGGCGCGCGTTTCACGAGAAGGCACCTTGGACCATTGCCGATCCATCGTGGCCGCAACGCCGCTCCCCGTCTCGGCCGACCTCGAAAAAGGCTTCGGCGACAGTCCGGAGAGTGCTGCCGAGACGATCCGAGCCGCTGCCGACATCGGTCTCGCCGGGTGTTCGCTTGAAGATCATACCGGCCGGCGCGATGATCCGATCTATGATTTCACGCTGGCGGTAGAGCGTATAGAGGCGGCTGTCGAGGCCCGCCGGTCTCTGCCGCACGATTTCGTCCTGACGGCGCGTTGTGAGAATTTTTTGTGGGACCGCGCCGATCTCGACGACACGATCCGGCGACTGCAAGCGTTCGAGAAGGCCGGAGCCGACGTGCTCTATGCACCAGGCCTTCGTGACCTTCGCACGATCCGGTTGGTTTGCGAGGCCGTGACGAAGCCCGTCAACGTTGTGATGGGAATGCCCGGCGCAACGTTCAGCGTGGCAGAGTTGGCGGAGGCGGGCGTCAAGCGGATAAGTGTCGGTTCGGGGCTGGCGAGGCTCGCCTTCGGCACGTTCGTGAAGGCGGCGCGGGAAATGCGATCGGCAGGTACCTTCCGTTTCTAGACCAGGCTATGGGCTTTGCGGAGCTGGAGGGTTTTTTCACCGGAACGACGAAGACATGAGCATGTCGCTAAATTCCTGCAGATAGGATATTCGGCTTGAGTCCCTGCCTCAACATCACAGGTCTGATGAGGAGGTGCTGCGCTTTCGAGTTGATGATAAACGTGGTCATGTGAGAACAGCCACAAGCGTCAATGAAAAGGAAGCGCAGCATGAAGTATTTTGCAGGCCTTGACGTTTCGTTGCAAGAGACATCGGTATGTGTCGTCGATGAGACCGGTCAGATTTGCCGGGAGATGAAAGTCGTCAGTCATCCGGACGATCTGGTCCTGGCGCTAAAGAACCCGGGACTGGGAATTGGTCCGCGTCGGGCTGGAAGCCGGCCCGATGTCGCAATGGCTATATAGTGGCCTGGTCGAGGCGGACCTGCCGGCAGTCTGCGGCATCGAAACCCGTCATGCGAAAGCGTTTCTCAAAGCGCAGGTCAACAAGACAGACCGCAACGATGCCCGCGGTATTGCCCAGATGATGCGGGTGAACCTCTTTGCGTCCCGTGCACGTCAAGACGCTGACCAATCAGAAACGCCGCGCTCTTTTGACAGCTCGTGAAGCTGCTCCAGGAAAAGGCGCTCGCGTTCGAGAACGATATTCGCGGGCTGCTGCGTAACTTCGGCCTCAAGGTCGGCATTGCCAGGGTGGGTAAATTCGAAAACCACATCGACGAACTCCTGGAGGCAGTTCCTGATCTCAAGGAGGTCATCGCTCCCCTACTTGACGCTCGTCGAAAACTCCGGGAAGAATTCTCGCGATTGCACCGGAAGGTGCTCGATATCGCCCGGGATGATGACACCTGCAACCGGCTGATGACGATACCTGGGATCGGCCCTGTGATCTCGTTGGCGTATATCTGCACCATCGACGCGCCCGCCCGGTTTGCGAAGTCGCGAGCGGTGGGGCCAGCCCTAGGCCTGACGCCGGTCGTCAATCAATCGGGAGAAAGCAAGAGGATCGGCCGGGTCTCGGCCGCCGGCGATGCGATCATGCGCGGTTTGCTTTACGAGGCGGCGCAGGTGCTGCTGACCCGAGTCAGGAAATGGTCTTGGCTGAAAGCATGGGCGATGAGTGTCGTAAAGCGACGTGGCATGCGAAAGGCGATCGTTGCGCTGGCGCGGCGGCTGGCAGTGATCATGCATCGGATGTGGAGTGATGGGACGGAATTCCGGTGGACCCGCGACCAGGACGTGGCGAAGGCCGCATGAGCAGGAATAACAGGAGACAATAGAGTTCTGCCGACCGGCGGAAAGATGTCCTTCGCGGACGGTGGACAAGGTGAGTTCGGGGCACGGTCTTGCATCGACTGCAGAATATTACCGCAGTCAGAGCGCCCTACAGATTGGACCGCCTTGTTCTTCTGATCCTATGGTGGGAGGGCCAATGTGCCGATCCCGGAGAGAAGCGTGGACCGCGAAAGATATTGAATGCCGGTGCAGAGACAGCTTGAAGCGATTGACCTCAACACGCCGAATAGAGAAGACCGTGTGGAAACTAACGTCCTCGATTCAAGATGAGGTGCTACGCCGGTTCCCGATGGCCTACTCGACACCAGGGACAGCGTGGCTACCGAACCAGGTGATCATCTTGCGTATGTCGTCTGCTGCTGGAGCCTTAGGCTGGCCGGATCCAATTATTTCCGCTGCGGCGTGTGCCATGGCGACAAGGGTGCGGGAGGCTTCCGGCACATAGGCGCGGTCGTCTGCCTTTTCGTGCCTCTCTCGGATGATCGCGTATCGAATGTTTTCCGGATAGGTCCACGCGCCGCGCACGCTAACAGCAGCGTCTCTATCGCTCTCACAAGCATCGATCGCTGCGGCCATCATGTCTCGGATCAGTTCCCAGTCAGTCATCCATTTCCCTCCAGGTTCGCTTATTCCCGCTGCCCGAAAGCCAATTGAAAATTCCTTGTGGCAACTGTCGGTCTACACTTTGCCATGGCACATCCTTCTAGAACAGACCGCTCGCAAATGCTGCTTTTGCCCGAGCCGCTGGACGACTGCGTCGGACCGGACAATCCGGTCCGCTTCATCGAAGCTTTCGTGGATCGACTGGACCTAACGATCACCGGTTTCATCCGTGTGAGGCCGAAGGCGACTGGGCGCTCGCGCCATGATCCTGTCGACGTTCTGGCCGGCTGACCCCAGCGCTGCCTTCGCGCACGACTGGCCGGATTGGCTGAAAATCTGACGACAGCCACCGTCGATCACGCGTTTCCACACAGTCTGCCTGACGTTCGCGTCCAATATCATTGTCGCCGAAAAGCCCCAGCATTCTCGGTATGGCCGGTCGCAGGATCGGCCTTTCTCTTACGATGCTTGCGCTTTGTTGCCGGCTTGCCGTCTGGTTTGCCCCATCCAGCTTGAAGCGCGGAAAGATGAAGACCCCCGCGATGCTGCCACTGAATTTTTCCTCCACTCCGCTCGATTCACCCATGCAGAAAACCGGCTGACGCATGCTGTTCGGCATCATGATCGTGGTGGAAAAGCAGAAGGACGACGAAAGTGTTGTGGCTTGTTCGAAAAGCGCGAGGATATGCCCCCGATCTTTCGGATCATAGCAGCGCAGCAGGCTCAGAAGGCCGCATTCCTGTGTCGAAAGGCCATGCAGCAGGCTGCTCCAGTCGCCGAGGCGGATGATTCCGCTTGAGAAGTCGCCGGCCCAGGCCTCGGAGACCGAAAATTGCGCAATCATATCCTGGTTGCGATGGGTCAGATCGAGCGATCCAGGCATCAGGGGGGCGGCAACAGTTGCTTTAGCGATCTTAAACAAGGGGTTCCCCGGTTCGGGCGCAGTCTCCGCTGCGCTGCGGTCAGAGCGAAACAGGGTCATACGGCGCCAGGCATCATGCCTAGGGTCTGGAACCTCGATCGCCGGCGGGGCACTGAGGCTTGCTCTTGCTTGTCGCGCAAACGTTCGTCGCCGAATGTTCGCGCAGGTTAAGACGGCGTTCCGGCCTCGCTGGCGGGTGAAAACGATCCTCGAACGTACATCAATTGCAGCGCGGATTTATAGGAGCTTTTCGCCAAACGGCAACGGCTTTTTCGGGGCGGAACCCTCGTCCGGCCAAGACGGTTCAACCGGCTATTTTGCCGGAAAACGTCGCATGAGAAGTACAAGGAATCAATTTGTGATGGATTTGTGCGTGGTTTCTCTTCGCAAAGGAGTGGTTTTTGCCCGGCAAATTCCTCTTTAAGCGAAATTCGAATATTTGTTGAAAAATCTGGCGGCGCAAGCTTCGCGAAAGCTACGGGCTGGTGGCGGCAAGCAAACGGGCCAAGTTAAACGCTTTGAAAAGTCGACGGCTTGGCCTGCGCGTGCGCAGCTGCGAATCGCGCTTCAAAAGAAAAGGGCGGCCCGAAGACCGCCCTTCCTGAACTGAACCGGATGGCTCAGATGCGAGACCTCAGTCTCACATCATGTCCATGCCGCCCATTCCGCCCATGCCGCCTGGCATTGCCGGAGCGTCCTTCTTCGGCAGCTCGGCGATCATCGCTTCCGTGGTGATCAGCAGCGAAGCAACCGAGGCTGCATTCTGCAGAGCCGTACGGACGACCTTGACCGGGTCGACGATACCCATGGCGATCATATCGCCATATTCGCTCGTCTGAGCGTTGTAGCCGTAGTTGTCGTCATTCTTGTCGAGGATCTTGCCGACGACGATCGAAGCTTCGTCACCAGCGTTGTCAGCGATCTGGCGAACCAGCGACTGCAGCGCCTTGCGAACGATGTTGATGCCGGCTTCCTGATCGTCGTTCACGCCCTTGGACGTGATCTTGACGGAGGAACGCAGCAGGGCAACGCCGCCACCCGGGACGATACCTTCCTGAACAGCAGCGCGCGTCGCATTGAGGGCGTCGTCGATGCGGTCCTTCTTTTCCTTCACTTCGACTTCCGTCGCAGCCGCCGACGCGGATGACGGCAACGCCGCCTGCGAGCTTGGCAAGGCGTTCCTGCAGCTTCTCGCGGTCGTAGTCGGAGGTGGTTTCTTCGATCTGCGCCTTGATCTGCGCAACGCGGCCTTCGATGTCGGACTTGGCGCCGGCGCCGTCGACGATCGTGGTGTTTTCCTTGGAGATCGAAACCTTCTTGGTGCGGCCGAGCATGTCGAGGGTAACGGACTCGAGCTTGATGCCGAGATCTTCGGAGATGACCGTAGCCACCGGTGAGGATCGGCGATGTCCTCGAGCATGGCCTTGCGGCGGTCGCCGAAGCCCGGAGCCTTGACGGCAGCAATCTTCAGCCCGCCGCGCAGCTTGTTGACGACGAGCGTTGCGAGTGCTTCGCCTTCGACGTCTTCAGCGATGATCAGCAGCGGCTTGCCGGTCTGAACGACGGCTTCGAGAACCGGCAGCATCGACTGCAGGTTGGAGAGCTTCTTCTCGTGCAGAAGGATATAGGCGTCGTCGAGGTCAGCAACCATCTTTTCCGGGTTGGTCACGAAGTACGGGCTGAGATAGCCGCGGTCGAACTGCATGCCTTCGACGACTTCGAGTTCGGTCTCGGCGGTCTTGGCTTCTTCGACAGTGATCACGCCTTCGTTGCCGACCTTCTGCATGGCTTCAGCAATGTCGCGACCGACCTGGCTGTCGCCGTTTGCGGAGATCGTGCCGACCTGGGCAACTTCTTCCGAAGTGGAGATCTTCTTGGCCTTGGCCTGGAGATCCTTGACGACTTCAGTAACGGCAAGATCGATACCGCGCTTCAGATCCATCGGGTTCATGCCGGCTGCAACGGCCTTGTTGCCTTCGCGAACGATGGCCTGAGCAAGAACGGTTGCGGTCGTGGTGCCGTCACCGGCGATGTCGTTGGTCTTCGAAGCGACTTCGCGGACCATCTGGGCGCCCATGTTCTCGAACTTGTCCTCAAGTTCGATTTCCTTGGCGACCGAAACACCGTCCTTGGTGATGCGCGGCGCGCCGAAGGACTTGTCGATGATGACGTTGCGGCCCTTCGGGCCGAGCGTTACCTTGACTGCGTCAGCGAGGATATCGACGCCGCGCAGCATCTTTTCGCGCGCGGTGCGGCCGAACTTAATTTCTTTAGCTGCCATTTTGAAAACTCCTGAGAAGGGTTGTCAGCGATTTCGGTAAAAAGCGACCGGCTGGATCAGCCGATGATGCCCATGATGTCGGCTTCCTTCATGATCAGAAGGTCTTCGCCGTTGATCTTGACTTCTGTGCCGGACCACTTGCCGAACAGAACGCGGTCGCCAGCCTTGACGTCGAGAGCGACGACCTTGCCGGACTCGTCACGTGCGCCGGAGCCGACGGCGACGATTTCGCCTTCCTGCGGCTTTTCCTTAGCGGTATCGGGAATGATGATGCCGCCTTTGGTCTTTTCTTCGGATTCAACGCGGCGAACGACGACGCGGTCGTGAAGGGGGCGGAAATTGGTGCTTGCCATTGTCTAATCCCTCGATCAAATGACATTCGCGGGCCGGGCGGCCCACATGGATAAGTGTTAGCACTCTCCGTTGAGGAGTGCTAGCGCCGAGCATTTAGGGATGGCTCCAGAAGGAGTCAAGAAGACCCATCACGGAATTTTGCGCCGGAATTGTGAAGAGGGCGGGAATTGTTTGAAGCATCGCCCGATTCGACGCGTGTCGGTTGCGTGAGCTTCGGAGCGCCCGCGCAGGCTGTCCACGGCGTGGCGTTCCTCTCGTGGAAGGTCCGACGGTTTTTGCTGAAGATCGCCCGAAAATCCTTGCCATCGCGGCATGCCTTTGCAATGTCACGCCTGACTGAAAGCAAATCGGGAAATCGGATGGCCAAGCGGATTAGAAGTTTTGCGGAGATCACCAGCCAGTATGATGCGGTGTTCTGCGATGTCTGGGGCGTGCTGCACAATGGCGTCGATCCCTTCCCGACGGCCGCTGCCGCTCTGGAAGCGGCGCGCGGCGAGGGGCTTGCCGTTATCCTCATCACCAATTCGCCGCGCATCGCGCCTCAGGTCGTCGCCCAGCTTCGCCAGATCGGCATCCAGGACGGCGCCTATGACCGGATCGTCACCTCCGGCGACGTCACCCGTGGCCTGATCGCCGAAGGCCCGAAGAAGGTGTTCCTGCTTGGCCCGGATCGCGATCTGGCCATCATCGAAGGTCTCGGCGTCGAGCGCGTCGATGCGAAGGACGCTCAATCCGTGGTCTGCACCGGTTTCTTCGACGACGAGACGGAAAAGCCGGAAGACTACACGGATATGCTCAAGGATTTTCAGGCGCGCAACGTGCCGATGGTCTGCGCCAATCCGGACCTCGTCGTTGAACGTGGTCACCGCATCATCCCCTGCGCCGGCGCCATGGCTGCCTATTACCACCAATTGGGCGGCGAGATCCGCATCGCCGGAAAGCCGCACGCGCCGATCTACGACGCCGTGCTGGCAACCGCGCACGAACTCCACGGCGATTTCCCGAAAAGCCGCATTCTTGCCATCGGCGACGGCATGCCGACGGATGTGCACGGCGCTCTCGATTACGGCCTCGATCTCCTCTATATCAGCGGCGGTATCCACGCGAAGGAGTACACGCTGAACGGCGAGACCGACGAGGCGATCCTGCATGCCTATCTCGAACGCGAGAAGGCCGCGCCCAAGTGGTGGATGCCGCGCCTCGCATAAGAAGAAGCCCGCCGATGACCGTTTTTCACCGCAATGAAACCCGCGAACCCTTGCCTGCCCACCTGAAGGGCGGGGTGATTGCCATCGGCAATTTCGACGGCGTTCATCGCGGCCATCAATCGGTGCTGAACCGCGCGCTGGAAATCTCGAAAGAGCGGGACATCCCGGCTCTGGTGCTGACTTTCGAACCGCATCCCCGCACGGTCTTCAGGCCGGAAACACCGGTCTTTCGCATCACCCCTGCACCCCTGAAGGCCCGCATCCTGGAAGCGATCGGCTTCAACGCCGTTATCGAATATCCCTTCGACCGCGAATTCTCGCAGCGCTCGCCGGACGACTTCATCCACGGCATCTTGAAGGACTGGCTGGGCGCCTCCGAAGTCGTCACCGGCTTCGACTTCCATTTCGGCAAGAATCGCGAGGGCGGCCCGGCCTTCCTTATGGATGCCGGCCATAAATACGGTTTCGGCGTTACGCTGATCGACGCCTTCCGCGACGAGAATGCCGAGGTCGTCTCATCGAGCCGCATCCGCGACTTGTTGAAGGAAGGCGATGTCAGCGAGGCCGCCGCGCTGCTCGGCTACCGCTACACAATCGAGGCTGAGGTGATCGGCGGCGAAAAGCTTGGCCGCGAGCTCGGTTTTCCAACCGCAAACATGCAGCTTCCGCCGGAGGCCGAACTTGCAGCCGGCATCTACGCCGTCCGCTTCCGCCTGGATGACGGCAATCTCTACGATGCAGTTGCAAGCTACGGCCGCCGCCCGACGGTGATCGAAGACGGTGCGCCGCTGCTGGAGACCTATCTCTTCGATTTCAGCGGCGACCTCTACGGCCGGACCTGTTCCGTCTCCTTCTTCGGCCACCTGCGGCCCGAACTGAAGTTCGACGGCCTGGAACCGCTCGTCGAGCAGATCAAGCTTGACGAGCAGGAGGCAAGGGCGCTGCTTGCGGGTGTCCGGCCGCTCGGCGAACTCGACCTTAAGCTTTGTTTCGTCTGACGCCGCGTTGCCGGTGGGCACGGCCTCAAATCCCTCTTCCTTTTCCCGGCAAAAACGCCTATGAACCGCCGCTATGAATAATGTCCGGCTGTCGAGTGCGATGCGAATTATCGGCCCGGCCTTCCGCGCGCGCTGAGCCGCCGGAAGGTCCGGGTTTTTGGCGCTTGGGCAAACGAGCGCTTCCGTCATCAGACATTTTTGAAGCCGTCGCGCCTTGAAGGCGCCCAGAAACGATTGCTGAACATGACCGACACAGCCGAAAAGATCGACTACTCGAAGACCCTCTACCTGCCCGAAACCGGCTTCCCAATGCGCGCCGGCCTGCCGCAGAAGGAGCCGGAAATCGTTGCACGCTGGCAGCAGATGGGCCTCTACAGGAAGCTGCGCGCATCCGCCGCCGGACGCGAGAAATTCGTCCTCCATGACGGCCCGCCCTATGCGAACGGCAACATCCATATCGGCCACGCGCTGAACAAGATCCTCAAGGACGTCATCAACCGCTCGTTCCAGATGCGCGGCTTTGACGCCAACTACGTTCCCGGCTGGGACTGCCACGGCCTTCCGATCGAATGGAAGATCGAGGAGAAGTACCGCGAGAAGGGCAAGAACAAGGACGAAGTTCCGATCAACGAATTCCGCAAGGAATGCCGCGACTTCGCCGCCGGCTGGATCAAGGTTCAGTCCGAGGAGTTCAAGCGCCTCGGCATCGAGGGCGACTTCGATAATCCCTATACGACGATGAACTTCCACGCCGAATCGCGCATTGCCGGCGAGCTTTTGAAGATCGCAAGAAGCGGCCAGCTCTACCGCGGCTCCAAACCGGTCATGTGGTCGGTCGTCGAGCGCACAGCGCTGGCGGAAGCCGAAGTCGAATACGCCGATGTCGAAAGCGACATGATCTGGGTGAAGTTCCCCGTCGCGGAAGGCCCCGCCGCTCTGGCCGGCGCCTTCGTGGTCATCTGGACGACGACTCCTTGGACGATCCCCGGCAACCGCGCGGTCGCGTTCTCGTCGCGCTACCCCTATGGCCTCTACGAAGTTGCAACCGCCGAGAACGACTTCGGCCCGCAGCCCGGCGAGAAGCTGATCTTTGCCAGGCGCTTGGCTGAGGAGTCCGCTGCCAAGGCGAAAGTGACCTTCAATTTCGTTCGCGATATTAAAGCGGATGAACTTGCCGCCGTCACCTGCGCGCACCCGCTGCACGGCCTGGGCGGCGGCTATGATTTCCAGGTGCCGCTGCTTGATGGCGAGCATGTGACCGATGACGCCGGTACCGGTTTCGTCCATACCGCCCCCAGCCACGGTCGCGAGGACTTCGATGCCTGGATGGACAATATGCGGGAGCTCGAAGCGCGCGGCATCTCGTCCACGATCCCGTTCCCGGTCGACGATGCCGGCTTCTTCACCATCGACGCGCCGGGCTTCGGCCCGGATGCGGAAGGCGGCGCGGCGCGCATTATCGACGACAGCGGCAAGAAGGGTGATGCCAATGAGCGCGTCATCAAAGCGTTGATCGCCCGTCACGCGCTCTTCGCACGCGGCCGCCTGAAGCACTCTTATCCGCATTCCTGGCGCTCGAAGAAGCCGGTCATCTTCCGCAACACGCCGCAGTGGTTCGTCCATATGGACAAGGAGCTCGGCGACGGAACGACGCTGCGCTCCCGTGCGCTGAACGCGATCGACGATACCCGCTTCGTTCCGGCTGCCGGCCAGAATCGCTTGCGCGCCATGATCGAACAGCGCCCGGACTGGGTGCTTTCGCGCCAGCGCGCCTGGGGCGTGCCGATCTGCGTCTTCGTCGACGAGCAAGGCCAGATCCTGCAGGACGACGATGTCAATTCCCGCATCCTCGATGCCTTCGAAAAGGAAGGTGCCGACGCCTGGTTCGCCGAAGGTGCGCGTGAGCGGTTCCTCGGCAAGAGGGCGAACGAGCCGTGGAAGCAGGTCATGGATATCCTCGACGTCTGGTTCGACTCGGGCTCCACGCACACCTTTACGCTGGAAGACCGCCCGGACCTTAAGTGGCCGGCCGATCTCTATCTCGAAGGCTCGGACCAGCATCGCGGCTGGTTTCATTCCTCGCTGCTTGAATCGGCCGCTACCCGCGGCCGCGCGCCCTACAACGCCGTCCTCACCCATGGCTTCACCATGGACGAGAAGGGCGAGAAGATGTCGAAGTCCAAGGGCAACGTCACTGCGCCGCAGGAAGTTATGAAGGATGCCGGTGCGGATATCCTCCGCCTCTGGGTCATGACCTCCGACTACGCGGACGACCTTCGCGTCGGCAAGACGATCATCCAGACGAATGTCGATGCCTACCGAAAGCTCCGCAACACGATCCGCTGGATGCTTGGCACACTCGCCCACGACAAGGGCGAAGTGATCGCGCTCGCCGATCTGCCGGAACTGGAGCAGCTGATGCTCCACCGCCTGGCCGAGCTCGACGAGCTCGTGCGCGAGAACTACGATGCCTTCGACTTCAAGAAGATCGCCCGCGCGCTGATCGACTTCGCCAATGTCGAGCTCTCGGCCTTCTATTTCGACATCCGCAAGGACGCGCTCTATTGCGATGCGCCGTCGAGCCCGCGGCGCCGTGCGGCTCTCCATGTCATCCGCAATATCTTCGATAGCATGGTGACCTGGATGGCGCCGATGCTGCCCTTCACGATGGAAGAGGCGTGGCTGTCGCGCGATCCGTCGGCGGTCTCAGTTCATCTCGAGCAGTTCCCGGCGATCCCGCCTGAATGGAAGAACGAGGCGCTGGCCGGCAAGTGGAAGAAGGTCCGTGCGATCCGTTCGGTCGTCACCGGCGCTCTGGAGATCGAGCGCAAGGACAAGCGGATCGGCTCGTCGCTGGAAGCAGCGCCCGTCGTGCATGTCACGGACAGCGTGCTTCGCGCTGCTCTTGATGGGCTGGATTTCTCGGAAATCTGCATCACCTCGGATATTGCCGTCGACGGCGCCGAGGGGCCGGCCGAAGCCTTCCGGCTGCCGGAAGTTCCGGGCGTCAGCGTCGAGCCAGCACTTGCCGAGGGCACCAAATGCGCCCGCTCCTGGCGTATCACCAAGGATGTCGGCTCCGATCCGCAGTATCCGGATGTATCGGCGCGCGATGCCGCTGCATTGCGTGAACTCGGATTGTAATACTGAAGAAAATTGCCGGATGAATTGCTCTTTTGCAGTTCATCCGGTAAAAGCTGCCTGAAAATGGCCGGATTTTTACGTCAGGGGGACGATCATCCGGTAGGGCGATGATTGCACCGGCATGGCTGGAAGGGTTTTCATGTTAGCGACGCGTTGGTTCCGTGCAGGCGCTTGCCTGGCTGTTGTTGTGGCGGCGGGCTCGATAGCTTCCGGCTGCAGCCCGACCTACGGTACAGGCACGACGGCGATGGCGCAGCTTGGCGACGATATCGGCCAGTCCGTGTCCCTGGCTCCCCGCGAGCCGAAGAACAAGGGCGTCAAGTACACGCCGCGCCCGACGCTCATCTTGCCTGCCCAGGCTTCCAGGGAAGCGCTGGTCGAGCCGCAGCAGACGATCGCGAGCAAGGAAAATCCGCAGTGGGTCGAGTCGCCGGAAGAAACCCGTGCACGCCTCGTCAAGGAAGCCGACGATAACGAAGACAAGTATACCTATGTCTCGCCGCTCGCCAAGAACGGCGTCGAAGGCGGTCGCCAGACGACCGAAGCGCAGACCAAGGCCTACCGCGAAGCCCGTGCCCTGCAGAAGGGGGCCTATCTCGATCAGCGCCGCTACATTTCCGATCCGCCGTCGACCTATCGCCAGGTCGACGATCCCGCCAAGCTGGAAGACCTTGGCGAACCCGAGCTCAAGAAGGCAAAGCAGCGCAAGAAGGATGCTGCAGTTGCCGGCACCGGCAAGAAGTGGTGGAACTTCCTTCAGTAAGTTCAGGCCATCTCAGGCCTGCCGCGCCGCAAACCAGCGGCGAACGAGGGCAAGTGCCGACACAAAGCCGAAGGCCATGAGCCGGCGCGCCGACCAGCTCACCTTGCCCCGCAAAGACCATTGCATCGGGATTTTCTCTGCACCCGGCGCGAGCGCCCTGTAAGCCGAGGCGGCGAGCGCGACTATGGCGGCGAGAACAAGAATGCTCGGGGTCATGGAAGCTCTCTCTTTTCGGCAAAGAACGTCCGGAGAATGTCCGCTGATTCCGTTTCGTTCAAACCGGAATAGACCTCCGGCGCGTGATGGCAGGTCGGCTGGGCGTAAAACCGCACACCATTGTCGACTGCCCCGCCTTTGGGATCTTCCGCGCCGTAATAGAGCCTGCGGATGCGCGCGAACGAGATGGCCGCGGCACACATGGTGCAGGGCTCCAGCGACACGTAGAGGTCGGCGCCAACCAGACGCTCCTGCCCCAGGACTTCGCAAGCCATGCGGATCGCAGCCACCTCGGCATGGGCCGTGACGTCGTTGAGCTCCCGCGTCCGGTTGCCGGCGCGCGCGATGACGGCGCCATCGCGCACCACCACGGCGCCGACCGGCACTTCGCCGCGCTCGCCCGCTGCCCGCGCTTCGTCAAGGGCCATCTCCATAAACCGATTTGTCTTCACGATCCGGCAATTTCCCACTTAACCGCAAGGGCGCGACCTGATAGACAGGCCCCAAAAGGCAGGCAAACAACAAATGACATTCAAAGACAAGCCAAAACGGCCGGGCGGCAAGCCCTCCGCGCACGATGCGCGGCCGAAAACCGAAGGCAAATCGGCAAGAAGCTCGGCGGCCCCCAAGGCTGCAGCCGCCGAGACCGACGGCGAAACCAAGGCGGAACGCATCTCCAAGGTCATGGCGCGCGCAGGCGTTGCCTCGCGCCGCGACATCGAGCGCATGATCATGGAAGGCCGCGTCACGCTGAACGGCAAGACGCTCGATACGCCGGTGGTCAACGTGACGCTTACCGACAAGATCGAGGTCGACGGCGTACCGATCCGCGGCATCGAGCGCACGCGCCTCTGGCTCTATCACAAGCCGGCCGGTCTGGTGACCACCAATTCCGATCCGGAAGGCCGCCCGACGGTTTTCGACAACCTGCCAGAAGAGCTGCCGCGCGTCATGTCGATCGGCCGGCTCGACATCAATACCGAAGGTCTGCTGCTGCTGACCAATGACGGCGGTCTTGCCCGCGCGCTCGAACTGCCGACCACCGGCTGGCTCCGCCGCTACCGCGTGCGCGCCCATGGCGAGATCGATCAGGAAGCGCTCGACAGGCTGAAGGACGGCATTGCCGTCGACGGCGTGCTCTACGGCTCCATCGAAGCGACGCTTGACCGCACCCAGGGTTCCAACGTCTGGATCACCATGGGTCTTCGCGAAGGCAAGAACCGTGAAATCAAGAATGTGCTCGGCGCGCTCGGCCTCGACGTCAACCGTCTCATCCGCGTTTCCTACGGTCCGTTCCAACTCGGCGATCTGCCAGAGGGCCACGTCGTTGAAGTGCGCGGACGCACGCTGCGCGATCAGCTTGGACCGCGCCTGATCGAGGACGCCAAGGCGAACTTCGATGCCCCGATCTACAACGCGCCTGCCCTTGCTGCCGAGGAAGAGGTGGAAACAAAGCCGGAGAAGCGCGAGCGCTCCTGGAAGCCTGAGGACAAGCGCGAGCGTGCTTTGAGCCGTCTCGACACCAAGCGTGACGATCGCCGTGATGACCGCCGTGATGACCGCCGGGATGGCAGGCGCGAAGGCGACCGCGATGTTGGCCGCAGGGAAGACGACCGGCCCAAGCGGCCGGCGCTTGGCAGCCGCAGAAACGCCAACGTCTGGATGGCGCCCGGCGCCCGTCCGCTCGGCGAAAAGGCTGCCGCCAAGGCTGCGAAGAATGCCCAGACCGCCCGCAAGCGTGGAGAGAAGCCGGGCAGCAGTAAGCCGCAGCCCTCCAACTACGGCGATGACCGGCCACGCGTGCAGATCAACCGCGCCCGCGACGAAGAAGGCGAGTGGATCCGCTCCAGCGAAGCTTCGCCGAAGTCCAAGGATGACGGCGAGGGTTTTGGCCGCAAGCGCTCGTTCGGCGATCGTCCTGCACGCCCGGATCGCCGTTCTGGCGACCGTCCGGCTCGTGGCGACCGCCCGTCCGGCGACCGCGCTGCGCGCGGGGATCGGCCCTTCGGCGACAAGCCCCGTGGCGACCGCAGACCACGCGAAGAAGGTGACGAGCGTCCCCGTTCTTTCGGTGATCGTCCCGCGCGTGGTGACCGCCCGTCAGGTGACCGTCCTCCGCGTGGGGATCGGCCTTTTAGCGACAAGCCCCGCAGCGACCGCAGACCACGCGAAGAAGGTGACGAGCGTCCCCATTCCTTCGGCGATCGTCCGCGCACAGCCCGCACCGCTCCCGGCGAGGGCCGCTCCGAACGTCCGCGCGGCGAAAGGCCGTTTGGCGATAAACCTGCGGGCGACAAGCCCCGTGGCAAGAGCTTCGGCAAGCCGGGCGGCGGCTCCAAGAATTTCTCAAGCAAGCCTAAGGGCGATCGGCCCGGCGGCGGTGGCAAGCCTTCGGGCGCGCCGTCGCGCGGTGGACCGAAAGGAAAGGGAATGACGCGCGGTGCGGATCGTCGGCGGTGAGTTTCGCGGACGGCCGCTCGCCGTGCCGAAATCGAACGACATCCGGCCGACTGCCGACCGGACGCGTGAGAGCCTGTTCAATATCCTGAGCCACGCCTATTCGGAATGCATCGACGGCACCCGGATTCTGGATCTTTTTGCCGGCACCGGCGCCGTGGGCCTTGAAGCCATCTCGCGCGGCTGCCGTCATGCGCTCTTTGTCGAAAACAGCGTCGAGGGCAGGGGGCTTCTCTGGGAGAATATCGATGCGCTCGGCCTCCACGGCCGCACCCGCATTCTGCGGCGTGACGCCACAGACCTGGGTTCCGTCGGCAATCTCGAGCCCTTCAGCATGCTTTTCGCCGATCCACCCTATGGCAAGGGTCTGGGTGAAAAGGCGATGGCAGCTGCCGCCAAGGGCGGCTGGCTCGTGCCGGGCGCGATTGCCGTTCTCGAAGAGCGATCGGATGTTGCCGTTTCAGTTGATCCTTCCTATCTCTTCCTCGAAGATCGCATCTTTGGCGATACAAGGGTTCATTTCTTCCGCTACCAGCCTGAATAAGGGCGGCGGTTTATCCGGAGTTGGGTTGTGCAGCAGGCGGCGGCTATTGCGAATAACGAAATGCCTGTTGCGAGCCGCATGCCGACGGTGGCCATCGCCTTCGGCGGCGGCGGTGCCCGTGGGCTCGCCCATATCCACGTGATCGAAGCGCTGGACGAGCTCGGCATACGGCCCGTTGCGATTTCCGGCGCGTCGATCGGCGCCATCATGGGTGCGGGCATGGCGGCTGGCATGAGTGGCGAGGCGATCCGCGAACACGCGCTGATGACGGTCGGTAACAAGACGGCTGTCGTCAGCCGCATCTGGGGTCTGCGGCCGCAGACGGTCCGGGACGCCGTCGCAAAGGGCATCCGTATCGGCCAGTTCAATCTCGAGCGTATCCTCAAGGCTTTCCTGCCGGCCGGCCTGCCCGATCGCTTCGAAGATCTGCTTATTCCGATGAACGTCATCACGACCGATTACTACGGTCAGAGCGAGGTCATCATCGGCGAAGGAGCGCTGTTTCCGGCGCTTGCCGCATCGTCTTCCATCCCTGCCGTCTTCATGCCCGTTCGCCTCCACGGCCGGGTGATGATCGATGGCGGCATCAGCAACCCGGTCCCATACGAGTGCCTGATGGATAGTGCCGACATCGTCATCGGTGTCGATGTCGTCGGTGCGCCGGAAGGCGACGGCACACATATTCCGAACCGCATGGAAAGCATTTTCGGTTCCGGCCAACTGATGATGCAGACGGCAATTACGCTGAAGCTCAAGCTCCAGCCGCCGCATATCTTCCTGCGCCCGGCCGTCGGCCGCACTGGCGTGATGGATTTTCTCAAGGCGCGCGAGGTACTGGCGATGTCTGCGGGCGTCAAGGATGAACTGAAGCGCGCACTCGATCAGGAATTTGAAGCCCGCCTCAGAGCTTAGGCATCCGCTGTCACGTCAGCCGTTCCGGCTAGCGGATCTTCGTCGAAATCCATCGTTCGCTTCGGCTTCACCAGCGGTTCTGGCCGGACCGGCTGGGAAAAGAGCATGTCGCGGCCTGCCTGCAGCCCGCCGGTTACCTGAAGGACCAGCCGCTCCTCGTCGCGCTTGCGGATATCCTCGCCGATCTCAAAGGCGTCCGCATCGTCGACCCCGAGCGCCTCAAGCGTGCGGCGGCCAAACAGCAGGCCGGATTCCAGCGTTTCGCGCAGTTCGTAGTCGACATTGCGATTCCTGAGGGCGATCGAATGGACACGGTCGTAGGAGCGCACGAACAGTTTCGCGTGCGGATATTCGGCCTGCACCAGGTCCACCACCTTATCGGTGATTTCCCGCTTCTGCGTGCAGACGACGACGATCTTCGCCTTTTCGATGCCGGCCGAGCGCAGCACGTCCTTGCGCGTTCCGTCGCCGAAATAGATACGGAAGCCGAAGGAGGACGCCTGGCGAATACGGTCCGCGGAGAAATCGATGACCGTCACGTCGCGCCCACCCGCGAGCAGGATCTGCGCGGCGATCTGGCCGAAACGCGAGAAGCCGACCATCAGCACATCGGCGCCCGCACCCTCGAAGTCCTCATCAAGCTCCTCCTGATCCTCGCCTTTCAGCATACGTTTCGAAAGTGCTGCCCCGAGCGGAGTCAGCGCCATCGACAGTGTAACGATGGCGACCAGCAGCGATGCCGTGCTGAAGGGCATCAGTCCCGCCGCACCGGCAGTCGTAAACAGCACGAAGCCGAACTCGCCGCCCTGCGGCAGCAGGAAAGCGATGCGGATGGCGTCGTCGTGCGAAGAACCGCTCACCCGGCAGAGGCCGTAGATGATCACAGCCTTGACGGCCATCACGATCGGCACCGCGGCGACGATGAAGAGCGCGTTGTCGATCAGCACGTCCAGTTCCAGCGACAGGCCGACCGCCATGAAGAAGATAGCGAGAAGCACGCCGCGGAAAGGTTCGATATCCGCCTCAAGCTCGTGCCGGTAGGAGGATTCGGCGAGCATGACGCCGGACAGGAACGCGCCCATCGCCATGGAAAGCCCGGCAAACTGCATCAGGCTCGCCGATCCCATGACCACGAAAAGCGCCGCGACGATCATCGCCTCGCGTGCTCCGGTCCTTGCAATCACCTGGAAGAGCGGCGTCAGCAGATAGCGCCCCATGACGATCATCGCGCCGACGGCACCGACCGCGATCGCAAAGTCCAGAAGCGGCGCATTGCTGCCGGTTCCACCGTCGAGAATGGTGATCAGAGCCAACAGCGGCACGATTGCCAGGTCCTGGAAAAGCAGCATCGAAAAGGAGCGCTGCCCGTATTTGGTGTTCACCTCGCCAGCATCATCGAGGATCTGCATCGCAAAGGCAGTGGAAGAAAGCGCCAGCCCAAAGCCCGCAACGACGCTTCCCCGCCAGTCGAGCACGCCGGAGAAATAGGCAAGCCCCGTCAGCGCCAGTCCCGTCAGCATCACCTGCGCGGTCCCGAGCCCGAAGATGTCGCGTCGCATCTGCCAGAGGCGCGAGGGCTTGAGCTCGAGGCCGATGATGAAGAGCAGGAAGACGACGCCGAGCTCGGCAACGCCCAAAATCTGCTCGCCGTCCGTGATGCCATGAAATATCGGACCGATAACGACGCCCGCGGCAAGATAGCCGAGCACCGTGCCGAGCCCGAGCTTCTTGAAGATCGGGGCGGCAACGACCGCGCCGCCGAGCAGCAGGATCGTTTCGGAAAAGAGGGCATTAGGGGCGGACATGTCGCGGAGTTTCTTTCAATGGTGGGAAGCGCGCAAGCCGCGCGAAAAAGAATCGGCGGCCGCGGCCTTGATGCTTTCGGAAGTGCACAATAAATGGAAGCCCAAGGAAAGGCCAAATCATGTCCTCAGAAATAGAATTCCTCGACACTTCTTTCCCGTGCAAGCCAGTTGATCGATCTTGCCAGGAAGGCCGGCGCCGATGCCGCCGATGCGGTTGTCGTGCGCTCGCGCTCGCAATCCGTCGGCATCCGCCTCGGCAAGGTCGAAGGCACGGAATCGTCTGAGAGCGACGATTTCTCCCTGCGCGTCTTCGTTGGCCGGAAGGTCGCGAGCGTTTCCGCCAATCCGGGCTTCGACCTGAAGGCGCTCGCCGAACGCGCTGTCGCGATGGCAAAAGTCTCGCCTGAAGATCCCTTCGCGTGCCTTGCCGACGAGCAGAGGCTTGCGAAGTCCTATGCCGATCTTGAGCTTTTCGACCCGACGGAAGTTTCCGCCGACATGCTGCGCGAGGCAGCGCTTGCGACTGAGGCCGCGGCCCTTGAGGTCAAGGGCGTCACCAACTCGTCCGGGGGCGGAGCCTCCGCTGGTTTCGGGGGGCTGGTTCTCGTCACCTCGCACGGCTTCCAAGGCAGCTATATGGGCTCGCGCTTCGGCCGTTCCGTCAGCGTCATTGCTGGCGAAGGCACCGGCATGGAGCGCGATTACGATTATGACAGCCGCCTTTATTACGCCGAACTCGACGATGCCGCCGAAATCGGCCGCCGCGCCGGCGAGCGTGCCGTCAAGCGCCTCAATCCGCGTCAGGTCGATACCGGCAAGGGCGTCACCGTCGTCTTCGATCCGCGCATCGCCCGCGGTTTCGTCGGCCACATCGCTGGCGCCATCAATGGCGCGTCGGTCGCGCGCAAATCCAGCTTCCTGCGCGACAAGATGGGCCAGCAGGTGTTGAAATCCGGCCTTTCGATCACCGACGATCCGCTGATCGTCCGCGGCCCGTCCTCGCGTCCTTTCGATGGCGAAGGCATTTCCGGCGAGCGGCTGGTGATGATCGAGGACGGCGTCCTGAAGCATTGGTTCCTTTCGACTGCGACGGCGCGTGAAATCGGCATGGAAACCAATGGCCGCGGCGTGCGTAGCGGCAATTCGGTGACGCCCGCTTCGACGAACCTCGCGCTGGAACCGGGTGATATCTCGCCAGAAGAGTTGATCCGGAGCGTCGGGAACGGCTTTTACGTGACTGAGCTTATCGGCCAGGGTGTCAACATGCTCACAGGCGAGTATAGCCGCGGCGCGACCGGCTTCTGGATCGAAAACGGCGAACTGACATTCCCTGTCTCCGAAGTGACGATCGCCTCGAACCTCAAGGAGATGTTCATGCGTGTGACGCCCGCAAACGACATCGATCGCAAGTATGGCGTAGCGGCCCCCACGCTGGCGATCGAGGGAATGACGCTTGCGGGACGCTAGAGCGCCCTGACCTTGTTGGAATTGGATTGATGCAATGTGTGACGTTCGAACGGCCCGCTGGCAAAGCGATCTCGAATTGATCGCCGATGCCGCAAAGCAGGCGGGTGATGTTGCTCTCGGTTTCTTCAATCAGTCGCCGGAGGTCTGGTGGAAGAATGGAGGCCGCTCGCCGGTCAGCGCTGCCGATTTCGCCGCCAACGAAAAGCTGGAATCCATCCTGCGCCTCGCCAGGCCGGATTACGGCTGGCTTTCCGAAGAGACCGAGGACAGCGCCGCCCGTCTGTCGGCCGAGACGCTTTTCGTCATCGATCCGATCGACGGCACGCGCGCCTTCCTCGGCGGCTTGGATCTCTGGTGCGTCAGCGTCGCCGTCGTCCATCGCGGCAGGCCGGTTGCCGGAGTGCTCTACGCTCCCGCCCTCGACGAGCTTTTCGAGGCGGTTGAAGGCGGTGCCGCGATGAAGAATGGCGAGCCCATTGCCGTATCGGCCAACGGACCGGATACCCTTAGTCGTTTTGCGATCGGCGAAGACATCCTGAAGGCGTTCCCCGATCCCTTCCGGCGCAAGATCGAAAGGGTCAAGCATGTGCCCTCGCTCGCCTATCGCATCGCGATGGTCGCGGACGGCCGTCTTGAAGGTACCTTTGTCAAGCGCAATTCGCATGACTGGGATCTTGCGGCAGCCGATCTCATCCTCGAACGCGCCGGCGGCCGGCTGACCGATCTCGATGGACGCTCGGTCCTCTACAACCGTTCTGAGGTTAGTCATGCCGAGCTTTGCGGCGCTGCCGGCCCTCGCGTTGCGGAGTTCCTCGAAGGGCTTGCTGAAATACGAAGCAGTTGACGTTTGCGTCAAAATCCCGCAGATGAAAGCGCGGAGGAGACCAGTAGAGAAAGAGAAGAAAATGACGGAATCTGGCGGCAAAAAGCAGCTCTTGCATCTCGTATTTGGCGGAGAACTGGAAAGCCTGACCGATGTTCAGTTCCGGGATCTGAATGATCTCGATATTGTCGGCATTTTTCCCGATTACGCCTCGGCGCTAGGGGCCTGGAAGGCCAAGGCGCAGTCGACCGTGGACAACGCACATATGCGTTACTTCATCGTCCACATGCATCGTTTGCTCGATCCGCAGGACAAGGCTGGAAATAACTAATTTTTCAGCACTTTACGCGCCGGATGCCGTCCCATTCGGCAGGGCCGTCTTTGCGCATCGTTAGATACGCGCCACAGGCGATTGACGCATTCTGAACAAATTACTCGGTCATTCCGGCCGCAACAATAATTGGGGAATGGGTTTGATGTCGATCATCGCTGATCGGAGGCATTTTAGATGAGTTCGCCAAGAGCGCGGTTCGCGCTGGGCGTCTATCGGACGGCAGGGGTCATCGCCTCTCCGATCGTCGGCGCCTATCTCGCCTACCGGACCGCCAAGGGCAAGGAAGAGCGTGCGCGCCGCACGGAGCGCTTTGGCTATGCCAGCGCAAACCGGCCGCAGGGGCCGCTTGTCTGGTTCCATGCTGCGAGTGTCGGTGAGACCAACGCCGTCATTCCGCTTATCCGCGAAATCCGCCGCCGCGACATTCATGTGATCCTGACGACGGGCACGATCACCTCGGCAAGGCTCGCCGCCGAGCGCATCGGCAATGAGGCGATCCATCAGTATGTACCGCTCGACCTGAAGCCCGCCGTCAGCCGCTTCCTCGAATACTGGCAGCCGGATTGTGCCATTATTGCAGAGTCGGAAATCTGGCCGGCGACCGTCATGGAACTCGGCCGCCGCCGCATTCCGCAGATCCTCGTCAATGCGCGCATGTCGGATCGCTCCTTCGCGCGCTGGCAGCGTCGAACGGCCATTGCCGAGGCGCTGTTCGAGAACCTCGCGCTTGTGATCGCGCAGTCGGATATCGATGCCGAGCGTTTTCGCGATCTCGGGGCAAGGCACGTGACGACCTCCGGCAATCTCAAGGTCGATACGGACGCACCCCCTTACGACGCATCCGTACTCGCCCGCTATAAGAAGCAGATCGGCGATCGCAAGACATGGGCTGCGATCTCGACTTTCGACGGCGAGGAAAATGCCGCGGCGGTCGTTCATCGCACGCTGAAGGAGCGCAACGGCCAGCTGACGATCATTGTGCCGCGCCATCCCGAGCGCTCCGACGAGATCGAAGAAATGCTCGTCAAGCAGGGCCTCAAGGTTGCCCGCCGCACGCGCGACGACCTACTCTCGCCGGATGTCGATATCTTCCTCGGCGATACGATCGGCGAAATGGGTCTTTACCTGCGGATGACGGAAGTCGCCTTCGTCGGCCGTTCGCTCTTTGCCGAAGGCGGGCAAAATCCGCTCGAACCCGCCATGCTGGGCTGCGCTGTGCTTTCCGGCAGCAATGTCCAGAACTTCCGCGACGCCTATCAGAAGCTTGCCCGCCGCGGCAGCGCCCGCATGGTGCGCGATACCGAGATGCTGGCCAAGGGGGTGCATTATTTGCTCATCAATGGCGAGGCGCGGCGTAGTATGATCGAGGCCGGCGTCATGGCTGTGCAGGAAATGCGCGGCGCGCTGACGGCGACGGTGAAGTCTCTCGAGCCTTACATCAATCCGCTGACGGTGAAGGCAAGACTGCTGCCGAGGTCGGTGGCAGAGGGCTGATGGAAAACATGACGGCTGCGCAAATCAAGGGCATTCTCTTCGACAAGGACGGCACCCTGCTCGATTATGATGAGAGCTGGCTGCCGGTGAACCGTGAATTGGCGCGCATTGCCTCGCAAGACGATCCGGCGCTAGCCGACCATCTGTTGCTGGCGACCGGAATGGACCCGGTGACCGGCCATATCGTGCCCGACAGTCTGCTGGCTGCCGGCAATACCCGGCAGATCGCCGAGGGGCTGGTCGCGGCGGGTTCCAGGGTTGATGTCATTGAACTGACGATCAAGCTCGACGCTCTCTTTTCCCATGCCGCCGACTTTTCCGTACCGGTCACCGATCTTGCCGCCTTCTTCGGCCGCCTGCACCGCCGCGGCTTCAAGCTCGGCATCGCGTCCAGCGACAACGAGCGCTCCATCCGCCAGACCGCGCAGCGCTTCGGTTTCGCTGAGTTCGTGAACTACATCGCCGGTTATGACAGCGGCTTCGGCATCAAGCCGGACGCTGGAATGGTCCTCGGCTTCTGCAAGGCGACCGGGCTGGAGCCGGCGCAAGTGGCGGTCGTCGGCGACAACAATCACGACCTGCACATGGGCCACAATGCCGAGGCCGGCCTCAAGATCGCCGTGCTGACGGGCACCGGCTCGCGGGAATCGTTGGTAGCCGCATCCGACTATTGCCTCAACGATATCACCGAACTCGAAGGCCTGTTGCCGAACCTGCAAATGGCATGATTGTCCACTACGCGCGGCCAATCATTCTTGCCGCGACGGCACCCCCTTGTTCTCCCTAATCTCTGTGCGCGTCCAGCCGCGCCATGTCGATGGCGCGGAAGACCCTTTTCCAATGTCGTTGTTTCATTTACGGCGCAGACGCACCGTGGCTTGATTGCTGTGACAAGCAAGGGAATGAGGACGGTCGGGAGCAAAAGCTTGCTTTTTCTGCAATTTTGCCCTTTCTTTCCCGCCAGTCGAGGGGGTAGCCGGTGGCCCGCAAGGCACCAGAGGAGCATAGGGCGGCAGTTATGGTATCCGAAGCGCCGCCGTTTTGGTGGACGAAAGCTGATTGGCGGGCATGGGCGCTCTTGCCCTTTTCCTTCCTCTATGGACGGATCGCCGGCTATCGTATGACGCATGCGCGCCGCGCTTCCGTTCTCGTTCCCGTCATCTGCATCGGCAATTTCACCGTAGGCGGCGCCGGCAAGACGCCGACAGCGCTGACGATCGCTCGGGCCGCCAAGGCCAAGGGGTTGCGGCCCGGCTTCCTGAGCCGTGGCTATGGCGGCTCCCTGGACGTCACCGTGGTTGTCGATCCCGCTCACCATCGCGCCGTTGCCGTTGGCGACGAGCCGCTGCTGCTTGCCCGCGAGGCGATGACCGTCGTTTCCCGCCGCCGCGTCGAAGGCGCCGAGCGGCTTGTCAGGGAAGGGGCCGACCTCATCATCATGGATGATGGTTTCCAGAGCGCGCGGCTGGCGATCGACTATGCGCTGCTCGTCATCGACACGACGCGCGGCCTGGGCAATGGGCATACCGTGCCGGGCGGTCCCGTGCGCGCACCGATCTCCGTGCAGATGCGCTATGCCAGCGCGCTCCTGAAAGTGGGAAAGGGCAATGCCGCCGATGCGATCGTCCGCATGGCTGCCCGCGCCGCGAAACCCTATTTCACCGCATCGCTGAAGGTTTGCGGAGAAAACGACCTCGCCGGCCGCAAGGTGCTGGCATTTGCAGGCATTGCCGATCCGGGCAAGTTCTTCCGGACGGTGGAATCACTCGGCGCCGAAATCGCGATCGGGAGATCCTTCGGCGACCACGAACACCTGAGCGACGATGAGATGGCTGACCTGCTGTCGACCGCCGAACGCGACGACCTGCTGATCGTCACGACATCGAAGGATTTCGTGCGGCTTGCCGGCCACCATGGCAAAGCGGAGGAACTCGCCGCCAAATGCCGAGTCATCGAAGTCGAAATGTCGTTCGAAGACCCGCAGGCACCCGGCCTCATCATCGATCGTGCCATGGAGGCCTGCCGGGAGCGGCGGCTGAGAAAAAGCCGGAAGTCCGGGTGAGTTTGCGGGCGCGACATCGCGTTGAATCCGTCAACGATCACCGCGTTTCGCCAGACGCCCTCGAAGCCGGAGCGGGCGCTCTTTCACGAGCGTTTTCTGGATCAGCGCTTCTGGTTCGGCAGAACGCCGGCGCGCTTGTCGGCTTCGAGCGAAGAAACGACGTCGGCATAGGGTTCCTGGCGGGCAACGCTCCAGTAGCGTAGCTCGTCGAGCGGGATATGCTTGCCGGTCATGGCGCAGATGACATAGGAACCCGGCGACAGGATCTGGAAATCTGCATCGAGATAGCGGATCTTCGCCTCGCGGTTTCCGTTTCCTTCAAACAAGTTCATCCTGCTCCGTTCCCTTATGCCTTCGACTGCCAATATCGCGGCGAAGGCATTATTGCCAGCGTTTTCAGCTGCGTCCGAACAGCCGCTCGATATCCGACAGCTTCAGTTCGATATAGGTCGGCCGCCCGTGATTGCACTGGCCGGAGCCCGGCGTCATTTCCATCTGCCGAAGCAGCGCATTCATTTCCTCCGGCCGGAGCCTGCGGCCGGAGCGCACCGAGCCGTGGCAGGCCATGGTCGCGGCGACATATTCGAGCTTGGCCGAAAGGCCGGAGGCCGTATCCCATTCGGCAATCTCGTCGGCAAGCTGGCGGATGAGGCCCTGCGCATCGACCTCGCCGAGCATCGCCGGCGTTTCGCGTACGGCAATCGCCCCCGCCCCGAAGCGCTCGATTGCAAGCCCAAGCCCTTTGAGGCCCTCGGCATGCACCATCAGCCGGTCGCAATCCTCTTCCGGCAGGTCGACGATTTCCGGGATCAGCAGCACCTGTGATGGCAGCTGTTTCGATTGCAGCGCCTTTCGCATTGCCTCGAAGACCAGCCGCTCATGTGCGGCGTGCTGGTCGACGATGACAAGCCCGTCATCCGTCTGCGCGACGATGTAGTTCTCGTGGATCTGCGCGCGCGCAGCGCCGAGCGGGTAACGCGGCGGCGGTTCTTCGGCTGGTCGGGGCTGCTGCCATGCCTGCGCCTGCGGTTCGGCCCGCGCAGCCGGCATGCTCAGTCCGTCGAAGGACGCCTGCGGCCTTGCGCCAAAGCCGCCGTTTGCCGTCTGAAACGGACGCGATGGGGACGTCCCGGCCGACCATGCGGCTTGCGCTGGCCGCTGATAGCCCGGCTGGAAACCCGACCTGAAGGAGCGCAGCATACCGTCCGCGCCAGTCGTTGCCGCCCGGCTTCCGTCACGCGCCAGCGCCTCGCGCACCGCGCCGACGATCAACCCGCGCACGAGGCCCGGATCGCGGAAGCGCACGTCCGACTTGGCCGGATGCACGTTGACATCCACCAGCGCCGGATCGAGCGACAGCGACAAGACAGCCACCGGATAGCGTCCGGCCGGGATCGTCTCGGCATATGCGCCGCGGATCGCCGAAAGGATCAGTTTGTCCTGGACCGGCCGGCCGTTGACGAAGGCATATTGATGGGCGGAGTTGCCGCGGTTGAAGGTCGGTACGCCGGCAAAGCCGGTGAGAGCGATGCCTTCGCGCTCGGCGTCGAGTTCGATCGCGTTATCGCGGAATTCCTTGCCAAGCACCTGCGCCATGCGCGCCAAATGATCCTCTCCGGTTGCCGGAAATTCGAGCGTGCTGCGATCGGTGCCGGACAGGACGAAGCGCACGCCGGGAAAGGCGATCGCCATGCGCTTGACGACTTCTGTGATGGCCGCCGCTTCCGCCTTCTCTGTCTTCAGGAACTTCAATCGCGCAGGTGTTGCGAAAAAGAGATCGCGCACTTCAACGATCGTGCCCGGATTGGAGGCCGAGGGCCTCAGATGCAGGACCTTGCCGCCGGCAACGGCAATCTCGGTGCCGCCCGCACTATCCTTGCGACGGCTGGAAATACTGAGCTTCGCCACGGAACCGATCGAAGGCAGCGCTTCGCCACGAAAGCCGAGCGTGCGGATGTCGTCAAGCGTCGTGGAAATCTTCGAGGTACAATGCCGCTTCACGGCAAGTTCGAGATCGGCTGCATCCATGCCGGAGCCGTTGTCGCTGACCCGCAGTAAGCCTTTGCCGCCGCCGGACGTGGCGATCTCGATACGGGTCGCGCCGGCATCCAGTGCATTTTCGATCAGCTCCTTCGCCGCGCTCGCCGGGCGTTCGATGACTTCGCCGGCGGCGATCTGGTTGATGAGCGTTTCGGAGAGTTGTCTGATGGCCATGCGCCATTTTCGTGGATTCGCGGGTCCGAGGGAAGGGCGAAAACGCTGCGCCCGTGGACCATGTGTTTTCCCCGTGAATTGGGGGTGCTTAACGTTAAGCCGCCGTTAGGAGAAAGCTGGCATTTTGATCGTACACAACCAGACACTGCTATGAAATCGGACAGATGTGGGACGTGAAGGAATGAGTGCCGGCTTCGAAAAGGCGGACGCATCATCCGTGAGCGATGAGATGCCGGCCGAAATCGACCTGCAGGCTGCGCTCTTCGATGCCTTTTCGGACGGCCTCTCGGCCGCCCTCATCATCTACGACAAGAACGATCAGATGATCTTCGCGAGCCGCCAGGTGCTCGATTTCTTCCCGATTTCGTCCGTGATGCTGAAGCCTGGAACCCGGCTTCGCGATTTTCTCGGCGCCGTCTACGACACCGGCGTGCGTCAGCAATATGCGGCCAGGCAGCCAGGCATACCACTCGGTCGCGAGGATTGGCTGTCCCAGAAGATTGCCTCGCATTGGCGCGAGCGCTTCGAAATCGTCGAGCGCCATGGCAGCGACCGCTGGATCCGTCTGGTCAAGCGTCGTCTGCCGAGCGGCTATTGCGTATCGATCATTTCCAATATTTCCGAGGAGAAGAAGCGTGAGGAGCAGTGGCGCGCCGATCTCGAACGTGTTCAGCTGACCGAGGATATACTCGACAATCTGCCGTTCCCGCTCTTCGTCAAGGATCGCAACCTCACCTACGTCGCCGTCAACATCGCCTTCTGCGAGAAATACCAGACGACTGTCGAGGAGGTGCTCGGCCGCAAGAGCGGGGATCTCTTCTCTCCCGAAGTCGCCAAGCGCTTCGAGGAGAGCGACCGACATGTTCTGGAAACCGGCGAGATGTCCGTCGTGCGGCAGCGGCAGGTCGCCCGCGACGGTTCGGAGCGCGACATCGTCAGCCGCAAGCATCGCATCGGCAAGCCGGGACGCTACTTTATCGTATCCACGATGCAGGATCTGCCGCGCGACGGCGCCGATCTCGACGAGTTCGACCAGGCTACATCCGTCACCACCTCCAGCAGTCAATCCTATCGCCGCGCCTATGTGCCGCTGAATGGCGATCACGAGCGCCGGCCGCCGGCCGCGATGGAAACGATCGTTCCGGAGAATTTCTCCGGCCGCAAGATCCTCGTCGTCACCGGCGACCTCGCTGCTGAAACCGCCGCCCTCCGCACGCTTGCGAAATACGGCTTCGAGGCCTGCTCCGTTCGCGGCGAAGACGAGGAAGAGCGCTTCCTGGAGATCGCAACCTCGTCCGGCATCGCGCTTGATCTTCTGATCGTCGACAATCAGCTGGGCATGCGCTGCCTGGAACTTGCCGGACAATACGGCATCCCGGCGCTGGTCATGGATGGTTTCCAGCTTGCCAATGAGCTTACCTTCCAGATCGCCCGCCACTTCAACCGCAACAACCGCACCGCGCCGGAAGGCGAGGCCGACTGGGAAATCAATACGTCTTCCGAGATGGATTTCCTGGAGGTGCTTGTGGCGGAAGACAACGACATCAACCAGATTGTCTTTTCCCAGATACTGGAAGGACTGGGTTACCGCTACCTGATCGCAGCCAGCGGCGACGAAGCAGTGCGCCTCTGGGCGGAATACAGGCCGCAGATCGTGCTGATGGACATTTCACTGCCAGGATTGAACGGTTTCGAGGCGGCGCGCATGATCCGCCAGATGGAAGACAACCACCCGCATAAGACGCCGATTGTCGGCGTCCTGACGCAGGCATTCGAGCGGGATCGCGACGAATGCGCGAAGGCCGGCATGGATGATGTCATCATGAAGCCGGTCAGTCCAGACATACTGGAAACGCTCTTCCAGAAGCATCTCGCCGCCGAGCCGCTGCGGGCGCACGTCTGAGCGCCGTCAACTCCTCAAATCTGGGGCATCATCTGAGCCGAACGGAGCCGGTTTACTATCGGTTTGTTAAGACTTGCCCGCCATTCTTCCGGGAGGGAGTGACGAAATCTCAGGTTGAATAATGAAGCCAGCGGACATACCCTTCTTGCCTCTGAGCCAGAATGAGCTTCAGGCCATGGCTTACACCGATCCGCTGACTGGGCTCGGCAACCGCCATCGCATGCGCGACAGGGTCAGTCAGATTTCCACGGAACGCGCAAGCGATCCGGCTCCCTTCACCATCGGCATCGCCAACCTCGATTCCTTCAAGCCAATCAACGATCTTTTCGGCTCTGCAGCCGGCGACGAAATTCTCTGCCAGGTCGCCCACCGCCTGAAGGCATGTATACCGGATGGCGCGCTGGTCACCCGCCACGACGGCGACGAATTCGCTTTCGTGCTGCCGCTGATCTTCGAGCGCGCAAGCGCTGAAAAGTTCGGCCAGATGATCCGCGAGGTGCTGTCGGCGCCCTATGATCTCGGCGACCGCAACGTGCGGCTTTCCGCCTCCTTCGGCTTTGCCATCTATCCTTTCGCCGGTGCGGAGTTCGATGAGCTTTTGAAAAGCGCTGAAACCGCTCTCTATCGCTCGAAGCGCCGCGGCCGCAGCCAGATCACCGTCTATTCGCGCGAGATCGCGCAGGAGATGAAGCGCGCAACACAGCTCGAGCAGGCGCTTCGAAATGCCATCATCTCAGACGCCATCGACGTGCATTTCCAGCCGATCGTCTCTCTGTCGAACAATCAGGTGGTCGGCTTCGAGGCCCTGGCGCGCTGGAACGATGCTGACCTCGGCTTTGTTTCGCCGGGCGTTTTCGTGCCGCTCGCCGAAGAGCGCGGCTTCATCGACGCGCTGTCGGAAACCTTGCTTCGAAAGGCTGCCGAAGCGGCACTCTCCTGGCCGCGCGAACTATTCCTGTCGTTCAACCTGTCCTCCGCCCAGCTCATGGATCCAGGCACAAGCAGCAACGTGCTCTCCACCCTCGGCCGCGTCGGCTTAGACCCGCACCGTTTGGAGTTGGAAATCACCGAAACGGCGGTCATGAGTTCCACCGATACCGCCCACCGCATCCTTTCCGAGCTTCGGCAGGCAGGCGTGCGCATCTCGCTTGACGATTTCGGTACCGGTCAATCTAGCCTCGGGCGCCTTCGCGACTTCATCTTCGACAAGGTGAAAATCGACCGCGCCTTCGTCTCGCGCATCAATTCAGACCGCGCCTCCGAGCATATCATCAAGGCGATCCTGACAATGTGCGAAGGCCTCGATCTCGAAGTGGTTGCCGAGGGCATCGAGGATTATTCGGAGGCCGTGAAGCTGCGGTCGCTCGGCTGCGGCATGGGGCAGGGCTACCATTTCGGCAAGCCCGCCGATGGCATCGCCACATTGCGCTTCCTCCACGAAAACTATTACGACTCGGCCGCGATCGATCGCGTGTCGGCCTGAGGCCTGCGCAAGCCGCATCAAAGGCCGTTTCGCGTCGCCGTCAGACGTCACAATCTGTCTGACGTCCATGCGGCAATCGGCCCTGCGCTTTTGACCTCTTCTGTAGAAAACGGCGGCGCCCGATTGGGCACCGCCGCCTACACTATACGCACCGCGCGGGATTATTTATTGGTCGAACCCGTCGCTGTCGGGTCTGACGGCATCGTGCCCGAAGGCGCCGGAGCCTTTTCAGCGGCCAGAGCCTGCAGGGTCTTGAATTCCGGAGCGGCCTTCAGAGATTCTGCCGTCTCCGAGGTCGTCAGCTTCAGGCTGCCGTCCTGCGTGTTCTGGGCAGCGGTGATCTTGTCCATCGGCACTGCAACGTTCTTTTCACCGATACCAATGAAGCCGCCAACACCGATCACAGCAGCAACCAAGCCGCCGTCCTTTTTCATGATCAGGTCGTTGACCTCACCGATGCTTTCGTTCTCGCCGGTATAGACGGACTGGCCAATATAGGAATTGGCGCTGATCTGGTCTGCACCCTGTTCTGTCAGGTATGCGCCTGCCTCGGCCGTATCAGTCGACGGAGCCGGAGCCGGAGCCTGGGCGTCACCAGCCGGAGCGGTTGCATCCGGCATCTTTGGTGCTGCCGGGTCGGCCGGAGCCGTCTGGGTTGCATCGGGGGTAGCCGGCTGCGGTGCAGTCTGCGAGAACGCCGCCGGCGCGAAAGCCGTGGCAAACAGGGCGCCAGCGGCAACGGTCGTCAGAAGTTTGCGTGTCATTTCGAACCTACCTTTGTGTTCCTCGATTGGTCTTAAGCGCGGCCGCCGGTTTTGTTCTTTGGCGTCTTTTTCCGTGCCGGTTCAAAAGGAAAATGACTGGATAGGCTTTTAGTTCCGGGAACGAACACGGAAAGTTCGATGATTTTCGCGGAATTCTATCGAAATGCGTGTGATTTTGACGGCTACAACAAAGCGCGCCGCTTTTTCGATATTGAGCACAGGCTTTCTCGGTGCGGGCGGGCAATCGCGGCATTCATCACCGTTCTGATCGCATTTTCTCCCGGGGACGGGCTCTCAGTTGGACAGGCCATCGAGCAGGCTTGGTCGATGCGCGTCTTTCCATGGCCGAAAGGCTCAAGAAGAACACGGAATTGCCGCAACCGGCGAGCAATCCGTTGGCGATCTATCCCGCCAAAACTGTCATCGACGAAAACCGTTTGCTCGCAATCGTGCTCCGACCCGGAATGAAGATGGACTGAGGGCATTTCGCCCTCAGCTTCTTTAAAACGTCCGCGTTGCGTTGTTCAGAGCAGGTAGACTGGGTCGAAAACGCCTTTTACCGTCACACCAAGCTCCAGCAGCGCGCCAGCTTGCGGCTGCGACGAGCGCGCGGTGTCGTCGAGCCCTTCCCAGGCGGTCGTCACCGCCAGCCGGTCCGCATTGACGCCGATAAAGGCTGGGCAGGAGGGTTGTGCGGCAGGAACCTTGTAACGGGCGATGCGCAGGCCGTCCGGGCTGTACCGGTCGACGACGCCTGCACCCCAGCGCGCGTTCCAGATATAGCCATCCGAATCGCAGACGGAACCGTCGATGCCGCCGGGATCATCCATGCTGTCGACCATGACGATCGGCTCGCCCGTCGGCAGCCCCGTCTGCGGATCGACCATGACGCGCATGAGGCGGCTGATGCGCGTGTCCGTGTAATAGCCAATCGTGCCGTCGGGCGAAAAGCAGATCGAATTGGGAATGCTGATGCCGCTGAAGATCTTCGTCACCCTTCCACCGGCGACGTGGTAGATCGCGCCTGCCTGGGGTTCCGCCCGTTTGCTCATCGTGCTGATCCACAGTGCGCCGGATGGGTGCGTGCGGCCGTCGTTCGAGCGGTTTTCCGGGTTGTCGTTTTCGAATGCGGCGTAGAAGGTCAGATTGCCGCTGCCAATATCGCGGACGAAAAGTCCTTCTTCGGTTGCGAGCAGCTGGCGGTTGGCGTCGATGCGTGCGAGCACGCTCGCCATCATCGGAAGCGGATGCACCTTCTTTTTTTCGGTGCTGAGGTTCAGTTCGTGCAGTTCCTTGCCGAGAATATTGAACCACCAGACGGTGTCGGTATCCGGATCGTAGGTCGGGCCTTCGCCAAGTACCGAACTGGTATTGCAAAGCGTCTTGCCCTCGAACTCGTAAATCTCGGTCATATGCCTACGCTCCTACGGCTGCGTCATAGGCGTAAATGGTGGCCTTGGCGCGCTCGGCAACCTCTGCGGCCGTCATTCCGGGCTTGTAAATGCTGGTGCCGAGGCCGAAGGCCAGAATGCCCGCTTTCGTGTAGTCCGCGAAGTTTTTGTCGGAGACGCCGCCGACCGCCGCGATCACCAGTTCGGGCGGCAGAATGGCGCGGATGGCCGTGATGCCCGAAGGACCGAGCACGCTGGCGGGGAAGAATTTCAGGCCGGTTGCCCCGGCGCGCGCGGCAGCGAGCGCCTCGGTCGGCGTGAAGACGCCCGGCATCGAGACCATACCGTAGCTGCGCGCGCGAATGATGACGTCAGGCTCGACATTCGGTGTGACGAGCAGCTTGCCACCGGCATTGTGAAGGCTGTCGACAGCATCGACCGTCAACACGGTGCCCGCGCCGATCAGGCATTCCGGCGGCGCCATTTTCGCAGCGATCTCGATGGATTTGAAAGGGTCGGGCGAATTCAGCGGGATTTCGATCGCGGCGAGGCCGTTCTCGATCAGCGCGCCGACGACGCTTTCGGTTTCCTGCGGCTTGATGCCGCGGAGAATGGCGATGAGCGGACGCTTCATGGAGGGGAAGGGAATGCGGTTGATCATGAGAATTTCCTCAATTCGGCCAGATAGCTTCGGCGGCGGCCGAAAGCCCACGGCGCACGGCCGTGTCGGCATCGATGACGGTGTACTTTAGAGACAAGAACTTGAAGGCCGTTTCATAAAGGCCCTGGAGGCGGCCGGACGCGACGAGCGTGACAGGCGTGTCGTTCGGTGCGTCGAAAAGCGCACCGGCGATTTCAAGCCCGATCAGAGTGCCGGAAATCCTTGCCTGTGCACCGGCCGCCGTCAATCCGTGAAGAAGCTGGCCCGAGCGGGCGGTAAAGAGAAGGTTCGACGCCATGGCAGGCTGCCTGAAAGCGGCCGAGACTGCCGCTCTGAAGGCGGAATTGTCCGCTTGCGCCGCCTCGGCGCTCGCAACGGCATGCGAGAGGATCGTATGCTTGCTGATGGCGTCGAAGAGTTCGCCAGTCATGAAGGTTGAAAACCCGATCACTTCGCCGTCCTGAACATGAACCCATTTCGAGTGCGTGCCTGGCATGCAGACGGCCTGCAATCCCCTGCTGTCGGGGCCAAGTGCGCCAAGCAGCTGCGTTTCCTCTCCGCGCATGACGTCGGGCGATGCCTTGTCGCGTTGGGCAAGGCCGGGGAGAATACGGACATCCCGGCTTTGGCCCGGAACGGAAACCGCGCCGGTGAGGATCGAGGAGATCGACGCAGGAACGTCGATATAGCCCGCCTCGACCCAGCCCTGCTTGGCGCCGACCATGCCGCAGGCGATGACCGGCACGTTCTGTGGGACCGAGAGTGCGGCAAGGTGCGACGCCAAGACATCGGCAAAGCCGGTCTTGGCCGCCGTCGTCATGCCTTCGCCGCTGCGGCGTTCGCCCAGAATGCTGCCGTCCTTGCCGATCAGCCAGAGCCTGAAACTGCTCGTACCCCAATCCACCGCGACATAAGCGGGATTTGCCATTAGAAAATGCCTCCGTCGACGATCAAGGACTGCGCCGTCACCGCGGCCGCGCAGTCGGATGCAAGAAACAGACAAGGGCCGACGATCGCGTCGCCATGCAGGACCTTCTTCAGGCACTGCCGTTTGATGGTCTGCGCAATGCCTTCTTCGGTCAGCCAGAGCTTCATCTGCCGTTCGGTCACGATCATGCCCGGTAAGATGCAGTTGACGCGGATATTGTCGGGGCCAAGCTTGCCGGCAAGGCTCTTGGTGAGACCGATCACGGCGGCCTTGGCCGTGGAATAGGCCGGGAAGTCCGGCATGTTCAGGAGAAAGGCGATCGACGACATGTTTATGATCGCGCCGCCGCCTGCCGCACGCATGGAAGGCGCAACGGCCTGGGCGGTGAAGAAGACATGGCGGAGGTTTGTCGCCTGGTTGTTGTCCCAGTATTCTTCGGTCACCGTATCGAATTCATGCCGGTCGTCCCAGGCAGCATTGTTGACGAGAACGGTGATCGGCCCTGATTGCGCGACCACCGCATCAACCGTCTGCCGGATCGCGGCGATATTGCGAAGATCGGCCTTGAAGAAATGCACCGGATGTTCCGAATCGCGGGAAAGCCGCATGGCAAGTTCGCGGCTTTCCGTTTCGGCTATGTCGATGAAGGAAACCTTCGCGCCCTGCCGGGCGAAGCCCTCGACGATCGCGGCGCCGATGCCGGAGCCGCCGCCTGTCACGAGCACGCAACGATCCCTGAATTCCGGAAACTGCGCGACTACGCTCGTCACCGTATCCTCCCGTGTTTCCATTATTTGGAACTCAATTTGACTATGTGGAATTATCTGATTACGCTGCCATTCGTGTCAAGGCCGACGGTAGGCGATCAATGGCTCCACGAAAAGATATATCGAGAGAAAGTGAAACGGGGACATTGGGTAAGGCGATGGCGCTGCTCGAGCTCGTGACGCATGCCGAACGTCCAATGCGCTTTACCGATATTCTCGCGCTCGTCGGCCAGCCGCGCGGCACGCTGCACCGCCAGCTCGGTCATCTCGTCGAGGAAGGGCTTCTGGAATTCGACGTAGACGGCCGCTATGCGCCGGGGCTGCGGCTTCTCGATTTGGCGTCGCGAAGCTGGGCGAAGAATGAGTTCCGGCTGATTGCCGAACCGCATCTGCGGCACCTGCAGCAGATGAGCGGCGAGACGGTCCATCTCGGCGTCCTGCGCGAAACCTCCATTATCTACCTCGACAAGATCGAGGGCCAGCAGTCTGTTCGCATGTATTCCCAGATCGGCAATGCCTCGCCCGTCTATTGCACCGGCGTCGGCAAGGTTGCTCTTTCGATTTTGCCGGATGATGCGCTGGAGACGCTGGTGCGAAGCCTCTCCTTCCATAGCTTCACTCCACAGACATTGGTCTCGGCCGAAGCATTGCTGACCGAGGTGGCGGCAATCCGCAAAGCCGGCTTCGCCATCGACCGCGAGGAGCATGAGCCGGGTATCCGCTGCGTCGCGGCGCCAATCCGGATGGAGGATGGAAGCTTTACGGGCGGCGTTTCGATCACCGGTCCGGCTTACAGGCTCACGCTTGAGCGTCTCGAAGAATGGGCTGCACCCTTAAAGCAGACGGCGCAATGCATCGCGGATGCGATGCGCGTCCGTCTCGGCCCGCGCCGATAGCGGCCCACGCGGCGATGCAATCGGCTGGACGCTCTCGCAGAGCGCACTTATGATGAGTGCGATATTGAGATTTGGCTGCGAATCACGCCAACTGCGGTAGTTTGTCAAAACGAATAGTCTCTTCGGCCATTGTATTTCGGCCAGGTTGTTTTTTATTTCATGCTGGCGCGTGGTTGGCTTGCAGGCACACATCGATCTGAAACGGCGCCGCCGCTCTTGAGAAGACGAAAAAGTAGATGACAGCACTGTCACGGGCATCTTTCGATGCAGATGGATACATTCAGGAAGTCGCGGGCCTGAAGACCCAGTTCGATATCTTCCGCTTCATGAAGCGCCTGACGGAAGCCTGCCGAAGCCGCGCGTTCATGGTCCTCAACCTGCCGCCGGTCACGTCATTCGAACTGCAAAGCGCGACGGTGATCACCAGTTGGCCGGCCGAGCTGCTGGCGCTTTATGATCAGGAAAACCTGCTGGTGAGCAGTCCCGTCATACGCCGCCTGCGCACGTCCGCGGTCCCCTTTTTCGTCGACGTGACCAAGGGCCATAGGAGGGATGACGGGAAGACGGCGATGGCCGTGGCGCTTTTCGAGCGTTTCAAGATGATGCGCTGCGCATTTTTCCCGACGCACGAGCCATCGGGTATGCGCGGCGCAGTCTCGTTCGCCGGTGATCGCGAGCCCTTCGCGCCGGAAGAGATGCGCGATCTTTCCTATATCTCGATCCATGTGTTCGACAGGCTTGCCGAAATCCGCAGTCTCGATACGCGCATGACGGATGCGCTGACGGACCGCGAAATCGATTGCTTGAACTGGACGGCGGCGGGAAAGACCAGTGCGGAAATCGCCGATATCCTCAACCTCTCGGAACATACCGTCAACCACTACCTGAACCGCGCAACGAAGAAGCTCGACACGGTCAACCGGACGCAGGCGGTCGCCAAGGCACTGCGCATCGGCATCATCAAGTAACCCTGCTGAAAATATTGGCAGTTTGGCTTAAAAGATGGGCAGGGCCGGGTCTTTCATCCGATGCTACTACTCTCCGTCGCGTTCCGGCCCGTCGCCCCAATTCGCCCGGCGCGCCCATTTGAAGGTGGCGCCGTCGCGTTTGGAGAAGGTGCGCTCGCCCGCCGTCCCGTCGCTTTGACAGAGCTTCAGCCGGATCACTCCGCCCGAGCCCTGAGGCGGTGCGATGATGCGGGCCTGGGCAGCCTCGCCTGCAAAACGGCTTGCGGCGATGAAAATATACTTCTCGTCCTCCCACGGTACGTCCGCATCCTTGACCAAGCGGTGCATTTTCGAGCGGGCGACCCGGCGCGAAAAATGACACCAATCTGGCCGCGCGAGAGGACAGTCCGATGCATGCGGGCAGGGCGCGATCAGATGCGCCCCTTTTGAGAGCAGTAGGTCACGCGCGGCGAGGATGCGGTCCCAACCGGCTGGCGTTCCGGGTTCGATGATGACGATCGTGTCGAGCGTCATCGCCCAGAGCTTATCGATCGACGCGTCGATCTGATGCGGCTCTATCTCATCGAGCACATAGGCGATAGTGACGAGATCGGCGGGCGCAATTTTCGGCAACGCCTTGATAAGATTGCCATCCAGCCATTCCGTCTGAAGGTCGAGCCGCCCCGAGAGGCTTCTTCCGACGTTGCGGATCGCATCGCTTGCCTCCACCATCACGGCGCTTTTGATCTCCGGCCAGCAGTCGGTGGCCGCCCAGAGTGCCGAGCCTGGACCAGCCCCGATATCGACGAAATACTCAGGGGCGAAATCAGGCCGGGCTTGCGAAATCATTTCATAGGCGGCGCGGATCGCGGCATAGGTGGCGGGCAGCCTGGCGGCGAGATAAGCCTTGGCTGCAAGGCTATCGCTGATGTGGAAACTGCCGTCGCGCAGTTCCTGGCGGTAGCGCCTGGAAAGGCGTGCCGCGGCGCGCTTCAGCCCATCGAGCGGCTGGCCCTCCAGCATCTCCTCCACCTGTTCCCGCAAGATCCTTGGCAATTCCATCGCTGTCGCCCGCATTGATCGATCACGCCATACAGCCGGGTGCGATCCATGCCAAGCGGCATATGAAGCGCTTGCCGATCACCATCTGGCACGAGCCTTGCTTCTTATTCCGCAGAGGTCCAGAGGGGACTTTGAAAGAGCGCCAAAAATGAACGGCGCCATCGGTAACCGGCCGCCGGCAGCGTAGATGCATGTCTCCCGCATCCGTTGCCGGCGGCGGTTGTTGCCTTTTTGTAACGGCCCTCCGTGATGTCGCTCCAACCCCGTGGTTTGGGGTGATTTTTCCTCTGGTCATTTCCCCACATTGTTCTACTTGGGCTTGCATTGCGCCGGGTATCGGGCAGACCGTTGCGGCCATCGGGGCGAAAGCCCGGCGGACCAGATGGCCGCAACGGTTTTCGATAGAGCGCGATTTCCGTTGCCCTTGATGCCGATTTCGTTTGGCGAAGCCGCAGCCCTCCACTATCTACGTCTCTTCAAAGACTATGCGTGAGGGTGGAATGACGGACGTCACCAAGGAACAAGTTCTCGAAACGCTGAAGACCGTGCGCGGTCCCGATCTCGAACACAATATCGTCGAGCTCGGCATGGTTTCCGATGTCTTCATTGCAGACGGCAAGGTCTATTTCTCGATCACCGTTCCGGCCGAGCGAGCCAAGGAGCTTGAGCCGCTGCGTCTCGCGGCCGAACGCGTCATCAAGGAACTGCCCGGCGTCAAGGGTGCGCTCGTGGCGCTGACCGCCGACAAGAAAGCGGCCCCTGCCTCCGCACCTGCCGCCCGTCCTGCTGCCCATGCAGGGCACGGCCATGAAGGCCATGCGCACGCGCCGCAGCAACAGCCGCCGCGCGCCGGCAAGATCGGCGTTCCAGGCATCAAGTCGATCATCGCGGTTGCTTCCGGCAAGGGTGGCGTCGGCAAGTCGACGACGGCCGTCAATCTCGCGCTCGGCCTACAGGCGAACGGTCTGCGTGTCGGTATTCTCGACGCCGACATCTACGGTCCCTCCATGCCGCGCCTTTTGAAGATTTCCGGCCGGCCGACGCAGGTCGACGGCCGCATCATCAATCCGATGGAGAACTACGGCCTCAAGGTCATGTCGATGGGCTTCCTCGTCGATGAGGAAACTGCGATGATCTGGCGCGGCCCGATGGTGCAATCGGCGCTGCTGCAGATGCTGCGCGAAGTCGCCTGGGGCGAACTCGACGTGCTGGTCGTCGACATGCCGCCCGGTACCGGCGATGCGCAGCTGACGATGGCCCAGCAGGTGCCGCTCGCCGGCGCCGTCATCGTCTCCACGCCGCAGGACCTTGCATTGATCGATGCCCGTAAGGGGCTCAATATGTTCCGCAAGGTGGAGGTCCCGGTTCTCGGTATCGTCGAGAACATGAGCTATTTCATCGCGCCCGATACTGGCACCCGCTACGACATCTTCGGCCATGGCGGCGCGCGCAGGGAGGCCGAGCGCATTGGCGTGACCTTCCTCGGCGAGGTCCCGCTCACGGTGAGTATCCGCGAAACCTCGGATGCCGGCACGCCGCTTGTCGCGTCCGAACCGAACGGCATCGTTGCGGGCATCTATCGCGACATCGCTTCGAAGGTGTGGGAACAACTCGGCGGCCAGCCGCAGCGCCAGGCGCCGGCGATCATTTTCGAATAGCTGTTTCGGCGCGTCGCATACCCCAAATTGTGGGAGAAATGTGGTGATATCGTCCAGTTCACCTAAGATGACTTGATTATTTCACAGCTTTCCGTCATATGGCCCGCCGTCGCCATGATGGCGGTTTCTGCGGATGCTCGATGATGGCCGCCCTTGCTTGAAAAGTTTCGGCCAGCCTGCATGTTCGGAGTTATCTTGTCGATCGAAGGATTGGTGACTGCGATGCGGTTGAGCAGAATGCATGGCCGGGTTCTGACCGGATGCAGCTGGAGTTGTATGAACCTTTTTCCGCGTCCGGTAAGATCGAAGACTATTAGCCTGTACGGCGCCGTGACGGCTGCCATTCCAGTGAAAGGCTCTCGATGAAAAGCGCAGGCATTGCAGGACGTGCCGGCGGCTGGAGCAACACCCGGTGATCACTGCCTATTGTTCAAATTGCAAGTCGGTCGAAATCCGTGACCTATCGCACGCCGCGGAGTTTCCGGACGATGTGGTATGGATCGATCTGCTTGAGCCAACCCGTGAGGAGGAACTCTACGTCGAAAAAATCGTCGGCATCGAGGTTCCGACCCGCGACGATTTGAAGGATATCGAGCCGTCCGCACGCCTCTATACCGAGAATAATGCGGTCTACATGACGGCTTCGCTGGTCTGGAAAGCTGAGACAGAGGCCCCGACGCTGACGGATGTTGCCTTCATCCTCGTTGGGAACCGGTTGATCACCATCCGCTACGCGCATCCGAAATCCTTTGCCCTGTTCATCGCCGCCCTTCATCGCGTGCCGGAAGAGTGGCGCAGCGGTGCCGCTCTCCTTGCCAAGCTGCTCGAGACGATCGCCGACAGGACTGCGGAAATTCTCGAACTCTCGGTCGCCCGCATCGATATCCTTTCGACGCACGTTTTCGGCGACCGCGCCAGAAAGGTTCGCAAGCCTTCGAACTATCTCGAGGTGAAGCTTCGCGATATCGCCGGCCACCACCGCCTTGTCAGCAAGGTGCGCGAGAGCCTCGCCTCGCTCTCACGCCTCATGACCTTCTTCTACACCATCCCCGCAGTTCAGAAGGACCAGGCAACGAAGGAACTGTCGCGCACCGTCTCGCGCGATATCCAGTCGCTGACGGAGCATGCGTCCTACATCGCCGGAAACATCACCTTCCTCCTCGACGCCTCGCTCGGCCTCATCAACATCGAGCAGAACTCGATTATCAAGATCTTCTCGATCGCATCCGTCGTCTTCTTGCCGCCCACCCTTGTCGCATCCATTTATGGCATGAATTTCGAATTCATGCCGGAACTGCACTGGGTCGCGGGCTATCCCTCTTCGCTGGGCCTGATGGTGATGTCCGCCATCATTCCGTTTTTCTTTTTCCGATGGAAAGGCTGGCTCTAAGGAGCCTGTTGTCACTTCATGTCCGACGAAAGCCATTCACACGATCGCCACATGACGCCGCGCAAACTCTTCTATCTTACGCTCGGCTCCGTCGGCGTCGTCTATGGAGATATCGGTACCAGCCCGCTCTACGCATTCCGCGAAGCGCTGAAGCCGGTTGCGCACGATGGGATCACCCGTTTCGAGATCATCAGCCTTATCTCGCTGATGCTCTGGGCACTGACGATCATCGTCACCCTCAAATATGTCCTGCTTCTGCTGCGCGCCGATAACGAAGGCGAGGGCGGCACACTCTCCCTGCTTGCCCTGTTGATGAAGACGGCGAACGGGCACACCGCATTGCTGCTTACACTCGGCATGGCAGGTGCGGCTCTGTTTCTGGGCGACGCGATGATCACGCCGGCGCTGTCGGTTCTGTCTGCCGTTGAAGGCGTTAAGCTCATGGCCCCGAGCCTGTCGGCCTACATCGTGCCGATTTCGGCGGGCATCCTTGTCTTGCTGTTCGTTTTCCAATCGCACGGCACCGGCGCCATGGCCCGTTTTTTCGGACCGATCACAGCGCTCTGGTTCATCGTCATGGCGATTGCCGGCATTTCGCATATCTCCGACGACTACGGGATCTTGGCAGCTTTCAATCCGTATTATGCCGTCAGCTTCCTGCTCCACGAGGGATTCTTCGGCATCGTTGTTCTGGGTGCGGTCTTCCTGACGGTGACCGGCGCCGAAGCGCTTTACGCCGACCTTGGCCATTTCGGCCGCCGCCCGATCCAGTGGGCCTGGTTCGCGCTGGTCTTCCCTGCGCTCGCGCTGAACTATCTCGGCCAGGGCGCACTCGTCCTCGGCAATCCGGAGGCGATGTCCGACCCGTTCTATCTCATGTTCCCGAAGTGGGCGCTGCCTTTTGCCGTCATACTGGCGACGGCTGCAACGATCATCGCCAGCCAGGCGGTCATCACCGGCGCCTTTTCGCTCGTGCGCCAGGGGATCAACCTCGGCTTCCTGCCGCGCATGGAGATCCTCTTCACATCGGAGACCAATACCGGGCAGATTTTCCTGCCGACGGTCAACACAGTACTCTTTCTGGGCGTGATGTTCCTGGTCATCACGTTCCAGACTTCGGAAGCTCTTGCAACGGCTTACGGCATCTCGGTCACCGGCGCGATGGTCGTCACCACAATCATGGCCTTCGAATTCGTGCGAACGCGCTGGAACTGGTCGGCTTCGATCGCAACGATCGTTCTGTTGCCGCTGCTTGTGCTGGAACTGATCTTCCTCGGTGCCAACCTTCTCAAAATCCACGACGGCGGCTATATTCCGATCCTCATCGCCACCGCCTTCATCGTTGTCATGTGGACCTGGCGCCGCGGCACGGCGCTCCTCATGGAAAAGACCCGCCACACGGATATTCCGCTGCCTTCCTTTGTCAGTTCCATCGAGCGCAAGAGCGATCACTCGCCTGCCCATGTGCCGGGCACCGCGATTTTCCTCACCAGCGATCCGGAATCGGCGCCCGCAGCCTTGCTTCACAATCTAAAGCACAACCACGTCCTGCATGACCGCAACGTCATCCTGACGATCCGCACGGTCAACAAGCCGCGCGTTGCAAACTCCGAACGCTACAAGGTCGAGCAGATTTCCGAGCGCTTCTCGCGTGTCGAACTGCTCTTCGGCTTCATGGAAACGCAGAACGTCTCCCAGGCGCTCGCAGCGCTTAGAAAGACCGGGCTGAAGTTCGACATCATGACGACCTCCTTCTATCTCGGCCGGCGCAAGCTGGTGCCGGATGCGAAATCCGGAATGCCTTACTGGCAGGACCGGCTCTATATCGCGCTCGCCAACGCAGCAGCGAACCCCTCCGACTACTTCCGTCTTCCGGCGAACCGCGTAGTCGAACTCGGCTCGCACGTCATCATCTGACACCCTTTCCAAACAATCTTCGCCGCGCGGGGAGAAGACGAAAAACCGCTCACGGATGAATTCTGGGACACCGCATTAACCAAGCATCAAGGTTAATGGGTAATTTTCGTCTGACTGTTGAAGCGTCCCGTGTCCGGAGTCTGGCGTTGCGTCGAAATCGCGTTGTCCGCAGCAAGCTGCGTTTTCTCCCTCAGAGCTGGATTTCACCCGCCATCTTCGGCATTTGCGGGTGGCTTGCATTCCCCACCATCGCATCGCATGCCGATCTTGCCGCCATGCTCGCCGGGCTTGATCAAAGCCGCGACAACTGGCGCATGGTGATGACAAATTCTCCGGCGGGCTCCATTCATCAGGCCGAACTCGCTTTCGCGGATCCGATCGTGACGGGAACGATCGCGGCCGGCGCGGGCATGGTTCTTCCGGATGGCCGCAAGCTTGCCTTTGTCGCGAAAGGCAAGGGCCACGAGGAAACGCCGGACGAAGACCGCGTCAACCGCGGAAGCAAGAAAGGCCGCATCGTCGCCGTCGAGAAGATGCAGCCGCCGAAGGATTTCTCCGCTGGCTCCATTCTCCAGCGCACGCAGCTCCTTTTCCAGCCGAGCTTCGGCATCAAGGACAAGTCCGCCTTCGTGAAGCCGAAGATCATGGGCAAGGAAATCGAGATCGCCACCAATTTCTACAGGAAGCAGCCGGTCATGCCGGAACCCGGCGTTCCGGCGATGCTTGCAGGCCTCGTCACAAGCAACAAGGCCGACGTGCTGGCGACCGCCTATGCGCCGGCAGCCCCGGACTACGCCCGTCAATCGCCCTTCGATTCGATCCTCGCCGATCAGGCAAATGACGGTCGCTTCGTTCCGCAGATCGGCGCGGGCGATCACGCATGGGCGGCGAGCATCCTGCCGGCCAGCGTGTTTTCGGCGCGCGAGCAGCAGTGCCTTGCATCTGGCATCTACTTCGAAGCTCGCGGCGAATCGGTAAAGGGGCAGGCCGCAGTCGCGCAGGTCATCCTCAACCGCGTCAGGAACCCGGCCTACCCGAAAACCATCTGCGGCGTCGTCTACCAGAACGAAGACTGGCGGAACCGCTGCCAGTTTTCCTTTGCCTGCGACAACATCCGCGATCGCGTGAACTCCGAAAATCACTGGCGCGTTGCCCGCGACGTCGCCATGGCGGTCACGGCCGGCAAGATCTGGCTTCCGCAAGTCGGCTCGGCTACACATTATCATGCCGTCTATGTCCGGCCGAAATGGGCAAGGACCATGGAAAAGGTCGGCCGGATCGGCCTGCACGTCTTCTACCGCACCTATGGCGGCGGCTGGAGCTGAAGATATGCCGGTCCGGCAGCGGATTTCCGCGCCGATCATCGGCTTCGAAAGCGGATTCTTTGGCTCGAATTTTCAAGGCGGTGTGAAATTCGGATCAAATCATTGATTCGGAACGATAATTTTATGGCTGGACATAAGCTTCCTACGCCTTGACTATGGTTTCCCCTAAAACTATGTTGCGCGCGACTTCAGAACGGGCCGAAAGGTTTTTAGACCTTGTGTCCGTTGTCCTGAAAACCGGGGTAGCGGGGATCGCGGACAGCGGAAGACGAGGAGGAAGCCATGGCGGATGACCGCGAGGAAAGTCTTGAAAAGCGCCGTGCGCAGCTGGGAGCGAAGCTCAAAGCCAAGCGCATAGATGCGGGAGAGGACGAGGCGAACGAAGCCCGCGCCGAGGTAAGCCGCAAGGGCTATGCTGAGGCGATGAAGCTTTCGAGCGAGTTCATTTCCGCCATCGTCGTCGGTGCCCTTCTTGGCTATCTTTTGGACCGTTTTGTCGGCACGGCGCCTTGGGGGTTGATTGTTCTTCTGCTTCTCGGATTCTGTGCCGGTGTTTTGAACGTTCTTCGTGCTGCAGGCAAGGTTGCAAAACCGGAGCCTGGAGAGGCCGAAAACGGCAAGAAATAGGGCAGGGTGCCAGGCGCTTTGTCCAGTGTGATGATCCCGCAATCGCGGGCCAAAGAAGAGAGAACAAGCGGTGTCTAACGATCCGACCCATCAGTTCCTGATCCAGAAGATTGTGCCGATCGAAATTGGCGGAATTGATTTCTCGTTTACCAACGCTTCTCTCTTCATGGCGGCATCCGCTGCCATTGCCGCAGGCTTCCTTTATTTCTCGACGTCAAACCGCGCGATCGTCCCCGGCCGCTCGCAGTCGGTCGCGGAAATGTCTTACGAATTCATCGCCGGAATGCTGAAGGAAGGCGCAGGAACCAAGGGGATGAAGTTCTTCCCGCTGGTCTTTTCGCTCTTCATGTTCGTGCTGACGGCAAACCTGCTTGGCATGTTCCCGTATTTCTTCACGGTGACGAGCCAGATCATCGTCACCTTCGCCTTGGCGCTGCTCGTCATCGGCACGGTTCTCGTCTACGGCTTCTATAAGCACGGCTTCCATTTCCTGAATGTCTTCGTGCCCTCGGGCGTGCCAGGCATTCTTCTGCCGCTGGTGGTGACGATCGAAATCATCTCCTTCCTGTCCCGCCCCATTTCACTTTCTGTTCGTCTTTTCGCCAATATGCTCGCCGGTCACATCACGCTGAAGGTGTTCGCAGGCTTCGTCGCCTCGCTTGGAGCCCTCGGTGCAGTCGGTGTCGGCGGTGCCGTTCTTCCCCTCATCATGACGGTCGCCCTGACCGGTCTCGAGTTCCTCGTCGCCTTCCTCCAGGCTTACGTCTTTGCGGTGCTGACTTGCATGTACCTCAACGACGCAGTTCACCCGGGTGGCCACTAAGGATACCGACATTGACGTCAAAGGGCGTCAGTCAATTCGCCGCAACAACCATTTCAAAGGAGTTCAACATGGAAGCGGAAGCAGCAAAGTTCATCGGTGCAGGTCTGGCTTGCTTTGGTATGGCCGGTACGGCTCTCGGCCTCGGCAACATCTTCGGCAACTACCTCGCTGGCGCTCTGCGCAACCCGTCTGCTGCTGACAGCCAGTTCGGCCGTCTGGTTTTCGGCTTCGCCGTTACGGAAGCTCTGGGCATCTTCTCGCTGCTCGTCGCTCTCCTTCTGCTCTTCGCCGTCTAATATCGGTGGATTGAGGGATCACGGCTTGCGACCAGCAAGCCGTGATTCTTCGTATTTGCAGTACACCTGGAGGTGAGCATGTTTTTTGTGACCCCGGCCTATGCTCAAGAAGCTCCGGCGGGAACGGCAGAACCGGGTGCAGCGCCCGCCACGGACCCGCATGCCGCTCCGGCGCCCGGCGAGGTCCATACCGAGACCGGCGTTCCCGGTGGCGAGCATGGCGGCGGTGTTTTCCCGCCTTTCGATTCGTCGACTTACGCATCCCAGCTTCTGTGGCTGGCGATCACCTTCGCCGTTTTCTTCTTGCTCATGCAAAAGGTCATTACGCCGCGCATCGGCGGTATCCTCGAGCAGCGCCATAAGCGAATCTCGCAGGATCTCGACGAGGCAAGCCGCCTGAAGGCGGAAGCCGATGCGGACGTTGCAGCCTATGAAGCTGAACTCACTGCGGCCCGCGCCAAGTCGAACTCGATCGGCTCTGCCGCGCGCGACGCCGCCAAGGCCAAGGCCGAAGAAGATCGCCGCGCCGTCGAAGCCAGCCTGTCCGAGAAGCTGAAAGCTGCCGAGGGCCGCATCGCCGACATCAAGGCGAAGGCATTTGCAGACGTCGGCACGATTGCCGAGGAAACGGCCGCTGCCGTTATCGAACAGCTGATCGGTGGCACAACCGCCAAGACCGACGTTGCCGCTGCTGTCGCAGCCGCCAAGAAGGAGGCTTGATCGATGGAACTTGATGCAACTTTCTTCGCCTTTGTCGGCCTGGTCCTGTTCCTGGCCCTCGTCGTCTATCTGAAGGTTCCGGGCATGATGGCAAAGTCGCTCGACGACCGCGCCGACCAGATCCGCAACGAGCTGGCCGAAGCCAAGCGTCTGCGCGAAGAGGCTCAGCATCTGCTGGCCGAATACCAGCGCAAGCGCAAGGAAGCGGAAGCGGAGGCTGCGCATATCGTCGCCGCTGCCGAGCGCGAAGCCGAGATGCTGACTGCCGAGGCGAAGAAGAAGACGGAAGAGTTCGTCGCCAACCGCACGGCCCTTTCGGAACAGAAGATCAAGCAGGCGGAGGCCGATGCGATGAAAGCCGTCCGTTCGGCTGCCGTCGATCTGGCGATCAGCGCGGCCGAAACGGTTCTCGCCAAGAAGGCCGACGGCAAGGTCCAGACCGACCTCTTCAAGGGTGCCGTCGGCGAAGTGAAGACGCGCTTGAACTGAGCGTTCTTTCATGTTGATCTGGAAAGGCCCCGGCAACGGGGCTTTTTTATTGGCAGCGGTGCGGCTGCCGGAGGGTTGCTGATGCTGAAGGACGAGGCAGGTTCCGGACCGATCTTGCGTGACGGGCTTGTATGGCGCGCCACGCGTCCATGGACTGCGAATGTGCATTCTCTCTTTGGGCACCTGAAGCAGTGTGGCTTCGCTTCAGCGCCGCGATCGGCAGGCTATGATGAGAATTTCGAGCGCGTGACTTTTATTGAGGGCGAGTGCGGCGACCTCGATAGTGTCCAAATGCGCTTGGACACGGTACTGACTTCTGCGGCGCGATTGCTGCGCATCTACCACGATTGCTCGACATCCTTTAAAGGGGCCGCTGAAGGCGCCTGGCAGCATGAGCCGAAGCCGCCGTTTGAAGTCATCTGTCACGGCGATTTTGCACCGTACAACGTCGTCATGCGCGACGGCAAAGCGATAGGCATCATCGATTTCGAAGCGGCACATCCCGGTCCAAGGCTCTGGGATATCGCCTATGCTGTCTATCGATGGGCGCCGCTGTCGAGACATATCGCGGTAGAGAGCATTGTCACGATAGAAGAGCAGATCAACCGGGCGCGGGACTTCCTCGACGCTTACGGCTTGCCAGCCGATGAACGCGCTGCTTTGCCCGATCTTGTGATCGAGCGTTTGAAGGGGCTTGTCGCTTTCATGGAAGCGGAAGCGGCGCGGGGGATCGGAAAAATACCGCAAGGATATCGAAGATGGCCATCATCGGCTTTTTCGCGATGACATCGGCTACATCCGCGTTCACCGGGATCAAATCGCGGCCGGGATCATGGCCAAATGATTGAGCCGGCAGCACGCCGAAGCGGTGAATCCTGCCACAAAGCCGCCGCTCGATTGCCGGCAGATCGCCTTCCTATTGCCGCACCGAAAACGCCTGAGAGTCGCATTGTCGCCGGATCGTTCCTCAACCCTAACCGACGGCCAAGGCAGTATGTCGCCGTCCACGCGCCACCACAGAGGAATGAATATGATCACTCGTTATACCCCTGTTGCATCGTTGACCGCTGCAGCTCTCAGCTTGATGTTTTTCAGCAACCCCGCGTCCGCACAGCAGGCAGCTCCAGCGCAGCAACCGGTTCAAGCGCAACCAGAAGGCAAAGGCGGGCCGGCCGTCAGCGATCAGAAAATCGAGGCCTTTGCGGTCGCCTATCTCCAGGTTGACCAGGTTAGGCAGGAATACTCGGCCAAGATCGGAGCAACACAGGACACGGCAGCGAAGCAACAGCTGCAGACTGAAGCCAGTAAGCAAATGGTTCAGGCCGTGGAAGCCTCTCCAGGCATCTCGCTCGATGAGTACAACTCAATTCTAACCGCCGCGCAGAACGATCCGGCGCTCGTCAAGAGAGTTCAGGACAAGCTCCAGGAATCTGCGCCCGCGCAGCCGGCGCCCGCGACGCAGCAGTAAGCTGTGCGCCGGGACTGCACTTCAAGTGGTGCTGTTCTGGTTTCCATCGAAGCGGTCTGAATGACCGCTTCAATCATCACGTGGGAACGCAAGATGCTGCTTCTATGAAGGGCAGTATAGAGTTCGATCTCATGGAAGTTCGGTCTCATGGACAGGTCTGCAGCGGCAGCAGTTACTCTTCCAGCATTTCGTCCATCGTGGCGCCTTCGGTGCCGTTCTTCTTCAACGGCCGGAAGCTCATGCGGTGAAGCGAGCAGGGGCCATGCCGCTCGATGCCGGCGCGATGCTGCGCCGTGCCATAACCCACATGCGCGGCAAAGCCGTAATCGGGGAAGACGGCATCTGCACGGGCCATCATCCGGTCGCGGGTCACCTTGGCAACGATAGAGGCGGCGGCGATCGAGACCGAGCGCGCATCGCCCTTGACCACCGCTTGGCCCGGGCACTCCAGCCCCGGCGGCACGTCGAGGCCATCGGTCAGCACATAGCTTGCAGGGATGGCAAGGCCGCAGATTGCCCGGCGCATGGCGTCGAGGCTCGCCTTGCGGATATCCGTGAGGTCGATGTGTGTGGAACTCGACGATGCGATGGAAACCGTCGCGGTAGCGAGGATTTGGGCGAAAAGTTGTTCGCGCCGTTGCGCCGAGAGCTGCTTGGAATCGTTCAGCCCGTCCGGGATACGCCTGGGATCAAGAATGACAGCAGCGGCGACGACAGGTCCGGCCAGAGGGCCACGCCCTGCCTCATCGGCGCCAGCGACCGGCCAGTGACCGGCCTTGCGTGCCTTCAGTTCCAGCTTGAAGTCCGGTACGAGCGGCACCTCGTCGAAAAGCAGAGGAGAATCGGGTGACGTGCGAGGTTTCATGCGGCTGAACCTCGCACGCCAACCCGATTTCCTGCAAGCCCCCGGATCAGGGCGGCGCACCGGGGGCTCAGGCCGCGAAACGGGCAGGGGAGCCGTTTGCGGGCGGCAAGAGGCCAGGGCGGCGGCCTCCTGCGGGGTAACTCGTTATGGCATTCGCCGGGCGGTCTCAGGGAACACCTGCGTGCGGACGGGCTGCTAAAGTAGCGAAAGCTGCACGCCGCTGCCATCCGGCGGCACGAAAAGATCGTCGCGAAGCGGCATGCTGCGCCTTGTCATGCCGAGCCGTTTCGTCGCCATCTCGAAGCGGCGGGCGAGCTGCCAGGCATAGGGGCCGGCGCCTTTCATGCGCTTGCCGAATTCGGCGTCGTAGTCCTTGCCGCCGCGCATCGAGCGGACCAGCGACATCACGTGCCGGTAGCGATCCGGATAGTTCTGCAGCAGCCAGTCGCGGAAGAGCGGAGCGACTTCCAGCGGCAGGCGCAGGATCACGTAGCCCGCCTCCAGCGCACCGGCAACCTTTGCCGCGTCGAGAATGCGTTCCAGCTCGTGGTCGTTCAGCGCGGGGATCATCGGAGCGGCCATCACCGAGGTCGGGATGCCCGCCTCTGTCAGGGCCTGGATCGCCTCCAGCCGGCGCGGCGGCGTTGCGGCGCGCGGTTCCATCGCACGAGCGAGCTTGCGGTCGAGCGTGGTCACCGAAAGCGCGGCACGCACAAGGCTCTTGGCTGCCATCTCCTGCAGGATATCGATATCGCGCAGGATCAGCGCCGACTTGGTGACGATCGAGACCGGATGGTTCGCCTTGTTCAGCACTTCGAGGATCTGCCGCATGATACGCCATTCCTTCTCGATCGGCTGGTAGGGATCGGTATTGGTTCCGATGGCGATGACCCGCGGCTTGTAGCCGGGCTTCGCAAGCTCGCGCTCCAAAAGCTTGGCCGCATCCGGCTTGGCAAACAGCCTGGCTTCGAAATCGAGGCCTGCCGAAAGCCCCATATAGGCGTGCGTCGGCCGGGCGAAGCAGTAGATGCAGCCGTGTTCGCAGCCGCGATAGGGATTGATCGAACGATCGAACGGAACGTCCGGCGACTCGTTGCGGGTAATCGCCGTGCGCGGCTTTTCGATCTGCACTTCGGTCTTGAAGGGGGGCAGTTCTTCCAGCGTCTGCCAGCCGTCGTCGACAGGCCTCGCGGTGCATCGGCTCGAAGCGCCCGCTCGGGGTTCAGTCCAGCCGCGCGGCCGCGGCGCCGGTCGCCCTCGATGCGAAGGCCGGAAGAGGCGATCAACGCTTCGGCAACATCCGCCGTATTGGCAGGCGCAAACGCAGCCTGCCCTGCAAGGGACTGTTCGTTCATTCGATTCTCCCGCGACAAGGCCATTGCCTTCGTCCGTCTTGATGATTAAATTCCTATCGAGAAAAAGAGAACAATGCAAGAACAAAATGAGGAAAGTCACGCTGGCAAAGTTTTGTGCGGCGCTTTATAAATAGGCAATGTTGACGGTTGTTCTGGAATGCCAGGATCAGGAACCTGAGCTGGCGCAGACTTTATCGGTGCTGGTGGCGGGTGCAGTCGAAGGGCTCGTAAGCGACGTGGTCGTGCTCGATCACGGCTCGCGCGATGGTACATCCAGGGTAGCGGACGCGGCTGGGTGCCGGTTCCATTCGCAATGGGATATCAAGGATGTATTGCGCTCGGCCCGCGGCGAGTGGCTACTTTTCGTCGAACCTGGCGCCCGGCCGCAGACTGGTTGGATAGACGAGATCGCCGAATACGTCGCCCTCAACAAAGTTCCGGCGCGTTTCACCGCCTCGCGCGGATACAGGCGCCCGTTTTTCCAGCGTGTGGGCCGGTCGCTGCCGCCGCTGGAACTCGGCCTTCTCCTGTCGAAGAAACACGCGATTGCCGCCGCAAGAAGCGGAATGCGCCTTTCCGAATTTGCCAAGGGGCAGAAGCTGCGCAAGCTTTCCAGCGAACTGATTCCCTCCTGGGTCGCCCGCGCCGCACGATAGCGCGCAAACTTTTCAGCACTCGCGCTAAAGATGGCGCCCGATAAGTTTTCGCGCTATAATTCAGCCATGGCGCCGCCCGAGCGCCCCCGCTTCTTGGCGGCCGACCATGCAATGCCGACAGACGGCAGAACAGGTCACAGCGGAAGTCTCCTCTTCTGCCGGGTTTCCGGCGAAAGGAGGTGCGTCATGAAACGCAATATGATCCGCGGCCTGCTGGCCGTCATATTGACGACATTGGTGATCGCGCATCCGCATTCGGCAGCATCGCAGATGATGCGCAGTTGCGCAGGCCGATCCGAGGTCGTCGAGTTCCTGGACAAGAACTTTGCCGAGAAGCTCACCGCGGTCGGACTGATCAATCAGAACGCCGTTCTTGAGGTCTATGCCGCCAAGAGCGGCACCTGGACACTCATCATAACGGATGTTCACGGGGTCAGTTGCTTCCTGCTGTCGGGTGATAGCTGGGAAACGATACCCACTCTGCCGGGCTTGGACAGCATAGTAAAACGCAGGCTGCTGCCATGGCGCACCCGGGCAGCAGCGCGCCTTTTACTTCCCCATGCCGCGTTTCATGTGCTCGTCGAGCCGCGGCATGATCTCCACGAAATTGCAGGGCATGTGGCGGTAGTCGAGCTGCGCCTTCAAGATGCCGTCCCAGGCGTCCTTGCAGGCGCCGGGCGAGCCCGGGAGCACGAAGATGAAGGTAGCCTTGGCAACCCCTGCCGTTGCCCGCGATTGGATCGTCGACGTGCCGATCTTGTCGTAGGAGACGCGGTGGAAGACCGCCGAGAAGCCGTCCATGCGCTTCTCGAACAGCGGCTCCAGCGCCTCGGGCGTGACGTCGCGGCCGGTCAAGCCAGTGCCGCCGGTGGTGATCACGACGTCGATGCCGTGAGTTCCCGTCCAGGCGTTGACCTGGGCTGCGATGGCCACCTTGTCGTCGCGCACGATGGCGCGGTCCATCAGCTTGTGGCCGGCCTCGGCGATCCGCGCCACAAGCGTGTCGCCGGATTTGTCGTTCTCCAGCGTGCGCGTGTCCGAAACCGTCAGCACGGCGATGCCGACGGGAATGAACGGCCGCTGTTCGTCGATACCTGTCATCACCTGTCTCCCGAAAGCGTTTCCGTCGCCTGGAAATACCAGTCCGGCCGTTCTCTGTGAAGCATTGCCGCGGCCGCTCCGGCTGTTTCAATCGAGCCGAAGATGCCGAAACAGGTTGCGCCGGAGCCGGACATGCGGACAAGTCTTGCGCCTGCGTCCTTCAATGCGGCCGACACATCTTCGATCTCGGGAACAAGCTTGCGGGCAGGCGGCTCGAGATCGTTCCGGTTGGCCCCGATCGCCGCCAGCCAGTCGCTGCCCCGCAAGGCAAGCGGCGGGTTGTTCTTCGCTGTCAGCAGCCGGAATATCTCGGGCGTCGAGACCGCCTTCAGCGGATTGGCCAGCACGATCGCAAAAGAGGGCAAGGCAACGGGCTCGATCTGTTCGCCAATCCCGCGCGCAATCAGCGGCCGGTTCACAAGGCACATGGGAACGTCGGCGCCAAGTCTGAGAGCGATCGCTGACAGCCTCCCGCCGGGCAGGCGGAGGCTCCAAAGCCGCATGAGGCCGCGAAGGGCGGCTGCCGCATCCGCGGAACCGCCGCCGATACCAGAGGCGATCGGAAGGTTCTTTTCGAGATGGATATGGACCGGCGGTGCATGGTCGCCCTGCGCCAGCGCTGCCTGGCGAAGCATGTCGCGCGCCTTGAGCACCAGATTGCTGCGGGAATCGATGTCGAGAGCGGGGCCGAACCGTCCGCTGATCGTGAATTCGTCCGATGGCGAAGCGGCAAAGCCCAGCCTGTCGCCGTGGCCGGCAAAGGTCACCAGCATGTCCAGCAGATGATAGCCGTCGGCTTTCTGGCCCGTCACGTGCAGGGCAAGATTGATCTTAGCAAGAGCATCTTCGGTAACCGCGAAGCCGCCGCTCATGCCCGCATCATGCATGGGTTGTCAGGACTTCTTGTCGGCCGGCGGCGGCGTAACAGGCACCGGATCCGGCTGCTTCTTGTCGGCCGCCTTGGCGTCGTCGTTGTCCGCCGTCAGACCATTCGCGATCTTGTCCTTGATTCTTCGGAATCTCGGTCTCTTCCGGTGCCGAACTGAGCGCCCGGTTCCACTGATAAACGGCCTCGAGCTTGCGTCCGACGCGCCAGTAAGCGTCGCCCAGATGGTCGTTGATCGTCGCATCACCGGCCTTGATCTCGGCGGCCTTTTCCAGTTCGGCAACGGCATCGTCGTAACGGTTCAGGCGGTAATAGGCCCAGCCGAGCGAGTCGATGATGTAGCCGTCGTCCGGACGAAGGTCGACGGCCTTCTTGATCATCGTCAGGCCCTCGTCGAGGTTGCGGTTCATGTCGATCCATGAATAGCCAAGATAGTTCAGAACCTGCGGCTGATCCGGATTGAGGTCGAGCGCCTTGCGGAAGTTCGGCTCGGCCTGGTCCCACTTCTTCAGGCGCTCATAGGCGATTCCGCGCTGGAAGAAGACGGTCCAGTCGGCGCGGCGCGGCAGCGGGCCGATCACCTCCACCGCCTTGTCGTAATTCGCCGCCATTTCCGCATAGTCCTTGGCGTCGGAAAGCACGCTGCCATAGGCGAGATAGGAGCGGACGTCCTTCGGGTCAGAAACGATCAGCGCCTTGAGGTGTTTGCGTGCCTCGTCGGTCTTGCCGCCCTGTGCCAGGGCAAGGCCGAGCTGAAGCTCCGAGATGCGTCGCATCGGCGAGTTTTCCGGCACGCGCCTGTAGAATTCGATGGCGCGGTCCGTCTGTTCCTGTTTTTCAGCAATGCCGCCGAGAAGGACCAGCGTATCGGCGCTGTTCGGGTCAAGCGTATTGGCCGTCTGCAGATAGAGCGAGACGATGTCTTCGGCGCCGTCGCGGTTCAACGCGCTGCCGATGGAGAAAAGCACGGCGGCAGCGCCCTGCGCGGCGTTGCGCACCTGCTGTTCCGGCTTTTCGCCCTTCTCGATGCTCTGGCGCAGCGCATTCAGCGGCGCATAGTTCGGCAGCATGTTATCACCGACCGAGATCGCGTCGAGCGCCTTCTGCTTGTTGCCCTGGGATGCTTCGAGGCGGGCAAGCGCCATGACAGCGCGCATGAAGGTGTCGGGTGCGGTCGCGCCGCCATCCTTGTCCAGCACTGCATCGTTCAGATGTCTGCGCGCGGCCGCCACGTTGCCGGTTACAATCGCAATTGCGCCCGCATGATAGTTCTGGAAGATGCCGAACCATTCCGGGCCCTTCATCTTCTCGACCATCGATAGAGCTTCCTTGTTGCGGCCGGCGCCGGCGCGCGCCCAGGCGAGCAAAAGGTCGTTCATCATGCGGTCGAGGTCGTTCGGGCCGTCATATTTCAGGATCGCTTCAGCGGTCTTGAACTCGCCGCGGCGCATCGCGTCCATGCTGCGCACGACGGTGGTGATGCGCTCGACGGAAGGATCCTTCTTCAGGTCGTTGGCATATTTCACGCCATCTTCGATATTGCCGTTCAAAAGCAGCGAGATCATCAGGCGCTGGCGGATCTCCGGGTTGCCAGGCTCGATCTGGAGGGCTTTCTTGTAGAGCTCGATCGCCGTCTTGTAGTCATGATCGACATCAGCCGTGCGGGCAGCGAGAAATGCGCCTGCAAAAGTACCGACCGTATCCGGGTCGAAGATCACGTTCTTGCTGGCATCGTCCGTCTTGGTCGCTTCTTCGGCATTCACGCCGCCAAGCGCGCCGAGCGAAATGACCGCTGCAAGGGCTGCGCTCGAAAGAAGACGGATGGCATATCTCTGCCGCATTAGAAAACCTTTCATCAGGGCAGCCGATTTATCCGGCCGGCTGCGAAATCAGTTAAAAGACTGATTCACAATAGGATGGCTTTTTTGAAGCGGCCCTGCAAGAAAATCAGCCCGCGATCAAGGACCTTTGATCAGTTGACCCGCTCGATGCAGAAATCGATCACTTCCATGAGGGCCGATTTCCAGGCCGTTTCGGGGAGCGGCGCCAGCGCGTCGCGGGCGATCGTGCCGTAATGAACGGCCCGCGAGATCGTGTCGTTCAGCGTGCCGTATTTGGTGATCAGGCCGAGGGCCTTTTCCAGGTTGGCATCGGTGCTGTTGCCGCCTTCGATCGCATCGCGCCAGAAGGCGCGCTCGTCCTGCGTTCCGCGGCGATAGGCGAGGATGACGGGAAGGGTGATCTTGCCTTCGCGGAAGTCGTCGCCGACATTCTTGCCGAGATCCGCAGCCTTGCCGCCGTAATCCAGCGCGTCATCGACAAGCTGGAAGGCGAGGCCGAGATTCATGCCGTAGGATTTCAGCGCATTGCGGCCTGATTTGCCGGCGTCTGCGACGATCGGGCCGACTTCGGCAGCAGCGGCAAAGAGTGCTGCCGTCTTGGCCCGGATAACGGAAAGATAGTCGTCCTCCGTCGTCTCCATGTTCTTGGCGACCGAAAGCTGCAGCACTTCCCCTTCGGCAATGACGCAGGCGGCGGACGAAAGGACATCGAGCGCATCGAGTGAGCCGACATCCACCATCATGCGGAAGGCCTGGCCAAGCAGGAAATCGCCAACGAGAACGCTCGCCTGGTTGCCCCAGATCGTGCGCGCCGTTGATTTGCCGCGGCGTAGATCGCTTTCGTCGACGACGTCGTCATGCAGCAGCGTTGCCGTGTGCATGAACTCGACGCTGGTCGCCAGCTTGACATGGTTTTCGCCTCGATAGTCGAAGAGACAGGCTGATGCGAGCGTCAGCATCGGGCGCAGGCGCTTGCCGCCGGAAGAGATCAGGTGATTTGCGACCTCCGGAATCATCTGCACGTCGGAACCGGCCTTCGAAAGAATAAGCTGGTTGACCCGCTCCATGTCCGCCCGTGTCAAATCGACCAGCGGCTTGACGGATGCCAGTTTGTTTTTGCTTTCTTCAAGCGGTATGACCACGCCCAACGACCCGGACTCCTGTTCATTCTTTGGAATTGACAATAGAAAGGGGCGATTGAAGCGGCAAGGGGTGAATTGTCGCGCAACACAGAATTGAAAGGGAATTGACCGCAAATGCATGAACTTATCCGCGCCAATGACCCTGTTTTATTGTCCTATGCGCAGAGTCTTCTGAAGGATGCGGGAATTCACTGCTTTGTCGCGGATCAGGATATGAGCATTCTCGAGGGCTCGCTCGGCATGCTGCCGCGCCGTCTGCTCGTCGAGGAGGAGCGAGCCGATCAGGCCCGCCGCATCCTCACGGATGCCGGTCTCGCCGGCGAATTGCGTATCGCGAAATAATGTGGCCATGAACGGCGCTTCCGACACGATCGATGCCTTCCATCGCGGCGGCTTTTACATCGTCCAGCCGAAGGGCAGGGGGCACCGTTCGGGCATGGATGCCATGCTGCTCGCAGCACTCGTTGCCGATGACCGTGCGATCAAGGTTGCCGATCTTGGCGCCGGCGCCGGTGCCGCCGGACTGGCCGTGGTCTGCCGGCTGCAGAAGGCGCAGGCCGTGCTTTTCGAACGCTCTTCGGAAATGGCCGATTATGCCCGGCGAAGCATTGCCTTGCCGGAAAACGCCCATCTGGCAGGCCGCGTTTCGGTCGTCCAGGCGGATGTGACGCTCACGGCAAAGGCGCGCAACGACGCGGGCCTTGCCGACGAGGTCTTCCATCATGTCATCATGAACCCGCCTTTCAACGACGCGGCTGACCGGCGAACGCCGGATGTGCTGAAGGCTGAAGCGCATGCGATGACGGATGGTCTTTTCGAAAGGTGGATTCGTACCGCCGGCGCGATCATGATCCCCGGCGGGCAATTGTCGCTGATTGCGCGGCCCGAATCCATCGCCGACATCATCACCGGCTGCGGCAGGCGCTTCGGCGGCATCGAGATTACCGCCATCCATCCGCGCAAAGGTGAGAATGCCGTCCGCATCCTGGTGACGGCGATCAAGGGGTCGCGGGCGCGGCTTTCATTGCGCGCACCCCTGATCATGCACGAAGAAGGAACGCATAAGTTCTCCCCCTTCGTCGACGATCTGAACAATGGCCGCGCGGCCTATGCAAGGCTTAGCCGGTCACGAAGTCGATAAGCAGCTTGATGTTCAATCCGGCGATCACGACTGCTATCACATAGGCAATAGTGCTCAGCCAGCGCGGCGCGACGAGCTCGCCCATCTTCGCCTTGCTGGCGGTGAACATCACCAGCGGGAAGACGGCGAAGGAAAGCTGCAGGCTGAGCACGACCTGCGTCAGGATCAGCAATTGTGCCGTGCCCTGGTTGCCGTACCAGATCGTCACGATCGCCGCGGGCACGATTGCGATGGCGCGGGTGATCAGACGGCGCACCCATGGCTGAAGCTTGATCTTCAGGAAGCCTTCCATGACGATCTGGCCCGCAAGCGTCGCCGTCACGGTCGAATTCAGGCCGCAACAGAGCAGGGCGATGCCGAAAAGCGTGGGTGCGATCGCAAGCCCGAGCAGCGGTGACAACAGCGAGTGCGCCTCGCCGAGTTCGACGATGTCCGTCCGGCCGTGGGCGTTGAATGCGGCTGCGGCCAGGATCAGGATCGAGGCGTTGATCAACAGCGCAAAGCAGAGCGCAAAGGTCGAGTTGATCGTCGCATAGGTCAGCGCTTCCCGCTTTTCCGGCACGGTGTGGCCGTAGGCGCGGGTCTGCACGATGCCGGAATGCAGATAGAGATTATGTGGCATGACCGTCGCGCCGAGAATGCCGAGCGCCAAATAGAGCATTTCCGGGTTGCTGACGATTTCCGTCGTCGGGAAGAAGCCCGTGATGACGGCGCCCCACTGCGGGTCGGCGAGAACGATCTGTACGCCGAAGCACAGCGCAATGACGCCGAGAAGCGTGATGATGAACGCTTCGATCCAGCGGAAGCCGAGCTTTTGCAGATAGAGGATAAGGAAAACGTCGAGCGCCGTAATCAGCACGCCGAGTTCCAGCGGAACGCCGAAGATCAGGTTGAGGCCGATTGCCGTGCCGATCACCTCGGCAATGTCCGTCGCGATGATTGCGATTTCCGCAAAGGCCCAGAGCGGTACGGAAACGAATTTCGGGAAGGCGTCCCGGCAGGCCTGCGCCAGATCGCGGCCAGAAGCAATGGCAAGCCGGGCGCAAAGCGATTGCAGCACGATCGCCATGAGGTTCGAAAGCAGCGCCACAGTCAGCAGTGCGTAGCCGAATTTCGAGCCGCCGGCGAGCGAGGTCGCCCAGTTTCCGGGATCCATATAGCCGACCGCGACCATGTAGCCAGGGCCAGCAAAGGCGGCGATCCGTCGGAGTTTCGATCCCGGGCGGCCCGTGCCGATCGTGCGATAAACGTCTGAAAGCGAGGCTTCCTCGCGGTCGTGCCGCCAGCCGCCTTTTGGAGTACGATTTAAAACATCCATATGATTACCGCTTTTGGGACCAATGCCCCGCACTATGCCCGATTAGAATGATAATGCAAGTCATTCGCAAAATGAAAAATCGGATGCATGTTGGGAAGGTGGCCCATTGCGTTTGCTGCTCCATTGCATACATGGATTGCGATGCCGAGAGCGAGAAGGATTTGAAATGGCCGGATTTTTGAGAAAACTGGTACCGAAGCGTTTCCGCAAGGAAGGGGTGATCATCCCGGTCGTCAGGCTTCAGGGCGCAATCATGAGCGGCGGCGGCCAGTTCCGCCCGATACTCAATCTCGCCAATGTCGCACCGGTGCTGGAAAAGGCCTTCTCTGACAAGGAAGCTCCCGCTGTCGCCATTGCGGTCAATTCGCCGGGCGGTTCGCCCGTTCAGTCGCGGCTCATCTTCACGCGCATCCGGGAGCTTGCCCGTGAGAAGCAGAAGAAAGTACTGGTCTTCGTCGAGGATGTGGCGGCCTCCGGCGGTTACATGATCGCGCTTGCCGGCGATGAAATCATTGCCGACCCGACCTCTATCGTCGGTTCGATCGGCGTCGTTTCCGGTGGCTTCGGCTTCCCCGAACTCCTCAAGAAGATCGGCGTCGAGCGCCGCGTCTATACCGGCCGGCGAAAATAAGGTCATCCTCGATCCCTTCCAGCCTGAAAAAGAGAAGGACATCGAATATCTGAAGACCCTTCAGCTCGAGATCCACGAGGTCTTCATCACCATGGTGCGCGAACGCCGCGCCGGCAAGCTGAAGGATGACGAAACCGTCTTTTCCGGCCTGTTCTGGAGCGGCACGCGTGGGCTCGAACTCGGCCTCGTCGACAGCCTCGGCGACATGCGCCAGGAACTGAAAAGGCGTTACGGCCCGAAGACCAGAGCTGCAGCTTGTCACCGCCGCCCGCAGCCTCTTCGGCCGGCGGATGCCCGGCGTGTCTCTGCCCGTCTCGATTGATGGCTTGCGCATCAGGTCTCGCGACGGGACTTGTCGAAGCGGCCGAAGAAAAGGCATTGTGGAGCCGCTACGGACTGTGAGAGGAGAAGAAAAAGGGAGATGGCGCAGCTTATAACAATCATAATCCTGGTCGGTGCTGCCTGGTGGCTCTACCGCCGCTTCATCTCCGATGCCAAGCGCCTGCAGGAAAAATCCCGCCGTGCCGAGAAGGAGCGTCAGACCGGCGCCGTCGGCACACTTGTCAAGGATCCGGTGACCGGCGAATACCGCGTGAAGCGGGAGGATGAATGATGGTGACCGCTGGAGAACGCTGAAGAACGCGAGCAGGCTCTCGAATGAATACGCGCTTTCCGGCTGCAAGTGCCGGCCGACTAGAAGTTCGGTCGCGACAAGGCGAGTTCTCGCAATAGTAGCGTCCTTAACCCGCTCGACAGCGAAGCAAATGACCGCTTTATCCGAAGCCGGAATTGCCCGGAGCCGGGGTGAGCGTCGTTTCTTATGGCTCGATATCGGGAAAGTCGTGTTCGCCTGCGCCGATATTAGGCAGATCGGTCATTGACCTGCTCCTCGAGCCGCATCAGACAGGGTGACCGTCGTGTTGACGTTCGCGGAACGCCTTCCAAAACATGGTCCGATCCTACGTTATGTATTGACCCTTGTCCTCTCCCATGGCACCTGTCCGACAAAATACGCAACCGGTGGCTTGTCTCCATGTCTGCATCGATTCCCGACCATATGAACCCGAAGCGCTCGTTCCAGGCGCTGATCCTGACGCTTCATAACTACTGGGCGGACAAGGGTTGTGCGGTTCTGCAGCCCTATGACATGGAGGTCGGCGCCGGCACGTTCCATCCGGCGACCACGCTGCGCGCGCTCGGCCCGAAGCCGTGGAAAGCTGCCTATGTCCAGCCGTCGCGCCGTCCGTCGGACGGCCGCTACGGTGAAAACCCAAACCGTCTGCAGCATTATTACCAGTATCAGGTCATCCTGAAACCGAACCCGCCGAACCTGCAGGAGCTTTACCTCGGCTCGCTGGCGGCGATCGGTCTCGATCCGCTGCTGCACGACATCCGGTTCGTCGAAGACGACTGGGAAAGCCCGACGCTCGGCGCCTGGGGGCTGGGCTGGGAGTGCTGGTGCGACGGCATGGAAGTCTCGCAGTTCACTTACTTCCAGCAGGTTTGCGGCATCGAATGCGCGCCGGTTGCCGGCGAACTGACCTATGGCCTCGAGCGTCTGGCGATGTATGTGCAGGGCGTCGACAACGTCTACGACCTGAACTTCAACGGCCGCGAAGGCGACGAAAAGATCAGCTACGGCGAAGTCTTCCTGCAGGCCGAACAGGAATATTCACGCCACAACTTCGAATTCGCCAATACCGAGATGCTGCATCGCCATTTCATCGATGCGGAGAAGGAGTGCCAGGCGCTTCTCGCCGCCGGTGCGCCGAGCGACAATGCCAACCAGCTGCTGCACAAGTGCGTATTTCCGGCCTATGACCAGTGCATCAAGGCAAGCCACGTCTTCAACCTCTTGGATGCACGCGGGGTGATCTCGGTCACCGAGCGTCAGAGCTATATCCTGCGGGTGCGCACGCTCTCCAAGGCTTGTGGTGAAGCCTTCCTTTTGACGGATGCCGGCGGCATCAATATCGCCAGGGCCGCCGCCTGAGAATGCCGATTAGCGGCGGTGGCTGGACCGTGCGACGACGCGCCGGGGCGCCGGCCGAGGGGTCTTTCGGAAGACGACAAGAGATGCGATCGCCGACAGGCTCAATAGGAAGATTGCTGCGCTCATTGTCTGATTATTTCCTCGTCATGAGTTGCGAGTGCACCGTAACCAGCCGGCACAATAAGAAAGATATAACCGGCGATCTGTGTGCGGTATCGTGATATTTCGCTAGTCGCTGATGTTAAGCCGCAGCCCCGAAATGCGGGATGACAATCCAGCGGAAGCCGCATAGTCTCCGTCCAGACTTTGCGTCGTTGCGGGGGATTCGCGATGTATATCGTTCTCGGTGTGATCGTTCTGATCGCGCTTTATCTTGTCTTTATCTATAACGGTCTTGTCCGCGCCCGGCAGATGGCCGAAGAGGCCTGGTCCGGCATCGACGTGCAGCTGAAGCGCCGCGCCGATCTGATCCCAAACCTCATCGAGACCGTCAAGGGCTACGCTACCCACGAAAAGAGTACGCTGGAAGAGGTCGTTGAGCTGCGCAACAAGGCGCAGGCGGTGCCTTCTGGCGATGTAGCGGGCAGGGCGCAAGCGGAAGGCCTTCTCGGCCAGGCGCTCGGCCGTGTTTTGGCGCTAGCCGAAGCCTATCCGGACCTGAAGGCGAACGAGAACTTCTCCGAGCTTCAGGCCTCGCTCGAGACGATGGAAAGCGAAATCCAGATGGCACGCCGGTATTACAACGGCGCTGCCCGTGATCTCAACGTCAAGGTTGAAAGCTTCCCCTCCAATCTGGTCGCCGGGCAGTTCGGCTTCCAGAAGCGGGAATATTTCGAGATCACCAACGAGGTCGACCGCGCCGTTCCGGCCGTCAAATTCTGATATGGGCGTTTGCCTTTGCGCAAAAGCTGCTATGAGCAGGGCCGGTCAAGGCCGCAGGGCGGCTAGCGCAATGGACGGAATAGACAAGCGTCATGAGCAAGGACAAGAAACTCACCATCATCCCGGCTAAGGCTCCGCTCGTGGGGCGCGCCGTGCCGCCGGGCTCGAAGTCGATCACCAACCGCGCACTGCTCCTGGCTGGCCTCGCCAAGGGTATCAGCCGCCTGACCGGCGCGCTGAAGAGCGACGATACGCGCTACATGGCGGATGCGCTGCGCGCCATGGGCGTCGTCATCGACGAACCGGACGATACGAGCTTCGTCGTCACCGGAAGCGGCAAGCTGCTGGCGCCGAAAGCGCCGCTCTTCCTCGGCAATGCCGGCACTGCAACACGCTTCCTGACGGCCGCTGCCGCACTCGTTGATGGCACCGTCGTCGTCGACGGTGATCAGCACATGCGCAAGCGCCCGATCGGCCCGCTCGTTGATGCGTTGCGGTCTCTCGGAATCGATGCGACGGCCGAAACCGGCTGCCCGCCTGTAACCGTGAAGGGGACAGGCTGCTTCGAGGCGAGCCGTATCGGGATCGATGGTGGTCTCTCCAGCCAGTATGTATCCGCGCTGCTGATGATGGCGGCCGGAGGCGACCGCCCGGTGGATATTGAACTCCTCGGCGAGGACATCGGTGCCCTCGGCTACATCGATCTCACGACCGCCGCGATGCGAGCCTTCGGCGCCAAGGTCGAGAAGACGAGCGCGGTCACCTGGCGCGTCGAGCCGACCGGGTACACGGCGGCCGATTTCGTCATCGAGCCGGATGCGTCGGCGGCAACTTATCTCTGGGCTGCCGAAGTCCTGACCGGCGGCTCCATCGATCTCGGCGTGCCGAACTGGCGCCTTCACGCAGCCGGATGCGCGCGCCTATCGAGATGATCGCCAAATTCCCGCGCCTGCCGGCTGAAATCGACGGCTCGCAGATGCAGGACGCGGTTCCGACGCTCGCAGTCCTTGCCGCCTTCAACGAAACGCCCGTCCATTTCGTCGGCATTGCCAATCTGCGCGTCAAGGAATGCGATCGCATCCGCGCGCTGTCGACCGGCCTGACGCAGATTCGCCGGATCTGGCACGCGAGGAAGGCGACGATCTCATCGTCCAGTCTGATCCGTCGCTTGCCGGAAGGCGTCTTCCTGCCGAGATCGTCACTTTCGCCGACCACCGCATCGCCATGAGCTTCGCGCTCGCCGGGCTGAAGATCAGACGGCATCACGATCCTCGATCCGGACTGCGTCGGCAAGACGTTCCCTGCCTATTGGCGGACGTTGGCAGGACTGGGCGTTAAATATGCGAACGAGGGCTGACGATTGTCTGAGGCGGCAGCGCGCCGCCGGCGGGGAGAGGTATGATGATCCGGCGGCTTTTCGGCCTTTGCTTCTTTCTGTTTCTGGCGCTTGCAGCACATGGGGCAAGTGCCACGGAGGTCATCAACTCCTTCGCATCGGATATAAAGCTCGAAAAGAGCGGCGCTATGACGGTGACGGAGACAATCACCGTCAATGCCGAGGGCAATCGGATCCGGCGCGGCATCTTCCGCGACTTTCCGCTGACTTTCGTCGATGAAAAAGGTCGCCGCCGCAGCGTCGACTTCGACGTTGTATCGGTCAAACGCGACGGCAATGACGAGCCGTGGAACACGGAAACCGTCTCCGGCGGCATCCGTATCTATGCTGGGTCGGAAGACGGTCATGCTTCCACCAGGCCGCCATCAATATGCCTTCACCTACACCACCAATCGCCAGATCCGCTATTTCGCCGATCACGACGAACTCTATTGGAATGTGACCGGTAACGGCTGGATCTTCCCGATCATGGCCGCGACCGCGACGGTGAACCTGCCAGATGGTGTCACCGCAACCGATACGAATGTCTTCACCGGTGCGCTTGGCGCAAAGGACAAGAATGCCCGGATTTCAGGCGGCAATGCCCGGCCGGTGTTCTCGACGACCATGCCGCTCGATGCCAACGAAGGTCTGACGATTGCCGTCAAGCTTCCGAAAGGCGCGATCGATCCACCGAGCGAATCCGATCAGAACATCTGGTGGCTGAAGGACAACCGCGACTATTTCATCGGTTTCGGCGGCCTCCTCCTTGTTTTCCTTTACTACACCCGCTCTTGGCTGAAGGTCGGACGCGACCCTTCCCGCGGCGTCCTTGTGCCGCGCTGGGATCCTCCCGAAGGCATCTCGCCGGCGCTCGTCAACTACATCGACAACAAGGGCATTTCAGGCGGGGGTTGGACGGCGCTTTCGGCAACGGCGCTGGACCTGGCGGTTCGCGGCTATGTCGTTCTTGAAGACCTCAGGCAATCGATCATCGTACGCCGCACGCAAAAGCCGGTGGGTAAGGAGAAGCTGGAAGCCGGCGAAACCAGCCTCCTGAGCGCCGTCGCCAACAAGGGCTCGCTGACGATCGACAAGGCAAACGGCGAACGCGTGAAGTCGGTCGGCCAAAGCTTCCGCTCGGCGATCGAGCAGGAACATCGCGGCAAATACTACAATTCCAACACCGGCTATACGACCGGCGGCATCGCGCTCAGCGCTGCCGCACTCGTCGCGCTCTTCGTTTTCGGCACGCTGGAACCCGATGCGATCGTCTTGATGATCATACCGATCGTCGTTTCTGTCTTCGGCGCCATCTTCGTGGCCGGCTTTGCACGGTCGTTCCGCCCTGGCCAGTCCTTGGCCGGCAAGATCGCCGCTGTGATCGCGATCGCCGTCATCGTTTTTGTCGGCTTCAGCATCGTTTCATCGCTGGCTCTGGCGCTTTTCTCCACGCTCTTGGAATTCCACGAGACGCCGATGCTCTTTGCCGTCGGCGGCATCGTGCTGCTCAACCTGCTCTATGTCTTCATCATGGGGGCGCCGACGCCGCTTGGTTCGAAGATCATGGATGGCATCGACGGCCTTCGTCAGTATCTGACGCTTGCCGAGAAGGACCGGATGAACATGGCCGGTGCGCCGGAAATGTCGCCTCAACATTTTGAGAGGCTGCTGCCCTATGCGGTTGCGCTGGGTGTCGAGAAGCCTTGGACGCGCACCTTCGAAACCTGGCTCGCGGCGGCCGCTGCCGGTGCGGCTGCGGCCTATGCCCCGTCCTGGTATTCCGGCAACTTCAGCAGCGGCACCTTCTCCGACCGCATCGGCGGCTTCTCGTCGTCGATGGCGTCCACGATCGCCTCGACTATTCCCTCGCCTGCGCCCTCCAGTTCCACTTCCGGTTTTTCCGGTGGCGGCGGTTCTTCGGGCGGTGGCGGGGGAGGCGGCGGCGGTGGCGGCTGGTGAGCTTTCCCGCTTGACCTTTGGCTTCCCGCCCCTTAACCGCCAGACAGAAAACGGAAAGGATCAGGCATGAAGGTTCTGTTGATCGGCTCGGGCGGACGCGAGCATGCGCTTGCCTGGAAGCTGGCACAATCGCCGCTGATGACGGAATTCTATGCCGCGCCGGGCAACCCGGGCATTGCAGAACATGCGAGGCTCGTTTCCCTGAAGGTAGAAGATCACGAGGCAGTCGCCGCCTTCTGCGCGCAAAAGGCGATCGACTTTGTCGTCGTCGGCCCCGAGGCGCCGCTGGTTGCCGGCCTTGCCGACCGCCTGCGAGCCGATGGGCTGAAGGTCTTCGGTCCTTCCGCTGCAGCAGCCCAGCTCGAAGGTTCCAAGGGGTTTACCAAGGATATCTGCGCCCGCTACAACATCCCGACCGGTGCCTACCGGCGCTTCAACAACGCCCCGAAGGCAAAGGCCTATATCCGCGAACAAGGCGCCCCGATCGTCGTCAAGGCGGATGGTCTTGCCGCGGGCAAGGGTGTGACGGTAGCGATGACCGTCGAGGAGGCGCTTGCCGCAGTTGACGATTGCTTCGAGGGTGCGTTTGGCGCAGCCGGCGCCGAGGTCGTCATCGAGGCTTATCTCGACGGGGAAGAGGCGAGCTTCTTCTGCCTCTGCGACGGCAGCAACGCCCTGCCGCTGGCGACCGCACAGGATCACAAGCGTGTGGGCGAGGGTGATACCGGCGTCAACACCGGCGGCATGGGCGCCTATTCGCCGGCTCCGGTGATGACGGCGGAGATGATCGAGCGGACGATGAAGGAAATCATCGAGCCGACGATCCGCGGCATGGCCGAAAGCGGCTATCCCTTCTCCGGTGTTTTCTTCGCCGGGCTGATGATTACGGCAAAGGGCCCGGAACTCATCGAATACAATGTCCGCTTCGGCGATCCCGAGTGCCAGGTACTGATGATGCGCTTGAAGAGCGATCTGCTGCCGTTGCTGCTGGCAGCGGCCGAAGGCACGCTCGGCAAGGTCACAGCCGAGTGGAGCGACGATCCGGCGCTGACCGTCGTGATGGCCTCTAAGGGGTATCCGGGCTCCTACGAGAAGAACACGCCGATCCTCTCGCTGCCGGAGGCAGGCGACGGCGAGAAAGTGTTCCATGCCGGCACGTCTTTGAAGGGCGGCGAGCTTGTCGCGACCGGCGGCCGTGTGCTGAACGTGACCGCCACCGGCCGAACAGTCGGCGAGGCGCAGAGGCGCGCCTATGCGCTGCTCGACAAGGTGGTATGGGAAAACGGTTTCTGCCGCCGCGATATCGGCTGGCGGGCGATCGAGCGCGCAAAAAGCTTAACTCTGGCCCGAAATCGGGTCAGTTCCCTAAATTTTTACCCTTTCCCCTGACGGGATGGAAATAAAGGCGCGCTATTTTGTTCCCATAGTAAGTCGGAGCAGTTTCCATGCGTCAATTCATTCTCGGTGCGGCAATTCTTCTGGCAGCCGGCTCGGCGATGGCATCCTCGATCGAGGTGATCGGCAAGACGCCGCGCACCGGCGGTGAAAGCATCGTGACCGAGAGGTGCACGACCTGCCCGCCGCTGCAATCGACCGAACGCAAGAAGGATTACACGGTGCCGGCGTTGCCGCCCGGCGCCATCCAGGCCAGCGCGCTCCGCGATGTGGCCGGAGAGCAGAAGCTCTACCGTACCGAAGGCTGGATGGGCGGCTCGCCCGTCGTTTTCGTGACCAAGGCAACCCCCGAAGTCCTGGCCGCCTTCAAGGTGACGGTCCCCGTCGAAGGCATCGACCCGACGGCAACGACCTCTGTGATCGGCGGCGATGCGAAGCCTGTCGTTGCGGGTATGTCGGCTCCTGCGGAACAAACGGCGCCGCTCGACGTTTCCGACTTTAAGCTAAGGATGTGATTTTTTAGTTCCCTGCCCCTGACCCGGCCAAGGTTTTGGTCGTACGGGGTCCGCCGTATGGCGGATTGAATGCGCTCCTGAAGAGAAGCAGGAGCGCATTCTTTATTTCAATTCATTTCAAAGTACTCATACAACCTGCGTAATCATACAAGAAAACATGATTCAGTTTTGGTGCTGCTGATCTTGGCAACGCCAGACTCGTTAAGTGAACATTCAGTCATTCACAATAATTTTACTTACCGAAGGCCGCAGTAGCATGATTGCGCTTGCTGAACGTGCGTAGTGAAACGCGCGAGGTATGACTGACTATTATGCGAGTAAGCCGGGCGAGCCTAAGGATGCGACTTTTCGCAAGACCGCTTATGCGCTCGACTTCGCGCCTTGGAAGATCGTCGTGGTGACCGGCGTCTATATGGATGATCTCGACGCGCAGGTCCACTTTCAGATGTCCACACAGCCCTGAAGGCCGTCGCCGACGAGGATCTGTCGGTCACCATCCCGCATGCCGATATGGGCAACGAAGTGGGTATGATGGCCAAGGCCACGAAGTCGCTTCAGGAGAAAATCCGCGAAAGGCAGGCGCTGTCCCAGCGCCAGGTCGAGCAGGAAATGGCACTGAGCGCCGAGCGTGAAAACAATCTTCGCCAGCAGCAGGAAGACGCCCGGATGCAGGCCAACGTCGTCACAACGATCGGCCAGGCGCTGGAAGACCTCGCCCGCGGTGACCTGACCGTGCGCTGCGGCGATCTCAGCCAGAAATACGCCGCCCTTCGAGACAACTTCAACGATGCGCTGTCGCATCTCGAGGCCGCCATGGCCAAAGTCAGCGCCAAGGGAAGCGACATCGGCACCAGCAAGGAAGAGATCCGCCGCGCCTCGAATGAACTGTCGCAGCGCACCGAGCGCCAGGCCGCCAGCCTGGAGGAAACCTCGGCTGCTCTCGACGAGTTGACCGTCGCCGTCCGCCAGACTGCGGAAGGTGCGCACGAGGCCGCCAAGCGCGTGCATGCCGTCAGCACCGAAGCGAACCGCAGCGATGCCGTCGTCACCGAAGCGATCGAGGCGATGAGCGGTATCGAAAAGTCGTCCGACGAGATCGGCAAGATCATCGGTGTCATCGACGAGATCGCCTTCCAGACCAACCTTTTGGCGCTGAATGCTGGTGTCGAGGCGGCACGCGCCGGCGAATCGGGCAAGGGTTTTGCCGTCGTCGCCCAGGAGGTGCGCGAACTCGCCCAGCGCTCCGCCGCTGCCGCCAAGGAGATCAAGGATCAGATCGCCCGTTCCTCCACCCAGGTCGATCACGGCGTCCGTCTTGTCGGCGAGGCCGGCGAAGCGCTGAAGCGCATATCGGATCAGATCAGGGCTGCGAACGAGATCGTCGGCAAGATCGCCCACAGCGCTTCTGAGCAAGACACGACGCCGCGCTCGATCTCGTCCTCGATGAACCAGCTCGATTCGGCAACGCAGCAGAATGCCGCGATGGCCGAGGAGACGACGGCATCGGCAGAAACGCTGGCGGCTGATACCGACGAACTGCTCGGTCTCATCCACGGCTTCCGCGTCGGCGGCGTGGGTCAGGCGGCAACCGTCCCGCCGCGCGGCATAGGCTTAAACGCCGCCACCTTCATCACGCGATACAAGCGGCCGCCGGCGAAATCCGGCGGCTTTGTCTGCGCAGTTGCCGCAGCAGCGTGTCGATAGACTGGCACATATTGTACCAATCCGGATGTCATCATGCCGGACAGCGATCGATTGCAGGTGATGGAGGCGCTGGCAGAGCACAAGGACATGCCTTTTGATCAGACGGGCGTCGCGAGGCTTTCCACCAGCCGGTCGATCTCCCGGTCCGAGAAGACCTGGATTCCGGCGCGCTTCAGCAGGGCAGCTGTAACACCATTGCCGTCCCGCCGCGCTCCGCTGAAAGACCCATCATAAATGAAATCGGAACCGCACGAGGGGCTGCCATCGATGAGGAGCGCATGGGTGCAGCCCGTCTCCTGAGCCAGCCTGAGCGCATTCTGCGCGGCTTCTCGGAATGCAGCCGTCACATCGCCTCCGGTGATCTCGAACACCCGTGCTGCTCCCGACAGCACGTCCTTGCCGCTCGCGCCGCCCTCGATTTCCGCCGGCGGGCGCGGCACCGGCATGCCTGCCGACATCTCCGGACAGATCGTCACCAGCCTGCCCTCCGCCCGCCACCGCTCGAGCGCCGGATGTGCCAGCGGCTTCGCCCGGCCGTCATAACGCACGGCATGGCCCATGAGACAGGCGCTGACGAGGATTTTGGTGGTCATGATTGTCTGATAGCGCGAGCGCTGGTGAATGACCAGTGGGATGGGCTTCTCCTCCACCTCATCCTTGTGCCTGTCGCAGGGATCCAGCAGCGCCATGTCCATCGCGCGGGAAACCTCATTCAAAGGCCAACAGAACCATTCACGGCGCAACGCGCCGTGAATGGGTTCCTGTCACAAGCACAAGAATGAGGTGCCGAGGTTGCCGCCAGGGCCGCGGCCCGAAACCGTTACCCTGCGATCTTCGAGAAGTCCGCAACCGTCCCCGTCGCCTCGCGGATCAGCCGCAGAAGGGCGAGGCGGTTGGCGCGGATCGCCGCGTCCTCGTCATTGACGAGCACGTCGTCGAAGAAGCGGTCGACCGGGGCGCGGAGCTTCGAAAGCGCCTCCATCGCCGAGCGGAAGTCTTCCCTGGCGATTGCGGCGGAAGCCTCGGCCGAGGCTTTGGCGATGGCGGCAAAGAGCTCCGTTTCGGCATCCAGCCGGAACAGCTTTTCCGAAACGCCGTCGGCGATGACGGTGCCCTTCTTCTCCTCGGCGGCCAGAATCTGCGTGGCGCGCTTGGTGCCGACCAGGAGGTTCTTGCCATCTTCCGAGGTAATGAAAGCCGTCAGCGCCTCGACGCGGCGGGCGATCATGAGAAGGTCGTCTGCCTCGGATGTGACGACGGCATCGATCAGATCGTAGCGAGCGCCCTGGTCGCGCAGATAGACCTTGAGGCGGTCGTGGAAGAAGGAGAGGAGGTTGATTGCCAGCTCATATTCTTCTTCGATTGTCTTTGGATGGCCGTCAGCAAGATAATTCTTGCAATATTTGATAGCATCGCGCTGTTCTTGTACGAGCCTCTCGTGGTCGAGTCTTTCGTTATCCTGTTGGATTTTAAGCTCGAAGAGTCTTATCGAAGCTTCATGGCTCGCGATGGCCACGGCCCATTCGCTACGAAATGCAGAGCGAAACAGCGGGATGAGGGATGCTCTGATTCCCCGTTCCAACAGCAGCCGTATCGATCCTAGCGCTGCCCTTCTTAACGCGAACGGATCCTTTGAACCGGTTGGTTTTTCGTTTATTCGCCAAAACCATACAAGTGTGTCGATCTTGTCAGCAAGCGCTATGGTTATGGCAACATGGTCGGTAGGCACTCGGTCGGTAGGACCCTGAGGCTTATAATGGTCCTCCAGTGCCGCCGCCACTGTTTCATCTTCACCTTGCAGCAGCGCATATTTCTTCCCCATTGCACCCTGCAGTTCGGGGAATTCGCCCACGACCTCAGTTCGCAGGTCCGCCTTTGCCAACGCTGCGGCCCGGCTGACCTTTAGGGGATCTGCATTGACGATTTTACCGATTTCGCCGGCAAGGGTGCGAATGCGTGTTACCCGCTCGCCCTGCGTTCCGATTTTCGCGTGGAATGTCACATGCAGCGCATCGAGCTTCGCCATCCGCTGATCGAGCGGCTTGCTCAGATCAAGCCCGAATTTCTTCGCCGAAGCCTCCAGCGTTTCGAGGTCCGGCAAGTTCCCCTGGTCGCGCTTCCAGAAATGTAGCGCGTCGGAAAGGCGGGCGCGGACGACTTTGCCATTGCCGTGGATGATTTCCTTGCCGCCGTCGGTCGCCTCAATATTGGAGACGAGGATGAACTTGTTCGAAAGCGTCTCTTCGCCCTGTTTGCGCGTTACGAAACACTTCTGGTTCGTCTTGATCGTCAGCCGGATGATTTCGGAGGGGATCGAGAGGTAATCCTCCTCGAAGCTGCCCATCAGCACCTGCGGCCATTCGACGAGACCGGAGACTTCCTCCAGCAGACCGTCGTCCTCGACCAGTTCCAGTCCGCCGGCAAAGGCGATGTCGCGGGCATCATGCAGGATGATGTTCTTGCGCCGCTCGGCATCGAGGATGACCTTCGCTTTTTCGAGGCTCGCGGCATAGTCGTCGAAACGCTTGACGGTGATGGCGCCTGGGGCATGGAAGCGGTGGCCGTAGGTCACATTGGAGGCGACGATGCCGTCGATCTCGAAGGGGATGACGGAGGTTTCCTCATGCTCGGTGCCGAAAGTGCAGACGATCGATTGCAGCGGGCGCACCCAGCGCAGCGAGCCAGGTTTGGAGGACGCCTTGCCCCAGCGCATGGATTTCGGCCAGGGGAAATCGCGGATGATGCCGGGCATAACGTCGCTGATGATCTCTTCCGCAGCGCGGCCGGGCCTTGAAATCACGGCAATGTAGAAATCGCCCTTTTTCGGGTCGCTGCTCACCTGCGCCTCGGAAATCGAGGAAAGGCCGGCGCCGCGTAAAAAGCCTTCGATCGCCTTTTCGTTGGCATCGGTGCGCGGGCCCTTGCGCTCTTCGCGCACATCGGCGGAGCGGGCGGTCAGTCCGCGGATATCAAGCGTCAGGCGTCGCGGCGTCCAGTATTCGCGCGCGCCCTCATAGGAAAGTCCTGCCTCCACCAGCGCATCGGTGACGAGCTTCTTCAGGTCGCCGGCAGCCTTGCGCTGCATGCGGGCCGGAATTTCCTCGGAGCGAAGTTCTAGAAGCAGATCGGGCATGTCACTTTTCCTTGCCTCCTTTAGGGGGGCGGTCCAAAACGGTCGCCTCTGCTACCAAAGAATGCCGCATCTGCACAACCGCAAAAACGGGAAATCCAGGCGCGCGAGGCAAGCAAGGAGGCAATCGCCCTTCTGCGTCGCGCCGCCCCCGCATCCGCCCTGCCGGGCACCCTCTCCCTGGGGAGAAGGAGATAAGGCGGCTGCGCTTTGTCGTCCCTTCTCCCCAGCGGGGAAAAGGTGGTCCGAAGGGTCGGATGGCTGCAAGCGCAAACCTGTATGAAGGCGTCAGTCTGTTGTGGAAAGGTCTGCCGGGCATTGCCTTGCCGCTTTTCGCCGCTATGGTCCCGCTACCTTCGTTAGTCAGGAAATCCCATGGCCGCAGACCTCCGCTCGCTTGCCGCAGTCATCGCCTCCGAAATCAATGCCCGGCCGGACCAGGCCAAAGCCGCGATCGAGCTGCTTGACGAGGGCGCGACCGTTCCCTTCATCGCACGCTACCGCAAGGAGGTGACGGGCGGCCTGGACGATACGCAACTGCGCAATCTGGCAGAACGCCTCGTCTATCTGCGCGAACTGGAAGCCCGCCGCGACACGATCGTCGAATCGATCGCCGGCCAGGGCAAGATGACCGACGAATTGATGGGCAAGATCGTCGGCGCCGCCACCAAGGCGGAGCTCGAGGATCTCTACCTGCCCTATAAACCGAAGCGCCGTACCCGTGCTGAGATCGCCCGCGAGCGCGGCCTCGGACCGCTGGCCGACGCGATCCTCGCCGATCGCTCGAAGGGACCGGCGGTGCTGGCGGAGGACTATATCACTGCCGATGTGCCGGATGCGAAGACGGCGCTCGAAGGCGCACGCGATATCATCGCCGAAGGCATTGCGGAAAATGCCGATTTGCTCGGCAAGCTCCGTGCCCATATGCGCAGCGCCGCGTTTGTGAAGGCCAAGGTCGTGGACGGCAAGCAGACGGCCGGCGAGAAGTTCTCCGACTATTTTGACCATTCGGAGCGCTGGGCGACCGTGCCCGGCCATCGCGCACTCGCCATGCTGCGCGGCTGGAACGAGGAAGTGCTGACGCTGACGATCGAGGCCGACGCCGAGACCGCCTCTCCCAACAAACCTGTCGAGCGCATGATTGCGGCTGCCTATGAGATCGGCGCGAGCCGCCCCGGCGACCGCTGGCTGATGGATGTCGCAAGCTGGACCTGGCGCGTCAAACTTTCCATGTCGCTGTCTCTCGACCTGATGCGCGAACTGCGCGAACGCGCCGAAGAGGAGGCCATCCACGTCTTTGCGCGAAACTTGAAGGATCTGTTGCTGGCGGCGCCTGCCGGATCGCGCGCCACGATGGGCCTCGATCCGGGCATCCGCACAGGCGTCAAGGTCGCAGTGGTCGACGGCACCGGCAAGGTCGTTGCGACCTCCACGGTCTATCCCTTCCAGCCGCGCAACGACGTGCGTGGCGCTCAGGCAGAGCTCACCGCGCTGATCCTTAAGCACAATGTCGAACTGATCTCTATCGGCAACGGCACTGGAAGCCGCGAAACCGAAAAGCTGGTGGCCGACATGCTGGCCGATCTTCAGGGCGCAAAGCCCACCAAGGTCATCGTTTCGGAAGCCGGCGCGTCGGTCTATTCCGCCTCCGCGACCGCCGCAGCTGAATTTCCGGATCTCGACGTGTCGCTGCGTGGCGCGGTTTCCATCGCCCGCCGCCTGCAGGATCCGCTGGCCGAACTTGTCAAGATCGAGCCGAAATCGATCGGCGTCGGCCAGTATCAGCATGACGTCGACCAACAGAAGCTGTCGCGCTCGCTGGACGCTGTCGTCGAAGACGCGGTGAATGCCGTCGGCGTCGATCTCAACACGGCTTCAGCGCCGCTGCTCTCACGCGTTTCCGGCCTCGGCCCGTCGATTGCCGAAGCCATCGTCGTCCATCGCGACCAGAACGGTCCCTTCCAAAGCCGCCGCGACCTGCTCAAGGTCGCGCGTCTCGGCAACCGCACCTTCGAGCAGGCGGCAGGCTTCCTGCGCATCCCGAACGGCAAGGAGCCCCTCGACGCGTCATCGGTGCATCCGGAAGCCTATGGCGTGGCAAAGAAGATCGTTGCCGCCTGCGGCCGCGACCTGCGGTCGCTGATGGGCGACAGCGCGGCGCTGAAATCGATTGATCCGCGGCAGTTCATCGACGAGAAGTTCGGTCTGCCGACCGTCAAGGATATCCTCGCCGAACTGGAAAAGCCCGGCCGCGATCCGCGCCCGAGCTTCAAGACGGCAACCTTCGCAGAAGGCGTCAACGAAATCTCCGACCTCAAGCCCGGCATGATGCTGGAAGGCACGGTGACCAACGTTGCGGCCTTTGGCGCCTTCGTCGATATCGGCGTGCATCAGGACGGCCTTGTGCATGTCTCGCAGCTTGCCGACCGCTTCGTCAAAGATCCTCACGAAGTTGTGAAGGCCGGCGATGTCGTCAAGGTGCGGGTCGTCGAAGTCGATGCAAAACGCAAGCGCATCGGTCTTTCGATGCGCAAAGACGATGGCTCCTCGGCTTCAGCGCCACGCGGCGAGCCCCGTGGAAATCAGGGCGCACGGCCGCAAAACGATAGGCGTCCGGCTGTCCCGAAACAGGAAACCCAAGGCGCCTTCGGCGCTGCCCTTGCCGAGGCCATGAAGCGAAAATAATAGCTTAACGGCAGGCATTGCAAAAATGTCACAGTTCGGCAGCCTTGTTGCGGAACTGCCAAATACGGCGCTTGTGTGGCGGAAGAGAGCGACTAAGTTTAACCGATATCATCCTGTCACCTATGCGAGGCCTTTCATGGCGTCGGGATTTTTATCGATTGTCAAAAAAATCATCCGCAAGGGTAATCTGAAGCTCACGCTGGCCAATGGCGAGACACATGCGATTGGCGATGGCACCGGGGATCTGGTCGTCGTCCGGGTTGCCGACGAGGAGGCGGAGAAGCTTATCCGCCGCGACCCCACCCTCAAGCTCGGCGAAATGTACATGGACGGCCGGTTCATTCTTGAACACGGCAACATCTACGACTTCCTTTCGATGGTGAAGCAGAACACCACCAACGAAATTTTCGATATTCCGATGGCCGCACTTCTGGTCGGCCGCATCGCACTGCAGCAGCTGAAGAGCCGGCTGCCGGTCAATCACAACAAGCGCAATGTCGCTCATCATTACGACCTGTCGGAAAAGCTTTTCGAACTCTTCCTTGATGAGGACTGGCAATATTCCTGCGCCTATTTCGACCCGCCGGGCATCAGCCTGGAGGAAGCACAAGTCGCCAAGAAGCGCCATATCGCAGCCAAGCTTCTGCTGGAGCCCAACCAGCGTATTCTGGAAATCGGCTCCGGCTGGGGCGGCATGGGGATGTATCTGGCGGAATCGACAAAGGGCGTTGACGTCACCGGCATCACGCTCAGCGAAGAGCAACTGAAGATCTCGCGCGAGCGCGCCCAAAAGCGCAGTCTCGCCGATCGCGTCCGCTTCGAGTTGCAGGATTACCGCACGATGACGGGCATGAAGTTCGACCGCATCGTCTCGGTCGGCATGTTCGAGCATGTCGGCATCGGCAATTTCAACAATTACTTCCGCAAGGTGCATGAACTTCTCGCCGACGACGGCGTCATGCTCCTTCATTCCATCGCCCGGCCGAAGCCGAGCTTTGCGACAAATGCTTTCATCGAGAAATACATCTTCCCACAGGGTTACATCCCCTCGATCGGCGAGGCGGTGCCTGCAATCGAAAAGGCCGGGCTGCTGATCCGGGACATCGAGGTCCTGCCGTTGCATTATGCCTATACGCTCCGCCATTGGCGCGAGCGCTTCATGGCGCGCAAGGCGGAAGCCGTCGCTCTTTATGACGAGCGCTTCTTCCGGATGTGGGAATTTTATCTCGCCGGCTCCGAAATAGGCTTCCGCTGGGATGAACTCTTCGTCATGCAGATCCAGGTTTCCAAGAACCAGTATTCGACACCGGACAACCGCAATTACATTGCCGAGAACGAGGCGAAGCTGAAGGAGTTCGAGGCCACGCGGCCTCCCTTGGAAAGGGTTGTCTTCTGAGATCGCGGCGCGGCTTCGGGCGCGTTTTTTCTACAAGGAAAGGCTTGCAGATGAGCAGTGCATTTCCCGAAATTCATCTTGTCCGCCACGGCGAAACAGAATGGAGCCTCTCCGGAAAACATACCGGCAGGACTGATATCCCGCTGACCCCGAATGGCGAGACGGCCGCCCGCAAACTCGCGGATCGCCTGAAGGGACTGATTGTCTCGGCCGTCTGGTCGAGCCCTTCTCAAAGGGCGACGAACACCTGCGCCCTTGCCAATTTCGGCGCAGATGCCGTGATCAAGCCCGATCTCGCCGAATGGGATTATGGTGCCTATGAGGGCATCACGACGAAGGAAATCCTTGCGGCCCGCCCCGGCTGGCAGCTCTTCCGCGACGGCTGCCCTGACGGAGAAATGGCCGCAGATGTCGGCGCAAGGGCGGACCGTATCGTCCGCGACCTTCGCCAAGTCGGCGCGCCGATCCTGATCTTCTCCAGCTCCCACTTCCTGCGCGTGCTCGCTGCCCGCTGGCTCGGCCTGCCGCCGGAAGACGGCTCGCGCTTCGTCCTTGATACTGCAAGCATCAGCATCTTAGGCTATGAGCACGATCTGACGGAGCCGGTGATCCGGCGCTGGAACCAGCCGTAAGGGTCTATTGCGCTTTCGAGCGGCGCGATGAACGATTGAATTTAAAGCTTGTTTCGAGTTCAAGCTTCGGAGCTGCCTATGCGAACACGTCTCGACGATTTCATCAGCAGGATTTCCGCACAGAGGGATATTCTCGATCACATCGCGGCAAGGCAGGCGAGCCTGCCCCATGGACCGATCCTCGAAATCGGCCTCGGCAATGGCAGGACCTACAGCCATTTGCGTGTGCGCTTCCCGGATCGGCACATCATTGCATTCGACCGCGAAAACGGCGCGCATGGAAGCTGCCGGCCCGATGACGGCGATGTCGTCATCGGCGACATCAGGGAGACTTGCCTGAGTTATACCGGCACTAGGGCAGCCGTCGTTCATGCCGACATTGGAACCGGTTATCCGGAGCAGGATGCAATCATCCGCGAATGGTTGCCCTCTCGCGTGGTCGCGGTGCTGACCCTTGACGGATTTGTCGCAAGCGGCCTGGAATTGAAGCATTCCGAACTGGAGGAAATGCCGCTGCCTCCGTCCGTCGAGAAGGGCCGCTATTTTCTCTATCGGCGAAGATGATCGCGGAGGCAGGCCACGCTGCTATTGACCCGCGCCTTCGCCCGTCGCTAGATGGCCGCATGCAACAGATTGGCGGCTTGAACGGGCGCGTTGCCGATGCGCCTTCAGACAATTGGGTTTACCGGGTTTTGCCCTCATGGCTCTGGCCCTATGCGCAGCTGGCGCGCTGGGACAGGCCAATCGGCTGGCAACTCCTGATGTGGCCCTGCTTCTGGTCGGTGGCGCTTGCCGCAAATGTGGCCGCGGGACAAGGCCTGTTTTCCGGCTCGCAGACGCTGTTTCACCTGGTTCTCTACTTCATCGGCGCCGTCGCCATGCGCGGGGCAGGATGCACCTACAACGATCTGGTCGATCACAGGATCGACATGGAGGTCGCACGCACCCGCTCGCGGCCCCTGCCTTCGGGGCGCATCACGCGCACCCAGGCAAAGATATTCATGGTGCTTCAGGCGCTTGCCGGTCTGCTGGTGCTTTTGCAGTTCAACTGGTTTGCAGTCACTCTCGGCGTGCTCTCGCTCGCCATCGTCGCGCTCTACCCGTTTGCCAAGCGCTTCACAGACTGGCCGCAATTTTTTCTCGGCCTTGCCTTTTCCTGGGGCGCACTGATGGGTTGGGCTGGCATATTCGGCGGCCTGTCTTTCGCTGCGATTGCGCTCTACCTTTCTTCCGTCGCCTGGACGATCGGCTACGACACGATTTATGCGCATCAGGACAAGGAAGACGACGAATTGATCGGCGTGCGTTCCACCGCCCTGCTTTTCGGCGATCGGACGCGGCAGTGGCTGATCGGTCTTTATGGCGCAACACTGGTCCTGATGCTGCTCGCCTTTCTTTTGGCCGGCGTCGGTTTCTCGGCCCATCTCGGGCTGCTGATTGCCACCGGCATGTTCGCCTGGCAGATCGCCAGGCTCGACATCAACGACGCGACGCAATGCCTGGCGCTTTTCAAGTCGAATAACCGTGTTGGGCTGATCGTCTTTGCGGGACTGTTCGTCTCGCTGCTCTTTGGGCTTCCCTGATTGAAACGAAAAACCCGGCGCTAGGCCGGGTTTCAGATTGGGTCACTCGCCGAATTCTTAATTGCGGGCGATAATTTCCTTGCCTTCGATCTTCATTGTCACGCCGAGCTTGCCGGTCGTGCGGCGCACGAGGAAACGCGGACGGCGATTGGCGAAATAGGAATGGCGCCGGCGCGGTTTCATGTGGCTGGTACGCAAATCGCCGAGGTGCTCCTCGAGCGGGCGTGCAACGCCGTCGGCCTCCACCATCAGCATCGGAATGCGGAATGCCTCCGACCAGCCCCGCCAATCCGCCGCGATATCGGACAGATCGTGGGCGACAAGCAGCGGAATGCAGAGATCCGGGTCTTCGTGGTGCAATTCCAGCGTTACGGTCACTTCCCCGTTGCCGTGGTCGATCGCCCGGGCTGCAACGCCCTTGAAAGCGCGCTTCGGCAAGGCAACGGAAAGCGGCAGGCCGCTGGAGGGAAGGGTCTTGCGGAGGACGGCGCCGCGTTCATCGATCGTTATGCTGACGTCACTTGTGGAGTCGTGGATGGCGTAGCTGACCTGCTGGGGAAAGCGCGACGGATCGAGACGCAGTGTCGTTCCAGCCCAAGCGGGCTTCATAACGGTGTTGTTCATGTTCATTTCTACCCTTGTCTTACCTGAGAGCCGGTTTCCGGTCTTCTCCTCGGGGCTTTTTCGCCCTCTACGCATCGACAATAGGCGGGGCCTCTTCCGGACCACTTAAAATTTGCGGTTAAGAAAACTTTGCCTTCCCCGATGGTTATCAAAAACCAATGTGGCAGGGTTTCCGGACCATGAACGGACCGGCGAGGATGGCTGCGCCAAAGCGGGACAGCGTCAGGTAAGTCTCGGGTAAGCTTTGCATGGCAAAATGCGCGCAGGATCCTGCATTATTCTTTTAGGTTGTTTAAGGGCGCATTCATGATTTCCGCCTCCGTTGCCTACGCGATCATCAGTCGCGACCCGAAGACGAGTCTTGATCGCATTGCCTCGCAGGCGACGGTCAAAAGGGACGCCGAATACTACGCCGAGAATATCAACAAGGTGAAGGACGTCGACGACTTCCTCGGCAACTACAAGCTCTACAGCTACGCGATGAAGGCCTATGGCCTCGACGACATGACCTATGCCAAGGCCTTCATGAAGAAGGTGCTGGAAAGCGACCTGACCGACCCCGACAGTTTCGCCAACAAGCTTTCGGACCAGCGCTACAAGCAGTTCGCGGCGGCGTTCAATTTTAATGCACCCGAGCCCGATGCGCAGACGGATGCGCAGGAAGACGACCTGATCGACAGGTACAACGCATCCTTCACCGATCAGGAAAAGCAGGCGATCAAGGACACCGACTATTACAGCGCGGAGATCGCTGACGTGCAAACAGTCGATGATCTCGTCAATAATACTCGGCTGCGCACCTATGTGCTGAAGACGTTCGGCATCGATACGACCTACGCGTCCAAGCAGTTTCTGCGGGATGTGCTGACCAGCGATCTCAGCGATCCGAACAGCGTGGTGAACCTTCAGGGCGGTGAGAAGTACCAGGCGCTCGCGGCGCAGTTCAATTTCAATGCAGACGGCACCGTGAATGGCTCGGCCCAGACCGCGGCCCAGAAAAACATGGTCATGGAGCAGTACAATCTGAATTCGTCGACCGTCATTGTCGATAACGACGTGTTTCCGGATATCGTCTATACGACGAAGGCCGCTGCCGACTACAACAAGGCCTATTACGAATTCAAGATCAAGACGATCACCAATGTTGACAGCCTCATCGCCGATGAGCGCCTGACGGACTACATCAGGGCCGCTTACAGTCTTGGCCCGAGCAGCTTCGGCACGGACCTGAGCGACACCGCCTTGAGGCAAATCCTTATCGATCCCGCCTATGCCAATACGATGGGTGCCACGGCTGTCCATCAGGCCTTCAGCTTTGAGGCTGATGGAAGCGTCCTCGGGCCTGACGGCCCGCAATCGGATTCCCTGATCCAGGCAACTTCCGTAAACTACATGGCCCGTTACGACGACGAGGCGAAAGCGGCCATCGAGGAAATCGTCGCCAACTACAAGACACGCATGTCCGATACCAGGACGCTGGACAATTTCTCCGACGTCGACAGCATCAACGATTTCCTGAAGACCAACAAGACCGGCGATCTAGACAAGACGAACGACGATCTGCCCGACCTTTATCAGGTTGCGCTTCAGGCTTACGGCTTGACGGAAGAGGAACTGTCGAAATCCGTCATGCGCAGGCTGCTGGCAAGCGATCCTTACGACCCCGAGGGCTATGTCGCGTCCTTCAAGGACGACCGCATCACCCAATTGGCGAGAGCCTTCAATTTCGATGGCGAAGGTAACGCGTCGATCCAGCTGCAGGCACTGTCGCCCGCCGCGATGGCCAAATATGCGACGAACTATAAGTCGCATGTCACAATGCTGATGAAGGACGGCCCCCTGAAGGAGAAGGCATCCAAAGATGCGACCGAGGAAGTCGACTATTTCGCCAAGACCATGGAATCGGTGCAATCCCTCGATGATTTCCTGGAGGACGACCGGTTGACCGGTCTGATTCTCAAGTCTGTCGGTCTCGATCCGAAGGACTACGACGAAGAGACGCTGCAGAAGATTTTCACATCCGATCCCGACGATGCAAACAGTTATTTGAACACCAAGGCGGACACGAAGTTCAAGAACCTCGTCGCCGACTTCAACTTCGACACGGTCGGCAATCTCACGCGCGCCAAGCTGGGCATCGTCCAGGATCAGGGTGCGCTCGATCGCACGCAGGATGCCTATCTGCAGCAGACGCTCGAAACGCAGGAAGGCGAGACGAACGACGGCACGCGCTTGGCGCTTTACTTCGCCCGCAAGGCGCCGGATATCACCTCGCTCTACTCCATCCTAGGCGACAAGGCCCTCTTCCAGGTCATCACCACCGCCTACAACCTGCCGAGCCAGATCTCCAGCATGGACGTCGACAAGCAGGTTGCACTTCTCGAAAAGTTTGTGGACCTGAAGGATCTTGGCGACTCGAAGAAGGTCGACAAGCTGGTGAAGCGGTTCACGGCGATGTACGACATTCAGAACGTCACGACCCAATCGCCGGCGCTGCAAATTCTGACCGGTGGCGGTTAAGCCGCCACGTTCTTACTCCACGCTGACCACTTTCCCCGGGTTCATGATGTTCGCCGGATCAAGGGCACGCTTGATGCGGCGCATCAGGTCGATCTCGATGGCGGGGCGGATCGCGGCGAGCTCGTCGCGCTTGAGCTGACCAATGCCGTGCTCTGCCGAGATCGAGCCGCTGTGTGCCAGAACGATGCCGTGCACAATCTCGTTCATCTCATGCCAGCGGGCGATGAAGGCGTCCTTGTCGGCGCCGACCGGCTGGGAAATGTTATAATGGATATTGCCGTCGCCCATGTGACCGAAGGCGCATATGCGGGCGCCGGGCATTGCCGCGATCACCGCGCCGCCGGCCTCGTGCATGAAATGCGGGATCTTCGAGACCGGCACAGAAACATCGTGCTTGATCGAACCGCCTTCGGGCTTTTGGGCCTCCGACATGCTCTCGCGCATATGCCACAGCGCCTTCTGCTGCGCGACGGATGAGGCAATCGCCGCGTCCTGCACCAGCCCTGCCTCAAAACCCTGTTCGAGCAGCGCATTCATCATCCGCTCGGCGGTTTCCGCCGAATCCGAGGTCGAGATGTCGATCAGCACATACCACGGGTAAGCCGATTCCAGCGGATCGCGCACGCCCTCGATATGTTTGGCGGTGATCTCGACACCGAACCGCGGCATCAGCTCGAAGCCGGTCAGCGAGGTGCCGCAGAGGCTGCCCGCTAGATTGAACAGGGCAAGCGCCTCCTCCACGGAGTTAAGTCCTGCAAAGGCGACCTGATGGCCGAGCGGCTGCGGGTAAAGCTTGAGGACGGCACCGGTGATGATGCCGAGCGTGCCTTCGGCGCCGATGAAGAGATCGCGAAGGTCGTAGCCCGTATTGTCCTTCTTCAGGCGGCGAAGGCCGTCCCAGATTTCGCCGGTTGGCAGCACGACTTCGAGGCCAAGGCAAAGCTGGCGCATATTGCCATAGGCCAGCACCGCCGTTCCGCCGGCATTCGTCGAGAGGTTGCCGCCGATCCGGCAGGAGCCTTCGGCGCCGAGCGAGAGCGGGAAAAGTTTGCCATGCCCCTCGGCCGCCTTCTGCACCTCGGCGAGGATTGCGCCGCCGTCGGCAACCAGCAGGTTCGCCACCGGATCGACGTCGCGGATCCTGTTCATCCGCTCGAGCGAGACGATGATGTCCGACTTGCCCTCGCGCGGCGTCTGGCCGCCGACGAGGCCGGTATTGCCCGTCTGCGGTACGACCGCAGTGCCGGTTTCCGTCGCAAGCTTCAAGATGGCCGAAACCTCCTCGACATTCGCGGGCTTGAGCAGGAGCGGGGAGGAGCCGTGGTAGAGGCCTCGGTTCTCAATCAGGTGCGGGGCAAGCTCGGCCTCGCTGCGCAGCGCGTATTTCTCGCCGACGATTGCGGCGAAGCGGTCGAGAAGTTCGGGCGAGAGGCTGGCGCTCATCGAGCTCATTCCTTCCTTGTTATTCGCGCGGCGCGGCGGCACGCCGCAAACGGTCGTTGATCGCTTCGCCAAGACCCTCGTCCGGTATCGGCGAAAAGGCGATCGTCGCTGCGCCGCTGGCATCGGCCTTCTTCATATAGTCGAAAAGATTGGCAGCCGCCTCCGCCAGATCGCCACAGGGGCTGAGGTTGAGCACGATGGCGGCATCGCTCGCACCCGCGACATCGGCCGCGCCGAAGGCAATCAAGGCCTCGTCGCTTTTAACAGCCCCGGCATCGAGACGGACATTGGCACCGGGCGCATAATGCGAGGCGAGCATGCCGGGAGCCTCGATTGCTGCGGATGCCTTGCCGGCACGCCGCAGCCGCTTGCCGGCGACGCGCTCGACCTCGGAAGCCGGAAGCCCACCAGGCCGCAGCAGTTTCAGTTCCCCGTCCTCGACCTTGACGATGGTGGATTCGACGCCGACGGTGCTGGCGCCTGCATCGACGATGAGCCGGATCTTGCTGCCGAGATCGGCGTCGACATGCGCTGCGCTGGTGGGGCTGATCCTGCCCGATGTGTTGGCGCTCGGTGCGGCGAGCGGTTTGCCGAAGGCGCGGATCAGATCGCCCGCAAACCCCTTCGGCACGCGGATACCAACCGTATCCAGACCGGCAGTTGCCAGCGCATGGATCTGGCTTTCCGCCTTCAGGGGCAGGACGATCGTCAGCGGCCCTGGCCAGAAGGCTTCCGCCAGTGCGCGCGAGATCGGATCGAACTGCGCATATTCTTCCGCCATCGCCAGATCGCTCATATGGCAGATCAGCGGATTGAAGCGGGGGCGGCCCTTGGTCTCGTAGATACGGGTTATCGCCGCCGCATTGGTGGCATCGGCAGCAAGGCCGTAGACGGTCTCAGTCGGGATGGCGACCGGAAAACCTTCCGAAAGCACGGCGGACGCCATTTGCAGCGCTTCATGTCGATGTTCTGCGATGTCGATTATGCGTGCCATGTGCCGCCCGTTGTTGCAGGCAGTCCCATAGGCCTTTGAAAGCTTGCGATCAATATCAGAGCTGGCGGATGATTTCGCGAAGCTGTTCGTTGCGGGCTCCAAGCAGAAGCACATTCCTGATCGCCACCTGCGGATCGTCGGATCTGAAGAGCACGCCATTTCCGCGAATGGAGCGGTCGATCGTCATTTTCTCCGGCGTATGCTCGCCGGGCTTGATTGCGACGGCGAAATACATGCGGGAATATTTGATATCGATGTGATGGAAGAAATTGTCGTTGTCGCCGATGTCTGCGTAGAAATTAGCGATGTAGAAGGCCCAACTGACCTCCTCGTAGCGGGCGAATTTCGTCCGGGCCGCCGTGACATGGCAGTAGCCGAGATGCGGGCTGTCGGCGAGCGTCCGGTGGAACACCGTCTTGGGGAACTGGATCGTGCGGTGGAAGCCATTGATCTGCTGGTGCGCCTTGATGCCTGCCGTGTGCAGTTTTCGGCCGGTTTTTTCGCTTACTTCGCGGTAGCTCAGGTAGCGGCGTTCTTCGGCGAGCCAGTGCGCACGATCGCGGGTGATCTTGCCGGTGCGGAGAAATTCTGAATGCGGCGCTGCAGGCTTCATGTCCTGCGGCCTGGCATCTCCTTTGGCGTCGAAATAGCGAAGTTTCGCCATGGCTCGCATTCCATCTGCTTTGTCCGATAAGGGAAACATAGGAGTTTATGCTTAATGGCCCGTTAAAGCGCGTCTCCTGCGCATGATGGCGGGAGCGTGTGGCGAAAGGGCGTCGCAGATGCGATAATGACGGCGAATGCAGGTGGATTGCGCTGTCAGGTTTGAGTTCGTCGGATGTCGCATTTGAAGGCTCTGGGGCGGAGGCGAAAATCGTGTCGCCTCGCCACGCTGTCGTCAATTTCGAAGCCGATGTCGCATTACAACCAAGCGGCAGTCATGGCCGGTGTTTAAATGAAGCCATGATAGTTCTCCCGCATGGAGAAGCGGGCGCTTCCATCCCGCCTTCGCGGCGGCAGCCTATGGCACGAGGATAAACAGATGGATATTCGCAGCAACGTTTTGCGGCAGCTCAAGAACCGGCGCGCAGGCTTCAGCCTTGAGCAGCCTTTCTATATCGACGAAGATTATTTCAAGCTCGATATGGAGATGATCTATTATCGCGACTGGCTGTTCATGGGCCATGATTGCGAACTGCCGAAGCCCGGCGCCTATTTCACGGTTCAGATCGGCCAGTATCCCGTCGTCATCGTACGCGGCCGCGACAACGTCATCCGTGCCTTCCACAACAGCTGCCGCCACCGCGGCTCGCGTGTCTGCACCAAGGAGCACGGCTCGTCGGTCCGCCTCGTCTGTCCCTATCACCAGTGGGCTTATGACCTCGACGGCAAGCTCGCCTTCGCCCGCCACATGGGCGATGATTTCGACAAGAGCGGCTACAACCTGAAGCCCGTGCACTGCGAGAACTTTGCGGGCTACATCTTCATCTGCCTGGCAGAAAAGGCACCGGATTTCCAGCCGATTCGCGACATGGTGAGCCCCTATCTGCTTCCCCACCGTCTGAGCGAAGGCAAGATCGCCTTCCAGAACACCATTATCGAGAAGGGCAACTGGAAGCTCGTTTGGGAAAACAACCGCGAGTGCTATCACTGCGCCGCCAACCATCCGGAACTTTGCCGCACCTATCCGGAAGCCCCGAGCGTCACCGGCACGGACGGTGGCGCCGACGACCCGGAAATCGCCGGTCACTGGGCGCGCTGCGAGGCGGCGGGCCTTCCGAGCAAGTTCCAGATCTCGCCGGACGGCCAGTTCCGTACCGCCCGCATGCCGCTGATCGAGGATGCCGAAAGCTACACCATGTCCGGCAAGAGTGCCGTCAAGCGCCCGCTTTCGGAGGATGTGAAGATCGACCGCATCGGAACCATGCTGCTCTTTCACTATCCGACGACTTGGAACCACCTGCTCGGCGACCACGCGATCTCGTTCCGCGTCCTGCCGCTCAGCGCCAACGAGACAGCCGTCACGACGAAGTGGATCGTGCACAAGGACGCCGTCGAAGGCGTGGACTACAATCTCGAGGAACTCACCCACGTCTGGACGGAAACCAACGATCAGGACCGGCGCATCGTCGAAGAGAACGCCTTCGGGATCCACTCGCCGGCCTATGAGCCCGGTCCCTACTCGATGCTCCATGAAGGCGGCGTCATGCAGTTCCTCGAATGGTATTCGAACTTCATGGTGAACCGCCTCCAGGGCGATCAGGCGAAGCTTTCCGACGTCGCCTGAACTCTTCCCGTTTCAATTGCGGAAAATGAACCGGTTAATCCCCGGTTCATTTGGGTTCCGGTAGAAACTCAATCCATGCCGAACGGCGCGTGTTGGGAACATTTTCCGCACTCATACGTTACAGGCGAGGCCAGATTCGCGCTTGGGGATTGGAGAATACAATGAATGTGCTCAGTAAGAAAATTGCCAGTGCCGTCTTTTCCGTCGCTGTTGTCCTAACGAGCTTCGTGCCGTCCCAGGCCATTCAGATGCCGGCAGCACCGCAGATGGAAAAATCCTCGGACGTGCAGAACGTTCAGTATCGCCGTTACTATCGCCCGGGCTATCGTCCCGGATTCTATCCGGGTTACCGTCCCGCATATCGCTCTGGTTACTATGGCGGATATCGCGGCTATCGCTATTCGCGCCCTGGCTATCGTCACTATAACGGCTACTGGTATCCGCTGGCTGCTTTCGGCGCCGGCGCCATAATCGGTGGCGCGATCGCCTCGCAGCCGCGCTACGTTGCCCCGCCGGCCTACAGTGGCGGCGGCGGTCACGTCGCCTGGTGCGCAAACCGCTACCGTTCATACCGGGCTTACGACAATACGTTCCAGCCCTACAACGGCCCGCGGCAGCAATGCTATTCGCCTTACAACTGAGGCTTAATACAATTTTTGAACCGATCAGCCCGGCAGCACTGCCGGGCTTTTCGATATTATGTATAAATGCCGCTAGCTCACCTCGAGAGGAAGGCACAATGGCGGCTGCTTTGCGCCAGAGACGAACGCGCAACACCGCAAAGCCTTCGTCTCGACTCGATGCGGTCTAGAGCTGGTTGCTCACCTCGACGAGGTTGCCGTCCGGATCCTTGAAGTAAACGGACAGGATTTTACCCATCGCTCCGGCCCGCTCGCCCGGCCCGTCAACAATTTCGATGCCTTGGCGCTTGATCTGCAGGATGACCGAATCCAGCGGGGTATCGGTTAGCAAACAGAAGTTTCCGCTGCCCGGGACAGTTTCGCGGGCTATGTTTGGCGATGCACCGGCGTCCTGAAGGCTGATCTTGTTGGTGCCGAAATGCAATGACCACTTGCCGGGTCGCTCCTCCCGGGCCTCCATGCTGAGCACGCGTTCGTAGAAACGGCAGGTCACCGCAACATCATTTACACAGAGTACAATGTGGTCGAGTGCACGCACTTTCATGGTGTGATCTTATGCTTCTGCGCGACGAAGTGCGAGCCGGCACGCAAAGTCTGCGCTATTTCGATATGCGTTTATGGGAGCAGTTGCTTTGAATAGCGATTTTTCTTTGTCAGAGAATATTGACCCGCTTGAGCAGCCACCAGGCAAGCAGCACCGAAGCGATAAGGAGCGCCACCGCGTATTCCGTACCGCCAGGTCCTTCGGCGAAGGGTAGATTAGCCGTATTCATGCCGAAGAAGCCGGTCACCAGCGTTGGCGGCAGCAGGAAGGCGGTCATGATCGAAAGGATGTAGAGGTGACGGTTGGTCTCGGAGGACTGCTTCGAGTCGATTTCCTCGTGCAGCAAGCGGGCGCGTTCCTGCAATGCATAGATATCGTGGTCGACCGATTCCAGCCTGCTCGTTAGCCGGCCGGCGATATCCTCGAAGCCGAAGGGCATCTCGTCCTCGTCGGAGGCCGAGGCACGCCGCATGAGCGTCAAGACGTTTCTAAGGTGCCGGTGGAGGCGCACGATTGTGCGGCGTGCCGGCGCCAGCCGCCGCCGCTCATCGCGCGAAACGTTGTCGTAGACGAAGTCTTCGATGAGGTTCAGCTCTTCGGTGAGCTCCATGACAACGGAAATCAGCGTGCGCTGAAACTCGATCACCAGCAGTTCGAAGAGGTCCACCGGCCGGGAGAATTTTGCCGGATTCTTTTCGATCATCGCGCGCGCCCGCTCGACACTGCGCAGCGGCTGCAAACGGGTGGTGATGATGAAGCGATCGGCGATCGCGAAATGCAGCCATCCGAGATCGTTGGTATCCTGATCGAATTCACGCTGGCAATCGATGAGCGTGCCGTAGAGCATTTGCTCGTCCACGGTAAGCGCAGCATGCGTATCGCGCGTTGTGAGAGCCGTCTTGGCATCTTCGGAAAGGCCGTCCAGCGTCTCGAGCAGGGCAGGGACGCGCGCATCGGCGAGGTTGAGATGCAGCCAGTAAAAGCCGTTGCCGGACACCAGTTCTGCCGGAAACGCGCTGTTGTGCAGGCGCACTGCCTTACCGCTTCCTGCCGGAAAACTGTAGGCCCAGACGAGGCCGGGTATATTGGCGGGCAATGTATCCATCGGTCGCGATCCTTTCGATGCGATCTGTCTGTTTAGAGATTCTCCATGACGGTTGTTTGTGCAAGTGTGAAGACCTGCGAGCGGCAAGATGTCGTCAATTCCGAAACGCCGAATTCGAAATTGACGTTTACGTAAAAATCAATTAGCTCTTCCATCGGAGGCTTGGAACCACGGTTCCGTTTGAGATGCGAGGAGATGATATGTACAAGGCGCCCGTCGAGGACATCGCGTTTACTCTGAGACATGTCGCAGGGCTGAGCGACGCGATCGATAAAGGCCTGCTCGGTGACCTCGGCGAGGATCTCGTCGATGCGATCCTGAACGAAGCCGGTCGTTTCGCGACGGAAGAAGTCGCCCCGCTGGCCGAGATCGGCGACAGGCAGGGCGCTCGTCTGGTTGACGGCGAAGTGAAGACCCCGGATGGCTGGGCGAAACTCTATCAGGACTGGATCGCAGGTGGCTGGAACGGACTGACAGGCCCCGAGGAATATGGCGGCCAGGGCCTGCCTAACATGCTGAACGTCGCCGCTCTTGAAATGTGGAATTCCGGCGCCACAGCCTTCGCGCTCTGCCCGACGCTGACGATGGGTGCGGTCGAGGCGCTGAGCGCCCACGGCAGCCCGGAACTTCAGCACAAATACCTGGCGAAGCTCATCTCCGGCGAGTGGACTGCCACCATGAACCTCACCGAGGCGCATGCAGGGTCGGACGTCGGCGCGCTGAAGAGCCGGGCCGAGCGGCGCGATGACGGCACCTATCGCCTGTTCGGCCAGAAGATATTCATCACCTGGGGCGAGCACGACGCTACGGACAACATCATTCATCTCGTCCTCGCCCGCCTGCCTGATGCACCGGCCGGCACGCGCGGCATTTCGCTGTTCCTCGTGCCGAAGTTCCTTGTCAACGACGATGGCTCGCTTGGTCGCCGCAACGACGTCTTTTGCCATTCCCTGGAACACAAGATGGGCATCCACGGATCGCCCACCTGCACGATGATTTATGGCGACGGCAGGTTCGGCGGCGAGAAGGGGGCGGTCGGCTGGCTCGTGGGCGAGGAGAACAAGGGTCTCAACTGCATGTTCACGATGATGAACAACGCCCGCCTGACGGTGGGCATGCAGGGTGTCGCGATCGCCGAAGCCGCAACGCAGAAGGCGATAGCCTATGCCATGGAGCGCACGCAGGGCAGGGCGCCCGGCTGGAACGGCAGCGGCATGAGCCCGATCATCGAACATCCCGACGTTGCCCGCATGCTGCTGACGATGAAGGCGCTGACGCAAGGCTCCCGCGCCATTTCCTATGCCTGCGCTCACGCGATCGACATGTCGCATCGCGCCAGTGGAGACAAGCAGCATTGGCAGGAACGCGCTGCGCTTCTAACGCCGATCGCCAAGTCCTTCTCGACCGATGCGGGCGTCGAGGTCGCCTCGCTCGGCATTCAGGTCCATGGCGGCATGGGCTTCATCGAGGAGACGGGCGCTGCGCGCTTCCTGCGCGACGCTCGGATCGCGCCGATCTACGAAGGCACCAACGGTATCCAGGCGATCGATCTCGTCAGCCGCAAGCTGCCGCTTTCGAACGGCGATCACGTGAAAGGCTTCCTCGCCGAACTTCGCGATATCGCCGATCAGGTGCGCAGTTCCAATCTCGATGGCTTTGGCGAAACGGCAGCGCGGCTTGATTCGGCCATCGCCGATCTCGAACAGGCAACCGGCTGGCTTTTGAAGGTGCAGGCAGATGGCAAGGTGGCCGATGCCCTTTCGGGAGCGACGCCCTATCAGCGCCTCTTCGGGCTCGCCCTGACCGGCTCCTACCTCGCCAAAGGCGGGCTTGCCAGGGTATCTGACGGTGCGGAGGAAAGCCGCATTGCGCTTTGCCGCTTTGCCGCCGAAAATCTGTTGTCGGAAACCGCAGCCTTGAAGGATCGCGTCATCAACGGCGCAGATAGTCTCGCCGCTGCCCGCATTGCTCTTGCCTGAGGATCATCATGTCCGACCACATCATCGTCGAACAATCCGCTGCCCATCCCGGCGTACAGATCATTCGCTTCAACCGCCCGGAAAAGAAGAACGCGATCACCCGCGCCATGTATGTGCGGATGACCGAAGCGCTGAAGGTCGCGAATGAGGACATCGCCATCCGGGCGACGGTCTTCCTCGGCACGGAAGGCGCTTTTTCCGCAGGTAACGATATCGGCGACTTCCTTGCGGCGGCGATGGGTGGCTCCCTTGGCCGGGAGCTTCTCGATTTCCTCAATGCGCTCGTCAATGCCGAAAAGCCGCTGGTTTCCGGCGTCGATGGGCTGGCGATCGGCATCGGCACGACGATGCACATGCATTGCGATTTGACGGTCGCCTCCGACCGCAGCCAGTTTCGCACACCTTTCGTCGATCTGGCGCTCGTTCCGGAAGCTGCCTCCAGCTTGCTTGCGCCGCGCATCATGGGTCATCAGCGCGCCTTCGCCCTGCTTGCTGCAGGTGAAGCATTCTCCGCGCAGGAGGCAAAGGATGCCGGGCTGGTCTGGAAGGTTTGCTCCGCGCCGGACGTTGAGCCCCTAACCCTTGCTGCCGCCGCAAAACTCGCCGCCAAGCCGCCGGAAGCCTTGAAGATTGCTCGTGATCTCATCCGCGGCGACCGTGCCGAGATCATTGCGCGCATCGATGACGAGGCCCGGCATTTTGCCGCACAGTTGAAGAGCGCGGAAGCCCGTGCGGCTTTCGAGGCCTTCATGCGCCGCTGATGCGGGGCACAGGATTTTTGCGAAATTTTAAGCCTGTTTTAAGTAACCCCTAATAATCAGGGGGTGACGAGCTGATTCCATTCGGTCGTCCGGGCGCATGAGGCGCTTTGCGCATCCTTGTCTCCATGAGCCCTCTGCCCGTTCCGCGCTCCCGCCCCGCGTTCCTGCGCGCCGACGGGACGGCAGACGATCCGAAAGGAACGCATCTTGAAAAAGAAGACGAATTTGATGACGCGCATCCTTGTCGCCGCGTCTGCCGTCGTTCTCGCGGCCTTTGTCGCCTTTTCCTCTTATATCAATTCGGTGCAGCGCAGCGTCACGACGGCCTCGATCGAAGCGAATATCCAGTCTTCCGGCGAGCAGGCTGCACGCAGCCTTGCCAACTGGATGAACGGTCGCGTCACGCTGACCGCGATGGTCGCGAACGCCTCCGCAAAGGCTGCCGATCGCGCCGGCGTTGTCAGCGTGCTGCAGAACGACGTCCTAACGAAGCAGTTCGTCAGTACCTATCTCGGCGACGAACAGGGCGTCTTCACGTCCTGGCCGGACCTGCCGCTCCCGGCGGACTACGATCCGCGCAAGCGCCCGTGGTATCAGGACGCTGTCAAGGCCGATGCGCCCGTTCTGACCGAGCCCTACACCGACGCCTCGAGCGGCGATCTCATCATCAGCGCTGCCGTTCCGGTCAAGCGCGACGGCAAGCTCGCCGGCGTGGTCGGCAGCGATTTCTCGCTCGATACCATGGTGACGATGATCAAGGAGATCGATCTCGGCGGCCAGGGCATGGCTTTCCTGGTCAACAAGAGCGGCCAGATTCTCATCCATCCGGATGCCAAGCTTGTTACCAAGACGCTTGCCGATGCCTTCCCGAACGCGACGCCGTCGATCGGTCCCGGCCTGGTCGAGAGCGTATTCGACGGCAAGCCGGTTCTCGTCAGCTTCCTGCCGGTTGACGGTCTGCCGACGGTCGAGTGGCATCTCGGCTTCGTCGTTGACGGCGACAAGGCCTTCGCGTCCCTGAACGAATTCCGCATCGCGGCGACCATCGCCACGCTTCTCGCCGTTGGCCTGATGATCGTCGCCATGGCTTGGCTGCTGCACGGTCTCGTCATCCGCCCGGTCACCGCCATGACGGCTGCGATGCAGAACCTGGCAGCCGGCAATCTCTCCGCCGCCATTCCCGGTGAGGAACGCCGCGATCAGATCGGCTCGATGGCCGAAGCGGTCGCCGTCTTCAAGAACAACGCAATCGACCGCGAGCGCCTGGAAGGAGAGGCCGAGACCAGCCGCGCACTGACCGAGCGCGAGCGTCAGGATCGCGAAGCGCAAAAAGCGCTGGAGGCGGCGGAAATCCGTACCGCCGTCGATGCGCTGGCGGGTGCGCTCGGAGCGCTTTCGGAGGGTAATCTCGCCCACCGCATCGAAACGCCGTTCGCCGTGCATCTCGACCGTCTCCGCAGCGACTACAACACGGCCGTCGGCAAGCTGCACGCGGCACTCCAGACCGTCGGCCGCAACGCGCATGCGATCGATGCCGGTGCGTCGGAGATCCGCACGGCTGCCGATGGTCTCGCCCGCCGCACGGAGCAGCAGGCAGCGTCAGTCGAAGAGACTGCCGCAGCACTCGAGGAGATCACGACCACCGTCAAGGACACCGCCCGCCGCGCCGAGGAAGCAGGCAATCTCGTCAACCGCACACGCGCCGGCGCCGAAGAATCCGGCGAGATCGTCCGCAAGGCGGTCAATGCGATGAACGGCATCGAGCAGTCGTCCGAGCAGATTTCGAACATCATCAGCGTCATCGACGATATCGCGTTCCAGACGAACCTTCTGGCGCTCAATGCCGGTGTCGAAGCCGCACGTGCCGGCGAGGCAGGCAAGGGCTTTGCCGTCGTCGCGCAGGAAGTTCGGGAACTGGCGCAGCGTTCCGCCAAGGCGGCCAAGGAGATCGAGAGCCTGATCACGGCCTCGAATTTCCAGGTTCGCTCCGGTGTGACGCTGGTCGGCGATACCGGCAAAGCACTGGAGGGGATCGTCCTGCAGGTGCAGGAAATCAGCCGCCATGTCGGTGCGATTGTCACGGCCACCCGTGAGCAATCGACCGGCCTCCACGAGATCAATATGGCCGTCAACACAATGGATCAGGGCACACAGCAGAACGCTGCAATGGTCGAAGAGCAGACAGCGGCAAGCCACGGCCTCGCAACCGAGGCCGCAAAGCTGATGCAGCTTCTGGCGCAGTTCAACCTACAATCCGGGGCGCATGCAATGACGGCTTCGGCTAGCCGCCGCGCCGCCTGATCCCTGCCGCTTCAAACCAAAAATGCCCGCGTTGGTGCGGGCATTTTCGTTCGCGCGCTGGATCGCAATGGCGGCTCAGCGAGAGCCTGTGGCCTATTTTTCCAGCGTCGCCACCACCTCGACATGCGAGGTCCAGAGAAACTGGTCAATCGGCGTGACGCCGGTGATCCGGTAACCGCCCTCGATGAGAATGGTGAGGTCGCGCGCCAGTGTCAGCGGATTGCAGCTGACGGCGGCGATCTTCTTCACTGTCGAACGGGCGAGCTCGCGGCACTGGAACTCCGCTCCGGCGCGAGGCGGATCGAAGACTACCGCGTCATAGACTTTCAGTTCGGACGTCATCAGCGGGCGGCGGAAGAGGTCGCGCTTCTCGACGCTGACCGGCTTCAGCCCTTGTGTCTTGCGCGCCGCCTGGTCGAGGGCGGCGAGCGCCTTCTCCTCGCCTTCGACGGCATGCACGCGTCCGATCCGGGCAAGCCGAAGAGAGAAAGTGCCGGCGCCCGCAAAGAGATCGGCGATGCGCTTTGCCCTGCCGACATGGGCAAGCACCAGCTCGGCCATCGTCTCTTCGGCTGGCTTCGTCGCCTGGGTGAAGCTGCCAGCCGGCGGCGAGACCTGCACACCGCCGAAGTCGACGATCGGCTTGGAGGGCTCGACCAGGATTTCGCCATTCAGCGAAACGCGCGCGATGCCGCGAAGGCCAAGCACGGTTTCAATCGCCTTGCGCCGCTGCGGGTCCGGCATTTTCTTGATCCCGTCGACGGCGAGATCGAGCCCGGAAAGTAATTCGAGAACCGAAATGCGAAAGGCCTCGGCGCTGGTGGCAAGCGCTGCGCCAATTGCCTTGATCGCCGGCAGCCGTGCAAGGATCGCTGCCGACGAGATGGGACATTCTTCGATCGCAACGATATGGTGGCTTTCGGCCTGGTTGAAGCCGATCAGCATATCCTTCTCGGTCTTGCGTGCCGCAAAGACGACGCGCCGCCGCTCGCCGGGATGTGCCGGGACGAGTTCGCCGACCTCGGCCGATATGCCCTTCGATTTCAGTGCGTCGATCACCAACTGCCGCTTGAAGGTCCGGTAGGGTTGATCCGCCATGTGCTGCAGCGTGCAGCCGCCACAAGTTCCGTTGACGCCGTCCGGGCCGAAATGGCGGCAGGGCGGCTCCTGCCGGTCGGCAGAGGGCTTGGCAATCGACATGATCGTGCCGTGGTTCTTGACGCGCGCGATCGCCACGCTTTCGCCGGGCAGCGAGAAGGGCACGTAGATCGGGCCATCCGCGCCGTCGGCAATGCCGTCGCCCTGGCCGCCGAGTTTCTGGATGGTGACTGTTTCGGTGCTCACGGCTTCGTTCCTGCGAGTAGAAATTCCTGATTGCCGTCGCCGCCGGCGATCGGCGAAGCGATGAGCCCGAGGCTCTTCCAGCCCATGTCCTCGGCGAACCAGCGCTCGAGCTCCGCCGCGACCACGGGCGCGGAGGAAGGGTCCTTCAACAGTCCGCCCTTGCCGATCGCTTCGCGCCCGGCTTCGAATTGCGGCTTTACCAAAAGCGCTGCAATGGCGCCAGGCTCGGCGATCTGCAACGCAGGCGCCAGCGCCAGCTTCAGCGAAATGAACGAAACATCCGACACGACGAAGGTTGTTGGCCGGCCGATATCCTCTGCCGTCAAATTGCGGGCGTTCAGCCCCTCGATATTCGTGACCCGCGGATCGCCTGCGATGCGCGGATGCATCTGCCCGTGGCCGACATCGATGGCGGTCACATGGGCCGCGCCGCGCTCCAGCAGCACTTCCGTGAAGCCGCCCGTCGAAGCGCCGATGTCGAGACAGTGGTGGCCCGCCGGATAGAGATGGAAATGATCGAGCGCCGCAATGAGCTTGAGCGCGGCACGGGAGACGTAATCCTGCGCCGGATCATCGACCTCGATTTCGACGTCCTCGGCAAAGAGAGCGCCCGGCTTTGTCACGACAGCGCCGCCGACCTTCACTGTGCCACGGCTGACGGCATCGCGTGCCCGCGAGCGGCTGGAAAAAAGGCCGAGGCTCACGAGAAGCTGGTCGAGGCGCTGGGTATTCTGATCGGACATCGGCTGTGCATGACCGGCAAATCCGCTGCTTGCAAGCCTTTTGTTGCCGTCGCCGCAGATGAGATGAGGGCTTTCGAGGAAATGCGACGCGCGTGGAAACAATTCCTCTCCCAAATTTTGGACAGGACAGATTAAGTAAATTTAAATCCGGTGCCCGTAGCGTCGCGGTGATTGCAGCGGTCCGCCCGGGCCGTTCCCTGCCATGATGGCATCATAACCTCCACCTGCAGATCATGATTTAGTTTTATTCGCTCTGCCGCTGCGTCTCGCGCGGCTTGTTTCGCCGTTTTTGTCAGGAGAGTTGACCGGTGTTCGCCAACATGTCCTTGAAGGGAAAGCTTGCCGCAACCTTTGCAGCGCTGATTCTCATCTTCATTTCCGTCTCAGCCCATGTGTACAGCAAGGCGAACGCCTCGGCCGCTGCTGCCGCCGAACAGGAGAAATCGGAGCTCCTCGTCAATCACATCGACGACGCGCTGCAGGCGATGCTGGAGCAGGCCGTCAACCTGCGGGGCTTCATCCTCTTCCGCAGCGACAGCACCTATGGCGATATCTTCGCCAATCGCGAACGCATGCTGAAGGCGATTGCTGCCGCCAAGCAGACAGCTGCAGGCGAGGCGGAACTGATCGGGATGATCGACGGCATGCAGAAGGCGGCCGATCTCTATTTCCACGAACTTGCCGAACCGCAGGCCAAGGCCCGCAAGGAAACCGAGACGCCGATCGCAGACGTCGTCAAGATCGGTGTGAACGCCACGAAAGGACAACTCGACGGCTTCCGTCAGGCCTCCGCCAAGATCAAGGCTGTCGCCCGTGAAAAGTCGGCGGCCTTTGCCACAACCCAGCTCGACGCCAACAAGGATCTGACCTTCACGCTGATCGTCGGTGGCATCGCTGCATCGCTTGCCGCGGCCATGCTCGCCTGGCTTCTATCACGTACCATCGCGCAGCCGATCGTCGGCATGACCGTCGCCATGGGCCGTTTGGCAGCTGGCCACAACGATATCGACGTGCCGGCGCTCGACCGCGGCGACGAAGTCGGCCTGATGGCGAAATCGGTGCTGGTCTTCAAGGAGGCCGCAATCGAAAAGCAGCGCCTTTCCGGCGAGACGGACCGCATGCGCGACGAGGCCGAGCGCCAGCGCCAGCTCTCCGACGAGGAGAAGGCCCGCGAGGCAGCCGAGATCCGCTTTGCGATCGACAGTCTGGCGGGCGGTCTTTCGAACCTCGCCAACGGCGATGTCGCAAGCCGGATCGCAACGCCCTTCTCCGCTCACTTCGACAGCCTGCGAAACGACTTCAACCACGCCGCTGAAAAGCTTCAGTCGGCACTCCAGGCGGTTGGCCGCAATGCCTCGGCGATCAATGCCGGCGCCGGCGAAATCCGCTCTGCAGCCGACGACCTCGCGCGCCGCACCGAACAGCAGGCTGCTGCCGTTGAGGAAACCGCCGCAGCTCTCGAAGAGGTCACGACGACGGTCCGCGACAGCGCCAAGCGCGCCGAAGATGTCGGCCATCTGGTCGAGCGTGCGCGTCTCGGTGCCGAGCGCTCCGGCGATGTTGTCCGCAAGGCCGTCACCGCCATGCAGCAGATCGAGAAGTCCTCGGGCGAGATCAGCAACATCATCGGCGTCATCGACGACATCGCCTTCCAGACGAACCTGCTTGCCTTGAACGCGGGCGTCGAGGCCGCCCGTGCAGGCGATGCGGGCAAGGGCTTTGCCGTCGTCGCCCAGGAGGTGCGGGAACTGGCCCAGCGCTCCGCCAACGCCGCCAAGGAGATCAAGGCGCTGATCACGACCTCAGGCGACCATGTCAACACCGGCGTCTCGCTTGTCGGTGAAACCGGCAAAGCGCTTGCCGAGATCGTGAGCGAGGTCCAGGAGATAAACCGCCATATCGGCGCGATCGTCACCGCGACGCGCGAACAGTCGATCGGCCTGCAGGAGATCAACACCGCCGTCAACAATATGGATCAGGGCACGCAGCAGAATGCTGCCATGGTCGAAGAGCAAACGGCGGCAAGCCATGCGCTGGCTCAGGAAGCCAACGCGCTGGACGCCTTGCTGCAACAGTTCAAGCTCGGCCAGGCCGCACCGGCCGCGCCCCGTGCGATTGCCGCGCAATCCGGCGCCCGCCCTGTTGCATCGCCCGCCCGCGCGCTGACCAACAAGCTCGCCAGCGCCTTCCGCGGCAAGGCGGCAACCGCCGCAGCCGTCCAAGACGATTGGACGGAATTCTGAGATCGCTGATCGATCTGGCATATAAGAGGGGCGGTCGGTTTGGCCGCCCTTGTCGTTGTTGCGTGCTAAATGCCGTTGATGCCGCGCATCCGCTCGACGTTGCGTTTCGGCGGCATATCGGGGAACCGGACATCGTCGCCGCTGAACTGGGATGGGCTGTCGTAGCCGACGCGAAATCCCGCTTTGCCGCCGTCATGCCTTCCACGACCATGAGGCGCGGCGCCTCCTGCGCCTGATCTGCGCACGAAATCGATTGCCCAGCCGATCTGGTTCAGTCGGCTTTCGCCATTGGCGATCTGCTCAAGCAGACCCGCCTGCGGCCCGCTCAGCAGCCGGTACAGGATCTCGCCTTCGAAAAAGCGGTGCCAGGACCTCCGCATCCTCCGGCGTGTGGACTGCAATCGGACGCCTGCGTCGATAAGATGCGGCGTCGCCGCACTGCTTCCTGCGACTGACCTGCCGCCGCCTCGGTGCGGCCGCATACCGGACGGAAGAAATAGCTTGGTAGCTTTGGGGCGCCTGCGCGCTGCCGAAGGCTCCGGATGGCGTCAGCCCGCAACCCCCACGGCCGCGCCGTGGCCGAGTGTCCGGAAGACGGTTGAAACGATGCCTGCGCGGTCGAGGCCGGCATGGGCGTTCATCACCTCTGGTTTCGCCTGCTCCATCCAGATATCGGGCATGGTGAGCGAGCGGACCTTCAGGCCGCTTTCGAGCAGGCCTTCCATCGCGAGGAAATGCAGCACATGACTGCCAAAGCCGCCGATGGCGCCTTCTTCGACGGTGATCAGCATTTCGTGGTGGCGGGCGAGCTGGCGGATCAGGCCGTGGTCCAGCGGCTTGGCGAAGCGCGCATCGGCAACCGTGGTCGAAAGGCCGGCAGCCTCAAGATCTTCGGCCGCAAGCAGGCAGTCCGCGAGCCGCGAGCCGAAGGAGAGTAGCGCAACCTTGGTGCCTTCCTTGACAATGCGGCCCTTGCCGATCTGCAGGATTTCGCCGCGCGCCGGCATTTCGACGCCGACTCCTTCGCCGCGCGGATAACGGAATGAAATCGGGCCGGCGTCATAAGCCGCCGCCGTGCGCACCATGTGCTTCAGTTCCGCCTCGTCGGCCGCAGCCATGACGACGAATCCGGGAAGCGTCGCAAGGAATGTCGTGTCGAACGAGCCCGCATGCGTCGGGCCGTCGGCGCCGACGAAACCAGCGCGGTCGATCGGGAAACGGCACCGGCAGGCCCTGGATTGCGACATCGTGGACGACTTGGTCGTAGGCGCGCTGCAAGAAGGTGGAATAGAGCGCCGCAAACGGCTTGTAACCCTCGGTGGCGAGGCCGGCCGCGAAGGTGACGGCATGCTGCTCGGCGATGCCGACATCGAAACAGCGGGCAGGGAAGACTTCGGCAAGCTTGTCCAGGCCAGTGCCGTTCGGCATGGCCGCCGTGATGCCGACGATCTTGTCGTCGAGCGTTGCCTCCTGCACCAGCGCCTCGGCGAAGACGCTCGTATAGCTCGGCGCGTTCGGCTTCACCTTGGCCTGCGCCCCGGTGATGACGTCGAACTTGTTGACGCCGTGGTACTTGTCGGCGGCAGCTTCGGCAGGCGGATAACCCTTGCCCTTCTGCGTGACGACGTGGATCAGCACCGGGCCTTCGGCGTTGTCGCGCACATTGCGCAGAACTGGGAGCAGATGCTCGAAGGAATGACCATCGATCGGGCCGATATGGTAGAAGCCCATTTCCTCGAACATGGTGCCGCCGGTGACGTAGCCTCGCGCATGCTCGACGGCGCGGGTGAGCGCCCGGTCAACTTTCTTGCCGAGATAAGCCGTCAGTTTCTTGCCGAAATCGCGAAAGCCCATATAGGTCCGTCCGGAGGCGAGGCGGGCGAGATAGGCGCTCATGGCACCCGTTGGCGGGGCAATCGACATATCGTTGTCATTGAGGATGACGATGAGCCGCGCATCGAGCGCGCCGGCATTGTTCAGCGCCTCGTAAGCCATGCCGGCCGACATGGCGCCGTCGCCGATGACGGCAATCACGCGCCGGTCTGTCTTGCTGAGTTCTGCGGCGACCGCCATGCCGAGACCCGCGGAAATCGAGGTCGATGAGTGCGCCGCCCCGAAGGGATCGTATTCGCTCTCGGCGCGCCGCGTGAACCCGGAAAGGCCGCCTTCCTGACGCAGCGTGCGGATCCGCTCGCGGCGGCCGGTAAGAATCTTGTGCGGATAACACTGGTGGCCGACGTCGAAGATCAACCGGTCCTCGGGCGTATCGAAGACGCTGTGGATGGCGATCGTCAGTTCGACGACGCCGAGACCCGCGCCCAGATGTCCGCCGGTGCGCGAGACCGCATCGATCATCTCGTCTCGGACTTCGCGCGCAAGCTTGGGCAGGTCACGATCCTCGAGCTTGCGCAGGTCGGCGGGATATTTGACCTGGTCGAGCAGCGGGGTTTTCGGCTGATGTGTCACGGGCGGGAGCTCTTTCTTATGGTTCTTGCTTTGCTTATTCGATTAGATTGCGGCAAAACAAGTGCATTTCAAGAACCGCAACCCCATAATTCTAAAGGAGTTCATCCTTCAGGCAAAGGCACGAATTCCTCTTCGTCGCCCGGAACGATGTCGAAGCGGCCGGTGCGCCATTCCTCCTTCGCCTTCTCGATACGCTCCTTGGAGGAGGAAACGAAGTTCCACCAGATGTACCGCTTCGAATTCAGCGCCGCACCCCCAAAGAGCATCAGATGACAGCCCGCAGGACCTGCCTCAAGGGTGATCGCGTCGCCTGGCCGGAAGACGAGCAGCTGATCTGCGGCAAAGCGGTCGCCGGCGATGATGACTTCGCCCGAAAGCACATAGGCTGCGCGCTCTTCATGGGCCACGCCGAAGGGGAACCTGGCGCCTGGTTCAATATCGAGGTCGGCATAGAGCGTGTCCGAAAACACCTTGACCGGCGAGGCCATGCCTTCGAAGGAGCCGATGACGACGCGTCCTCTGACGCCACGTTCATCGATCAGCGGCATCTCGCTTTTTTCCGTATGGGCAAAGGAGGGGTCGATTTCTTCCTTGTCGTCCGGCAGTGCCAGCCAGGTCTGCAGGCCCGACATCAGCAGCGGGTGACCACGCAGATTGTCGGGCGTGCGCTCCGAATGCACGATGCCGCGTCCGGCCGTCATCAGGTTGATGTCGCCGGGCCGTATCACCTTCTCGGTACCAAGACTGTCCATATGCCGGATTTCGCCATCGAAAAGGTAGGTGACTGTCGACAATCCGATATGCGGATGCGGCTTCACATCCAGCGCCTCGCCGGGCTTCAGAATCGCCGGTCCCATCCGGTCGAAGAAGATGAACGGCCCCACCAGCCGCCGCTGCCGCGTCGGGAGCGCCCGCCGCACCTGAAAACCGCCGATATCGCTGGTGCGCGGAATGATCAGATTCTCGATGGCGTCGCAGGCGAAGGCGTCACCGGGCAGCGGGTCTTTACCGGGGAAGAAGGACATGGCGGTTCTCCGAGCACGAGGGCGCGACCAGCAATAGCGCCTGGAGGGCCGCCGCGAAAGGGTTCATGTTCGTCAGATGGCTGTGAAGCCGTTATCGACGAAGAGATGGGCGCCGTTGACGAAGCTGGATTCGTCGCTCGCCAAATAGAGCGCCGCCCTCGCCACATCTTCCGGCTCACCGATCCTCCCCTGCTGCGCAGCAATCGCGGCGTCGGAAACATCGACCCCAAAGGCCTGTAAGTCGGCCACCTCACGAAGGCCGTGCGGCGTGCGGATGAAGCCGGGGCAGACGGCATTGCAGCGGATGTTGCGGTCGCGGAATTCCACCGCAATCGCGCGCGCGAACATATGCACTGCACCCTTGGTCGTGTCATAGAGCACTTCCATCGGCGTCGCGGCAACGGCGGAGATGGACGAGGTACAGACGATCGATCCGCCGCCTGCCGAAATCATCTTCGGCAACACGGCCTTTGTCATCAGGAACATCGAGCGCACGTTGACGGCATGCAGCCAATCCCATTCCTCAAGCGTCGTTTCCAGGAACGGCTTGATGACGATGGTGCCTGCATGATTGAAGAGCACGGTAACGGCGCCATAGCGCTCCTCGATACCGGCAACGGCCGTGTTCACCGCTTTCTCGTCGGAAACGTCGGCAATCCAGAAATCCGCTTCGCCGCCGGCATCCCGGATGGCCGTGGCGGTCTGCGCCGCCGCCTCGCCATTGCGGTCTATGATCGCGACACGAGCGCCTTCGGCCGCAAACAGCTTTGACGCTGCGCCGCCCATGCCCGTCGCACCGCCCGAGATGATGGCAACCTTGCTCTTCAGCCTATCCGTCATTCTGAACTGTTCCCTCTGCTGTTGGTGGGGGTGTTAGACTGACGATTTTGCTTCCGGCCAGAAGTCTTGGGAGAATGTTTTACGGGCTCACGCCCCGTCCAGCGGCTCCGTGCCCTGCGGTTTGCCGGCGCGGTCGAGCCGGATCTTCTCGATGCGGTTTTCGGCGGCCGAAAGCAGCGTCTCACAATGCTTCTTCAGCGCTTCGCCGCGCTCGTAGATCTCGATGGATTCATCGAGCGCCACGTCGCCGCGCTCCAGGCGGGCCACGATGCTTTCGAGTTCGGCAACCGCCTTTTCGAAGGAAAGACCGGAAACCTCCGGCTTGGCGCTGTCAGTCATACTCAACCCTTCATCAATCGAAGCACATGCAAGCCTGCCGATTCGGCAAGCCCTTCCAGATCATAGCCGCCTTCCAGCAGGCTGACGACCCGGTTGGAGGCGCTTTTGTCGGCTATCTCCAGCAATCTTCCGGTCGCCCAGTCGAAATCCTCGCCGACGAGATTGATCTGCGCCAAGGGATCGCGGTGATGCGCGTCGAAGCCGGCAGAGATGATGATGAGGTCCGGCCGGAAATCGACCAGCGCCGGCAGCACGCGCGATTTGAATGCCTCGCGGAAATGATCGCTGCCGACATTCGGCGAAAGCGGCGCATTGATGATCGTGCCGTGCTTGCCGCTTTCGTCCTTCGCTCCCGATCCCGGATAGAGCGGCATCTGATGCGTCGAGCAGAAGAGCACGGAGGCGTCGTCCCAGAAGATGTCCTGCGTGCCGTTGCCGTGGTGTACGTCCCAATCGACGATCGCGACACGCTCGGCGCCATGGCGCCTCTGGGCATGGCGCGCGGCGATCGCCGCATTGTTGAAGAAGCAGAAACCCATCGCCGTCATCTTCTCCGCGTGATGCCCCGGCGGGCGGGCGGCGACGAAGACATTGTCGGCCTTGCCGGTGAAGACGTCATCCACCGCAGCCATGGCCGCACCGACGCCCGTCAGCGCCGCCTGCAGGCTCTTCGGGCTCGCATAGGTATCGGCCTCGATCTGGTTGATCTCGCCGTCTTCTTCGGGAATCTGGCGCATGACGGCGCGCAGATGTTCCTCGGGATGGGCAAGCAGCACGGCCTCTTCGTTCGCCTGCGGCGCCTCCTTGCGCTCCAGCCGCTCGAAATTCGGATGGCCGAGCGCGACGTTGATTGCCCGCATCCGGTCCGGCCGCTCGGGATGGCCCGCGGGCGTGACATGTTCGAGAAAGATCGGGTGTTCGTAAAGGCGGGTGCTCATGCGGATACTCTTATCGCTTGCCCCAGTCATGATCCACAGCAGATGGTGCGAATACCGGCAATTTCAACATACGCGCGGTGTCGTGCCCATGTGAGCTCCACCGTTTACTTCGGCCTGTGTCGCCATTAGTCTTTCAGCGGGGAAGTGAGGATAGGCAGGCAGATGGCAAAATCAGCGCGCGCGAACGTAGCGGAAATACGTGTGCCGTTTCGGGATGTCGACATGCATGGTGAGATGTTCATCTCGTCCTATATTTCCTATGCCGAATCCGTACTTGCAAATTTCTGGCTGACGCGGCCGGAAGTGGAAGGCGAGCCAATTTATACTGCAAGCAAGATTTCCTGCATCCTGCACCGGCCCTTGCACTACGACGAACTGATGGAATTCACGACTGCGGTCGACAAGATCGGCGTTCGATCCGTCGGCTTTCTGATTGCCGTCGAGGCGGAAGGCGAACGCGCCGCCGAGGTCGAGATCATCTGGCAGGCGCGCAATCGCGAAGACCTGTCGCCGGCCGCGCTGCCTGAAGAAACGCGCGACTGGCTTTACACCTTCGTTGATTAGGCTCTGATCCTAAGCCCGTGCAGGCAGCAGCGGATAACCGACCATGACGGCGCGGCCGGCGAGCGCTGCGACGAACGCCTTGATGACATCGCCGGGGACGAAGGCCATCGAGCCGACGAACGCCTGTTGCAGGCCGACGCCGGCAGCGACCACGAGATAGGCGATCCCGAAAGCATAGAGAACGACGATGCCGCCGATCGCGGATGCGAGGAAGAAGCCGACCGTCTGCACGAGGCCGGACTGCTCGGCCTTCACCAGGCGCTCGGCGACATAGCCGGTGACGAAGGCGGCAAAGAGCCAGCCGATGAGGAAGCCGGTCGTCGGTGCGGCAAATGCCGCAAGGCCGCCGCGACCGCCTGAAAGCACCGGAAGGCCGATCGCAACAAGAACAAGCACGATCAGCACGGCGATCGCGCCGCGGCGCGCGCCGAGCACGACACCTGCCATCATGACGCCAAGCGACTGCGCGGTGATCGGCACCGGAATGAAGCCGAGCGTGATCGGCGGCAGAATGCCGAGCGCCACGATGATTGCGGCAAAGAGGGCTGAGAGAACGAGGTCGCGGGTGCTCATCATGGGCTCCGTGTTTACAGAATGTTAACTCACATGCCGCCGAACGCCGCGCGCGTCAATCGCTGCGGCAATATTATCCGCATCTCTAAGCGTGAGGATGATCAACGGCGCAAGCACCGTGACGGGCCGCACCTTAATGCCGCGGGCTGCATGCGCCTCCTTGATCGCCTGGTAGCGGCCAAGGATTTCCGGCACGAAACGGACGACGAGACCGACCGCAAGTCCGACATCGTTCGCCGCCACCAGGCCGGCCCGCTCCAATGGGCGGGCAAGCAGCGTGATCTCGTCGATGAACTCGCTGATCGTCGTTGTTGCCGTCACCGCCGCCGCAAAGAGCATCAGCGCCGTCAGCCGCAGCAGCGCCTCGACCGCGCCATGCCAGGGATTGAAGGCGAGGCTGAAAAGGGCCACGACGAGGATCGTCAGCAGCACGGGCTTCAGCCGTGCAATCGCCTGCCCGAAAGGCAGGCCGAGGCTGAAATAGACGGCCGCTGTTATCAGCACGCCGAGCGAAAGCAGCGGAATGTTGCGGGTGGTGAAGAGAATGACGCCGAGGATCGCGAGAACAAGCAGCTTCGAGCGCGCCGGAAGCCGGTGCATGATGCTGGTTCCCTCGACATAAAGCGATTGCATCAGGCGGTAATCTCCCGGTAGCGCGCGATTGCCTCGGCCGCCGGCGCATCGGCGGCAAGCCTGCCCTCGTGGAAGAGCAGGACGCGGCCGAAATCCGCGACCAGTTCCAGATCATGGCTGATCACGATGGCGTTTTCAGGCAGGCCCTCGATGATCTTCTGCACCAATGCGCGATTCTTGAGATCGAGCTGGTTCGTCGGCTCGTCGAGGATCAGGATATCCGGGCCGGTTACCAGAACCGCGCAGAGGGCGGCGATCTGCAACTCGCCGCCAGAAAGCTCATGCGCCCGGCGCGCTGCCAGATGGGCGGCATCGAAGCGGCCGAGTGCAGCTTCAACCTTCGCCTCGATCTCGGCCTTCGAGAAGCCGCGGCCCTTCAATCCGAAGGCAATGTCGTCGCGCACGATCGGCAGGATGATCTGGTTCTGCGGCTGCTGGAAGATGAAACCGACATCCGGAAGGGCCGAATGGGAGTCGGCCGTATCCCTTCCATTGACGATCACGCGTCCGGCTGTCGGCTTCGTCAGACCATTGATCAGCCGCGCGAAAGTGGTCTTTCCCGAACCGTTGAGGCCGATGACGCCGATGCGGTTTTCCGTGAGAGTAAGGGTCAGCGGCGAGAGCGCTTCGCGCGCGCCATAAGTGACTGCAGCCCCTTCGAAGCGGATCTCCAAATCATTCCCCTGTCACAATCCGATGCTGCTTCTATAGCCGCAGCGTCAAAAGTGCAAAACCGGGTGGCTAGGAACATTTTCCCGAATATGATGTGCCCATGACGAATCTCTTTTCGAACAGTGATGCCCGCCGCGTCTTCCTCGCCAAACAGGGCCTCAGCTCTCCGCCGAACCGCGCCCTCACCAAGGCCGGGCTGCTGCAGCTGATCCATGACATCGGTTTCGTGCAGGTGGACAGCATCCAGACGGTGGAGCGGGCGCATCACCAGATCCTCTTTTCCCGCAACCAGACATACAGACGCGAACACCTGACCGCGCTCCTGGAGAAGGACGGCGCGCTGTTCGAACATTGGACGCACGACGCCTCCATCCTGCCGAGCGCCTTCTTCAAATACTGGAAGCACAAATTCCGGCACCAGGAAGAGGTGCTCGTCGAGCGCTGGCGCAAATGGCGCGGCGAGGGTTTCGAGCATGCCTTCGACGAGACCTACGAGCGCGTGGCGCGCGACGGCGCGATCATGGCGCGCGAGATCAAGGCCGACGGACACACCTCGGGCGGCTGGTGGAACTGGCATCCTAACAAGACCGCGCTCGAATATTTCTGGCACACCGGCAAGTTCGCCATCGCCGGCCGCTCCAATTTCCAGAAGATCTACGATCTGGCCGAGCGTGTCATCCCCGCCGAATTCCGCGATCCGGAAGTAAGCCGGGAGGAGTTTGTCGATTGGGCGTGCCGCAGCGCGTTGAAACGGCTCGGTTTTGCGACACACGGCGAAATCGCCGCCTTTTGGAATCTGCTGTCGCCGGACGAGGCCAAGGCCTGGGTTTCAACCCATCGCGACGAACTGACCGAGATCCTGATCGAACCGGCGCTCGGCGGCAAGCCGCGCCCCTCCTGGGCCTTTGTGGATTTCCTTTCGACGCTGGATGGCTATCTCGAGGCTCCGGCGCGCATTCGCGTCTTGAGCCCCTTCGATCCGACGATCCGCGACCGCAACCGCACCGAACGCCTGTTCGGCTTCTTCTACCGCATCGAGGTTTTCGTACCTGAGCCGAAGCGCGAATACGGCTATTACGTCTTTCCGCTGCTCGAAGGTGACAAACTCATCGGCCGCATCGACATGAAGGCCGACCGCAAGAAGGGGACGCTGGATGTAAAGCGGCTATGGCTGGAGCCCGGCGTGAAGGCTACTGCGGGACGGATGGAGAGGCTGCGAGCGGAACTGGAGCGCGTGGCGAAGTTTGCAGGGGTGGAGAAGGTTGTGTTTCTCATGGGGTGGAGGGGTTAGCCGCGTGTCACTTCTCCCCAGCGGGGAGAAGTGCCGGAGCCTAGCTCGGCACGCGATTGTCGGAACGCCCCTCTCATCCGGCCCGGCGGGCTGCCTTTCTCCTCCGGGCAGAAGGGAACCTCTCACCAAATCTCCGTCTTTGAAATCTTGATTCCAAATCCCTCCAGGCCGACATAGTGTCGCTCGCGGCTGGTGAGCAGCCTGATCGAACTGACGCCGAGGTCTTTCAGGATCTGCGCGCCCAAGCCGATTTCCAGCCATTCGCTTTCGCGGCTCTTGGCTTCGGCGTGGGCTTCGCGTCCCTGGCTGCGGGCCTTGCGGCCGTTGTCATAGTGGCCCACGCCCACGGAGCCTTCACGGAGGTATACGATGATGCCGCGGCCTTCCTCGGCGATTTTCTGCATATAGTGGTCGACCGGGCTCTTCTTGCCGAAGAGGTCCTCGGCGACATTTTCCGGGTGCAGGCGCACGGGGATGTCGATGCCGTCGCGTATATCGCCGAAGACGACGGCGAGGTGCTGCATCGGATCCCAGGGGAGCGAGTAGGTGTGCGCCTTGGCCTTGCCGAACGGCGTCTCGATATCGAAGCTGGCGCCGAGTTCGATCAGCGTTTCCTTGCGCTGGCGATAGGCGATGAGGTCTGCGACCGAGACGAGCTTCAGGCCATGCTTTTCCGCAAAATCGATGACCTGCGGCCCGCGTGTCACCGTGCCGTCGTCATTAACGAGCTCGCTGATGACGCCGATCAGCGGCAGTCCGGCGAGCCTGCAGAGATCCACGGCCGCTTCTGTATGGCCGGAACGCATCAGAACGCCGCCTTCGCGGGCAACGAGTGGAAAGATGTGGCCGGGCCGGACGAAATCGCTTGCACCGACATTCGGATTGGCGAGATTGCGCACCGTCAGCGTGCGGTCGTCGGCGGAAATGCCGGTCGTCGTGCCGTGCTTGAAATCGACGGACACGGTAAACGCCGTCGTGTGCGCGGAGTCGTTTTCGGCCACCATGGCGTTGAGGTTCAGGCGCTTCGCCTCTTCTTTCGGCATTGGCGTGCAGACGATGCCGGAGGTATGGCGGACAATGAAGGCCATCTTTTCCGGTGTGCAATGGACGGCGGCGACGATCAGGTCGCCTTCGTTTTCCCGGTCGTCGTCATCCATGACGACGACGATTTCGCCGGCCTCGAAGGCCCGGATGGCATCGACGACACGCTTCTGGTCATAAGGCATGGGGACAGTTCCTATTTCAGCCGGCCGGTCTGGCCGCGGTCGCGGAGGTAGTGGTCGGCGATGGCGCAGGCGACCATGGCTTCGCCGATCGGCACGGCCCGGATGCCGACGCAGGGGTCGTGCCGGCCCTTGGTGCGGATATCGACATTGTTGCCACCGGCATCAATCGAGCGCCGCTCGGTAAGGATGGAGGAAGTCGGCTTGATCGCAAACCGCGCGATCACCGGCTGACCGGTCGATATGCCGCCTAAAATACCGCCGGCGTGGTTGGAAAGAAACAGCGGCTTGCCGTCATTGCCCATGCGCATCTCGTCGGCGTTTTCTTCGCCGGTGATCTCGGCGGCGCCGAATCCATTGCCTATCTCGACGCCCTTCACGGCATTGATCGACATCAGCAGCGAGGCGATGTCCTGGTCGAGCTTGGCATAGATGGGCGCACCGAGCCCGGCCGGAACATCTTCAGCCACGACTTCGACGACGGCGCCGATTGAGGAGCCATTCTTGCGGATGCCGTCAAGATATTCCTCCCATACGGGGACGATCTCAGCATCCGGCGAGAAGAAGGGATTCTGGTTAACCTGATCCCAATCCCAGTTCTGGCGGTTGATCTTGTGCTTGCCGATCTGTACGAGAGCTCCGTGAACTCTCATGCTCGGCACGACGAGACGGGCAATCCCGCCGGCGGCGACACGTGCCGCGGTCTCGCGAGCGGAGGAGCGGCCGCCACCGCGATAGTCGCGGATGCCGTATTTGACGTCATAGGTATAGTCGGCGTGGCCGGGGCGGTATTGCCGGGCAATCTCGCCGTAATCCTTGGAACGCTGGTCCGTGTTCTCGATCATCATCGCGATCGGCGTTCCGGTCGTCGTCATCGTCTCGCCGTCGGCATCCAGCATCACGCCCGACAGCACCTTCACCAGGTCCGCCTCGCGGCGCTGCGTCACGAAACGCGACTGGCCGGGCTTGCGCTTGTCGAGCCAGGCCTGAATGTCTTCCAGCTTGAAGCGCAGGCCGGGAGGGCAGCCGTCGACGACGCAGCCGAGCGCCGGGCCGTGGCTCTCGCCCCAGGTGGTTACGCGGAAGAGATGACCGAATGTATTGTGCGACATGTGTTCCGACCACGCGCGGCAACCCGCGCCATTCTCCAAAATGCGCGACACTCATAGGCCAAAAAGAGGTTGGGGCAAAAGCCTTTCTTTGCGCGAAATCCACCTGAAGGAGAAATGCTGTTTCCGCAATTTGCAAACGATGCGGGTTTTGGACGTCATCGGCAATGAGAAATGCCGCGGCCCCTTCATCCCCTGACGGGTAGAAGGGGGCATGCCCTAGCCTTCCTCAAATCTCGGCGCTCGCTATGGCAAGTTCCCTCGCCCCGTTTACGGGGAGAAGCGTTAGGGCGAGGGGCAAATCATGCGATGGAGAGCGGCACCAAATCACAAACAGCTGTTTAAAGCCCTCAGGAAGCGATCCGCCATGCCGCACCATCGGCTGCGGCGGCCGTGAAGTCGTCGAAGGAGAGGGGACGGGAGAAGGCGTAGCCCTGCAGCAGGTCGCAGCCAAGATCGCGCAGCATATCGGCGTGCGAGATCGTCTCGATCCCTTCCGCCACCGTTTCGACGCCGAGCGAGCGGGCGATGTCGATGATCGAGCTTACCAGTGCGCGCTCCTGCGGAGAGTTGAGGATCGGCTGGACGAGCTGGCGGTCGATCTTGAGCCGTTTCGGCTTCAGCTTCAACAGGCTGACGATCGATGTATGGCCGGTGCCGAAATCGTCGATTTCGATGTCGATGCCGAGCGCCTTGATGCGGTCGAGGTTATGAGCCGCCACATCCTCGCTTTCGTCGAGGAAGATCGATTCCACCAGTTCGAATGAAAGCTCGCCCGGGCGTATCTGCAGGTCGCTCAGCGATTCGAAGAGGCTACCATCGTGCAGCCGCCGCGCTGAAACATTGACGGAGACCTGCGGCACTGAAACGCCGAGTGCTGCCCAGCGCATCTTGTCCTTCAGTGCGGTTTCGAGAACGATGCGGTCCAGCGCCTGCACCACGTTGATCTCGTCGGCGATGCGCAGGAACTTGTCCGGCGTCAGCAGGCCGCGGGCCGGGTGGTTCCAGCGCACCAGCGCTTCGACACCGGTGAGCCGCATTGTCCGCGCGCAAAATTGCGGCTGGTACCAGGCGGTGAATTCGCCATTCTCGATGCCGGCAAGGATCTCGTCGGCGATGCGCTTGCTGTTGATGATGTCGGCCTGGAGGTTCTGGTTGAAGAATTCGTAGCGGTTCCGGCCCAGGCTCTTTGCGCGGTAGAGGGCGATATCGGCGTTGATCAGCACCTTGCGCGCGTCGACATGGATGCCGTTGGCAAGCGCGATGCCGATCGAAACGCCGCAGCGGCAAGGGAAGCCCTGGAAATTGACGGGCTGGCGCATTTCTTCGATGATCCGGCCCGCCAGCGCGGCCATCTCCTCGTCGCTCGCATCGAGTGCGAGGATGACGAACTCGTCGCCGCCGATGCGCGCGACGACATCGCTGCCACGGACATTCTTCGAAAGAACCTTCGACGCATGCACCAGCATCGCGTCCCCGGCTGCATGGCCGAGCGTGTCGTTGATCTGCTTGAAGCGGTCGAGGTCGATGTGGAGGATTGCGAATTTCTGCCGCTGCGATCGGCTGCCGGCCGTCAGGTTTTCGAGCGCGATGTCGAGCTTGCGGCGGTTGGCCAGCGCCGTCAGCGGATCATGCAGCGAATTGTGCTCGATACGATTCTTGGCAAGTTCCAGCTCGATATTCTTGGCAACCGCTTCGTCCTTCGCTGCCTTCAGCTCGGCGGTCAGCAGCGCATCTTCCGTGACGTCGAGCGCGACGCCAATGAGCTTCAGCTGACCTGTCGCCGTCTGGTGCACCTTGCCGGTCGAGCGGACGTAGCGAATGCTGCCGTCCTCGGCCGGCACGCGGCAAATGAGCGTGTGCTTGTCGCCGAGCTGCTTGAAATGCCGTGCGCTTTCCAGCGCAAAACCACGATCTTCCGGGTGAATGCAGGAAAGCCAAACATCCTGGGGCATGAATCCCTGCCGTGGTTCAAGCCCGTAGAGCTCGTGCATGCGTTCGTCCCAGACCGAGCCGGCAGTGCCGAGCGTCGTTTCCCAGATGCCGCACTGATAAGAATCGAGCGCCAGATCGAGTCGGGTTGAAAGTTCGGCAAGCTGCGTCTCGCGGCGGGAGAGCTCGTCCAGCGCCAGTTCCAGCTCGGCATTCTTGATATCGCTGTTTTCTTTTGCCTTGCGCAGCATATCGGCTGCCTCCGCGTCTGCAGTCACGTCCGCGACGATGCCGATCGTCCTGCCGGTTCCGCCCGCATCCGTGTAGAAGGAGCCCACCGAGCGCAGATACCGGATGCGGCCGTCTGAAAGCCTGATACGGTACTGCGCCGTGCAGGACGTGCCTGCCAGGCTGCAGTTGAAAAAGTGCGTCTCGGCGATTGGCCGGTCTGCCGCCACGATTGCCTCGAGCCAGCTTTCAAGCGGATGGCTGCCTTCGCCGGCAGGCTGGCCATGAAGGCCCGAGGCGCGCGTGTCCCAGTAAAGACTGTGGCCGTGATCCTGCAGTTCCCAGATGCCGATATTGGAAGAATCCAGCGCCAAGTTCAGCCGCTGCGAGAGTTCAAGCAGCTTCGTTTCGCGGGCCTCGAGTTCGTTGACATTGCGGGTGCGCTCGCCAAGAAGCAGGGTCGCGAGGAAGATCGGCACGATGATGACGCAGCCGGCCGCGATGATGATCAAGCGAAGCTGAAGCTGGTTCGGCGGCGCTTCGTTCCATCCGGTCGTCGGCACGGCCGAAAGCTCCCAGCGCCCGCCCGCGAAGGTGATCTTGCGGCGGAGCGGCTGCTGGTCGAGCACATCGGCGCTGCCGAAGAAGGGAAGGGCGCGTTGCTCGGCCGCAGTCCCCAGGTCGCGCACCGCGATCGAAAGATGGTCGAGATGCGGGTAGCGTTCCTGGTTTTCGCTATTGCGCGCGGGTTTGAGGCCAGTGTTCTCGTAAAACATATCCTGGTCGATCGTGACTTCGACCGCACCCCAGATCTTGCGCTGCCCGTTCTCCTTGATGAAGATCGGGAAGAAGATCGCGAAGGCATCCCTTCCGCTGCCGATCTTGACCGGGCCGTAGAAACGCGCCTGCTGGTCTCCCGTATTGCGCCCGACGGACTGGCGCAGCATCAGCTTTTCACGTACATCCTTGCCGATGCGGCCCTTGCCGGACTGCGGCGGGAAGACGTTGCCGACGACGAAATCGGGTGCGACGGCGATGCTGACGAAATGGGGATTTTGGATGAGCAGCCAATTGATCTGGCGCTCCATTTCTTCATCGCTGGCTCTCGCGCTTACGGAAATCATGTTGGACAGATCGCGGACGACGGTGATGTCCATATTGATTTGTGCCGCCATGCGGGCGCGAATGAGGTTCGTCTCGTTTTCTGTGCGGATCTGCAACTCTCGCAGATAGGCCGCAGTATTCGCACGGTCGAGCGTGAAGCCGACCGCAACGACCACAAATGCGACGAGGGTCGAAACCAGCAGTGAAACCCAGGTATTCTTGAGTACCCGCCGCAATTGAATATTGGCGCCCAGCCGGAAAAGCAAAAATATGTCTCCCTGTTCGGCGGAACTCTAGGAGGAACCGGTTAATTTACAATTTCCTGATGGTTCATCTTTGCGGCTTGCAATTAAGAGCACTCTACTGGTTAACGGCTGCTCTTGAGTGTTGTTAAAATGCTGTTCATCAATGAGGCGCGGAAAGCCATTCTTCCGGGCAATTTTCGCCATATTCAGGAGCTTATCTGTGTCTCACCGGATTTTTGCGTCGAGTTTCAAGAGGGTTGCCGCGATGCGTTTTTTTGTTGCCACGCTGCTGGCCACAGCAAGTTTCCTGTCGCCCATCAGCAGCTTTGCGGAGAGCGCCGACGTCGAAGCGACCATCAAGAAAGTCGACATGAGCAGCCTCAGCCTGACACTCGATGACGGCAAGACATATCAGGCGCCCGAGGAGTTCAACTTCGACGGGCTGAAGGCCGGTGTGAAAGTAGTGATCTTCTACACGGAAGTGGACGGCAAGCGGGTGATCAACGACCTCGATATCGTGCAGTAATTAGAGACTATATCCAGCCGATCAGTCTTTTCGCGGTGTCGATCTTCAAGATTCGGTCCTGCGGAATTTCCCCCTCGGCAGCCTCGTGCTTCGGCAGATCGGCGATCATCTTGAAGAGGCTGCGGATGACGCCGCCATGCGTGACGCAAACGGTCGGGCGCTCGACGGAATTCAACCATGAGCGGATGCGCCACGACATGATCTCGTAGCTTTCGGCATAGTCGCCCGGCGGGATGAAATCCCATTTGTTGATATTGCGCTCGATGATGCGATCGCGCTGGGTCGCCTTCAGTTCCCGGATGGTGAAGCCTTCCCAGTCGCCGAAGGAAACTTCGACCAGCCGGTCGTCGCTGCGGTAGTCCTTGGGCGGCAGACCCATTGCCGTGCGCATGATCTCCATCGTCTCGCGCGTGCGCTGGAGCGGGCTTGCGACGAAATCGAAGGAAATGGCTTCTACCCTGAGAATCTCGGCCATGTCGATGCCGTTCAGCCGCGCCTGTTCGCGGCCGATGACATTCAGCGGAATATCCTTCTGGCCTTGCAGACGGCGTTCGGCGTTCCAGTCGGTCTGACCATGTCGGACCACATAGATGAGCAAGGCAGATTCCGCTTGATTAGACTTCGATCAGTCCTTGATAACTGAAATATCCGGCGCGTCTACCGCCTTCATGCCGATCACATGATAACCGCTGTCGGCGTGGTGCACTTCGCCGGTGACCGAACGCGAGAGGTCAGACAGCATGTAAAGGCCGACATCGCCGACGTCTTCGATGGTGACGGTGCGGCGGAGCGGAGCGTTATACTCGTTCCACTTCAGGATATAGCGGAAATCGCCGATGCCGGACGCTGCCAGCGTCTTGATCGGGCCGGCCGAAATCGCATTGACGCGGATGTTCTTCGGTCCGAGATCGACGGCGAGGTACTTGACGCTCGCTTCGAGCGCAGCCTTTGCAACGCCCATGACATTGTAGTTCGGCATGACCTTCTCGGCGCCGTAATAGGTGAGCGTCAGCAGCGAGCCGCCCTCCGTCATGAGCTTCTCGGCGCGGCGTGCGACGGACGTGAACGAGTAGACGGAAATCTGCATCGTCTTGGAAAAATTGTCCGGCGAAGTATCGACGTAGCGGCCAGTCAGCTCGTCCTTGTCCGAGAAGCCGATCGCGTGAACGACGAAATCGATCTTGCCCCACATCTTTTCGATGTTCTCGAAAACCGCATCGATGCTCGCTTCATCACTGACGTCACAGTGGCCGGCGAGTACGCCCCCAAGTTCGGCAGCCAGAGGCTCGACGCGTTTTTTCAGGGCATCGCCTTGATACGTAAAGGCAATTTCGGCGCCCTGTGTATGAATGGCTTTGGCAATGCCCCACGCAATCGAACGATTGTTGGCGACGCCCATGATGACGCCACGCTTGCCTGACATGAGGCCTGTTGCTTGAGCCATATTTTGCCCCCTAATGAACCAATTGGAAGTTGCCTATGGCATAGGCCGTTAATCGGTTCAAGATTGCGGGCAATCATCAACTGTAAGGGATCGTAACAAAGGGTGCGCTTGTCACGAAAATTTCACAGAAACAGCCCTTCGCGCATGCTTCTCATGAGATCCGTGACCTTATCATCCGGCTTTTCCCACAACATAATGCGTAGCTCGACGATCAGGTCGCCCTTTCCGCCTGTGTCGTCGGGCAGGCCCTGGCCGGAGACTAGGATGGTCTTGTCGGACCCTGACCAGGCGGGAACGGTGACGTCGACCGGCCCGTTCGGTCCGTCGATGCGCGCTTCGGTTCCAAGGACTGCATTCTCGATCGTCACCGGCAGCACGGTACGCAGGTCGAAGCCGTCGACGGTGAAACGCGCATCGGATGCGACGTGGATGCTGACGACCGCGTCGCCTCGCTGCATGTTCGGCAGCTTGTAGCCTTGGCTCTTCAGCCGGACCTGATGGCCTTCCCGTGTCCCGGCCGACAATGCGAAGCTTGCCTCGCGGCCCTCGCCGAGCTGCACCGTGGTCCAGCTGCCCTTTAATATGTCCTCGATCGTGACCGTTACCTGCGCGAATTGATCCGGGGCCTTTTCCGGTGCGGGCGCGCTGCCGGTAAAGCGGCGCACAAGCGATGTCAGTATGCTCAAGGGCTGAAGAATGCCGCCAGCGGCCGCAACCGTCTCGGTGCTTTCTTCCTCGGGCTTTACAGCTTCCGCTTCGAGTTTTCCTGCCTCCGCCTCTGTCCGCTTGCCGGCATTTGCCTGTGGATGAGCCGTCGCGCCGGCGCTTGCAGCCTTGGCCTGCGCGCCAAAAATGCGCTCGACCATGTCTTCGGCGGATTCCGGGCTGACGTGCTGCTGTTTTGCCGCCTCGGCGGCCGCCTTCGCCGCCTTCTGCGCGTTGGCGCGGGCGAGTTCTTCCATCACGCGTTCGGCATTCGCCTGCGCGGCCTTCGCCCGGACTGCCGCCTCGCGAGCCGCCTGGCGCTGCTGCATGATCGTCTCGCCGTTCATTCGCGCCTCTGCCATCCGTGCGGCCGTATCGAAAAGGCTGCGCTTCTTGGGGTCTTTCAATGTCTCATAGGCACGACCGACCTCGGCGAAACGAGCCGTTGCCGTCGGATCGCCCTGGTTGTGATCTGGATGAACGGCCTTGGCCATGTTGCGCCAGGCCGCCTTGATCTCGTCTGTCCCTGCGTCCTGAGGAACGCCCAAAATCTTGTAAGGATCGCGCATTTGATAACCGCCGGTGTTGCGATGCGGCGTGCCTGTCCTTGCCCAGCACCCCGAAGCCCAATGACAACTCTCCGCGCGCCTTCCGGTCCATTTCAGAGGAACCGGAACACGCGTCTATGAGCCGATCGTGCGTCAGAGTTACTAATCAGTCCTTATTTTTCGGGAGGGGAATGCGGCTTTCGCCGCAAATGGTTAGCTTTCTGCTAAGTATTGCGGCTGCGGTCCGGCTGCGATTAATCATGTCTTGAAGCGGGTCAGCCTTCCGGCTGGAAGCTCAGCAGTTGCCAGTTGCCGCCGCCGACGAGGCAGGTCTTGCCGTAGAATTTGGCAATGCCCGCATAGGAGTGCCGCGTCGTGCGGAACTGGCGGCAGACCTGGCCCTGATCGTTGTTTTCGACGATCGTGTCGATGACGCCGGCGCTGCCGGTGGAGGAATTCGCCCAGGGCAGCGGCTGGCCGGCCATCCTCTGGATGTCGGCAGAGGTGACCGCGTTGCGAACCGTCATTTCGTCGGAAAGCGTATCGGTGCTCGGCGGCGTCTGCGGCACGGTTCCGGTGGCAACCGAACGGTCCACCTTCGAATCGCTCAGGAAGTCAAAACCGCCCGTCATGCAGCCAGAAAGCGGCAGCATCGCCGCGCCGATGACGAACAACGTGGCGCAACGGCACAGCAGGCCCTTTGTATGGCGATTTGACTTTGCTATGACTTCCACCCTGCGTCCTGTCCAGTCGTGAAAAGCTGGGCATTAAACCAATAAACCCGGGGCATTTGAGCTAATATGTCGGCAAATGAGTTAATAAGCGGTGACTTCACCGAGCGCGACGAGCCGTTCAAGCTTTTCGCGGAATGGCTAAAAGATGCCGAGGGTTCCGAGATAAACGATCCGAATGCGGTAGCGCTTGCGACGGTCGATGAAGATGGCCTTCCCAATGTCCGCATGGTTCTCCTGAAGGGATTCGATAGCGACGGATTCGTCTTCTACACCAATTTCGAGAGTCAGAAAGGCCGCGAAATCTTGGGGCAGAAAAAAGCCGCCATGTGTTTTCACTGGAAAACGCTGCGACGGCAAGTGCGCGTGCGCGGTCCTGTGGAAATCGTGACCGAGGAGGAAGCCGACGCTTATTTCCAGACGCGCGCCCGCGGCAGCCGCATCGGCGCCTGGGCATCCAAGCAGTCCCGTCCGCTGGAAAGCCGTTTTGCGCTGGAAAGAGCCGTGGCCGAATATACGGCGCGTTATGCCATCGGCGAAATCCCGCGGCCGCCCTACTGGTCGGGTTTCCGCATCAAGCCGGTTTCGATCGAATTCTGGAAGGACCAAAACTTCCGCCTGCACGACCGCATCGAATTCCGCCGCAAGGCCCCGGAAGGCGATTGGCAAAAGATCAGGATGTATCCTTAAGCGGTTAACGGCCCATCAGCTTCAGCGGGATGCCGGAGGCGAGTGCCGAGACATAGCGCGGCTTCTGGTAAAAGCCATTGAGAGAGAGCCGCGGCAGATAGGTGGTGCTGCCAGGCAGGTCCGGCCGCACGACGCCCGGCCGGGTCGTCACCGCGACCTTGAACCTGAGTTCGGCTGCGATTGCCGCATCGCGACGGGTTGCTGCTTCGGGTGTGCCATATGGGAATGCGAAGGTTTCCGGCCGTTTGCCGGTAATCGCCTCTACATGGTCGGCGGAAAGCGCCATTTCCTCCCGTGCTTCGGCGTCCGGAAGCCGCGCGAGCGCGCGGTGGCTGACCGTATGGGCGCCGATGGAGGCGAGGGGGCTTGCGTCGAGAAGATTGAGTTCCGCCGCGCTCATCACGAGATCGTCGACGAGTTCGGCCGGATCGATCTCATGGTGACGAGCGAGCGCATCGATCTTCGCAACCGCCGAGGCCTCGTCGGTGCCGTGGACATGGGCTGCGAACCGCGAGAATGCCGCATGCTGATCGGCCAATGTGAAAAGCGTGATGGCCTCTTCGCCTCCGCCGAAATCGAAGTGGACCTTTTCGGCCTTCCGCAGGACGGCGGCAAGCGTCTCCCACCAGATCGTGTGCGTGCGCTCCGTCAGGCCCTTTGCCACGAACACGGTAAAGGGTGCCTCGTGCTTCTCGAAGATCGGATAGGCGTGAACGAGGTTGTTGCGGTAGCCGTCGTCCAGGCTAAAGGCTGCAAAGGGCTGGTCGGCCGGTCCGGAAAGCAATGCCGGAATCTCGTCCAGCGCGACGAAACGGTACCCGTCACGCGCAAGCCGCGTCAGTGCCGCATCGAGAAATGCCGGCGTGATTTCGAGGTGTGCATTCGGCTCGAAAGCATGCGGCTCGTGCGGCCTGACATGATGCAGGGTGAAGATCGCGCCGCGCCCGCGCGCGCTGCGCATGAGCCGGAGAGCAGCGATGAGATGCGCAGCTTCGAGCCCGCCGGTAATGGCGATCCGTTTCGCGCGACTTTTCCACAGCCTGTGCATTCCGCCTCCCTGAAGACGGGCGAACTTATCAATTATGGAGTTAAGCGTTGTTGAACGTTGCATTTTCAGGTGAAATCTTTACGTTCCGTTCACCAAGAGCAAAGAAAACTTAAAAAATCAGTGTCCGTTGCGTCAAAGTCGCGCCAGATTAGCGGCTTCTGTCGCGGAACGGGACATGTTTTGGCTTCGCCGCAGTCGGCACTTGTATTGAGGGGACTTCATGAAAAGGTTGTTGGCCGCATTTCTAGCTGTGATGCTTGCCGTTTCGGCACCGATCGCGGCCATGGCCGGCAGCGCCTCCCTCATCCTCGATGCCCGGACAGGCAAGGTTCTCGCGTCGGAGAACGGTGATGTGCTGAACCACCCGGCGTCGCTCACCAAGATGATGACGCTCTACCTCACCTTCGAGGCGCTGAACCGCGGCAAGATCACTTGGGACACGCCGATCGTCATGTCGAAATACGCATCCAGCCGCCCGCCGACAAAGCTCGGCGTGAAGGCGGGCGGAATGATCACCGTGCGCGAAGCCGTCTATGGGATGATCGTTAAATCCGCGAATGATGCCGCGGCCGCGGTGGGCGAAACGCTCGCGGGCTCCGAAAGCAACTTCGCCCGCGTAATGACGCAGAAGGCCCGTCAGCTCGGCATGAACCATACCGTCTTTTATAACGCTTCCGGCCTGCCGGATAAGCGGCAGGTGACGACGGCCCGCGACATGTCCACCCTTGGCGTCGCGCTGCTCAAACACTATCCGAGGGAATACCGGCTCTTTTCGATGACGGCGTTCACCTTCCGCGGCAAAACCATCCGCGGACATAACAACCTGATGGTTCGCTACCAGGGTATGGACGGCATCAAAACGGGTTACACGAACGCCTCCGGTTTCAATCTCGTGAGCGCCGTGCGCGATGGCAACCGCCGCGTCGTCGGCGTCGTTCTCGGCGGCCGCACGGCCCGCAGCCGCGATGCCCAGATGGCCGCACTACTCGACAAGTATCTCGGCCGCGCTTCCAGCGGCGGCAGGCTGCTTGCAAGCGTCGGCGCCAAGCAGCCGGTCGAAGTTGCCTCCGCCGCCGCCGATACGGATGCGCCGCTTGCAGCCGCCGCGCCACGAAGCGAAGGCGAAACCGGCAACGCTCCTTTCGCGCTCGGTTACTCTGACACGGCAGCCGTTCCCTTGGAGCGTCCGGCAGCACTTGAGGAAATGGCCAATGCTGGCAAGCCGCAGCCGTCGACCCGCGGCTGGCAGATCCAGATTTCCGCCGCTCCAAGCGCCGATGCCGCCCATGCGCTGCTTGCGCAGGCAAAATCCGCAGGCGGCATGGCGCTGAAATCCGCAACGCCCTATACGGAAGCCTTCGGCACCGGCGCCAACGCCATCTACCGCGCCCGCTTCGTCGGGTTCGAAAGCGAGCAGGCCGCCACCGCCGCCTGCGAAGCCCTCAAGAAGCGCTCCTACGACTGCGTGCTGCTCGCCAACCAAGGCTAAGCTTCCCAAACACCCTTCGCTGGACAATCCGGACGAATCGGCATTCTCCTGTTTTGGATACAAAAGGAGAACGCCGATGCTTGCCGATCTCGCGGAAAAGTTTGAATCCTCTTCCCGCCGTTATGCTGAAGTGAATGGCATCGAAAGAGATCCGGACTGGTATCTCCTGAAGCTGCAGGAAGAAATGGGCGAACTCACGCAGGCCTGGAACCGCGTGAGCGGCAGAGGGCGCCCGAAAGGCAAGGCGCCGGACGAACTGAAGCAGGACCTCGCCGACGAAACGGCCGATATGCTCGGCCACATCCTGCTTTTCGCCCGCCAAAACGGCATCGACCTCGCACGAGCGATCGAGCGCAAGTGGCTGTTTAGGCCGTAAGCTAGGGAAGTCGCCTTGCCACGCCGCAAGCTCTCGGCGATCCACCACCCGCACTGTTCTTCGGTGTAAGACGGCGCTCCCTTTCGTTCATCAGCTCAAAATAGCTGCGTTAGCGTCTGGCGAGGCCTCGAAGCGCGTTTCATGCGCCGAACATCCAAGGTGAGGTGATATTCAGCAGGACCTTCTGCCGCCAAACATTACTCCTTCACTGAGACGTTGGTCCGGTGGACGATCAGCTAGACCGCCCTCCGGTAGAACTTGTTGTCCACGGCCATCAAGGGGAAGGAGCGGGGAAGGTCGCCGCGCTTGATCTCAGTGAAGCCGTTCTTCTCGTAAAAGCGATGCGCGGCCAGGAACCTGTCGGTCGTGCCGAGGAAGATCTCGAGAATGCCGTGTGCTTTGGCATGGGTAAAGAGCGTGTCGAGCAGCCTTGCGGCAACGCCGTGCCGGGAGCCGCGCACGGGCGCGGCGACGAACATCTTGCGGAGCGCTGCCCGGTTGTTGCCGATATCCTTGAGGCCGATCGTGCCGACGATGACGCCGTCAAGCTCCGCGACCCAGAACTGGCCTTTGCCGGACTGGTAGAAATCCGGGATGACCTGCAGATCTGGTTGGTCGTCGGCTGTGATCGCGAAGCCGAATTCGTCGCGCTGGATCGGCAGGATGACCGAAAAGACGCCATCGATGTCAGGGGCGGCGAAGGGTCTGATCTCGATCTCGCTCATCGCCACCTCCGGATCGTTAGGCTTTCGTGCCGCCGACGGTCACCTGGTCCATGCGCAGATGCGGCTGTCCGACGCCGACCGGAACCCACTGTCCGGCCTTGCCGCAATTGCCGATGCCGGTGTCGAGCTTCATATCGTTGCCGATCATCGAGACGCGCTTCATCGCATCCGGGCCGTTGCCGATCAGCATCGCGCCCTTGATTGGTGCGCCGACCTTGCCGTTCTCGATGAGGTAAGCTTCGGTGCAGCCGAAGACGAACTTGCCGGAGGTGATGTCCACCTGGCCGCCGCCGAAGGAGACGGCATAGATGCCCTTCCTCACGGAAGCGATGATCTCTTCCGGCATCTTGTCGCCGCCGAGCATGTAGGTGTTGGTCATGCGCGGCATCGGCACATGGGCATAGCCCTGGCGGCGGCCGTTGCCGGTCGGCTGCATGCCCATCAGCCGGGCGTTCTGGCGGTCCTGCATGTAGCCAACGAGCTTACCGTTCTCGATGAGCACGTTGTAGCCGGAGGGCGTGCCCTCGTCGTCGATGGTGATCGAGCCGCGTCGGCTGTCGATCGTGCCGTCATCGACCACGGTGACGCCCGGTGCAGCCACCATCTGGCCAAGCAGGCCGGCGAAGGCCGAGGTCCTTTTGCGATTGAAATCGCCTTCGAGGCCATGGCCGACCGCTTCGTGCAGCATAACGCCCGGCCAGCCGGAGCCGAGAACGACATCCATTGTGCCGGCCGGTGCCTCGATCGCTTCGAGATTGACGAGTGCCTGACGAAGCGCCTCGTCGGCACCGTGCTGCCAATTGCCCTCGGCAATAAAATCGCCGAAGCCGATGCGCCCGCCGCTGCCATAGGAGCCGCTTTCCTGCCGATCGCCCTTCCCGACGATGACAGAGATGTTGATGCGCGTCATCGGGCGGATATCGCGAACGCGATGACCATCGGCGCGCAGGATATCGACAACCTGCCAGCTTGCGGCGACCGACGCCGTCACCTGGCGCACCTTGTCGTCCTTGCCGCGCAGGTATGCGTCGATATCGGTCAGGACTTTAACCTTCTCTTCGAAGGTTGGTGAGCCGATCGGGTTCTCGTCGCCGTAGAATTTCTTGTTGGTGCGCTGGGGCGCTGCGGCGTAGCTGCCGGAATAGCCCTTCGTGACCGCTCCAACGGCCTCTGCCGCGCGCTTCAGCGCCGCAACCGAAAGATCGCCTGCATGCGCGTAGCCGACCGCTTCGCCGGCGACGGCGCGAAGGCCGAAACCCTGCTCGGTATTGAAGCTTCCGCCCTTGAGGCGGCCATTGTCGAACATCAGCAATTCCGCCTGCGCATGCTCGATGAAGAGCTCGCCATCATCGGAGCCGGAAAGCGCCTCGGCAACGTGTTTGCGCATCGTCGTTTCGTCGGCGTCGAACAGCGTCAGCAGGTCGGTATTCATAGTCGTATTCTCCGCTTCGAAGCAGAAACGCTTCCAGGCCGATGTAGGTCCGCAGAGCTGTTCGAGCAAGCCCTTATCAGGGCAGGGCGTCGTAGCCTTCTGCAAAGCCCTTGAGGTCGACCGGAATACCGATGCCTTCTTCGGGCGTCTGGAAGACGATGAAAGTGGCGCTGGTGCCGCTGCGGAATGTCTTCAGCAGCTCGTCCTCGAGCACGACTTCGGCGTAGCAGCCGTCGGCAAAGCAGCGCACGAAATAGGCGCGGCCGATGTCCTTGCCGTCGACATTGAGGCCGAGGCCGTTCGGCAGCAGGACACCGAGCGGCGCCAGAACGCGGAGGATCTTCGACTTGCGGTCGGCGGTCTTCAGCACGACGACCGAGAGGCCGACCTCCGGCCGGTCTTCGGCAATCACGTTCTGCATCAGCGCGCATTGCTCGGCCGAAGCGCCAGCCGGCTTGTCGCAGACGACGGACCAAGCGCCGTGGTTGGACTTCACGGTTCCGGGGGCCTGCGGCTGGCTTTGTCCGGGCGTTGCCTGCTGCGGGCGATCCGGTTGCGCTGGTGCCGGCTGTGCCGGCGCCGGTTGCTGGGCAGGCGGCTTCGGCGCAGGCTGCTGCTGGGCGAATACGGGGGTTGTCGCCGCGGCTGCGATGCTGGTGGTCAGAATAAGCGACCGCGCGAGGGAACGGAAACCCATGGAAACCTCTGGAATTCGAATCAGTGCCGCTATTGTTGAAGGCCGCCATCGGAAATGAAAAGCCCCGCCCCGTCAAAACCGGGGGACTACGGCAGAAATAGGACCTTTCGCCGATATTGTCGGGAGGGCGGATTGGTTGCAGCCGGTCTTTTTCATATGACCATGAAAATCTTCAGCAATGTTTTGCCCTGGCTGCGGAATTTGACTTTAGGCAAAAATGCCGCATAGACAATCGCTCTGGCCTGTTGCGGTAGATGGCAAACTGTGGTTTGAAGCGCTGAAGATGGCAAGGATTCTGCGTTCGATTTGTGGCAGATCAAGCGCTCGAGGGAGATACTAAGGTGATTAAGAAGGCTTATGCAGCACTGGCCGCGCTGGTCTGTCTGCTTTTTGCTTCCGGCAGTTTTGCCGATCAGCCGCTGCCGTGGCAGGCAACGCTGCAGCCGGCGGCAACGCCGATCATGCGGGAAATCCGCTGGTTCGAACAATATACGCTGTGGTTCATCGTTCCGATCACGCTTTTCGTTCTCGTGCTGCTGATCGTCGTCTGTTTCAAGTTCCGCGCCAGCGCCAATCCGGTGCCTTCGAAGACGAGCCACAACACGCTGATCGAAGTCATCTGGACCGTCGGGCCGGTCCTCGTTCTTCTCCTCCTCGCTGTTCCGTCGTTCAACCTTTTGACGGCGCAGCTCACCCTACCGGAAAACCCGGATGTCACGCTGAAAGCGACGGCCACCCAGTGGCAGTGGAATTACGAATACGCAGGCACCGGCGAGACGCCGCTCACCTTCGATTCCTTCCTGCTCAAGGATCCAGATCGCGCAGCTGCCGGCAAGTCCGACCTCGCCACCTATCCGCGTCTGCTCGCCGTCGACAACGAAGTGGTTCTGCCGGTCAACAAGACGGTCCGTGTTCTCGTGACTGCCTCTCCGACCGACGTCATTCACGCTTTCGCCATGCCGTCCTTCGGCATCAAGATCGACGCCGTTCCTGGCCGTTTGAATGAAACCTGGTTCAAGACGGAGCGCGAAGGCCTGTTCTACGGCCAGTGTTCCGAACTCTGCGGCAAGGATCACGCGTTCATGCCGATCGCGATCCGCGTCGTCTCCGAAGACAAGTACAAGCAGTGGCTGACGGCTGCCGCTTCTGATCTTCCTGGAGCCTACAAGGCTCTCATGGCTGCCACCGACGGTCCTGCAAAGACCGTCGACGTCGCCGAAAACGTACAGTAATAGAAGGGGCTCGGGACAATGGCTGGACCTTCCGCTCACGATCATTCTCATGATCGCTCGCATGACGCTCATGCGCATGACGATCATCACGACCACTCGCACAAGCCGAGCTTCGTCAACCGCTGGTTCTTTTCGACGAACCACAAGGACATCGGCACGCTCTACCTGATCTTCGCGATCATTGCCGGCATCGTCGGCGGCGCGCTCTCTGTTGCCATGCGCATGGAGCTTCAGGAGCCGGGCATCCAGATCTTCCACGGCCTGGCCTCGATGGTCTATGGTTACGAAGGCGACGCCGCCATCGACGGCGCCAAGCAGATGTTCAACATGTTCACGACCGCGCACGCGCTGATCATGATCTTCTTCATGGTGATGCCCGCGATGATCGGCGGTTTCGCCAACTGGATGGTGCCGATCATGATCGGTGCGCCGGACATGGCATTCCCGCGTCTGAACAACATTTCCTTCTGGCTGATCGTTCCTGCCTTCCTTTTGCTCGTGCTTTCGATGTTCGTCGAAGGCCCGGCGGGCGCTTACGGTGCCGGCGGCGGCTGGACGCTCTACCCGCCGCTTGCCACCTCCGGTGCGCCCGGTCCGGCGGTCGATCTTGCGATCTTTGCGCTGCATGTCGCGGGAGCCTCCTCGATCCTCGGTGCGATCAACTTCATCACCACGATCCTGAACATGCGCGCTCCGGGCATGACGCTGCACAAGATGCCGCTCTTCGCCTGGGCCGTTCTGATCACGGCTTTCCTGCTGCTGCTCTCGCTGCCGGTTCTGGCAGGCGGCATCACCATGCTGCTCACCGATCGCAACTTCGGCACGTCGTTCTTCGCGCCGGAAGGCGGCGGCGATCCGATTCTGTACCAGCACCTGTTCTGGTTCTTCGGTCACCCGGAAGTCTACATCCTGATCCTGCCAGGCTTCGGCATGGTCAGCCACATCATCTCGACCTTCTCGCGCAAGCCGGTCTTCGGCTACCTTGGCATGGCATATGCCATGGTCGCGATCGGTGCCGTTGGCTTCGTCGTCTGGGCCCACCACATGTATACGGTCGGCCTGTCGCTCGATGCGCAGCGCTACTTCGTCTTCGCGACGATGGTCATCGCCGTTCCGACGGGCGTGAAGATCTTTTCGTGGATCGCAACGATGTGGGGCGGCTCGATCACCTTCCGCACGCCGATGCTCTGGGCGATCGGCTTCATCTTCCTGTTCACGGTGGGCGGCGTGACGGGTGTTCAGCTCGCTAACGCCGGTCTCGACCGCTCGCTGCATGACACCTATTACGTCGTGGCCCATTTCCACTACGTTCTGTCGCTCGGTGCCGTTTTCGCTATCTTCGCAGGCTGGTACTACTGGTTCCCGAAGATGACCGGCTACATGTACAACGAGTTCGTCGGCAAGCTGCACTTCTGGGTCATGTTCATTGGGGTCAACCTGGTGTTCTTCCCGCAGCATTTCCTCGGCCTTGCTGGAATGCCGCGCCGTTACATCGACTATCCGGATGCATTTGCCGGCTGGAACTATGTTTCCTCGATCGGTTCCTACATCTCGGCCTTCGGCGTGCTGATCTTCCTCTTCGGCGTCTTTGAAGCCTTCGCCAGGAAGCGCGTCGCCGGCGACAATCCGTGGGGCGAGGGTGCCACGACGCTCGAATGGCAGCTGCCTTCGCCGCCGCCGTATCACCAGTGGGAACAGCTCCCGCGCATCAAGTAAGATGCTGATATTCCGGGCGCCGCATGCAAATGCGGCGTCCGGCCTTGAAGAATGCAGGACGGAAGAATGAGGGTCATAAACAATCACGAGGTACTTGTGAACGACGGCGAACATCTCCTGTCGGAAGCCAGTGCGCGCGATTATTTCGAGCTTCTGAAGCCGCGCGTCATGTCGCTCGTGGTCTTCACGGCTTTTGCCGGCCTCGTGCTGGCACCCGGCCACATCAATCCCGTGCTCGGCCTGATTTCGATCCTCTGCATTGCCATCGGCGCAGGCGCCTCGGGTGCGCTCAACATGTGGTACGATGCCGATATCGACGCCATCATGACCCGCACCGCGCGCCGCCCGATTCCGGCAGGTCGCATCACGCCGAAGGAAGCACTGGCCTTCGGCCTGATCCTCTCCTGTTTTTCGGTCGTCATCCTCGGCCTCGCGGTCAACTGGCTCTCGGCATCGATCCTCGCCTTCACGATTTTCTTCTACGTCGTCATCTACACGATGTGGCTGAAGCGTTCGACGCCGCAGAACATTGTCATAGGCGGTGCCGCCGGCGCCTTCCCGCCGATGATTGGCTGGGCGTGCGTGACGAATTCGGTGACGATTGAAAGCACCGTCCTGTTTCTCATCATCTTCCTCTGGACGCCGGCGCATTTCTGGGCGCTCGCGTTGTTCAAGATGCGCGATTATGAGGCCGTCGGCGTGCCGATGCTGCCGAACGTATCTGGCGAGCGCGCCACCAAGCACCAGATCGTCGCCTATGCCGTATTGACGGCCGTGTGCGGCGTAGTTCCGTCCTTCCTCGGCTTTGCGAGCGCCGGATACGGTCTTGTCGCTGCAGCGCTCGGCGCGGTCTTCATATACTGTTCGCATCGCCGTCTGGCGCATGCCGGATGGCGATCGCCAAGATGATCCCGGCGAAGAAGCTTTTTGCTTTCTCGATGCTTTTATCTCTTCGCCATCTTCTCTGCCCTGTCTGATAGACCGGCTCGCTACCATGCTGGTCTCGCATGCAGGAGGTTTGCTCTGATGGAAACGGTGCAAGCTCACGGAAGCGCAGCGCAAGTCGCGCCGCAACCGGAACATCGCTCTCGGCCTCGCGCTTGCTGGCCTTTGCGTTCTCTTCTACGCCATCACCATCGTGAAGTTCACCGGGCACGGAGGGCTGAACCGATGAGCGAGTACGCGTAAACGCACAGGAATCAGAGCAGCGGCCGCAACAACGGCGCCGTCGTCTTCATGTGCCTGCAGCTTCGTCATCGGTATGACGGCGATGAGCTATGCCGCGGTTCCGCTCTACCGCATCTTCTGCCAGATGACGGGTTACAACGGCACCACCCAGCGCGTCGATCAGGCGTCGAGCGTCATCCTCGACCGCAAGATGCGCGTGACTTTCGACGCCAATGTGGCGTCGGGCCTGTACTGGGACTTCAAGCCGGTGCAGCGCGAGGTCAATCCGCGCATCGGCGAGACCATCCAGGTCAATTTCGTGGCGGAGAACAAGTCGAACGAGACGCAGCGCGGCCAGGCAGTCTTCAACGTGACGCCGGGCGAGGCGGGGGTCTACTTCAACAAGATCCAGTGCTTCTGCTTTACCGAAACGGATCTGAAGCCGGGCGAGAAGCTTGAAATGCCCGTGGTGTTCTATATCGATCCGGATATTACCAAGGCCGTCGAGTTCGAAAGACATCCACACGATTACGCTGTCATATACGTTCTACCCGAAAGAGGGACCGAAGCCGGTGGCTTCGAACGAGGGTAGAGCGCAGAAGGTTGAAAAGAAACTTTGATTGAGGATCGTTTCCGGCTATGCCGGAGGCGAAGCGAAGGAAGACATCCGGGGATCTGACATGGCCGATGCACATCAGAAAAATCACGACTACCACATCATCGACCCAAGCCCGTGGCCGATTCTGGCGTCGCTTGGCGCCTTCATCGTAACATTCGGCGGCGTCGGCTATATGCGCTACCTGAACGGCGGTTCGCTGCACCTCTTTGGTGTCGAGCTGGGCCCAGCCCTGGCTGTTTTACATCGGCCTCGTACTGATCCTCTATGTCATGTACGGCTGGTGGGCCGATACGGTGAAGGAGGCTCATGAGGGTGCCCATACCCGCGTCGTCTCGCTGCATCTGCGCTACGGCATGATCATGTTCATCGCCTCGGAAGTGATGTTCTTCGTCGCCTGGTTCTGGGCCTATTTCGACGCCAGTCTCTTTGCGAATGAAGCGATCCAGGCGTCGCGCCTCGCATATACGGGTGGCCAGTGGCCGCCGAAGGGCATTGAGGTTCTCGATCCCTGGCACCTGCCGATCTACAACACCGTCATCCTGCTGCTGTCAGGCACGACGGTCACCTGGGCGCACCACGCGCTGCTGCACAATGATCGCAGAGGTCTCATTCAGGGCCTGACGCTCACCGTCCTGCTCGGCGTCCTGTTTTCCGGCGTCCAGGCTTACGAGTACATGCACGCGCCCTTCGCATTCAAGAACTCGATCTACGGCGCCACCTTCTTCATGGCGACCGGCTTCCACGGTTTCCACGTGCAGATCGGAACGATCTTCCTGCTGGTCTGCCTGCTGCGCGCGCTTCGTGGCGACTTCACGCCGAAGCAGCACTTCGGTTTCGAAGCCGCCGCCTGGTACTGGCATTTCGTCGACGTCGTCTGGCTCTTCCTGTTCTTCTGCATCTACGTCTGGGGCGGCTGGGGCGCTCCTGTCGCGGCAGGCTGATGGAGCGAAAGAAAATCAGAAAGGCGGGAGCCATCGGCGCCCGCCTTTTTTCATCGCTACCTTGAAGCAGCGATCCGCTCGAAGGCCGATGGCTCCGCAATTCCGAGATCGAGTTGGTGCCGGATCGCCTCGGCGCATTCATATGGCGTCAATACCGAGGTATCGAGCTCGAGATCGTAGATACCGCGGCCTGTGCACCTCCTCCTGCCAGCGCCGCACGGGGTCCGGAACAGGGACCTCGCCATTGCCTTTTTCGTAGAGATTCTCGCGCCCGGGCTCGTCGATGTTGCGGCGCTCCATGATGACGTCGAGCGGGCAGCGCACACCGACGAAGAGAACCGGGAAACCTTCAAGCCGCCGGGCGCAATCGGTGAGAATCCCGAGCGGCTGCGAATAGGCGTCGTGATGACCGAGGTCGGCAACGACATTGAGCCCGAGCCCGGCATGGATGGCGATGGACTCGTAGAGTGCCGCGTAGAAGAACGGCACCAGTTCCTCAAGATCGGGGCGCTCGCCGCCGGGGCGAAGGCCGATGCCCGGCAGGTAGCGCGCCGGCGTCGCGGCATTGTAGATGTCGACGCCGAGGTTCATCCACGGTCCTTCGAACTGCTGCTGAACGGCTCTCGCGATCGTCGTCTTGCCGCTTCGCGGCGCCCCGTTCAGGATCACGATCTGGCCTGCAGGGTTCTCGTTGCTCATGAGCTTCTTCTTCTGTTTGGCGCGAATTGCTGAGGCGAAATCGCGCAGCTATTTCCTTTCGTCCTGCAGATACTTTATGGGAGAGTTAAGGCGCGGCTGAAAATGATCTGCGGCCGAAAGGAAGACGATGAGCGAAGACAGTGCATATTTTCCCGCCGGTGGATCCCGTTAGGACCGGGATGCGGGGCTGCTGCCCGCGCTGCGGACAGGGAAAATTGTTCGATGGCGTGCTCGCGGTGAAGCCACGCTGTGCCGCCTGCGGCCTCGATTATTCCTTTGCCGATTCCGGCGATGGCCCCGCCGTCTTCGTCATTCTCATCGTCGGCTTCATCATCATCGGCTCCGTGCTGTGGCTGGAGGTGAACTATTCGCCGCCGATCTGGCTGCACATTCTGCTGTTCGCTCCATTGACGATCGCTCTTTCGCTGGTGGCGCTGCGCTGGTGCAAGGGCATCCTGATCGCCATGCAATACCGCCACAATGCCCGTGAAGGACGCATTTCCAGTGACTGATATCCAGGCCGTGGCTGGCGCGTCGCAGGCTGCCGGTCTTCACCGGCATTGCCGTGCTGATTGCTCTCGCCATCCTCGTCTCGCTCGGCACCTGGCAGGTGGAGCGCCTGCATTGGAAGGAAGGGCTGATCGCCGATATTGCGCAGCGCCGCGCCTCGGCGCCGGTGCCGCTCGCCGATATCGAGCGGATGCTCGCCTCGGGCGGCGACATCGAGTACCGGCCCGTCACGACAACCGGCCGTTATGTGAACAACAAGGAGCGGCACTTCTTCGCCACCTGGCGCGGCCAGACGGGCTATTACATCTACACCCCGCTTGAGCTTGCCGGACGGACGCTACCTCTTCGTCAATCGCGGCTTCGTTCCTTTTGAGAACAAGGAGCCGGAAATGCGCATGCAGGGCCAACTGACCGGCGAGCAGATGGTCATCGGCCTGACGCGCAACAAGCTGCCTGGCAAAGCCTTCCTGGCTCGTACCGGACAACGATGTCGCCAAGAACATCTTCTACTGGAAAGACCTCGACGTGATGGCCGCAAGCACCGGTCTCAACAAGGCCGAGCGTCTTGCCCTTCTTCGTCGACGCCGATTCGACGCCCAACCCGAAAGGCCTGCCGATCGGCGCCGTCACCGACGTCGACCTGCCGAACAACCACCTGCAATATGCCTTTACTTGGTATGGCCTGGCGGTGGTGCTGGTCGTGATCGTTGCGATCTCGTGGATTCCGCGGGCGCGGCAAGCCGGCCTCGCAATAGTATCGCTTCGATTCCTTCTTATATTGGGCTAGACCAGGCCCTATCCCAGATTACCGGACATGACATGAACATAGCGGCGAAACCTCCATTGACGATCAGGCTTTGCGGACCGCGCGGCTTCTGTGCCGGCGTCGACCGCGCCATCCAGATCGTCGTGCTGGCGCTGAAATCCTATGGCGCGCCCGTCTATGTCCGCCACGAGATCGTACATAATCGCTACGTCGTCGAGGGACTGGAGGCCAAGGGCGCGGTCTTCGTTGAAGAACTCGATGAAATACCGGCGGAGCACCGCGCCCAGCCCGTCGTTTTTTCCGCGCACGGCGTCCCGAAGTCCGTTCCCGAAGATGCGAACGCCCGCAATCTTTTCTATCTCGATGCCACCTGTCCGCTGGTTTCCAAGGTTCACAAGCAGGCGATGCGGCACAATCGCCTCGGCCGCCATGTCGTGCTGATCGGCCATGCCGGTCATCCGGAAGTCATCGGCACGATGGGTCAGCTTCCCGAGGGCTCGGTCTCGCTGATCGAGACGGTCGAAGACGCCGATGCCTATCAGCCTGCCGATCCCGACAATCTGGGCTACGTGACCCAGACGACGCTTTCGGTCGACGACACGGCCGGCGTGATTGCGCGTCTGCGAGCAGCGTTTCCCGAAGCTGACGGCACCCGCCGCCGACTGCGATCTGCTATGCCACGACCAACCGCCAGGAAGTGGTCAAGCAGGCCGCCCCCGGCTGCGACCTCTTCATCATCGTCGGTGCGCCGAATTCCTCTAACTCCAAGCGCCTTGTCGAAGTCGCGCTGAGGGCAGGAGCAAAGAAGTCGATCCTCGTGCAGCGCGCCGCTGAACTGGACTGGAACGAGATAGGTCCGATTTCGACGCTTGGCCTTTCCGCCGGTGCCTCCGCGCCGGAAGTGATCGTCAACGAGATCATCGAGGCCTTCCAGGCGCGTTTCGACGCCAGGTTGGAGCTTGCCGAGACCGTTGCAGGAAAACGAGCATTTCCTGGTCAACCGGGAACTGCGCAACATCGAGCTGACGACGGCCGACATGGCTTTTGTGAACGGGGATTAGTGGCTTGGATCGTGCCGCTTACCCTGCTCTGCCGTGCCGGGCATCTCCCCCACAAAGGGGGAGATCGGCAGTAGCACCGTCTCCGGCAATCGCGACGAAGACGATAGATTGCAAGGCAAGACGCATGCTTTTAATCTCCCCCCTTGTGGGGGAGATGTCACGAAGTGACAAAAGGGGGTATCCCCATCCGCTTCACCACTCTAGCGTATTTAATGTGAGAGCCCTCCTTGGCAGTCTATACCGATATTTCAGAAGACGATTTGAAGTGGTTTCTTGACGGAGTATGATGCCGGCACTTTGCTTTCCTACAAGGGGATTGCGGAAGGCGTCGAAAATTCCAACTTCCTGCTGCACACCACCAAAAAGCCGTTGATCCTCACGCTCTACGAAAAGCGCGTCGAAAAGGCCGACCTGCCGTTCTTCCTCGGCCTGATGCAGCATCTTGCCGCCCGCGGCGTGTCCTGCCCGCTGCCCCTGCCGCGCAAGGACGGTGCGCTGCTCGGTACGCTTTCGGATCGACCGGCGGCGCTCATTTCCTTCCTCGAAGGCATGTGGCTGAGGAAGCCCGAAGCCGAAACATTGCCGCGAAGTCGGCAAGGCCCTGGCGCAGATGCATATCGCCGGCGAAGGTTTCGAACTGAAGCGGCCGAACGCGCTGTCGCTGGAGGGCTGGAAGTTGCTTTGGGATAAGTCCGAGGCGCGCGCCGACGAAGTCGAGAAGGGCTTGTCTGCCGAAATCCGGGGCGAGATCGATTTCCTCTCCGCCCACTGGCCGAAGGACCTTCCGGCCGGCGTCATTCATGCCGATCTCTTCCCCGACAACGTCTTCTTCCTCGGCGATGAGCTGTCCGGCCTGATCGATTTCTATTTCGCCTGCAACGATCTGCTTGCCTACGACGTCTCGATCATTCTCAACGCCTGGTGCTTTGAAAAGGACGGAGCCTACAACATCACCAAGGGCACCGCCATGTTGGAAGGCTACCAGAGTGTTCGGCCGCTCAACGGTGCCGAACTCGCAGCGCTTCCTGTGCTTGCGCGTGGTTCTGCGCTCCGCTTCTTCCTGACCCGCCTCTATGACTGGCTGACGACGCCGGAAGGCGCAATGGTCACCAAGAAGGACCCGCTCGAATACCTGCGCAAGCTGCGCTTCCACCGGCAGGTCGCATCGGCTGTTGAATACGGGCTTTCGGCATGAAGCACGTCGAGATTTTCACCGACGGCGCGTGCTCAGGCAATCCCGGTCCTGGCGGTTGGGGCGCGATCCTGCGTTATGGCGACATTGAAAAGGAACTCTCCGGCGGCGAGGCGGAGACCACCAATAACCGCATGGAGTTGATGGCGGCGATTTCGGCGCTCTCGGCGCTGAAGACGCCCTGCGAGGTCGATCTCTATACCGACAGCGCCTACGTCAAGGACGGGATTTCCAAGTGGATTTTCGGCTGGAAGAAAAACGGCTGGAAGACTGCGGACAAGAAACCGGTGAAGAATGCCGAGCTCTGGCAGGCGCTGGAGGAAGCCCGCAACAAGCATAAGGTGACGCTCCACTGGATCAAGGGCCATGCCGGCCATCCGGAAAACGAGCGTGCCGACGAACTGGCGCGCATGGGCATGGCGCCCTTCAAGAAGCGGTAGGGCGGCAAATCCGGGGAGGCGATATTGCGCATCATTTCGCTGAATGCCTGGGGCGGCAAGCTGCATCGACCGCTGATGGACTATTTCCGAGCTGCTGAGGCGGACGTGCTCTGCCTCCAGGAGGTTACCCGTTCCGTCACCGTCAAGAGCGACTGGCTGGAATATCGCGATGGCAGCCACATCCTGCCGCAGCGCGCCAACCTCTTCGAGGAGATCAAGGCGGTTCTTCCCGAGCATGACGCCTTCTTCGCGCCGACGGCGAGAGGCGAGCTTTTTGATGACGAAAACAGCGTGCCTTCGGAATTCGGTCTTGCGACGTTCGTGCGTCGGTCGGTTGCGGTCATCGGCCACGCCGCAGATTTCGTGCATGGCGATTTCTCGGCAGATAGCTACGGAGAGCATCCGCGCGCCCGCAACGCCCATGCCATCCGCCTTTTCGACTACGGGGCCGGTCAAGCGATCACGATCGCCCACCTGCATGGCCTGCGTGACATGGCCGGCAAGGGCGATACGCCCGCACGCCGGGGTCAAGCCGATGCGCTGATGAGCTTGATCGGGCAGATCTGGCGCAAGGGCGAGCGTCTCGTCGTCTGCGGCGACTTCAACGTGCTGCCCGGAAGCGTCATGTTCGATGTGCTCGGTGGACTCGGCCTCACCGATCTCGTCACTTCCCGCGGCTTCACGGATACGAGAACATCGCACTATGCCAAAGACGGGCGCTTTGCGGACTATATGCTGGTGACGCCTGAAGTCGGCGTCGTGAGCTTCGACGTCGTCGGGGAACCGGAAGTGTCCGACCATCGGCCGCTCTTGCTGGATATTGGGTAGCCGTCAGACACGGTTGCCTCCAATCGACGCCTCGTCGTTATTCAGACTAAGAAACTGCTTAAATAGTGGGCATTGCAACGGACTGTTTCGCGGTCCAGGTGGGAAAGCCGTTGTAAATGAAAGATTTGCGAAAACTGGCATATGGCTTGCTTACCCGTCTTGTATGCAAGACAGCCATACATCCGAAAGCACACAGAGCAACATCGAAGAGGCCATCGTTTCGGGCATTCTTTCCGCCCGGATCCGGCCCGGCACGCGGCTGAGCGAAAACCAGCTTGCGTCAGTCTTCGGCGTTTCGCGAACGCGTGTGCGCGAGGCGATGATGAGGCTCGAAACGCGCGGCATCGTCACCGTGAGCCCCCGGCGAGGCTGGTTTGTGGTTGAGCCGTCCGCCGAAGAGGCGATGACCGTCTATGAGGCAAGGCGTGCTATCGAATCCGGCCTGCTGCGTGGCATGCGCGCGCTGACGGACGAGGGCCGCACGGTTCTGCGTCTCCCACCTCGACGAGGAAAAGGCTGCGATGGCTGCAGGCGACCGCCAGCGCCTCACCTGCCTCATGGGTGACTTCCATATCCGCATCGCCGAACTCGGCGGCAACCCGATCCTTGTCGACATCCTGCGCGATCTCACTGCCAGGACGATCCTGATTTCGATGCTCTATCAGTCGGAATTTCACGCAGTGCAATCTCATGAGGGGCATTGCCGCATCTTCGAGGCCATGGCAGGCAGGCGATTTCGTCAAGGCCGCCGAGCTCTCCGTCGAACATCTGGACGAGGTGGAAACGGGCCTGGACCTCACGACCCGCCCGGACCCACTCTCGGAATTGCGCAGCTCCCTGTCGCTCCCTCCCAGGACTGTGTCTTCCCAACCGGCAGGCACACTGAAAAACCGCAATCTTCAAAGGAGAAATGAACTCATGCTGACAAGAAGAACATTCTTTGCAATCGCAACCCTCGCCAGCCGCCGTCGGCTTTGGTTCCGCTTCCCATGCCGATGCGCTTGCCGACATCACCGCGCGCGGCACGCTGCGCGTCGCCGTCCCGCAGGATTTTCCGCCCTTCGGCAGCGTCGGCACCGATATGGCGCCGATGGGCTATGACATCGACATGGCCAATCTGATCGCCGAAAAAATCGGCGTCAAAACCGAACTCGTGCCGGTCACCAGCGCCAACCGCATTCCCTATCTGCAGACGAACAAGGTCGATCTGGTTATTTCCAGCCTCGGCAAGAATGCCGGACCGTGAAAAGGTCATCGATTTCTCCGCGGCCTATGCTCCCTTCTATCAACGGCGTGTTCGCGCCAGGCGATCTTTCCGTCGCCAAGGTGGAAGATCTTGCCGGCAAGACGGTCGGCGTCACCCGCGGCGCCGTCGAAGACCTCGAACTGACCGAAGATCGCGTCTGCCGATGTCACGATCAAGCGCTACGAGGATAACAACGGCACGATTTCCGCCTTCCTCTCCGGTCAGGTCGAGGCTGTTGCAACCGGCAACGTCGTTGCCGCCGCCATCCTTGCCAAGAACCCGCCGAAGCGGCCCGAACTGAAGTTCCTGATCAAGAACTCGCCCTGCTACATCGGCCTGAGCAAGGAACAGCCGGCGCTTCTCGAAAAGGTGAACGGCATCATCGCCGCCGCCAAGGCCGACGGTTCGCTGAATGCCATCTGCCCAGAAGTGGCTCGGCGCCGACCTCCCGAAAGACCTCTGAAAACCGGTCCAGCATGGTCGATCCCGCACGCCGCGGGGTGGCGCACTCGCCGTCGGTATTCAAAGAGGGGACAGTGTCTTGAGCTACGCATTTCGAATTCGGTTGGCTGCCTCAATATTACCCGCAGATCGTCAAGGGCATCGTGATCACGCATCGAGCTGATCGTCGATTGGCGGCGTGCTCGGCATTTTGCTCGGCACCTTCTGTGCCTGGGTGCGCGCGCTCGGCCCGGCCTGGCTGAAGCCCGTCGTTGCGGCCTATGTCGAGCTGATCCGCAATACGCCGTTCCTGATCCAGCTCTTCTTCATCTTCTTCGGCCTGCCGTCGCTCGGTCTGCAGCTGTCTGAGCTGACGGCCGCCAATCATTGCCATGGTCGTCAACCTCGGGGCCTATAGCTGCGAGATCATCCGCGCCGGCATCCAGGCGACGCCGAAGGGGCAGTTCGAGGCGGGCGCAAGCCTCGCCATGACGCCGTTTCGAAACCTTCCGCCATGTCGTTCTCGTGCCGTCGCTCCAGCGCATCTGGCCGGCACTGTCCTCGCAGGTGGTGATCGTCATGCTCGGCTCCTCGGTCGTGTCGCAGATCGCCGCCGAGGACCTGACCTTTGCCGCCAACTTCATCCAGTCGCGAACTTTCCGCGCCTTCGAAGCCTACATCGTCTCGACGGTCGATCTATCTGGCGCTGGCCGATCCTGCTGCGGCAGCTTCTGGTGGTGGCCGGGCGGGTTCATCTTTCCCGAGGAGGCTTGTCGCGATGATCGAGTTTTCACACTCTGGGATATCCTGCGCAACCTGCTGCTCGCCACGCGCTGGACGGTTCTGCTCTCGCTCGTTTCCTTCATCGGGGGCGGCGCGGTCGGGCTGCGGCCTGCTCTTCCTGCGCATCAGCAAGCGGAAGTCGCTGCGGGCGCTTGCGAAATACTACATCGAGCTTTTTCAAGGCACGCCGCTCCTGATGCAGCTCTTCATCGCCTTCTTCGGTCTCGGCCTTTTCGGCATCGACGTGCCGGCATGGCTTGCCGCCGGCCTGGCGTTGATCCTCTGGACCGCTGCCTTCCTCGCCGAAATCTGGCGCGGCTGCGTCGAAGCGGTGGCGAAAGGCCAATGGGAAGCCTCCGCCAGCCTCGGCATGGGAAGGCTGCAGCAGATGCGCTACGTCATCCTACCGCAGGCGCTGAGGGTCGCCGTGCCGCCGACTGTCGGCTTCTCCGTCCAGGTCGTCAAGGGAACGGCACTCACCTCGATCATAGGCTTCGTCGAACTATCGAAGGCAGGCACCGTCGTCACCAACGCCACCTTCCAGCCCTTCACTGTCTACGGGCTCGTCGCTCTTATCTATTTTGCGCTTTGCTGGCCTCTGTCGAAGAGCAGCCAGATCCTCGAAAGGAAGCTCAATGTCGCTCATCGAAATCACTGAAGTCCGCAAGAGCTACGGCACCAACGAGGTGCTGAAGGGCATCAACCTGGATGTGGAGCCGGGCGAGGTCATTGCCATCATCGGCAAGAGCGGCTCGGGAAAATCAACGCTGCTACGCTGCATCAACGGCCTCGAGACCATCACCCAAGGCTCGATCTCGGTCGCCGGCGCCCAGCTTCTGGACGACGAATTGCATCTGAAGGCGCTCAGGCTGAAGGTCGGCATGATCTTCCAGCAGTTCAATCTCTTTCCGCACCTGACGGCCGGCGGCAATGTCATGCTGTCGCAGTCGGTCGTCAAGAAGACGCCGAAGGCAGAGGCTGAAGCGGTCGCCCGCAAGATGCTCGACCGCGTCGGTCTCGGCCACAAGTTCGATGCCTATCCCGACGAGCTTTCCGGCGGCCAGCAGCAGCGTGTCGCGATTGCCCGGGCGCTTGCCATGCAGCCGATCGCGCTGCTGTGCGACGAGATCACCTCCGCGCTCGACCCGGAACTCGTCGCCGAGGTTCTGGCTGTCGTGCGCGAGCTTGCCTCCGAGGGCATGACGTTGCTGATGGTGACGCACGAAATGAAATTCGCCCGCGACGTCTGCAGCCGCGTCGTCTTCATGCACCAGGGCCGCGTGCACGAAATCGGCCCGCCGGAAGGCGTCTTCGCCAACCCGAAGACCGCCGAACTCAAGCAGTTCCTCGGCGTGCATTAGGGGGCGGCCAGATCGCGTGTGCTATCCCGCCGCCGCAATGACCAGTTGGGTGATCTCGTCCGGATGGGAAATCAGCGAGAGGTGGCTGGACTTCAGTTCGATGGTCTTGGCTCCCATGCGCTTGGCCATGAAGCGTTGGAGGTCTGGATTGATCGTGCGATCTTCCGTCGAAACGGCATACCAGCTTGGCTTCGAACGCCAAGCCGCCTGGGAGGTCTTGCCCGTAAGGAGAGCCTTGTTGAATGGCTCCTGGACTGCATAAAGCACCTTCGCCCTTGCTTCCGGTAGGTCGCCCGCGAAATCATGCAGGAATGCCGCCTCGCTAAGGTGCCCTTCGTCACCATCGAAAACGATGCCTGCGGAGGCCGGCGGCGTGGGAAATGTCTTGGCCAGTGCGGCATAATCCTCGCCCGCATCCGGCGCCCGCGCTGCGACATAAACGAGTGCCGACACGTTCGGATGCATACCAGCTTCAGTTACGATCATCCCCGCGAAGGAATGCCCGACCAGAACCGTCGGGCCATCCTGGCGTGCCAGGACCCGCTCAACGGAGGATACCGCTTCAGGCAGCGTCGTTAGCGGATTTTGCACGGCCGTGGCATTGAACCCCGCTGCCTGCAGTCGGGCAATCACCTCGGACCAGCACGATCCATCAGCGAACAGCCCATGCGCGAGGACGACGTTGCGCGCCTTCACGGTACCAGAGGGCGCGGCCATGCTGCGGGTTGAGAGAAGAGAGGTGGCCGCGCCGGCAACAATGGCGGCTGAGAAACTACGTCTTGTCATCATCATGAGATGGCTTCCTTCTGCGTCGAACAGTTTGAAGGCTGGCGTACAACGTGTCTCAAGCGTGGCTGCCAGTGCTTTTCCAGCACTCCAGCTCGCATTCTTAGAAAGTCCATGCGTATGCAGGATATATGATGTTCCGGTCATGTGTATTCTTGATGCGGACGTTTTTCAATAATTGAATGCGTAACGGTTCCGTGATGAGTACTTTGTATGCGGCCACTTTTCCGGTTGTGCATATTCGCATACAAAGGAGCCCGAAGGGTCAGGGAGATTATGCATGGTCAAGGGATCAGACGCTGGAGATGATGTCGATGATCGGGAGCTCCTGTCTGACCGCATTCGCAACGCATTGACGGATGAGATCGCTGCGGGCACGCTGGTAGCGGGTGCTTCGCTGGACGAACAGCAGCTTGCCGACCGTTTCGGCGCCTCCCGCACTCCGGTTCGAGAAGCGCTGCGTCAATTGGCGGTCAGTGGGCTCGTCGAGGTTCGCGCACGGCGAGGCGTCGTCGTGGCTCGCTTGACCGCCGAGCGCATCATGGACATGTTTGAGACGTCGGCCGAGATCGAGGCCATGTGCGTGCGGCTTGCGACCTATCGTATGACCCCGCTCGAGCGAAGCCACCTGATCGGACTGCACGACATGATCTCGACGAGATTGTCGAGAAAGGTGATTTTGACGCGTATGATGCTTTCAACCGCGAATTCCATGAGACGATCTATCGCGCTACCCACAACGGCTTTCTTGCCGATCAAGCGATGGCGGTGCGCACGAGGCTGAACGCCTTTCGGCGCACGCAACTTCGGCAAGGCGATCGGATGCGAAAATCCCGGGATGAGCACGATGGCATCATGCAGGCGATCGCGGAGGGCGACGGCGAAATGGCATCTCGGCGCATGCGAGCACATATGCTGAACGCTGCCACAGCGCTGCGTCGTTTCATTGAAGCGAACAAGTCGACATAACATTGCTCTCACCAAGCAACGAGAGCCGGTCGAGCCTTCCGAGCAACCGGGCGCCTTCAGCTTTTGAAGCGCGCCGCCTCTTCAGACCCGCGAGTCGCGTCTCCGGCGCTGTAGGAGTGGGCACCGGCGCCGGCGAGTTTGCCGCCGTCAACGATCAGATATTCCTCGCGGATCGGCTTGCCTTCGAACCAGCATTCGAGAATTTCCCGCGTGCCAGCGGCGTAGCGCGCCTGGGCGGAGAGCGACGAGCCCGAAATATGCGGCGTCATGCCGTGATGCGGCATCGACCGCCAAGGATGGTCCTTCGGTGGGGGCTGCGGGAACCACACGTCGCCGGCATAACCGGCAAGCTGGCCGCTCTCGAGCGCCTGCGCGACGGCATCGCGATTGCAGATCTTGCCGCGCGCCGTGTTCACCAGGTAGGCGCCGCGTTTCATCTTGGCGATCATCGCTTCGTCGAAGAGGTTTTCCGTCTCCGGATGCAGCGGCGCGTTGATCGTGACGACATCGCAGACGGGCACCATCTCAGTTGGCGTCTTGTGGAAGGTAACGCCGAGCTCCTTCTCGACTGCATCGGGAAGCCGGTGGCGGTCGGTATAGTGCAGCTTGACGTCGAACGGCTTCAGCCGGCGAAGCACAGCGCTGCCGATCCGCCCGGCACCCACCGTGCCGATCGCCATGCCCTCGATATCGTAAGAGCGCGCGACGCAGTCGGCGATGTTCCAGCCGCCTTTCACGACCCACTGGTAGGAGGGGATATAGTTTCGCGCGAGGCTGAGGATCATCATGACCACATGTTCGGATACGCTGATTGAGTTGCAGTAGGTCACCTCGGCGACGGTGATGCCGCGGTCCATCGCGGCCTGGAGATCGACATGGTCGGAGCCGATGCCGGCGGTGATCGCCAGCTTCAGCTTGGCCGCCTTGGCGATCCGCTCGGCGGTCAGGTAGGCCGGCCAGAAAGGCTGCGAGATCACGATCTCGGCGTCGACAAGCTCGCGTTCGAAGACGCTGCCGGGACCGTCCTTATCCGAGGTCACGACCAGATTGTGCCCCTGGCTTTCGACAAACTTCCTCAGGCCCAGTTCGCCGGAAACGCTGCCCAACAGGGCGCCCGGCTGAAAATCGATGGCTTTCGGGGTGGGAAGCGTCTGGCCGCCGGGATAGTGTTCGAGTTTCGGCAGGCCATCCCGCGCATAGGCGCTCGGATATCCATCGACCGGATCGTCATAGAGGACGCAAACGACCTTTGCCATTTCCATCTCCCTTCATTTGAAAACGAAGAGGGAGGGCTTCGAATTCTTCAAAGCTGCCGGTCAATGCGGACGAACAGCAGGGCAATGTGCTCTGTTGAATGATCTGTGGCCAGCAGGCTCGCTCGCAGCGCTCCCGCGTTCGTAATTGGCACCACTCTGGAAAGGTGGAGGAGCCGGACACGGTTTCAAGTAGAGCCGCCGGGAAGTCACCGTAATCCCCTTGCCCTCTGCCTCGTTCCCTCTATTCTGCCGGCAACGCCATAGGAGGCCACCATATGATCCTGCATTGCGTATTGCTGCGGCTGAAGGCTGCTATAACGGGCGAGGAGAAGCAGGCGTTGCTCGAATCGGTCGTCGCGCTGAAGCAGGTGATCCCGGGCATCCTCGATGTCAGATATGGTCCAAACGTCTCGCCGGAAGGGCTGCATGGCGGCTTCGTCGACGGCTTCGTGGTGACCTTCGAAAATGCCGAGGCGCGGGATGCCTATCTCGTGCATCCCGAGCATGTGGCCGTCGGCGAGCGCATCGTCTCCTCGACGGATGGAGGCCTTGCTGGCCTCCTGGTCTTTGATTTCAATCTCTGAGGAAAGCCGCGGCGCCAATCAGCTCGACTTTGCCATCGCCGCGGCGATCTCATCGACATTGTAGCGGAACATCTTTTCGTAGGTCGGCGCCGGTCCCTTCGCATCCGAAAGCGATTCGACATAGAGCTCGCCGCCGGGTTCCGCACCTGTTGCCTTGGCGACCTGCCTGACGAGGCGGGGATCGTTCGAGTTTTCGAAGAAATAGCTCTTCACGTGCTCGGCCTTGATCTGCTCGATCAGCTTGGCGACGTCTGCGGCAGACGCCTCCGTTTCGGTTGACATGCCCAGCGGCGCTAGGAAGCTGACATTGTACTCGCGGCCGAAATAGCCGAACGCGTCGTGGCTCGTCAGCACCTTGCGCCGGTCGTCCGGAACCGTGTCGAATTTGGAATGGGCATAGGCGTCAAGCGCGTCGAGCGTCTTCGTGTAGCGCTCGGCATTGGCCTTGAAGATGCTGGCATCCGCCGGATCGGCGGCCGATAGCGCCTTCTCGATATTGGCGACCCAGACCTTCACGTTGACCGGACTGTTCCAGACGTGGGGATCCGTGACGGTCTCGCCGTCCTCTTCCATCGTGCGGGTCTTGATGCCGTCGGAGACGGTGACCGGCGTTCCCTTGTAGCCGGAAGCGGAAATCAGCCGGTCCATCCAGCCCTCCAGGCCTTCGCCGCTGACGAAGGTCACCTGCGCGGCCTTCAGATGCTTGGCGTCGGCAGGCGACGGCTCGAACTCATGGGGGTCGCCATTCGGGCCGACGAGGCTCGTGACGTTCACGTGGTCGCCGCCGACCTGGCTGACGACATCGGCAAGCACGGTGAAGGAGGCAACCACCTTCAGCGTTTCGGCGCAGGCTGGTGCGGACGAAAAGGCGATCAGCACAGGAAGGGCCGCGGAAAGAAGCGGTCTGCGGGAAATCATCGAAGTCTCCTTGAGTTCAGCCCGTAAGACGCGGGCGGGGAAAGAGGCGCCGGGCAAGGCCCGACGGCGCGAAGAGGATGGAAAGCCCGTAAATTGCCGCCGCCGTCATGATGATGGTCGGGCCGGAGGCGAGCTCGAGATGGTAGGAGGCGATAAGCCCGAGATAGCCGGAGAAGGTGGCGCTGATCACAGCGATCGCCATCATCGACGGCAGGCTGCGCGACCAGAGCTGCGCGATTGCCGCCGGCAGCATCATCAATCCGACGGCCATCAGCGTGCCCAGCGCCTGGAAGCTGGCGACGAGGTTGAGCACGACGAGCAGCAGGAAAAGCACATGATAGACCGGTCCCCGGCCGCCGACGGCTTTGAGGAACCCCGGGTCGAAGCATTCGGCCACCAGCGGCCGGTAGATCGCGGCGAGAACGACGAGCGTGATCGAGGTGATCGCGCCGATCTGGACGAGGGAAGGAGCGTCGATCGCCAGAATGGTGCCGAAGAGCACATGCAGCAGGTCGATATTCGATCCGCGCAGCGAAACGATCAGCACGCCGAGCGCCAGCGACGCGAGATAGAAACTTGCAAAGCTGGCATCCTCCTGCAGCACCGTCGTCCGGCTGACGATGCCGGAAAGCAGCGCCACGGAGAGCCCGGCGATAAGGCCGCCGATGCCCATGGCGGTCAGCGACAGCGATCCCGCAACGAGGTAGCCGATCGCCGCACCCGGCAGCACGGCATGGCTCATCGCATCGCCCATCAGGCTCATGCGCCGCAGCATCAGGAAGACGCCGATCGGGCCTGCGCCGAGGCCGAGGCAGAGGCAGGCGACGAGCGCGCGGCGCATGAAACCGTAATCCGCAAACGGTGCGAGGAAGATGTCGTAGGCCGTCATGCCGCAGGCTCGCAGGCTCTCGCATCCTCGTCCCAGCGCTCGGCCATGGCGCGCGCCTTGAGAAGATTGGCGGGCGACATGACGTCGCCGGTCGGCCCCCAGCCGATCAGCGTCCGCGCGATCAACAGCGTCTGCGGGAAATGCGCCCGCACCTGGTCGAAGTCGTGAAGCACCGCAATGACGGTTCGCCCGTCGCCGTGCCAGCGCGCGACGATATCGAGCAGATCCTTTGTCGTGCGGGCGTCGATGGCTGTGAACGGCTCGTCGAGCAGGATGAGCTTGGCGTCCTGCAGCAGCAACCGGGCAAAAAGCACGCGTTGGAACTGCCCGGCCGACAGCGAACCGATATGGCGTTTCTCGAAACCTTCGAGCCCGACTGCGGAAAGCGCTTCGCGAGCCTTGCCGGTCTCATGCGCCAAGACGCGCCCGAAGGCGCCGCTGCTACGCCAAGCACCGAGCAGCACGGCGTCAAAGACCGAGATCGGAAAGCGCCGGTTGATTTCGGCCGCCTGCGGCAGGTAGCCGAAATCCGTGCGCTGCAGCCTATGGGAAATCCGCCCCTCGGCGGGCCGCAGCTCGCCCATAATGGCTTTCAGAAGCGTCGATTTACCTGCACCGTTCGGTCCGGCGATCGCCGTCAGGCTGCCTGCGAGAATGGAGCCGGAAACATGATGCACCGCTGGGTGACGATCATAGGCGACGGTCAGGTTGTCGAGGGTGATCAGCGCGCCGCTCATGGCAGGACGATTGCCCAATGGATCGCCGTCCAAAGTGCCCCGACGAGAACGAGCACGCAGGCGACGCGGGTCACAGCAGAGGGCAGGAGCAGACCGGACGCGAAAGGCAATCTCTTCATAGGTGATGCTTCTTAAATGTAATAACATTACAAGTTATGTTGTAACGAATATGGCAAATTGACGGCGTTGGCGAGCCCGCCGAAAAACAAAAGGCCGGATACGAAACCGGCGTCGCCCCGAAGTTGCGGCAGAAGCCGTCGTCAAAGCCGCCGCTGATCCTGCGCCGGAAAGGCGCTACACTGCGGGAAAACTGGCGGGCCAAGTCAGCCTCATGCGTCGTTTCCTGCCGGAATTCCTGGTCGACAAGAACCTACGAAAATACAATAATTTACCGGTCTGAGGCGGCTGGGTTCGGCCGCCTCTCCACGCCTTCTCTGCCGCTCTCTCAGAGCTGCTCTATCATCGTGGCCGCACCTGAGATCGTGGCTTGGCCGGGGCTCTCCTCGATGTTCAGCGATTTCACGACGCCGTCTTCGACGAGCATCGAATAGCGCTTGGAGCGCACCCCGAGGCCGCCGGCGGAAAGGTCAGCGTCCAGGCCGAGCGCCTTGGTGAAGCCGGCGTCCCAGTCGGCGAGGAAGTGGATCTTGCCCATGCCGCCGGACTGCTCGGCCCAGGCGCCCATGACGTGCCAGTCGTTGACGGAGAGAACGGCGATATCGTCGACGCCCTTGGCGAGGATGGAATCGCGGTTTTCGAGATAGCCCGGCAGATGGTTCAGCGAGCAGGTCGGGGTGAAGGCGCCGGGTACGGCGAAAAGCACGACGCGCTTGCCTTTGAAGAGCTGATCCGTCGAAACCTCGACCGGTCCGTCGGCCGTCTTTTCCTTGAATGTGGCGGCAGGAAGCTTATCGCCGATCGCGATGGTCATAGGGTTCTCCTTGGTGTTTATGATTGCGGCGGGGTCAGCCGCGGGGTTGCAGCCGACTATAAAAGCCGGTCAGTCAAAGGCAAGCGGCGTCTCCATGGCGCGGCCGCCGTCGATGATCAGAACGCTCCAGCTTTTGCGGGCGATTTCATAGTTTTTCGGCAGCTTGTCGACGGCAATCGACGTTGAAAAATTCTTTCCGTCGCGCTTGCTCATCAGCTTCCTAGTGAAGACATATCCATTTGGCCCCGTGAGGATCACCTCCGGCGCGGTGTCGCCGCCGTCGGGCAAGGCAACTTGCAGCCAGAGCTCTTTCATGTCCTCAGAGATCTTGTGGGAGATCACCTTGAACTGCGACGACGGCTTTTCCGGCAGGGACGCCTCGGCATTCTTGAGGATCGCTTCCTCTTCCGGGCGGGACTGATTGGCGGCAGCGATGGGAAGTGAGAATTCGGCCTGGAACGGAATGCAGATATCCTTGCAGATGCCGATGAACGCGCTCGCCTTCAGTTCGAGCGACCGGGAGGCGTTTTTCGCCGAGAAGGTCAGCGTCAGCGAAACGGGTGCGTCATAGGCGATGTCGTCTATCTTTCCGTCGACGAGATGTTTTGGCACGGGATAGCGGATTGCCGTCAGCGTGATGCCGCTTTCCGGCGCGACCGTGATCTGGGGCGGTATTCCGCTGTTGCCGGGCTCGCGCCAATAGGTGATCCAGCCGGGCTTCGGCTCGATCTGAAGCGCACCGCGCATCGTGCCGTCGCGGCCGGGCGGCAGCGCGATCAGCCGCATCCGGCCGCCCTCATTGTCGATCCAGCCGCTCATCTCGGCGCGCGCCGGCCCAAGCGATCCCGCCAGCACGGCGGCGCAGATCGTGGCGTTCAGAAACTGGCGAAACCCGAGAAAAATAATCGTCATGGAACAACGGTTTATCGAAAATCGCCTTTCGCTGCCAGAAGTTCGGGCATCTAATTCTTCATTTTCAGTTGATTGATCTGCGGCATTGCCCCATGTTTCTTTTATAGGGCTGTTGGTAACGGTCTGGCAGCAGGAGGAAGTATGTCCTTATCCACGCTGAAAAACAGACGGGAACGCGGCTTTTTCGACGGGCAGTTCCTGATTGCCATGCCGGGCATGGAAGATAGCAACTTCTTCCGCACGGTCATCTATATCTGCGCCCATTCCGATGCCGGTGCCATGGGCTTCATCATCAACCGCGCCCAAAGCCTCACCTTCACGGACGTGCTGCTGCATCTCGAAATGGTCAACGACCAGGAGCCGATAGTCCTGCCGGAGCACGCCCGGGACTTCCCGGTCCAGACAGGCGGTCCCGTGGAAAGCGGCCGCGGTTTCGTGCTGCATTCCGATGATTATATCAGCGACTCCAGCATCCCGATCAGCGACGATATCTGCTTGACGGCGACGCTCGACATCGTCCGCGCGATTTCCAAGGGCGGCGGGCCGAAGAGGGCGACGATGATGCTCGGTTATTCCTCCTGGGGTGCCGGCCAGCTCGAAATGGAAGTTGCCAGCAACGGCTGGTTGACCTGCGCCGCCAATGAGGCGCTGATCTTCGACCGCAATCTGGACGACAAATACGAGCGCGCGCTCGCGGGCATGGGCATCACCGCCGCCATGCTTTCCGCCGAAGCCGGACATGCGTGATATCTAATCCAGGAACGATTTCGTTGACGTGACGTTTTCTTCCGGCAAGCGTGCCGATGGCGCGCCGCCGAAATGCCTGTTGCGCGCCGCGCAGCAGGCATTTTGGTTCGTCACCATTCGTCGAGGTAATCATGAGGCTCTTCGCCTGCGATAATTGCGACCAGGTCGTCCACTTCGACAACCGCCATTGCGTCCGCTGCAATCATCGCCTGGGCTTCCTGCCGGATGATCTCTGCGTGCACGCGCTCGAGCCGCGCGATGAAATGCAGTGGCAGCTCGTCGCACGTCCGGAGCGCAGGATCCGCTTCTGCGCCAATGCCGGTCTCGATATCTGCAACTGGCTGCTTGCGGATGGAGGCCCCCATGATTTTTGCATCGCCTGCCGCCACAACAGGCTGGTGCCGAACACCGGAACCCAGGAGGGCATCGCCCGCTGGCGCCGCATCAGCCAGGCGCAGCGCCATCTGTTCTATTCGCTGCTGCGCTGGAACCTGCCGCACCCGGCTCGCGAGGAAGATCCCGTCGGCGGCCTCGTTTTCGATTTCCTCGAAGATACGGTTCAGAACGATGGCAATATCCTCCCCGCGATGACCGGACACGAGGAAGGCCTGATCGCCATCCGTGCGGCGGAAGCCGATGACGCCACCCGCGAACAAGCGCGCAGCATGATGAACGAGCCTTACCGCACGCTGCTCGGCCACTTCCGCCATGAGGCCGGCCACTTCGTCTGGAACAAGCTGGTGCGGGACAGGAACGGCTTAGATGCCTTCCGCGCCGTCTTCGGCGACGAACGACAGGATTACGGCGCAGCCCTTCAGAACCATTATGCCAGCGGTCCGCCCTTCGGCTGGCAGGAGAGCTTCATCAGCGCCTATGCATCCTCACATCCGTGGGAAGATTTTGCCGAGTGCTTTGCGCACTACCTCCACATCGTTGATACGCTGGAAACGGCCCGCGCCTTCGGCATCGCCATCGATCCACGCGGCCATGAGGAAATGGCCTCGGAAGTGGATTTCAATCCATACAGGGCGGAAAGCGCTGAACAGCTCGTCAGCGCCTGGGTTCCGCTCAGCGTCGCGATCAACGCCATTCAGCGCAGCATGGGCCAGCCCGATTCCTATCCCTTCGTGCTGTCGCGGGCTGTCGTCGCGAAGCTGGAATATCTGCACAAGCTCATTCAGGTCGCGTCTGCGATGTCGCGGAAGGCTGCGGCGTAGCCCCTCATCCGCCTGCCGGCCCTTCTCCCCGACGGGAAGAAGGGCATGCGGTTGACGCAGGGAGTGGACAGGCGATGGGTAGTCGCCAGCATTGATTTGAAAGGCCGCCTAAGCCCGCTTCGTCAGTGGAAATCGTTCCTTCAGCAGGCGCAGCACGGAATCGGAGCCCATCGGCGGGCCGAAGAGGTAGCTTTGCCCGTAGCTGCAGCCCATCTTGGCGAGCTCGATGGCATCCTCGTTGGATTCGATGCCTTCGGCGACCACCTGCATCTCCAACTCGCGCGCCATGGAGATGACCGACCTTAGAATGGTTGCCTTTTTGTCGCTGTCATCGCGAACGAGCGCTTTGTCGAGCTTGATCATGTCGAAGGGGAAGCGGGTAAGATAGGCAAGCGACGAGTAGCCCGTGCCGAAGTCGTCGAGCGCCAGTCCGAGGCCAGCTTCCTTGAGCTTCTGCAGCACGAGCCGTGCCTGTTCCGGATTTTCCATGACCATGGATTCCGTCAGCTCCAGCTTCAGGCGCGACGGCTCGCAATGGGTCTTCGAAAGAACTGAGCGCACGTCGTCATAGAGTTCGTTGTTGAGGAGCTGCACGCTCGACAGGTTGATCGAGACGAAGATCGGCAGCTCGCCGGTCTGGTTCTGCCAGGCCATCAGGTCGCTGGTCGCCTGTTCGAGCGCGAACATGCCGAGCGGGCCGATGATGTCCGAGGCCTCGGCGATCGGGATGAATTCGGACGGCGGGATGTTGCCGCGCTTCGGATGCTCCCAGCGCATCAGCGCCTCGAATCCGGCAATCTCGACATCCTCCAGCCGCGCGATCGGCTGGTAGACCATCGAGAGCTCCTTGCGCTCGATGGCGCGGCGGAGATCGGATTCGAGCTGCAGGCGGTCGGCCCCGAAATCGCGGAAAGCGGGGCGGAAGGGTTCGACGCGGTTGCCGCCGGCGCGCTTAGCGCGATACATGGCAAGCTCGGCGTCGCTCAGCATTCCGGCTGCGTTTTCCTGCTGGTCTACCCAGGAGGCGAGACCGATCGAGGCCGTCAGAATAATTTCGCGATTGCCGAAATTGATCGGCACCATGATCGCCTTGCTGACGGCATCAGCAAAATCGGCGACCTTCGCTGGATCGCGCTCGGAAACGAGAATGAGACCGAACTGGTCGCCCGCAAGGCGCGCCAGCGTATCCTGCGGCTTCAGCAGACGACGCAGGCGGCGGGTCAGCGCGATAAGAATGTTGTCGCCGGCTGCGACGCCAAGCGAATCGTTCACCAGCTTGTAGCGGTCGATATCGATCACCATCACCGTCGGCCTGAGCGTTTCGCCGCCGGGCGCAAGCGCCAGCACCGATTGCAGGCGGTCGATGAAGAGCTGGCGGTTCGGCAGGCCAGTGAGATTGTCGTGCAGTGCATCATGCAGCAGCCGCTCGACGGAATTCTTCTGCTCGGTGACGTCTACGATCGTGCCAACGCACCGGATGATCTCGCCGTTCGAGCCGAGCACCGGCCGCGCGCGGATCAGCAGCCAATGGAAATGCCCGTCCTCGGCGCGGATGCGGAACTCGTGGTTCAGCCGTCCGCGACGATGTTCGAGCAGCACGTCCAGCGTCGCGCGGAATCGGTCGCGGTCGTCCGGGTGAAGCCGCGGCAGCCAGTTGCGGGCTGCGCCATGCATGGTCCCCGGCGACAAGCCCAGCTTGATGGAAACATCCGGGATGGTGACGACGCGGTCGCGCGCCACGTCCCAGTCCCACACCATGTCGCCGGAGCCGGTCAGCGCCAGAGACTGGCGTTCGAGATCGGAAAACAGACCCTGCTGAAAGGCGCCGCCCGCAAAGGCGTGCTGCATCACCGTAAAACCGATCAGCAGAACGATGAGGACGAGGCCGCCGCCGAGCGCCGGCTGGATGATGTCGTTGTCGAGCCGGCCGGTAACGGTCAACCAAGCCCCGAAAATCCACACCAGGATCAGCGCCCAGGCAGGCACCAGCAGAATGGCGCGGTCGTAGCGGTTGAAGCCGAGATAAATGATGAGCACGATGCCCATCGTCGCCGTCAGCGCGAAGGAAAGCCGCGCAATACCGGAGGCGATCGACGGATCATAGATCGCGACACCGAAGAGCAAAGCCAGGCCGAGCACCCAGGCAAGCGTCGCATAGCCGAGATGCGTGTGCCAGCGGTTGAGGTTCAAATAGGTGAACAGGAAGATCACGAAACTCGACGCCAGCGCCACTTCCGCGCAGGCGCGCCATATTCGTTGGTCCGCCGAGGCGACGCTGACGAGTTTGCCGAGGAAGCCGAAGTCGACGCAGATGTAGCCGAGCACCGCCCAGGCAAGTGCCGCCGTTGCCGGCAGCATCGAGGTTCCCTTGACCACGAAGAGGATCGTCAGGAACACGGCCAGAAGGCCGGCAATCCCGAGCACGATGCCGCGGTAGAGCGTGAAGGCGTTGATCGTGTCCTTGTAGGCGTCCGGCTCCCACAGATAGATCTGCGGAAGGTCGGGCGTCGCAAGCTCGGCGACGAAGGTGATGACAGCGCCTGGGTTCAGAGTGATGCGGAAGACGTCGGCCTCGTGCGCTCGGCTGGCGGTCGAGCGCAAAGCCCTCGCTCGGCGTGATCGCCATGATGCGCTGCGAGCCGAGGTCCGGCCAGAAAAGCTTGGAATTCACGAGGCGGAAATGCGGAGCGACGATGACGCGCTCGAGCTGTTCTTCCGAGACGTTGGCGAGCGCAAAGACGGCCCAGTCGCCCTGGTGGTTTTCGGAGCTGGCACGCACCTCGATGCGCCGGCGGATGCCGTCTGCGCCTGCGGCCGTCGAGACCTGGAAGGCCTCGCCCTGATTGGCATAGATTTCCGTCGTCGCGGTCAAATCGAGCGCGGTGTCGTCGCGGGAAATCTTCACGGGCTCCGCCGCCTGCGCAACGCCTGCAGCCAATGCAAGCATCGACAGGAAAAGAGCTGCAATCACCGCGATCAATCGGCCGGACGGTGATTTGGGCAGCATGCGGTTCGTGGTCATCGGCTGTCGGTTTTCCTGCCTGTATCCGTATCGGTGGCAAGCAGTGAATACATCACGTGGTCATGCCACTGACCGTTTATTTTCAAGTATCCGCGCAGATAGCCTTCCCGCTGAAACCCGGCTTTCTCAAGCAGGCGAATGCTTCGTGCAGTTCTCCGGAATACAGGCTGCCTCGATACGGTGCAACTCAAGCCCTGCGAAGATATAGGGTATAACCAACTGAAGTGCGGCGAGACATATGGCCTTGGCCGGCATGCTTCTCGCCCATCCAGTAGCCGATCATGCAGCTTTGCGCCGCGCCGCGGCGGATATAGCCGATCGTGATCCCGCCGAGCAGTTCCATGTCTGGTTTTAGGAACAGGAACAGCGGGATCGCCTGGCCGGACGCGTATTCCTGCTTGCCGCGGATGACGCGGGCGCGATAGGCGCCCTCTGTCAGCTCGTCGCGACGCCATGTCGGTTCCCAGGGCTCCAGGAACTTGCGGCTGGCGGAGCGCAGCTTGTGCCACTGGTTGAAATCCTGATAGCGCGGAAGTCTTAGCGCATAGCGGTCGTTCTCGAGCTCCACCGCCTCCGGCTGCCGCGACAGGAATCGAAAAACCGATTTTGGCATCGATCACTCCCGGCAGATGGAACGCGGCTCAGCGGCTTGCAGTTTTCGACTGCGGCAGGGGAGCGGACAGCGAGGCGACGATATCTTCCGTCGGTGCCAGTTGCTCCAGCGGGCCGATTGCCGAAAGCGTCGGCACAGTGTCGAAAAACAGTCGGCCGGCGAGGTCGGTGAGACGCTCGATGGTGATGCCCTCGAGCCGTTCCATCATTTCCTGATTGGAGATGGGGCCGCCGTAGAGCATCATCTGGCGGGCGATCTGGCCGGCACGGGCGGCAGGGCTTTCCTGTCCCATCAGAAGCTGTGCGCGGATCTGCGCGCGGGCACGCTCGATCTCCTTCTGCTCGATGAAGCCGGCCGACTTATGCAACTCGTCGATGATCACCGGTACGAGTTCAGGAAGGTTCTCGCCGCCGGTTGCGGCATGGATGCCGAAGATGCCGGTGTCGGAAAAGCCCCAGTGGAAGGCATAGATCGAATAGCAGAGGCCGCGGATTTCGCGCACTTCCTGGAAGAGGCGGGAGGACATGCCGCCGCCGAGGATGTTGGCAAGGATCTGCGAACAGTAGAAGTCACGGGCATGATAGGCCTTGCCCTCGAAGCCGAGCAGGATCTGCGCGTCCATCAGGTCGCGCGTCTCGCGCACGCTGCCGCCGATATAGCGGGCGGTCTCGATGACCGGCGGCGCGCTCGGCGCGGTCGGCAGGCTCGCGAAGCGCTGTTCCACCATGCGCACGAATTCGTCGTGATCGACTGCACCAGCGGCAACGACGAACATGCGATCGGTCGTATAGTTGCGGCCGAGATAGTTGCGGATCTGTTGCGGCGAGAAGGAGACGACGGTTTCGGGCGTGCCGAGGATGGCGCGGCCGAGTGTCTGGTTGCGATAGGCGGTTTCGGAAAACTTGTCGAAGACCACGTCGTCGGGCGTGTCGTTCGCCGCATTGATCTCCTGCAGGATCACCTGCTTCTCGCGTTCGAGCTCGTCTTCCTCGAAGGCCGACTCGGTCAGGATGTCGGCGAGAATATCGACGGCGAGCGGCACGTAATCCTTCAGCACGCGGGCGTAGTAGGACGTCGTTTCGGTCGAGGTGGCCGCGTTCACTTCGCCGCCCACATCCTCGATTTCCTCGGCGATGTCGCGGGCCGAGCGGCGTGCGGTACCCTTGAAAGCCATGTGTTCGAGCAGGTGGGCTATGCCATGCTCGTCTTCCGTTTCATTGCGCGAACCCGATTTGATCCAGACGCCCAGAGCGACGCTTTCAAGATGCGGCATGGTCTGGGTTACTACTGTCAGCCCGGATTTGAGCCGGGTGCACTCAACTGTCATTGGCTATCTTTCTGCGCCTGGCGCATCACGTCCGGGCGTGCTTGCCGATAAAACCTTCAACGGCCTTAAGTTCCGGATCGACGACTTGGAAGCGCTCCTCCTTAAGCATCAGTCCAGCAAGCCACGTCGGAAGCGCCGGGTCAATACCGGAGGCGGATTTTACCGCGGCGGGGAATTTTGCCGGGTGCGCGGTCGCAAGCGTCACCATCGGCGTGTTCGGCTTGTCGTGCTTGGCGGCAACGAAGACGCCGATTGCCGAATGCGGGTCGAGAAGATAGCCGGTTTCGGCGTAGCTATTCTTGATCGTCTGCGCCACCTGCTTCTCGCTGGCGCGGCCGGCGCGGAAGTCCTTCTTGATGGCGGCAAGCGCCTTCGGCGCGATCTCGAAGCCATTCGACTGCTTCAGGCTGTCCATCGCATGGCGCACCTTGGAAGCGTCCCGATCATAGGCTTCGAAAAGCAGGCGCTCGAAATTCGAGGAAATCTGAATGTCCATCGACGGCGAGGTCGTCGCCGTGACCTTCTTCATGTCGTAGCGACCGGTCTTCATCGTGCGGGCGAGGATGTCGTTCTCGTTGGTCGCGATTACCAGCTTGCCGATCGGCAGGCCCATGCGTTTGGCCGCATAGCCCGCGAAAATGTCGCCGAAATTGCCGGTCGGTACCGTAAACGAAATCTTACGATCAGGCCCGCCAAGTGTTATCGCCGTCGTGAAGTAATAGACGATCTGGGCCATGATGCGCGCCCAGTTGATCGAGTTGACGCCGGAAAGGCGAACCTTGTCGCGGAAGGCGGCGTCGTTGAACATCGCTTTGACGAGGTTTTGGCAATCGTCGAAATTGCCCTTGACGGCCAGCGCATGGACATTGGGAGCCGTCGAGGTCGTCATTTGCCGCTGCTGCACCGGCGAGACCTTGCCGTGCGGGAAGAGGATGAAAATATCGGTGCGCTCGCGGCCGGCGAAGGCGTCGATGGCCGCACCGCCCGTATCGCCCGACGTTGCGCCAATGATCGTCGCGCGCTCGCCGCGCTTTTCCAGCGCATAGTCCATCAGGCGTGCCAGAAGCTGCATCGCCACGTCCTTGAAGGCGAGCGTGGTGCCGTGGAAAAGCTCCATGACGAAGCTGTTCGGTCCCGTCTGGACGAGCGGGGCGATCGCCGGATGGCGGAAGGTGCCATAGGCCTCGTCGATCATCGCCCGGAATGTGGCGGCGGGGATTTCGTCGTTCGTAAAGGGCGATAGGATCGCAAACGCGATCTCCTGGTAGCTCTTGCCGCGCAGCGCCCGGATTTCCTTCTTGGAGAAATGCGGCCATTGCCGCGGGACATAGAGGCCGCCGTCGCGCGCAAGACCCGTCAGCAACGCATCGCAAAAGCCGAGAGATGGGGCCTCGCCGCGGGTCGAGATATAGTCCACGTTCTTCATCCTTGACGTTATGGCCGGAGGAAATCCGGATAGAGGATCCAGGCGCCGAAGTTGCAGCAGATCGAAATGTGCGTCAAAACGGTGCTTACCCAATCGATTTTTCTTTGCGCCGCTGATATAGACCATCGCAAACTGTCATGAAAGGCCCTGCAAGCAAGACTTCGGGCCTGCCAGAAACTTTGTAAGAGGGTGGAATAATCGTGTTCGGCAAAGTCTCGCGTCTCATCGTTTCCGTATCAGTCGCCGCTCTGCTTGCAAGCTGCAATTCCCTGGGCGTCGGCGGTGAAAGCAAGTCCGCCGAAGCGCCGGCCCAGCCAAACGGCAATGCCCAGATCATGCCGCTTGCGCCCGCCAATCCGTCTTCCAGCGACAAGCCGATCGGCACCGCGACCAACGTCCAAGGTACTGCGCAGCCGGTCGTGCAGGGCTCCTGCCCGCAGATTTTCATGAAGGATCAGGACGCGATCTTCCGCACCTATGCCAAGGGCAAGACGGGTGACAACAGCCAGATCGTCCATCAGGCGGCAATCGGGGACTACACGCGTCAGTGCACGCTGAACGAACAGAACCTGACGATGACTGTCGTGGCGCAGATCCGCCTGATCGCCGGCCCGGCCGGCGGCCCCGGCCGCGTCACGCTGCCGGTCCGGATCACCGCCTTCGACGGGCAGGATGTGGTCACTTCGGAAGTGGTTCCGTTTACTGCCGAAATTCCGGCAGGGCAGACGGCTGCTCAGGTCCTCTTCCGCAAGGACGGCTTCAAGCTGCCCGTCGGCTCCGGCGCGCTGGTTCGCGTCAATATCGGTTTCGATCAGGGCCCGGCCGCAAAGACCAAGAAGAGCAGCTAAGAGCCGGCCTGTCCCTCTTTTAGAGGACGCCAGCCCATTGCGAAAGAGCATCAACGACGCCCGGCAGATCCTTCATCCGCGAGATGACCGTCTCCGCGCCGGCATCCGTCAGGCGGTCGGCGTGCGAGGAATAGGTATGCGATGCGCCGGTGAAGCCGATGACGCGCATGCCGGCATCGCGTGCCGCATGGATGCCATGGACAGAATCTTCCACGACGACCGTCCTCGACGGCGAGACTCCCATCGTCTCGGCGCCATGCAGGAAGATGTCCGGCTTCGGCTTGACGCGATCCGGCCCGAGATCTTTTGCGGAAAAGACGTTCGCAGCAAATAGCTTCTTCAGTCCCACCTTGCCGAGCATCATGTCGAGCCGGTGGGCGCTGGAATTCGAGCAGACGCAACGCTTCAGATCAAGGCGCGAGATGGCGAACTCGACGCCGGGAATGGCCTGCACGTCCCGTTCGAGGCGCAGGTCGAGCAGCTTTTCGGATTTGTCGAGCAGCGAGGCGGAAAGCGGAATGCTCGCTTCGCGTTCCACCTGCAGAAGAATGTTCTTCCAGGTCATGCCTGCGAAGCGCTCCGCCATCTCTTCGACGCTGATCGGATAGCCTGCGTCGGTCAGAAGCTTGGACTCCACATCCGCCGCTATGATTTCGGAATCGACCAGAACGCCGTCGCAGTCGAAGATAATGAGGTCGAAGCCGTCCATGTACTCTCAAGCCTTGTTGGGGGATGATGCGACTTACACGATGGCCGTCGAAAGCTCAACCGGCACGCCGGCATGGCTGGAATGCGCCGCGCGGGCGGCTCGCGACTGACGCTTGGCGGCTCAGGCTTCCAGCGGAAAGAGCGACAGGAACTGCTGCTCGCCTTCGGGCGAAAAGATCACCGAGCGGCTTCCCGCCGTCCGCCGTGCCCAGCCCTTGTCGAAGAAAGTCGAAAGCAGCGCCTTGCCGAGACTGCCGGCCAGATGCGCGCGGCGCTCGCTCCAGTCGAGGCAAGAGCGGCAGAGCGGACGGCGGGACGATTTGAGGCCGGAGACATCTATGCCGATGCATTGCAGCCGGCTCTCGCCTTTCGCGGTGACCGACAATCCTTCGCCGATTGCGTCGATCGCACCCGAAGCCACGAGACTGTCGAGCATGCGCACGCCGTAATCGCCGGCCAGATGGTCGTAGCAGATGCGCGCCTTGCGCAGCGCCGGTTCCTTCGGACCCGGCCGGTGGCGCAGATGTCCGCGGCTGGCGGCGAAACCCATCATGTTCTCGATCAGCAGGGCAGTTGCTTCGTCTGCGAGTGTGAAATAGCGGTGGCGGCCCTGCTTTCGCTGGGTAAGCAGGCCGCCGGTTTCGAGCTTGGCGAGATGCGTGCTCGCCGTCTGCAGGGTGATGCCACCCACTGCCGCAAGCTCGGTCGCCGTCAAGGCCCGGCCGCCCGACAGCGCAGCCAGCATGTTGGCGCGGGCAGGATCGCCGATCAGCGCTCCGATCTGAGCAATATCCGGTCCTTCTTTCATACTTCGATCGTAACCGAAGCATTGTCGTCGCACAATGTGCGAAAACGCCTTTCACAAGCAAAGGAGAAAAGTGATGCTGACCTGCTTCATCCGCTACGAGATCGACCCGTTCAAGAAGGATGCCTTTACCGAGTATGCCCGTGCCTGGGGGCAGGCGATACCGCGCAACGGTGCCGATCTCATCGGCTATTTCGGTCCCCACGAGGGGTCCGCGACGACCGCCTACGGCGTCTACAACATCGAAACGCTGGCCGCCTATGAGGCGTATCGCGCCCGCCTCGCAGCCGATCCGCTCGGCAAGGAGAACTACGAATTCGCCAAACGCGGGCGCTTCATCCTGAAGGAAGACCGCATCTTCCTGAAGAACGTGTCCGTCCCTCATTCTCCGCTGGTGCTGCCATGATCGCCGTCATCTTCGAAGTCGTGCCCTATATGGGCGAACGCCACAAATACCTCGACCTTGCCGGCGACCTGCGCGCCGAACTGGAAAAGATTGACGGCTTCATTTCCATCGAACGCTTCGAGAGCCTGACGATGCGCGGCAAGCTGCTGTCGCTATCCTTCTGGCGTGACGAGGAGGCGGTCAAAGAGTGGCGCAATCTCGAAGCCCACCGCGCCGCGCAGAAGGCCGGCCGCAACGGTATCTTCGCCGACTACCGCCTGCGCATCGGCCATGTGGTTCGAGACTACGGCATGTTCGAGCGGGCGCAAACGCCGGTCGATAGCCGGCAGGTGCATGCGGCTTAGTCAGGCTTCATCCAACTGCCTTTCCGGATTTCGGGACGTTCATCCACGATGACGCCCCAGATGATCCTGCCGGAAGGGCATGATACTCGTGCCTCAGCACGTTTCCGATCGCCTTGGCGCTGGGCCGGGCAATTTGCGGCCGCGCGTTCTTGAGATCGTCCGAATGCCGCGGCCGGCTTTCGAGATGACCTCTATGGCCCGCTCCAGAGCGAGAGGCAGGAATGTCGTTCCGGCAGTCGGCGAACGGCTTGCCGGCGATTGCCGTCTCGACGATGGCAATTGCCCGAAGAATGTCATGTAGAAAGTGCCAGACCTCGCGGGGGCGTCAAAAGACCTGCGAGGCGGAATTTTCGATCCTGTCCTGCGACAGGGGATGAAGGTTGTCCCGTGGCGTGAACATCGACGGGCAGATGCAGCTCGTCTTCTAGGAAGAGTTTGATGCAGATGAGCCCGAGGGCGTTGAAGCGGCTCGCCGGATCGGAAGAGGTCGAGGTCACTCGCCAGGCCCGTCTCGTCACGCGCGACCGAACCGAAAAGGAGCGCCCGGATGGCGTCGGCCCGTCGCTTCAGTCTCTCAACGGCTTCGTTTCCCTTCACGAAGGAAGTGTAGCGCGGCGGCGACTTTATTTCCGAGTCCTGCATTTATTTCCCGAAATCATCCACCGGTTCAGGCTTTGGTAACCAACTTGAGTAACCATAACGGCGAGTAAAAGCGTAACGTGTATAAGCGAGTATCCATATGGCGTCAGTTTTTCCGCTTGCCGATCTCAAGACCTCCGCAACACCGGGTTCTTGGATCGACACGATCATCAGGGGCGATTGTGTTGCAGCCCTCGAAGCTTTGCCGACCAATTCCGTCGATGTCATATTCGCTGACCCTCCGTACAATCTCCAGCTCGGCGGCACGCTTCATCGTCCGGACCAGTCGCTTGTCGATGCCGTCGATGACGCGTGGGATCAGTTTGCATCCTTCGAAGCCTACGACGCTTTCACCCGCGCTTGGCTGCTTGCCTGCCGCCGCGTGCTGAAGCCTACGGGCACGATCTGGGTCATCGGCTCCTATCACAACATCTTCCGGGTCGGCGCGACCCTGCAGGACCTGAACTTCTGGATTCTCAACGACGTCATCTGGCGCAAGACCAACCCGATGCCGAACTTCAAGGGCCGCCGCTTCCAGAATGCCCATGAGACGATGATCTGGGCGAGCCCGGACGCGAAGGCCAAGAGCTATACCTTCAACTACGATGCGTTGAAGGCTGCCAACGACGACGTGCAGATGCGCTCCGACTGGTTGTTCCCGATCTGCAGCGGTGGCGAACGGCTGAAGGGCGACGATGGCAAGAAAGTTCATCCGACGCAGAAGCCGGAGGCGCTGCTCGCCCGTGTCATCATGGCGTCGTCGAAACCCGGCGACATCATACTCGATCCGTTCTTCGGCTCCGGCACCACCGGCGCTGTCGCCAAGCGCCTCGGCCGCCACTTCGTCGGCATCGAGCGCGAACAGGACTATATCGATGCGGCCTCTGCCCGCATTGCCGCCGTCGAGCCGCTCGGCAAGGCAGAGCTGACCGTCATGACCGGCAAGAAGCAGGAGGTTCGCGTCGCCTTCAATGCACTTTTGGAAAGCGGCCTCATCAAACCCGGCCAGGTGCTGACTGATGCCCGCCGCCGCTACAGTGCGATCGTCCGCGCCGACGGCACGGTTGCCTCCGGGGGCGAGGCTGGTTCGATTCATCGTCTCGGCGCGAAAGTGCAGGGGCTCGATGCATGCAACGGATGGACATTCTGGCACTTCGACGACGGGCAATCCCTGCGCCCCATCGACGATTTGCGGTCTGTGATCCGCAGTGATCTGGCGAAGGCGGAATGAGCAGCGGCCTGACCTGATCGAGACTACCTTCTTCCGGTTTTTGTACCTCCAGTTGCGGAAGAAGGCCTACGGCGCCCGGGATCAACACCCCGGGCGCCTTTCTTTTCAGCGCCAGTCCGTCACCTTGCCCTTACGCCATAGTCGGCAAGATCGCTGCGCAACTTGTCGGCACCGGTGAAAAGCACGGCGTTCCATCCTGCCGCCCTTGCGCCTTCGACATTCGCAGGCGCGTCGTCGACGAAGATCGTCGCCGCCGGCTCGAGGCTGAAGCTCCTCGTATGCGTTTCATAGATCGCGATATCCGGCTTGATTAACCCGACATCGCCGGAAACGGTGACGCCGCGCGGTTTCGTCAGGAAGGCAAAGCGCTTCTGCGCCTCGCGGAACGTATCGGATGCGAAGTTCGTCAGCATTGTGACATCGCGGCCCTCCGCAATCAGCGCTTCCATGATCGCGACGCTGTCCTCGTAGGCATGCGGAACCATTTCGTGCCAGTACTTGCGGAAGGCGCGGATATGCTCTTCCCGCGTCGGATGGGCTTCAATCAGGAGAGCTTCGGCATCCGACCAGGTGCGTCCGCGGTCCTGCTCGACGTTCCAATCATGGGTGCAGACATTGTCGAAAAACCACTTGCGTTCGGCCGCGTCGGGAATGAGGCGGCTGTAGGGAATATTCGGATCGTAGTGGATAAGAACTTTGCCAATATCGAAAACGATATGATGAATTGATGCAGTCATATGTCATCCCTTGGGCATTGCAAACACACGAGGAATAGCGGTGGCGATCGCTTTTTTCATGATGGTCGGCAGCGCCTGCGCTTCAAGATTTGTAACCGGCTCCCACCATTTGTCATCAGTCTGAATTCGCGATGGGATCGCGGCGCGGTAGATCGAAAGCCGGAGTTCGAAATGCGTGAAGACATGGGTGACGCTGCCACATGGTTCCCATTGTGCCGGGAAGGGCGCTGCATCCGCGGAAGTTTCCCCATCCGCCCGCGATGTCCAAGCGGTCGTCGGCACCTCCGTCATGCCGCCGAGCAGCCCGCTTGCGATCCGCCGCCGCAGGAGGATTTCGCCGTCAGCGGTCACGGCGACGAAAGCTGCACCGCGCCGGACCGGCCTTTCCTTCTTTGCCGCCTTCACCGGAAACTGCTCGGGCTCATGCAGGCGAAGCGCCTCGCACGATCCCCTGAACGGACAGAGCGAACATGCCGGCCGCTTCGGCGTACAGATGGTTGCGCCGAGATCCATCATCGCCTGCGCGAAATCGCCGGGTCTGTCGGCTGGCGTCAAGAGCGCCACCTTCTGCTTCATCAGCGGCTTGCCGGCCGGAAGCGGAGCCGCGATCGCGTAGAGCCTGGAGATCACACGCTCGACATTGCCGTCCATGACGGCAGCCTGCCTGTTGAAGGCGATCGCCGCGACCGCCGCTGCCGTATAGTCGCCGATGCCCGGCAGCGATTTCAGGCCGTCCTCCGTGTCCGGAAAGACGCCGTCATGTTGCGTGGCGACCGCTTCTGCGCATTTCTTGAGATTGCGGGCGCGGGCGTAGTAGCCGAGCCCTGCCCAAGCTGCCATGACATCGTCGTTCGGCGCCTCGGCGAGGTCGCGAACCGTTGGCCAGCGCGCCAGGAAATTGGCAAAATAGGGCTTCACGGCCTGCACGGTCGTCTGCTGCAGCATGACCTCCGAAAGCCAGACGCGATAGGGATCGGCCCTCACGCCACGCGCCGCCATCGGCGGGGAGACGCGCCAGGGCAGGTCGCGGTGATGCCGGTCGTACCAGTCGAGAAGAGGCGTTGCGGAAGGGGCGTCGAGTGTCGTTGATGTCATCATTTGCCGCGGGACGGGGAAGTGCCCTATACTTGGCGGAGCAATGCTGCGCGATCAAGGTGGTAGCGCCGATTGGCGACGGCATCCGAAGGTTTCGATGAGTTATCCACGTAAAGCTGAAAAGCAGATATCCGAACTGGCGAACGGCCTGATCGACCCGGTGCTTGCAAAACGGGCCGGCATCAACACCGCGCTGCTCGGTTCATGGGATGAAATTGCAGGCGAGGATTTCGCCGACTGCACACGTCCGGAAAAGATCGCCTGGGCGCGTGGCAATGAAGTCGACACCTATAAACCCGGCGTCCTGACGATTGCCTGCGAAGGCGCGCGCGCTCTGTTTTTGACGCACGCGCAGGGCGAACTCATCCAGCGCATCAACAGCTTCTTCGGCTTTGCTGCCGTCCACCAGATCCGCATCGTCCAGAAGCCCGTTTCGCAAGCGGTAAAGCGCTCCCGCACTCCGCCGCCACTGAAGGGCGAGGCAGCCCGAAAGCTTGAAGACATGATGGAAGGCATCGAGGGCGACAAGCTGCGCGAGGCAGTGAAGCGGCTGGGCACTGCGGTGCTGGGGAAGCGGGGCAGATAACGCACTTTGAAAAACCGTCTTCGTTCGCATTCTTGTATTCGAGAAACGGGTCCTCATCGCTTATAGAATCGACAAAAGCAGCGTTCAAATACTCAAGCTGTTCCATACTGGCAGAAATACGCCTGCCGCTTTTTGGCAAAACTGAAATTGCAGATGCGGCTCGCAGCGTCAGCTTTCGTCCCACCAAGGTCACAATTCTTTGAAGAAAGTTGCCGAAGCGTGCCTTGTTCGCGGCCGCGTGCCGTTATATCGCACATTCAGCCGCCACTCTCGATTAGGGGAACCCATGCTGATCTCTGAAATGCAACTGACGAAACGCCAGCTTCTGAGCGGCATGGCCGCCGCGACCGCGACACTTGCGGTTACCGGTACGGCAAACGCAGCAGCCGAACTTCCGAAGCCGGCTGGTGATGTCGACATGGCGGAAGTGCTGAAGCCCGGCCCGCTGCCAGAAATGGCGCTCGGCAAGGAAGATGCGCCGGTGACCATCGTCGAATATATGTCGATGACCTGCCCGCATTGCGCCCACTTCCACAACACAACCTTCGACGAGATCAAGAAGAAGTACGTGGACACCGGCAAGGCGCGTTTCATCATCCGCGAATTCCCGTTCGATCCGGCCGCTGCAGCAGCCTTCATGCTCGCTCGCTGCAACGCTTCCAAGCCGGAAGAATTGAGCACGCCGGAACAGTATTTTCCGATGGTTTCCATGCTTTTCAAGCAGCAGGAAACCTGGGCCGCCGCTGAAGATCGCCGTGCTGCACTTCTCCAGATGGCCAAACTCGCTGGATTTAGTGAGGATAGTTTTACGAAGTGCTTGACGAACCAGAAGCTTCTGGATGAAGTGAACGCCACGCGGGAAAGGGGCTCCAAGGAGTTCGGCATCGATGCCACGCCGACTTTCCTCATCAACGGGAAGCGTTATTCTGGAGACATGCCGGTTGACACCATGTCGGCCCTCATCGACAGCCTGCTTTGATCCGAACCGTTTCAAGATGACGGGCGGCGGCGAAAGCCGTGCGCCCGTTTGTTGTTCTGCGCGCCGTGGGGGCGCCGCATGAAGTTCAACAAGCTCCGCGTCATCGGCTTCAAATCCTTCGTCGAGCCGACGGAATTCATCATCGAGCGGGGCCTGACCGGCGTTGTCGGGCCGAACGGCTGCGGCAAGTCCAATCTTGTCGAGGCGCTGCGCTGGGTGATGGGCGAGAACTCGTACAAGAACATGCGCGCCTCCGGCATGGACGATGTGATCTTCTCCGGTTCGGGAAACCGCCCGGCGCGCAACACTGCCGAAGTCGCGCTCTATCTCGACAACAGCGAGCGTATGGCGCCTGCCGCGTTCAACGACAGCGACGAAATTCAGGTGACCCGTCGCATCGAGCGCGAACAGGGTTCGATCTATCGAATCAATGGCAAGGAAAGCCGTGCCAAGGACGTGCAGCTTCTCTTCGCCGATGCCTCGACCGGCGCGCGCTCGCCGTCGATGGTCGGGCAGGGGCGTATCGGCGAGCTGATATCGGCAAAGCCCCAGGCCCGCCGCCAGTTGCTGGAAGAGGCCGCCGGCATTTCCGGCCTGCATTCCCGCCGTCATGAGGCTGAGCTGCGGCTGCGCGCCGCCGAAGGCAATCTCGAACGCCTTGATGACGTGACCTCGCAGCTTGAAGGCCAGATCGAGAGCCTGAAGCGCCAGGCGCGTCAGGCGAACCGCTTCAAGACGCTATCTGCCGAAATCCGTGCGCGCGAAGCCACACTCCTGCATATCCGCTGGGTGCAGGCGAAGGAGGCGGAAGCCGAGGCCGACAGCGCCCTTAACCAGGCGACCGTCGTCGTTGCGGAAAAGGCCCAGATCCAGATGGAGGCCGCAAAGGCTCAAGGGGTGGCCAGCCTGAAGCTTCCGGAGCTCCGCGAGAGCGAGGCGCGTGCCGCCGCTGCCCTCCAGCGGCTGCAGATCGCAAAGTCGCAGCTCGAGGACGACGCAAACCGCATCCTGCGCCGCCGCGACGAACTGACTCGCCGCCTAGCGCAACTCGCCGAGGACATTCAGCGCGAGGAGCGGCTGGTGTCGGACAATGCTGCGATCCTTTCGCGGCTCGATGCCGAGGAGGCGGATATTGCGGAGATATTGGCCGATTCTGGCCGCCATGCCGACGAATTGCGCGAGGCTTTCGAAGGTGCTGCGGCAAAGCTTGCCGATAGCGAGCGCGTTTTCGCGGCGCTGACCGCCGAGCGCGCCGAAGCTGCCGCTGGACGCCATCAGTTGGAACGGGCGATCCGCGATCTCGCAGACCGCAAGATGCGCCTCGAACGGCAGATGAACGAAGCAAACCGCGAGTTCTCCAGTGTAGCTGAAAAGATCACTGCGCTGCCCGATCCCGATGAGAAGCGGGCAGTGGTCGAAGCTGCGGAGATGGCTGTCGCCGAGGCCGAAACGGTGATCCAGGCGGTCGAACAAGCGCTCTCCGCAGCGCGAGAGACCGAAGCGCTTTCACGCGCGCCGGTCGATCAGGCGCGCTCGAAGCTGAATGCGCTGGAAACCGAAGGCCGCACGATCTCGCGCATGCTTGATGCGGGTGCGGCGGCAGGGCAATTCCCGCCGGTTGCCGATGAACTCCGCGTCGATCGCGGCTTCGAAACGGCCTTGGGCGCCGCACTCGGCGACGATCTGGAATCGCCCCTTGATCCGAAGGCGCCTGCCCACTGGTCGGGAAATGGTGATGGCACTTCCGATCCCGCACTGCCGGCCGGGGTCGTGCCCTTGCTGAACCATGTCGGCGCGCCGGCTGCACTGACGCGCCGCTTGAAGCAGATTGGCCTCGTCGCCGATGGCGACGCTATGCGATTGCTGAACGACTTGAAGCCCGGCCAGCGCCTGGTGACGAAAGATGGCGCCGTCTACCGCTGGGATGGCCATGTGACCGGCGCCGATGCGCCGAGTGCCGCCGCTTTGCGCCTCGCCCAGAAGAACCGCCTCGGCGAGCTGGAAAGCGAAGTTTCGCTCGCTCGCGATGTTCTGGCTGAAGCGGAGGAGCGACTTGCCATGGCGGGCGAAGCCATTCGTGGCGAGGAACGCAAGCTCAACGAAGCGCGTGACATGAGCCGCCTTTCGGCCCGTCATCTTGCCGAGGCGCGCGACGTGCTGGCTGCCGCCGAACGCGCCTCCGGCGATCTCATCCGGCGTCGCGACGTGGTTGCGGAAGCCGTCAACCAGCTCCAGTCGCAGCAGCAAGACCTCGCCGTTCAGGAAGAGACCGCGCGCATCGAGCTCGAGGATGCGCCGGATCTCACCGCACTCGACGACCGGCTGCGCATCCAGCAGGCCGAGGTCGCGACCGATCGCGGTCTTGCGGCCGAAGCGCGCGCCCGCCACGAAAGCTTAAACCGCGAGAACGAGGCTCGCCAGCGCCGCATCATTGCGATCGGCCAGGAGCGCGAGACCTGGCGCCAGCGCGCCGCAAGCGCCGAGGATCACATCGCGACCTTGCGCGATCGCGAGGAGGAGGCACGCGAGGAAGCGGCCGAACTCGAAATGGCGCCAGATGAATTCGAGGACAAGCGCCAGACGCTGCTGAACGAATTGCAGAAAGCAGAAGCCGCCCGCCGTGGGGCCGGGGATCTTCTCGCTGCCGCCGAACTCGTGCAGCGCGAAGCCGATCATAAGGCCGCCACGGCGCTTTCCGAACTTGCCGAAAGCCGCGAGCGCCGCGCCCGCGCCGAAGAGCGCCTCGTCTCTGCGCACGAGAAGCGGCAGGAGAGCGAAAGCCGAATCCGGGAAGTGCTCAATGTTCCGCCACATGAGGCGTACCGTCTGACAGGCCTGCAGGCCATGCAGTCCGTTCCCGACTTGCGCGAGGTCGAGCGCGAGCTGGAGCGGCTGAAGATGGAGCGCGAGCGCCTCGGAGCCGTGAACCTCCGCGCCGAGGAAGAGCAGAAGGAACTCACCGAAAAGCTCGAGGCGCTGATCAGGGAGCGTGACGACGTCATCGACGCCATCCGCAAGCTACGCGGCGCGATCCAGAGCCTCAACCGCGAGGGCCGCGAACGCCTGATCGCCGCCTTCGACGTCGTCAACGGCCAGTTCCAGCGCCTCTTCACCCATCTTTTCGGTGGCGGCACGGCGGAACTTCAGCTGATCGAATCCGATGATCCGCTGGAGGCGGGCCTCGAAATCCTCGCCCGCCCGCCCGGCAAGAAGCCGCAGACGATGACACTGCTTTCGGGCGGCGAGCAGGCGCTCACGGCCATGGCCCTGATCTTCGCCGTCTTCCTCACCAATCCGGCGCCAATCTGCGTGCTGGACGAGGTGGATGCGCCGCTGGATGATCACAATGTTGAGCGCTATTGCAATCTGATGGACGAAATGGCGGCCTCGACCGAGACCCGATTCGTGATCATTACTCACAATCCAATCACCATGGCCCGCATGAATCGACTTTTTGGTGTAACGATGGCCGAGCAAGGTGTATCGCAGCTTGTTTCCGTCGACTTGCAAACCGCCGAACGCCTTCGCGAAACGGCTTGAAAAATAAGCGCTTTCATAAATACCCAAAAAAGGTCATGTTCCAAAGGGCGCGTTAACCCAATTGGGTGATGCTCTTTTTCCAGAATTGAATTAGAAGTTGTTTCTAGATGGCGGACCTGAGATGCGGGCTTATGCGCATGTTGGATCGACCGGGTGGCATACCGAATAAGGGCAGTCGGATTTTCCCGGTTTAACGTACCCCCCGTCCAGTTTCCTGGCTGGACGGAAACAAGGCTTTGCGGGACGGTTGTTGCAGTCCCGCAAAGCTTTTTTTCTTCCCTATTCCAATCAATCGGTTCGAAATGGCGAGCATCCATTGTGCGGTGCAACATTTCGCCGTATTTGTCGATTTTCATTTCAGGACCAAGGGAATAAGCTGGTCCTGATTTTGATCGGGGGGAAGATGACCAAACTGGTCTATACGTTCGGCAACGGGCAGGCGGAAGGTCGCGCACGGGACCATGACGTTTTGGGCGGTAAGGGCGCCAATCTGGCCGAGATGTGCAGCCTGGGGCTGCCGGTGCCGCCGGGCTTCACCATCGTCGCCGATGCTTGCAGCGCTTATTACACGCTCGGTAGACGGATCGATGCCGGCCTGAAAAATGAAATCCGCCGCGGACTGGAGACGATCGAGAAGGCGACTGGCCGGCAGTTCGGCGCAAAGGACCGGCCGCTGCTCTTGTCCGTCCGCTCAGGCGCCCGCATTTCCATGCCGGGCATGATGGATACGGTTCTCAATCTCGGCCTCAATGACGAAACCGTGCAGGCGCTGGGACATGATGCGGGCGACGCCCGGTTTGCCTGGGATAGCTACCGCCGCTTCATCCAGATGTATGCGGATGTCGTCATGGGCCTCGACCACGAAATTTTCGAGGAGATCCTGGAAGACCAGAAGGCGCGTCTCGGCCATGAGCTCGAAACCGAGCTGACAGCCAGCGACTGGCAGCATGTCGTTTCGCTGTATAAGGAGCTGATCGAGGAGGAACTCGGCGAGGAATTCCCGCAGGATCCCGAAGAGCAGCTCTGGGGTGCCATCGGTGCCGTCTTCGCAAGCTGGATGAGCGCGCGCGCCGTCACCTATCGCCAGCTCCACAACATCCCGGGAGGCTGGGGCACGGCCGTCAACGTCCAGGCCATGGTCTTCGGCAATCTCGGCAATGCGTCGGCAACCGGCGTCGCCTTTACGCGCAACCCCTCGACCGGCGAAAGGTCGCTCTACGGCGAATTCCTTGTCAATGCGCAAGGCGAAGACGTGGTCGCCGGCATTCGCACGCCCCAAAGCATTACGGAGGAGGGACGCATCAACTCCGGTTCCGACCGTCCGTCGCTGGAAAAGCTGATGCCAGAGGCTTTCGAGGAACTCACCCATATCTGCACCGAGCTCGAAGCGCACTACCGCGACATGCAGGACATCGAATTCACCATCGAGCGCGGCAAGCTCTGGATGCTGCAGACGCGCTCCGGCAAGCGCTCGACAAAGGCGGCGATGAAGATCGCCGTCGATATGGTGGATGAAAAGCTGATCACCGAAGAGCAGGCGGTGCTGCGCATCGAGCCGTCAACGCTCGACCAGCTTCTGCACCCGACGATCGATCCGCGTGTAGACCGCCAGGTGATAGGCACCGGATTGCCGGCTTCGCCGGGGGCTGCGACCGGTGCGATCGTCTTCACCGCGGAAGAGGCGGTCGAGGCGGAGGAGGAGGGCCGCAAGGTCATTCTGCTCCGTGTCGAAACGAGCCCGGAGGATATCCACGGCATGCATGCCGCAGAAGGTATCCTCACCACGCGCGGCGGTATGACCAGCCACGCGGCGGTGGTCGCCCGCGGCATGGGCGTCCCTTGCGTGGTCGGCGCCGGAACCATGCGCATCGATCTCCGCAACGAGCGCCTTATCGGTGTTGGCGTGACACTGAAAAAGGGCGACATCATCACCATCGATGGCTCGGCCGGGCAGGTGCTGAGGGGCGAGGTTCCGATGATCCAGCCGGAGCTTTCCGGGGATTTCGGCCGCATCATGGGCTGGGCCGACAGGCTCCGCCGCATGACGGTGCGCACCAATGCCGATACCCCCGCCGACGCGCGCGCTGCGCGTGCCTTCGGCGCGGAAGGTATCGGCCTTTGCCGCACCGAACACATGTTCTTCGAAGGCGAGCGCATCCATGTCATGCGCGAGATGATCCTTGCCGAAGACGAGAAGGGCAGGCGTGCCGCACTCGACAAGCTGCTGCCAATGCAGCGGTTGGATTTCACCGGCCTCTTCACCGTCATGCACGGCCTGCCGGTGACGATCCGCTTGCTCGATCCGCCGCTCCACGAATTCCTGCCGAAGACCGACGAAGAGATCGTGGATGTCGCGGCTGCCATGGGCATGGAGGCGGCCGCACTCCGCCAGCGTGTCGATGCGCTGCACGAGTTCAACCCGATGCTCGGCCACCGCGGCTGCCGGCTTGCCATTTCCCATCCCGAAATCGTCGAAATGCAGGCGCGCGCCATTTTCGAGGCGGCTATTGCCGCCGCGCAGGAAACGGGGGCGGCCGTCGTCCCGGAAATCATGGTGCCGCTCGTCGGCCTTCGTTCGGAATTGGATTATGTCAAGGAACGGATCGACGCGGTTGCCGGGGAGGTGATGACCGAGGCTGGCATGACGATCGATTATCTCGTCGGCACGATGATCGAGTTGCCGCGGGCAGCCCTGCGCGCGCACAAGATCGCCGAGGCCGCCGAGTTCTTCTCCTTCGGCACCAACGACTTGACGCAGACGACCTTCGGCATTTCGCGCGACGACGCCTCCGCCTTCATCCCGACTTACCAGCGCAAGGGGATCATCGAGCACGATCCTTTTATCTCGCTGGATTTCGACGGCGTCGGCGAGTTGATCAGCATCGCAGCAGAACGCGGCAGGCGCACACGGCGCGACATGAAGCTCGGCATCTGCGGCGAGCACGGCGGCGATCCCGCCTCGATCCATTTCTGTGAGACAATCGGCCTCGATTATGTCTCCTGTTCGCCGTTTCGCGTGCCGATTGCCCGGCTCGCGGCAGCTCAGGCGGTCATCAGCAACGGTCAGCGGCGGTAATAGCGCGGATAGTAGATCGGCCGGGTGAAGTCGTCGAAGTTTTCATCTGCCTGCGCGCGAAATGCCCGCGCGTCAGCGCGCCTGTCGAGATCAATGCGCTGCAGGCAGGTGGCAAACGCGTCGGTGCCGCGCCTGAAGCCGTAGCTGAGGCATCGCCGCTCGTCGGCAGCCCGCTGTTCTTCCGGCGAGAAGTTCTGGCAGGCCGAAAGGCTGATCGCGATGGCGGCGAGGGACAGGGAAAGAGCGGAAAGACGCATAGCACATTCTCCGATGCATGAACCGGTCGCCAGACAAGAGGCGATTTGCCGGCTCACGTCAACAAACATCGGAAAACGCGGCTGAGTTCAGAATTCGTTCCAGCACCTCGATGAAGGCATCGGCGAACTGCACGAGATGTGCGGTCTCCTGATCCGGCGCCTGCACGCGGATTTCCGAGCCATTGGTATCGAGAACGGCAAGCACGACACGCATTTTGGTGCTCGCCGACGGGATGCGCAGAACGGCGATGCGCCGGCAATCCTCGATGAGCCCGGCTGCCGGAAGATCGAACAGGAATTCGCCGTTTGCATTGGCGGCAGCCGCGCGCACGGCCTCGCAGAAGCCCTCTTCGCCGCCGTCGTAGCCTTCGAGCGAAAGCTCGAGCTCAAGAAGCTCCATCGGCAGGAAGGACTCGGATGGATCGCTTGCGCCAAGCGATGATGCCTGTGGTCTTTCGGTTGTTTCCGATGAAAGCATCACTCTTCTCCTGATCCTTCCCGTTATCGGCAAATGCGCCGGAGCCGTCTTTTTAGTGACATATCAGATGTTACTTATCAAAGCCACCACCGCCTTTTGGTGGATTGCGGCCCTTGCGCGGAGACAACAGTTTCAATTTAGGCGAATCTTGCCATAAACAAGTGTGGGTGCTTCTTGCGCCCTCGCAGGCGGTTTGCGCCCGCGAATAACCGGTAAGTTTGATGGCCATCCGCTTTGACCGCCCCGTTTCCAATTCGGCCCGCTTTGCGCGGCGCTTCGGGGCGTTTGCATTGATCCTGTGGGTCGCGGTGCTGGTCGCGCACCGGTTCGGCGGGCTTGCCACGCCCTATCTCGTGCTCCTGCTGCTTGTCTCCATCGGCTTTGCGCTGCTTGCCGTCATGCTTGCAGGCGTCGGTCTCAGAAGCCTCTGGGCGACGGGAGCCGAAGGCGGCCTCGATGCGTTGAAAGCGCTGATCTTTGCGATCCTTCCCTTGGGTTTCGGCGGTTTTATCGCTGAGCGCTATTTCACGCTGCCGGCCATCTATGACGTGTCGACGGATGTCGTTTCAGCGCCAGACTGGCTTTCGTCGCCACATGCCGATCAGATCTGGATGAAACGCAATCCCGACGTGTCGCCGCAGGAGCGCGAACAGCAGCTCCTCGCTTATCCGGAACTGACCGGCCGGCGTTATGAAGGCGCGATCGACCGCGTGCTCGAAGCGGTCAGGAAAGTGGCGAAGCTGGATGGCATCACGATCACCGGAAGTGCCGGCGAAGGCGAACCGGTTCGCGATCTCGAGGATGCGCCGGCAAGTCCCCAGCCCGATGGCGATGCCGTCGCCGAAGCGCCCGATCAGGTTCCCGTTCCCACGCCGAGGCCCTATGAGGATGATGTCGCAAAGCTAATTCGCGACGCAAATGGCGTAACGCTTCAGGGCGAAACCCGCACGCTCATCACCGGCCTGCACTTCGACGTCGTCATCCGGCTGCGCGAAGAAGCCGAAACCACTTTCGTCGACATTCGCGTCGCCTCCCGCTACGGCCAGCACGACCTCGGCCTCAGCGCCGAAATCGCCGACCATTATCTCGAAGCCCTCGATATGGAATTGCTGGGCATTGCGGGGTAAGACGAAGGCTCAACCGCCTCTTCTTCCAGCCATCCGGCATACCTCACGATCAGCCCGGTCAGCGGCCCGCCGACCTCCACATGAAAATGGAACCGGCTTTCGCGCTCCTCCTCGTAGATATCGCCGCCGGGCGCTAGCGCCAAAGGCAGGGGGATGCCGAAAAATCGCCAGCCGCGAACGACGAAACGCAGCTTGGCGCCATCCGGCACCACAGCCATGAGAATCCGGAAAGGCCCGAAATCTTCAGCGAGCAGATGCGCATCGCGCCCATGGCCCTCCAATTGTACGCTGCGAAACTCTGCACCGTCGAAATCGCGTGTCCAGAACTCTATTCTGCCTTTGGTGGTGAAACATACGCGGACCGCAACATCATCTTGCGCTTTCGGAAAGCCCACGGCGGCAGCGATGATCGAGGCCAGGAAGCCGGTCCCGCGCTCCACGCGTGCACGGCCGGAGAACCTGTGCCCGCCTTCGCTTGTGTCATGCGTCGCGGCAATTGCACGGGGCAGCCGTTCCCAGGCCGAGCCGAGCAGGCGCCGATAGAGAGGCAGGTCCACCTCTCCCGGCCGAACGTGCCGCGTGCCGCTGTGGATGGCGAAACGCTCGAAGCATCTTTCGAACGCTTCAAGAGGAAATTCGGCGGCCGCCGACCGCGCACCATCGGCCGGTCGATTGCCATTCGCCAGCTTTCGGATCAGGGCCTCCAACCCGGTGACAGGGACGAACGGCCCGTCATCGCCTTCCGCGACCAGATGCCAGCTTGCTTCGAGCGGTTGGCCAGCCCGATCCGATCCCGAGGCGCGGACGAACATGCCGCCCCTGTGTTCGCCGGAGGCGAGGAGCTTGCTTGCCCGATGCATCAACGGGGCAAATGGCAGCAGCGAGGGAAGAAGCTTGAGCCGCACCAGTTGCGCCGTTGCAGCCAGCAGCCGTTGCAAGCTCTGCGGCTTTGTTGCCGCACCGGTGAATATTGATGACAGGCCCTCGAACCGCTGAGGCAGAAGATCGAGGTCCGGCGCGTCAACCAGTCTGAAACGTCCGCTTTTGAGCGGGATGCATCCCGGCGGTGCGACCGTCACCCGATGCCATTCGATCAGCCCAAGGCCGGTCGCGGAAATGCCGTTGCGAAGGATCGGCACGGGCTTTCCGGCATAGCTCGCAATCGCCCGGATGACGTTAGGGCCGATGTCGGCATGCGGCGAGGGCGCGATACCCGATGAAACATGGTCGATCCGCGAAAAATCCTGTGCCAGGCGGTCGAGCGCGGCAATGGAGAGGGCGGGAAAGCTGCTCAGCCCCGACAGAACGAATACGCCTGCCGTCCGCGCTTCCGCGTCGAGCTCTGCGATCTTGCGGACGAATTCGCGGCTGTCTGCCAGATCAGCGTAGTCGATGCCGAGAGATATGCAGGCTCTGGGCACGCGATAGGTGTCGCCGCCCATCGTCTGAAACGGTCCGGAAGCGTCTACGGTCACGGCAGGCGCGACCGCTGACAGCTGCTTGTAAACATCGCCGTTGCGGTCGAACTCCACCGGCTCCTTGCCGGCTTTGCCGCCCAGGCTGGACACGAAAGCAACCGCCTTGGCAAGCGAACGTCCTCCAATCAGCAGGCAGAAGCGCTCGTCGTCGCAAAGAAGCTGCGACAGCCTGGCGCCGAAGGTGCCATAGCCGCCGATGATGAGAATGCGAAGTGCTGCACCGCTCATGCCAGGAAGCGGCTCCGTTCCTCGGGCGAAGGCACATAGCAGGTTGTCCGGCGCCCGGCGATCTTCAGGCGGTTTCTGGCGACGAACTCATAGAGCCGGTCGGCAAACGGGCGCGGCAGGATGTAAAGGATACTGACGAGCGACCAGGGAAAGCCGAGCCGGGCGATCATGCGGATCGAACCCTCGGATTTGAAATGCGCGCGGCCGTCTTCGAGCAGGATATTCGTCTCGTAGTCCCGCTGATCCAGGCCGTAGTGCCGGTAAAGTGCCGTGCCGAGCGGCGATTGCGCGGCAAGGAAGCGATAACGCCCGGCCTTGTCGTGCTTCAGCGCAAATTTCACCCAGCGGGAGCAGAAGACGCATTCGCCGTCGAAGATGATGAGCGGCTTGTCGTCCGGAAAGGCCGGAACAGCGGCATCGCTCCGATAGCTATAGTCATTCCGTCTCATCGTCCCTCTCCAGCAGACAGTTGATACGCCCCGAAGAGCGAAGGCGGTCCGTCCGCCTGCACGATGCCGCGTTCCACCAAGTCCTCGATATGCGCGAAGACGGAGAGTGCCGCCGCGCCGTGCAGCCTGGGGTCTGTGTCGCGGTAGATCACCTTCACCATATCGGGGATCAGCCGGTCGCCCGCCTTCATCCGCTCCACGACGGCGCGCTCGCGCATGCGCCGGTGCGTCTTCAGCGCCCGCATGAAGGAGACGGGACGTTTCACCGGCCCGCCATGGCCCGGTAAAAGCACGTGGTCGCGGCGTACGATAAGCTTGTCGAGCGAGGCCATGTAATCGGCCATCGAGCCATCCGGCGGCGCAACGATGGAGGTCGCCCAGGCCATGACATGGTCGCCGGAAAAGAGGATGCCGGTGCCTTCGAGCGCGAAAGCCGCGTGGTTTGCGGCGTGTCCCGGTGTCAGCACCGCCGTCAGCGCCCAGCCGTCACCCTTGATGGTCTCGCCGTCGCCAACCGAGATATCCGGCACGAAACGTGTATCGGAGCTTTCGGCAAAGGGATTGACCTCGCCGTCATAGAGCGGCCTTGCTGCGCGGTGCATACCTTCGCCGACGCTGATGGCGCCTGTCTCTTTCTGCAACTTCGCGGCAAGCGGCGAGTGGTCGCGATGCGTATGGGTGATGACGATATGCGTGACCGTCCGGCCCTTGAGCGCCTTGATCAGTGCCTCAAAATGCGCCTCGTTCTCAGGCCCCGGATCGATGACGGCGACGGATGAGGTACCGACGATATAGCTGTTGGTGCCGTGGAAGGTGAAAGGGCTCGGATTGTTGGCCGTGATGCGCTGGACCCCCGGCGCAACGTCCACCGCGCGGCCATAGTGAGGCTCGAAGGCAAGATCGAACGTCGGGCTGGGCATGGTTTACTTGTATTCTATCTCGATAAAGGACATCGGCTCGCTTCCGGCATTGACGACATTGTGCTCCGCGCCCGCCTCGCGCCGGTAGGCAGCACCCTTGGCCACATCGACGCGCTGGCTGCCATTCCGATCCTCGAGCAGGAATTCGCAATCAGTCATCGGCACGACGACATAGCCGAGCCCGTGGGTATGCACGCCGGTATCCGCGCCCGGCTCGAAATCCCAGCGCGTGATGCGCACCACGGCATCGTCGAGAAGAAGCGTCGCAAGGGCAGGCGGGCGGGCACGGTACTGGCTCATCATCTCTCCTGAGACTTTGATCGGGCGAACCAAGACGTAGCACGGCGCAGGAAGAAGCGCACAGAAATTTGCCGGAAGCGCAAGTTAGTGATTGTGAGGCAGCCGGACCTTTGCTAATCAGGCCTCGCTTGCGGCAAAGCGGGTTTCCGCTCTCAAGCTGTGGTGGGGCGTCGCCAAGCGGTAAGGCACCGGTTTTTGGTACCGGCATTCCCAGGTTCAAATCCTGGCGCCCCAGCCAAGACTGTTCGGGTCCATTCTGGACACATAGGTCACGGTTTACTCCTGAGACATAGTGGACTGCACCCCTTAGGTGAGACAGCAATCAGTAACAGTTCTCCCGGATGTGAATTGCGTTTGGTGTCTCTTGCAGCTGTTGCAGGAGACTGGCTTCGTAAGCGTCCGGCGCTAACACTTTCGGCCTGAAGGGGTTTGGAAGTAGCTCCAGTCTGCATGTCTCGTCGTCGAAATAGCCAATGAAAGAAAAGGCAGCCTGCAGGCTGCCTTTCCCGGACTGATACTGGCCGCGAAACTGGACTACTGAGCCGTTTTCGGCGCCAGAAACTCCGCGCAATAGGACTTGCTGTTTTCGCCCGGGATGTCGCCGACGGTGCGGATGGAGCGGATGGTGTAGCTGGAATCGGCGGTGACTTCGGCCTGGCAGCGGAGATAGAGCGTGCGGGCGGCAGCGATCTGCTTGCCGCGCTTGCCGTTTTCGCCTTCGGCATATTTCGCCGGGACGCGGATCCTCTTGTAGCCGCCCTTCCACGTATAGACGGTGGCCGAGCCGGTTTCGGTATCGGCGATCGGCGGGCCGTAGGCGGCGAAGAACTTGCCGGCCGACTGGCCGGTCCAGCGTGCGGAAATCGGATCGCCTGCAGAAGGAATGGTCGTGCAGCCGGCAAGCGCAATGGCAAGCCCGACCGCGGCAATGGTGCGGAGTTTCATCTAATCGTCCCTGAATTTGTCGCGCATTCGACGGCGGGAATCGCTGTCTACCAACGGTTTCCGCTTGTCCCGTGGAGCGCTTTAGCGCGGAACCCGGCAAAAGAAAATTGCCCTGTCTTCGCGATGGCGAAATTTGCCGCGAGTGTGGCTTTTTGTTGCAGTTTTAGGCTGCGCCGGGCCCTGTCACCCCTCTGTCAAAAATGCGCCGGGTTTTGAAATTTGGTGCTTGCGCAATAAGATGGGCCGGTCTATAGAGGCGCCGCTGGTCACGGAGTGTAGCGCAGTCTGGTAGCGCACCACGTTCGGGACGTGGGGGTCGAGTGTTCGAATCACTCCACTCCGACCAGCCGATTTTCCCGATTTTTTCCCTGATCCCGGGCGAGAATTTGCGCCGCACACTGCGTGCAGCAATCCGTTTGCGCCAGATACGTAACGCGCCCTCGACACGGCAAGAAAAAGGGGCCGTCCGGCCCCATCTTCAGTCTCAGATATCGCTTGCTGCGTTTTTCCAGAGTTCCGCCGCTTCCGCTGCGGTCATCCGGTGCACATGCGCCTCGTCGCGGCGGGTTGCGAAGATCTCGCTCGCCATAATCTGCTCGGCAAGGTCGGCTGGAAGCGAGAGGATGACGCGCGCGTCACCGGTGTGAAGTCCGCCGAGTTCCGAGCGCTTACCGGTCACCATGCCGCCGGCGACCGTATTGTTGGTGTCCGGGTCGATGAGGATGAAGGAGCCGGAGGAACGGTTCTGCTCATAAGGATCGAAGATCGCCGCTTCATCGAAGGCCAGGCGCACTTTGCCGATGGCATTCATGTAAAGCCGCTCGGCCACGTTCCAGGCGCCGGTCTTCAGCTCCAACTGGCTGAGGGGCTGCACCTGGACGCGCTGGCGGCGGCTGCCGCTCTTCAGCCAGTAGCGCTTACCGGCCTCGATGCCTTCCGGCTGCAGCGCCACGATCTGTGCGTCGAAGGCAAGGCCGACCTGCGGCTGGCTGTCGATCGAGACGATCATGTCGCCGCGCGCGACGTCCACCTGTCGGTCGAGCACGAGGGTGATTGCGTCGCCCGCGACGGCCGCGTTGCGCACGAGGTCGAAGGTGACGATCTTGGAAACATTGGCGACCATGCCCGATGGCAGGATCATGACGCTGTCGCCCGGCTTCACCGAACCGCCGGCAACGGTGCCTTGATAGCCACGGAAGCTTTCGCCGGGACGCGACACGCGCTGCACCGAGAGACGGAAGCCGACGGTCTGCGAAGAGCGCACCGTGGCGAGCTCCAGCGTCTCGACCAGCGTCGGACCCGTGTACCAGGGCATGGCGGCCTGGCCGGAGTAGACGACGTTTTCACCCTTCAGCGCCGACATCGGGATCGCGGTGATCTGCTTGACGCCGAGCGACAGGGCAAATTCCTTGAACTCGTGCGTGATCTTCTCGAATCCGGCGCGGTCGTAGCCGGTCAGGTCGATTTTGTTGACGGCGAGCACGAACTGCTTGATGCCGAGCAGCGAGGCGATCGTCGCGTGGCGTCGCGTCTGCTCGAGGATGCCGGCGCGGGCATCGACGAGCAGCACGGCAAGATCGGCGGTCGAAGCGCCAGTTGCCATGTTACGGGTGTACTGTTCGTGGCCGGGCGTGTCGGCGACGATGAAGGCGCGCCTGTCGGTCTGGAAATAGCGATAGGCGACATCGATGGTGATGCCCTGTTCGCGCTCCGCCTGCAGGCCGTCCAGAAGGAGTGCGAAGTCGGGCAGGCCGAGATCGTTTTGCTTGCCGGTAAAATCGCGCTGGAGCGTCGCTGCCTGGTCTTCCTTGACGGCCTTGGTGTCCCAGAGCAACCGGCCGATCAGCGTGGATTTCCCATCGTCGACGCTGCCGCAGGTGATGAGGCGCAACGGCCGTGTGTCGCGCGTGGCCTTCAGCGGCTCGGCGGCAGGCAGGGCGATGGCGGTTGCAGGTGCTGCTGCAGTCATCTCAGAAATATCCTTCACGCTTCTTCTTTTCCATAGAGCCGGACTGGTCGCGGTCGATGGCGCGGCCCTGGCGCTCGGAAACGGTTGCGATTTCCAGCTCCGCTATGACGTCTTCAAGGGTGGTGGCGGTGGAGCGGATGGCACCCGTCAGCGGGAAATCGCCGAGGGTGCGGAAACGGATCATGCCTTCCTGGCGGACTTCGCCGGGAAGGAGTTCCAACCGCGGGTCTTCCGCAAGGATCATCATGCCGTCGCGCTCAACGTAGGGGCGCTTCTTCGCATAGTAGAGCGGCACCAGCGGAATGTCTTCGGCCTGAATGTAGCGCCAGATATCGACTTCGGTCCAGTTCGACAGCGGAAAGGCGCGCACGCTCTCGCCCTTGCGGATCTGGCCGTTGTAGATGTTCCAGAGCTCGGGCCGCTGGTTGCGCGGATCCCAGCGGTGGTCCGGCGTGCGGAAGGAATAGATGCGTTCCTTGGCGCGGCTTGCCTCCTCGTCGCGGCGTGCGCCGCCGAAGGCTGCGTCGAACTGTCCGGCGTCGAGCGCCTGGCGCAGCCCCTCGGTCTTCATGATGTCGGTGAAGGTCGCGGAGCCGTGGCTGAAGGGTGTGATTCCTTCGGCGGCGCCGCGCGGATTGATGTGCTCGACCAGGTCCAGGTCATACTTCTTCGCGGTCTCGTCGCGAAAGGCGATCATCTCCTGGAATTTCCAGCCGGTGTTCACATGCAGCAGCGGGAAGGGCACGCGGCCCGGATAAAAAGCCTTACGTGCCAGATGCAGCAGCACCGACGAGTCCTTTCCGATCGAATAGAGCATCACCGGACGCTCGAATTCGGCCGCAACCTCGCGGAAGATATGGATGGACTCGTTTTCCAGAGCCTTCAGGTGCGGATCGAGCGGCGGTTTGGCGCTCTGTGGATTGTTGAGTTCCGTATCCGGACGGCTATCGGGCATTTCCTACTCCAGACTTTCGATCATTGGCAAGGAGGCATTTGCCCCTCACCCCAATGCCGCGCTCGGCGGCTCGTTTTCCGTCCCCTCGCCCCGCTTGCGGGGGAGAGGGCTAGCGGTGAGGGGCCATGCAGTCCGGCCCGTCAAACTCACCCTTCCTGGCTATCGTGCGGCAACCGCTGTCGCCTCTTCGCCGACATGCAGGCCGCATTCGCGCTTTTCATCCTGTTCCCACCACCAGCGGCCGGCGCGCTCCGGCTCGCCGGGCTTGATGGCGCGCGTGCACGGTTCGCAGCCGATGGAGGGGTAGCCGCGCGCATGCAGCGGATTAACCGGCACGCTATTGTCGGCGACGTAGGACTTAATTGTCTCGATATCCCAGTCGGCAAGCGGATTGATCTTCAGGAGGTGCCGTTCGGCGTCATATTCCGCAAAAGGCGTTTCCGCGCGGTTGGCGGACTGACCGCGGCGCAGCCCGGTGATCCAGATCGTTGCGCCTGCCAGCGCCCGCGCAAGCGGCTTCAGCTTGCGCACGCCACAACAGGCATGCCTGGCTTCGACGCTCTCGTAAAAGCCGTTCATGCCGTATTTCGCCGCATAGGCGTCGATATCGGCCTGCTCTGGCTCGTAGCGGGTGATGTGGATGTCGTACTGGCTTTCGGTTTCGCCGATCAGCGCCAGCGTCTCGGGGAAGAGGCGGCCGGTCTGCAGCGTTACGACGTCGATCGGTAGGCGATGATTGCCGATTTCGGCGGTGATCACCTGGTCTTCGATGCCAAGCGATGTCGTGAAGACAACTCTTACGTCTAGGCCGGCGACAAACGACAGACGTTCGGCCAGGCTCAAGGTCGCAAGTTTCGCATTCAGCGTTTCCGCTTCTTCGATGATATTGACAACAGTCATGGGAAACCCTGTCCTCGATGTTGGCCGGAGTATCGCAGCTTGAGCGCAGATCGGACAGAAAAACGGATTTCGAAAGCGGCGCATACGGGAGCAAATATCTCTCCGAAGCCGCTGCAATGCAGAAAAGCAGCCGCGTCAGGCCAGCAATCTGTCGAGGCTGTTTTAATCTCTATAAAATTAGTAGGGTTACACGCTGCCTGTCAACTCGAAATCTGAAGTGATGTCGAAAAAGATGCAGGTAGCGTAATTCCAGCGTAGAATTCTGTCCGTTGGCCGAGCAAGAAAAACAAGGCCAAAATGCTTGTCTTCCAAGGCTTTCGCGGGCGCGTTCAAATTCCGTTCATGCTGGCTATGCAATAGGAGATAGGTAAGCTTGTGAGGTGGTGCGGCAAGTCGCACCGCTCGTGTGTGTGACGGTCCAAAATGATTACGCAGAAAGCAAAATACGCGCTCCGGGCGCTGACGGTACTGGCGGAAGCCGATGCCGGCGAGCCCGTCATGATTTCGGACATTGCAGCGCAGCAGAAAATTCCGAAGAAGTTCCTCGAGCAGATCCTGCTCGATCTTAAGCATCAGGGCATCGTCGCGAGCCGACGCGGCAAGGCGGGCGGCTATCTGCTGTTGAAGCCCGCCGACATGATCACCTTCGGCGAAATCCTGCGCATCGTCGACGGCCCGATCGCGCCGCTCCCATGCCTTTCGATCACCGCGTATCGCAAGTGCGACGATTGCGATGGCGAACAGACCTGCAAAATCCGCAGCGTCTTCGCCAAAGTTGCGGATGCAACGCGCAAGGTGCTGTTCTCGACGACGATCGCCGACGCGGTCGCTCCGGTAAAAGGCGCAGAGGTCACCCGCCTTCTCGCCTGACGGGCGGCTTCTTCCCTCTCCATAGACAGCCGCAGGTTCGCGAAATCATCTCCCAGCTTCAAGATTTGGTGAAAAGCCTTTCAAAGCCGCCGGAATGCGCCAATTCGGACCTGTTCGGAAAAGGGCAGGGAGAACTGAAATGCGTGTCTTATCCACAAGGCAGATCGTCTTGAGCGCGGCGCTCGCGGCAGCTTTCGCGACCGGCGCTGCGGCGCATCACGGCTGGTCATGGGCTGAGGCCGAGCAGATGGAGTTGAGGGGGACGATCCAGAAGATTTCCATGGGCGGCCCGCATCCCGCGCTTGACGTTGCGACCACCGATGACGGCGTGTGGCGCGTCGAACTCGGCAATCCGCGCCAGACGGAGCGCTCCGGCTTCGTCGAGGGCTCGGCGAAGAAAGGCGATCCGATCGTTGCGATCGGAAACCGTTCGCTGGATCGGAATGAAAAGCGCATGAAGGCCGTGCGAATCATGGTCGGCGAGAAGCGCTACGATATCTATCCCGATCGAATCCAGACGAATTGACCGCATGGCGATCGAACTTCTGGCAATGGCTTGCCGCAACGCCGCTCGCCGCCGGGTTGCGACGTTCAGCGCTGCTTTACATGTTCGTCAACGCTTCGCATATCCTGTCCATCGGTTTGCTGCTCGGCGCCATCCTGCCGCTCGATCTCAGGTTGATGGGCTTCTTTCCGTTGGTCCCGCTTTCGGTGGTCGGGCCATTCCTGTCGCGCGCAGCGGCGGTCGGTTTGACGGCGGCGATCGTCACAGGCTTCTGCCTCTTCAGCGTCCGGCCGATGGAATATGCCGGAAACCCAGCATTTTTGGCAAAGATCGGATTGCTGGCAGTGGGCGTTGCCAATGCCGCCATCGTGCATGCCAGGGACAGCTGGCGAAAGGCGATTGCCGGAGTGGTCGTTGCAGCGAGCTTGCGCATTGCAGCCATGGTTTCGGCGGCGGTATGGATTACCGCTCTCATCGCCGGGCGGTGGATCGGTTTCATATAGTCTTGATTGCGTGCGATAAGATGGTGAAGAGCGAGAAGGTTTCCCGCGCCTCGCTCATCCGCAAAGCCGTCAACGATTTTCTGGATCGTCATGATCGGACAAAGGAGGCAGAAGCTTTCCGGCTCTGGGGTAATAGAAAGATCGATGGGCTCGAATACCAGGATAAAGTTCGAAGCGAATGGTGAAACCGCTCTTCGATACGAACATCCTTATCGACTATCACAACGCCATACCGGAAGCCCGCGACGAGCTTGACCGCTATGGACGCCGTGCCATCAGCATCATCACTTGGATGGAGGTGTTGATTGGCGCTGATCCCGACGTCGAAGCAGCGACGCGAAGCTTCTTGAATAACTTCCAGATCATCGCGGTTGATAATGCGATAGCGGAAGGCGCTGTTCGCTTAGGACAGCGCCACCGGATCAAATTTCCGGACGCGGTAATCTGGTCGACCGCCGATACGCATGGGTTGCTCCTGGTGACGCGCATCACCAAGGACTTTCGGCCGGATAATCCTGGAATCCGCGTCCCATATCTGCGTTGATTTGAGAACGTCAAAAAAGACGGATAAATTGCATCGCAATTGCAAGGCATGCGGTTGGCCATGAAAACCGCGTCCCTTCCGTCGCTTCGCTTCGATTCCGAGCTGCGCGCTGCCGCCGAAAGCGTGCTGGAGGAAGGGGAAACGCTTTCCGCCTTCCTCGAAAGCGGGGTGCGGCGCCAGATCGACTTTCGGAAGACGAAGATGGAATTTATCGCTCGCGGTCTCGCTTTACGAGACGAAGCTGGATGGACCGGACCCGATCATTCTTCCGAGGAGGCGCTCGGAATGATTAGAGCGAAACTCGATGCACCCGAAGCTGCAAGAGAAAGATGAATTACGAGGTCCGTTATACGGACGAAGCACCGGCTCTGATTACCGGTCGCTCAGGGCCCAGCGCGGATTGACCCAGGGCTCTTGGTTCGAGCGCGGCAGCGGCTGCTTGCCCAGGATATGGTCCGCCGCCTTCTCGCCGGTCATGATCGAGGGGCCGTTGAGGTTGCCGTAGGTGATGTGTGGGAAGATCGAGCGAGTCGGCCACGCGCAGGCCGTCGACCCCGATGACGCGCGTCTCCGGGTCGATCACGGCCATCGGGTCGTTCTTAGCGCCCAGCTTGCAGGTGCCGCAGGGATGGTAGGCGCTTTCCAGATGCTCGCGCAGGAAGCCGTCAATCTCGTCGTCCGTCTGCACCTTCTCACCCGGCTGGATTTCCGCCCCTCGATAGGGGTCGAAAGCCTGCTGGCCGAAGATCTCGCGGGTGAGGCGCACACAGTGGCGGAATTTCTCCCAGTCATCCGGATGACTCATATAGTTGAAGCGGATGATGGGGTCGGCCTTCGGATCGGGCGAGCGCAGGGTGACGGACCCGCGCGACTTCGAGAGATTGTAGCCGACATGCACCTGAAAGCCGTGGCTCTTCGCCGCCGCCTTGCCGTCATAGCTGATCGCCACCGGCAGGAAGTGATACTGGATGTCCGGCTGCTTGATGCCGGCTGCCGAGCGCAGGAAGGCGCAGGCTTCGAACTGGTTGGAGGTGCCGAGGCCGGATCTCGTGAACATCCATTGCGCGCCCGCCACGCCCTGCCAGAACCATGGCAGCCAGGAATAGAGCGAAACCGGCTTGGTGCTGACCTGCTGGAAATAGAATTCCATATGGTCCTGCAGGTTGGCGCCGACGCCTGGCCGGTCGGCCTTCACCTCGATGCCGTGCTCCCGCAAGTGAGCGCCAGGGCCTATACCGGAAAGCATCAAGAGCTTCGGCGAGTTGAAGGATGAGGCGGAAACGATCACCTCGCGGTTCGCCTTGATGATTTCGACCTTGCCGCGGCGCTCGATCTCGACGCCGGTCGCGCGGCCGTTCTCGATAACGATCCTGCGCGCCATACCGTAGGCGATGTCGACATTCGGCCGCCTCAGCGCCGGCTTCAGATAGGCGCTCGCCGCAGACCAGCGACGGCCGCGGAAGATGGTCTGCTCCATCAGCCCGAAGCCTTCCTGCTTTGAGCCGTTGTAGTCGTCCGTCGCCTCGAAACCCGCCTGCTTGCCGGCTTCGATGAATGCATGGAACAGCGGGTTGCGAAAGCCGCCGCGTTGCACATGCAGCGGGCCGTCGGTGCCGCGCCAGCCTTCCTCGCCGCCGTGCGAATGCTCCATGCGCTTGAAGTAGGGCAGCACGTCTGCATAGGCCCAGCCGTTGGCGCCGAGCTCTTCCCAACGGTTGTAGTCCTCGGCATGGCCGCGCACATAGACCATGCCGTTGATCGAGGAGGATCCGCCGATCACCTTGCCGCGCGGCGCGGTGATGCGCCGGCCGTTGAGGTTCGGTTCGGGTTCGGAGAGGTAGCCCCAGTTGTAGCGCCTCATGCTCATCGGCCAAGCAAGGGCTGCCGGCATCTGGATGAACGGCCCGAAGTCGCTGCCGCCCGCCTCGATGACGATCACGCTGTTTCTGCCGTCTTCCGAGAGACGATAGGCGAGGGCCGACCCTGCCGAGCCGGAGCCTATGATGACGAAGTCTGCTTGCATGATGTACACTCAGTAGGTGTTGGCCTTCCCCTCCCCACAAGCGGGAGGGCTTCGGCCTCTTCTCAATAAGGCGCCGCTACCGGCCCCATGTTCACGTAAACCGTTTTCAACTCCGAATAATGCTCCAGCGCCGCAAGCGAGTTCTCCCGCCGAAACCGGATTGCTTCGAGCCGCCGAAGGGAATTTCGACCGGGCAGAGATTGTAGGTGTTGATCCAGAGCGTGCCCGCCTCGAGTTGGTCGGCGACGCGGTGGGCGCGCGTCAGATCGGCGGTGAAGACGCCACCCGAAAGGCCGAATTCGGTGGCGTTCGCACGTGCGATGACTTCGGCTTCGTCGTCGAAATCGAGCACGCACATCACCGGCCCGAAGATCTCCTCGCGGGCAATGGTCATGCCGTCCGTCACGTCGGCAAACACGGTCGGCTGGACGTAATAGCCTTCGCCGGAGACATTGTTCGGAATGCCGCCGCCGGTGACGAGTGTCGCACCCTCGGCCTTGCCCTTGTCGATGTAGCTGAAGACCTTCTGTCGCTGGTCGAAGGAAACCATCGGGCCGAGCTGCGTCGCCTCGTCCATCGGGTCGCCGATCAGGATCGCCTCGGTGCGGGCCTTCAGCCGCTTCAGGAACTCGCCCTTGATCTTCCGCTGGACAAAGACGCGGGTGCCGTTCGAGCAGACCTGGCCCGTCGAATAGAAGTTGCCGAGCATGGCGCCGCCGATTGCGCTGTCGATATCGGCATCGTCGAAGACGATCAGCGGCGACTTGCCGCCGAGCTCCATCGTCACATGTTTGAGGTGGCCTGCGGCGGAGGCGGCGACCTTGCGGCCGGTCGGCACCGAGCCGGTGAGCGACACCTTTGCCACGTCCTTATGGTTGACGAGCAGCGGGCCAGTGTCGCGGTCTCCCTGGATCACATTGTAAAGGCCCTTCGGCAGGCCTGCTTCGTGCAGGATTTCGGCAATCTTCAGCGCGCCGAGTGGCGTGTTTTCCGAGGGCTTGAAGACCATCGCATTGCCGGCGATCAGCGCCGGCGCCGCCTTTCCAGCAGGCGATCTGCTGCGGATAGTTCCAGGCGCCGATGCCGACGCAGACGCCGAGCGGCACGCGCTTCGTATAGGCGAAATCGCCTCCGAGCGGGATATAGGAGCCGTTGAGGCCGGCTGCTGCGATGCCGCCGAAGAACTCGAAAGCTGTCGGCGCCCGACGTCGGATCCGCGACGATCGTTTCCTGGATCGGCTTGCCGGTATCGAGCGTTTCGAGCTCGGAAAGCTCGCGATTGCGCTCGCGCATGATCTCGGCGGCGCGCTTCAGGATGCGGCCGCGGGCCGTCGGGCTCATCGCCGCCCATTCCGGCTGTGCGCGCTTGGCAGCCGCGATCGCTTTCTCGACGATGGCAGGCGTTGCCGCATGCAGCCGCGCGATCACTTCGCCGGTTGCCGGGATAAATGCTTTCGATGACGCTGCCCGCTTCGTCCTCGACATATTCGCCGTCAATGAAGTGCGACGCTTTCGGCTGGGCTTTCATAGTTCAATCGCTTTGCTTTGTCCGACAGGGTCAAAAATAAGGCTCCTCATTCCTGTGCGGTTAGCCTCATTCGATCCCCCCTAATTGCATCGTCACATAATCCTCCGTCAGCGCCGATGCGAAGCCTCGATGTTGATCGGCGCGGATTTCAGACTTTGGCGGATATAGAGCCCGTCGATCATCGCAGCAGCGCCTTCGGCGATGCGTCCTGCGGCATCCGGCGGGCAAAGTTTCTTGAGGTTGGCCAGCAGGTTCGAACGCAGCCGGCGGGCATAGATGCACGAGGAAACGGCGCGTCTCTTCCGAGCGCTGCGCCTCGGCATAGAAGGCGAGCCATGCGGCGATCGTTTCCGGCGCGAACTGATCGGCCTGGAAGCTGACGCGGATGACGGCAGAGAGCTTTTCGCGTGGTGTACGGCCAGCCTTCAGCGCCGTCACCGTGTCGTCACGCAGCTGCCTGAGCAGCGAACGGATCGTCTCGATCAGCAGTTGCTCCTTGCTGCCGAAATAGTGGTGCGCAAGGGCTGGCGACACGCCGGCCTGGCGGGCGATATCGGACATGGTGACGCTCAGCGAGCCGTGATCGCGCGATTACGCGCAGTGCAGCGTCGACGAGCGCCTTTCGGCGTAGAGGTTCCATTCCGATTTTCGGCATGAGGGCCAGCTCCTTGACAGTTCAGCACATACTATTTTTGATTGACTGATCAATCAACAAAAATCCTTTTGACGGAATTAGAGAAGCCTCAACCCTTTCCGGCCCGCAATTCTGCAGCATATGAAAAGCTATCAGGAGGTGTGTCATGGCTGAGCGTCTTCGATGGAGCGCCGTCCTCGTCCCTGCAGTCGAAATGGATATGGTTCGTGGGCCTCGGCGTGCTGCTGTTGATCTGCGGCCTGATCGCGGTCGGAAATCTGCTTCTTGCCACCGTGGTGTCGGTCTACTCCGTGGGAATGCTGATGGTCTTCGGGGGGATCGTCTATCTCATCCACGCCTTTCAGGTGCGCGGCTGGGAGCATATCCTTTTCTGGGCGCTGAGCGGTGTACTTTACGTCCTCGCAGGCATATTCGCCTTCATCAATCCGATCCTTACCTCCGCTGCTCTGACGCTCTTTCTGGCCGTCGCTCTGCTTGTCGCCGGCGTCTTCCGCGTCTTTATCGGCCGCCGCATGAAGCCGCTCAAGGGCTGGGGCTGGATTGTCGTAAGCGGCGTGGTCACCGCGCTCGCAGGCTTTATCATCGCGCTCGGCTGGCCGGTGAACAGCCTCTGGGTCCTCGGACTTTTCCTCGCGGTCGATCTTATTCTGCAGGGATGGACGATGATTGCGTTCGGCATCGGCCTTCGAAGCGTGCAGTGAGGCTGTCCACAGGCTGTGCTCACGGAATGTTTCTTTTTTGACAAGCATGTGAGGCGGGACTAAAGATTCAGATAACCAAGGCGCCGGCAGACGACATTGCCGGAACAGATGTCATGAGTGGTCATGCATCCCGCGTAGGGCAGGTTCTGTCCATAGATAAACGAAGGGAGGAAGTTCATGCCAATGGTCACAGTTTCCATATCACCGGTCCAGGCAGCAGGCATTCGCGATGCCGTCGATCATGGCGGCTATGCATCGAGCAGCGAGGTTGTCCGTGAGGCGCTGCGTCTCTGGGATGCCGCCCGCAAGCTCGCAGAATATCCGCAATGACGTTCTAAATGACGAAGACCGCGCGAGTGGAGGCCGCTGCGTTGCAGATATGTTTGCCGATCACGAAGCGGAGCGCCGCCGATCCGCCTGATAGGCGTCGGCGACCTAAGCCATTGATCGGAATGCTGAAACATTCCGGTCACACAACTTTCACAAAAATTTCACATTGGCGAAAGGGTTCGTTGATGCTTTTTCACCATTTTCGCTGCGAAAAAGAAGACTTCACAGTGGAGAATTTGGACATGTCTTTCGGCTGCCGCCGTCGAACCGGGCGTCATTGCGCCGTTATGCCAGCGATCAGATCGTGACCCTCGCGAAACTCGTCATCGAAAATGCTTTCCAGCCAATTGTCGAAGCAGGGACGGGCACGGTCTTCGGCTACGAGTCCCTGATGCGCGGGCAGGAACGCATCGGCTTCGATTCCCCTGTCGAAATCCTCGATGAGGCGCATCGCGCCGCCCAGCTGCTGCAGCTGGAGCAGATGGTCGCCAGCCGGGCGCTCGCCAAGTTTGCGACGCTCGGCAATTATTCGACCTCGACGCTTTTCCTCAATCTCGACGTCCGGCTGATCCCGCACGGCGACCGCCTGGTTGAAACCCTCCTCCAGCACCTGAAGGCCGGCCAACATCCCGCCGTCCTCGGTCTGCTTCGAATTCTCCGAGCGTTTCGACAATACCAGCGTGCCGGAATTCACGGCGCTGGTTTCCAAGCTCCGCAAGACCGGCTTCAAGCTGGCAATCGACGACTTCGGCGTCGGTCACGGCGAGATGAAGCTGCTCTGCGACTATGCCGTCGATTACCTGCAAGATCGACCGCCACTTCGTCGCCGACATCGACCGCAAGCCGCGCAAGCGCCACCTGTTGAAGCAACATCGTCAACATCGCCCATGTGCTCGGCACCCGGGTGATCGCGGAAGGCATCGAAACCGAAGCGGAATTCCTCGCCTGCCGCGAATATGGCGTCGATCTCGTCCAGGGCTGGTTCGATCGCCCGGCCGACGCCGCATCACCTCCGAGCTGCGTGTCGTCGTTCTCCGCATCTGCAGGATCTCGGCAAGAGCAAGCGCAGCAGCGCAGATCGCTCGATGAAATCCTTATCCGCAAGCAGATCGAAGTGCTGCCGACAGTCTACGAGAACGACAGCATCGACACGCGTCTTCGAGCTCTTCCGCCGCAATCCGCGCCAGGCCTTCTTCCCGGTATCTTAACGCCAATGGCGAGCCGCGCGGCATCATCCACGAGCACCATCTCAAGGAATATATCTACCAGCCCTTCGGCCGCGATCTCCTGAAGAACAAGGTCTATGAGCCGCACGCATTTCACACTTCGTCGAAATGGCGCCGATCGTCGGCCTCGATTCCGACGCCGAGCAGCTGATGACGATCTTCGCCAATATGGAAGGCAGCAACTGCTTGATCCTTACGGACAACATGCGCTATGCCGGCGTCGTCTCCGCTGCCTCGCTGATCAAGGTCATCAACGAAAAGCAGCTGAAGACCGCGCAGGACCAGAACCCGCTGACCGGCCTGCCAGGCAACCGCGCCATCCGCGATTTCATGCGCCAAGCCAGCTCGCGACGGCGACGAGGTACGCATCTTCTGCTATTGCGACTTCGACAACTTCAAGCCGTTCAACGATGCTTACGGCTTTCATCTCGGCGACCACGCGATCTCGCTCTTCGCCGCGCTGATGCGCCGTTACTTCTTCGCCGAGCGTCATTTCCTCGGCCATGTCGGCGGCGACGACTTCTTCATCGGCGTCGTCGGACTGGACGAAGGAGGAACTGACGGAGATCCTTGACCGGCTGCATCAGCGATTTTCACGACGATGTCGCGCGATCTCTATTCCGACGAGGACCGCGCCGCCGGCTGCATTCGCGGTCATGACCGCGCCGGCGCGGAAGCGCTGCTTCCCGCTGATGCGCTGCTCGATCGGCGTCCTTGAGCTGCCGGAAGGCTTGGTGATCGACGACATCAATCGTGTCAGCGCCGAAATCGCGCACATCAAGGCCGACAGCGAAGGAAAGTGCCGACGGGTTCGATCTTCCATCCGCTGGGCGAGGCGAATTGACGCCTTTGCCACATTCTCACCTTCCCAAGCACCGGGCGCTGAATTCATCTCCTGGTGCTTCCGGACAAGGAGGAGACCGGTCATGCCCTTGCCCAGCGAAACATGCGTTTCGTCGACCTGCCGTCGCTTCGGCGGCGCCGGAGGTGATGAGCGATTCGCGAGCGGACCTGTTCCGGTGCCCGGCGAGGGGCAGATCCTGGTGTCGCGATGCAGGCGATCGGCGTCAACCGCCCGGATGTGGCGCAGCGCCAGGGCAACATACCCGCCGCCGAAGGATGCAAGCCCGATCCTCGGCCTCGAACTTGTCCGGCGAAGTGGTCGCGCTCGGTTCGGGCGTCGCCGGATACTGCGGTCGGCGACAAGGTCTGCGGCCTCGCCAATGGCGGCGCCTATGCCGAATATTGCCTGCTGCCCGCTGGCCAGGTCCTGCCCGTTCCCGAAGGGCTACGACGCGGTGAAAGCGGCAGCCTTGCCCGAGACCTTCTTCACCGTCTGGGCCAATCTCTTCCAGATGGCCGGCCTGACGGAAGGGCGAAAGCGTGCTGATCCACGGCGGCTCCAGCGGCATCGGCACGACGGCGATCCAGCTGGCCCGCGCCTTCGGCGCCGAGGTCTATGCGACGGCGGGCTCGGCGGAGAAATGCGAGGCCTGCGAGAAGCTCGGCGCCAAGCGCGCGATCAACTACAGGAGTGAGGATTTCGCCGAGGTCATCAAGGCCGAGACCGGCGGCAGCGGCGTCGATGTCGTACTCGACATGATCGGCGCTGCCTATTTCGAAAAGAACATCGCATCGCTCGCCAGGGATGGCTGCCTGTCGATCATCGCCTTGCTGGGCGGCGCGGTCGGCTGAAAAGGTCAATCTCGCGCCGATCATGGTCAAGCGCCTCACCGTCACCGGCTCCACCATGCGCCCGCGCACGGCGGAAGAAAAGCGCGCCATCCGCGACGACCTTTTCTCCGAGGTCTGGCCGCTCCTCGAAGCCGGCAAGGTCGCCCCCGTCATCCACAGGGCCTTTGCCTTCGAAGAGGTCGTCGAAGCGCACCGGCTGATGGAAACGAGCAGCCATATCGGCAAGATCACGCTGACCGTTTGAGGTCAGCTTCGGACCAGCATCGGTGCACAAGGTAAAACTGATCCTGGCCGTACGTAGAGTCTCCGGGGTCGCTGAACTGTCGTCTGAGCGAAACCCGGCCCTCGAACTGCGCATCTTGATGTGGCGTTGATTGCGCGTCGTACGGTCCCCACGAGGAATGCAATGGCTCTATTCCACTCTTGCCCCATCTGCCGCAGCAGGATTCCGCATTTCGTACCGCTTCCGCGGTATTATATCGACAAGGCGACCGAACATGGCTTTCCTTATGGGGTCGATGAATTCGAAACGATCAATCATCAGGCCTATAGTTGCCCCAACTGTCACTCGAGCGACCGCGACAGGCTCTATGCCCTGTTCCTGACGCCTGTGTTTCAGCGCCTCAACCAGGCGCAGCCGTTCCGGTTTCTGGATATCGCCCCAGGCCGCTCTTTGAGCTTCTGGCTGAAAAGCCATCCGCACATCTTCTATCGCAGCTGCGACATGTATATGCCAGAGGCGGACGACAAGGCGGACATTCACAATCTGCCTTATGCGGACGAAACTTTCGATTTCGTTCTGTGCTCGCACGTGCTCGAACACGTCGACGATCCGGTGCGCGCCACCTCAGAAATACGGCGTGTTCTCAAGCAGGACAGCATTGCCATCCTGATGGCGCCGATCTGCCTGTCGATCCAGGACAACTATGAAAATCCCGAAGTGACGACGCCTGAGGGGCGCTGGCAGCATTTCGGCCAGGATGACCATGTGCGCATCTTCTCGAAGCCGGGATTCGTCGATGTGATTCGGCGGTCAGGCCTTGCGGTGCAGGAGGTTCCGGTCAGTGAGTTCCTGACGCCCGAAGTCTGCGAGACCTACGGCATCGGCCTCCGCTCCGTTCTTTATCTCGGCGTGAAGCAGCAGGCTGTCCAGCAAGAGCCGGAGCGCAGCGTCGCCTGAGATCGCGCGAAACTCTCATTCATGGAAGAGGCGCCCCGAGGCGCCTCTTTTCAATTTCGGCCTTCTCTCAGCGTCAGTGCCGCCGCAATCGTGACGATGCCGGGGAGCGCCATGGCGGCGTAGAGCCAGTGGGCCGCCGAGATGGCGCCGGCAATGCCGCCCGGTGTGACGAGCCCTGTGCTGTTGGCAATGACGCCAGCGACCGCCGCGCCGAAAGCGCCGCCGAGCGACTGCACGGTGGAGATCGCTGCCGATGCCTTGTCCTGCTCGGCGCTGCTGACAAGGCGCAGCACCTTTGTCACCAGATGCGCCCATCCGAGGCCGACACCGAAACCCATCATCAGCATTGCGACAGCCGCCGGTCCGAGAATTGCAAGGCTCGCCATCTGGTTGTCTCGGGCGAGAAAGATCGCCAGGAAAACGGTCGCCAGCGCTTCGATGATACAGCCGGCGACGATTGCGTTGCTCGCGCGCCTGCCGGTCAGAGAGCCGCTGAAGAAGGCGGCGATCGTCCATCCGAGCGCGACAAGGGCGGTCAGATAGCCGGAAATCAGCGGCGTCACGCCATGCAGGGTCTGCAGGAAATAGGGAATATAGATGTCGCTGACGAGGATGAACAGCAGCGCAAACATGATGAGGTAGACGCGCGCAACCGGCTTTGCGAGCATGACCGCGCCGGTCGGCAGAAGCCGGTTGTTGCCTCGACGTTCCGTCATCAGCATCAGTGAAATCGAGAGGACGGAAACGGCAATCAGCGCAGCCTTCGGGACCATATGCTCGACGGTGCCTGCGATGCTGACGAACAGCACGGCGACAAGCAGCAGGCAGATCTGCAAGGCCGGCGTCTTGCCGTGGGCGCGGTCGTCCGTCGCTTTCGGTAGCAGCCATGGCGCAAGAACGGCCATCAGCAGACCGAGCGGCACGATGATGATGAAGGCGTATCGCCACGCACTCCCTTGCGAAAACAGGCCGCCTGCAGTCGGCCCGAGTAGGGTCGCAACACCCCAGATCGCTGCATAGAGCGTGGAGGCTTTTGGCCAGAGCGGCTCCGGATAGGCGAAGCGGACGAAAGCATAGGCAAGCGCGGCAAGGATGCCGGCGCCGAAACCCTGAACGGCGCGCCCGACGAGCACCACTTCCATGACAGGTGCGGCGGCGCAGATGAGGCTGCCTGTTGCGAAAATCAAGGCGCCGCAGACATAGGCGCCGCGCAAGCCCATACCGCGCGGCCGCATGGCGACGAAGATCGAGCCGAGCACGGCGGCGGCAACGAAGAGCGTCGTCACCCAGGCAAGTAGCGGCAAGCCGCCGATATCGCGGACGATCGAGGGGGCGACTGTGGCGGTGATATAGCTCTCGATTGCATAAAGCGTCACTCCGCCGCCGAGCATCAGCGTGGCGGGCAGCACGGACGGCGTGAAAAGCTGGAAGACGGATGACTGCGGCGCAGCGGCCTGATCGGCACTGGTCATGACAATTACCTTGATGTTTTCGCTAGCGGATCATTATTTTCCAAGTTATAAATTGGAAAATTACATGCCTGACTCATTAAAGCAAGCAACGACTTGGAAAAATAAATGCGTCAATCGCCTGCCAACCGCATTCTGCTTCTGCTAAAGACCGAAGGGCCGCAGCGCGCAGCGTCGATCGGCGATGTGCTGGGCATCACTTCTGAAGCGGCGCGCCAGCACCTGACGAAGCTTGCCGAGGACGGTCTTGTCGAGCCGCTGACCGAGCCGGGTTCGGGCAGAGGACGGCCGGGCCAGCTCTGGCATCTGACCCTGGCCGGTAATCAGACCTTTCCGGACGGCCACGCGGAATTGACCGCGACCCTTCTGAGCACCATGGTCAAGACGCTCGGCAGGGATGCCCTGGATACCATCATATCGGCACGCGAGGCAGAAACCGTGAAGCGCTATCGCGAGGAGGTCTCGGCTTCCGATCTCGCTCTGCGCATCCGCCAGCTGACAGCGATCCGGACGCGCGAAGGTTACATGGCCGATAGCTGGATGGAAGAGGACGGCACGTTTATGCTCGTCGAAAACCACTGCGCCATCTGTGCGGCGGCCCGGGCCTGCGCCGGCTTTTGCCGTTCCGAGCTCGAGACCTTCCGCAATGTGCTTGGCGCCAATGTCGAGCGGTCCGAGCACATTCTCCTTGGCGCCCGCCGCTGCGCCTACCGGATCAGTCCGCTTTAGGCTTCGGGACGAAACGGGAATGCAATCGCGCCGCAGCGCGGCCAAAAGGCATTGCTTTATCGGCGCAACGCGCTATGGCTTTGCTCTCCCCAAAAACCGATCCGGATTCCTGCCCATGTCCAATCCCGTCACTGTCGAAGTCACGCGCGGCTCGCTCGTCGAAAGCTGCCATCGCGGCACGGTCGTTGCCGTCGACGGCGATGGCAAGGTCGTCTTCGGGCTTGGCGAAATCGATGCCGGCGTTTTCCCGCGGTCTTCCTGCAAGGCTATGCAGGCGCTGCCGCTGGTCGAAAGTGGTGCGGCCGATGCCTATGGCTTTGGCAACAAGGAACTGGCGCTCGCCTGTTCTTCCCATAACGGCGAGGACGAGCATGTGGCGCTTGCCGCCTCCATGCTGGCGCGCGCTGGAGGGAGCGTCGAAACGCTGGAATGCGAGTGCCCGACTGGTCATCGGACCGCAAGACTCTGATCCACCAGGCGCGCACGATCACAGCGCCGACGGCGCTCCACAACAATTGTTCCGGCAAGCATGCAGGCTTCGTCTGCGCCTGCTGCCATCAGGATATTGATCCGAAGGGCTATGCCGGCTACGACCACCCGCTGCAGCAAGAGCTACGCGGTACGATGGAGAGCCTCACCGGCGCCGTGCTCGGCCGCGATAATTGCGGCACCGACGGCTGCTCGATCCCGACCTATGCCGTGCCGCTCCGCGGCCTCGCGCATGGCTTTGCCAAGATGGCGACCGGCAATGGCCTTGAACCGCTGCGCGCCAAGGCCTCCCGCCGCCTGTTCGACGCCTGCATGGCGGAGCCCTTCTATGTCGCGGGTACGGGCCGCGCCTGCACCGAGCTGATGCAGATCGCGCCGGGCAGGATTTTCGCCAAGACCGGCGCCGAGGGCGTCTTCTGCGCTGCAATTCCCGAAGAAGGGATCTCGATCGCCGTAAAGTGCGAGGACGGGACGACTCGCGCCGCCGAGGCCATGGTGGCGGCAGCACTCGCCCGGTTCTTCGAAAGGGGCAGCGCGGTTCACGCGAAGCTGATTTCGATGGGCGTCAAGCCGATGCACAATTGGAACGGCATCCATGTCGGCGACATTCGCGTCACGGCTGCGCTTCTCGCATAGGCCGTGCCGTTACGGCACAGGCTGTTTCGGATGATCAGCAATTCCTAATATAGGTTAAACCAAATCCTGCGAGAGGAGATGCGCGGCGGCGCATTTGTCCTACTATGGTGCGGCGTTCAACCCATGCCGCGAGGGCAGGATATGTTTGCAGGCCGCTATCTCTGGTGGATGCTGATCGCCGTCGCGATCTTCCTGTTCTTTTCCATGTGCTTCGATTACGTGACCTGGGCGATCGTCGCCATGTCCGGCTGCGCCGAGATCGCCGGTTCCTGCGGGCCGATCGTGCTTGCCATGTCCGGCGCGATGAAGCCTTCGGGTATTGGGCTTGCGGGGGCAATCATGGTGATCTGCACATTCGCCCGTTTGCATTACCTGTCGGTCAACTGGCTCTGGGCGCCTGTCGCGCTTGTCTGGTTTTCGGCGTCGGCGGCCTTCCCGGGGATTCTCGCGGGCGGCTGGACGGGCCAGTTGCGGCCGGAAATGGTCGTCGAAAGCCTGCCGGTGGCCTTCCTCTTCGTCACGGTGTTCTGCGGTTATCTCTTCATCGCCTTCGAAGAGGGAGGATGGTTCCCTTTTGGCCAACGGGCCTGGCTGCGGGCCGTCATCTGGGTTGCCGCGGGCTACGGCGTGCTTGCGGCAATCGCGGAAACGCCAGGCTTCGGTGCCCTCCCGGCGCGCATGCTCGGCATGCCGTGGATCGCCTCGACGATCGCCGCGTTCCAGCCGCTTTTGGCGGCAATCTTCGATCTCGGAACCGGTAGCATGATGCCGGCATATGCAATGCTGGCGCTCTTCGTGGCGGCTCTCTCCGCAAGCCTGCTGCCGCAGGACTTCGCGCGGCTCGCGGTGCCCTTCATGCTTCGAGGATCGCGGCATTGAGCGCCCGGTAGGGCGCAAGCCGCTCTTCCGGCATTCCCGCCGAAACGATCAGTCCGGCAACATCGGCAATGCCGAGCACAGCGCAGGGCGAAACGAGATCGAATTTCTCCTCGGTCAGCAGGACATATGTTTCGGCCGCGCAACGGGCGATATGGCGCTTGATCGCCGCCTCCTCGAAGTCGCCCGTGGAGAGCCCGTGCACGGGATGGGCGGCGGTGACGCCGAGGAAGAAGATATCGGGTCTAAGCTGCGAGATCGCCGCCATGGCCGCAGCGCCGGTTGCCACCATCGAGTGCTTGTAGAGCCGCCCGCCTGTGAGAATGATGTCGGCGGGTCGGGTGATGCTCCAGTTCCGCCGCGATCGTCGGGCTATGCGTTGCGACGGTAAAGGCGATGTCGCGTGGCAGATACCGGGCGATCTCCGCCGTCGTCGTCCCGCCGTCGAGAAAGATCATCTGCCCCGCTTTCACCATTTGCACCGCCCTGCGCGCCGAGCCGCTGCTTGGCATCGGACGAAACGCTCCGCCCGCGCCGAGAAATTTGGCAGGTCGGGCGCAATCGGCATTGCGCCGCCATGCACCCGGTTCAAGAGCCCGTCAGCCGCCATCTCCCGCAGGTCGCGCCGGATCGTGTCTTCCGACAGCGCTAAATCTTCGGCGACGCGCTTGGCGATGACCTGGCCGTCACGGCGCAGGATGTCGAGGATCAGGGATTTGCGTTGTGTTGTCAGCATCGCTCTGCACGAAAATCAACGAATTATCACGATAATGCCTGAAATGACTCGACATGCAAGCAATTTCACGCATTATCGTGAAATCCCGTGCATGAGGCCGGGAGTGATGGAGTTTGAGATGTTGATCCTGATTGCAGGGCCGTACAGGTCCGGAACCGGCGATGATCCGGGAAAAATGGCGGCCAACCTGAAGCGACTGGAGGAACCGGCTTACGCGCTCTTCAAGGCGGGCCATGTGCCGATGATCGGCGAATGGGTGGCCTTGCCGGTCTGGAACGCAGCCGGAGGCAAGTCGATCGGCGATGATCTCTACGAGGAAATCTTCCACCCCGTCGCCCACCGGCTTTTGGAGCTTTGCGAGGGCGTGCTGCGGCTGCCGGGGGACTCCAAGGGTGCCGACAACGACGTCCGCATCGCGCGCGAGCGCGGCATTCCGGTCTGGTACAAGCTGGAAGAGGTGCCGGGCTGGGCGAAAGCCGCGTGATTGCGCCGGGGCCGGCAACGGCCCCGATTTCCGCCATGGGCAGGGCGTGACGGCTGCGCTATATAAAATTCCCGAAACGGAGTCTCGACCATGCTGACATTTTATTTCGCGCCAAGCACCTGTGCGCTGGCAAGTCTCATCGCGCTGGAGGAATCCGGCCTTGCCTATGAAGCAAGGATGATCAGCTTCAAGGACAACGAGCAGCGCTCGCCGGAATATCTGAAGATCAACCCGAAGGGCCGCGTTCCCGCCCTCGTCACCGATCGCGGCATAGTCACCGAAACGCCGGCGATCCTCGCCTATATCGCGCAGACCGCCCCGGCGGCCAAGCTCGCGCCGCTCGACGACTTCTTCGAGTTTGCCCGCCTGCAGGCCTTCAACAGCTACCTCTGCTCGACCGTGCATGTGAACCATGCGCACAAGCGCCGCGGTTCCCGCTGGGCCGACGATCCCGCCGCGCACGAAGCCATGCAGGCCAAGGTGCCGCAAACCATGACGGAAAGCTTCGAACTCATCGAGGAGACGATGCTCGCCGGCCCCTGGGTCATGGGCGAGCAGTATTCCGTCGCCGATCCCTATCTCTTCACGATGACCGGCTGGCTGCGCGGCGACGGCGTCGACCCGATGCGCTTCGCCAAGGCCACCGCCCACTACGCCCGGATGATGGATCGCCCGGCGGTGCAGCGGGCGCTGACGATTGAAAAGGGATGAGGGCGTCCCTTACTCCCTCCTCATCATGTCGGTCGGCGAGAGGAGATGGGGGTGGCTCATGCGGGCAACCCTCGCCGTGGCTGAGTTGCCTGTCACAAGGACAGGAATGAGGTGCAAGGAGGGCCGGCGGCATCCAATCCATTGCCGTTGTCTGCGCAAAAGACCCCAGCAGCAATCATGCACATTTCGAAAGCGGCCGCGTCTCATATCGCGTGGGCTTCGGCGCCGGATAGTTTAATGGCAGATCGGCCATTTGCCGCAGCGACATTGCGGCGATCTCCGGATGCGACAGCGGATCGTCGGCCTCAGGAGCCTTCGCGCCGGATGCCTTACTCAAGAAAAACTTCAGCAATGACATTGCATGCCTCGCTTTCTTTGGTTCGGAAATGCACAGTGTGTCGGCGACAAAACCTCGCCTTTACAGGTGCTCCGCCTCAATATCGGAGCCATGAGGAACATTTTCAATTGAGATTATCAGCGACGCGCTATAGAAAATATATATGCGGAATCTCAACTCGGTGCATTTGAACGGGCTGCGCGCGCTGGAGGCCGTCGGGCGTCTCGGTTCGCTGCAGCTTGCCGCGGAAGAACTTGGGGTGTCGATCGGTGCCGTCAGTCAGCAGGTTATCAAGACCGAAGCGCAGCTCGATCAGCTGATTTTCGAGCGCACGTCGAAGGGCATGGTGGTGACGCAAGCGGGCGCGCCGGTGCTTGCCGCACTGACGGAGGGCCTCAACCGTATGTCGCAGGCCGTCTCGATCGCGCAGCGCCGGGACGACGCGACGCTGACGATCTCTGTGGCACCCGTCTTCGCCGCCCGCTGGTTGGTGTGGCGGCTCGATCGCTTCGCCGCGCGTTTTCCGGATGTCAAACTGCGCATCGATGCGACGACATGCCTCGTCAATCTGTCGACATCCGACGTCGATATCGGCATCCGCGTCGGTGCCGGGCAGTGGCCCGGTGTTACGGCCGAACTGCTTGTGGAGCAGGAAGTATTCCCGGTCTGCGCACCGCAGATGGCGCGCGATCTGAAGGAGCCCGCCGATATCCGGAAGCTGCCGGCCGTCATCGATGGCCGCGCCATGTTCGGCTGGGAGGTCTGGATGCAGGAGGCGGGCCTCTCAGGTTCGGCGCCGGCGACGCGCCACGTCTTCAACGACGCTTCGCTCTGCCTCGATGCGGCCATCGCCGGGCAGGGCGTCATGCTCGCCTGGCAGACGCTGGCAGACTATTCGCTGCAGGCCGGCCAGCTCGCCGTCCCCTTCGGCATCCGCGCGAAAACCGGTTTCGGCCATTATTTCGTGACAGCCGAAGGCGCGCGCGAGCCGAAGAAGGTGCGGGACTTCAAGGCCTGGATCCGCGAGGAGATGGCCGGAACGGTGAAGCTCTTTTCTTAAGGGCGTGACTGCCAGCGGGCTGCGCTTCGCTGGCATTGGCATTGTATAGCTCGTGTGGCAAAGCTGTTCGCTAAAACCACATTTGCAGAGGACGATCCATCACAGTGCCCATCGGCGTCGCACACGCAGAACTGATCGCGGTCCTCGCCGCCGTAACCGACGAAGACCCGCGCGTCATGACCGTCAGGACTGGCGAGGCGCTGCCATCCGGATCCTTCGAGATGGGGCACCGCACGCTGCAGAGCGGGCTGCGGGAGTGGGTTCAGGAGCAGACGGCGCATCCGGTTGGCTATCTTGAACAGCTTTATACCTTCGCCGACCGCGACCGGCAGAACGAGATCCTCGGTGGACGGACGATCTCGATCAGCTATTTGGGGCTGGTGCGGGAGCACCCGGCGCCGGGTTGGCATAGCTGGTACGAATATTTTCCGTGGGAGGATCACCGCAAAGGCAAGCCGCCGGTCTTCGACGCGCTTGTCGACCGGCTGCGGCGCTGGGAAGCGACGGATGCCGCTCGCCAGCAGAACCGCAAGCGCCGGATCGCCTTTACCTTCGGCCTGGATGGCGCCGCATGGAACGAAGATCTCGCCCTGCAACGCTACGAACTGCTTTACGAGGCGGGTCTGGTGGCGGAGGCGGGCGTAACCGTGGCGGAGAACCCGGGCCGCCGGATGTTTGCCGATCACCGGCGGATTCTCGCGACCGGAATAGCCAGGCTTCGCGCGAAGATCAAGTATCGCCCGGTCGTCTTCGAGCTCATGCCGGAGAGCTTCACGCTGCTGCAGCTTCAGCGCAGCGTCGAAGCGCTGGCGGGCCTTGCGCTTCATAAGCCGAATTTCCGCCGGCTGATCGATCAGCAGCAATTGATCGAGGAAACCGGCGAGATGGCCAGCGAAACCGGCGGCCGCCCGGCGAAGCTCTTTCGCTACCGGCATGCCGTTCTCGAAGAACGCGCGCTGTCCGGCTCGAAACTCCCGCTCTCCCGCGCTTGACATAAACTCAATCTGAGAATAATTAGTTTGTCCTAGAAATACTCGTTTCGAGTATAAAAGGAGCTCGCCGTGAATTCTCCCGTGTCCGCGTCCTCTCTCTATGACCGTGTCAGCCGCGTCATCCCCAAGGCGGAATGGCTGACCTTCCAGGACGATGTCGAAGCGATCCTCGATCTGAAGCGCCGCCGCAACGCCGTCATCCTCGCCCACAATTACCAGACGCCGGAGATCTTCCACGGCGTTGCCGATATCGTCGGCGACAGCCTGGCGCTGGCGCGCAAGGCGATCGAGGTGGATGCCGAGGTGATCGTGCTTGCCGGCGTCCACTTCATGGCCGAGACCGCCAAGCTGCTTAATCCCAAAAAGACGGTGCTCATTCCCGACATGGGCGCCGGTTGCTCGCTGGCGGATTCGATCACGCCGGAGGATGTCGCGCTGCTGCGCCAGGCCCATCCCGGCGTGCCGGTGATCACCTATGTCAATACCTCGGCGGCGGTGAAAGCCGCCTCGGATATCTGCTGCACCTCGGGCAATGCGAAGCAGGTGGTCGAATCGCTTGGTGTGCCGCGCGTGCTGATGATCCCGGATGAATATCTTGCCCGCAACGTCGCAAAGGAAACCGACGTTGAGATCATCGCCTGGCATGGCCACTGCGAGGTGCATGAGCTCTTCAACGCGGATGATGTTCGCCAGCTTCGGGAAAATTATCCGGGCATCACCGTGCTCGCCCATCCGGAATGTCCGCCGGATGTCGTCGCCGAAGCGGATTTCGCCGGCTCCACCGCCATCATGTCCGACTATGTCGGGAAGAAGCGACCGGCGCGTGTCGTACTGCTCACCGAATGTTCGATGAGCGACAACGTCGCCGTGCACCATCCGGATGTCGAATTCATCCGGCCCTGCAATCTCTGCCCGCACATGAAGCGGATCACGCTTTCGAACATCCGCACGGCGCTTCAGGAAAACCGCCACGAAGTCACCGTCGAGCCCGCCATTGCGGTTGCCGCGCGGCGTGCCGTGGAAAGGATGCTGGCGATATGACCGAAATCCTCACCCATCTTGCCGGCCGCCCGGTCATCGTCGGCAGCGGCATTGCCGGGCTGATGGCGGCGCTCACGCTGGCGCCGCAGCCGGTCGTTTTGATCACGCAAGCCGCCCTGGGCGCCGAGACCTCGAGCGCCTGGGCCCAGGGAGGCATCGCAGCAAGCATCGGCACGGATGACAGCGCCGACCTGCACCTTGCCGATACGCTTGCTGCCGGTGACGGCCTATGTGATCCTGAGACCGCCGCCGGAATCGTGAGCGAAGCGCCAGCAGTGATCGCGGCGCTTGAGAAATTAGGCGTCCGCTTTGATAGGAATGCCGAAGGTCGGCTAGCGCTCGGGCTGGAGGCCGCTCATTCCTGCCCGCGCATTGTACATGCCGAAGGCGACGGCTCGGGTGCCGCCATCATTGGCGCGCTGGTACGAGCCGTCTCGGCCACGCCGTCGATCACCGTGCTTGCCAATTTCGAAGTCCGGCGTCTGGCGCTCGCAGACGGTGCGATCGGCGGCGTCCTTTGCGCGTCCGGCGGCAAGGCTTTCATCGTGCCGACGCCGTATGTCCTCTTGGCAACCGGCGGCCTCGGCGGCCTCTACGAGGCGACGACCAATCCGGTCATCAATTTCGGCCAGGGAATCGTCCTCGCTGCAAGGGCAGGCGCCGTGCTTGCAGATATGGAATTCGTGCAATTCCACCCGACGGCACTCCGCTCGAAGCGCCGGCCGCTGGCGCTCGTCAGCGAAGCGGTGCGCGGCGAAGGGGCTATGCTGGTCAACGAGCGCGGCGAGCGCTTCATGGCGGGTCAGCCTGCTCAGGAACTTGCACCGCGCGACGTGGTGGCGCGCGCGATCAGCGCCGAGATCGCCCGCGGCGGCAAGGTCTATCTCGATGCGCGCGAGGCCCTCGGCACTCGCTTTTCAAGCCGCTTTCCGGTGATCGATACTCTCTGCCGCGAAGCTGGCGTCGATCCGGCGCGGCAGCTGATCCCGGTTGCACCGGCCGTGCATTACCACATGGGCGGTGTCGCCACGGACAAGAACGGCCGCAGTTCCGTCCATAGCCTCTGGGTCGCCGGCGAAGCAGCATCGACTGGCCTGCACGGCGCCAACCGCCTTGCCAGCAATTCGCTGCTCGAGGCCGCAGTCATGGGCATGCGATCGGCCCGGGATATCGCCGACACGACCGTATCCCTGCGGCCAACAGTGATCGAACCGCTGCCGCCGCAACCCGACGCATCGCCGATCCGGCGGATTGTCTCCGCCCATCTGGGCGTGCTGCGGAACGGTGGTACGATCCATGGCGCGATCGGCGCGCTCCTGCCCTTCGTCGAGAAGGAGGGGCCGGCAACGGATCCTGCCATTGTCGCGCTGTTGATTGCCGCCTTTGCGGCGCTGCGGACGGAGTCGCGCGGCGCCCATGCCCGAACCGATTTTCCGCTCAAGCACGTGCATGCCAAGCGCCAAAAGATGAATTTTCCTCATGTTTTAAGCTTTGCGCGGGCCGTTGCATCCGACCCCCTTGCCAGGAGTGCCTGACATGACGCTTGTTCCCCTGCCGCGGCTGCTGATCGAGCCGCCCGTCCGCAATGCGCTGCTGGAAGATCTCGGCCTTGCTGGCGATATCACCTCGGCTGCCGTCATTCCGCAGGATCACCGCTCCACGGTCGTCATGGTGGCCCGCCAGCCGGGCGTGATCGCCGGGCTCGACGCCGCCGCGCTGGCGTTTGAGCTTGTCGATCCCGCGATCATCATGACCCCTCATGTCGAGGACGGCGCGGCGGTGAAACCCGGGGACGTCATCGCCACGATCGAAGGTCGCTCGCGCGCCATTTTGACCGGAGAGCGGACGGCGCTGAACTTTCTCGGCCATCTTTCGGGCATCGCCACGGTGACGGCCGGGATCGTGGCCGCGATCGGCGGTACGAATGCCTCGGTCGCCTGCACCCGCAAGACGACGCCGGGACTGCGCGCCCTGGAGAAATATGCCGTGCGCGCCGGTGGCGGCGTCAACCATCGCTTCGCGCTTTCCGATGCCGTGCTGATCAAGGACAATCATGTCGCCATTGCCGGCGGCGCCGCCGAGGCCATTTGCCGGGCCAAGGCCGGTGCCGGTCATATGGTGAAGATCGAAGTCGAGGTCGATACGCTCGACCAGTTGCGTGAAGCGATGGAGACCGGCGTGGATGCCGTCCTGCTCGACAATATGACCCCGGACCAGCTTCGCCGGGCGGTTGAAATCGTCGCCGGCCGTGCGATCACCGAAGCTTCCGGGCGGGTGACACCGGAAACCGCAGGTGCGATTGCCGCTTCCGGCGTCGATCTGATCTCGGTCGGCTGGCTGACGCACAGCGCGCCGACGCTGGACATCGGGCTCGATTGGAAATCCAGCCAATCGGAATAGGGTGATCGACCTGTCGTTGGTTCAGACCGGCTCTTTCGAGCGTATCGCCTGCATGGCGAGATAGGCCGGGCGGGACTGGCAGCGCTTCAGCCAGGCGTTAATCTTCGGATGAGCGTCGAACAGCGCCTGTTCCGTCTGGCCATAGCGCAGCACTTCCGCAACGTTGAGATCGGCAACGGTGAAGCGGTCGCCGACGATCCATTCCTTGGTGGCGAGGTGCTTTTCCAGCACGGCGAGGGGGCGCTTCATGGAGCGGCAGGCGACGTCGATCGTGGCCATTCCGGCCTCGGTGTTTTCGTGCTCGTTGTCATAGGTCACGACGATCTTTACCGTATGCGGCTCGAGTTCGGCCAGCGCCCAGACGGTCCACATCGTCAGCAAACCGTCCTCCTCGACGGTTTTGCCGGAAATCGGACCGCCGTGCTTGCGCACGAGATAGAGATTGATCGCCAGCGACTCGTGCATCGCCAGCTCGCCGTCCTTGATCGAGGGAATCCGCGCCATCGGATTGATGGCGATGAATTCGGGCGAGAGCGTATTGATCGGTGCGTCCGGCGCCAGCGGATTGGCAAGCCGCTTCGCCTGGATCACCGGAACGGAGGTGAAGGCGATGCCGAGTTCCTCTGCCGTCCAGTAGACGCGCGCAGCGCGCGAACGGTAAACGCCGTAGATTGTCAGCATGCTTGTCCCCCTTGAACGTTGCGCGCAAATTAGAGCGCGGCCGGGCGAAGCGAAAGCGGCTGGTCCTGATGGATCAATGAAAGGTTTTGATGCGTCCTAGCTGATGCGGTTCCGTTCGATGGTGAGATGCGGGTATCGCTCGCTCCCCGCTTGCGTAAGATCCCCGGACACCTTTTTTTCCCATTCGAAGCCTAAGACTGCGCCCTCGGTCATTTCCTGGAACACGTTGTCGGTGATCACCGCCGTGCCTGAACCCTCCGCCACCGAGACCGCACAGCCGACAGGCGTCTTGCGTACGACATTTCCGGTGACAACGAGATTGCGCAGATACGGCCCCCAGCCGAGCTGCATCGCCCAGAGCGGCGCTTCTTCGATGATATTGCCCGAGATGGTCGTGTCGGCTTCGGCGGCAATTCCGATGCCGAAGCCGACCTCGGATTTGTAAGGGCCGTCGCGCCGCAGGTTCCGCACGATATTGCCGATGACGGTGGCTAACCTTCCGCCTTCGTTGAAATTGGCGATCGAGATGCCGTTCGCAGCACCATCGACGAGGTTGGCGGATAAGACGGCGCCTTGAAAATCGAATTCTGCATAGATCGCCGTCTCGCCGGAGCGCAGGCATTGATTGCCGGTGATCTGCACGTTGTCGCCGGAATTGGCCCGCACGGCGCTAAAGGCGCAATCGGCAATCTGGTTATTTGCCACCATCACGCCTCCGGCGCGGAAGACATTGATGCCGTTGCCGTTCTGCCCCGTGCCGCTGTCATCCGCCCTAATGCGCGTAACGCGGTTGCCGGTAACGACGGTGCTATCCTCGCCCTTTTCCCAGCGGTGCACGAGGATGCCGCCATTGCCGCAATCGGCAACCGTGTTTCCGGTGATCGCAAGCCCGGTGGAATCGACTGCGAAGATACCGGCCTGCGCCACCCCTGAAATACGGCTGCGTTCGATCCGGCCGCCGCAGCGCTCCAGGCGCAGGCCATGCTTGCCGGCCTCGGCAATTTCGCAGTTGTCGATCTGCACGTCGGCAATGCCGGTCAACTGCACGAGGCCGCTATTGTCCTCGCCGCTCATCCCGCCGCTACCCTCGATGACGATGCCGGAGAGCTCGATCCGCCGGGCGCCTTCCGCCGAATTGACGCTGCCTTGATGACGAATCCGCGACGCACCCGGAACGCCGATAATGCGGGCATTGTCCGGTAGCACGAGGTTCGAAGCTTCATACGTCCCGGCCGGAAGATAAAGCGGCGTGTCGCTGCGTGCCGCCTCGTCAATCAGAGCCTGCAGCCCGCTCCTTGCCGCGCCGGATGCATCCAGCGCCCCGCGCAGTGCGGGCGGTTTTGACGTAGCGAAGGCGCGACCGGCCATCGGCAGGACCAAAGCCGCACCGACAAAGCCGAGCATATCGCGCCGCAGATACATCAAGGAGCCTTTCGCCGTCCATAGGACATCATTCGTGCCAAACGAATATATGTTCTGACACAGAATCCTTGCCGCGAAGTATCTTGGGGAGCCTAATTTTCCCTGAGCCTGGCGATCGCCTCGATCTCGTTCGTCCAGATGCCGCCGGAATAATCGGCAGGTAGCTTTGCCAGCATTTCGGGCGTATCGATCCCCGTCGAAAAATCGCCGCCGCGATAAGGGCCGAGCGCAAAGACCACGCTGTTTCCAGCCTCCATGCGATTGAGGAAACGGTCCGGCCAGCCCCAGAGCCACGGAGCGATATTGACCGGCACCAGCATCATCGTGTTCTTGCAGGCTTGCGGCACCATCCCCGTCCAGCCGTAGCCGATATAGCCGAGCAGGCAGGCTTTGAGGCTTGCGCGCGATGCCGTCTTGATGTCCGGCGCCAGGCGGCGGATGGTTTCGACGGGCTCGTCGCCGCCATAGACCATGATCAGTTCCCGGCGCTCGGCGGGCAGGGCGTTGAGGACGGCAGCCAGTTTCTCGCCCTCGGACGGATCCCGGCTTTTGACATTGATCAGCAGCCGCCTGTCCGGAAACGTCTGAAGCACCTCGGCAAGCGTCGGCATCTGGCCGATGCCGGTCCCTCGGAAAGGAAAGGTCTTCCCGCCGTCGGCCGTATAGCCGTAGCCGATATCGAGCGCCTTCATTTCCGCCATCGCGTGCTCGCGGGTGACGCCGTGCCCGTTCGTGCGGCAGTCGAGCGTCCAGTCGTGGAAGATCGCGAATTCCCCATCCGTCGTCGGATGGACATCGACCTCGACGATATCCGCACCCAGATCGAAGCCTGCGCGCATCGAGCGGATGGTATTTTCCAGATAGTCGTGCTTCGGCGGCAGCATGCGCGCCGCCGTGCAGGTGTCGTTCGTCAAATTGCGCTCGTCGAAACGCTGCGCGATCCCGCGATGTGCCAGCAGCACCGGCTTGGCCTCCCGGTGCGATGCCAAAAGATTGGTATTGTTCAGATAAACGGCTGCGGCGAAGACGGCGGTTGCCGCTATGCTATAACGCAATTTCTTTCTCAAAACGGTTCCCTCCCAACGAATGTGGCGAATCGCTAAGGCGAGATTCGGGTCGATCTGCGGCAGCCGGCGGCAGGCAGACGGAATTGCGGTAAGCTACTGGCTCTCCGCCCATTTCCCGCTATCTTCCCGTTGATGATGCGACCCGATGCTCTTCTTTTTCCGGCTCCCGAAGGGCTTTATTGCCCGCAGGGCGGATTCTATGTCGATCCGGTACGACCGGTGGAGCAGGCGCTCGTTACTCATGGCCATTCCGATCATGCCCGCCCGGGCCACCGGCATGTTCTCGCAACGCGCCAGACGCTCGACATCATGCGCCTGCGCTGCGGCGACGGGTTCTGTGGCAGCGAGCAGGCCGTCGGCTTCGGCGAAGAGCTGGATTTGAACGGCGTCAAGGTAAGCTTCCATCCGGCAGGCCATGTCCTCGGCTCTGCTCAGATCGCGATTGAAAAGAGCGGCACCCGCATTGTCGTTTCCGGCGATTACAAGCGCCGTCCGGACCCGACATGTGCGGCCTATGTGCCGGTGCCCTGCGATGTCTTCATCACCGAAGCGACCTTCGGACTGCCGGTGTTCCATCATCCCGATCCGATGGAGGAGATCGGCAAGCTGCTTGCCTCGCTCCGGCAGTTTCCGGAGCGCACGCATCTGATCGGTGCCTATGCGCTTGGCAAGGCCCAGCGCGTCATCCGTCTGCTGCGCGATGCCGGTTACGGCGAGCCGATCTATATCCACGGGGCCATGGAACGGCTCTGCGAATATTATGTCGGGCAGGGCATCGACCTCGGCAACCTGCTGCCGGCCACCGTTGAAAGCCGCGACAAATCCGCCTTCAAAGGCGCCGTCGTCGTCGGTCCGTCGTCAGCCTTCGCCGATCGCTGGGCGCGCCGCTTCAACGAACCGCTCCCCGCCTTCGCCTCCGGCTGGATGATGGTGCGCCAGCGCGCCAAGCAGCAGGGTGTCGAGCTGCCGCTCGTCATCTCCGACCATTGCGACTGGCCCGAACTCACCGAGACGATTACCGAACTCAGCCCCGCCGAAGTCTGGGTCACCCACGGCCGCGAGGAAGCGCTCGTGCGCTGGTGCGAACTGCAGGGCATCAAGGCGAGGCCGCTGCATCTGGTGGGTTATGAGGACGAGGGGGATTGAGGAACATGTGTGGGACTATTCGCAACGCCCCCTCCCCCAACCCCTGACCACAAGGGGCAGGGGTTACGATGCGGCACTCTTTCGCCCCAATACAGCGTCGCTTCATGCTGCATCGTTGCGAATGGAACGCGGTGGGCACGGCGTCTAAGTCCCTCCTCCTTGTTGGGAGGGGTTGGGGAGGGGTCTTCAGAAGAAATGGCTTCTCGACCGGTCGGAGCGGCCCCATGAAACCCTTCGCCGACCTCCTCGACCGTCTCGTCCTGACGCCCAGCCGCAACGGCAAGCTGAAGCTCCTGACCGACTATTTCCGCGACACACCCGACCCGGACCGCGGCTATGGCCTTGCGGCGATCGCCGGCACGCTCGAAGTGCGCAACGTCAAGCCTGCCATGCTCCGCGATCTGACGCTTGAGCGGATGGACGAGGTGCTGTTCCGCTACTCCTACGACTATGTCGGCGACCTCGCCGAAACGATTTCGCTCGTCTGGGACAACGAAAAGGACATCGAGCGTTCCGCCTTCGTCCAGCCGCGCCTCGGCGAGGTCATCACCCGCATGAATTCGCTCGGCCGCACCGAGGTTCGCAGTTTCGTGCGCGATACGCTGGACCGGCTGGATCCGTCTGGCCGCTTCGCCTTCATCAAGCTTGCCACCGGCGCCATGCGCATCGGCGTCTCGGCACGGCTTGCCAAGCAGGCGCTGTCCGATCTCGGTAAAAAGGACGTGATCGAGATCGAGACGCTGTGGCACGGTCTGGAGCCGCCCTATGAATCACTTTTCGAATGGCTCGAGGGCAGGGGCGGCAAGCCAGTGCTCGCGACGCCCGCGATCTTCCATTCCGTCATGCTCGCCCATCCGGTGGAAGACAACGATCTCACCAGCCTCGACCCGGCGGATTATGCGGCGGAATGGAAGTGGGATGGTATCCGGGTCCAGTTTTCCCGCTCCGGCGAAACGCGCAAGATCTATTCACGCTCCGGCGACGACATCTCCAATGCCTTCCCGGATATTCTGGAGTCCATCAGCTTCAACGGCGTGCTCGACGGCGAACTGCTCGTCGGCGGGACCGCACGCTCGAACAACCCGACGAGAACCTTTTCCGACCTTCAGCAGCGCTTGAACCGCAAGACGGTGACGGCGAAGATGCTCGACGAATACCCGGCCTTCATCCGTGCCTACGACCTGCTGTTCGACGGCGAAGAGGATGTGCGCGGCCATAGCTTCATCGACCGCCGCGACCGGCTCTCGGAGATTATCGAGCAGGCGCCGCACGATCGGTTCGACCTCTCGCCGCTCGTCGCCTTTTCGACATGGGAGGAACTGGACGAGCTGCGGACGTCGCCGCCCGACCCGGTGATCGAGGGCGTGATGATCAAACGGCGGGACAGCATCTATCAGGCGGGCCGCATGAAGGGCCCGTGGTTCAAGTGGAAGCGCAATCCTTACAACGTCGACGCCGTCTTGATGTATGCCCAGCGTGGCCATGGCAAGCGCTCGAGCTACTATTCCGATTTCACCTTTGGTGTCTGGGCCGAGACGCCGGACGGCGAACAGCTGGTGCCTGTCGGCAAGGCCTATTTCGGTTTCACCGATCAGGAATTGGAGCTGCTCGATAAATTCGTCCGCAACAACACCATCGAGCGTTTCGGTCCTGTTCGTGCCGTGCGCGCAGATCGGGAGTTCGGCTTCGTCGTCGAGGTCGCCTTCGAAGGCATCAACCGCTCGACGCGGCACAAGTCCGGTGTGGCGATGCGCTTTCCGCGCATCTCCCGGCTCCGGCCGGACAAGCCTTCCTATGAGGCAGACCGCCTCGAAACGCTGGTCGCGATGATCGATGAAAGCCGTGGAATAGGCCCGCCTGCGCGACAATGACGCAGGGCCGGATTTCAACGCAATGTGTATTGGCCGAAATGCCGTTCTGGTGCAGATATTTGAGTGCCCCGGGGGGCTATCGGGTGCTGTGTTATGTCCTTTGACGACGATCGAAATGCCTTTTTCCGCCAACGGCGCGCTGTCCTCGCCGGTATCGCGGGTGCCATCATGCTTCCCCGCGCCGCCTCCGCCTTTAACGTTCCGGATCAGCCGCGCCTGATCACCCACGACTATGCCAAGGTTCGCCGCCGCTTCCGCACGAAGCTGCTGCAGAAGGGGCCAGCGCCGGACAAATACGAGGCATTGGCCACGCCGCAGGATGGCGAGCAGATATTCTACCGCTCGGGCGCTGGCGGCGAGCTCGAACTGGCGGCCTGGGTCAGCAAATACAAGCGCGGGCACCACGCAAAGCCCGGCGTGCTTTTCCTTCATGGCGGCAATGCCATGGGTGCTGGCCAGTGGCAACTCCTGAAACCCTATGCCGAGGCAGGTTTCGTGGTGCTGATGCCGTCTGTCCGCGGTGAAAATGGCCAGATGGGCAATTTTTCCGGCTTCTACGACGAGGTGGACGACGTTCTTGCCGCCGCCGACCGGCTGGCGCATCTGCCGGGTGTCGACCCAAGCCGGCTGTTTGTGGCGGGCCACAGCATCGGCGGCACGCTGACTATGCTTGCCGCCATGAGCACGCACCGTTTCCGCGCCGCCGCCCCGATTTCCGGCAATCCGGACGCCTTCCGCTTCTTCAATCGCTACCCGCAGGACATCCGCTTCGACGACGGCAACAAGCACGAATTCGAGGTCCGCTCGGCGCTCTGCTACGCGCAAAGCTTCAAGTGCCCCGTCCACGTCGTTCACGGCACGCAAGAGGATCAATTCAACGACCGTGCCGGCCTGCTCGCCGCCCGCGCCCGTGCGGCCGGTATCCGCATCGAGACCGATAGGGTGGCCGGCAACCACACCTCCGCGCTGCCGGCCGAGATTGAGCAAAGCATCCGTTTTTTCCGTGGGGTGGCCGCTTGAACGCGTCTTCAATTTTCGCCGCGACGGTCTATATTGGACGCATGATGGCGCAAATGGCAGACGAGATCATTCCGAACGACTTCCCGGAGCTGAAATCGCTCCTGATGGATCGCGATCCTCTATGCGCCATTTCCGCAAAGGAAGCCTTCGCCCTTTATGAGCGCAACTGGCGCTTTGTGGATGTTCGCAAGCTCACCGAACATGAAGCGCAGCTTGTGCGCGAATTGGCGAGCGTCTACGGCCACGGCGTTGTGCTCGTGTGATGTCCAGTCTCGTGAAGCCGGCAAGTTTTCCGGTGCTGACGCCAGCTTCACGCCAGCCGCAAATGCCATCCTCCCGCCAGATATCGCTGCGCTGACAATGGATAAAGGGTGGGTTTATGGATTTTTCGCGCCGGGTGTTTCCCTTTGCCGGCCTTGCCGTGGCGGTCCTTGGCCTCAGCGGCTGCAACGTTCTTGTTCCTGATACGGGCGCGACCGATCCGGCCCGCTTCGTGCAGGAGACTTCGCCGGTTTTCTATGAGCCGCCGGGCGTTGATCCGCGCAAGGTAAGGGCGATCCCCGATCCGCCGGTGCCGCAGGTGCGCGATCTCTACTCGACGCAATTCAACCAGACCTACGGCCTGCCGGTCACCAATCCGGTGAACGCCGCCTTGTACGGCGAGCTTCGCGATGGCGATTTCCTTTTGCCGGCCATTCCGGTCAGCCGCGTCAGCCCCGAGTATCTCCGTCAGGAAGTCGACTACCCGACGCAGGAAAAGCCGGGCACTGTCATCGTCGATACGCGCGCCCGCCATCTCTATCTCGTCGAGCCGAACGGCAAGGCGATCCGCTACGGCGTCGGCATCGGCCGGGAAGGCTTCGCCTGGTCGGGCCGCGGCGTCATCCAGTGGAAGCAGAAATGGCCGCGCTGGACGCCGCCTGCCGAAATGGTCTCGCGCCAGCCGGATATCCGCCCCTTCTCGGCCGAAAACGGCGGCATGAATCCTGGCCTCGGAAATCCGCTTGGCGCCCGCGCCATGTACATCTTCAACGACGGCCAGGATACGCTCTATCGCGTGCACGGCACACCGGATTGGCAATCGATCGGCAAGGCGACCTCGTCGGGCTGCGTGCGCATGCTCAACCAGGACGTCGTCGACCTTTACGACCGCGTTCCGGCCAAGGCCGAGATCGTTGTGATGTAGCGGCGCAACAGGGCGGCGATATCGTCTGTCCGCATGGGGACACGACTTCGTGAGGGTATGGTTTATTTGGCAGCGGCAGATAGATTTCCGAACTCGTCACCGGCGTTGAATGAACCAACCGGGGTTGCGTGCCGCATGCCGGCTCTCCCCGCGACAGAAGGAAATCCGTCCCGCGCATGAGTCTCGAAAAATCTCTCTCCCGCCGCAACTTTCTCTCCTTTTCGGCTTTGACGGCGGCCTCCGCGCTCGCCGGCTGCGCTTCCACTTCGGCACCGAGCGTCCAGCCCGTCGGTTTCCGTTTCCCACGCCCTTTCGAGACGACGCCCGCTCCCACGGATGCCGAGCTTGAGGTGATATACGGTCCCATCGAGGACGGCGGCTTCCTGATCCCCGCCGTCCCCTACCAGCAGATCGATCCGCGCTACTATCGCCAGCAGGTCATCGACCCGACAGGCGAGCGTCCAGGCACGATCGTCGTCGATACGCCGTCGCGCTTCCTTTATCTCGTCCAGCCGGGCGGGACAGCGATGCGCTACGGCGTCGGCATCGGACGCCAAGGCTTTGCCTGGTCTGGCAACGGGCGTCATCCAATGGAAGCAGAAGTGGCCGCGCTGGAAGCCGCCGAATGAGATGGTTGCCCGCCAGCCGGAACTCGCAAAGTATTCGATCGAACGCGGCGGCATGGAGCCTGGCCTCCTGAACCCGCTCGGCGCGCGCGCGCTCTATATCTTCTCGAATGGCGAGGATACGCTCTATCGCCTGCACGGCAATCCGGAATGGCGGTCGATCGGCAAGGCCGTTTCGTCCGGCTGCGTCCGCCTGCTGAACCAGGATATCATCGATCTCTACGACCGCGTGCCGAACAAGACGCCGATCGTCGTCTGGCAGTGATGAATGAACTCGACTTCCTTCCGCTTCGGAAGGAAGTCTTTCTGATCGGCCTCAGCCGCCCGCCGGCAGATGGCCGGCAGCCAGTCCTGCGCTGTTGTAGGCGGGGCGGGGCGTCGGCAGTGCGATTGGCGATCCTTCGGGCGGCATGACCGTGCCTGGGGCCGTCGATGCCGGGGGAGCGGCCGGAATGGCGGAGGTCGTGGTGGCATCCGGTATCGATGCCACATCGGGCATGGCCCTCGGGATTGGCCCCTTCTCCGGGAGCAACACGTCGATTTGTGTGGACGTCGCGAACGGCTGCACGCCTGCGAACTGAACCGGACCTGATAGCCGCGGGTCGGAAACGTAGTTCATTGCGACTTCATAGGCCGGCAGAGGTGCCGGCGTTTGCAAGGCTCCGTCCCTGCCGCGCTTTTCATAAAAGACGTTGCCGCCGGCCTCGACGACATAATGCATGTTGCGATAGGGGAATTTCAGGCCGTCGGTGTGGAAGAACATGGCGTTCTGCACGCCGGGATGCCGTTCCCCGCGCAAGATTCCCTCCACGGCGGAATCAAGTTCCGGTCCGGCCTTCGGGTCGACGACCCTGGTCATGACGCCGGGTGCGAACTGCTTTTCCTGCGCTACGACCTCGCAAATCGTGTCGGGATAGGCGGGCGATGTGAGCCGGTTCATGACCACGGTTCCGACCGCCATATAGCCATCGCGATCCGAGTGTTCGGATTCGAAGTACATGGCGCGCTTCAGACAATCGCGGTCCCGTGCCGTGTAATTATAAGTCACTTTGGCTGATGCTGCTTTCGCGGTGGAAGAAGGACGTGCAGTCGGCGATGGCGCCTTGGCGGCCGTCGTGCACCCTGTTGCAGCCAGTCCGGCGAAGAAAATCCCGGAGATGGTTTTGCCCAATGCGTATCGCGCCCTCAACGGCCGGTGCCTCCTATTGTGATAGTCCAGCCCAAATCACGTCGCGAAAACGTTTTTACCTCACGTTCGTAAATATTCCAAACACATTTCGTGAATTACGAAAAAAGCCTTATATTTCAAAAGGAAGATGAGGTCTCTATCGGCTAATTCGCTAGGCGGCCGCCCTGGAAATGCCTATCCGGCAGCCGGATGCTTCGAGTGCGGCACTGGCAACGTCGATGAAGAGCCGGCGGAACCAGACGGAGCGTCCGTCCGCCCGGTCGACGCGGCGGTAAAGCATCGTGACCGGTTCGGCAGGCAGCGGGATTGGCGGCACTGAAACTGTTAGCCCATGCAATTGCGCCATGCAGCGGGCGATCAATTCCGGTATCGTCGCGATCGCCGGCATGGCCCGCAGAGCCGTCGGCAAGGCGGAAAAGCGGGGCACGGTGGCCACCACCTGCCTGCTGTGCCCCAGGCGGGCAAGCGCGATATCGACATTGGTCGAGCCATTGCTGCCTTCGAACGAGACGCCGACATGGTCTGCCTTGGCGAAGTCCTCAAGGGTCAGCGGGGTCTTCAACCTGAGCTGCTTCTGATCGTAGATAGAGATCGAACACTGGTCGAAGAGCGGATCGCGGATATGCCAGGAGGCGGGCTCGTCGTGGATCGAGACGCTGAAATCATAAGCGCCCTCATCGAGCCGGCGTGCGGCGTCGCGTTTGTGGAAGGCCACACCGACCAGCCGGGCGCCCGGCGCCAGTTCCCGCAGGCGCGCCGCGAGCGGACCGAAGAAGGCTGATTCGAGATTGTCGCACAGGCCGATGCGGAATTCGCCCTTCCAGCTGGCGGGGTCAAAGGCGGCGGGCGGGCGGATGGCCCGCTCGATGCCGGAAAGCGCATCCTCGATTGCCGGCGCGATGGCAAGCGCGCGCGGCGTCGGCTGCAGGCCGCGTCCGACGCGGACGAACAATTCGTCGTCGAGTGCTTCGCGCAGCCGCCGCAGCGCCGCCGAAAGTCCCGGCTGGCCAAGCAGCAGCCGCTCGGCCGCGCGGCTGACATTGCGTTCTTGCATCAGCACCGAAAAGGCCAGCAGGAGGTTCAGGTCGATTTTCCGAAGGATCGCGTCATTCATCATTATCAGTAATACCTGGCATGGTTACTATCAATTTGCAATAGGTTTCGGAGATGATCATTTTCTCGTTCCTCTGCCGCTTCCTCCCAACCAGCGCGGCAGCAAAAGGAACGATCTCGATGACTCTCACACAATCTCGAAGAGGGGCGGGGCTGGCATTGCTATTGCTCTGCGCCGCCAATTTCCTTGACGCCATGGACGTTTCGACCATCGGCGTCGCACTTCCCGCCATTCAGGCCGAACTCGGCATGCAGGCAACTTCGCTGCAATGGGCCGTCAGTGCCTATGTCCTCGGCTACGGCGGCTTCCTACTGCTCGGCGGCCGCGTTGCCGACGTTTTCGGCCACCGCCGCGTCTTTCTCTGGTCGCTTGCCGTCTTTGCAGCTGCGAGTATCGCGGGCGGCTTTGTCGACAGCGGGCCGACGCTGATTGCCGCCCGTCTGATCAAGGGCATCGCCGCGGCCTTCACTGCACCGGCCGCTTTGTCGCTTCTGCTTTCCGTCTTCGGGGAGGGCAGCGCCCGCGCCAAGGCGCTCGGGGTCTTCTCCTCCACCGGCGCCGCCGGCTTCGTGCTTGGCATGGTGCTCGGCGGTGCGGCCACCATTTTCAGCTGGCGGGCGACGCTCGTCATGGGCGCTCCGGTGGCGATCCTCACGCTGGCGATCGCACCATTCGTCCTGCCCGCAGACGAGCGCCGGGGAGCCGACCGTCTGCGCTTTGACTGGGCAGGCGCCTTGACCATCACCCCCGGCCTGCTGCTCTTCGTCTTCGGCATCACCAACGCCGCAGCCAACGGCTGGAGCGCCTTTCCCACCTGGGGCGCACTGACTGCGGCGGCCGTCCTGATCCTGCTCTTCCTTGCCGTTGAGGCCCGGCATGCCGATCCGATGGTGCCGCTTGCGATGTTCCGCCGGGCAAAACTCAGCCATGCCAATGCCGTCGCCGCCCTTTTTCAGGGCGTCTATGTCGGCTTCCAGTTCATCGCGACGCTCTATTACCAGAACGAGCTCGGCTGGTCGGCCTTCAGCACCGGCTTCTGCTTCGCTCTAGGCGGTGTCTTCGTCATGTTCCTGGCGCCACGCTTTGCCGCGATCGCACAGAACCGCGGCACCACAGGCCTCATGGCGCTCGGCGTGGCGCTTCAGGCAGCAAGCTATATCTTCTGGGTCGCGGCTGTCGGTGACATCAATCCGATCCTGCTCGTCGTCCTGTCGCAGGTCCCGCTCGGCCTCGGTTACGCGCTGACCTATCCCTCCGTTCAGGTCGCGGCACTCGCTGATGTCGAGGAAGACAAATCGGGCCTGGCCTCCGGCATGCTCTTTGCCGCCTTCCAGATCGGCGGCGGCATCGTGCTTGCGGCCGCCTCCGCGGTCTTCGGCGCGGCGCCGTCCTTCGGCTGGGACCCTTATGTGGCAGGCGTCGCCTTCACGGCGTTGCTTGCCGTCGCGGTCGTGCTTCTCGCCGCCCTCGGTCCGAGGACGTCGCACTTGCGAGCCGCAGCCTATCAGGCGGCCGGGTAAAATCTGCGAACGCCCGCGCTTAAAGGCGCGGGCGATTTCTCACACGGCTGCATTCAGGTTCCCGCGCAGCTTCTGCAAAGATCCGCGGATTTCCGCCATTTCCTCGAGCGTGCAGCCGGCCGCCTGGCCGATGGCCGTCATGATCGTCGCCGCCTCGCTCTTCATCGAACGGCCCTTCGGCGTCAGCGAAACGATCACCTGCCGCTCGTCGCGTGCGTCCCGGGTGCGCTTGATCAGCCCGGTCTGCTCCAGCCGCTTGAGCAGCGGCGAGAGCGTGCCCAAATCGAGATCGAGCTGCTCGCCGATCGTCTTCACCGGAAGTTCGGCTTTTTCCCAGAGCACGAGCATCACCAGATATTGCGGATAGGTGAGGCCGACCTTGTCGAGGATCGGCTTGTAGGCGCGCGTGAAGGCATGCGCCGTCGCGTAGACCGCGAAACAGAGCTGTTTCTCCAGCCGTCTCTCCTCTTGCGGGATTTCCATCGTCTTTGCCATCTGCGCTTTCATGGTCCTGTTCCTTTGAGGTGCAATTCTCCTCTTTTCAGATTCCGAATGCAATTTGCGAAATTCACTTGCGTACAATTTAATTGTGCAATATATGAAATCCAGCCCCAACGCAAAAGGAGACTGACATGCCTATCCTCTATACGACCCAAGCTTCCGCTACCGGTGGCCGCGCAGGCCGCGCCGTTTCCGAAAACGGCGTTCTCGACGTGACGTTGACTGTTCCGAAGGAACTCGGCGGCGATGGCGCCACCGGCACCAATCCCGAACAGCTCTTCGCGGCCGGCTATTCCGCGTGCTTCCTCGGTGCCTTGAAATTTGTCGCGGGCCAGCAGAAGGTCAAGATTTCCGGAAGACACGACGGTTTCCGCCAAGGTCGGCATCGGCCCGCGTGAAGACGGAACGGGCTTCGGCATCGACGTGGCGCTCACCGTCAATATCCCCGGCCTGGATAAGGCCGAGGCTGAAAAGCTCGCCGCCGCCGCCCACATCGTCTGCCCCTACAGCCACGCCATGCGCACCTCGACCGAAGTTCCGGTCACGGTGGCCTGATGCGGCACCACCTTCTCCCGCCGGGGAGAAGGTGGCCCGAAGGGCCGGGATGAGGGAACGACACGGCAAATGTCGTCTTCGCTTTTGCCTAAGACGCTCCCTCATTGCGTCCTCATGGCCTCGGCTTCGCTCCGGCACTTCTCCCAGCTGGGGAGGAAACAAAGCGGCACCCTTTTCATCTGAAATATAATCGCTATATTATTTCCAAGGAAAGGATATGCCGATGACCTCGTTGCATCTTCAGGACAGCCGCCGGACATCCGAAGCCGCGGTGATCACCAAGGCGGCGGTCAATGCCGCGGACCGGCTTGGCATCAGCGCCCGCGTGCTTGCCGTCGTTCTCGGCGTGTCGGAAGCCACTATCTCGCGCATGAAGCGGCAGGATCATCTTCTGGAGCCTGGCAGCAAGTCCTTTGAGCTCGCTGTCCTGCTTGTCCGCCTCTTCCGCTCGCTGGATGCGATCGTCGGCGGCGACGAGGCGGTTGCCAGGCAATGGTTGCGCAATGCCAATACCGCGCTCGGTGCCGCACCGCTCGAAAAGATCGCCAGCATTTCCGGATTGACCGATGTCCTTGCCTATCTGGACGCCCGCCGCGCTCTCGTCTGAGGCGCGCGCGATATCCGGCAGTTTCTGGCGGCTGGTGGAGGCGCAGCATCATATCTCGACGCTGAAGCTTGTCGATACGCTGGAAGAGCAGGCGCTGCTCGAAACGCTGCTCGAGAAGAGCAAGCCGGCGCTGCCGCCCGAATGCGCCGGTCTCGACTATCTGCTCGCCACGCCCTTCCGCTACGGCGCCGTCTACCCGCATGGCTCTCGCTTTCGCAGGGCAGGGCGCACGCTCGGCGTTTTCTACGCTTCGGAAAAGGTGGAGACGGCGCTTGCCGAGATGGCCTTCTACCGCCTGCTCTTCTTCGCGGATTCTCCTGAGACGCCACTGCCTGCGAATGCGGCCGAATACACCGCCTTTGCGGCTCTCGTCGCGACGAAGGCCGCGCTCGATTTGACTTTGCCGCCTCTCAACCGCGATCGCCCGAAATGGACCGATCCCATGAATTGCGAACCCTGCCAGGCGCTTGCCGATACCGCCCGCGCGATCGGCGCCGAAGCGATCCTTTATGAATCCGTCCGCGATCCGCATCACGGCAAGAATATCGCGCTGCTGACGGCCAAGGCCTTCAGCGCCCGCGAACCGGCCGAGCGCCAGACATGGCGCATTCGCCTGTCGCCGGCAGGCGTTCAGGCGCTGTGCGAATTTCCGAAGATGCGGATCGGCTTTGCCAGGAGCGATTTCGGCAACGATCCACGCATCGCCCGTTGATCAGGCGAGCGCCTGCAGCTCGCTTCGCAGCCGCTCGGCGCTGCCGCCAGGCAAATTCCTTTCCAGCGCTGCATGCGTCCTTTCCCAGATTGGCAGCGCTGCGGAGAGCACCGCCTTGCCCTCCGGCGTCAGGCTGAGCAGCCGCCTCCGCTTATCTTTCGGATTTTGCGTTACATTTACCCAGCCACGGCGTTGCAGCGGTTTCAGCGCCGCCGTCAGCGTCGTCTGGTCCATGGCGAGGACATTGGCCACGGGGCCCATCGGCGGCGGCTCGGGCCGATTGAGGGACATCATCAGCGAGAACTGCCCGTTGGTGAGCCCGACCGGACGAAGCGCATCGTCGAAAAGCCGTGCGAGTGCTCGCGCGGCGCGCTGAACATGCAGGCACAGGCAGGTGTCCCGTACCAGCAGTGTCGTCGAAAAGGGTATTTCTATCGCGTTTGACATGCCCTATTTCTATTGATATCAATGTATTTAGTCAAGCGAATGAGAACGAATGCCGGTCTTGCCGGCGGCGCCGGAGGAGGGCGCTCGCGATGCAGAATCAAGTCGTTTCCCGTGAACAATGGCTGGAGGCCCGCCGGGCGCTGCTTTTGAAGGAGAAGGAAGCAACGCATCTCAGAGACAGGATCAATGCCGAGCGCCTGGCCATGCCCTGGGTCAAGGTCGACAAGGACTATGTCTTCGACACGCCGCAGGGAAAGAAGGGCCTATCCGATCTCTTCGATGGCCGCAGCCAGCTGATGATCTACCATTTCATGCTCGGTCCGGATTGGGAGGCCGGTTGCACCGGCTGCTCGTTCCTTTCCGATCACGTGGATGGCGCGCTGCCGCATCTCAACCATCACGACGTCACCTGGGTCGCGGTTTCGCGCGCGCCGCTCGCCAAGATCGACGCCTACAAGAAGCGCATGGGCTGGAAGTTCCCCTGGGTTTCGTCCTTCGGCAGCGATTTCAATTTCGACTACCACGTTTCCTTCAGCCCGGAAGATCTCGCCAAGGATAAGGTTTTCTACAATTTCACCGCGATTGAACCCGCCGAGGCCCATGATGAACTGCCGGGGCTGAGTTCCTTCTACAAGAACGAGCGGGGTGAAATCTTCCATACCTACTCTAGCTATGCCCGTGGGCCGGAGGAACTGATCGGCACGCTGATGATCCTCGACCGCGCGCCGAAGGGCCGCAACGAAGAAGGCACGATGGATTTCGTCAAGCGTCACGACGAATATGAGGGCGCTCGGCAGACGCAATCCCGTCACTGAAATCTGCGAACATCGCCAAGGGAGAAGGATGATGGAAACTGCAAAAGCGTTGGAGGAACACCGCTTCCTTGAGAGGCTGGTGGGCGTATGGGATGTCACGGCATCCGAAATGACCGGTGACCAGCAATGGACGGAGATCGTGCGCTCGCTGCACGGCATCTGGTTCGTTGCCGAAGGCAATGGCGAGATGCCGGGCGGCGGGGCTGCAACCACCATGCTCACCCTCGGCTACAATGCGGCCAAGGGCAAATATGTCGGCAGCTGGATCGGCTCGATGATGGATCACATGTGGGTCTACGAGGGTGATGTATCGACCGACGGCAAGGTGCTCAGCCTCTATACCCGTGGCCCCGATTTCCAGAACCAAGGCGCCGAGCAGGACTACCGCGAGCAGATCATCTTCGCCGATGACGATCACCGCACCTTCAACTCGGCGGCCAAGCAGCCGGACGGCAGCTGGAAGCAGTTTATGGAGGCGCATTACACGCGCAAGCCGTGATCTCGAACCAAACCCGATTCCATAGGCACGAAAAGGAAAAGATCATGGCTTCCGACACGCATGGAAAATTCATCTGGTGCGAACTGATGACGACGGATACCACGGCCGCCGCCGGCTTCTACAGCTCTGTCGTCGGCTGGACGACGAAAGAGATGCCGATGGAGGACCTTCCCTCCCCCTATACCATCTTCGAGGCGGACGGCCGCGGCGTCGCCGGCATGATGACCTTTCCGGCCGAGCTCGAAGGGCAGGGCATTCCGCCGAACTGGACAGGCTATGTCTGTGTCGACGATGTCGACCAATCCGCGAAGGATTTCGAGGCGAACGGCGGCCAGATCCGCCGCCCCCCCGAAGACATCCCGACCATCGGCCGCTTTGCCGTCGTCGCCGACCCGCACGGGGCCGTCCTCTGCATCATGACGCCGCTGCCGATGGAGGGCGATAGCGGCTGGGAGCCGGAAATGGGTACGCCCGGCCATATCGGCTGGCACGAACTGATGGCCGGCAACATGGAGGAAGCCTTCGCCTTCTACTCGAAGGTCTTCGGCTGGACCAAGGACCACGATTTCGACATGGGCGAGATGGGCGCTTATCGCATCTTCGCTGAACATGGAAAACAGATCGGCGGCATGATGAGCAAACCCGCCGGTGTGCCGATGTGCTATTGGGGCTATTACTTCAACGTGCCGGCGATCGACAGTGCCATCGAACGCGTCAATGCGGGCGGCGGCAAGGTAATCGTCGGTCCGATGGAAGTGCCCGGCGGCAGCTGGATCATCAATGCGACGGACCCGCAGGGCGCTTTCTTCTGCCTCGTCGCGCCGGGCCGCTGACCTCGCAGCAACATCCCGGATACGGGAAATCGAGATACGGAAAGTGATCGGCGGCGGCCCCTTGGAAGCGGGCCGCCCCCTTTTCATTTGAGCGGCAAAATCCGTCCCGCTAATCTCTTAATTTTATTCACATTTTATCGTTCCGGCCAAGAAAACGCCCCGCAAGGTTAACCCTTCCTGAACATTTTTGGGTGGATGCATAATCGGCTATATCTGCGTGGTTACGGGAGCCACATTTAACGTCGACGGCGATCTGATTTTCATTAACAGCAGTCTCAATGGCGCCCTGAATGCAGGTGGGGGTCACGACGTGGTGATCGGCTCCGGCAATGCCGAGACGGTAAACGGCGGCTCCGGTAATGACGCGCTGTATGGCATGGGCGGCGGCGACACGCTATATGGCGGCAATTCCACAGACTTCATTGACGGTGGAGACGGAAATGACAGTCTCTACGGCGAAAATGGAAATGATGTTCTCCTCGGCGGAGCCGGCAACGATATCCTCGTCGGCGGTGACGGTGACGACATTCTTGTCGGCGGCTCCGGTCTCAATACGATGACCGGCGGCGGCAGCAGCGACACCTTCGTCATCGATGCAGCCGCCTTGAAGGAAGTCAACCTCGCCGACCTCACCACGGACTTCAAGAATAGCCAGGGTGACACGCTTGACGTTTCCAACCTCCTCAACTCGCTCCTCGGTCACGAGGCGAGTGAGGCGGAGGCGCTTGCAAACGTCAAGGGCACGGTTGCCGGAGGCAATACGACGATCAGCGTCAATGACAACGGCACCTGGCACGATGTCGCGGTGCTTCAGAACTACGTGTCGACGGTGAAGACCATCTACGATGACGACCATCACTCGACCACGACGCCGATCGCTTGACCGGCTCACGTTTCGGTCTTGGAAGAGTTGAACCTGGAAAAGGCGCTTCGGCGCCTTTTCTGCCTTCTACCTCACGCTGCGGGCAGCCTGGCAATCACGATCGGCTCGCCATCCTCGGTCGCGCTCTCGAACGCCATCTCATCTGCAAGTTGCCGGATCCGGTTGAAATCCTCCGGCCCCTCGAAGAGGGCGCCGCCGAGCTTGATCTTGAGGTCAAGCGGCGCTTCCTCGGTCTCGAAGGCGGCCTGCGAGACGCGCCTGCGGATGCGGGCGCCGATGTCCTGGGCGTTTTCGGGGGTGGCGCCGGGCAGGAAGATGCCGAGCTCGTTGGAGGCGAGCCGGGCGACGAGGTCGCCGCTTCTGACCGAACTCTTGATGATGTCGGCCAGCGATAACATCACCGTGTCGGCCCATTGTGGGCCGTAGCGGCGGCTGATTGCATCGAGCGTCTCGATGACGACGGCGATCATGATGCCGCCGGTATCCGTCGCGATCTTCCGGCGGCGGTCGGAATAATTCTGCATCGCAGCGGCAAAGGCGGTGCCGTTGAGTGCATTCGTCACCGGATCATGCCGGGTGGCGTGGTTCATCTTGGCGCGCAGCGCCGCAAGCTCCGACTTTTGCAGCTGCAGCGCCAGGAGCAGCGGAAATGCAACAAGAAACGAAATTGGAGGGATGCTCACAAACCCTACCAAAAATGGTTTATTCGGGATTAGAAGGTTTAAACGATAAGTAAAAGACCGAGCGATCCTGCCATGCAGCATGATGCGCCGATCGCGGCGCGAAACAAGGCGGGTTTTACTGTGGCTGGGGAGTAACGGTTAATAAAAATCATGGGGTCGGAGCTCACTGGGGATGAGTGTCAAGCTAACCGTGAGCACAACAAGTACCGGTTAAAAAATCCTGTAAAATTGTTGCTTTAGGGGTGGAAACCTCAGGAGTTGACTGTCTTCGCAGGAAGGTGGCTAGGGCCTGTTGGAGTGTTGATAACTTAATGCTACTGACTTATATTTCCCGCTACTCACCGACGTATGAAACGAAAAAAGCGGCCGCATCATGCGACCGCTTTGAACGTCATGCGTTTTGGCCTGTCTCAGTGTGCTGCGCCTTCGCCCGGTGCGACCTTTTCCAGCGGCATGCGGGAGGCGACCTGCTTGTTGTTGCCGGCCCGCAGCCCGTGCAGATACCCCTTGCCGCCGGTGATGGAAAAAAGCGGCTGGTAGTCGGGCAGGCGGCTGTCGGGCAGCACCTGGTCGCGCATGTTGTCCAGGATGAAGTAGTTGCCATCGACGGCGACCGAAAGCACCGCATGGTAGAAGTGGCGTTTCTGGTCGAAGAGCACGACGATCGACATGTCCTTCATGTCGACGCCCTCGGCGCGAAGTGCTGCCATCTTCAGGATCGCCAAATCTTCGCAATCCCCCTGCTGGCGGGCCAGCGTCTCGGAAGGTGCTGCCCAGTGGTCCGTCGCCTGATAGATGTCCATGTCCCGGCGGTAGCGGATCGCGCGGTTGACCGCGACGTTCACCGCATCCAACTTGTCGCGGATTGAAGCTTGCCCGCTCTTGGCTATTGCCGACTCCGTCGCCATCGCGGCCAGCATCATCCGCGTGAAGGGCCCGGCGGGCCTTGGTTGCTGCGCCGAAGGCATTCTGAGGGGTTTCCACTCATCCCTTTGAAGAGCCCGAGGAATGAAGAGTGAAGTAACGGCACGCCGCCCCTTTGCCGGCACCTTTCTCTCCGAGGGGAAGGGATATGTTGCATCGTTTCCGCTCCCTTCTGCCCAGTTGGGGTCCGAAGGACGGGTCGAGACCGTTGGTTCGAGCCTGGCTGGTCAGCCCCTTGGCCATTCATCCCTACCAGCTGCCGACGCAAAGAACCCCTCGGGGCTCTCCATTTCCACCAGCCGCCGCTTCTCGATCAGCCAGAACCGGTTGCCGACCGCGCGCACGAAACTGCGGTCGTGCGAGACGAGCAGGCAGCTTGCCTGATGCGCCATCAGCTCGCCCTCCAGCGCTTCCTGCCCGTCGATGTCGAGATGGTTGGTGGGTTCGTCGAGCAGGTAGAAGTTCGGGTTGGTCGAGCCGCAGCACCAGCATGCCGAGCCGCGCCTTCTGCCCGCCGGAAAGCTGGCCGATGCGGTCGGCCCTGCATCTCGATCGACATGCCGGCGCCGGCCAGCAGTGCCGCGCGCCCGCTGGTCGCCGACGTCGAAGCGGCGGATGATCGTCGCCGATCGGCGTGTCGGTCGTCGCGCAGATCGGCAAGCGCCTGGTCGCCGTAGCCGAGCACCAGCGAAGGCGTGGCCTTGATGCCGTTCCCGCGCCGTCTCCGGGTTCGCGATCGCCTTGCGGAGCATCGACGATCAGCCGCGTCTTGCCGGCGCCGTTGTCGCCGAGCAGCACGATGCGGTCGCCCTGGCAGACGAACTGCCTGCCGGTCTTGAACAGCAGCGTGCCGTCCGGCGTCTCAACCGCCGCATCGTCCAGCGTCACCAGCACCTTGGCATGCGGTGCCGCGATTGGCAAGCCGGATGGCGCCGGCCGAACGCTCGCAGATGCGCCGGGTTGTGCCGCATCCTCGAGCTTCTCGGCGCGCTGCTTCAGCTGCTTGGTCTTGACGACCAGCAGGTCGCTGCCGGAATTGATGCCGATGTTGTTGAGCTTGGCCGCCTGCTTGCGCAATTGCTGCGCCGCCTTCATGTCGCGCTCGTAGCGGCGCGCGTCGGCGGCATCGACCTCGTCGAGCGCAGCGCGCGCCCGGCGAATAGGGCAAAGCGAAGATCGGCGATTGCTCCGGCCGCAGGAAGAGCGTGCGGTTGGTCGACGGCGTCGAGGAAGGCGCGGTCGTGGCTGGCCAGGATCACCGGCACGTCGCGCGGCAGCGCATTCAGCCAGTCCTCCAGCTGCGCGATCTTGCCGAGGTCGAGATGGTTGGTCGGCTCGTCGAGCATCAAGCACGTCGGGTTCGGTCGACCCAGACACGGGCCAGCATGCGCCAGCCGCTGCCAGCCGCCGCTCAGCTGCTTCAGACGGCCGCTCGCGCAACGCCTCCGGCACGTCGGCAGAGATCCAGCACGACATCGACGCGCCAGCTCTCGCTTTCGCGCCTGCTCGGCAGCAGCGCATCGAGCACGGCGTCGTAGAATGGCTTGTCGAACAGGGCAGGCGGCACATTCTGCTCGACATAGCCGACGCGTCAGCCCGCGCGCCCGGGTGATGTCGCCTTCGGTCGGCTCCAGCGCGCCGGCGATGCAGCGGAAGCAGCGTCGATTTCCCGCCGCCGTTGGCGGCGACGATGCCGATGCGGTCGCCGGCATTGACGACGAGGTTGAGCTTGGAAAACAGAGGGCTCGACCCAGGTCGATGCCGAGATTGCGGATATTGATGAGGGTCATGATCGTTCTCTGGTCTTGACCGCGCGATCATCCATCGAGGGCGTCCTCGGCCATCATCGATGCGATGCGTTCGAGCGGTGGAATAGAAATCGCAGACGCTCAAGCCAGAAAGCTCGGCGCTGCAGGCCACGAAGGGCAGACCAGAAGAGAGGTTTTGCGAGAAAGGTCTCTGGTCAGCCCTGCAAACGCATTTGCAGGGCGTTGACGGGGCCACGCTGGCGATGATACCGGAAATAGTATTGCATTGCGTGATCCTCCTTTTCTTTTTAAAGTGCACGCATGAAATACGCCGTGGGCCAGGCGCCTAGGGAATGCAACCAGAAGCGGTCGACACGGCCCTTGCCCTTGGTGGGCGAACTTGCGCGGACGGGCTGGCTGTTATAAGCGGCCCGACCGGGAAGTTCTTGATTAGGAGGACGGACCATGGCGGGCGATGACAACGAATACGTCTATGACGAAGTGACGGGCGAATGGCGTCCGGCTTCGGAATTCGCTGCGCCCGGAGGCGGCCGTCGAGGTCAGCGACGCTGCCGGAGATATTGTCGACGACGGCGATTCCGTAGCGCTTCATGAAGGATCTGAAGGTCAAGGGGGCCAATCAGACCCTGAAGCAGGGCACGGTCATAAGGTCGATCCGGTTGACGGACAACCCGGAAGAGATCGACTGCCGCCACGACGCCGTCGAGGGCCTTGTCCTGCGCACGGAATTCGTCCGCAAGCGTTGAGGATACGAATATTCGCCGAGCCACCTGCTATACCCCTTGGCATCCCATCTGCCCGGCAGGGCACAGGGGATAAGGACTGCGAATGACCTCACCCTTCAGCTTGCCTCCGCGACCTACCGCTTCAAACTCCCCGAATGCCGCGCGCCGGCGCCCGGCCGACCTGCGTCGCAACCGTCCGCGCCCACGCTTTTCATCGCCGCCTCGACGACCGTCTCCGCTGATAGCCGGACGAACGCCCGCGCGATTGGCCGCGGTTGGCTGTTCGTCGTCGCTGCCGCCGAAACCGGGCAGCGTCCAGCCAGAGGTCGTGCCGGCACTCGTCTGCTGCGCTTCGGCCTCTTCCTGCGCCCGCTTGGCGGCTTCCGCTTTCGGCAGCCTTCTTCGCGCGGGCTGTTGAGCATTTCGAAGGCAGAGTCGCGGTCGACATCCTCGCCATAGATCCGAAGATACCGGGCTTCGGTCCATGATCTGACGGCGTTCTGCTTCCGTCACCGGGCCGACGCGGCCGGATGGCGGGCGGATCAGCGTGCGCTCGACGATCGATGGCGCGCCCTTGGTCTCCAGCGTCGAAACCAGCGCCTCGCGCCGGTGCGCGAGATTGGTGATCACGGTGGCGCAATCGAAGGCCGGGTTGGGGCGGAGGGTGTCGGCGGCTGTCCTGACCGCCTTCTGCTCGCGTGGCGAATAGGCGCGAAGCGCATGCTGCACGCGGTTGCCGAGCTGGGCGAGGACCGTTTCCGGCACGTCGAGCGGGTTTTGCGTTGACAAAATACGACGCCGACGCCCTTGAGAACGGATCAGCCGCACGACCTGCTCGACGCGTTCGGTCAAGACGCGCGGCGCGTCGTCGAAGAGCAGATGCGCCTCGTCGAAGAAGAAGACGAGCTTCGGCTTGTCCGGGTAGCCGCCGACTTCGGGCAACTCTTCGAAAAGCTTGGGAAAGCAGCCAGAGCAGGAAGGTGGCGTAAAGCCTGGGGTTGATCATCAGCTTGTCGGCCGCAAGCACCGAAATCTGGCCATAACCGTTATTGCTGGTGCGCATGATATCGGTGACCTTCAGCGCCGGTTGACCAGAAGAAATGCTCGGCCCCCTGCTGTTCGAGAACGAGCAGCGCACGCTGGATCGAGCCGATGGACGCCTTGGAGATCAGGCCGAACTGGCTGGAAAGCTCGCTCGCATTCTCGCCCATGTAGTTCGGCGGCGAGGAGAAATCCTTGAGGTCGAGCAGCGGCAGGCCCGCCTGGTCGGCGATCTTGAAGGCGATATTGATGACGCCCTCTTCCTGTCGGGCCTGGAGGCATCCATGAGGCGGGCCAGAAGCAGGGGCCCCATTTCGGCGATCGTGGTGCGGACCCGGTGGCCCTTCTCGCCGAAGAGGTCCCAGAAGATCACCGGGAACTGGTCGAATTCGTAATCGGCAAAGCCGATCTGCTCGGCCCGCTTGGTGAGGAAATCCTTTGCCCCTTCGCCCTTGGCGGCAATGCCGGAAAGATCGCCCTTGATGTCGGCGGCGAAGAGCCGGGACTGCCAGCCTTGGAAAAACCTTCGGCCAGCACCTGCGGGCGCTACGGTCTTGCCGGTGCCGGTCGCGCCCGTCACCAGGCCATGGCGGTTGCCGAATTTCGAATCGGGATCTTCCGGCTTGTTGAAGGGCTGTCGTCCGCATCGGCCGGCCTGGCGCCTGATGGAGAATCTTTGCCTTCCTCGAGCATGAAGGCAGTTCTCCTTTCGGCCGATGCCCGCCGCTTGCGTTTGAAATGCGGGAGATCGCGATGAGCCGCGATTTACGTCTTGCGATCGTCCACCGGTCATAAGCAGGGACCGCGGATGCGGAGCGGCTGCTTGCATTGAAAGCGAATCCGGGGAAAATGCCGGCTCTCGGCGGCGCGGCTTGAGTTGCGGACGCGAAACTCGAATGACGTTGACGTCAACGTCAAATAACAGGAGGCTGACGATGAATGGAGTCGTGACCCAGATTGCCGATCGCGTGGGCGATCGCGCCCGAATCTGGCGGAGAAGGCGCTGGGCATGATGCTCGGCTTCCTGCAGCGTGAAGGGGATGACGCGGCGGTCGCCAAGATGATCAAGAAGCCATTCCGGCGGCGGCCGATCTCGTCGCCCAGTATAACGGCGAAGGTGCCAGCGGCGGCGGTCTGCTCGGCGGTTTGATGGGCGCGCTCGGCGGCGGCGGGATCATGGGCCTCGGCCAGCAGCTCATGAGCCAGGGCCTCGGCATGGGCGAAATCACCTCGCTCGCCAGGGAAACCATGCGCCCGTGCCAAGCAATATGCCGGCGAAGATGATCGACGAAGGTCGTCGCCTCGGTCCCGGGCTTGAGCCAGTTCATTTGATCCGGCCTTCATGCCGGAAACGAAAGAGCCCCGCTTCCATGTGAGGACGGGGTTTTTATTTGTGCTTCGCATGCAGCACGTCGAGCGCATGCCATCGCCGCCCGTCGCGTTCGATGAGGCCGTCGGCGCGGGCCAGGCCCCATGCTGCCGGGGGCGTAGGCGTCTGGCTCGCCGCCCTTCGCCCATAGGTCGAGGAAAGGCTGCACCGCCGCCCAGCCGGCTTGATGCCGTCGGCCCGCTGGAACAGCGTCTGGTCGCCGATCAGGAGGTCGTAGAGGAGGGATTCGTAGCCGGTCATCTTGGCGATGTCGAACTGGTCGGCATAGCGGAAGTCGAGCGAAACCGGCACGGTATCGACCGAAAGCCCTGGCGATTTGATGACGATATCTCCAGGCTCATGCCTTCGTCCGGCTGCACTTGTATGACCAGCCTGTTCGGCAGGCAGCCGGCGCGTGACGTCGGTCTCGCGGAACTGCGCGAAAGGCACGGGCTGGAATTCGACGACGATTTCCGTGTCGCGCGCTGTCATGCGCCTTGCCGGTCCGCAGATAGAAGGGCACGCCCGCCCAGCGCCAAGTGTCGGCATAAAGCTTCAGCGCCACGAAGAGTCTCGGTCCTGGCTGTCGAGCGACCACCTGCGGCATCTGCGTATAGGCCGGGGATTTCCGCCCCGTTCAGCGGGTCCCCGCCGGAATAGACGCCGCGAACGCCGTGTGTTCCGCCTCCTCGGGCGTAAAGACGCGCAGCGCCTTCAGCACCTTGCTCTTCTCGTTGCGGATCGCTTCGGCGTCGAAGCTGTTCGGCGGCTCCATGGCGATCATGGCGAGCAGCTGGAACAAATGGTTACGGCACCATGTCGCGCAGCGCGCCGGTCGTGTCGTAGAAGGTGCCGCGGCTGCCGACATCGACGGTTTCGGCCGCGGTGATCTGCACATGGTCGATATAGCGGCTGTTCCACAGCGATTTGATCATCATGTTCGCAAAGCGCGCCGTCAGCAGGTTCTGGACGGTCTCCTTGCCGAGGAAATGGTCGAGCCGGTAGATCTGGCTCTCGCCGACCTTGTTCGAGGATCTGCGCGTTCAGCGCACGCGCCGAAGCGAGGTCGGTTCCAAAGGGTTTTTCGATGGCGATGCGACGGAAGCTATTTTCGCTCTCGGCGGCAGCCCGTGAGCGGCGAGCTTCTCCACGATACCGCCGAAGAAGCGGGGCGGCACGGCGAGATAGAAGGCCGCATTGCCGCCCGGCGCCGAAGTGAGCCGTTTGGCGATCTCCAGATAGATATCATCGCCGGTGAAATCGCCGGAAATATAGCTAATCCGCTGCCGCAACCGCGCCCAGGCCGGATCCTTGACGAGCGGTTCGTCGTCGCCGAGGCCGGCCAGGAAATCGTCTAGCCGTTTGAGCAGCATCTCGTCGCCGCCGGGCTCGATGCCGATGCCGAGAATGTCGAGATCGTCGCCGACCATGGCGCCGCGGGTGAGATTGATGATCGCCGGAACGAGAAGCCGCCGGGTAAGGTCGCCGGTCGCCCCGAAGATGACCAGAGTGGTGGGCGGCGTTGGCTTGGCGTCTGGCATAGGGGTCGCTCTCCGTGATTGTCAGCGCCGGAATATAAGGCCGCCGGGCGCTACCGCAAGCGTGGCCTGTTGTCACCAGGTCTGCTACTTCTACCCTCATCAGGCCAGTTGATGGGCAACATTCCAAGCGCTCGATCTCAGGCAAGGTTGCGGCAAGCAAGGGCTTGCCCTCGACGCTGTCATTTATCCTTCCCTCATTGCTGTGCCTGTCACAGCAATCGAGCGCGCCCAGGTCTTTGGGCGCAGGAGACTCCCTTCAAGGCAAATGAGTCCTTCACGGCGCGAACGCGCAGTGGCTGGATCTCTGTGACAAGCACAAAGATGTGTGGTCGCTGCCTTGCCAACCCATCCCCCGGGCACGGCGCGGCGACTGCGTGGCACTCCATGAAACGTGTCGCGCTTAACCCTTCACCGCCACCATGAAACATCCGCGGGAAGCGGAGCAGCACCCGCCCGTCCGCCATCTTCGGATAGGCCGTCTCGACACGCGCGAGATAATCCGCGAGAAACGCCTCGCGATGCTCTTGGCCGGCAGCCGCGAGGTAGGGCATCAGGCCCGTTGCCTTCACCCATTCGACGATGGCCGCGGCATCCGCCATCGGGTGGTTGTAGATCGTGTGCCAGATATCCAGGCGCGCGGATTTGCTGATCAGGCGGCTGTAATAGGCCGACGGCTGGGAAAGGGGATTGCGGCGCACGCTCTTCTTTTCGAAGGCCGTCTTCCATGGTCCGGCATGGGCGCTTTCCTCCATCAGCAGATGCGGCGGCTCGCCGAGATTGTCCGGCATCTGCACGGCGAGCACGCCGCCCCTGGTAAGCCCGTCCATCAGCCGGTCGAAGATGTCGAGATGGTTGGGCAGCCATTGGAAGACGGCATTGGCGAAGAGCAGATCGGCAGGCTCATTCGGCTGCCAGGTGCGCACAGGTCAGCCCTCGGTCGAAGGTGGTGTCCGGAAGCCGTTTGCGCGCCGCCTCCAGCATGTTGAGGTCGCTGTCGAGGCCGGACACGCCATCCTTGCCGTAGCGGTCGATGATGAGTTCGGTCGAATTTCCCGGCCCGCAACCCGAGATCGATCGCCTTTCTGGCTTTTTCCAGTGGCACCTGCGCCAGGAGATCGCGCGCCGGGCGCGTCCGCTCATCCTCGAACTTCACATACTGGCTGGCAGACCAGGCCATGGGCACCTCCTGTCTTTCCCGTGTTCTGATACGGCAATGAGCCAAAGCGCGTCATGCTAGCAGCAATTCTCGGCCGCTTGTATGCGGCGTGTTGCAGCTGTCTTCGAATTGCCTGCACGAGCGGGCTGCATTATTGATGTCGTTCCTGGGTTGGGGAATTCATGAGAGCCGGTTTCGTCTTTGCCGCAGTCTGCCTATCGGTCGCCGCAATGTCCGCAAGGGCCGAGACGCCGGCCACTCCGCCGATTTTCCTTGTGGAAGACATGGGCAATGCGCGCGACCAGTATGTATCCAGCCATCTGGAGCCCTTTGCCGTCTACAGCGGTGCCGACCGTGCCCTCGATGAAGACGATATCGCCAGGCTCCGGCAGGTCGATGCCGCACGCCAAAGGGCCGCCGCCGCAATGCCGTTCTTCACCGGCGATCTCGATGCCGACGGGCGCATGACGCTCGACGAGTACAAGCTCGCCAACCTCTATGAAAGCCGCCACGAGGCCGAACTCGGCATGAAAGCGCGCTTTGCGAATTTCGATCGCAACGGCGACGGTATCGTGACGCTCGACGAAGCTCTGAAATCACCGCCGCTGCCTCGCATGCCGCTCGCTTACGGACTGAGCGATACGGAACGCATCGCCGCCCTGCTGGCGCTCGACCCCAACAAGGACGGCAAACTGACGCAGGATGAGTTCAAGGCGCTCCTCGTCTCCGCCTTCGCCTTCTACGACAAGAACGGCGACGGCGCTCTTTCGAAAGCCGAAAAGGCGGAGCGCGCCGCAACCGTCAGGCAATTTAGGGAAGAGCAGGAGAAGCGGGAGAAGCCGTAGAGGCAGACGGCTTCTTGCGGCCCGTCAGGCCGTTGCGGCCCGTTTGACAATCGCCGCTATATCCGGGACGACCGTCGCGAAACGGTCGGCGATCTCCGCCAGCGCCGTACGATGTACGGTCTCGGCCGGGATCCTGCAGCGGAGCGGATCCGGTAGATCGCGGCTCAAGGCGGCGGATGCGATGACGGTCGCCTTGATGCCGAGATCGAGTGCCGCACGCGCCGCAGCGCTGACGCCCCCGCGCATCCGCGCGGTATGGTATGGCTTGGCTGAGATATTCGCTGTGTCGAAGGACAGGCTCTAAGCCGATCTTATGCGCATGAGGCAGACGCTGGCGGATGCCTCGATCTCTCCGGGCCTGCGGTTGGTCATCCACAAGATCTCTCTATCAGAAGGAAACGTGATTGCTGACCAGCCGGCCATTGCGAAGATCATGGATCATAAGGGCTGGAGGATCGGTGACAGGCGGTTCATGTGTGGGGTCGAGCAGCAAAGGATTGGCGGGACAGATCGAGCCGCATATGTAGGCCGGAATGCCTGCGATCAGGCTCGACATCGGCCGATGGACGTGGCCGCTGCAGATTGCGATGGGGCGCCTTATGCCACTCGATAGCAGGTCGCCCAAGGCATCTGCACCCCTGCACATGACATCATCCAGAGGCGATATTCCAGTGTGGAAAACATGGTGATGCGTGAAGAGCAAGGGTATGCCCGATGGACCGCTCGCCAGCGTCTGCCGCAACCACGGAAGATGCTCCGTAACGTCACCGTGGGCATGTCCGTCGACGCATGTGTCAAGGCCGACGATCAAAGCGTCTCCATGGGGTTCGGCAAAATGCATTTTCTCGTCATCGCCCCAATGGCCGGCCTCGGGCATCGCCTCGCGCATGGCGGTGCGGTCGTCCACGTTGCCGGGGAGGATCAAAGTGCGGCACGCGAGGCTTTGCAACGCAGCAATGATCTGCCGGTAGCCCTCCCGCCAGCCGCCGTTGACAAGATCCCCGGACACCACGACGATAGCCGGCTGCATCGTGGCGAGCCAGGAAATTGCCCTCTTAAGCCGGGCAAGGCCGTCATTGCCGGGGCTGGCGTGGATATCGCTGATTTGGGCGATGAGCATGACGCCACCTCATTCAAAACCGCGTAATCACGCTGATCCCGGTTCCTTCCGCCCGGTCCATCGCCATCAGCGCCGGCACAGCCTCTTCCAGGCTGATTGTCCGGCCGATCAGTTTCTGCGGCGCGATCTTGCCGGCGGCAAGCAGGGAGAGCATGGCGTCGTAACGCCATGCCTGCATGCCGTGGCTGCCGTAGATTTCCAGCTCATGGCCGATCACCTGCGCCATCGGGACTTGCGGCGTTGCATATTCGCCGAGCATCAGGCCGATCTGCACATGGCGGCCGCGGCGGCGCAAGTTCTTGATCGAGTTGAAGCAGGTCACGGGATGGCCGAGCGCGTCGATCGAAACATGCGCGCCGCCCTTGGTGATCTCGCGCACGGCTTCCGCGACATCGGCAACCGCGGCCGCGTTAATCGTCGCCACTGCCCCGCATTCGCGCGCAAAGGCAAGCTTCTCCTCCGAAATGTCGATCGCGATCGGATTGGCGCCGAGCGCGCTGGCGATCATGATCGCCGAGAGGCCGACGCCGCCCGCGCCATGGATGGCGATCCACTCGCCGGGGCGGGTGCGTGCCTGGTCGGCAACGGCGCGGAAGGAGGTGGCGAAGCGGCAGCCGAGGCTCGCCGCCGTCGCATCGTCGATGCTGTCGGGCAGATGCACGAGATTGGTGTCGGCATAGTCGATCGCGACATATTCGGCGAACGAGCCCCAATGCGTGAAGCCGGGCTGGAACTGGTTCGGGCAGACCTGCTGATTGCCGGAGTGGCATTCGCTGCAATGGCCGCAGCCGGAAACGAACGGCACGGTCACCCGGTCGCCCGCCTTGAAGCGCACCACGCCCTTGCCTGTGGCGACGATCTTGCCTGCAAGCTCGTGTCCCGGCACATGCGGCAGGCGGATGTCCGGATCATGTCCCATCCAACCGTGCCAGTCGCTGCGGCAAAGGCCGGTCGCGCCGATGGCGATGACGACGCCGTCCTCGGTCGGCGTCGGGTCGGGCACCGTGCGGATGTCTGGGGTCTGCTCGAAGGCTTCGTAATACATGGCTTTCATCGGACGGCCTCCAGCTCTTTTGTTTGAGATTCCGCCGCCATGATGCCACGCGGGAGCCTGCGGTTCCAACACTCCGTTCGATCATTTTCGCTGATGGACCCATCGCTTCATGCGGGCGAACGCGCATGATTGTTGCGGTGGCATGGGCGGTTGCGGCATTTTTCTTGCGTCCCGCTTGAGCGGCCGAATTTCCGCTTGACCCTGCCTGCCGGGAAGGATTTTGCTTCTCGGGCTTTGGAAGGAGAAGATCATGCCCGTCGATACATCGCCCCGCACGACCACCTGGACCCATGTCGAGGGCGAGTGGGTTGCCGGCAACCCGCCGCTGATCGGCCCGACCTCGCATGCCATGTGGCTCGCGTCCATGGTCTTCGACGGTGCCCGCTGGTTTGATGGCATCGCGCCGGACCTCGACCTGCACTGCCAGCGTGTCAACCGCTCAGCCGTCAATATGGGGCTGAAGCCCATCAAGACGGCTGAGGAGATCGAGGCGCTCGCCTGGGAAGGCATCAAGAAGTTCGATGGCAAGACGCCGATCTATATCAAGCCGATGTATTGGGGCGAGCACGGTTCGCCGGGCAGCGTCGTCTCCGTCGATGCGGAATCGACCCGCTTTGCGCTCTGCCTTTTCGAAGCGCCGATGGGCGGCCATAGCGGTTCGTCGCTGACCGTTTCGCCCTTCCGCCGCCCGTCGCCGGAAACGGCGACGACAGATGCCAAGGCGGGCGGGCTCTACCCGAACAGCGGCCGCGCGATCGCCGAGGCGCGAAGCCGCGGCTTCGACAATGCCCTGATGCGGGACCTGAACGGCAATGTCGCCGAAACGGCATCCTCCAACATCTTCATGGTGAAGGACGGCGTGGTCTTCACGCCGATTGCCAACCGCACTTTCCTCGCCGGCATCACCCGCGCCCGCGTCATGGGGTTGCTGGACCAGGCAGGATTCGACGTGCGCGAGGTGACGCTCTCGGTCGAAGACTTCATGAGTGCCGATGAGATATTCACCAGCGGCAACTATTCAAAGATCGTCGGCGTCAACCGCCTCGACGGCCGCGATTTCGAAGACGGCCCGGTCACCCGCAAGGCGCTCGATCTCTACATGGATTGGGCCAACGGGCGCAGCCATAGCCAAAGCGGCGAGTAGCGATCCGCGCGCAGGCGAGTGCGAACCGGTTGCAGCCTCACGAGAAAGGTACGCGCGGATCCTGCACCAAGTAGAACTCGGTAACCGGCGTGACGTCAGTGATAAAAAAGCCAAACGCCGGTCGGTCGAGGGGATCAACGTGGCCGCTGGCGAAGCGCAGCCGGTCGAATTTCTCGAAGTGGTTCTCGAAACGGGCAAACCGGTTGGACGAAATGAGGTCCGGATTGGGGTTGGTCTGATCAAATGACAGACCGTCATAAAAGTCGCTCGGTTTGCCAAGAATCTCTTGAAGTTCGAATTCGAACTCGATCCAGGCCAATCCGCTCTTGTTGAGAGTGACAACGCGCAGGTGGAAGGCGCCCTCAGGAAACCCGTGATGTTGAATTGGCCTTGCGGCCCTAATCACCAGAGTGACGGGGCTGGCCGAGTTCAGTTCCTCGTTGATTTCGATTGGATCGGCTTTTGTACCTGAGCCTGTAACTGACAGGATGCGGAAGCCGCCAAGCTCATCGGAGAAGGAATAATCCCCACCATACCAACGTCCGTCGTCAGCCGGTCCGGCACTGATGAGTGACAGTGTCAGCAACGCAGCCAGGATTCGCAAGTGACGCGTCATCGTGAGTTCCTCTGGGAGCGCGGTCTATCCGTGCAGCGACCAGGTGACCGAAGTACCGGCGAGAGTTTTCCTCAGATGCTCGTTCGGCTCCACGCCCGCAGCATCCGCGGCATATTCCGGTTTCAGCCGGTCGAGGAAATACATCGTCATCTTACCCTTGTTTTTCACGTCAAGGGCACCTCGCGGGGTGCAGTCGAAATATGATTTTACGTGTTGGTAGGTGCTTTCGGAGATGTTCACCTGGTCTGCTTCGTCCGTGCTCTCCATACGAGCCGCGATATTCACCGCGTCGCCCCAGACGTCGTAGGCGAACTTCTTCCGGCCAACGACGCCGGACATCACACTGCCGGTATGCAGGCCGATGCGGAGGTGCCAGGGCCGCTGCCCGATCGCAGCCCAGCGCTGGTTCGACGCCACGACAAAGCGCCGAATCTCGAGAGCAGCAAGGCAGCTGCGGATCGCATGGTCCTTGCGGCCCTGTATCAGACCGCCGGCGCACATGTAGGAGTCACCGATGGTCTTGAGCTTTTCCAGTCCATGCCGCGCGACGATGTTATCGAACTCGGAGAAGTACATGTCGAGGTCATCGATCAACTCCCGAGGGGAGAGTTCAACGGCTGATTTGGTAAAGTCGACGAAGTCCGTAAAGAGGATCGTCGTGGAAGGGTGGTGGCGGGGCTCGACCGAGCCCTTCTCTGTCAATTCCGCAGCTACCTTGCGTGGCAGGATGTTGAGGAGCAGGCTGTCCGCGCGCTGCTTCTCAGCGGCCAGTTCCTGCTGCGAGCGCAGCACCTCGGCCATCCTCAGGCGCAGTTCGAGCTGGGCGATGGTCTGGCGCGCGAGGCGACGGATGCCTTCGGCAGCCTCGAAGGCGAGTTCGCGCGGGGTGAGGTCCAAGATGCAGAGCGTGCCCAGCGCATGGCCGCCTGAATCGATCAGCGGCATGCCTGCATAAAAGCGGAAGAAGGGTTCAGTCGCGATGAACTGCAGTGCCTTGAAGCGATCGTCGGCGTGGGTGTCGGGAACCACCAGCATGTCGCTGCGGCAGAGCGCATAGGCGCAGCAGACGCCGCTGCGGGGCACTTCTTCGATGCCGGGAGGAACGCCGTGACGGGATTTGAGCCATATCTTGGTGTCGCCGACGATGTTGACCATCGCGATCGGGGCACTGGCGATCAGGGCGGCGAGATCGGTGAGATCGTCGAATCCGGCTTCCGGGTCGGTGCCGTAAACATCATAGGCCCGTACCGCGGCCAAGCGTTCAGCCTCGTTGTCAGGTAGAGGGAAGTCCATGCCGGCGCCCTCCATTGTGCGAAGCCAAAAATGGCCCGCCCGTTCAGATCGGGGGCGCGGCTCCGCTCTTGTCGATCATCGGTCCGGTGTTGCTCTCGGGCCTTGCCGTGGCGAAGCAGCTCACGCCGCCCATCCCACACCTACTGCCACCCAAAACTTACTCTCGCTATCTCACTTAATCAATGCCGCCGGCCGCTATCCCGAGAAGCTGAGCGCCTTCGATCGCGATCAAGTTAGGTCGGACGCAACCATGCGCGTCTCGCCGCTTCCTGCAAGCGGGGCAAGCTCGACCCCACATTCGTTCCAAGTGTCGCTTCGCGCGGAGGCGGACGGTGCGATAGCGCCACCTATGGGCCGAGCCCAGCCGCTAGACTGCCTTTTGCCTTACCCGACCGTCATTTCAGGAACATTAGCTCACTGTCCTCGTTTGGCGTCTATCACCCCAAAATGAGGGACGTATCATGTCCGACAACCCGTTCGACACCAGCCGCGGCAATGGCGGCGAGACGCATCAGCATATTCCGGAAAAAGGCCCGCACGAGGGCCTCGACCATCTGACCACCAATCAGGGCATCCGCATTTCCGACAATCAGAACAGCCTGCGCTCCGGTGAACGCGGCCCGACTCTGCTCGAGGACTTCGTGCTGCGCGAGAAGATCTTCCATTTCGATCACGAGCGCATTCCGGAGCGGATCGTGCATGCCCGTGGTTCGGCAGCGCACGGCTATTTCGAGCTGACGGAAAGCCTTTCCGGCATCACCAAGGCCGATCTCTTCCAGCGCAAGGGCGAGAAGACGCCGGTCTTCGTGCGCTTCTCGACGGTCGCCGGCGGCGCCGGTTCGGTCGACACCCCGCGCGACGTGCGCGGCTTTGCGGTCAAGTTCTATACGAAGGAAGGCAATTGGGATCTGGTTGGCAACAACATCCCGGTCTTCTTCATTCAGGATGCCATCAAGTTTCCCGATCTCGTCCATGCGGTGAAGATGGAGGCGGACCGCGCCTATCCGCAGGCCGCCAGCGCCCATGACACTTTTTGGGACTGGGCATCCCTGATGCCCGAAAGCACCCACATGCTGATGTGGGCGATGTCCGACCGCGCCATCCCGCGCTCTTTCCGGATGATGCAAGGCTTCGGCGTCCATACGTTCCGCTTCGTGAACGCTGAGGGCAAATCGACCTTCGTGAAGTTTCACTGGAAGCCTAAGCTCGGCCTCCAATCGACCGTCTGGGACGAGGCGCTGAAGCTGCAGGCGGCCGACAACGATTTCCATCGCCGTGATCTTCACGAGGCGATCGAAGCCGGAAACTTCCCGGAATGGGAACTCGGCCTGCAGCTTTTCGACGAGAACTTTGCCAGCAAGCAACCTTACGACGTGCTCGATGCCACCAAAATCATTCCGGAAGAAGTGCTGCCGCTGAAAATCGTCGGCCGCCTCGTGCTGGACCGCAACCCGGACAATTTCTTTGCCGAAACCGAGCAGGTCGCCTATTGCCCCGCCAATATCGTGCCCGGCATCGATTTCACCAATGACCCGCTACTGCAGGGACGCCTCTTCAGCTATCTCGATACGCAGAAATCGCGCCTCGGCACCGCTAACTTCCACCAGCTGCCGATCAACGCGCCGAAATGCCCGGTCATGAACTTCCAGCGTGACGGGCAGATGCAGATGAACGTGCCGACGGGTCGGGCCAATTACGAGCCGAACAGCCTTGGCGCGCATGGCGAGGGAGGCGGGCCGCGCGAATGTCCCGTCACCGGCTTCCCGACATTCAGCTCCGCGTCCGGAAAAGAGGAGCAGGGCGACAAGCTGCGCATCCGCGCCGAGCTCTTTGCCGACCACTACAGCCAGGCGCGGCTGTTCTGGAAGTCGCAGACGCACTCCGAACAGGCCCATATCGCCTCTTCCTTCGTCTTCGAGCTTTCCAAGGTCAGCCTGAAGCAGGTGCCACCACGCATGGTCGGCAACCTGCTGAACGTCGATCCGGAGCTTGCCAAACGTGTCGCCGAAGGCCTCGGCATCGATCTGCCGGAGAAGAACCCGGCCGCCCGCGAGCCGATCGACATCGCCCCGTCGCCGGCGCTCTCGATCCAGAAAAACATGAAGCAGACGATCGAGGGCCGCAAGATCGGCATCCTGATCGCCGACGGCAGTGACGCTCACGCCCTGCAATCCCTGGTGAACGCGATCGAGGATGCGAATGCCACGGCTTTCGTCGTTGCTCCGAAGGTCGGGAAGGTGAGGCTCTCGGACGGCAGCACGATCAGGGCCGATGGCCAGCTCGCAGGTTCCCCGTCGCAGATATTCGATGCGGTCGCGGTTCTCCTGTCTGGAGAGGGCACCGGGATACTGCTGAAGGAAGGTGCCGCCGTGCAATGGGTGATGAATGCCTTCGTGCATCTGAAGGCGATCGGCCACACGCCGGAAGCCTTGCCCCTGCTTCACAGGGCCGGCGTCGAACCCGACGAAGGTGTCGTCGCGTTGGACGGCGCGTTCTTCGAGGCCGCCGCCAAGCGCTACTGGTACCGCGAGCCGAATGTGCGCATGCTGGCATAGATGTGTCGCGCCGCGGAGCGCTTCCTGCTGTGGACAGGTGACGGGACGCCACGTCAAATCACCTTCTCCCCCGGGGGAGAAGGTGCCCGAAGTGCGGATGAGCGGCCGCTCCCTCGAGCGTTACGGTAGGCGACGCACAAGCAGCCAATGGAGCTAGCTCGTTTTTTCCCTCGGCCGCACCATCCACGCATAGGCAGCGCCCACCAGCAGCAACACGCAGGTGCCGAGAAAGACCGCCCGCATGCCGATATGCCCGCCCACGAAGCCGCCGAGCACGGGGCCTGCGACCTGGCCGACATATTGCGTCGAGATGGAGTAGCCGAGTATGCTGCCTGCGGCACGGTCCGGCACGCCGTGGCGGATGACGGCGGTGATGCAGGGCAACAGCCCGCCGAGCGCAATTCCCATCAGGAAGCGCAGCGCAATCAGCTGCCACGAATTGGTGACGAAGGCCTGCGGGACCAGGAGCAGCGCCGCAACAGCAAGCGCACCCGCAATCACCGGCCAATGCCCGATCCTGTCGGCGAGCTTGCCGAGGCGCGACGCCGAAAGGATACTGCCGAGTGCTGTCGCGGACATGACGATTCCGGCGGTCATCGTTACGCGTCCCTGGTCTTCGACCAGTTGCGCCACGTAGACGGTTATGATCGGTTCGATCGACATGTTGGCGAGCATCAGAAGCAGGCCGGTCGCCAGCATCGCGACCACCGGACCCTTGTCCGGTATTGCGCGCCAGCCGCCGCCTGCCTTCGCCGCTTGTCTGCGGGCAGGGGACTTCTCCTCCTTGATCAGGAAGGTGGTCGCCAGGAACGCGAGGAAGATGACGCCGCCCGCCGCCAGGAACGTGCCGCGGATGCCGATGATGGGCGGCAGCGCCCCGCCGATCAGCGGCCCGACGAGATTGCCCGCCATGATGCCCGACGACAGCACGCCGAGCGCCCAGGCCGAGCGGTCCTTCGGCGTCTGCGTCGCGACTAGCACCATGGAACCCGAGGCGTAGCCGCCTGCAAGTCCGACGAAGAGCCGGAGCGCCACCAGCTGCCAGATGTTCTCCGCCATGCCCATCAGCGAGATTGCGATCGTCATGCCGAGGCTGGCGCGCACCAGCATCAGCTTTCGCCCGTAGATATCGCCGAGCCGGCCCCAGAGCGGCGCGACGAGCGCGGCGGCAAAGAAGGTCGCGCCATAGGCGATGCCCGACCACTGCACGATCGCGGCATGCTCGGTGACGCCGAGTTCGGCGACATAGAGCGGCAGGAAAGGGAGCAGCAGCGTCATTGCCACGATGGTGGTGAAGGAGCCGGTCAGCGAAATCGCGAGGTTTCGTTTCCAGTAGGCGGACCCGGCCGCCGCATCTGCCGCGTCCATCTTCGTCTCTGTCATGTCGGGATCTCTATGGGTACCGGTTCGGAAGAAGCGGAAACTTACGCCCCGCCGGCTCCGGTGCCAAGGACGGATCGGGCTTGGACCGTCCGGCAATTTGTGTTCTGCCCTATTTCTTGCTATAAACTGATTGCAATTTGCAATCGGATTTCAAAGGGAGAACGGCAATGACCGCAACGACCAGCGAAGACACCGTCCGGGGCCTTTACAAAGCCTATGTCGAGGGCCGTAAGGATATCGTCCGCGGCATGCTGAGCGAGGAGTTCACCTTCTCGAGCCCGCGTGACGATCATATCGACCGCAACGCCTATTTCGACCGCTGCTGGCCGGAACCGCCGATCTTTCGCGGCATGGAGATCGAATTCCTGGCGATCGACGGCGACGAGGCCGTCGTCCGCTACCGCGCCGAAAAAGCTGACGGCACCGCCTTCCGTAACATGGAGGCGCTGCGCTTCAAGGACGGCAAGCTTGCGTCGGTGGAGGTCTATTTCGGGCGTGAGGTTGCCTGACCGCATTTGCCTTGGTCAAGGTGGGCTGGGCAGTCGGCGGCCTCGCCCGTGTTGCACGACAGGCAACGCGGCGTAAACAGATCCCTCAGCGGCAATGTTTCTTCAGAGCTCCGGTGCCCGGGAGCGGGTTGTATCTGCGGTCGCAAGTTATGGCCGTTATAGTCAACACGGCCTGCCTGGTAGCGCCGCGTTGTCAGCCCGAGCCAGGCGCCAACCGAGCGCAAAGTTCGAAGGTTTTTCTAGCATTGATCGAGGCCTATTTCGGCAAACAGCGACCCATAGAATCTGAGGGCTCGCGCCAAAATCGGAAGTGCCGACCGGCGTGTAGTTGATCATGCGCCATTCGTCCTTAGAAAAACCGGATCGCCGACGTCGAGATGATGACGAGCGAGACGGCGATCATCAAGGGCATCACCGGCAGGCGCTTGACGAGCATCGCGCCGAGCGGCGCGGCGATCACGCCGCCAACGATGAGGCCGACAGCCGAACGCAGTTCCGACCAGCCGAGCGTCAGAACGAAGGTAACCGAGATGGTGAGCGTCACCGCGAATTCCGTAAGGCTGGTAGAGCCGATTACCTTCTTCGGATCGTGCCCGCGACTGACCAGCGTACTGGTGACGATCGGCCCCCAACCGCCGCCGCCGATCGCATCGAGCACGCCGCCGCATAGTCCGGCCGGCGGCACGATCCAGTCCTTGACGTCGCGCGGCCAGTGCGGCTGGAATGCCTTGAAGAGGATGACGAGGCCAATGGCGATCAGATAGGCCGAAACGAAGGGCTCGATCGCCTTGCCTTCGACATTGGCGAGGATATAGGCTCCGACCGCCCCGCCGATCATCCCTGCAGGCGCCAGACGCGCCACGAGTTTCCAGTCGACATTGCGGTGATAGACATGCGATGCGCCTGATGCTGCGGTCGTGAAGATCTCCGCCACATGTGTCATCGCGCTGGCATTGGCAACCGGCACGCCAAGCGCCAGCAGGCTCGTCGTCGAAAGCACCCCGAACGCCATGCCGAGCGCGCCATCGACGATTTGCGCGCAGAAACCGACCAGCACGAAAAAGAAGAAATCAAGCGTCATTGAACTCCCCGAACTGGCGGCTTCGCAAGGGAACACGCAAAAGGCGAGAAAGGTTCCGTTCGCAATGTCCGGCAATCGCTTGCTTCAGGCACCAAGTTTCGCGCGATAACGCCTTTGGAGCAATGGAAGAATCGTGCGTGGCTGAAGCGGTCGAAGCGTTCATCAAAGACCGCTCTTCCTGACGGATCTTTACGGTCTGGGCCTGCCGCATGGCGATCCCGCCACCACGGCCACCGAAAGCAACGGCTACGTCTTCGAAAGGGTCATCCCGCGAAACCGGCCAAGAGGGTTTGGTCTTCAGTAAGCGCATCGATCTTTACAAGCGCGACTGCTTCATTCTCGAAGCCAAAAAGAAGCTCGCCGGCCGGCAGGATGCGCCGACGCTGCCGCGGCATCGCTTGAGGTCTCTGCCGCAGTCGCAAAAGCATTTGGCATCGACGGCGGCCAGCATTGGCTGCGGTTAACCGACGACGTGATGACCCAGTCGCGTTGATTGCGGGTTCATCCCCGAGGGTTCGAGATCAAAACAGCAATTGTTGCAGAAAATAGAAGGAAGAGGCTCTCTTTTACGCCGCGAGATGAGTTGCCTTGGCGCACGGATTCGACGTTGTGGCAATTTGCTACAATATTTTGCGCTTAACCATATCGCTTAGGCTTTCGTTCATCCTCCCGCATCAGTTTGCGGCCCGGTGGCTGGGAACCAACCATTGAGGATCGGAAGCTATGACCCATGCACTCGTGCTTTTCTCGGCCGTAACCGCGATCGTCGTATCGATATCGGCGATCGGCAGTCAGCCGGCGCCGAACAATTCGAAATGGCCGGAAATCCATCCGGCGAAGACCTCGCGCGTTCTGCCCGCGCCAGAGCGCTGATGAACGGGCAGTTCATTATCGGTTCAGGACCGCACGGCTAAATCTCGCTTCGGCTGGATTTATGGAGACTCGCAATGAAGATTATCTCGCTGGCAGCAGCGCTCGTTATCGGAGGCCTTTCGGCAGTTTCCGCCGAAGCGATGCCGATGGCGCCGGCGCGTGCCGATACCGCCGCCCCGTCTGCGATCACGAAAGTCGATTATGCCTGCGGGCCTGGATGGCGCCTGAACCGCTGGGGCGAATGCCGCCCGCGCTTCCACCGTCCGCCGCCGCCGCGCTACTGGCATCGCCCGTCGCCACGTTGGGGCTGGGGCTGGGAGCGCCCGCGCCATCGACGCGACCGCGACTGGGGCCGCTACGACCGTTATGACCGTTACGAACGCAGCAGTTTTTGAGCGGCGCAGCGATCGGTAAACGCTGAGATTGACGAAGCCGGGACGAAATGTCGCCCCGGCTTTATTTTGCTTTCCGGGTTGCCACCTTCTCCGGCGTCGTCGCTAGCGCGAATTTCTTGATTTCCTCCGGCGTCAGATAGTAGAGCCGGTCGGGTGGCGTCTCCATCGCATGCAGCCAGAGGCCGGGCTTGATGCCCATGTCGCCGAGATGGCGGGTGACGCCGGCGGTCGTGCGCTGCGCCTCCGACATGGCGCGCTCCGGCGAAAGCTTCTCCTTCGAGCCGTTGAAGACCTGATGCACGCCGATGACGGCGCCGTCCTCGGCCTCGCGGGTCACGCCGCCGGCCATGATGATCGGGCAGGAGGAGGCGCAGAGCGCGCCGCTTGCCACCCTGGTACCGATCTTCCGTTCGCGAATGAGCTCCGAAATCGCCAGCGCATCGCCGACGGCGCCGCCCGGCGAATCCAAAGAAACAGTCTTTACATATTCGCCGCGCGCCGCAATCTCCTGTTGGAAGCGGGCGGCAGCGCCGAGCTCGATTGCCCCCTGCGCCAGGAGCACACCGCCCGGCTGTAGCTCGAAACGGATCGGCTGCTTGAGCAGCTCGATGCTGGTCGTGATCTCGGAAGGTGGCGCCTGCGGTCCACCCTCCGTCAGCGCCGGCGGCAGCACCGGCATGGTCTCCGGCTGTGCCGGATCGAAGCCCGGCAGCTCGGCGTTGGCGGCGCTGATCTCGCGCCAGTCGATGACCGCAAGCACGATCGTAGCGGCAAGCAGGGCGTGGAAGGCGTGTCGTATCAGCGTGCCGTCCTCTGTGGAAAGCACGTAATCCTTCAGCCGCTGCCCTGCCGTTGCCAGCCTCATACGGGCGGTCCCTTCCTCGGTCCCTTGCCAGAAAGATCGAAGCTCGCAATGTTCGATTGGTCCGGCGTTTCCGTTTTCTCTGCTTGAGCGAGCGCGGCTTCGAGATCGACGCCGCGCTGCTGGACGGCCCGCTGCACCTCCAGCGCCTGCAGAAGCTCTGCTGCGGTGATCCGCTCGGCAAACGGCAGGCGCTGTTCCTGGCGCCGCAGCGTCGAGTGGACGATCGACAGCATGAAGACCAGCACCGCCGGCAGGATATCGATCGAGATTGCGCCGGCCCAGCTCGGGATGAAGTCGGAAGCATAGCGCAACACCGCTTCGGCAGAGGAGAGGGGCACGAACCGCCGCTCGGCGACCGGTTCGCGCGAAAGGATCTGGTCGGCTGCCTGCGACAGTACCTTCGATTGCGCCGCAACCGAGGAGCGGATCGTCTCCATGACCTGATCCTGCCGGTTGGCGAGATCGGCCTCGCGGCCGTCGGCGACGGGGGCGATGAAGCCGAGCGAAAGGTCTTCGGCCGCACGCTTCACCGAAGGGGCGATGGAGGTCTGCTCCAGCGAGGTAATGACGCCGGAAAGCCCGACGACTTCGGCGGCGAATTGGTCGGCGCGCGGATCGATCGCGCCGGGGGCCGAAACCAGCGTACGCATCGTTTCCAGGTGCTTGCGGCCCACCTCGAAGAGCGAGGTGACCCGTTCGCGCGAGGCATTGATGCCGTTTTCGAGCTCCGTCAGCTGCGAGGCCATCTGTGAGAGAAGTTGCACGACGCTGCCTGCGCCGGTCGTGCCCGTCAGCGCGCCGGTTTCCCGCTCCTGGTCGGCCAGCCGCTCGAAGCGCTCCTGCGTGCGCTGGATGTCCGGCAGCAGGCTCTGGGCCGCAAGTGCGTTCTGATGCGCCTTGTCGAGGTCGGCGGTGTAATCCTCCAGCGTCTCGGCAAGATGCTGTTCGAGTGCGGCCGATCCTGCAAGGGCAGCCGCATTCAGCCAGCTCGACATGGCGATGATCATCGCGCAACCGAGCGCCATGACGGCGAGCATCGCGCCGCGTCCTGCCGCACCCGTCACATGCGGATAGAAGCGCGCCATATAGGTCCAGAAGGCATAGATCGCCACCGAGACCGCGCTGGAATAGATGAGGGCGGCGAAGAACACGGCCGTTGCCGAACCGTCGAGGATGCTGCGCACGCCGAGATAGGTGTAGACGCCCGACGCGAGCGCCAGAACGGCGAGCGCGAAACGCGTCATTGTTTCGACGGCGTCGATGCCGTCCTGCAGGCGATGGGATGCGCCGAGCGCCATGGGTTTCCTCCCGGTGGTATCCTCTTAAGAAACCATTAAAATCCCGGCGAAAACAAGGCCCGCAAAAGCAGCGGATCGCTTACGCCGCAGGAGGTATGCCCGGGCAGGCCCGCACCTTACTCTTCCGGCAGCAGGTTGAGCGTCTGCGTGTCCAGTTCACTGCCGATTTCCGCGCCTTTCGATTGCTTGTCATAGACACAGATATGGGTGACGAAGCCGTTGGCGCCTTTCGGCCTGCCGGTGACCAGCGCCAGCCCATAATGCGCGCTGCCGATCGGATCGACGACCGCCCTTGCATCCGCGATGGATGCGGCCGCCGCTTGCCTGCACTTGGCCTCCACATCCGCGGCAAATTCCTTCCATGCCTCGTCGGAGGATGCGAGTGCACTACCTGCCGTCATAAAAAGGAGGATCGTTGCGGAAAGGCGGATATTATTCCTCTGCATCGTGGTTTTCCTGGGCGTGGTGTCTGCCGCAAGCGCGGTTATATGCCGATGATGGGCGATTTTTGTCAACGAAGCCATGCCTGCCGGCGAGGCAAATTTTCCTCGCAGGCGGCCGATTTTTGATGTTTCCACCGTTGCCTCCCTACGTTTCCGCTCCTATGTTCCGCCTCACCTGCCGATCCCGCAATCTTTTGCCAAGAGGAGATCTACAATGGCTTTCGAATTGCCCGCACTCCCGTACGACTACGAAGCTCTCGCACCTTTCATGTCGAAGGAGACGCTGGAGTTCCACCACGACAAGCACCACAAGGCTTACGTCGACAACGGCAACAAGCTGGCGGCTGAAGCAGGCCTGGCCGATCTCTCGCTCGAAGAGGTCGTGAAGAAGTCCTTCGGCACCAATGCCGGCCTCTTCAACAACGCGGCCCAGCACTACAACCACGTCCATTTCTGGAAGTGGATGAAGAAGGGCGGCGGTGGCAACAAGCTGCCGGGCAAGCTGGAAGCGGCGTTCAACTCCGACCTAGGCGGCTATGACAAGTTCAAGGCCGATTTCGCCAATGCCGGCGCCACGCAGTTCGGCTCGGGCTGGGCCTGGGTTTCCGTCAAGAACGGCAAGCTCGAAATCTCCAAGACCCCGAACGGTGAAAACCCGCTCGTGCACGGCGCCACCCCGATCCTCGGCGTCGATGTCTGGGAACATTCCTACTACATCGACTACCGCAACGCCCGCCCGAAGTACCTGGAAGCCTTCATCGACAGCCTGATCAACTGGGACTACGTTCTGGAGCGCTACGAAGCCGCCACTAAGTAAGCGGTCTATCGCGTTGAAATCCAGCACCCGGCGCCTTGAAACGCCGGGTGTTTTCGTTTCCGCTCCCTACAGCCCTGTCATCCGACGCTCCTAAAGCAACCGCCATGCCTTCCTCGGACACTCTCCTTTTCCGCTTCGGCATCATTGCCGACCCGCAATATGCAGCGATCGCGCCGAATGCCGCGATGGACCGCTATTATGCCAACAGCCTCGCGAAGCTCGCCGAAGCGATCGAGGTTTTCAACGGCGAGGAGCTGAGCTTCGTGATGACGCTCGGCGATCTCATCGACGGGATTTGGGAGAGCTTCGACGATATCCTGCCGGTCTACGAAAAGCTCCGCCACGAGAACCTCTTCCTGCTCGGCAATCACGATTTCGCGGTCCCGGCGGAGCATCTTGCCTCTGTTTCCGCGCGCGTCGGTCTGCCGTCGCCCTATTACGCCTTCTCGTGCCGTGGCTGGCGTTTCGTCGTTTTGAACGGCAACGAAGTCAGCACGTCCGCGCCGCCGGAAGGGCATCCGTACCGCGAACTCGCAACCGAGCGTCTGGCGGCGCTGGCGGCAACTGGCGCGATCAACGCCCATCGCTGGAATGCATCACTGAGCGATGAGCAGTTCGCATGGCTTGCGGCCCAACTGGATGCGGCAGAAGCCGCACGCGAGCGTGTGATCGTGATGAACCACTATCCCGTCTATCCGCCGAACGAGCACGACATGTGGGACCGGGAACGCATCATCGATCTCATTTCCGGCCATGACAACGCCGTTGCCTATTTTTGCGGTCACAACCACGTCGGGAACTACGGCAAGACCGGCGGCTGCCACTTCGTCAATTTCAAGGGCATGGTCGACACCGAAACGGAAAACACCTTCGCCATCGTCGAGGTCTTCGACGGCCGCCTCGAAATCCGCGGTTTCGGCCGCGAGGAAAGCCGCACGCTGGCGCTGTAGAGCCGCCATGGTTATCCCCCGGATGGAACCGATGCTGCTCCTGAAAAGTTAGGCATGAGACCCTTCAGGAGGCCATACCGATGTTCCAGGCTCTTGAAATACTGACTGTTCTCGTCGTCGCCGTCGCGATGGCACTGGCCCTTGCCCATGCGCTCGAGCTTCCGGGCAAGATGCGGCTGTCGAAGGAGCAGTACCTTGCCGTGCAGCCCATCTATTATCCCGGCTTTACCTTCGGCGGCGTCGCCGAGCCGCTCGGCCTGATCATGATCTTGGCGCTGATCGTGATGATGCCGCCTTTCAGCGGCACCTACTGGCTGACCGCCGGCGCTTTCGTGGCGCTGCTCGCCATGCACGTGATCTATTGGATGGTGACGCATCCGGTAAACAATTTCTGGCTTAAGGAAAATCAGCCGGAAGGAGCTGGGAAACGCTTTTTCAGCTTCAGGTCCCATGGGGACGCCGAAGCGCCGGACTGGACCGTCCTGCGCGACCGCTGGGAGCGCTCCCACCTTCTGCGCGCCGCCTTCGGCCTGGTCAGCCTGATCCTGCTCGTCGCCGCCGTCGCCGCCTGACACATCGCCCGGCAGAGCCCAGCCGTGTTTCAGCGTTAGGATGAGACGGCAAGCGGTCTTTCCGCCCAGCCGTTCATCCATTCTTCGCGCAACCCGTCGCCTTCGCCCCGGAAGAAGGCGCCGGCCGCTTCGCAATGCTCGACGCGGTCGCTGCGGAAATTGCGGATGGCCTGGCGCAGTTCGCACCAGCCGACGATATTGGCGTAGTGTGAATAGTAGATCAGCGCGATCGGGCGGATGGTGCGCTCGGTGGCACGTCCCAGTTCGTCGCGGTAGTTAAGCGCCAGCTTCTGCTCGTCGCGGATCGCCCGGCGCACCATGCCGAGATCAAAGCCCGCAGGCGGCTGCGCGACGGTGCCCCAGGCAAAGAGCGCCTTGTTCTCCATCGCCTGTCGCAGCGGTACCGGCACCGCGCCTGCGATCTTCTGATTCACCCGCTTTGCCGCCTGCTTCAGCTCCGCGTCGCCGGTACGCTCCAAAAGCGCGAGCGACAACACGACCGCCTCCAATTCCTCGATAGAAAACATCAGCGGCGGCAGGTCGAAACCGGGGCGCATGATATAGCCGATGCCGCGCCCGCCCTCGATCGGCACGTGCATCCCCTGCAGTGCGGCGATATCGCGATAGATGGAGCGCACCGTCACTTCCAGAGCGTCCGCCATCGCCTGCGCCGTCACCGGTTTCTTTGCCAACCGCAGGATCTGGATGATCTCGAAAAGGCGTGATGCCTTGCGCATTTTGCCGGTTTCCTCCAAGGCTCCTGACAATACACTGTCAGTTGGGCTTTGGTATAGCACTGCCTATCGAATTGAAATCCAAGGCGGTCCGCCAAAATGGCCGCCGGCTCGAAGGCAGACACCTGACATGACTTACACGGAAAACCTCTGGCTCTACTTCACCCTTCTCTTCGGCATCATCATCGTGCCGGGCATGGACATGCTCTTCGTGCTCGCCAATTCCCTGACCGGTGGCAGGAGCCGCGGCATGGCGGCAACGGCAGGCATCATGGCGGGCGGCGCGGTGCATTCGCTCTACGGCGCAATCGGCGTTGGCATCCTCGCGAGCCTGCTTCCCTCGCTCTTCAACCCGCTGCTTTTCCTGGGCGCTGCCTACATGATCTGGATCGGCTTCACGCTGATCCGCAGCTCGATCACCGTGGATACGGTCGGCGAGGGGAGCCTGCGCTCCGGCTGGCGCGCCTTCCGGCAGGGCGCGATCACCTGCCTCATCAATCCGAAGGCCTACCTCTTCATGCTCGCTGTCTATCCGCAGTTCCTCAAACCCGTCTACGGGCCGATCTGGCTGCAGGGCCTTATCATGGGCGCCATGACGCTTGCGACCCAATTCGCGATCTACGGCGCAGTGGCGCTCACCGCTGCGCGAAGTCGAACGCTGCTGATCTCCAATCCCGGCGCTACCATCATCGTCGGCCGCGCCGCCGGAGCACTGTTGATCGCCGTCTCGCTACTGACTGCCTGGCATGGCTGGAAGGCGGTGGCCTAGTGCGAGGAGCAGATAGGTAGCGAGACTTGACCGATCGCATCTCATTCCTGTGCCTGTCACGGAAGTCCAGCCACGGCGCGGACGCGCCGTGAATGACCTCTCCTTCTTAAAATGAGTTTCCCGCGCCATGGACATGGTGCTGCTGGAACCCTGCGACAGGCACCGGGATGAGGATTGCGGGTTCATTACCATTTTGAATTCCTTGCCATATCACCCACTTGTTACTTCGCGCCCCGTATAATTTTGCCATCATGCGGCCGCGAATATCAGGCGCCGGGCTCGGAGAGGCCTCGGTATCGAGAGGAGTGGACATATGAATTTCAAAACAATTGCGGCGGCTGTGCTCGTTGCCGGCATGGGGGTGACGGCGGTCTTCGCCCAGCAGGAGGGCACGCATGAAGCGCGCGAAGCGCTGATGAAGAAGGTCGGCGGCTCGGCTGGCGCCATGACGGCAATCGCCAAGGGCGAAAAGCCCTATGATGCCGAGGTGGTGAAGGCAGCGCTGACGACGATCTCTGAAACCGCCAAGGTCTTCCCCGACCAGTTCAAGCCGGGCACGGAAACCGGCGACAAGGCGGCGAGCCCGAAGATCTGGGAAAACATGGATGACTTCAAGGCGCGCGCCGCAAAGCTGAGTAGCGACGCCGAGAAGATCCTCGCGCAGCTTCCGGCCGACGCTGCCGGTGTCGGCGGTGCGTTGAAAACGCTCGGTACCAATTGCGGCGGCTGTCATGAGAATTACCGCATAAAGACGGATTAAGCGCTAGCCGTCCCCATCCGAATCCATCGGTCCGCGCCTGCCTTGCCGTAGGTGTGGACCGGTTTATCCTAGAGCGTTGCAGTCGCTGAAAAGGGGAGCGGCATGGTCCGCAGGTTCATCCGGTTTGTGCTTTGTCTTGTCGGCATTGTCGCCCTCGGCGGTGCGGCCTTTTATCTTGTCACCGCGCCGAACCCGCTGCCGGAAAGCCATTGGGCCAACCTCGGCACGCCGGATGTCAAGAACGGCGAAACGGTGTTCTGGGCGGGCGGCTGCGTCGGCTGTCATGCCGCTCCCGGTTCCGAAGGCGATGCCAAGCTCACCCTATCCGGCGGTCTTGCGCTGAAGAGCCCCTTCGGCATTTTCCATGTTCCGAATATCTCGCCGGACGAGAAGGCGGGCATCGGCTCCTGGACGCTCGCCGAATTCGGCAATGCCATGAAGCGCGGCATCACCCCCGCCGGCCAGCACCTCTATCCGTCCTTCCCCTATGGCTCCTATGCGCGCATGAGCGACAAGGACGTCAACGATCTTTTCGGCTACATCAAGACGTTGCCCAAGAGCGGCAATGTCGCGCCGCCGCACCAACTGCCGTTCCCCTATGATATCCGGCTCGCACTTGGCGGCTGGAAGCTCCTCTATTTCAACGACGCGCCCCGTATCGTGCTCGCCAACGCCGACGACAAGCTGAAGCGCGGCCGGTATCTCGTCGAGGGCCCCGGCCATTGCGGCGAGTGCCATACGCCGCGTGACGCGCTCGGCGGCTTCGAGCCCAATATGTGGCTCGCAGGCGCTCCGAATCCGGAAGGTCGTGGCCGTATCCCGAACATCACCCCGGGCTCCAAGGACATCAGTTCCTGGAGCGAGGCCGATATCACCAACTACCTCGAAACCGGCTTCACCCCGGACTTCGACACCGCCGGCGGCTCGATGGCCGAGGTCCAGCGGAGTCTCGCGCATCTGCCGAAAGGCGATCTCGAAGCGATCGCCGCGTATTTGAAGGCGGTGCCGAGCCGATGATGCTTGCAAAACGTGATAGCATCTCGTCATGCCAGCATGAACGATCGCCAGCGCAAGACCGTGGAAGCGGTCTTTCGTGACCTGGTCCCTGGCCACGATCGCCTTGGCCGATGCCGAGAGCCTACCTGTCGCAGTCGGATGCGTGGTCATCGAAGGCAACGGTTCGCGCGCGTCCCTTCGAGAAAGACGGTCAGTTGTCATTCTTCCATCGACCGCATCTGGCGAAGGAGGCGAAGCGCGGTCAGATCAAGGACGCACGCCGGCCGCCGACGACTATATCGAAACCTGCCGTAAGCCGGGCAAGAAACCGCATAAGTCATATTCCGGCAAAACGATGTTCCGCGTCGAGAGCCTCGACCAATGGGCGGAAGTGATACTGTCGAGAGCGGCCGGAAAGTTGGCCGCCTGAGCCTCACGCAGCCTTCGGCTGGTGCTCCGCGCCAAACATCAAAAGATACTGGTCGAGATCCTCATTGCGGAAGTCGAGCGCCCGGTAGATTTCGGCGGCAAAGGTGGTCGGGGCGGAACCGGGGGCGGTGACCAGCATCCCGTCGCGCACCGCCGCCGGCGCGTCCTTGTAATGCGCATGCCCGGAATAACCGGGCAGGTCGGCGATGAAACGCAAGGCATTGCTGGTATGCGCCGCATTGTTCAGCGCGCCCGCCTTGGCAAGCGCCAGCGTTGCGCCGCAGATCCCCGCAACCAGTTTGCCGCGGGCCATGAAATCGTCGATGACGGGCTTTAGATCCGGCGCCTTCTCAGTCTCCCAGATCATGCCGCCGCAAAGCACCAGACCGTCGAACGCCTCCGCCCGCAGTGCTTCGGCCGCCGTATCAGGCGTCACGCGCAGGCCGCCCATGGACCGCACCTCGGCGCCACCGGGCGCCGCCGTCACCACGTCGAAGCCGAATTCGGTGCGGGCGGAAGCCGTCAGCTGCCCGACCTCCCAGTCCGCGAAAGCCTCCGTCAGAACCACAGCAAGCCGTGTCATTTGTCTCTCCCTCGTCCGTTGGAGCGGCAGGCGCTCAAGCCAGCGCCTGCATATAGCGCATGCCGGTGACCGGGCGAGGGGTGAAGTCCATATGTTGATAGAAACGGTGTGCCTGGATGTTTCCGGTCGCCGCACTCACTGAAAGGTAATCGCAACCGGCATTCCTCGCGGTTTCGCGGGCGCGGTTGACGAGGTGATGACCGATGCCGTGGCCGCGATGGCCGTCGCGCACGAAGAGGTGGTGCAGGTCCATGCCACGCTTGCCTTCCTGCGCCCTGTAGAGCGGCACCAGGATGGCGTAACCGATCAGCCCGTCGCCGGTTTCGGCGACTAGCGCCGTGATCCATGGAACCGGGCCGAAAAGGTCGCGTTCCAACTGCTCGGGCGTGGCGATCGCCGCATCGCCGTGATGGGCGGCAAGCAGGGCGATCATCTCGTTGAGTGCCGGCAGGTCCCGCGGTTTCGCCGTGCGGATCGTCACCACCGGGGGACGGATCAATGAAATTTCGCTGTCTTCGATTGCAATCATGGCTTTCGCGTCCTTGTTTGGTATTCTGCCGTCAGGACGCTGCCGATTACAACAAAGCCGCCTGACGGCGGCTTGTTGACAATATGATCTGTCCGGCCGCCCTTTACAGGTACAGCCAAAAATACGTGCTGGTGATGTGCGCGTTGTTGATCATGCGCGATAGATTCTCCAGAACGCGCGATTTGTCAATGGGGCGTCATCTTCCGTGGATACTATCTGTTAAGTTGCGTAGTGTGGCGCTGCAGCCTTATGTAGAAAATCCCATAATTCCAGACGAACGCTTTTACGGAGGGGCATCATGCGTTTCGTTTCCAAGGAAGTTGAAGGATATCGCATTTTCGCGGTCACCGGTGTCAACACCGTCTCGTTTGCCGTCGATTACCAAAATGCCGATACGAAAGGCCTGCTCGGTTTCGCGGTCGAGCGCTGCGACCCCACGGAAAGCCAGCGCTATTTCGTCCATGGCATGAAGGTCTTCGCAAGCGTCATCCCGCAGCCGGACGAAAAAACGGTCGTCACGACCTACGATCACCCGGTGCAGAGTTTCGTCTGGGACGACTTCACGGCAAAGCCGGACCGGCGATACGAGTATTTCTTCTATCCGCTGAAAGGCAAGCCGAAGAACATCGACCGCAGCGCGCCGCCGGTGAAGATCGTGGTCAGGACTGAGCCGCTCTTTACGGAGCTTGAGCACGATATCTTCTTCAACCGCGGCGTTGCCAGCAGCCAGGCCTATCAACGCCGCTTCGGCAACGAAAAGCCTGACGATCTGCAGCCGGCGGAGAAGCGTCTTGAAGCGTTGCAATGGCTGAGCCGCGACCTCGACGAGGCGCTTTTCAGGTTCATCGATCAGGCGCAGGCCGGCGACACGCTCCTCGGATGCTTCTACGAATTCCGCTATTTGCCTGTCGCCGAGCGCCTGAAGGCCGCCATCGATCGCGGCGTCGTGGTAAAGCTCGTCCTCGACGCGAAGAACAACGAACGCACCGACAGCAAGGGAAAGTTCCATCCGAGCTTTCCGCGCGAGGACAACAAGGCTATGGTCAAAGACGCCGGGCTTCCGGCGACGGCGATTGCCCGCTGGCGCGAAAACAATCCGAACAGCATCCAGCACAACAAGTTCCTGGTCCTGCTGAAAGGTGCTGCGCAGAAGCCGGCGGAAGTCTGGACAGGATCGACCAACATGTCGCCGGGCGGCATCCACGGGCAGACGAATGTCGGCCATTGGGTGCGCAATGCGGATGTTGCGGCCGCCTTTGTGGCTTACTGGAAGACGCTCGAAAGCGATCCGGGCGCAGTTGAGGGAGAAACGAGAGCCGTATCCGATGCCAAGCGCAAGGCCTATCGCGACGCCGTGATGGGGCTGGCGCCGATTCCGGCGGACTGGGAGAATATTCCGAAAGGCGTATCGAGTGTCTTCAGTCCGCAGTCAGGAAGCAAGGTGCTCGACATGTTTGTCGACGCGCTCGAATTCCTCCACCGATTACGGCGGCATCACGCTTGCGTTCGGCATCGGCAAGAAATTCAAGACGGCGCTGGTCGACAACACGGAAGCCGAGATGCCGCAGCGCCCCGTGATCTTCCTGCTCTTGGAAAAGCAGGACAAGCCCAATCCCCGTGCCAGCGATCCCTTCGTGCCGCTGAATGCGAAACACAACGTCTATCAGGCCTGGGGATCGTTCCTGCGCGATCCGGTCTACCAGTGGACGCGGGAAACCAATGCCAGGGCGCTCGGGCTCAACCAGCATGTGGCTTACGTCCACTCGAAATTTCTGCTGAAGGACCCGCTCGGCGCCGACCCGATCGTCGTGTCCGGTTCGGCGAATTTTTCAGAAGCTTCGACCAACGACAACGACGAGAATATGCTGCTGATCCGCGGCAGCGAACGCGTGGCCGACATCTACTTCACCGAGTTCAACCGGCTCTTCAACCACTATTATTTCCGCTCGATCCAGGAGGTCATGGCCGGGCGGAGCGACGGGCAAGCGAATGCCTCGGCCGACACCAGTGCAAGCCTCTTTCTGGACGAGAGCGAGACCCAGGAGTGGCTGAAGAAATACAAGCCCGGCACGCTGCGCTGGAAACGCGTGCAGGTGTTCACCAAGATGGCGGGTGCGAAGACGTTGTAGCGATCCGGAACGGACAGAATCCGCAGCCCAAGAAGCGGGCTCATCAAGCCGGTGGATAAGGGACGCAAGGAAAACCGCACCCCATGACCGCCCTCGTCTTTCGAGGCGGCGCCCTGCGGGCTTGCATCTCAGGATAAAGGCTGCTCGCCGGCGCCCGCCGCACGGCCCTCGTCCTGAGGTGCCCGAAGGCGAAGGCGCAGGGCCTCGAAGGATTACCTGCTCGCACGCCGCCTTGGCGGTATGGATCCGCTGAATGCATGCCTTTTGCCACCAGCGCCCATCCCGTACTCTCCTCATTCCTGTTCCTGCAGCAAGGACCGGAACGAGGGCGGGAAGGATGGGCAGCGCCAGTCAGCAACGTGGTCTTTGCCGTTCCGCCCGTCGAACATCACATGGAAAGCCAAGGATAGGCTTCCCTTTCGTGGCTGCTGCATATACTATAGCCCCCTATACTTAAATGGTAGCAGCCCCTTGTCGCACACCACCCGTCAGAAGAAAAAGCTCATCGCCCGCGTCAGCCGCCTCAAGGGCCAGCTGGAAGCCGTCGAGCGCGCTCTGGAGGCCGAGCGCCCCTGTGGGGACATCCTGCAGTTGCTGGCCTCGATCCGCGGCGCGCTGAACGGGCTGACCGGCCAGGTGTTGGAGGATCACCTACACGAGCACGTGCTGCATGCGGCCGACGAGAAGGCCCGCGCCGAGGCGGTCGAGGAAATTTCGCAAGTGCTGCGGACCTACATCCGCTGAAGAAATCGAAGGAGCGCGCGATGAGCACGCAAACGCTGGAACACGACCATGTCTTCTTGGGTGCTGGCCACGAGCGCAACGAGCGCCGCGTCTGGTTTGTGATCGCGCTGACGGCGGTGATGATGGTCGTGGAAATCGGCGCCGGCACAATATTCGGCTCCATGGCGCTCGTCGCCGACGGCTGGCACATGTCGACGCATGCCAGTGCGCTTCTGATCTCCGCCGTTGCCTATCTCTATGCCCGCAAGCAGGCTCGCAATCCGCGCTTTACCTTCGGCACCGGCAAGCTAGGCGATCTGGCGGGTTTCGCAAGCGCCATCATTCTTGCCATGATCGCGCTGCTGATGGCCTGGGAGAGCGTCTTGCGCATCGCCAGTCCGGTACCCATCAGCTTCGCCCAGGCGATCGGCGTCGCCGTCATCGGCCTTGCCGTCAATCTCGTCAGCGCCTGGCTGTTGAAGGATAGCGGCCATCGCCACGGGCACAGTCCCCATCATCACCACGGCGATCATGCGCATCATGATCACGGCGACCGTCCCCACCGCGCCGGGACCATCGACAACAACATGCGCGCCGCCTACACCCATGTCCTCGCCGATGCGCTGACCTCGGTGCTTGCGATTGCGGCCCTTTCCTTCGGAAGCCTTTACGGCTGGCTCTGGCTCGATCCGCTGATGGGCATCGTCGGCGGCCTCATCATCGCGCAATGGTCCTGGGGCCTGATGAAGTCCACCGGCCGCGTGCTGCTCGATGCGATCGCGGACGGCGAGGAGCTGCCAGGCGAAATCCGCAAGGTGATCGAAACCGGCAGCGACCGCATCACGGACCTACATGTCTGGCAGCTCGGCCCCGGCCACCACGCCGCGATCGTCGCCGTCGCGACGTCCGAGCCGCGCGAGCCTTCTTTCTACAAGGCGAAGCTCGAAAGCCTGGACGAGCTCTCGCACGTGACCGTCGAGGTCACGCAATTGCAGGCGGCCTGACGACGCCGCAAAGGCGACGACAAGGCGCCACAATCGCGGCCTAGCTCGTTGGCTTGTTGATTCAGCCGGAGCGATTTCATGAATGACTTTTCAATCCATCGCCGCACGATCTTGAAGACGGCGATGCTCTTTCCCGCACTTTCCCTTGCCTCGTTCGCCCGCGCCTCCGAAACCGATGACGACATTGAGCGCCGGTTGGCGGAGCTTGAAAAGCGCACCGGCGGCAGGCTCGGCGTTTCCGTCATCGACACCGAAACAAAGGTCACGCTCGGCTATCGCGAAACCGAACGCTTCCCGATGTGCAGCACCTTCAAGGTGCTCGCCTCGGCCATGGTGCTTTCGCGCGTCGACAAGGGCGAGGAGAACCTCGAGCGCCGCGTGATCTATGACCAGGACAAGCTCGTCTCCTATTCGCCGGAAACGGAAAAATACGTTGGCGGGGAGGGGATGAGCGTCGGCGATCTTTGCAAGGCGGCAATTACGCTGAGCGACAATACCGCCGGCAACCTGTTGCTTGAAAGCGTCGGAGGCCCGAAGGCGCTCACCAAATGGCTTCGCTCGATCGGCGACCGCGCGAGCCGCCTCGATCGCTGGGAGACGGCGCTGAACGAAGGCAAGAAAGGCGATCCACGCGACACGACGACCCCGGACGCGATGCTCGACACGCTCGGCAACCTCGCGCTCGGATCGGTGCTGTCCGAACCCTCACGCGAAAAGCTGATCGAATGGATGGTGGCGAACACCACGGGCGATGCACGTCTTCGCGCCGGTCTGCCGGGAGCCTGGAAGGTGGGCGACAAGACCGGCACGGGCGACAATGGTACCGCTGCAGACATCGCCATCATCTGGCCGAAGGGCCGCGGCCCGGTCCTCGTGACGGCCTATATCGCCGAGGCGACGGCGCCGGTGAAGGAGTTGAACCCCGTCTTTGCCGAGGTCGCGAAGATCGTCGCGGGCATGGCGCGATAATCAGCAAATTCAAAGGCATGCGGCGGAGATATGAATCTCCGCCGCATCGTCTTGAATCACTTTGCGAACTTAGGCGGTCTGTTCGCCGCCTGGGTGTCGGCCGCCTGAGACCCGGAAGCGGTGCTCTCGGTACCGTCTCGGCTGTCGATGCCGGAAAGCTCGCGCTTGATCGCCTCGCCAATCTGCTTTTCGCTTGCGTCGCGTTCCTCAGGCTGTATGGCGGCAAGGTCATCTTCGCGTATACCGGGTTCCTTGAAAACGCGCTTGCGGTCCGTCGTTTCTTGGCTGGCATTGTCGTGCCTCGTCGACCAACTCGGCATGGTGTTTCTTGGGCGGCGAGATCGGCTTCGGTTTCCTCGGCAATCGTCGTGTCGCCCGGCGGGCTGCATCGTCCACATGGCGCTGGAAATGGAAGGCCCTTTTATTAGCTCAGCTGCAGTCTACCGCCGCTCTCGCTTGGCGCGCTGCTCTCCGGCGAGGTTATAAGGACTGAAAAGGCCTTCAAAGGCTTCCCCCGATTTCCATGAAAAGACTTCCTTAATGATTGCAGGCAGACCATGGGCGGCAAAATATGCGCAAGCTTTTGCTTCCATTTCAGGTTGTTCTTGAGGAGGCGGCGATTAAATTTTGCGGCTTGATGTGGTGGCCGCATTATAGCGGCACCCAACCCCGTAACGCCTATGGCAGCGTATAAGCGATCACGTAATCGCCGGGCTTTGTCCCCACCGACCCATGCCCGCCGGCAACCATGACGACATATTGCTTGTTGTCGCTGGCCGTATAGGTCATCGGCGTTGCCTGACCGCCGGCTGGGAGACGCGCTTGCCAGAGCTGGTTGCCGTTGGTGGCGTCGTAGGCGCGCAGGTAGTTGTCGACGGCAGCGCCGAGGAAGGCGAGGCCGCCCTTGGTGAGTATCGGCCCGCCGATACCCGGCACGCCGACCTTGAAGGGTAGCGGCAGCGGCGTCATGTCATGAACGGTGCCGTTCTTGTGCATATAGGCGATCTTGCCGGTCCGGAGATCGACGCCCGCGACATAGCCCCATGGCGGCGCCTGGCAGGGGATTTGGAGCGGGCCGAGGAGCGGTCCCATGAACACGCCGTAGGGCGCCCCGTCATTGCGGTTCAGGCCCTGCTCGCTGCCCTTTTCGTCCTGTCCGCGCGGCGGAATCTCGGCGGCCGGAACGAGCCTCGAGGTGAAGGCGAGAAAAGTCGGCATGCCGAACATGATCTGCCGCTCCGGATCGACCGCGACGCTGCCCCAGTTGAAGGTGCCGAAATTGCCCGGATAGACGATCGTTCCCTCCACCGAGGGCGGCGTATAGCGGCCCTCGTATTTGTAGCGGTGAAAGGCGATGCGGCAGGCGAGCTGGTCGATGAGCGTGATCCCCCACATGTCCTTTTCCTTCAGCGGATCGGGCGAGAAGCTGAGGTCGGAGATCGGCTGCGTGGGCGCCGTATGGTCCTCGGGGATCGCGCCGCCCGGCGCCGGGATTTCCTTGAAGGGAATGATCGCCTCGCCGTTGCGCCGGTCGAGGACGTAGATGTCGCCCTGCTTCGTCGGGGCGACGAGAGCCGGAACGACGCTGCCGTCCGGCTTCGTCATGTCGAAGAGCACGGGCTGCGCCGGCACGTCCATATCCCAGAGGTCGTGGTGGACGAACTGCTGCACCCATTTCAGCTGGCCCGTATTGATGTCGAGCGCCACGACGGAGGAGGAGAACTTTTCGACATTGGCGCTACGGTTCATGCCGAGCTGGTCCGGCACTTGGTTGCCGAGCGGGATATAGACGGAGCCTAGCCCTTCATCGACACTGAAGACGGACCAGCTGTTCGGCGAGTTGGTGACGTAGGTCTGGCCTTCGGGCAGCGGTGCGGTCTGATCCGGATTGCCGGAATCCCAGTTCCAGAGAAGTGCGCCGGTATTGATGTCGAAGGCGCGGATGACGCCGGATTGCTCCTTTGTCGAATAGTTGTCGTTGACGGCCCCGCCGATGATAAGCTTGCCGGCGACCGCGACCGGCGGCGAGGTGGAGTAATAATAGCCGGCCGGGTTGTATTTCATGCCGGTCTCCAAATGCAGCACGCCCTTGTCGGCAAAGCTTTCGCAGATTTTGCCGTCGGCTGCATCGAGCGCGATCAGCCGCGCATCGGACGTCGGCAGATAGACCCGTGCGGCGCAGGGCTGGCCGGCCGCGGCGGCCGGATCGGCATAGTATGTCACGCCGCGGCAGGTTTGGTGCTGCCGGTCCGGGTTCATGCCGGAATTGGCGTCGTATTTCCATTTCTCCTTCCCGGTCTTGGCGTCGAGCGCGATCGCCCAGTTGTGCGGTGTGCAGAGATAGAGCGTGTCGCCGACTTTGAGCGGCGTCACCTGATAGGTCGTCTCGCCGATATCGTCAGGCCGCTTCACGTCGCCGGTCTGGTACTCCCAGGCGACCTTCAAATCCTTCACATTGTCCTTATTGATCTGGTCGAGCGGCGAATAGCGCTGGCCGAAAGGCGTGCGACCATATTGATGCCACTCGCCGTCCGGCACATTGCCGCCGAAGGGCGGCGCTGCCGCCACGACCTCGTTGGGAAGATCGCCGGCAAGATCATGCGGATCGGTCGTCATCGAATAACCGGCAACGAGAATGGCGATGATCACCGGCACGGCGAGCGGCCAGGGATTGGCAGGGTAGGGAAGGCCGCTCGGGCTCGAAAACCCGAGCGGCCTTCGGATCCACGGCGTCAATAGCCAAAGCCCGAGCAGAATGATCAAGCCGCCGCGCGGCCCGAGCTGCCACCAGTCGAACCCGGCTTCCCACACCGCCCAGATGAGCGCCACGGCAACCAGCACCGCATAGACCCAGAGCGCCGTGGCCTTGCGCATGAAAAGCAGCGCTGCGGTGATAAGGAACATCAACCCTGCAAACAAATAGAAGACGCTGCCGCCGAGCGTCACGAGCCACAGCCCGCCGCCGCTAAGAACCAGTCCGATGACAAGAAAAAGGATGGAAGTAATGACGATCGCCATAAAGCCGGTCTCCCGCTAAGGTGAGCTGGGCATGGTGGGATGGGGACAATTCCGCCGAATCAGCGACTTAGGGCGAAGGCGCTGCCGTTCAATGGTCACATTTGGCGCAGGGAGGCATGGATGGGCGGCCGTATCGCCTCGCATGCAACGCTCCTCGTAGTCCCCATCCCCTTCGTCCTCCAGCATCCCCGTGCTTGTCAGAGAGATCCAGCAGCGCCATGTCCCTGGCGCCGAGACTCCTTATCGTGAGCGAGTCATTTCACGGCGCAGACGCGCTGTGGCTGGGCTCGTGTGACAAGCATAAATGAGAAAAAGTGAGGAACGCTCACATTCATCAAAGGCGCCTGTAGTACCCGCCCGTGCAGCGTGAACAATCGCAAAACCCTCGCTTCCAGCTCGCAAGAAACACGCAGCCATGGTATGCAACCGCATCATCGGGTACAGGGGATTATGCGATGATTTCTGTTTCCAGGGCGATTGGTGCGGCGGATTTTGAGATTGCCGCGGGATTCTGCGATGCGCTCGCGGCCTGGGATGCGGCCGAGGTGCAGGCCTATGGCGTCGCTGCGGAAGAAGTGCTGGCCATATACCACGGCGAAACGAGCAGCAGCCTGGCCGCGAGATACAGTTCGGCGGACGCCATGATGTTCATCGCCAGATGGGAGGGCTCGCCCGCGGGATGCCTGGCCTTTGCTCCATTCGATGACGCAACCATGGAGATTCGCAAGTTCTACGTCGATCCCGAATTCCGCGGCAAGGGCATCGGCAGTGCGCTGATGCGAGTGGTCCTGGCTGAAGTCGAAAAAGGCCATCGCCGCGCAATCGTGGCTCACACGACGGTTTATATGGAGAACGCGATCTCGGTCTACGAAGCCTTCGACTTCACACGCTGCACGCCGTTCCGCCAGATGCCGGACAGCATCGCGCATACCGAAGTCTTCATGTCGCGGCCGATCTGAACAGCCGCCGCCCAGAGACATATCACGTCCCGCAAAACGTCTTTAGCACCCGCTCTTCCGGCTTCGGCGGCTCCATGTAGGCTGCAAACATCGGCTGGTCGTCGTAGGGCTTGGAAAGAACCGTCAGCAGCGCCTCGAAGAGCGAGAAGTCGCCGTCCTCGGTCGCGGCAACGATCGCCTGCTCGATGCGATGATTGCGCGGGATGAAGGCTGGGTTGACCTTGCGCATCGCCTCCGCGCGTTCGGCCGGTGATTGCAGATCGCGCGACAGCCGCTCGCGCCAGCGTGCCAGCCATTCGCCGCAGGCCTCCGGCTCGCGGAAGCTCGCGGTAAAGGCTGTCTCCGCCGCATCGTCGCCGGCAAGCGCGCATAGCCGCCGGAAGGCCAGCGTGAAATCCGCCTTTCCGTCCTGCATCAGCGCCAGCAGCGACTGGATCAGGTCCAGATCGCCGTCCTCTTCCGAGACCAGACCAATCTTGCGGCGCATGCCGGAAAGCCAATGTTGCCTGGAACCGCTTGCCATAGTCCGCAATGAACGTCGTTGGCGCGCTCGACGGCCCTGTCCTGACTCCGAATCGATCAGCGGCAGCAGCGTCTCGCCGAGGCGCGCAAGGTTCCATTGGCCGATGCCGGGCTGGTTGGCATAGGCATAGCGACCGTGATGGTCGATCGAGGAGAAGACGGTTGCCGGGATCGATATGCATCCATGAAGGCGCACGGCCCGAAGTCGATCGTCTCGCCGGAGACCGACATGTTATCGGTATTCATCACGCCGTGGATGAAGCCGACATGCAACCAGCGGGCAATCAGCGCCGCACTGCCGCTCGCAGACTGCTCGGTAGCAGCGCAAGATATGGGTTTTCGGCAGCCTTCAGCTCTGGATAGTGCCGTTCGATCACGTAGTCGGCGAGCGCCTTGATGCCTTCGGCATCGCCGCGGGCCGCGAAGAACTGGAAGGTGCCGACGCGGATATGGCTTCCTGCAACGCGGGTGAAGACGCGCACCCGGCAGTACCTCTTCGCGATAGACGGGCTGGCCGGTGGAAACTGCGGCGAGCGCCCGTGTCGCCGGGATACCGAGAGTATACATCGCCTCGCTGAACGATATATTCGCGAAGCACCGGCCCGAGTGCTGCACGCCCGTCGCCGCGGCGTGAAAACGGTGTCTGTCCCGCGCCCTTCAGCTGGATGTCGCTGCCGCTTGCCGTTCCGGTCGATCACCTCGCCGAGCAGGATCGCACGGCCGTCGCCGAGCAGCGGCACGAAGCCGCCGAACTGGTGCCCGGCATAGGCCATGGCCAGCGGTTCGGCGCCTTCCGGCAGGAGATTGCCGGAAAAGATCGCGGCACCCTCGCGCCTCAGCAGATCCACATCGAGGCCCAGTTGGGCGGCGAGTTCCTCGTTCAGCTTGATCAGCCAGGGCTCCGCCGCCTGCGACGGCTCCTGCCGCGCAAAGAAGTGCTGCGGCAACCGGGCATAGCTGTTGTCGAACGGAAAGGCGCGCACAGGCGCAGCTTTTTCAAGAGCAGAGGTCATAGGCCATAGGTAGGGCCGCGCCGCTGCGCATGCAAGCCGCACGGCAGCGGACACATCTGCCGCCATCGGTCACTGAGCATGCACAGGCCCTGTTTTGTCGGTTCCTGTTGGCTGATCGGCGACATGCGCATGATACCCGTTCGGACCGATGCCGATGTCCCGCAACAGGTGACCGTCGAGGCCCTCAAAGGGTATCAGCCCAGCATCGAACAGCTCGAAGGCTTCGTGCTGATGCTTGTGTATGTGGCTGAAACCATAGCGCACTGCTTCTCGGAGCAGGTGGCTCGGCCGCCATTGTTGGATCCTAACCATCATTACACCTCATGCGCTCGCTGCCTGCGGCGGTAGGCAGGCTTCGCAGATTGCCGTGACATGCCGGTGATCGGTGCCGCAGCAGCCGCCCAGCACGCGCAGCTGCGGCATGCTGGACAATAGCCTCCGGTAGCGGTTGCCGAAATCGATCGGATCGCCGGCGTCCAGCGTCTCGCTATCGTCGAGCTCGGCATGGCTCATCATCGAGGCATTGGCGCGGATGCCGCAAAGCACGCTTCACCCAGCCGCGATCATGATCGAGTGCGGCCTCGAAATGCGTCGGGTGTGCGCAGTTGATCATGTAATAGGCTGGCGCGCCGCCGGTCGCCGTATCCGTCGTTTCGATCGCATCCTGGATGCTGCGCCCGGTCACGAGCCTGCCGTCCGTTTCCACGGTAAAGGAGATCGCCGACGGCATGCCATGGGCCTTGGCGGCGCGGGCAACCCCGATCGCCTCGTCGATATTGGTGAGCGTGAGGGCCGTCACCATGTCCGCCTCCGTCCCGGCGAAAGCCGCGATCTGCTCGCCGTGGTAGTCCTCGGCTTCCGAAGCGTTCATCGCGCCCGCTTTGTAGCCGTCGCCGCGCGGGCCGATTGCGCCGCTGATGACGATCGGCATCTGCGGCCGCTCGTATTCGCCCCTCAGCCCGGCGAGCAATTCGACGGCATCCTCGTTTGCAGCCTTCAGCGCTTGCGGCGAATAGCCGAGCTTGTTGCCCCAGTCTGCGTTGGCGCGCCAGGTCGCCGTGTCGAGCACGAAGCCGGTGCCGTGCTGCCGCGCGATATCGAGATAGCGCCGGTAGTATTCCTTCAGCTTTCGCCGTCCTTCCGGCGAGGCGAGAAGGACGAAGGAAGCGAAATGCGGAAGCTCCATGCCCTCGTGGAAGATCAGCGTGGTTTCCATGCCACCGTCGGTGATGAATGTGCCGCCGCTTAACTGCGGCAGTCTGTCTCTGTACTCTGCTCATCGGTAGCTCCGCCCCTCGTTTGACCGGTCGGATCGATCGGCCATGTGAGATTTCTCCCCCATTAGAGCCTGCTAAACTAGCCAGCTTGCGGTATACTGCTGGCGATTTCCAAAGTTGCCGTTTGAAATCAATCGGTTGGGAGGATGAGGCGGCATGGGTGCTACGTTGGGCCGCGATGAGAAACTGTACCGGCGGTACAGGAGGGGCTGATGCGCAAGGGCGAGGAAACGAGAACCCGCATTCTCGACGTGGCGGAGGCGGCCGTACTCCAGAAGGGTTTCGGCGGCACCTCCATCGAGGAGCTGATTGCCGAGACCGGCATCACCAAGAGCGGATTTTTCTATCATTTCAAGGATAAGAACGAACTCGCGAAAGCACTGCTCAACCGCTACATCGAAAGCGACGAGCGGATCTACGACGAGATCTTCAGCCGCGCCCGCGACCTCGTGGACGATCCGCTGCAATCCTTCCTGCTCGGCCTCAAGCTTCTGTCCGAGCTGCTCTCCGATCTGCCGAACGGCCATCCCGGCTGCCTCGTCGCCACCATCTGCTACTACGAACGGCTCTTCGACCGCGAGATACGGGAGACGAACAGGAACGCGGTACTCGCCTGGCGCCACCGCTTCCGCGGCATGTTCGAAGAGATCATGGCCGTCTACACGCCGCGCGAGCCGGTGCATATCGACCACCTCGCCGACATGGTCTCCTCCGTCCTGGAAGGCGGCATCGTGCTGTCGAAGGCCCTCAAGGAACCGAACACGCTTGCCGAGCAGATCCTGATGCTCAGGACCTTCGTCAAGCTGCTGTTCCAGCCTTCCGTGGAGGTCTCGAGGGCGTAGGCTTAGCGCGAGAGGCGGCGGATGCGGCCATGGCGTGGGGCTATGCGGCGCAGAAAGTCTCGGCGCCTCCACTTTCTCCCTCATCTGTGTGCTTCTCACAGAGATCCAGCCACGGCGCTTCCGCGCCGTGAATGACGTCTTGTCTGAATGTGTGTCTCCCGCGCTGAAGGACTTGGGCGCGCTGGATTCCTGTGACAGGCACAAGAATGAGTATGGGATGGGCGCTGGTGGCAAAAGGCACGCATTCAGCGGATCCATACCGCCAAGGCGGCGTGCGAGCAGGTAATCCTTCGAGGCCCTGCGGCTTCGCCTTCGGGCACCTCAGGATGAGGGCCGTGACGCGGGCACCGGCGATCAGCCCCCAGCCTGAGATGCAAGACCGCAGGGCGCAGCCTCGAAATATTCGGCGGTGCGTCTTACCCGCTATCCTCCATCGCCGCCGCCATCTCGGCGAGCTTGCGCACGGTGTTGAGGTTGCGCGACGTCCCGGCCTTCAGCGCCGGAAGCTTGAGCCTCGATTTTCCGGAGCCGATCGGATAATGCACGTAGATCTCGCGCCCGGCGACCTTCGCCTCCTCGCCGTCCGGCGCCACCATATTGTCAAGGGCACCCTTGGGGGCAGCCTCGGGCAGGAAGGTCACCAGCAGGAAATTCGGCTTGGCATCGGCAAAGGGCGCCTCGTCGACAATCTTCTGCAGTTCCTTGCGGCTGCGGATCATCACGCCCGGCTTCTTGCCGAATTTCTGGGCCAGGGCCTCGTCCAGCCGCCTCTCGACCGTCGCCTCGGTCTCGTCCGAGCGGAAAAGCACATTGCCGCTCTGGATGTAGGTCTCGACGTTAGTAAAGCGCAGCCGCCCGCAGATCGCCTTGAGCTCCGCCATCGGCAGAGCGCCCGTTTCCCCGACATTCACAGCTCGAAGCAGCGCGACATAGACCGGCATGGGTTTGCTCCGTTCCACGATTCTGGTTATCCGGGACAGGCACCAACCCCAGCGACCTCATTCCCGTGCTCGTCACAGGCGGTCCAGCGCACCCAGGCTCCGTGCGCGCAGGAACTCCATGAGAATACTCCATGAGAATAGTTCACTGCGGACGAGCCGCGGGCTGGGTCCTGTCACAAGGACAGGAATGAGGAAAGCCGATTCCCGTGCTCGCCCCGCTCACACCTTCCCAACCACCTTGATTGCAAACGCGTACTCAAACGCGATCTCCTCCAGCCGCTGGAAGCGGCCGGCGGCCCCGCCGTGGCCGGCGTCCATGTTGGTCTTGAGCAGGATCGGCGCTGCGCTTGTGGTCTTGTCGCGGAGCTTGGCGACCCACTTTGCCGGCTCCCAATAGGTGACGCGCGGGTCGGTCAGGCCGCCGAGCGCCAGGATCGCGCGGATAGGCCTTCGTCGCTGACGTTGTCGTAGGGCTGAATAGGCCGCGATCTGCTCATAAGCCGTCGCGGCTCTCGATCGGGTTGCCCCATTCCGGCCATTCCGGCGGCGTCAGCGGCAGGCTGTCGTCGAGCATGGTGTTCGAGCACGTCGACGAAAGGAACGGCAGCGATGATGCCCTGCGAACTTCTCCGGCGCCATGTTGGAGACGGCGCCCATCAGCATGCCGCCGGCCGATCCGCCCTCGGCGACGATCTTCGCGTAGGACGTGAACTTCTGTTGATTCAGATAGTCGGCGGCGGCGATGAAGTCCTTGAAGGTGTTGGTCTTGAAGGCCATCTTGCCGTCCTCGTACCAGTGCAAAGCCCTTGTCCTTGCCGCCGCGGATATGGGCGATGGCATAGACGAAGCCGCGGTCGGCGAGCGACAGGCAGTTGGTGTTGAAGCCGGCCGGAATGCTGATGCCGTAGGCGCCGTAGCCATAGAGCAGGCATGGCGCCGAGCCGTCGAGCGGCGTATCCTTGCGGTAGAGTAGGGTGACCGGCACCTGCTCGCCGTCCCATGCCGGCGCGCAAGACGCGCCGCGTGACGTAGTCGTCCGGATTGTGGCCCGAGGGCACCTCCTGTGTCTTCAACAGCGTCCGCTCGCGCGTCGTCATGTTGTAGTCGTAGAGCTGCGAGGGCGTCGTCATCGACGAATAGGAGAAGCGGATGACGTCGGTGTCGTATTCCGCAGCGCACCTGCAAGCCCGAGCGAATAGGCTTCCTCGGCAAAGGCGATCGCATGTTCCTCGCCGGTCTTGCGATCGCGGATGATGATCTGCGGTAGGCCGTCCTTGCGCTCCAGCCACAGCAGGTGGCGGGCATAGGCCATGTGGTTGATGATCAGCGTTCCGGCCTTGTGCGGTACGACCTCGCGCCAGCTCTCCTTGCTGGGATTGTCAACCGGCGCCTCCATGATCTTGAAATCCTTGGCGCCGCCGTCGTTGGTGAGGATGTAGAAGACGTCGCCGCCTTCCGTCAGCGTATATTCGATGCCTTCCTGTCGCTTGGCGACGAGCTTCGGCTCGGCCGTCAGATCCTTGGTCGAGAGCAGCCGGTATTCGCTGGTCTCATGGTCGTGAATGTCGATGAAGATGAAATCGTCGAGCAGCGAGCCGCCGACGCTCATGAAGAAGCCGGCATCCTTTTCCTCGTAGACGAGCCGGTCCTCGCTCTGCGGCGTGCCGATGACGTGGTGGAGCACCTTCGGAGCGGGCGGTGGTTCTCGTCGAGCGCCGAATAGAAGAAGCTCTTGCCGTCCGGCGCCCAGACCCCGCCGCCGCCGGTGTTCTCGATCACGTCGGGCATGTCTTCTCCGGTCGCAAGATCGCGCACCCTCAGCGTGAAGAATTCCGATCCCCTGTCGTCATAGCCCCAGATGGCGCGGCTGTGATCGGTCGAGTGGTCGAGGCCGGCGAGCCGGAAATAGGATCTTGCCGACCGCCTCTTTGTCGCCGTCGAGCAGAACGGTTCGGATCGTCTCGTCCTTGACGTCGCCGTCGCGCGGGATCCGGAAATAGCGCGGCTGCTCGCCGCCGGTCACGAAGAAGGTGCCGTAGGCGTGAGCGTCCGTCCTTCATCGGCACCGAGCTGTCGTCCTCCTTGATGCGGCCGCGCATCTCGGCAAAAAGCGTCTTCTGCAGCGGCTTCGGTATCTTCCATTGCCGCGTTCATATAGGCGTTTTCCGCCTCCAGGTGCCTGCGGATTTCGGGGTCGAGGATCGACGGATCCTTGAACATTGCCTGCCAGTTGTCGGCGCGCAGCCAGGCATAGTCGTCCGACCGGGTGATGCCGTGGCGGGTATCGGAAACGGGCTTCTTGGCGGCAGAAGGCGGGGTCGGCAGGTTCTTGAAAACAGACAAGGAAAGGCTCCGGATCGGAATTGCGGGGTGCGACGAGGGATCAGAGGTGGAGGCGGGCTGGTTCAAGCGCCAAGCCAGGCGCGAGAACCCCTGCGGCAAATCGGAGGCTTCCTCACGTTGCCTTGATGTCACCGCATTGTTTAACAAAGTCCGCTACCGTCGCGCGGGATTTACGCTTCGTTTTGGCTTAGGCTGAGGGCCATAGACCGGGCGGATTCTGCCATGAGCATAAAGAGGAATTTGCCCGTAATGCCGAAATGTCTGGTCCTGTCCCTGTGTCTCGTCAGCTTTGCCTCCTGCGCCTTCGCCGTCGATCCCGCCATCAAGAAGCAGCTGGAAAAACTCGATCCCGCCACCCGCCTCGAACAGAGCTGCGACACCGAAGCGATGAGCCGCATCAACAAGGACAAGACCGGCTTCAAACCGGACAAGGTGATCGCCTACACCTTCAAGGACCCGATCCCCAGCGACGACAAGCTCGAAGCCCCCGGCGCCGTCTTCCGCAGCCAGGGCGACTGGTACCACCTCTCCTACACCTGCATCACCGGCCCGCAGCACATCAACGTGCGCGAGCTGCAATACGAGATCGGCGAGAAAGTGCCGCGGGAAAAGTGGAGCACATATTATTTGTATGATTGAGATGTGGCGCGGCCTTTTGCGCGGTCTTCGCCCCTTGCCTTCTCATTCGGGTGCCGGGCACAGGAATGAGGGCGCAAGGAAGGCTCCCGATGCTGAAAGGATGTCGGGAGGATGCGGCGTTGAGCGGGCCAGCCTCACCCTCGTCACTTCGGCGATTGCCCGGCAGCACTTTCTCCTCGATGAAGAGTTCATCGACGATCGTCATGACGATCAGCGAGAGCGGCGAAGCGAGACATGGCGCCAACGGCACCCCGCATCCATGTCCAGAAGATGATGGCGACGAAGACGATGAAGGGATTGATTTCCGGCCGAACGGCCCATGACGCGCGGGGAACGCCGAGATTTTCCATCACGAGGTGCACGATGACGAAGGCGGCCGCCGGCAGGAGGCCGATGATGATGCCGTTATGGGTGAGAAATTACCGCTGACCGCGATGGAAAACGTCATCATGGTGATGCCGAGATGGGGAATGAAGCTGGAGAGGAAGGCGAAGAAGCCCCAGAGCGCCGGCGCTCGAGAGCCCGCCCCGCCCGGGCGATCATCGCCATGACGACGCCGAGCGCCGCATAGATGACCGAGGCGGTTGCGAAATGAAGGCGCAGCACCGGCTCGACGGAGCTGATGACGCGGATGGCCGGTGAAGTCGCTGCTCAGGGCGGGTGCGGAAGGTCAGGATGATCGTCTTGCGCAGGTTGACGCGCCCGGAGAGGGAAAGCAGCAGGGCGGCAAAGAAGATCAGCGCCTGCACGAGCGCCGGCGTCAGGTTTGTCGTCACCACATGCAGCACGTTTCCGGTGTTTTCGAGCAGCGCATTGATCGAGATCGGCCCGCTCTGGAGGCTTGCGGGGGTAAATGCGCAGCCAGCGTATCTGCTCCAGATAGGGCATGATGCCGGTTGATCGTCCTTTCGATGAACGCCGGAGCTTGGTTGGTCAGCGTCGTCAAAGGCCCGGAAAGCGAGCTGACGACGAAGAAGATGACCAGCGCAACGAGCGCTTGAAGGGATGATGGCGACGGTGACGCGCGGCACGCCGAGCCTGCTCAATTTTTCCGCCGGCCGTGCCGAGGGTGCCGTGCCTACCACTACGGCGAGCGTGATGGGGATCAGGATCAGCGACATCTGGTAGAGGACGGCAAGGCCAAGGATCGCCAAAAATCCCGATCATCGCCCAGGCCATGCTGACGTCGAGCGCATCCTTCTGGACGCGATGCGCCGGCGCCTGCGGCATCTCTTCCGTCGCGGTGGTCAGCGTGTCTTCCCATGCGCTCGTCCAGGCCGCTCGCCGATTCCCGCCGATCTTCTTCGCTTGTTTCCGGAATCCCGTTGGCCAAGCCCATCTATGGAATGTCCCCGAAAGCCTCATTGGCTCGAAACGGAAACGCACGGAATGCGTGTTGGTTCCCGGCAGGCTGGCGTGCCGACGGATACTGAGTTTGGGCGAATTGACAATGGCGCGGCCTACTCGGAATAGTTTTGCGGGCTGGTCTTTCCTCGGTGGAAAATGGAGGGTGACATGCGCGAACCCGATATGCGCAGACTCGATAGACTGGTCGAACGGCTGGTCGGCGATGTCGGAGCTGCGGTCTGCAGCAGGCCGTGCTCGTCGTGCTCGGCGATGATCTCGGTCTGTTCAAGGCTCTGGCGGATCGGCGAGCCGCGGGATGTGGCGCGGCTTGCGAAGGAAGCCCGGGCTGAAGGAGCGCTATCTGCGCGAATGGCTCTGGGCGATGGCCCGCGGCCGATTACATAACCTATGACGACGGGACGGACCGCTTCCATCTCACGCCCGGAGCAGGCAGGCGATGGTGCTTGCGCAAGAAGACAGCCCCGCCTTCTTCGCCGGCGCGTTCCAGGTGACGCAGTCCATGTGGATGGACGAGCCGAAGATCGCCGAAGCCTTCCGCAGCGGGCGGGGCGTCGGCTGGCACGAACATAGTGCCTGCCTCTTCCGCGGCACCGAACGCTTCTTCCGTCCCGGCTACAACACGCATCTGGTTTCGGAGCTGGATACCGGCGCTGAACGGCGTTGAGGCAAAGCTCGAGGCTGGTGCCAAGGTCGCGGATGTCGGCTGCGGCCATGGTGCGTCGACAATCCTGATGGCACAGGCCTATCCGGCCTGGCGATTCTTCGGCTTCGATTATCATGCTCCCTGGATCGAGAAAGCCAGGGGCGCGGCTGAGGAGGCAGGCGTCGGCGACCGCGTCACCTTCCGGCAGGCCACTGCGGCCGACTTCCCCCCGCAGGGATATGGACGTAGTCGCAATGTTCGATTGCCTGCGCGACATGGGAGATCCGGTCGGTGCGGGCCGTCATGTCAGAGGAAACGCTGCGCGCCCGGCGGCACCTGGCTGATCGTCGAGCCGTTTGCCCACGACAATCTGAAGGACGAACCCTCCGATCCGGTCGGGCGCGTCTGTTCCGGCGCTTCGACGATGATCTGCACCCCGGCGTCGCTGTCGCAGGAGGTCGGCCTCGGCCTTGGCGCCCAGGACGGGCGAGATGAGGCTCAGGAAAGTGGCGCTCGACGCCGGCTTCTCGCATTTCCGCCGGGCAGACGGAAACGCCGTTCAGACATGGTGTTCGAGGCGCGGGCGTGGCGGCTCCGAGCAGGATCGGGGGAGGGGCCGTTGCCTCGAGCCGAAAGCGTCGGCCCGATGCCCCACGGATCCTTGAGGAACACGCCGCCGTCGCGCTTTGCGCTCTTCGATCTCCAGCCGGTCGATTGCCGCCACCGCATTGTCGAGCGCCGCCTTGTCGTTGAAGCGCAGCGTGCAGTCGTGAAAGCGCCCGGTCAGATACCGTCGGCGCGAGCGCCGGCGCCGCGGCTGTTCGGGATGTCGGCGGC